>CAVVAI010000010.1:0-351259 GCA_963746085.1 uncultured beta proteobacterium
GCCGCCCGGCAGGCCGCCTGGACGGCGACACAGGCCGAGACCGCCCCGCGATGGAAGCGGGACGCCACCGTCGTGGAGCCCGATGACGCGACGAGCGACTACTACGAGCGGGTGCGTTCGTCGTACGCCGCGGTGCTGGGCGACGCCCGGCCGCTGCTGACCAAGCGCGCCGGGTGAGCCGGGCGGAACCGGCACGAGGCGGCCGCTCAGGAGAGCCGGGCCGCGACCTCGGCGGCGGCCGCCACCACCTGTGGCCCGACCTCGTCCGCGTCGAGGCTGCCCAGCGAGACGATGCCGACGGATGCGTGGAGCCCTTCGACGCCGAGCACCGGCGCGGCGACACCGTGCGCACCGGCCTGGATCTCACCGACCGTCTCGACGTACGACGCGCGGGGAGGCTCCGTGCGGCCGAGCAGGATCGCCTTGCCGGCCGCGCCCTGCTCCAAGGGGTGACGGGCGCCGACCCGGTAGGCGACGTGGTAGTCGGTCCAGCTCGGCTCGACGACCGCGATGGCCAGCGCCTCTCCGCCGTCGGCGACGGTGAGGTGTGCCGTGCTGCCGAGCTCCTCGGCCAGTGCACGCAGCACCGGCGCAGCGAGCTCGCGCAGCACCGGCTGCAGACCTCGGGCGAGTGCCAGCACGCCCAGCCCGACGTGCAGCCGGCCGTTCGCGTCGCGCCTGGCCAGGCCGTGCAGCTCCAGAGTGGTCACCAGACGGTAGACGACCGTTCGGTTCACGCCGATCTCGGCCGCAAGGGCGGTGATGCTCATCCCGCTCGGCGTGGCCGCCAGCGTCCGGAGGGCACGCAGGCCGCGGTCCAGCGTCTGCGACGTCTCGGCGGCCATGCGCCGAGGATACTCACGAGGACGACGGGGGTCCCCAGCACGAGAGGCAACGATGAACGAGGACAGCCGCACGCCCGTTGACGACCACCCGGACGCGTGGTTCGTGCTGGAGCACCGCCCGGGACCCGCGATGGCCGAGGGGCAGTCGGTGTTCGCGCGACCGGAGTTCGGCGAGCACGTCGCGTTCCTCAACCGGCTGCACGCCGCCGGGCTGCTGGTCGCCGCGGGTCCGCTGCCCGACGAGGCGGGCGCCGGTATGACCGTGCTCCGCGTTCCCGGTACTCCTGGGGCTCCGGGTGCGGACGAGGTGACCCGGATGGCTGGGGAGGACGACCTCTGCGTCGCGGCGGGCGTGCTGTCCGTGCGGGTCCGGCCCTGGCACGTGCTGTTCAGCGGCTAGACGGAGGACACTCTGCGTCTCAGTCCTTGTCCTTCTTCAGCTTCTCCCACGCGTCCTTGCACTCCGGACAGACGGGGTACTTCTCGGGGTCCCGGCTCGGCACCCAGACCTTGCCGCACAGCGCCACCACAGGCGTGCCCAGCACCATCGCGTCGGTGAGCTTGTCCTTCTCCACGTAGTGCGAGAAGCGCTCGTGGTCGCCGTCGTCTGTGGGGACGGTCCGGCGGTCCTCGATCGTCTCTGTGCCGGGGCTCATCTGGGTGCTCACGATGGTGGAGTCTAGCGCCGCCCCACGACCACCCCGACGCACCAGATGGCCCCGGGTCAGTTCATGGTGGGGTCGAGCGGCCGCGTGGATACCCAGGCCAGCTCGCCGGGCTGACGCCTGAGCACGCGCTTCCAGAGCCCGAGCGGGTCGACCCCGAACAGGTCGCCCGGTACCGACGGGACGACGTACCAGGAGCCCGACTCGATCTCGGCCTCGAGCTGCGCCTCGCCCCATCCGGCGTAGCCGGCGAAGATCCGCAGGCCGGCCAGCGCGGGCGCGACGATCTCCGTGGGGGTGTCCAGGTCGACGATCCCCACGTCGTCGTACAGCCTGCGGAACCCGACCGGCTCCTCCCCCGGGTCGTCGGACGTCGACACCCCGACCGCCAGCGCCGAGTCGGTGGCCACCGGCCCTCCCTGGAACAGCACGTCGGGGGCACCTGCGAGAACCGTCCAGTCGGGCAGGACCTCCTGCACCCGCACCGTTGACGGCCGGTTCAGCACGACCCCGAGGGCGCCGTCCTCGTCGAGGTCCAGGACGAGCACGACCGTGCGTTCGAAGTTCGGGTCGAGCAGGACGGGCGTGGCGACCAGCAGGTCGCCGACGCCCAGCTTGGCTCCGATGCGGTCAGGCATGCGTGGTTGCAGGGTTCGCGGCCACCCCCGCGGCGGTGCGTACGGCGGTCGCAACCGCGGTGTGCACGTCGGGGTGGAACACGCTCGGGATGATGTAGTTGGCGTTCAGCTGGTCGTCGGTGACAGCGCCGGCGATCGCCTCGGCGGCGGCGACCAGGAGGGTGTCGTCGATCCCGTTGGCCGCGGCGTCGAGGAGGCCCCGGAACACACCCGGGAAGGCGAGGACGTTGTTGATCTGGTTGGGGTAGTCCGAGCGCCCGGTGGCCACAACGGCTGCGTGCTCGCGCGCCTCGCCCGGGTCGATCTCCGGCTCGGGGTTCGCCAGGGCGAACACGATCGAGCCGTCGGCCATCTTTGCCACGTCGTCGCGCGTCGATCACGTTGGGCGCGGACACCCCGATGAAGACGTCGGCGCCGTCGATCGCCTCGCGCAGGGTGCCGGTGAGCCGCTTGCTGTTCGTGGCGTCGGCGAGCGCGTACAGGGACTCGTGCAGCCCCGGCCGGTCGCGGTAGATCACACCCTCGACGTCGGCGACCACCACGTCCCGTGCTCCCGCCTCCAGGAGCAGGCGCAGGATCGCCGTACCCGCTGCCCCGGCACCCGACATCACGACGCGAACGTCGGACAGCTCCTTGTCCACCACGCGCAACGCGTTGGTGAGCGCCGCGAGCACCACGATCGCGGTTCCGTGCTGGTCGTCGTGGAACACCGGGATGTCGAGGACCTCACGCAGCCGACGCTCGATCTCGAAGCAGCGGGGAGCGGAGATGTCCTCGAGGTTGATGCCGGCGAAACCCGGCGAGACGGCCCGGACGATCTCGACGATCAGGTCCGAGTCCTGGGTGTCCAGGCACAGCGGCCAGGCGTCGATGCCGGCGAACCTCTTGAACAGCGCGGCCTTGCCCTCCATCACCGGCAACGCTGCCTCGGGACCGATGTTGCCGAGCCCGAGGACCGCTGACCCGTCGGTCACCACGGCGACCGAGTTGCGCTTCACGGTGAGCCGACGGACGTCCTCGGGGTTGGCGGCGATCGCCTCGCAGACCCGCGCGACACCGGGGGTGTAGACCATCGAGAGGTCGTCGCGGTTGCGGATGGGGTGTTTCGACTTCATCTCGATCTTGCCGCCGAGGTGCATCAGGAAGGTCCGGTCGGAGACCTTGTGCACCACGACGTCATCGATCGTGCGCAGCGCGTCGACGATCTGGTCCGCGTGCGCGGTGTCGGAGGCTGCGCAGGTGACGTCGATGCGGAGCCTGTCGTGCCCGGATGCCGTGACGTCGAGGGCGGTGACGATGCCGCCGACCGCCTCCACGCAGCTGGTCAGTCCACTGACCGCCGGGCCCCCGGCCGGCAGCTCGAGACGCACGGTGATCGAGTAGGAGATGCTCGGGTGTCCCGGGCGCAGGTCGGTAGCCACTCGCATATGGTGCCATGTCCGCCCAGACCTCCGACTCCCGGAGACCGCGCCGTAGCTGCTGGCGGGCGTGAGTGAGCCGGGGCGTGCCGGTTATCGCGAGATGGTGACGTCGCCGCCCTTGGTCGGCACCAGCTCGATCCAGGTGTGCCCCGCGGGCACCGCGAGCTCGCCGGCCCGGGTGCGCAGGTCGATGGTGGAGTCGAGGGACTTCTTCCAGGTGCCGTGGACCATCCGCCCGCCGTGGAAGAGGATCGCCTTCCCGCTGCCTGTGAAGTGCGTCTCCGGGACCGGGTTCCCGGCCGGGTCCTTGTAGCCCGCGTCGCCGACCCGGACCCGCAGGACGAGAACGTTGTCGGGACGGAACCGGTCGCCGTCCTTGGCGAAGCTGTTCTGGTTGGTGTACTTCCCGCCGGCGTACAGCCAGCGGGTGGTGTGGCCCCCCGAGAAGACCGCGGACAGACCCTTCGCGGGCTGTCCCTTCGGCAGGTCCTTGGCGGAGCCGAACGGCAGGTAGCTCTCGACAGTGGCCTTGGCCTTGACCGTCTTCGCGAGCCTGGCGAGGTCCATGAACAGGTTGTACGGCGCTGGGCGCCCGTCGTCGCGGCGGTATCCCTTGGCCCCCTCCGTGAACGCCTTGATGCCGGCGGCCTTGACCCGACGCACGGTCGGGGGCGCGCCACCACTCGCCACCAGCACCGCCTTCGCGGGCTTCACGATCCCGATGTCGGTGGCCCGCATCGAACGGACCGGCCCGACGAGACCGGGTAGGTGCTGGTAGTAGAAGACCGCCAGGCGCGTGGCGCCGCCCTCGACGAGCTCCTCGGTGACCAGGTCGGCCCTGCGCAGGCCGAGCTGGGGGACGCTGGCCTCGCTGTTGTCGATCTTCACCACCATGACCGGATGGGTGGGAGAGTCGCCCTCGGCGGGCAGCCCGGTCAAGGGCCATTCGCCGGTCACCGTGAGCCCGGGCGCGGTGGCCTGGGCGTCCGGCTGTTCGGAGTCGTCATCGTTGCCGCTGCACCCGGCAAGGGTGGTGGCCGCCGCCAGACACCCCGCCAGGACCGCCCCTGCGCAGCGAACCCGGCTGCTGGAACCGCGACGTACGCGGTCAGCGTGGGCGGAGGGAGCGGCGTTGCCGGTCATGCGACCTAGTGTGCGCAGGCAGAGGTCGCGATCCGCGCAGCGCGCGCCGAGGTGCGTGTCGCCGGCGACGCGGCGCCTCAGACTCTCGCGCCACCGTCCACGTAGAGGGTCTGGCCGGTGATGAAGGACGCCTCGTCGCTGCACAGGAACGCCGCCGTTGCAGCGATGTCCTCCGGACGGCCCACTCGGCGCACCGGCGTCGTCTCGGCTGCCGCGGTGCGGAACTCCTCGGGCTGCACACCCAGCCGGCGGGCCGTCGCGTCCGTCATGTCCGTGACGATGAAGCCGGGTGCGATCGCGTTGACGTTGATTCCGAACGGGCCGAGCTCGAGAGCCAGGGTGCGGGTGAAGCCCTGGAGCCCCATCTTGGCTGCCGAGTAGTTGGCCTGCCCGCGGTTGCCCAGCGCCGACACGCTCGAGAGGTTGAGGATCTTGCCGTACCTCTGGGCGACCATGTGGGTCTGCACCGCCCGGCTCATCAGGAAGGAGCCGCGCAGGTGCACGTTCATCACCGCGTCCCAGTCGTCCTCGGTCATCTTGAACAGCAGGTTGTCGCGGGTCACGCCCGCGTTGTTGACCAGGATGTCGACCTTCCCGAGCTGCTCGACGACCGAGCCGACCGCTGCCTCCACCGAAGCGGCGTCGGCTACGTCGCAGGCCAGGCCGACCGAGCCGGCCGCGCCGAGACCCGCCGCGGTCGACGCGGCGGCAGCCTGGTCCAGGTCGAGGACCGCGACGGATGCTCCCTCGTCGGCGAGTCGCCTGGCGGTCGCGGCACCGATCCCTCGCGCGCTTCCGGTCACCACCGCGACGCGGCCCTCGTAGCGGCTCATGGACGGTTCCTCCTGGTTGGCTCGGCAAGGTGGGGGCGGTGCGGCGCCCACTCTAGGGGGCGCTGCGCGCTCACGAACCCGCGATACCGGGAACCTGAGGGATTGGAAAGTAGTATCTCCGCGTGCGCACTGGTGGGTTCCGTTTTGCCACCGCCATGGCCGTGGCCCTGGCGGTCGTTGCGGTGACGGTCGCCTCGTCGTACCACCTCCCCCTGCGGGACCCCGACGGTGTCGCCGTACCGACGTACGTGCGGTTCCCCGTCATCTTGATGCTTGCCCTGCTCAGTGACGTGGTCCCTCGCGCGCTCTGGCGCAGTCGGTCCCCGCGCCGGCTGGCCCGCACGCTGGTCGAGGTGGTCCGGGAGCGCTGGACCTGGCAGCACATCCGGTTCGCGCTGGTCGGCCTCGGCGCGTGGTATCTGACCTACGCCGCGTTCCGGAACCTCAAGAGCTTCGTGCCGTTCGTGAACCGCGACCTGTGGGACGACACCCTCGAGCGGATCGACCGCGTCCTGTGGCTCGGCCACGACCCGGCCGCGACGCTGCACCAGATGCTCGGTGTCGGCTGGGCGGCGGAGTTCCTCTCCCTCGTGTACGTCGTGTGGATCGTGTTCGTGCCCGTGTCGATCGTGGTGGCCCTGGTCTGGTCGCGGGACCGGACCGGAGGCGAGTGGTACGTCACGGCGGTCGCCGTGGACTGGGTGCTGGGCGTTGCGACGTACTTCGCGGTCCCGACCCTCGGCCCGGTGTACGCCAGCCCCCAGGACTTCGACGCGCTGCCGCACACCTACGTGGCCACCTTGCAGGAGAACATGATCGCGGATCGGTTCACCGTGCTGCAGGACCCGTTCGGGACGCACGCGGTGCAGTCGATCGCGGCGTTCGCCTCGCTGCACGTGGGGATCATGGTGACCGTCTGCCTGCTGGCGGGACTGCTGCGGATGAGGCGCTGGGTCCGCGTGTCGTTGTGGGTGTTCCTGTGGCTGACCGTCATCGCCACGGTCTACCTGGGCTGGCACTACTTCGTGGACACGCTCGGCGGCGCCGCGCTCGGCGCGGCGGCGGTATGGATCGCCGCGATCGGCACCGGGAACCACGACCGCGGCCGTCCTCGGATGATGAGCCGCGAACCCGAGCGCATCCCCGTCGAACAGCCGGCCATGGCGGAGGCGAGCGGAGCCGGCCGCACCGGGGCGGGCCCTCGCGCCTAGCCCGACCACCACCGAGCGCTCAGGCCGCCCCGAGCGCTTTGCGTACCCGCGCGGCGTAGCCCGCCCGCTCGGCGGCGTCCGCATACGTGCTCCGCGGCCAGAAGAACCCACGCAGACCGTCGCCCTTGGTGCGAGGCACGACGTGCAGGTGAAGGTGGGCCACGCTCTGGCTGACCGTGTTGTTGATGGCGACGAAGGAGCCCTGCGCGCCGAGGCCGGCCAGCATCGCCGCAGCGAGTCGTTGGCCGGCCTCGAAGAACGGGTCGCGGAGTGCGTCGGGTAGGTCCGGGAGCGTGACGACATGCTCGCGGGGGACGAGCAGGACGTGGCCCTTGAAGACCGGGCGGTGGTCGAGGAAGCCGACCACGTGCTCGGTCTCGAGCACGATGTCGGCCTCGACCTCACCCGCGGCGATCCGACAGAACAGGCAGTCCTCCATCGTTACGACGGACGAGGGTCAGGCACGGGACCGGGACTTGCCGGACATCCCCTCGAAGACGCCGATCAGCAGGAATGCCGCCACGATGGCGACGATGGCTCCGATGATGTTCAGCTCCGTGAAGCCACCGGTGCCGAGCAGGTTGGCGACGACGCCGCCGATGAGTGAACCCACGACGCCGAGACCGAGGGTCATGAGCAGGCTGAGATTTTGCTTTCCAGGCTTGATCAGGCGTGCGATCGCGCCGACGACGAGCCCGAAAACGAGGAAACCGATGATGGCCATTGAGGTCCTTCTGAGCGGAGAGGATGGGGCACTGCGACATTACCCGGCGCGACCATGCGTCATGCCCGAGCGGGAACGAAGCGCGCAGTGTCGCGGTGCCCGTCACCCGCGACCAGGACGACGAGGACGACGAAGAAGCTCCCGGCCCGCTGGCGCGGTCCAGGAGCTTCCTGTCTCATGAGGGCTTGCACGGTGGAGCTGGCGGGAATCGAACCCGCGTCCTTCGGCGCCGATCCAGGGCTTCTCCGGGTGCAGTCAGTGATGTCGTTTTCTCAGTCCCGGCGCTCGCACTGACACGTCGCCGACGGACTCAGCCACACAGAAGTCCCGATGAGTCCTCGTGGCCCGGACTCACCAGCAAGCCTCCTAGATGAGGCCAGGTTCTAGAGCGGAGGCGCCTCTAGTCTGACCCGTTGCCCCGCCTCAGGCGGCGAGGGCGAACGAACTGCGCTGTGACTTGGCAGTTATTAGTTTCCAAGGATCGTTAACCAGATGACCTTGGATCCTCGACCCGCTTCCCCTGGAACGAACGTCCCAAGTCGAAACCGATCAGCCCCTCTTGAGTTGTGTATCACTGCTGCGTGAGCAGTCTACGCGGTAGAACGCGAGCCCACCGGACGGTATTCCTACTCTGCCCCGGAGGGCAGAGAAGTTGCGCAGTCGCCGAACAGCGCCATGGCATTCTGCCAGCACACCCGCCGCAGCCAGTCCTCGCCGAGGTGCAGCCCGTCCAGCGCCTCGATCTGGTGGGCGTAGGGATAGGGCAGGTTGGGGAAGTCCGAGCCGAGCAGGACCTTGTCGCCGATGTCGCGCAGCCTCGGCGTGAGCGCGCGGGGGAACGGCGCCATCTCCTCGAAGAAGTCGGTGAACACCATCGTCGTGTCGAGGTGCACGCGCTCGAAGTCCTCCGCGATGCCGAGGAAGTCGGCGTACTCCGGGGCGCCCAGATGCGCGATCACCGCGACGAGCCTCGGATGCTTCTCCATCAGCCGACGCATCGGGCCGGGCCCGGTGTGGTCGTTGCCGACCGGTCCGCCACCCACGTGGATGACCACCGGGGTGCCGGCGTCGGCGATCTGCCCCCAGGCGCCCTCGAGCAGCGGGTCCAGCAGGTCGAAGTCGCCGACCTGGACATGCACCTTGAAGATCTCCGTACCCGACGTGAGGAGATCGCCGACGTACTCGTGCACGCCCTTCTCTGGGAAGAACGTGGCTGAGGACAGGCACTCGGGTACGTCGGCCGCGAACCGGGCGGACCAGTCGTTGAGGTACCCGGCGATGCCCGGCCGGTGGGCGTACGGCAGTGAGGAGAACCTGCGCACGCCGATGGCCCGCAGCAACCGGACGCGCTCGTCGTCGTCGCCGCGGTAGACCAGCGGCCAGTCCCGCCCGATCAACGGGCCTGCGGTGTCGAACTGTGCCCGGACCTTGCGCATCACCGGCGGCGGGAGGAAGTGCACGTGCACGTCGAACAGTCCGGGCAGCCCGAGCTCGGCCCACCAGGCGGGGACGTCGGGGTCGCGGAGCGGGGTCTCGACGGGCGCGACCACCCGGGTCTCGACGGGCTCGACCAGCCGATCGGTGTCGACCAGCCGGGGGTCAGCCAACGGTGCGGCCCTTGAGGCGGCGGCCCATCGCCTGCTCGGCCTCCCGGTTGGCCTGGCGCTCGGCGAGCGCGTGTCGCTTGTCGTAGCTCTTCTTGCCCTTCGCCAGCGCGATCTCGACCTTCGCCCGGCCGTCCTTGAAGTACAGCGAGAGGGGCACGATCGTCAGACCACGCTCGTTGACACGGCGCTCGATCTTGTCGATCTCGGTCCGGTTGAGCAGCAGCTTGCGCTTGCGTCGTGCCGCGTGGTTGGTCCAGGTTCCCTGGGTGTACTCCGGGATGTGCACGCCGTGCAGCCACACCTCGTGGCCGTCGACCTCGGCGAAGCCGTCCACGAGGGACGCGCGACCGGCGCGCAGCGACTTCACCTCTGTGCCCTGAAGCACCATGCCGGCCTCGTAGGTGTCCTCGATGAGGTAGTCGTGGCGCGCCTTCTTGTTCTGCGCGACGAGCTTGCGCCCCTCCTGCTTGGCCATGGCGTCGATTCTGGCAGGTCGCGGCAACCCGCCTCCGCCTGGCTCGAACGACCGGAAGCCGGTCAGAACCAGTTCTGCGGGTCCACGGGGGAGCCGTTCTGGAGCACCGTGAAGTGCAGGTGGCAGCCCGTCGACCAGCCGGTGGTACCGACGTACCCGACGATCTGGCCGCGCGACACGTGCTGGCCGGGCGCGACGATGGCCGGACCGGACATGTGGTTGCTGATGGTCGCCACCCCCACGCCGTGGTGGAAGCCGTGGTCGATGATCACGCGGTTGCCCCAGGCGCTCTGGTAGTACGACTCGAGGACGGTCCCGTCCGCAGTGGCGTGGATCGGTGTGCCACATGAGGCAGCGAAGTCGATGCCGTCGTGGAGCGCCCGATAGCCGTAGATCGGGTGGACCCGCCAGCCGAACGGCGAGGTGACCGATCCGGCGACCGGGTAGTCCAGGAAGCCGTTGGAGTGGATCGGTCCGCCGTCACCGAGGATCGGACCGCCGGCTGCTCCGGCGCGGGCCGCGGCTGCCGCCGAGCGACGACGTGCTTCCTCTGCCCGGGCCTGCAGCAGAGCGGCGATCCGGTTGCGCTCGGACTCCATGCCCCGGAGCTGTGCGAGGTCGGCCTGCTTGGCCCGATCGGCCTTCTGCTCCGCCTCGGACCGCAGCGACACCAGGTTGGCGACCTGGGCCTCGGCTCCTTCGGCCTGAACCTCGAGGCTCTGCTTCCGGACAAGGTTCTCGGCGGCGGCGGTGCGTTTCCGCTCCACGTCGGCCTTGGCGGCGGCGACCTCCTGCTCCTGCACGGTGGCCAGCGCACGAGTCGCCTCGAGGCGGTCGAGGACGACGGCCTCCTTGTCGATGACGTTGTGCACCGAGTTGAGCTGTGCCGTCAGCGCGGTCGGGTCCTGGGAGGTGAGCACCATGGACAGGCCCATCAGGGACGGGTTACCGGTCTGGAAGTTCGCTACCACGATCTGGCCGAGAGCCCGCTCCTGGGCGGCGATCTTCCTGCGCCCGGCCGCCAGGTCGGCGGTGGCCTCCTTCAGGCGGATGACCGCCGCCTCGAGCCGAGCCTGCATCTGCTTGTCGAGCACCTCGGCGGCCGCGAGCTCGCCGCGTGTCTCGGCCAGATGCGCCTGAGCCGAGGCGAGCTGGGCGCGAGCCGCCGCCAACGCGGAAGCCGCCTGGCGCAGCTGGGCGCTGGACTCGTCGAGGTTGTCGTGCACGCCGGCGATCTCGCGCTGGATCTTCTGTTTCTTGTCTGCGAGGTCGTCGGCCGACGCGAGCGGTCCCGCTGCAATGCCGAGTAGCACGCTGGCGGCCAGGAGGGTCGCCAGCGCGCGGGCACGCTGAGTACGGGATGGACTGCGCACCGTCTGCCTTTGTGCGGAGGAGGGCCTGGTGAGGGATGGAGCTACCTCTGACGGTAACGTGCTTTGGTCACACTTTGAGGTATTTCCGGGTCATCACGAGTGTCGGAATCAAGGTCAGGGCCAGCCCGATCAGCGCGATCCAGGCGACCGCGAGCACGCCGTCCCCCCAGTCGACCCAGGCGACGATGTTCGAGGTGGGTCTGAGCATCCCGTAGATGACCACCCACATGAACACCATGATCGAGCCCGCTGCCAGGGCCACACCGACCACGGCCGCTACCAGCGCCTCCATCAGGAACGGCAGCTGGATGTAGAGACTGGACGCACCGACGAGCCGCATGATCCCGATCTCGCGCCGTCGTGCGAACGCCGCGAGTCTGATCGTGTTGCCCACCTGGAGGATGGCCGCCACGACCAGGAACGACGGCGATGGCGATCGCCCCCCACTTCATCACGCTCATCCAGAAGTAGATCGGCTTGAGCACCGAGCGCAGGTCGCGCACGCTGTTCACGCCCTGCAGGCCCTGGAGCGCGCTCTTGATGCCCTGGAACTTCTGCGGGTCCTTGAGCTGCACCTCGTAGGACTCCTGCATGTCCGAGGGCCGGATGGAGGAGTAGACACGTCGCTCGGTGTCGTTGTTCGAGACGTACGCCGCGCGCCACTTGTCGTAGGCCTCCTGCTTGCTGGCCAGCCGGTAGGAAGCGACCTCGCTGTTGGTCCGGAGTACCTGCTGGACCTGGTCCTTCTGGGCATCCGTCACCTCGCCGTTCACGCAGTTCGCCGTGGCAGAGTTCTGGTTGCAGAGGAAGACCGTGATCTGCAGCTTGCTGCCCCAGAAGTCCTCCGCCTTCTGCGCCTGGGCGTTCAGCAGCAGGCCCATGCCGACGAGAGTCAGCGACACGAAGATCGTGACGATGACCGCGATGGTCATGGAGACGTTGCGCTTGAGCCCGTTTCCGAGCTCGGAGAACACGTAGGTCAGCTGCATCAGTATCGAGATCCGTATCGTCGCTCAGTGCTGGTAGCCGTAGACGCCGCGCGACTGGTCGCGGACGACGCTGCCGTTGGACAGTTCGATGACGCGCTTGCGCATCTGGTCGACGATGCTGGCGTCGTGGGTCGCCATCAGGACCGTCGTACCGGTCCGGTTGATCCGGTCCAGGAGCTTCATGATGCCGACCGACGTCGCGGGGTCGAGGTTTCCGGTGGGCTCGTCGGCGATCAGGATCATCGGCCGGTTGACGAAGGCCCGGGCGATCGCGACCCGCTGCTGCTCGCCACCGGAGAGCTCGTCCGGCATCCGCTCGCCCTTGCCTTCGAGCCCGACGAGCTCGAGGGTCTCGGGGACCACCTTGTTGATCAATGTGCGCGGCTTGCCGATGACCTGCAGGGCGAACGCAACGTTCTCGGTGACGGTCTTGTTCGGAAGCAGCCGGAAGTCCTGGAAGACGGTGCCGATCTGACGGCGCAGCCCGGGGACCTTCCACCCGGCGAGCCGGTTGATCTCCTTCCCCGCGACGTAGACCAGGCCGTGAGAGGGCCGTGCCTCGCGCAGCACCAGCCGCAGGAACGTCGACTTACCGGAGCCGGACGCGCCCACCAGGAAGACGAACTCGCCCTTCTCGATCTCGACGTCGACGTCGTCGAGCGCAGGACGGTTCTGGCCGCCGTACTGCTTGGTCACACTCTCGAATCGGATCACGGGGACTCTCGGACGGGGTGGGGGACACATCTAGCAGGCCGAGCCGCCGTCATCCGTGCTGGAGGCGCGGCGGCATCGGACCAACTAAGGAGTCTAGGCGACGTTGCTGGGACGGCCGAATCGTCGGCGCGGTGGACCCACTAGGTTGTCGGCATGCCGGGAAGGAGGGGTGCGGGAGCTCGCGCCCGTGCGACCCGTGGCAGGTTCGCCGCCCCGGCAGTGGCGTTGCTGGTCGCGGCCGGCGTAGCGGCGGTCGTCGTCCGGCCGTTGGTGACCGGACCCGGACCCGAACCCGAGGCCCGGCCGTCGACCGGCCCGACGCAGGCCAGCACTCCCCTGGACAGCCTGGACGTCAGCGACCTCCCGATCGCGCGGGAACCGTTCTGCGGACGTCTCGACGAGGCCGACGTGGCCGTCGCGCTCGCGGCGCCGGTCAGCGCCGCCGGCCACTACGGCAACGGCGACCGGGCTGCGCTGGCGCGAGGGCTGACCGACGTGTCGCACGAGTTCGCCTGCACCTTCCGAGCCGGCAGCGGCGCACGCGCCCAGGCGTGGGTGTTCGCCGCCCCGGTGACGCCTGCCGAGGCACGGTCGATCCTGCGTGCGGCTCAGCGGGAGAGCGGCTGCTCGAGGCTGGCCAGCACCCCGACGTACGGGACCCCCTCCGTGACCACGCTGTGCCGGACCTCCAGGCCGGCGAGCCGGTCCGTCACGCTACGCGGGTTGTTCGGTGACGCCTGGCTGACCTGCCGGTTGAGCAGCCCGCCTGGGCTGGCCGGCCCGGCCCGCACCGAACGGCGTGCCGAGCGGTGGTGCGTGAGCGTTGCCGAGGCTCTCGGCGACCGCTGACCGCGCTGCTCGTCAGACCGTCGCGGCGGAGTCCGCGCCGCGACGCCAGCGGATGCCGGCCTCGAGGAAGGGCTCGATGTCACCGTCGAACACGGCCTGCGGGTTGCCGGTCTCGTACTCCGTGCGGAGGTCCTTGACGAGCTGGTAGGGATGCAGCACGTAGTTGCGCATCTGGTCACCCCACGACCCTTGGACGTCACCTCGTAGCTCGTCGAGGTGGGCCCGCTCCTCGGCCTTCTTCATGGCCAGCAGCTTCGCCTTGAGGATGATCATCGCGCTGGCCTTGTTCTGCAGCTGGCTCTTCTCGTTCTGGCAGGAGACGACCGTGCCGGTCGGGATGTGCGTGAGCCGAACTGCGGAGTCGGTGGTGTTCACGGACTGTCCGCCCGGGCCGGACGACCGGTAGACGTCGACGCGGATGTCCTCGTCCGGGATGTCGATCTCGTCGGTCTGCTCGAGCAGCGGCACCACCTCGACGGCGGCGAACGACGTCTGGCGGCGGCCCTGGTTGTCGTAGGGGCTGATCCGGACCAGCCGATGGGTGCCCGCCTCGACGGACAGCGTGCCGAAGGCGTACTCCGCGTGGATCGCGAAGGTGGCCGACTTGAGACCGGCCTCCTCGGCGTAGGAGGTGTCGAACACCTCGACCGGGTACTTGTGGCGCTCGGCCCAGCGGGTGTACATGCGCATCAGCATCTCGGCGAAGTCGGCGGCGTCGACGCCCCCGGCGCCGGAGCGGATGGTGATCAGTGCGTCCCGGATGTCGTACTCGCCGGACAGCAGGGTGCGGATCTCGAGGGCATCCACTGCCTTGTGGATCTTGCGCAGCTCGGCCTCGGCGTCCCTCATCGAGTCCGCGTCCTCCTCCTCGCGGGAGAGCTCCAGCATGATGCTCAGGTCGTCGAGACGCTGCTGGAGGTTGGTGAACCGGTCGAGGTCGCCCTGCAGGAGCGAGAGCCGTCCGGTCACCCGGGTCGCGTTGGGCTGGTCGTCCCACAGGTCGGGCACGGCGACCTGCTCCGCGAGGTCGGCGATCTCGGCGCGCATGGAGTCGAGGTCCAGGACCTGCTCGATGGTGTGCATGGTCGCCTGGAGCTGCTTGACCTGGGTCTCGACGTCGGGGCCTGCCACAGCAGCCAACCCTACGCGCCCCGGATCGGCGCATGCGCCGACGCGGGGACGGGTACTGCCCGACCCCATCCTCCTGAGAGGAGCGCCAGATGCCGCAGCAGGCCTGGAACGAGAAGCGTGAGCGCCAGTACGAGCACGTCAAGGAGGGGCTCGAGGAGCGCGGACGCAGCGAGGACACCGCCGAGGAGATCGCGGCCCGCACCGTGAACAAGGAGCGGGCCCGTGCCGGGGAGGCCAAGCAGGCGAGTCGTACGTCGACCGAGGACATCTCCTCGGGGCGGCGCGGCGGGCTGCGCTCGCACAGCGGCTCCGGGGGCCGGACCAGGGACCAGCTCTACCGCGAGGCGAAGGAGAAGGGCGTCAAGGGCAGGTCGAAGATGACGAAGGACCAGCTCGCGAAGGCGGTCGGCCGATAGATGGAAGTAGCCTCGCCCGATGGGTGAAGCAGACGAGTCCAAGGGCGGGTCGCACGACGAGTCCAAGCCCGAGCGGCTGACCCGCAACCTCAACGAGCTGCTGCAGGAGCTGCGGTCACCCAGACCGGCGTCCAGATCCTGACCGGCTTCCTGCTGACCCTGCCCTTCACCAGCCGGTTCCAGGACCTCGACGACGTGCAGCGCGGCGCCTACCTCGGCGTGCTGTGCGGCTCCGTGATCGCGACCGGCCTGATCATCGCCCCGGTCGCCTTCCATCGGATGCTGTTCCGGCACGGCCAGCGGGAATGGCTCGTCGAGGCTGCCAACCGGGCCGCGCGGGCCGGGCTGCTGTTCCTTGCGGTGACCACCTCGGGGGTGGTGTGGCTGGTGTTCGACCTGGTCACCAACCGCGTGGCGGCGTCCGTGTCGGGAGTCATCTCGCTGGTGTTCTTCGCCGGCGTCTGGGCCGTCATACCTCTGGTGCGCGCGCCGCGCTCGGAGCTTCCGCTCGGTTGACCTGCTCTGGCTCAGCCGAGCTCGGTGCGCAGGTCCTTGAGGATCCGCGACAGCAGCCGGGAGACCTGCATCTGGGTCACCCCGATGTCCTGGGCGATCTGCTCCTGCGTCCAGCCCTCGAAGAAGCGCAGCTCGAGGATCCGACGGTCGCGCGGGGCGAGGGCGCGCACGGCCGGGCCGAGCATGACCCGGGCCTCCGCGCTGCCGAAGTCGCGCTCCTCGTGGGGCATGAGATCCCCGAGCGTGGCGGCGCCGTCCTCCCCCACGGGTACGTCGAGCGACGCCGGTGTGAACGCGCCGTCCGCGGCCAGCGCCTCGATGACCGACTCGACGTCGAGACCGACATGCTGGGCGACCTCGCTCGGTCTCGGAGAGCGGCCGAGCCGCTGGGTGAGCTCGGCGGACACCTTGGCGATCTGGCCCTGCAGCTCCTGCACGCGACGGGGTGGCCGGACCGCCCAGCCGAAGTCGCGGAAGTAGCGCTTGACCTCACCGGTGACGGTGGGCACGGCGTAGGACAGGAAGTCCCGCTCGTGGCTGGGGTCGAATCCGTTGACGGCCTTGACCAGCCCGACGTACGCCGCCTGGACGAGGTCGTCCTCGGCGAGGCCGCGCTGGCGGTAGCGGTGCGCGATGGCCCGAGCCACGCCCATGTTGAGGACGACGACCTCGGCGCGGAGCGCGGCCTTCTCCTTCTCGTCGTCGGTGTGGTGCAGCTCGTCGAGGAGCCGCGCCGTCGTGGCGCCACGGTCCGGGTCGGGATAGGCCTGCGTGGCAGGTCTCGGGGCCTGCGCTACCCGCGCAGTCTCGAGCTCAGGTGTCATGGTCATCGTTGAGCCCACTTCCGTAACGCTCACGGGGGGTAGAGGCGTCTGCTTGACCACTACGACGTGCTGGAGCGAGTCAAGCACTCTCCGGCGCCCATCACAACCAGACAGCGGGGTCCATCGACCGATCTTTACTTCCCGGCTGCAGATCGGTGCGGGCGAGCCCCTCAGTCGCTCACCAGGACGACGGAGGCCGCCGTGCCGGAGACGACCGGACGGCGGTCCCAACCGGGTGGCGTGATCGGCAGGTCGAGTGGTGCCGCGACATGGACGACGACCCGGTCGGCGCCGGCGCGCACGGCGTAGGTCAGCCCCGGGTAGCGACGAGCGGCGTCGGTGTCGCGCAGGTACCTGGCGACGTACACACGAGCAACGTCGGCGTCGATCCGGGCTCGCGTTCCCAGGCCGTCCTCGTAGACCTGCCGGCCCTGGATGCCGTCGGCCGCGGCCAGGGCGGCACCGTCGGCCAGCGAGTCGAGCCCGGTGCGGCGTAGGTAGGCCGCCGATGAATCGACGACCACGCCGACCATCATGATCGCGACGACCGCCAGGCCGACGATCAGCAACGACGCCGTGCCGCGCTCCGAGGTGTTGACGGGTCGCCTCACGGTCGGTGCTCGCGGAACGTGCCGTAGGGGACGGTGTGCTCGGCGTCGACCCGGATGCTCGGCGTGTTGCCGCCAAGGGCATCCGGCATCAGCGGCAGCCGAACCGGGACGGTCAGCCGGACGTGGATGACCGACCCCGGCGAGAGGCAGTCGCCCGGGTCCGGGTCGCACCGGCTCGACATCGCTCCGTCGGAGAGGGTCATCCCCTGGTCCTCCAGCGCGACCTGGGCCGCCGCTCGAGCACGACCCTCGGCGTCGGCCTGGGTTGGCGCGAGCGTGTATGCCCGGCCCGCGGCGCGCGTGGCGGCGCTGACCGCGAACGCGGAGCGCTGGACCACGAAGACGGCGAGCACGATGTAGACCAGCGGGACGAGCAGCAGGATGGACAGCCAGGTCACCTCGACCAGCGCGGTGCCGCGTTCGTCCCGGCGTCTCACGGGGCGACCTCCTCGACGGCGTGGCCGGTCACGTCGAGGCGCATCCCGGGTCCCCAGATGCCGAGTGGAGGGACCACCGCGGTGACCTCGACCTCGACACCCGGTGCTCCGTGCACGGTGGTAGTCCGGGCCGTGACGGCCTGGGCGAACCGTTCCGCGAGCGCTCCCGAGATCTGCTGGCGGGTCCTCTCGGCCCCGGCGCCGGGCGGGCGGTCCACGGTCGCGGCGTACCGCGCTCCCTCGGACGCCGCCGCGGTCAGGGTGTTGCGGACGTGCAGCACCAGCGCCACCTGGAGGATGCCGAGGAACAGCGGCACGACCACGACCAGCACGAGCACGAAGTCGACAACGGCTGCCCCTCGGTCACTCCGCGCTCGACGGCTGGACATCGCTCAGCCGCGCACCGAGCTCAACGCGTCGCGCAGCATCTGGCCCAGCTGCGGCCCGGCGATCGCCCACAGCGCAGCCACGAGGCCGGCGGTCATCACCGTGATCAGGACCCATCCCGGCACGTCACCACGCTCGTCACGGCGTGACGTCTGCCGGACTCGCGCGGTGAGCGAGAGGATCAGCAGCACCAGCTGTGTCATCGACTTCCCTCCCTGTTGGGCGACATCAGGGCGTCACCAGATGGAGCCCGACGACGCCGGGCCAGAATGCGAATACGACGGTCACCGGAAGGACGAGGAAGACCACCGGCACCATCATCGCGATCTCCTTGCGGGCACCGGACTCGATCAGCGCGCGGCGTCCGGCCTCGCGTACGTCGACCGCCTGGGCGTGCAGCACGCCGGCCAGCGGCGTACCGCGCTCGATCGCGATCGCCAAACCCTCGGCGAACCGGGCCACCACCGGGAGGCCGGACCGGCGCGCGAGTCCGTCCAGCGCGATACCGACCGGGGTGCCGGTGCGGATGTCGGCGAGCACGACGCCGAGGTCGGAGGACAGCTCGCCGCGGGAGCGTCGAGACCACCCGGTCCAGAGCGGAGACCGGTCCCTCGCCGGCACCGACCGCCAGCGCGAGCAGCTCTGCGATGGTCGGGAACTCGGCGAGGATCCGACGTTCGCGTTGCGCCACCTGGGCGCTCAGTCGGTTCTCCCGGGCCAGCACACCGGCCACGAACCCGACGGCGCAGAGGACGAGCAGCGGCCCGGTCCGGCCGGGCGACCGTACGGCGACGAGGAGGGACAGCGCGGCGGTGCCGCCGAACCCGACGACTCCCCACAGCACCTGCTCGACCCGGAAGTCATGGACGGTCATCGGCAGGGCGGCCCGCTCGAGCCGGCGCCGGATGGAGGCGCTCCCGCCGAGCTGGCGCTCGAGTGACCTGGCCGCGGACGTCAGCGGGGGGCCCAAGAGCGCTGGGATGACACCGGTCCGGGTGGTCTGCGGGATCATCGGCCGGTCCGCCTGGGGCAGGTCCCGGACGTAGGGCAGCACGCGAGTGTCGAGTCGAGGACGCCGCAGTGCCAGCACGCGGCTGGTGACGAGCACGATCCCGAGCCCGATGCCGGCACCGGCCAGCGCTCCCCACCCGGCCAGGATCATGACAGCACCCGCCGCTCGGTGGGCAACCGTCCGATCCGGACCATCGCGCGGTAGGCGACCAGGCACAGGGCCGCGCCGACGGCGAGCACGACGACGCCCGCCGGGGAGGCGTAGCGGGCTATCACCTCGCGCTGGAAGCAGAGCATCAGCAGCACCACCCACGGTGCGGCAACTGCGAGCCGCGCGCCCATCACCGTCCACGCCTGCCGGGACTCGAGCTCGGAGCGGGTGCGGACGTCCTCGCGAAGGAACCGGGACAGGTTGCGTAGCAGGTTGCCGAGCTCACCGCCGCCGACCTCCCGAGCGATCCGGAGCGCCTCGACGACCCGGTCCCCGACCGGGTCGGCCAGCCGCGCCTTGAGCCGGTCGAGGCTCTCGGTGAACCGGCCGGTCACCTGGTAGTCGGCGCCGAAGGCGCGAAACGGCTCCCGCAAGGGCTCCGGACCGCGTTGCCCGAGCTGGGTGAGCGCCTCGGCGAGCGACATGCCGGCCCGCACTGCCGATGCGAGGTTGTCGACGGCCTCTGGCCACACCTCGGCGAGCTCGCGCTGGCGTCGTCGGGCCCGACCCGCGAGCATCGCCAGCGGAAGGTAGGCGGCCATCAGCGCGAAGGCCACCGACACGGTCACGGTCTGTGAGACGGCCTGGATCGCCACGAAGGCCAGCAGCGCGGTGACCCCGCACACCGACAACACTGCGCCTGTCGACGTCCCGGTGAGTCCAGCGCGGTCCAGCAGGTCGCGCAGCCGCCCACCCCGGTCCGTTCGACTGACCTGGATGCGGGGCGAGGTCAACGACAGCCACACCAGGACCAGGCCCACGCCGACCCCGAGGCCGAGCACGGCGCCCATGTCAGGCACGACCGTTCAACAGTGCGCGTACGTCGATGCCGATTCGTTCGTAGCGCTCGGGACGCGGGGGCATGCCCTGGGTGCGGGCCAGGCGGCCGCGCTCCATCACGAAGAGCGGCTCCGTCTCGATCACGTCGTTCTCGACGCGGCCCGGCACCGCGACGACTTCCTCGACACGTCGTACGCCGTCATTGCCGATGCCGAGATGGACCACGAGGTCGACGGAGGCGGCGACCGTCGGCACGACGAAACGGGCCGAGATGTTCTCTCCCGCCAGCAGCGGCAGGGTGCACATCTTCACCAGAGCCTCCCGCGCGCTGTTCGCGTGCAGCGACGCCATCCCCGGCAGTCCGGCGTTCAGAGCCAACAGCAGGTCGAGGCACTCCTCCGACCTGACCTCGCCGACGATCACCCGCGACGGACGCATCCGCAGGCTCTCCTTGACCAGGTCGCGCAGCCGGATCTCGCCGGTGCCCTCGAGCCCTTGCTGTCGGGTCTGCATCGCGACCCAGTCCGGATGGCTGAACCGGAGCTCGAACACCTCCTCGACCGACACGACGCGGTCGCGTCCGGGGATGCTCGCAGCGAGGCAGTTGAGCAGCGTGGTCTTGCCCGCCTGCGTTCCGCCCGCGACGACGATGTTGAGGCCCGCACGCACCGACGCGTCGAGGAAGGCCGCGGCCTGCTCGGTCATCGTGCCCAGCCCGACGAGGTCGTGCAGCCGCGCGGCTCGTACGACGAACTTGCGGATGTTCACCGCGGAGAAACCGCGCGAGATGCCTTCCAGGACGACGTGCAGCCGGTGTCCCTCGGGGAGCATCGCGTCGGCGAAGGGCTGGGACAGGTCAACGCGACGGCCGCTCGACTTGAGCATCCTCTCGACGAGCTCCTGGACCTGCGCCGAGGTGAGTATCGTCGAGGTGAGCTCGTGCCTGCCGTTCCTGGCCACGAACACCCGGCTCGGGTCGTTTATCCACACCTCCTCGACCGTCGGGTCGTCGAGGTAGCGCTGCAGCGGACCGAACCCGGACACCCGGGCGACCAGCTCCTCGACCACTGCGTCCAGGTCGTCCACCGGTGACACGGCACCGGTCAGGCTGGCCTGGTCGTGGTCGGCGACGACACGCTCGGCGAGACGGCGCACGAGGTGGGACTCGCGCTGGGGGTCCACGGCCTCCCCGCGCACCGCGTCGCGCAGCTGGGCGTCGAGAGTCTCGAGCAGGCCACCGGCCGTGGTGTCGGCGTAGGTCAGGCTCATGTCTCTCGCGGTCCCGAGATGGTCACTGATGGGCGGTGTTGGCGGTTCGTCCCGGAGTATGCAATCTGTCCGAGCTCAGCGGAACCCCGCGACGCGGATCTGTGCACAACCTGCGACGACAGCAAACCGCTGTGACCGGTGGGACTTCAGCGGGCTCCGATCCAACCCGCATGACAACGGATAACCGGGTCTACGTCGATGGCTGGGTCCGCGCGGGACTCGTAGCGGCAGCCGATCGGGAACATCAGGGTTACTGCCTGCCGGTGGGGGGGTTGTTCGGAGGAGCGCTCGAGCAGCCGCAGTCGTGAGATCTGCTCCAGCGGCGCGGACATCGACGCAAACCGACGCGTCGAGGAGCGCCGCGGCCTGCTCGGTCATCGTGCCCAGCGCGACGAGGTCGTGCAGCCGCGCGGCTCGTGCGACGAACTTGCGGATGTTCACTGCACGGCATAGCGCTGACCTGGGCTTTGGGCGGCAGGCAACGGCTTGACCTGCGAAAACACTGTTGGACGGTGATAGTCGACGACTGACGTTTATGGATGTCTTGCGGACTCCCTGCGTACTGCGGGCGGTTTCTTGTTGGGCGATGTCGACGTGCTGACGGACGGTCGTGCGGGTGCGCGACTTCGGGGGGGTGTCTCGGGGGAGATTCCGTTGGCTACCCAGTCAGTGACCAGAAGTTACTGGCAAGTCAGTAAGCCGCCGAAGTATGGCAACCGAAAGTGCCGATCCACCTAGGGCCAATCCAGTGAATGTCCACCATCCCGGCTGGTACGCGGTAAATCGCGCGTGCAACGCCGCCACAATCATCGGTCCCGCCCCTCCGCCCGTTGCCCAGAGGACGTGCAGATAGCCGAGTCGGGTGCCAAGTCCCCTTTCCCCCAACGCGAAGGCGACTAAGATTGGGAAAAGGCTTCCGGCCGCGTACCAGCCCACTCCGAACAGTGTCGCCGCAGCGGCGATGGTCCAAGCCCCCGAGCCGCCAGCCAGCAAACCGCTCGCAATAAGGACAAGCGCGAAGCTGATGCTCAATGCCTGGACCGGTTCAATAACGTCGGCACTCCAGCCTCCTACAAGCCCTCCCGCGATGCCGATAAGCCCCAAAAGGCCAGCGATTCCTGATGCAAACGCGTGATCAATTCCAACGGAAGACGCGTATGCGTACAGGTAGACGACCACACCAGCCCCGAGCAGGCCGTGTATGAACCATATTATGGCGACGAGAGCAACTATGTGGCGACGACCTCGCGTTGATACGACTACCCCGTCAGATGCGGAGTCGGGCATCTGACGCTCGCTCTCCGTACGAAGCTGCTCATCAGCCCATGTCACGTTCGAGATCGGCGCAGGCTCGTGAAGAAACGCGGCCGCCACTGGCACTGTTAGCAAAAGGATTACCGCGAATAGCAGATAAGAACTCCGCCAACCTATCTCGCCAATGATGTGCAGCGACGCTGGTGGCCCGATGGCTGCGCCAACTGCGCTGGCAGAGTTGATGACGCCAACCCCGATACCACTTCCCCCCATAGACCACCGGGCCACGAGAGTGGTCAGCGGAACGTAGCTTCCTGCCATGCCTATGCCGCCCAACACACCCAGCGCGAGCGCCAGGTGCGTCGGAGTCATTGCTTTCGAGGCCAGTGCGTAGCCGAGAAGATTGAAGACGCCGCATGCCAACACCACTCGGCGAGTCCCCTTGCGATCAGTTAGCCAGCCGGTCACAAGTGAGCCGACGCCGAACGTCACGCTTGCTACTGTGATGGCGACTGTCGTCGCTGTCGGTGACCACTTCGTGTCTTCACCTATGGCAAGAAGGAAGACGCCGAACGCGGCATAGAACGCCCAGTAGAGGACTTGGAGGACTGCGCCAGCGACGACCGCTCCCAGCGCCCGACCCTGCATCAGGCTATTCGCGGGTGTCGGCAGCTACTGATTGGGAAATTTTGGGGAGAGAGCGTATTGGTCATGGCTCGCGATCCGAGAGTTGGGATTGAGTTAGAAGAGAAGTTGGCCGGTGTAAGCGCACTCCAGGAGTTCGCGGGAACGCTCGAATGTTAAGGGGACGGGATTATTGTCGATCAAGCGGCGGACCTCGAGACCACGCTCGGCTATTTCGTCAAGCTGGCCCTTGTGCACCCCAAGGTCGGCGAGCGTGGGCGGGATATCGATGTCGGACAAGAGTTCCTGCACCGCGGTCACGGCCGACCTGATTGGGTTGCTGCCGACCTCTGCGCCCATCGCGATCGCAATGTCCGCCATTTCACTCCGGCGCGCCGGGCCGTTATGAGCCATGACGTACGGCAATAGGCAACCAACGCCGACGCCGTGCGGCGTGTGCGTAAGCGCCCCGATCGGATATTGGAAGGCGTGCGCGCCAGCCGTTCCCGCAGTTCCCAAAGCCATCCCACCGCAGAAGGCGGCCATTGCCATGTCGTCGCGATACGCACCAGCCCCCCCTTCAAGGACCGCACGGCGAAGACTCCTGCCTACTAGCCGCAGACCCTCGAGGCAGTAGCGATCCGTCAGTACTCCACTCCCGACCATGACACGTTCGCGGCTGAGCTCGGTCGTAGCCGGTCTGCGAATAGCCGTATAGGCCTCGATGAGGTGTGTGAGAGCGTCCGCCCCGGTGCTCGCAGTGAGGCCTGCGGGGCAGGTTTGGGTCAGCTCCGGGTCGCAAATGGCGCTGTGGGGGATCAGGTGAGGAGATGAAATTCCGATCTTGCTCGCATGGCGGGGATCGCTTAGAACTGCAACGGGAGTGGCCTCCGAACCCGTACCAGCTGTTGTGGGGACTGCTACAAGAGGCAGGATTGGACCGGGTACCTTAAACTCGCCGTAGTAGTCGCGTGGTGTCCCACCGTGCGTAAGCAGTAGCGCCACGACCTTTGCTAAATCAAGACAGCTCCCGCCGCCGAAGCCAACAACCACTTCAATCCTCCCCACCTCAGACGACCGAACCGCTTGCAGTGCGCGCTCGGCGTCCTCGACAGGCAGTTCGGGTCGCGTTTCGGCGAAGACGACCGTTGACACTCCGGAGCCTCCTAGCTCGGTCATCAATTCGGCGAACAGCGCGCTCTGACTCATCACCGCGTCGGTGACGAGGACTGCCGTAGAGCCCAAACTGCGAACTATCGGTGCCAAGACATGACGCTGGCCAGCTCCAAACACAACTTCGCGTGGTTGCCGAATAAGGCCAAAGTCCAGGTCTGCGCGTGGGCGCTCGACGACTTCATTCATTCGTCTGTTCCTCCGTGAGTGGAAAGTGCTTGCAACTCGGCGAGTAACAAGGGCGGCACCTCAATGCCTGTCGCACGGGCCTGCTCGCGACGCAAGCGTGCTCGGTCACCGGGGATAAGAACGGGATTGTCGTCTCCGCTCGCCCTAACCTCGTGCAGGTATTCCGAAAGGTAGGTGGGGCTGGTGCGACGGTTAAACACGATGAAGAGGTCACCCTTGGTCGCTGGGTCGACAGCATCGAGGGTTCCTGTGACTGCCGTTCCGAGAGCGGATCCGGTCAGGGACGCGACGAGCAGCTCAAAAGCAAGTCCGAGGCCATAGCCTTTGGCCCCGCCAAAAGGTGCGATCGCCCCCGTACGCGCTGCGGTTGGGTCAAGCGTAGGCGTACCGTTCGAGTCCAACGCCCAGCCTGGCTCCAGCGGTTCGCCGCGGAGTTCGTGCGCGTGAACCTTACCCATCGAGATTGCGCTTGTGGCCATGTCGAGTACGAAGGGCTCGGGTTCGGCCGGCACGCCGACAGCAATCGGATTTGTGCCAATAAGACGTCGGCGGCCACCAAATGGGTGCACCAGAGCTTCACTGGTCGTGAGACCTAAGCAGGCGAAGCCTTGGCGCGCGACATGTTCGACGTACCAGGCAAGCATGCCAAGGTGATTGTTCGCTGAAATCGCTGTCGCGGCGACTCCCGTCCCAACCGCTCGGTCCATCACAGCGTCAAGTGCACGGCGTGCAACCACTGGCCCCAGTCCCTGACGACCATCTACGGCGTAGAAGGCGGACCCGAGCCACTCCCCGTACCCCTCTGAGCCTGGGTCGAGCAGACCTCTGCCGATCCGTGCCACGATCCGCGGCAGACGCAGCAGGCCGTGCGAGGGATGGCCGGACAGCTCGGCATAGATCAGGAGACCCACCTGCATCCGTGCATGCTCCGGATCCACTCCCACCGCCTCGAGTGCGCGACTTGCTAGCGCGCTGGCGTGGTCAACGGGCAGCCACGTCGGCTCTTGGTTTGCCTTCGTCATCACTCACCTTCGTTGAGCCAGGACAACAAGAAGTCGGAGGGCTATGCCAGGTCCAGCACTGAGCCAGAGTGGACCGTCGAGGCGAAGCTCGTCGCGGACAGGGCGTAGCGGCAGAAGTGCTCTACATCAGCTCCCGATCCGATCGCAAAACTAGATCCGATCGAATCATTGCGTCAAGACGGTGCCGTGTGTCACAGTCGCCGTCAAGCCAGTCGAACCGCACAGGACGGATCGCCACAATGTCGCACAGTCCAGCCATTCGCGAACGCGCGAACGAGGGCATGGCAGTCAGTGCGTACGAGGCAATCTTCGACTACTTCCTCCTCCGAGAGATCCCAGCCGACGCGAGACTGACCGTGGATCAGCTCGCAAGGGAGCTGGGCATCTCGCAGACGCCCATCCGTCAGGCGCTCGCTGTGTTAGAAACCGAGGGCTTGGTACGGAAGCACCATCTTTCGGGCTATCGGGCGAGCAGTTTGCTGACGCGAAGGGAACTCGAAGACCTCTTCGTCGTTCGTCTACGCCTCGAGCCGCACGCCGCTCGGCTGACGGCAGAGGTTCACGACGAGAATGCAGTCAAGATCATGCGCTCACTCGAGCGCGAGATGGCCGAGTTAGCCGATCAGCCTGGAACCATGCCATACAGCATCTTTGCTCGCCTCGATGGTGAACTCCACAACACCATCGCAGCCGCGTCGGCGAATGGCCCGCTACGCGACTCGGTCCAGCGGCTTCATCCGCACGTTCATCTTTTCCGGCTACGGTTCGACGGCGCTGTTACCAAGGAGGCACTCGGCGAACACGAGGAGATCGTCTCAGCGATTGAGGATCAGGACGGCACCGCTGCTTCGGCAGCGATGCGACGCCACCTTCGAAGGTCTCTGACTCGGTTCAGGCGGGCCTTCGATGAAAAGAATGCATAGCTGCGAGGAGCCCGCCTCCCCGCTCTCCCCTTGCCGGATGGGTGGGAGGTGGCACGACCTCGCCGAAGTCGACTGCGAGGCGTTGTTGCGAAGGACTTTAGACAACAGGCTCCGCGCCGCTTGTCGGATTCGCTTCGCCAAGAGCTGCTGTCCCTGGGCCTTTTCAGGGAGCCCAACGAAGAAGTCGCTGTCCGCCACGGCTGGCGCCTGGTGGCTCTGCGACCGGGGCATGCAAACAGCGTCACCACACACCGCTGGTCGGGTCAGGTCGGCCCGGTCGTTGCAATACATAAAGAAGGGCTAGGAATGCAGATCAACCACGAACACCAGCCGTCCACGAAGTCGCATCGCCTCAATTGGACGGAGGAGCGTCTCGCGTTCAAGGACGAGGACCTGGAGATGCACCTCGTCGAGGTAGGAGACACGATCGTGACCCGAGTCGCTGGGCGAGGTGGTGTCGACGGCATGGATATGTTCGCCGGCCTACCCAACAACATGTGCCAGTCGGAGCATATGGGAGTCGTGCTCAAGGGCAAGGTCCGGATTCACACGCCCGACGGACACGTCGACTGCGAAGCGGGGGACGCATATTTCCAGGCGAAGCCGCACCGCGTGGAGTGGCTGGAGGACTCGGTCCTCGTCGAATTCTCCGGTCGTGAAGGCTTTTGGATCACCCAGGAAGCGATCGAGAAGAACGCCAAGTAGCCACTTGCCGCGCCGGACTCGGCACCACCTGAGCCATCAACGTCGAGTCCGGTGCGGCCAACCTGTCGAGGAAGCAAGCACTGTGAAAGCGAAGCAAGCACCCAACACGTCGAGGCCGACGATTGCGATCCGCGGAGGAGTCGTCGTGAACGAAGCGGCCGCGGCGCCGTCGACCGTTCTCGTAGCGGACGGCGTGGTCACCGGCCTGCTCGCTCCTGACCAAAGCATCCCTAGGGAGACCGAGCGTGTCATTGACGCAGACGGCTTGCTTGTGTTGCCTGGTGCGGTCGACGCGCACTGTCACGTGGACACAGAGGTAGGCGCCTTTCGGACGAGGGACGACTACTCAAGTGCCACAGAGGCCGCCGTGTGGGGCGGCACCACCACTATCGTCGACTTCGCGATTCCGCTGCCTGATCAATCACCCCTTGAGGCCGTTATGCAGCGGAGAAGCCTGATGGTCGACACTAGGTGCGACATCGCCCTGCATGGGTGTGTCATCAACTGGACGCAGGACAGCCTGGCGGAACTCGCCGAGATGGCGGAAATGGGCGTCCGAACGATCAAGTTGTTCACCACCTATCGCGATGTGTTGATGGCGAGCACGTCAACCGTTCGCCAAGTGATGACCTTCCTGGCGTCTTCCGGGGGCATGGCTTACGTCCATGCCGAATCGAACCCGCTCATCGAGGCCGCTCAGGCGGAGCAAATTCGGCGCGGTGAGATGGATGCCACCCACCATCCCGCTACTCGTCCAGAGGAATCCGAAGTTGCCGAGGTGGTCGATGTCCTTCGTATCGCGGAGGAGGTCGGTGCGCACGTATACCTGGTGCATCAGTCGACCCCGGACGCAGTCCAAGCGGTCACGGCGGCAAGAGGGCGCGGTGTTCATGCATACAGCGAAACGTGCCCTCACTACCTGCTCCTGACCGAAGCGGCGTACGGCCACGAATTGCCAGAGAGGTTCGTGTGTTGTCCGCCCCTACGGTCGAGGGAGTCGGTTACCGGTCTCCGCAAGCTCACATTGAGCGGCGAGGTGCACACCGTCGCTAGCGACCACAATTGCTTCGACTTGCACCAGAAACTTGAGAACCGTGCCGACGTCCGCGCGATGCCGAATGGACTCCCTGGCGTCGAGACTCGACTGCCGCTCATGTTCTCCGAGCTGGTGAACACCCACGGATTATCACCGAGCGCATTGGTGCGGCTGCCGTGCGCGAATCCCGCGAAGTTGAACGGCATTTACCCGCGGAAGGGCGTCATCAACGTGGGCTCGGACGCGGACATCGTGGTTATCGATCCGAACGCGACCCGGACTGTGAAAGTGGGCGACCTTCATCAGGATGCGGACTATACGCCCTATGAGGGATGGGCAGTCAAAGGGTGTCCCCGCTACGTCCTCGTCGGCGGTCAGGTGGCCGTCGAAGACGGGGAGTGGCGTTCGACGGCTGGACCTGGACGGTTCCTTGAAGCCACCCCCTTCCCACAGGCCCGTGTTTGCTAACCAGAGCGCGCCCATATCAACGACCACTAACGGTGCAAGAGAACGGAGTGTTCAAATGCTTGGATTCGTCACTGGCGAGGACGGCTTCATCGGAAAGAGCCTGTCTCGTGAACTGACAGAACATGGTTGGGAGGGCCGCGGACTAACCCAGGACGACGGTACGATTACCGATCTTCGCGACGGGCACGCGGTCGTTCAGGCCATTGTCGAAGCTCGCCCGGACGTGGTTTTCCATCTTGCAGGGGTTTCAGGTCCGATGGTTGCCCCGGACGACCCTGCGCTGGTGTCCGACGTCAACTGCACGGGCACGATCCACGTGCTTGAGGGCGCCCGTGCCGCCGGCGTTCGGCGCGTCGTCTACGCCAGCAGTCTGAGCGGCTTCGATGGTGGCGACGAGCACGACTCCTATCCGCTCACCGTGTACGGCGCCACGAAGCGGTTCGGCGAGATGGTGACCGCCATCTTCGGCCGAGAAGAGGGCAACATCGGCGTGTCCGCGCGGATCAGCGCCGTGTATGGCCCCGAGCGACAAACGGTTGAGGTTCTCGACCGAATGCTCCTCGATGCACGCGAGGGCAAGATCTCGTATTCCCCTGGCGCGTTCGTGCCGCTCATTTCCGTCCGAGACGTTGCCTCCTCGCTCTTCCAACTTGCGACCATGGACAACCCGCCGCTGACTTGCGACCTGGTAACTCAGATGCTCACGGAACGATCGCTGGCGGAGCTTGTGGCAGCGGAAACCGGAGTGGATCAGGCGAACATCGTGGCCGGTCCGCGGAAGGACGAGGTGACCCTCCCGAACTGGCGTCGCGCAATCTATCCAGAATTCCTGATCAACGACCGCAAGACCGAGAAGATCCCCGCTTCCCTGCGCGACCTCATCAAGTCTTGACTGCCGAGATGTCTAACCAGCCTTGCGGTGACCTCCCCAGTGCCTGGGGTTGCTGCACGTGCCGCTCTCGGGCCGAGCTCAGTCCAACTTCGGTACCACAACTTGCTCGACTTGCCGTTTCTGTCCAGGCGACTGCTCGCAACGCGACTTGAGCCGAACTGAGGAGAAACCAATGAATAGGAAGTACTTGGCTGCCGTGCTTGCAGCAGCAACGGCGGCAGCTACCCTGAGCGCCTGCACAAAGTCGTCCCCGTCGTCGTCCTCCAGTGACAATCTGGTCATCGCGGCTCGCAAGACGCCGAATGGCATCGACCATGACTTCAACTACACGCCCGAGGATCACCAGATCCGCGCTGCCGTGTACGACAAGTTGATTGCCCTTGGCACAGAGACCGACGACAACGACATGATCGTGCCTAGTTACGACTCGAGCAAGCTCGAAGGTCGTCTGGCAGAGTCGTGGAAGCTTTCCGATGGCGGGAGGACGATCACGTTCACGCTGCGCAAGGGCGTCAAGAGCGAAGCCGGCAATGAGCTCACCGCCAACGATCTCCAGTACACATGGGATCGGTCATGGGGCGACAAGGGTGTGGGTAGTTTCTACGCCCAGAACGTTCTCGGGATCACAAAGCCGTCGTGGAAGGTCGTGAGCAAGTACGAGTGGTCGTTCTCCACCCCAAAGGTGAACTCCCTGACCACCCTCATGTTCGTCAACAACGACCTTGACGTCCTCGATGCGAAGGTGGTCAAGAGCCACGCAACCACGGACGATCCATGGGCGAAGAAGTGGCTGGCCACTCACAGCGCAGGGTTCGGCGCGTATCGGGTTACGAAGTTTGCCGCCGGGAACGAGGTAGATCTGTCGGCCAACCGAAACTATTACGGTGAGAAGCCGAGCTTCGACAAGGTCATCTACCGCGAGGTGCCCGAGGACGCCAACCGGCTTTCCCTCGTTCAGTCCGGACAGGCGGACGTGGCCGAATGGCTCGGCCCGCGCTTCGTGAGCCAGGCGGAGAAGAGCTCGGACGTCAAGGTGTGGACCACCCATGGAAACACGATGTTTCGACTGGACTTCAACTGGGAGAAGGCCCCACTCGATAACCCAACAGTCCGTAAAGCCCTAATCTACGCGACGCCGGATGAGCAGATCCGCAAGCAGGTCTTCTATGGACTTGCTGATCAGGAGCGAAGCGCCGTTCCCTCGACGTACCCTGGCTACAGCGGTGATCACTGGCCATACTCCCACAACCCGGCGAAGGCAAAAGAGCTGCTACAGAGCGCAGGAGTGAGCAACCTAAACTTTGATCTGTATGTCGATTCCGGTGACACCACTCAGCAGGACGCAGCGGTTCTGGTCCGATCGGCTTTCGCGAAAGCCGGCGTCAGTGTAACCATCAAGCCGCTATCGTCCGCGTCTTTCACTTCACAACTCTATTCTGGCAAGTTCGACATGAACTTCCAGCCCGCATTTCCTATCCTTCCTGACGCAGGCTACGCTTTGCTGGTCTACTACCCATGCGGCTCACTTCTCAACGCGACGCACTACTGCAACAAGGATTTCCAGAATGCGGTTTACGCAGCCAACCAGACGCTCGACAAGGCTAGGAGTGACGCCCTCTATGCGGAGGCGCAGAAGATCATGAACGTCGACGATGGCCAAGCCGCATGGATCGCAGAAGTGCAGTGGAACCTGGTGACCCGCAAGAACTTGACCGGCGTGAACTGGGACACGCCAAACATCTACCAGTTGCGTATGCTCAAGCGCTCTGACTCCTGAGGTCAGCCTGAGGGTCGTGAGTAGCGCCGAAGTCGGAGGTGCAGCGAATCATGAAGATTGCGACGTACGTAGCCAGACGATTGGGGCTCTTTGTCCCGCAGCTCTTCCTGGTCACCGTGGTGTCCTTCTTGCTGATTCGATTAACTCCGGGCGATCCGGCTTCGGCGCTGCTCGGTCCCAACCGCAGCGCAGAGGGTATTGCTCAGCTGAGGAAGGAAATGGGACTCGATCAACCGCTATTGGACCAGTACCTGAAATACCTAAATAACGTATTACACGGGGACCTGGGGTACTCGTGGTTCAGCGGGTCTTCCGTTACGACGGACATTCTCACGCGCGCGCCAGCGACCCTCGAGCTCATCATCTACTCCCTTATTGTGGCGGTAACGATCGGGCTAGTGCTTGCCCTCCTTTCCACCAATCGACCACGGTCGATGAGCGGACGCGTCAGCAGCTTCTTGATTCGCATGGCGGGATCTCTCCCCGACTTCTGGTGCGGCCTTGTCGGAATCTTCCTGTTCTACAACATCATGAAAGTGGCGCCAGCGCCCTTGGGGCGGTTGCAGGTGGGCGAGTCGACGCCCCCCAAGGTAACTGGGGCGTACACAGTCGATTGCCTCCTAAACGCCAACATGCCTTGTTTTTCGAGCGCCACGGCGCACTTGGCGCTACCGGTGCTTGTGCTCGGCGGCATCCTATCGCTGATCGTCGGAAGGGTGGCTCGAGCTAGCCTATTGGAAGTGAATCGCGGCGGTTTCATAACACACGCCCGGAGTCTAGGGTTGCAGCGCCGGACGGTCCTCGCTTGCTCCGTTCGTAACGCGCTCCCAGCGGTTATCACCGTAAGCGGTGTGCTGATGGCATATCTTCTCGGCGGCGCGGTCGTGATGGAGAAGGTGTTCTCGTGGGGCGGCATAGGGCAGTATGCGGTGGACGCAGTTGACAACGCAGACTACGCCGCTGTGCAGGGTTTTCTTCTCATCGCCGCTGTATTCACGATGTTTGTGTACTTAGTCGTTGACGTTCTGCATCTGCTCGTCGACCCGCGAATCCGCAGTTGAGGTTTCTCATGTCTATCCCGATAACTCAGGACGGAGGCCGCGTCGGCGCCAGGTCGCGCCGACGCGGGACTCCACTTGCGTGGAGTGCACTCCCCCTCTTCGTTCTCATTCTGGTGGCGCTCATCGGACCGATGGGCGCGAAGTATGGACCGGAGCAAACCACAGATCTTTCGATGACCCCGCCGGGCGGAGAGCATTGGTTTGGCACCGATGCCACAGGATTCGACGTATTCTCGAGAGTCGTGTCAGCCGCGCGACTCGACCTGTTGATTGCGGTTGTTAGCGTCGCAGTCGCCTTTGCCATCGCCGCTCCACTCGGAGCAGCTGCCGGTTATCACCGCGGCACGCTGGATTTCATCGTCATGCGCGCGATGGATTTCCTACAGTCTTTCCCGCTGTTCGTCTTGGCTATGGCACTTGTGGCTGTCACTGGACCGAGTGTCTTCAACCTCATCGTGGTACTGGCGTTTCTCAGTCTGCCCATCTTCGTGCGGCTCGTGCGCACTGAAGTGTTGGCCCTGCGGTCCAGGGCGTTTGTAGATGCGGCTCGCGTCGCCGGCACTTCCACACGAAGGATCCTGACCCGCCATATCATTCCGAATGCGGTCCAGACTGCCCTTGCCCAAGCCTCCACCCAAGTTGGGTGGGCTCTCCTGCTGACCGCCGGACTAACCTTTGTAGGCGCGGGTGTCAGACCCCCGACCGCCGAATGGGGTGGCATGATCTCGGACGGGTCGAAATATATGATTACCGGCGACTGGTGGGTTTCGCTGTTTCCTGGACTGGCTCTCATGTTCGCCGTTCTGGCGTTCTCCATCGCGGGCGATGCGGTGAGCGGGTTGCTTGATGTGACACGGAGACGGCGATGAAGGCAGCCCAAGGAGACGCAATCCTCCGAGTTGCTGACTTGAGCGTGTCATTCCCGGATCACCGAGGCGACGTCAATGCGTTGTCAGGGGTTAGTTTCGACATCTTTCCGGGCGAGTTCGTGGGGATGATTGGCGAGACGGGTGCCGGAAAGTCGCTCACAGCTGGTGCGGCACTGCGCACCCTCCCAGACGGGGCCGAGATCACCGGGACCGTCATGTTCGAAAACAGGTCGCTTGCCGAGTTGGACGAGCGTGAGCTACGGCGAATTCGCGGTGACGCGATCGGGCTAGTGGTGCAAAACCCTAAGGGTGCTCTAGATCCGATGCGCACCATCGGCGTGCAAATTGCCAGAGTTTGTCGTGCTCACCAAGAAATCTCTCGAAGGGAAGCTCGAGAGCGAGCGATGGAGTCTCTGCGTTCCGTTCAGATCAACGACCCAAGCCGGGTTCTTAGTGCCTACCCTCACCAGTTGAGTGGCGGCATGGCGCAGCGCGTCTTGCTGGCCATGGCCCTTGTGAATGAGCCCCAGTTGCTGATCGCGGACGAGCCCACCACCGGTCTCGACGTGACGGTACAGGCGGACATCCTCGACCTCCTGTATAGCTTCGTAGAGGAGCGCGGCATGGCGGTGTGGTGCATCACCCACGATTTGGGAGTTGTCGCTAGTTATGCCAATCGTGCTGTTGTCATGTTCGCTGGGGAGATCGTCGAGAGCGCCGACGTCCAGTCGCTGTTCAAGAATCCGCAGCACCCCTACACCAGGGGTCTGGTGGAGTCACTGAAGACCGAGGCGCATGGGAATCGGCTCTCGATTGGGGGTGGCCCACCCGACTTGCGACACCGTGCGGAGGGCTGCCAGTTCGCGTACCGGTGCCCTTGGCGGGTCGATGTCTGTGGGATCGACCATCCAGAAGCGTGCTTCCCGTCACGGGCGGGCATGACGTTAGGTGTCACGTGGCCGTTGACCGGGCCCTTCAGAAACGGGTGGTAAAAAGCGTATGACCAACCTTGTTGAGGCCGAGAAGTCCCCACTGGTCGACGTGGCGGACCTAAGGAAGGAGTTCCGCCGGGGTAGCAAGCGACGGGGGACGAGTGTCGTAGCGGTAGACAACGTCTCGTTTGAGATAGCCCCTGGTGAGGCTGTCGGTCTCGTTGGTGAGAGCGGAAGCGGCAAGTCAACGACAGCGCGTTGTTTGGTCGGCTTAGATGTACCGACGGCCGGCTCTGCACGGGTCGGTGGCGTCGATGTCGGGCGAGCCTCGCGCGCCGAGCGATCCCGGCTGCGTTCGCAGGTTCAATATGTATTCCAGGACCCGTACGACAGCCTCAGCCCTCGTTGGCGCGTTCGCGACATTGTCGCGGAGCCGCTGATCGCGAAAGGCAAGCTTAGTCCCGAGGAGCGGGACGAGCGAGTGCGCGAGGCTTTGCGCCTCGTTCACCTCGATGAGACATTCCTGTTTAGGTATCCACACGAAATGAGTGGGGGTCAGCGGCAACGGGTGGGAATTGCACGTGCGCTGGTCGCCAACCCGAGCTTTATCGTCCTTGACGAGCCGACTTCTTCACTGGATTATGCAACTCGCTCGGAAGTGCTCGAGCTCCTTGCTGACCTGCGTGCCCGCCTCTCGGCGACATATCTGTTCATCTCTCACGACCTTGCTGCCGTGCGAGAATTGTGCGATCGCATCCTCGTCATGTACCTCGGACAAATCGTCGAATCCGGCCCAACAGAGGAGATCTTCGCGAACCCGCGTCACCCCTATACCCGTTCGCTACTTTCCGCCGTTCTGAGCGTCGAACCGGGGCTCCCGGGTAAGCGTCGCCGGCTACGGGGCGAACTCTCCAGCGGAGCCGCCACGGCTTCCGGCTGCCCCCTTGCCCCCCGCTGTCCGGTGAGCGTGGATTCGTGTAGATCAACGCCTCAGGAGTTGCTGCCCATCGGGCCCCGAGGTCACACGGTTGCGTGCATGCGGGTGACGGACCCGACGGACCGGATCGCCTGGGCGGACGAGTCCTGATGGCGGGAGTGCCGCACCAGTAGCGGCGTTCTCTAATGGGCCGGCTGCGCAAAGCTCCTCCGAGCAATCGATGCGCACGTCAACACTGCCACTATCCATCTTTCGAAGGGTCCTTCCAGGCGAACGCTTGCTCGCTCAGCAGCGATCTCAAGGACTCATACGACGCTCATGACCATCTCCATCGGGACGGCGAACGTGCGGTTCTGGCCTCAGAGGTCCTTGACGATGGCCGCCACGTCCGCCTTCTTGGCGAGGACTCCTGTCTTCGAACAGGCGGAAGCACCTATGGAGTGTGTGTCTAGTGGCCCCGTCGAGCGGGATGCAGCGGATCGCGGTGCTCTGTCGGAGCGCCGGTGAGCGACCGCCGTTCATGGATGAACTGGTCGGCCTCGTTCAACTGGAGTACTGCGACAGCGAATCGTTGGCGCAGGCATTGCAGGGTGCGGATGCGCTCCTTCTCTGGGACTTTTTCGCTTCTTCCCTCAAGGATGCGTGGGAGGCGGCCGACCACCTGAAGTGGGTGCACGTCGCTGCTGCGGGTGTCGACACACTGTTGTTCCCCGCGCTGGTCGACTCACCGGTCGTCGTCACCAACGCCTACGGGGTCTTCGACCGACCGATCGCTGAATACGTCTTGGCTGCCATACTGGCCGTCGTCAAGGACCTTCGAACGACCTACGAGCTCCAAGCGCGACGCGAGTGGCAGCACCGGGAACTTCGTGACCTCCGCGCAAGCAGGGCCCTAGTCGTGGGGACAGGTGCGATCGGTCGGGAGATCGCGCGCCTACTCACCGCTGTCGGAGTTGAGGTCCGGGGAGCGGGACGCACAGAGCGGACTGGTGACCCGGACTTCGGGGAGGTCATGTCGAGCGGTGACCTCGCGCAGCACGTCGGGTGGGCTGACCATGTCATCGCCGTGGCGCCGCTGACCGACTCGACGCGTGGCATGTTCGACCGACACATTTTCGCCGCCATGAAGCACACCGCGCACTTCGTCAACGTGGGGCGTGGTGGGCTAGTGATCGAAACCGACCTGATCGACGCCCTTGAACGAAGCGAAATTCAGCATGCCACGCTGGACGTCGTCGCCGATGAGCCCCTCAGCGACCGAAGTCCTCTCTGGGGAATGGATGGGGTGACCATCACGGCGCACATGAGCGGCGACACCCACGGTTGGCGCGATCGTTTGGCCCGACAGTTCGTCAGCAACGCGCGCGCGTGGGTCGAGGGGAAGAACCTCGAACATGTCGTCGACAAGGTCAGGGGCTTCTCAGCTGTGACAGCGGCGAACACGACGCAAAGATGCAAGGGCTGAGTCGCATGGCCACGTCAGAATAGGCGTTTAGCCCCGTCGTCCAAGAATCCACGACCGGCCTCATCGCCGAGCAGCTGCGGGAGAGCGTGATCAGCAGAAAGATCACCGCGGGCACTCAGCTCAGTGAGGCTGCGCTCGCGAAGGCGTTCGGGGTGAGCCGGGGTCCGCTGCGCGAAGCCATGCAGAGGCTGCTTCAGGAAGGCCTGCTACGGAGTGAGCGTAACCGCGGCATCTTCGTCAAGGAACTCACTCACGACGATATCGCGGACATTTACGACGCCCGCATGGCGATCGAGAGTGCAGCCATAAGGATGATCGTCGCCCGAAGTGAATCCGCAGACCTAAGTACGCTCCGTGATGCATACGCGAACTTCTCCAAGGCTGCCGCCTCGGGAGAACCCGAATCCGTAAGCGACGCCGATCTCTCTTTCCACGCTGCGCTCGTCAGCGCTTCAGGTAGTCCACGACTAGTGCGGATGCAGGCGACCTAGCTCGCCGAAACGAGGATGTGCATCACCGCCCTTGAGCCGACGCAGGGGAGTGCGGCGACCGTTGCGGACGAACACCCTAAAATTCTCAACGCGCTGGAAGCTGAATCTCTCGACACCGCTTCAATTCGCCTCCGGGATCACATGCACGACGGCGTGACACGCCTTCTGCGCGCCGATGAAAGCTAGATCGACGACAACTGCACCTGTCCCGGAGAGCCTTCGGATTGCGCGATTTGGTAAGGATCCTCACGCGCAATGCCCAGGGTGTCGACCGCGGCCAACCGGGCCGCTGAGTCGTCAACTTTGTTCACCAGGAGAATTCTGTGCACCCCAGCTTTGACGCGGTGAAGAGCGGCTGCTCCGCAAGGCCAACCATATGGCGCCGCGCTCGCGGGCCCACACTTGAAGATAGTTGACAATCCGCGCTCCACTTGTACGGTTCTTGGTGACGCGGTGGGTGTCACCCAGTTTGGCTGAGTCGACGTTCCGCTCCCCGAGGAGTGGCCGATCACGACCTTGAGCGCATGTTTCGCAGGTCACCGAAGGGATTGGTATGGAAGGCAAGCTCGAACATCTGTCGGAGCAGAAGACCCACGCCTTCTCGTGGGACACGTTGACCCCAACCTTTAAGGACGAACAGTGGGAGGAGCGCGGCGCGGAGATCGGGGACACGGTCATGAGCGTTGTTCGCGGGAAGGCTGGCTGGGACGCTGTCGAGTCCTTTGCGGACATGCCGGATGGCATGTGTAACTGCCCCCATTTCGGCGTCGTTCTCGAGGGTCGCATCCGCATCGTGACCAAGGACGGCAGCGTGGAGTGCAAGACCGGTGATGTGTACTGGCAGGCGCCGCCTCACCGGGTCGAGTGGCTCGAGGATTCCGTGCTCGTGGAGTTTTCGCCGCGTGAAGAGTTCTGGGCGTTCACCGAGCAGGCTGAGGCAACGAAGAACAAGCTGGAAAACAACTAGACGCCTAAGTGCCTTTGCCGTGACCGGCGTGAGGCAAAGGCAGGGCGGCGTTCTTGAGCTTTGGCTTTGGTGTCTTGCGGTGGGAGACCAACAGCCGGCGTGGGGCGCCAAGGGGTGAGTCATGGAGGACCTTGCAGACGAGGTAGTCCTAATCACGGGTGCGTCTGGAATGATCGGCGCAGCGTCCTCAGCTGCCTTCCTGTCGTGTGGCTCGAAGGTGGTGGGGGTTGGCCGTGACCACTCCAATCGTCAAGGTGCGACGTATTCCGGGGTTTCCCTAGACTCATTCAAGACCGACAAATTCCAGTACATAAGCGCCGATCTGGAGCATCCTTCGGAGATCGAGCGTGTCTTCGCTGACGCTGAGGATCACTTCGGCCCCGTGACCGTGCTCGTGAATTGCGCGGCCATCTATCGCCGAACACCGTTCTTCGACATCGACCATGAACTTCTCGATCAGATCTTTCGGGTAAACGTCTCCGCAAGCATCCTGTGTGCGGGCCGAGCGGCGAAGAAGATGATCAGTGAGGGCATACAGGGACGCATCGTGAACGTCTCCTCGACGTCGTCTCAGCAGTCCGACCCAGTGTCGGTTCATTACGACACGTCGAAGGGAGCCATCGATACCGCGACCCGTGCGATGGCGGTCGCCCTCGGCCCGCACGGGATCCGCGTGAACAGCGTCGGTCCGGGCGAGATGATCAAATCTCAAGAAACTGATGATCTTCGCGATCCCACCAGTCTGAGTGATTTCGAGCGGAGGCGAATCCCGCTTGGTCGTGTGGCGACGCCGCAAGAGGTTGCTGACGTCATCCTGTTTCTGTCGTCAGACTTGTCGCGAGGCGTGTCTGGCACCACCATCTGGGTTGATGGGGGAACTCTCGGGACTTGGGATGTCCTTGACTGAGACGTCTGGGTTGGTGACCTGAGACGGCGGCGACGGACGGACCCACAGTCGGAGGACCAGCGTGCAGCCAGTCCGCCGCCGATGAAGGGTAGAGCCCTCTATGCCCTCCTCGTCGACAACGTCAAGGAGCGTCGAGGAGGGAGGCCGGTCGCGCGTCCAGGACGGATCATTCAGTGCGGCGACCTGCGTCAGCGAGGGATTCGCCAGCGCCAGCAAGGCGCCATCAGATGTCGATCGTGGTCTGTCGAAACGATCATGTCGCTATAGGAGAACAGATGAGCAAGGGTCACAACTCGAGCCAGCAGGGGATCCAGGAGGGTACGTCCGAATCGGCCGCACTCGCTGTCGTTGGTGGGACAGTCGTCACCGAGGACGCGACCTTTGCCGCGACTATTCTGGTCGATGACAATGGCAAGATCGCTGCCATCCAGAACCCTGAGGTGGTGGTTGACGCTGAATCCGTCATTGATGCCAGCGGACTCCACGTCTTCCCTGGCGGGGTAGATACACACGTTCACCTGAACGATCCGGGGCTCACGGCGAGCGAGGATTTTCTTAGCGGGACCTCAGGCGCCGCGGCCGGAGGGATGACCACCGTTCTTGAGATGCCACAGACTCAGCCGTTGGTCGACTCGCTGGATCTCTTGAACGAGAAGCGACAAATCGTGGCGCCGAAGGCCGTTGTCGATTTCGCGCTGTATTGCGCCCTGGTTCCGGCTCTCTGTCGGGATCCACAGGCCCTGAGAGCGATCGTCGAGGCAGGGGCTGTCGGCTTCAAGGGTTTCGTATGCGAGACGCCCGAGATGCCGCACCTCAACGACCAACAGCTCGTGCATGGAATGAATCACCTGGCCGAGCTCGGCGTTCCACTCGCAGTCCATTGCGAGTCGCAGGCACTCATCGACCTGAATGCGACCAGGCTCCCGGTCGGAGATCCGGATCAGACCGTCTACGAGACCGCCAAGGTCAGGAAGGGCGCGGAGACTGCTGCCGTTCGCATGGTGCTAGATCTGGCGAAGGCCACCGGTGTGACCCTCCACCTCGTCCACATGAGCGAGCCCGGGAGCATCGAACAGATCAACGCCGCCAAGCGCGCGGGCGTGAAAGTCTTCGCTGAGACATGCCCCCACTATCTCATCCTTGCGGATGAGGCCCTCCACGCAGTTTCCGAGTGGGGTGTCTGTAATCCCCCGCTCAATTCGCAGAGCGCGATCGAACAGTTGTGGACAGCGCTCACGCGTGGAGAGATCGACAACATCGCCTCGGACCACTGCGCCTATACCTACGAAGAGAAGAAGCCCGAGAATCCGTGGGAAGTCGCACCTGGCATCAACACCATCCAGTTGATGTTCCCCCTCATGGTCGATCAGGCCCTTCAGCGTGGAGTTCCGCTGACCTCGATCGCAAGACTGCTCAGTAGCAGTCCGGCGCGACAGTTCGGCCTCTACCCCAACAAGGGCGCGATCGTGCCGGGCGCCGACGCAGACTTGGTAATCGTTGATTCGCGCGGCTCGATCCACGTCGACGCAGATCAACTCTTCACTCGCTGCCCAGGAACCGCGTACGAGGGCCGCGAGATCAACGCGCGGGTGCGGCGCACCATCGTACGGGGAAGGGTCGTGTACGCCGACGATGGCGAGCCGCAGATCCTGGCACCGGCGGGCTACGGCAACTACGACATTCGCGGCGTTACTAAGCAATTCGGCACCACGCAGGTGCTGCACGGTGTCGACATCGATATCGATGACGGCTCGTTCACTGTGCTCGTCGGTCCGTCGGGGTGTGGCAAGTCGACGCTGCTGCGGATGATCGCCGGCCTGGAGGAGATCAGTGGCGGCGAGATCCTGATCGGGGAGCGCCGCGTCAACGATGTTCCGCCGAAAGAGCGCGACATCGCGATGGTCTTTCAGAACTACGCGCTGTACCCGCACATGACCGTGCGCGCGAACCTCGCATTTTCGCTGATGCTGGCGAAAGCCGACAAGGCAACGATCGACGCCAAAGTGCAGCGCGCCGCGACGATTCTTGCGCTGACCGAACTGCTCGACCGGTATCCGCGCCAGTTGTCCGGCGGCCAGCGCCAGCGCGTTGCGATGGGGCGCGCGATCGTGCGTGATCCCCAGGTGTTCCTGTTTGACGAGCCGTTGTCGAACCTCGACGCAAAACTGCGCGTTGCGATGCGCAGCGAGATCAAGGAGCTGCATCAGCGACTGAAGACCACGTCGGTGTACGTCACGCACGATCAGATCGAAGCAATGACGATGGGCGACAAGATAGTCGTGATGCGAGACGGCCGCATCGAACAGACCGGCAGTCCGCTCGATTTGTACGATCACCCAGCGAATACGTTTGTCGCGGGCTTCATCGGTTCGCCCGCGATGAACTTTCTGCCTGCGACGTTGCGCCGCAATGGAACCGGCTCTCGCGTGGTGCTGGGCGACGGTACCGAGCTCGCCGTCGCGACGAATGCAGGCGGCAGCGACGGCCAGCCGGTGATCATCGGCACCCGGCCCGAACATCTGACGCTCGCCTCGACCGGTATTCCATCGCAAGTCGTGGTCATCGAGCCAACCGGCGCCGATACGTTTGTTGCGTGCCGTCATGGGCATACCGATCTGTCAGTCGTGTTTCGCGAGCGGCACAACTTCGCGCCCGGAAGCACGATTCACTTGCAGCCGGATATCGAGCGGTCGCATCTGTTTGACGCAGGCAGCGGTCAGCGGCTGGCTGCGTAGCAGCAAGGTTTCAACAAGTAATTTTGGCAAGCGGACTTACAACAGGAAGGGAGACATCGATGAGTGAAATTAATCGGCGCAAGTTTCTGGAAGGTTCAGCGAGCGTTGCAGCCGCCGCGACATTGGGTTCAAGCGCCGCGGTGTTCTCGCCGCTCGCAAGTGCGCAGACGCTCGCACTGAAGCCGGAAAAGGGTGCGACGCTGCGTGTGCTGCGCTGGAGCCGCTTCGTGCAGGGCGACATCGACGCCTACATGGCGAACGTCAAGCGGTTCACCGAAAAGACAGGCATTCCGGTGCGCGTTGACAACGAAGGGTGGGAAGACGTGCGTCCGAAAGCCGCGGTGGCGGCGAACACCGGCGCAGGCCCCGACATCATCCTGTCGACCAACGACGATGCCAACCTCTACCCCGACAAGCTCCTCGATGTAACCGATGTCGCCGAGTACATCGGCAAGAAGTACGGACCGTGGTATCCGGTGGGCGAAGCGTTCCTGAAGCCTGACGGCAAGAGATGGATCGGCCTTCCGCTCGGCGCGGCGGGCGCGATGATTGTCTATCGCGGCAGCATGGTCAAATCGGCCGGCTTCGATACGTTCCCGAAAGACACCGACGGTTTTCTGAAGCTGATGAAAGCGCTGCATGCGAAAGGCACGCCGGGCGGAATGGCGCTCGGCAACGCCACCGGAGACGGCCTGTGGTGCAACTGGCTGATTTGGGCTTTCGGCGGCAAGCTGGTCGACGAGAAAAACAAGGTGGTGATCGACAGCCCGGCAACGCAGAAGGCGCTCGAATACGGCAAGGAGCTGTATGCGACGTTCATCCCGGGCACGCTGTCGTGGCTCGACCCGAACAACAATAAAGCGTTCCTCGACGGGCAGGTTTCGCTGACCAACAACGGCATCTCGATTTACTACGCAACCAAGACTTCGACCGACCCGAAAGTCAAGGAGCTGCAGGCCGACGTCCAGCATGCGAACTATCCGATCGGCCCCGTGGGTGTGCCGACCGAGTCGCACTTGTTCTTCAACCAGATGATCATGAAGTACACGAAGTACCCGCAGGCAGCGAAAGAGTTCCTGCGCTTCATGATGGAAAAAGAACAGTTCGATCCGTGGCTCACAGGTTCGGGTGCGTACATCGCAACGCCGCTCGCTGGCTACGCGAATCTTCCGATCTGGACTTCGGATCCGAAGCACACGCCGTATCGTGACCCGGTCAAGAACATGCGACCGGCGGGCTACGCGGGCAAGCTGGGCTATGCATCAGCAGGTGCCGGCGCCGACTTCATCGTCGTCAACATGGTGGCCGAGGCAATCAGCGGCTCGAAGACGCCGAAGGAAGCGATGGAACGTGCGCAAAAACGCGCCGAGAGGTACTACAAGGTCTGATCGCACGTTCAGTGAGAAAGGGGCTCGCGCAAGCGAGCCCTTTCTGCGATGACGGCTCTCGAAAAACTGCAGAACAACCGCAACGCGCTGGGCATGATGTTCATGCTGCCGGCTGCGGTGCTGTTGCTGCTGTTCCTTACGTATCCGCTTGGGCTTGGCGTATGGCTTGGTTTCACCGATACGAAGGTCGGTCGGGACGGGGTCTGGATCGGTCTTGAGAATTACGAGTATCTGTGGGGCGATGCGGTTACCCGGCTCGCTCTTTTCAATACGCTGTTTTATACGTTCGTGGCGAGCGTTTTCAAGTTCGTTCTTGGGCTCTGGCTCGCGTTGCTGCTGAACCGCAACATTCGCTTCAAGACTTTTTTTCGCGCCGTCATCCTGTTGCCCTACATCGTGCCGACTGCGCTGTCGGCGATCGCGTTCTGGTGGATATACGACGCACAGTTTTCGATCATCAGCTGGATGCTGGTCAAGATGGGGTTGATCGACCAGTACATCGATTTCTTGGGCGAGCCGTGGAACGCGCGGCTGTCGGTGATCGCCGCCAATATCTGGCGCGGGGTTCCCTTCGTTGCGATCACTTTGCTTGCCGGATTGCAGACGATTTCACCGTCGTACTACGAAGCTTCCGCGATCGACGGCGCGACCCGGTGGCAGCAGTTTCGCTTTGTCACGCTCCCGCTGCTGACGCCGATCATCGCGGTGGTGATGACATTCTCTGTGCTGTTCACGTTTACCGACTTTCAGCTGATCTACGTGATCACGCGCGGTGGCCCGCTGAACGCGACCCATTTGATGGCCACACTGTCGTTCCAGCGCGCGATCTCCGGCGGCGCACTCGGTGAAGGCGCAGCCATCTCGATCGCGATGGTGCCGTTCCTGCTGCCGCAATCATGTTCAGCTACTTCGGCCTGCAGCGCCGCGCCTGGCAACAGGGAGGACAGGACAAATGAGACCCCCACGTTTGCGGCTGCGCCGCTGCACTGCCCCCCGAGGGGGCGCTCGCCGCCTTGGGCGGCCCGGCGGTCAGCATGAGCACCACCGTGGCAGCGCCTTCACCGCAAGCCGGCGAGAGCGTCGGCATGAGCTATCTCGAAACCCCGTCGCGGAAGTTTGTCACGATCTACCTGCCGCTGATCGTGTTCCTGATCGTGCTGCTGTTCCCGTTTTACTGGATGGGCATTACGTCGGTGAAGCCGGATAGCGAGCTGCTGTCGCGCACTGGCAATCCGTTCTGGGTGATCGAACCGACGCTCGCGCATTTCGACAAGCTGCTCTTTCGCACCGCTTATCCGGAGTGGATGTGGAATACCGTCTTCGTCTCGGTGGTCGCAACGGTGTTCTCGTTGGGGGCCTCGATATTCGCCGCGTACGCGATCGAACGGCTTCGCTTTCGCGGCTCGAAGCATGTCGGCCTGTCGATTTTTCTCGCCTATCTTGTACCGCCGTCGATCCTGTTCATTCCGCTGGCGACGGTCGTCTTCAAGCTCGGCTTGTTCGCACGCGCTGGGCGTTGATCCTGACGTATCCGACCTTCCTGATTCCGTTTTGCACGTGGCTGCTGATGGGCTACTTCCGTTCGATTCCGTTCGAGCTCGAAGAGTGCGCGCTGATCGACGGCGCCACGCGCTGGCAGATTCTGACCAAGATCGTGCTGCCGCTTGCGGTGCCCGGTCTGATCTCGGCCGGCATCTTCGCCTTCACGCTCTCGTGGAACGAGTTTATCTACGCGCTGACGTTCATTTCATCGTCGGAGATCAAGACGGTCCCGGTCGGCGTTGTCACCGAGCTTGTCGAGGGCGACGTCTATCACTGGGGACCACTGATGGCGGGCGCGCTGCTCGGTTCGCTGCCGGTGGCCTTTATCTACTCGTTCTTCGTTGAGTACTACGTGTCGGGCCTGACGGGGTCGGTCAAGGAATAGCGCGAAGCTACGAAACGCCTTGCAACTTGCTAAGACCTCACGCTAACAAGATGGACCGACAAAGGGAACACAGCTCGTCCATCCGCCGTTGCGTAGGAACTGAGAGCCTTCTCAGCTTCGTCCAAGATACGGCGAATCTGGTCTTCTGTCAGGACCACGCCCACGACCGGCAACCAGCCCCTCAGGTCGGCTTCGACCATGGTCCGAATGCTGGGGAACTGCGCGGTGCCGTGATGAGTCGTGATCTCGGGTGAGGCCACTCCGGCTTCCGAAAACAGCGTAGCGAGATGTTGCCGATTGCCGAGCACGAATGGCGCACGCAGGGCATCGGCCGCTTGCCGACCGGCAGTCTGCTCCAGTAGCGCCACCTCAGCCGCGTACGCGGGCATGGTCTCAAGCGAGTCCCAGACCGCGACAGCCAACCGTCCTCCGGGAGCGAGGACCCGCAGCATCTCGCGAAGGGCTTGGCGCCGGTCCATGAAGAACATGAGACCAAACTGGCTCGCCACAGCGTCAAAGGACTGGTCAGGGAACGGAAGTGACTCGGCGGCCCCCTCTCGCCACTCGATGCCTGGTGCGAGCTGTTTAGCTACCGCAACCATTCCGGGACTCGGGTCGATCCCCATAACCGCTCCGGTGGATCCCGTTCGCAAGCTGACTTCACGCGCCAGAACCCCCGTGCCGCACGCAACATCGAGCACTCGTTGACCGGGCTGGATTTGTGCCGCGTCTGCGACTTTCGTAGCCCATTGGGCGAACAGCGCCGGCACGAATAACGCTTCGTACGCGTTCGCAGCATCGATGAGACCTTGTGGCGTCGACTCGCTCATGTCGTGTTCTCCTCTCAGTGCTCGTCTAACGCGTTAGGCGTCACTGCTGGACTGGCGGCACTGGCCCCAGCGCTCAGCTCTCGTTGTGAGCAACGTTCATGCGCCGACGTGTCCGTGCGCCAACGTCGTAGATGTTGAAGTCGCTCATCATGCGTCCGTACAGGTGCAGGCTGACTGCTCGGGGCCGATCCGAGGGGACTCCAGTGACGTGAATGTGATCGGGGTTTGGAACGAAGCTCGTGACCCCGCCATGCCGCAGCAGCACGTACCGCCGCGTGCGAGGTCGATATCTGTATCAGCGCCTCGATCCGGCGAGAGTCGTACATAGCTGCGTTCTTCCAGAACTCCTTCGATCACGCCGACCACGCCCCAGCTTCCGTGATCGTGAACAGGAGTCCATTGGCCAGGGAGCCAGACGATCGAATACAGCGACAGGCTTTCATCCGCAGCGTCATAGACGAGGTTTCGCGCGTAGCTCTGAGGGTCACTCCGGTAGTGCTGTGGCTCGAGAAACGCACCGGCCTGTTCGATCAGATCGAGCATCAGTGGTGCGAGAGCGAGTACGCAGTCTGCTGGGTCGGCCTGCTCGCGGCTCCGCACCGCAGCTTGGGAAATAAAGCGTTCAAGAGCCGGGGAGATCATTTGCACGATCAGGTCACCGGCGCCGGATTGAACAGCACCAGCGCGTTATGCAGCTTCCACTGTTCAGCCCACGTTTTCTTGCGGCCACTGGCGACGTCCAACATCAATCGAAACAGCTCCCAACCGACATCCTCAATCGATGCTGAGCCATCGGCGATGGTGCCGGCGTTTATGTCCATCAGGTCATGCCAGCGCCGCGCCAGGTCGCTGCGCGTCGCGACTTTGATCACAGGCACCGCGGCGAGCCCATAGGGTGTGCCGCGTCCGGTGGTGAATACATGCAGGTTCATTCCTGCGGCCAGCTGCAATGTGCCGCAGATGAAATCGCTGGCCGGCGTGGCAGCGTAGATCAATCCTCTTTGCTTCAGCTTTTCGCCCGGTGCCAGTACGCCTGAGATCGGAACGGAGCCCGATTTGACGATCGAGCCCATCGCTTTTTCTACGATGTTGGCCAGGCCGCCCTTCTTGTTACCCGGCGTGGTGTTCGCGCTGCGGTCGACGCGGCCGCGGCTCAGGTAGGCGTCGTACCACGCCATTTCACGAATCATCGCTTGCGCGACCTCCGGTGTCGTGGCGCGCGACGTCAGCTGATCGATTCCGTCTCTGACCTCGGTCGTTTCGGAGAACATCACACTGGCGCCGGCGCGCACCAGCAGGTCGGTGCAGAAGCCGACTGCCGGATTGGCAGTGACACCTGAGAATGCGTCGCTGCCGCCACACTGCACGCCGACGACCAGCTCGCTCGCCGGAACTTGTTCGCGCATGCGGGCGTTCAGGCGCTCGAGGTGCAGTTGCGCGGTCGCCATGATCGAATCCACCATCGACATGAAGCCGACGTGGGCTTCATCCTGCAGGCAGACGACATCGAGGCCCGGGGTCTGCATTGGCGCCGACGTCGGCAACGCTGCGCTCGTCGGTGATCGCGGATCGTGCCCGGCGGCATCAGCCGCTCGGGCTGCAGTTTTTCGCAGCCAAGGCTTACGACCATGACCTCGCCGCCGAAGTTCGGATTCAGGCTGATGTTGCGCAAGGTGCGAATCGGAATCTCGGCTTCCCGGCGCGTCGATCGCCACACCGCAGCCATACGTGTGCTCGAGCCCGATCACATCGTCGACATTCGGAAACTGCGGCAGCAGCTCGGCCTTGATGCGCTGGACCGCGAAGTCCACCACCCCGGCGACGCATTGCACGGTGGTGCGTGATCGCCAGGATGTTGCGCGTGCCGACCGAGCCGTCGGGATTGCGGTAACCGTCGAACGTATAGCCCTCGAGCGGCGCCTGCGGTTGAGGCTTCACGGTAGCGATCGGCAGGTTGTCGAGCTCGCGCGCTGCCGGCATTCTGAGCAGCCGCTCGTGCACCCAGCTGCCGGCCGGGAATGTCCTTCAGCGCGTAGCCGATTGGAATGCCATAGCGCAACACTGGCGCATCGGCAGGCAGATCCATCAGTGCGACCTTGTGGCCTTGCGGAACGCGATCGCGCAATGTCAGGCCCGTCGATAGAACAGCGCCCGGCGGCAGGCCCCCATCGTTGGCAACGATGGCGACGTTGTCGCGCTCGTGCATGCGGATCGTCAGCGGCTCCCCGCGGCGTGTTGCGGCAGGCGTTTCAGCGATCACGGCATCGTTCATCGGGTCTCCTCGCCCTGGCGGCTGTGGGCTGACCGAATTGTCTAACATAGTCGGAAGGCGCCGCAGCTGCGTCAGATCACCAGCCAAGGAGACATATCAATGAAGAAGTTCTCAATCGCTTTCACGCTCGCGCTCGCCGCGGTCACCGGGGCTCAGGCGCAGCCATGGCCCTCGAAGCCTGTGACGCTAGTGGTTCCTTTCCCGGCGGGAGGGTCGACGGATTCCATCGCTCGTGCAATTGGCCCCAAGCTCAGCGCAGCATATGGGCAGCAGTTCGTCGTGGATAACAAGCCGGGTGCGACCGGGACCATCGGTGCAGTGCACGTCAAGCGCGCGGCGCCCGATGGCTACACGTTCCTCGTGACGTCGCTTGGCCCGCTGGTGATCGTGCCGCACCTGATCAAGCCGATGCAGTACGACGCATTGAAGGACTTCGATCTGATCACCGTCGCGGTACAGGCTCCGAATGTCCTCGCGGTGCCGGCCGCTTCTCCGCATAAGTCGCTCGCTGATGTCATTGCGTACCTGAAGGCGAATCCGGGCAAGATGAGCTTCGCTTCTGCGGGCAATGGCTCGAGCGATCACCTGACTGCCGAATTGTTCTGGCTGCAAACCGGTACGACGGGACTGCACATTCCTTACAAAGGAGGAGCGCCGGCCATCACCGACCTGCTGGGTAACCAGGTCGAGGGGACGTTCATGAACATCAACACGGCGACGCCGCTGGTGAAGTCCGGCAAGTTAAGAGCGCTTGCGATCACCAGTGCAAAGCGCTCCGAGGTGCTCCCCGACGTGCCGACGCTGATCGAATCAGGCATCAAAGGCGTTGACGTCTATTCGTGGCAGGCCGTGGTCGGTCCGAAAGGCCTGCCGGCGGATGTGCGCGACAAGATGCATGCGGGAATCGTCGCTGCGCTGAACGACCCAACGATCAAGCAGCAGTTCACTTCGGTCGGGTTCGAAATCGTCGCCAACACGCCCGCGCAGTTCGCTGCTTTCCAGCAGCAGGAGTTCGCGCGTTGGAAGCAGGTGATCGAGACCCGGAAGATCACCGCCGACTGATCATGCCGGCCGTGTCGACGCCGCAAGTCACCGACTTGCGCGTGATCCCGGTCGCGGGCCGCGACAGCATGCTGCTGAACCTGAGCGGCGCGCACGGCCCGTTTTTCACGCGCAACCTGCTGATCCTTACCGACAGCGCGGGACGCACTGGCGTCGGCGAAGTCCCGGGCGGCGAAAAGATTCGGCAGACACTCGAAGACTCGCGCGGACTTGTTGTCGGTCAATCGCTGGGGGCGCAACAAAGCGTGATGCAACGCGTGCAGCGGCAATTTTCCGATCGCGACGCGGGCGGCCGCGGAATGCAGACCTTCGATCTACGCACGACGATTCACGCAGTGACCGCGATCGAGTCAGCCTTGCTCGACTTGCTCGGGCAGCACCTTGGGTTGCCGGTCGCTGCACTGCTGGGCGATGGCGTGCAGCGAGAGCGTGTCGAGATGCTCGGTTATCTATTCTACGTCGGCGACCGCACGAAGACCGCTCTTCCGTATGTCGATCCGGCGAGCGAGCCGGAAGCGGACAACGCATGGTTTTGTGCGCGCCACGAGACTGCGCTGACGCCGCAGGCGATCGTGCGCCAGGCTGTAGCGGCCTACGAGCGATACGGTTTCAACGACTTCAAGCTGAAAGGTGGCGTGTTGGCCGGCGAAGCGGAGATAGAAGCAGTCACAGCGCTGCACGAGCGCTTTCCGCAAGCGCGTGTCACGCTCGATCCGAATGGCGGCTGGTTGTTGAAGGATGCGGTGCGCCTGATGCGCGATATGCGCGATGTGGTCGCGTACGCCGAGGATCCGTGTGGCGCAGAGGACGGATTTTCCGGGCGCGAAGTGATGGCCGAGTTTCGTCGCGCCACCGGTTTGCCGACGGCGACCAACATGGTCGCGACCGACTGGCGGCAGATGGTTCATGCACTCGCACTGCAGTCGGTCGACATTCCGCTCGCCGATCCGCACTTCTGGACCATGGCGGGCTCGGTGCGCGTGGCACAGACGTGCCGTGATTGGGGGCTGACGTGGGGCTCGCACTCGAACAATCACTTCGACATATCGCTTGCGATGTTCACGCATGTCGGCGCTGCCGCGCCGGGGAAGGTGACGGCTATCGACACACACTGGATCTGGCAGGATGGCCAGCGCCTGACGAAAGAGCCGTTGCAGATTCGCGGCGGGTTCGTTGACTTACCTAAGAAGCCGGGCCTCGGCGTCGAGCTCGACATGAGCGAAGTCGAGAAAGCGCATCGACTCTATTTGCAGCACGGCCTGGGTGCGCGTGACGACGCGGCAGCAATGCAGTTCCTGATTCCCGGGTGGAAATTCGATGCGAAGCGACCATGCTTGGTCCGTTGATGACAGGGTGCGGTATGGCCTGAACAGATCGCAGAGTGAGCTCCGCGTTATCTCAGTTGAGGATTTACCAGCGTCCGACAGGCTTCCTGCCAATCGGGCCGACGCCCGTCTTTCCCGGGGTTCGCGCGCGCCCCGAACGGATTGGGTCTTTTGATCATCCAACCGAGCTCGGTGTAGGAATTCGGCTCTATTGCGGCGGCGCCAAAGAAGGGCCTGTCATTGAGCAATATCATTAGAAAAACCAGGCCGAGGAAACTGGAAAGCAGAGAGACAACCAACCGGTGGAGCCCCGCATCCTCGAGCCTGAATAGGTAGACAAGACACATGCTCATCAGGGCGCCGAGAATGATGATCACCCACATGACCCCTGAAAGCTGGCTGGTCGCAGCATCCGCGCGTAGCCGTCGCAGTTCGGTCAGGTCGTTGAGGGATTCGATCGCGGCGGCGTAGCGCACCTGTTGCCCGCCCCCATTCGGCTCAATGCCCAGGACTACTTGTCGAATGTCGCGTAACGCGCGCCAGTCCGGGCTGGATGCCGACCCTGCTATCTGTTCGGGCCAGGCGACGCAGATGACGTCTCTCAAGTATTGAGATACCAGCTCCGCGACTGGCTTCCAAACTTTGGTCGGCTCAGCCTCATCACGTCTGGAACCTTGATCCGGTTGTTGCGTGACCCGCCTAGACCCGATGTCTGCCGAGACCATTACGTACAGGACCTGGATCGCCGCCGCCTCGCGCACGACAATGTCCTCAGCCGTGGTGTGTCGCTGCCACACATCGATGGTGATGAGGCCCACTGTTATGCCGTACAGCACGCCAATGGCTCCCAACGCGCCGCTGATCACGTCATTGACGCCATCGTGATACTTGATACGCGGCTGGAGAAAACGTCGGGCGAGACTGAGTCCGAGCACCGCCACAAGGGCCGCGACTGACACGACGATTACCGCGACAACCGGAGAGGGATATTGATACAGCCAGTCGAACATGCAGCCTCCGAATAAAGGCCGTCAAATTAGTGTCGCGCTTACGCGCGTCCGCTTGCCGGAGATTCTCGTGCCAAGCAGGAAGCTCCGCAACTCGCCTTTTCGCCGCGAGCAACACGCTCTTGCAAAGGCCGTTTCAAGACCTACTTTCGGCTCGCCTCCGCGCTGTTCTCCCGCGTTCGAACTCGTTGCCGCCATAATCTGGCAAGTTCACCTTCCGAGTAATTCGCTTTCTCCAGAGCGCGCTCACCCGCGGCCACTTCCCCGTAGCGGAACAGCTCTGCAGTGTGGGCCTGGACTTTTTCAAGATGTCTGCAACTCCAGAGGTCGCTCGAGTCCCAAAAGTCGCTCGTTGCCTGCCGGATCGCGTCGGCCTTGTCTCGAAGCACGTTTGTCCGGTCCGAGGACCAGCCGGCCCGTTCTCCAGTATGCGCGGCGATGGACAACTCGAATAAAGTAGTGCCCGCGGTGAGCGCCGTGGCGACACCGCTGCAAAGACGCTGGCGGTCTTCGTTCATTTGCACCCCATCTCCACATTGTTGGCCAATGACATGCAACGCAGGTGTCGGAAGTGCAGCGTGGATGCCCAGGAGCTCCGCGAACGCTACTAGTTGTGTTGCAGGCGGCGCCCGATTAAAAATCGGATGCTCGGCGATCGCGAGGATGGTGTCCCAGTGCAATCGAGAAGTCTTCGCTGCCGCGGCCTGACCCAAGGCAGTGTCGCGTGTGAAAGCGTCTCCGCGCGACTGCGCAAGGCTGGCTTCTGCCAGCCACGGAATTACGTTGTCGGGCTCCAGCAGCGCCCACTGGGCGGGTGTTACCCGCGTGCATGACCCTTCGCTTGTGCCACCGGGATAGGCGCGTTGGCATAGGTAGAACGCAAGCGCGTATCCCTGCGGCGCACGCATTCTTCCAGCCTCGGAGGCCAGCTTGTCGGCGTTGAGACGCAGCGCTTGAACGCTAGCGGTGTGTGCCCGTTGCATACAGTCCGAGTCCTGTTCGCAGGCGACGTGCGTGGAACGGTATAGATCGGCGGCCGCAAATCCCTGGGCCAGCCCCTGGACATGCAGGCCGATTGCACGTGTTAAAGGATCGGCATCACCAATGAAGGCGCCGAGCACCCGGCCAATGGTTGAGGTGGCTGCAGCGCGGAGCTGCGTCGGATAAATGTCTCCGCCAGTCTCGACGTGAATCTGACCGTAGCCGCACAGCTCGACGGTTTTGCCAGAGATCGCTAGCGTTGGACGATGATCAATCGTTGCGGGGAGTGCTTTGAGAGGCGATGACGATGCAGCGAGCGCGCGCCGGTCAGTTGCATCCGAGGTCGTGTGGATCCACCAGACAAGAACCAAGGCGGTAACGGCGATGACACAGATAAAAGCAGCGGCGCGGCGGACGTTCACTATGTAATCTCGGCTCCACGCTCGAATGTCTCCAATGGGCCGCAGCGCTTCAAGTTCATCATGTCTCCTCGTGAAACGCTGTTGGGTGTTCGAGCAGGTAACGCTCACGCAACTCGCGCTTCAGTATCTTGCCCAGTGCGTTGCGCGGCAAGTGATCGACGAGAATCAGATCGGCCAGCCGCTGCGTCTTGCTGACCCTGGCGTTCATCCATCCACGCAAATCCTCAGCACAAATGTGCTCTCCGGGGCACCGCACGACAAACGCTATCGGCGTCTCGCCCCACCGCGCCGACGGCACGCCCACCACTGCGACATCCTGGACCGCGGCGTGCTCGAGCAGTTGCGCTTCCAGGTCACTCGAATAGATGTTGAAACCGCCCGAGATGATCATGTCTTTCCTGCGATCAAACAGCGTCAGGAAGCCGTCGGTGTCGAAGCGGCCAATATCGCCGGTGCGTATGAAACGTTTGCCGTCGGGCGCGTACCACTCGGCTTCGCGCGTCCGCTGTGGCTGGTTGTGATAGCCAATCATCATGGTCGGCGAGTGGCCGACGACTTCGCCGGCTTCGCCGACGGCGACCGCGCGCCCGTGGTCGTCGATCAGGCGGATGTCATGGCCTTCAGCCGGGCGGCCCACCGTATGCAATTTGTCCGGGTAACGGTGCGCTTCGAGAATGCAGGTGCCGCCGCCTTCGGTCATACCGTAGAACTCGATCAGTCCTCCCGGCCAGCGCGCAAGCACATCGGCTTTCAACGCTGCGGGGCAGGGCGCGCTGGTCGAGAACTTCATGCGGAACGAAGACAGATCGTGGCGACTGAATTCCGGTAGCGCCATGATGCGCTGATACTGCACCGGCACCAGCATCGTGTGCGTGGCACGGTAGCGCTCGGCCAGCTGCAGGTAACCGGCGGCGTCGAACTTGCCCATCAGCACGACCGTACCGCCTAGGCCGAGTGCGGGAAAAAAAGCCACCAGCGTCGTGTTCGAGTAAAGCGGCGTCGCAAGTACGGTGACCGCGTCCGGCCCGTACCCGTAGGGTGTGCCGCGCAGCATGTGCATCCAGCGCATTACATGCGGCTGCACGATGCCTTTGGGTGTGCCGGTCGTGCCCGACGAGTAGATGAGGTTGAACGGGGATTCTGGCTCGACCGTTACTGGGTGCGGCCATGCGCCGGGCGCGGCGAGCCATTCATCGAACGGTTTTCCCGGTGCGCCGGCATCGAGCGCGATGCAGCGCGGTTTCATGTCGGCCGGCACCAGCGCTGCCGCCGTTGCATCGACGAACAGCATCCGGGCACCGGCGTCACGCAACATCGACTCGAAAATCAACGGAGTCACCGAAGACGCGAGCGGCGCGACCACCGCACCCGCGCGCAGGCCTCCCAGGAACAACGCCGCCTGCAGCGGCGTAGCTGATCCGCACAACGCGATTACGTCGCCTGCTTGCACGCCGTCGCGCTGAAGCGCCATCGCCACGCGATCCATCAGCGTGTCGAGCTCGGCAAACGTGAGCTGCTCATTCTGCTGATGGCCCTGCACCAAAGCCGGCTGCTGAGGCCGCGCTGCCGCGTGCTCGCGGACTACATCAGCGATGTTACGAAATGTCCGGTCAAACATCGCTCGCAGGGGACGCGGGGTCCGCGCGCGGTGTCACCGCTCGGGGATCTTCCCGACGGTCCCAGGCGCACGCATAAAGTCAAAATCGACGCCCTTGTCCGCTTGCGTCACGGTTTGGAGGAAGAGCTTGCGATAGCCTCGATCGGCGGTCGGCTCAACGACGGGGTTGTCGCGTCCGCGCGCGTTGAGCTCGGCGTCGGACACGAGCAGCGAAATCTCACGCTTTTTCACGCTCAGCCGTATGCGGTCACCGCTGTGGACAAACGCAAGCGGCCCGCCGATCGCGGATTCCGGCGTGACGTGCAACACGATCGTTCCGAACGCAGTGCCGCTCATGCGGCCGTCGGAAATCCGCACGATGTCCTTGACCCCCGCTCTTGCAAGTTTCAGTGGAATGGGGATGTAGCCGGCCTCCGGCATGCCGGGCGCGCCCTTCGGGCCGATGTTCTTCAGCACCAGGATGTCTTGCGGCGTTACATCGAGGTCGTCGGAATCGATGCGCGCGACCAGGTCTTCCGCATTCTCGAATACGACTGCACGGCCTTCGTGCTCCATCAGTTGTGAATCGGCGGCCGATTGCTTGATGATCGCCCCGCCCGGCGCCAAGTTTCCATGCAGCACCGCAATGCCGCCTTGCGGATAGATCGGATTGCCGATACTGCGCACGACGTTTTGCTCGAAGCCCGGCCCGGCGCGCTCGATCTCTTCGCCCAAGGTGCGTCCGGTGACCGTCAGTGCCTCCAGACGCAGCAATGGCTTCAGCTCGCGCAGCAGCGTTGCCATTCCACCGGCGTTGTGAAAGTCCTCCATATAGTGCCGGCCCGACGGCTTCAGATCGAGCAGCACGGGCGTGTCGCGCCCCATGCGGTCCAGTGCTTGCAGATCGACATCGAGACCTACGCGACCCGCGATCGCCGCGAGATGGACAATGCCGTTGGTCGAACCGCCGATAGCGAGCAACACGCGCATCGCGTTTTCGAACGCAGCGGGGGTCAGAATCTTGTCGATGGTCAGCTTGTCGCGTGCCATCTGCACCGCCAGATGACCGGTCTGTTCGGCGATGCGGATGCGGTCCGCGGTGACCGCGGGCGGCGATGCGCCTCCAGGCACCGTCATGCCAAGTGCTTCGGCGATGCACGCCATCGTGCTCGCTGTGCCCATTACCGAGCAGGTGCCGACACTGGCTACCAACTGGTTGTTGACGTCGCCCGTCTCGTCGGCATCGATCTCGCCCGCGCGGAACTTGCCCCAGTAGCGGCGGCAGTCGGTGCAGGCGCCGACGCGCTCGCCGCGGTGCGAGCCTGTCAACATCGAGCCCGTGACGAGCTGAATCGCTGGCATGCCTGCGGAGGCGGCCCCCATCAGCTGCGCCGGCACCGTCTTGTCGCAGCCGCCGATCAACACCACCGCGTCCATGGGCTGCGCGCGAATCATTTCCTCGGTGTCGATCGACATCAGATTGCGCAGGAACATGCTGGTCGGCGCCGCGAAGCTTTCGTGAATCGAGATGGTTGGGAACGGCATCGGCAACCCGCCCGCGAGCATCACGCCGCGCTTGACCGCTTCGACGAGCTGCGGCGCGTTGCCGTGACACGGGTTGTAGGCGCTGCTCGTATCAGCGATGCCGATCACCGGGCGGTCGAGCGCTGAGTCGGTGTAACCAGCGCCCTTGATGAATGCCTTGCGCAGAAAGAGTGAGAAGGCCTGATCGCCGTAGCTGGTCAGGCCTTTGCGCATTCCGGCCGCCTCGGGAGGCAAGTTGTCGCGAGGTTTGTCACCCTTCGACATGGCAAAGTTTGACGACGATGTGAGTCTTTCAGCTGACCGGTGTCAGCAAGGGGCGGCCGGCGGCGTAGGCGGCGACGTTGTCTAGCACCAGCTGCGCCATTGCGCCGCGCGTTTCGGTTGTCGCACTTGCCTGATGCGGTTGCAACACGACGTTGTCGAGGCCGAATAACTCTTCCGGCACACGCGGCTCGTCGATGAAGACATCGAGTCCAGCGCCACCGAGCTGGCCGCTGACGAGCAGCTCGACCATCGCTTCTTGATCGACGACCGAGCCGCGCGAGATGTTGACGAAAATTCCTTTCGAACCGAGCGCGGTTAGAACGTCGCGGCTTATCAGCCCGCGCGTCGCCGCGCCCCCTGGGCACGCCGCGACCAGAAAATCAACCGAGCGGGCGAGTTCTGTCAGGCGCGGCTCGAAGCGATAGGGCAGGTCCTTCGCGGACGGTCCATGCCAAGCGATCTGCATATCGAACGCGGCGGCGCGGCGCGCGATAGCCTGCCCGATACGGCCCATGCCGGCGATTCCGAGTCGCTTGCCGCTTGCTTTGCTGGCGAGCGGAAACCCGCCCTGCAGCCAGCGTCCAGTGCGCACGAATCGATCTGCGGCAATCATGCGGCGCGCGCTAGCGAGCATCAATCCAATCGCGAGATCGGCGACGTCGTCGGTCAGCACGTCGGGAGTGTTGGTAACTGCGATGCCGCGCTCTCTCGCAGCAACGAGATCGACGGAATCGAGCCCAACGCTGAAGCATGCGATGAGTTTGAGTCCGGGCAGTTTCTCCATCAGCGCGCGCTGAATGCCGGCCCCGCCGCCGCTGGTGACTACGACGTCGATGCGCGGTGCAACTTCCGCGATCAATGCGGCGCGGTCGGCGGCGTTCCAGAACGGATGCGTCGTATAGGTCGCCTCCAGCTTCTCTTGCGCCGGCTTGTAAATCGGCGCGACGACCAGTACTTCGGGCTTCACAGGCGCTGTGGATCGGGCGTCGAGTTTCGCCATTTCCGTTACGGGTATGCGCGCACGTTCTGCCGCTGCTCGCCCAGGCCCGCGATGCCCAGCGTGATCACGTCGCCGCCCTTCAAGTAGCGGGGTGGTTTCATTCCCATGCCGACGCCCGGCGGCGTGCCGGTTGTGATGATGTCGCCCGGCATCAGCGTCATGAATTGGCTGACGTAGCTGACAAGGTGCGCACAGCCGAACACCATCGTCGAGGTGTTGCCGCGCTGCCTGCGCTCGCCGTTCACGTCAAGCCACATGTCGAGGTTCTGCGGATCCGGCACTTCGTCCCGCGTAACCAGGTACGGCCCGATCGGCCCGAAGGTGTCGCAGCCTTTGCCTTTGTCCCATTGACTGCCGCGCTCGAGCTGAAATTGGCGCTCCGAGACATCGTTCACGGTGCAATAGCCCGCCACGTAGTCGAGCGCACGCTCGATCCCGACGTATTGCGCCTTCGTGCCGATCACGACGCCGAGCTCGACTTCCCAGTCGGTCTTCGTCGAATTCTTCGGTATCACGATGTCATCGTTGGGACCGGTGATGCAGGTCGTCGCCTTCATAAAGACGATCGGCTCGCTGGGCACTTGCGCGCCTGACTCCGCCGCGTGATCGGCAAAGTTAAGGCCGATCGCGATGAACTTGCCGATGCCGATGTAAGGCACTCCGAGCCGCGGCGAGCCCGAAACCAGCGGCAGCGATTCAGGCTTTAGCTGCGCAAGCTTCTTCAAGCTCGCGAGGCGCCAGGTGCAGGCTGTCGACCTGATCCACGACGCCGGACAAGTCGCGGATCTTGCCGGCCGCGTCTAGCAGGCCAGGGTTCTCATATCCGTTTGGACCATAGCGCAAGAGTTTCATAAGTGCCCTTATGTTGCTGGTGTACAAATTTTCAACCTAATCGGGCCAAAGTAGGCGTGTACTTTTTTGGCCCGCCTCCTACAGACACATGCCGCCGTCGACGAAGATCGCCTGACCGGTCATGAACGATGACTCATCGGACACGAGATAGACGAATGTCTCGGCGATTTCATCCGCGACTGCGAGCCGGCCCATCGGCTGCCGGGCGACGAAGTCTTTACGCGCTTGCACCGGATCGGCAAATGCGTTGACGCGATCGCCGAGCGACGGCGTGTCGACGGTGCCGGGGCACACGCAATTGACGCGAATGTTCTGCTTCACATGATCGATCGCGAGTGCGCGGGTGAACCCAGCCACGGCAGCTTTACTGGCAGCGTAGGCGAGCCGGTTCGGCGCCGCCTTGTGCGCCCCCAGTACCGAGGCCATGTTCAAGATCGTGCCGCCGCCGGCGGCGATCATCTTCGGCAGCATTGCCTTGGTCATCACGAACATGCTGCGTACATTCAGATCGAAGCTGAAGTCCCAATCCTTGATGGTGCAGTCGAGGATGGTCCCCTGATGGACGTAGCCCGCACAGTTGAACAGAACATCGACTGCACCGGTGTCTTCGACAAACGCGTTGACTGCGGCGTCGTCCAGAACGTCGAGCCGCTTCTTCCTAATCGCCGGTGGCAAGTTCGCAAGCAGCTCGTCTTTCAAATCGGTGGCGATCACGCGCGCGCCCTCGCGTTCGAATGCCACCGCGGCCGCGCGTCCCATTCCCTGCGCTGCGGCAGTGACGAGCACTGTTTTTCCCTGCAAGCGGCCCGCCATTTTCTCCTCCACTGCTTGACACTGCCAGGGCCGCGTGTGAAGCTCGCCCGCAGAATTTGGACTTCAAATTGGTCTGACCACTTGACCAGCCGCCGGCAGTTTAAGCAACCCCATAGCGAATTGTCCAATGCCGATACAGGCTGTCGAGCAGCAACGGTTGTATCGCCGCATCGCAGAGCAGATTACGCGCTTGATCAAGCGCGGCGAATACAAGCCCGGCGCGCGACTGCCCCCGGAGCGCGATCTGGCGACCATGTTGAAAGTCAGCCGGCCCTCGGTCCGCGAAGCATTGATCGCGCTGGAGGTCGAAGGGTACGTCGATGTCCGAGTGGGCTCGGGCGTGTACGTCGCCAAGGCGGGCGGTTCACGCACGAAAGCCGCGCGGCTTGCCGCTGATGCGGGGCCGTTCGAGCTGATCAGTGCACGTCGCCTGCTTGAATCGGAATGTGCTGCGCTGGCGGCCAGGAATGCCAGCCCCGCACAGATCAAGCGCATGCGCGCTGCGGTAGGCGCGATGATTCGAGATCGCAAGCGCAACGTGATGCCGCTGGAGAACGATCGGAGGTTTCATCTGGAGATGGCGGAGGCGGGCGGCAACAGTGCGCTGGCGCTGGTCGTGCGCACGCTATGGGATCAGCGCACCGGTCCGCTGTTTCTGCAGCTTGAGCATCACTTCGATACCCCCGATCTGTGGGACGCGGCCATCGCCGAGCACCAGGCGGTGTTGATTGCGATCGAAGCCCACGACGGCTCCAAGGCACGTGCCACGATGCGCCGTCACATGGACGAGGCGGCGCGTCGGTTTCAGAAGAGCTGGACTGCCGATCGCCCACCGCCGCGCAAACGAACCGGAAGCGGCAATGGCGCAGCCTGAACCTTCGACGGCGTCCGCCGCAGACGAACACGTCCTGACTGCCAGCGGCGAGTTCGACGTCCACGACGCGCCGATCGACATCGGCGTTTACCGCTTTGAGGACTGGATCGCATTCGTTTTCTTCTGGGCGCTGTCCGCGGTGATCTTCCTGCAGTTCTTCACGCGGTATGCATTAAATGATTCCGCATCCTGGACCGAAGAAATCGCGCGCTATCTGCTGATCTGCGTAACGTTCATCGGCGCGGCGATCAGTGTGCGCAAGAACAATCACATCCAGGTCGATTTTCTGTATCGCATATTGCCGGCGCCGTTGACGCGAGTGATGTCGGTCCTGGTCGATATCGCCCGGATTTCGTTTCTTGGTTACGCGACTTGGTTGACGTTTCAACTAATGATGCGAATCGGCGGTCAGCAGATGTCGGTGGTCAACCTGCCGATCGGGCTGGTCTATGGCGTCGTCCTGGCCGGGTTCGCTCTAATGACGTGGCGCTCGGTCGACGTCGCGATTGCCAACTGGCGCCGCAAGGCCTCGGTGCTCGAGAAGCCTGAACTGGCGGAGATCGCAACATGAGCCCCGCTGGTTTCAAGCTGTTGTTCCTGGCGCTGATGGGTTCCGGGATTCCGGTCGCAATTGCGATGGCGGGTTCATCGCTGATCTTTGTGATGGCGACCGGCCTGGTGCCCGACTTCGTCGTGATCCATCGAATGGTCAGCGGCATCGATTCGTTTCCACTGCTGGCGGTGCCGTTCTTCATCCTGGCCGGCAACCTGATGAATTCGGCCGGCATTACCAACCGCATCTACAACTTCGCGCTCGGGCTGGTCGGTTGGCTGCGCGGCGGGTTGGGGCACGTCAACGTCGTCGGATCGATGATCTTTGCCGGCATGTCGGGCACCGCGATAGCGGACGCCGCGGGGCTCGGAACGATCGAGATCAAGGCGATGAAGGATCACGGCTACAACCTCGAGTTCGCGGTCGGAGTGACTGCGGCGTCGGCGACGCTCGGTCCGATCATTCCGCCGTCGTTGCCGTTCGTGATCTATGCGATGTTTGCCAACGTCTCGGTTGGCGCGCTGTTCCTGGCGGGCATCCTGCCCGGTGTCGTGATGGCGTTGCTGATGATGTCGACCGTCGCGTTCTTCGCACACAGGAACAAGTGGGGCGGCGATATCGCGTTTGAATGGAAGCGCATCGGGAAAGCGCTGCTCGAGCTGGCGATCGTCGCCGGATTTCCGATCGCGATCTGGCTCGCGGCGCGACAGGGAACGGACCCGGTCTGGACCGTCGTGCTCGGCCTCGTGCTTTTGCTCGCGGCCGATCGCTATTTTCGCTTCAACGCGGTGCTTCCGATCATGACGCCAGTGCTGTTGATCGGCGGCATGACCAGCGGAGTGTTCACCGCAACCGAAGGTGCGATAGCCGCCTGTGTGTGGTCGCTGTTTCTCGGGATCGCCTGGTTCCGCACGCTGAACTGGAAGATGTTGATCAAAGTCTCGATGGACACGATCGAGACGACGGCGACGGTACTGTTAATCGTCGCTGCGGCGTCGATCTTCGGCTGGATGCTGACGGTCACGAAGACCACCGAGCTGATCGCGGGCTGGGTGCTCGCTTTCACGCAGGAGCCGTGGGTGTTTCTACTGCTGGCCAACGGCCTGATGTTGTTCGTAGGCTGTTTCCTGGAACCGGTGGCGGCGATTACGATCCTGGTTCCGGTGCTGCTGCCGATCGTTCTGCAGCTCGGGATCGACCCGGTGCACTTCGGGCTGATCATGGTGCTGAACCTGATGATCGGCCTGCTGCATCCGCCGATGGGGCTGGTGCTGTATGTTCTTGCGCGTGTGGCCAAGTTGTCGATCGAGCGAACGACGATGGCGATCCTGCCGTGGCTGGTGCCGCTGCTGATCGGCCTGGCGTTGATTACGTACGTGCCGATCATCAGCCTGTGGCTGCCGCGGCTGGCAATGTAGGAGACGTTCAACGTGTTACAGGAAGTACCGCTCGTATTGAGACTCAACCCCGCCGATGATGTCGTCATCGCGCGCCGTCAACTCGTGTCGGGCACGCTGGTCAAGAACGAAGGCGTGACGGTGATTGGGCTGGTGCCGCCCGGCCACAAGCTTGCGACCCGCGCGATCCCGGCCGGCGCGGCGGTGCGGCGCTACAACCAGATCATCGGCTTCGCGACACGCGACATCCGCGCCGGCGAGCATGTGCACCTTCACAACATGGGGATCGGCACCGCGCATGGTGCCAATGTCGGGGACGCGGCGCGCGACTACGCGTTCTGCGCCGACGTGAAGCCGACCGCGATGGTCAACCCGCCCGCGACGTTCATGGGAATCGTGCGCGACGATGGGCGGGTCGCCACTCGCAATTACGTCGCGATCATCTCAAGCGTCAATTGTTCGGCCACGGTATCGCGCGCGATCGCGGATCAGTTCCGCACCGACATCCGGCCAGAAGCGCTCGCCGCATATCCGAACATCGACGGTGTGATCGCGCTGACGCACGGCACCGGCTGCGGGATGGACATGGGCGAGAGCATGGATGTGCTGCGCCGGACGATGGCGGGTTATGCGCGCCATCCGAACATTGCGGCGACGATTTTTATCGGGCTCGGTTGTGAAGCGAATCAGATCACATCGCTGCTCGGCGCCGAGGGTTTGAAGGAGAGCGACCGGCTCGCGCGCTACAACATGCAGGACGTCGGCGGGACTGCGAAAGCGATCGAGCGAGGAGTCGCGGTCGTCAAGGACATGCTGCCGGCTGCGAATCGCATCAGCAGGACGCAGGTGCCCGCGAGTCACCTGATGCTGGGCCTGCAATGCGGCGGCTCGGATGGTTACTCCGGCATCACCGCGAACCCTGCGCTCGGCAACGCGGTTGATCGGCTGGTCGCGCACGGCGGCACCGCGATTCTTTCCGAGACACCCGAGATCTATGGCGCGGAACACTTGCTCACCCGGCGCGCCGTTTCGCGCGAAGTCGGCGAGAAGCTGATCGAGCGAATCAAGTGGTGGGAGGACTACACCGCGCGCAATCGCGGAGAGATGAACAACAACCCGTCGCCGGGCAACAAGGCAGGCGGGCTGACGACGATTCTCGAAAAATCCCTGGGCGCGGTGGCGAAGGGCGGCACGACGAATCTGGTTGATGTTTTCGAATACGCGCAGCCGGTCACGGCGAAGGGATTCGTCTATATGGACACGCCGGGTTACGACCCGGTGTCGGCCACCGGACAGGTGGCGGGCGGAGCCAACATGATCATGTTCACTACCGGCCGCGGCTCCGCGTATGGTTGCGCGCCATCGCCGTCGCTGAAGCTATCGACGAACACCGAGCTGTGGCAGCGCCAGCAGGAAGACATCGACCTGAACTGCGGCGAGATCGCCGACGGCGCGGCGACGATCGAAGAAATCGGCGGGCGGCTTTTCGAGTTGATCCTGGCTACCGCATCAGGTGAAAAGACCAAGAGCGAACGCTTTGGCTACGGCCAGAGCGAATTCATACCCTGGCAGCTGGGTGCGACGATGTAACAGACCGATGCAAACTACGGCGCGCCCCGAACTTGCACTTCCGGTGCTCAGCGTACCTCTCGTACGCTGCCGCTCCTCGGCGCAACCTTGGGTCTGCTCGCTACGTTTTTCATCGGCCTGTGAGCACTTGGTAGTTGCTAGCTATCATTCATCACAACGGAGGAGACATGAAGGTGAACATTAGAAAATTGACTATCGCGGCGGCGCTTTCGCTGATCGCGATTGGCACCGCGCACGCGCAGACCAAGTTGAAGTGGGCGCACGTGTATGAAACCAGCGAGCCGTATCACACCGCGGCGCTGTGGGCCGCGGGCGAGATCGCCAAGCGCACCAGCAATCGCTACACGGTCGAAGTATTTCCAGCATCGACGCTCGGCAAGGAAACCGACATCAACCAGGGCCTGACGCTCGGCACGGTCGACATCATCTACACCGGGCAGCTGTTTGCAGGCCGCACCTTCGGCCCGCTGGCGATCGGCGGTGCGCCGTTCATGTTTCGTGACTTCAATCACTGGAAGTCGTTTTCGGCCAGCCCGTTGTTTGGCGAGCTTGCCGAAGGTTATCGGCAGAAAAGCGGCGGCCATAAGGTGCTTGCGATTACCTACTACGGCGAGCGCCACGTGACGTCGAACAAGGCGATCAACAAGCCGGAGGACATGAAGGGCTTAAAAATCCGCGTGCCCGATGCGCCGCTGTACACGATGTTTCCGCGCGCGGTGGGCGCCAACCCAACGCCGATTGCATTTGCCGAGGTGTATCTGGCACTGCAGAACGGCACGGTCGACGCGCAGGAAAACCCGCTGCCTACGATCGATGCCAAGAAATTCTACGAAGTGCAGAAGTTCATCGTGCTGACCGGGCACATCACGGATGCGCTGCTAAGCATCGTCAGCAGCGGGACGTGGAACAAGCTGTCCGACGCCGACAAAGCGATCTTCGATGCCGTGATGAAAGAAGCGGCGGTGCGCGCGACGACGCAGATCATCGAGATGGAAAAGAATCTTGGCGCCGAGTTCAAGAAGAAAGGCAAGGAAGTCGTCGCCATCAACCGCGCGCCGTTCCGCGAGGCGACGATGAAGCTGCACAACGGTCCCGATGCGACGTGGCCGAAAGACGTTTACGACAAGCTGCAGGCGATCAAGTAACGTTCGGGAGCGCGGCCGCCGTAGCGGCCGCAACTCACGGTAGTAAGACACAAACGCTTACACATGCGCACCGAACAGCCGCGCGCAGCCTCCTGTCTGACTCATCGCTGGCAACTCGCCGGCGACAAACGACAGCAGGAGAAAACACATGAACAAGGCATTAGCAGGCGCCCTTTTATCAGTAGGACTTGCGTCCGCGTTTGCTCTGCATGCGCAGACAGGCGCGACCCCCGCCGCGCAGCCGGAGGCGCAACAAGGCACACGTCATCAGGGTGGAAAGCGTGCGTTCACGAAGCCGAGCGAACGGGTAGAAGCGCGCCTCGCTTACCTCCGGACCGCTCTGAAGATTACGGATGCGCAGCAGGCTCAATGGAATGCGTTTGCGGAAACCTTGCGCAACCAGGCCCGGAGCGCAGACCAGCGCATGCAGGAGTATCACGCGCAGCGCGATCAGAACCCCGCGCGCGAAAAGCCGAACGCGATAGCGCGCCTGGAGCGCGAGCAGCAGCGGCATGCCGCGTCCGCAACCCGCATCAACGAGCGGCTGGCTGTGCAGCGCCCGCTGTACGCCGCGTTGTCGACCGAGCAGAAAGCGATTGCGGATGAACTGTTGGCGCCGCGTCGCCACCACGGCGGGCGCTCCGGCCGGGGCGGGGCGCACCACCGCGTCGTGTAGAAAATCAGAAACGGCGTCGCGGGACGAAAGTCGCGCCGCGCCTTAGCGCACGAGCTGGTTGATCTCGATGATCGGAAGCAGCACGGCGAGCACGATCAGCATCACGACGACGCCCATCGTCAGAATCAGAATCGGCTCAAGGAGGGACGTGAAGAACAGTGCGCGGCGCTCGGCTTCGCGGGCATGAATATCCGCGGCCCGTGACAGCATCTCGGGCAGCTTTCCGGTAGCTTCGCCAGACGCAATCAGGTGAATCAACACCGGCGGGAACAGCTTGACGTGCCCTGGACGCTTTTCCTCGTCCGCGTCGGCGCGCAGCGCTTTCGCCAGTGAAAAGCCCTCGCGCACGCGCTGCACGGCGTCCATCACGCGCGTGCGCATCGCGAGGTTGGTAATCGTTTCACCGGCGGCCTGTAGCGAGCGCAGCATCGGCACGCCTGAGCCGACCAAGATCGCGAGCGTCGAAGAAAAGCGTGCGGTATTGATCGAGCGCGACAGCACGCCCATCACCGGCAATGTCAAGATCCGCGTGTGCCACCGCAGTCGCACCGGAGCGACACGCAATGCGCGTTGAGTCAGGAATGCCGCGATCGCAATGATCACGACCAAGATCCAGCCGTAGTTGCGCACGAAATTCGATACCGCGATCAGCGCGATCGTCAGAAACGGCAGTGCCTGCTTCGTATTCGCAAATACTTGAACCACTTGCGGCACGACGTAGGTCAACAGGCCGATGACGACCGCCAGCGCAACGAACGTCACGATCGCGGGATACACGAAAGCAAGCGTTATTTTCTGCTGCAGCTTGGCGCGCTCTTCGACGTAATCGGCAAGGCTGCCGAGCACCGAACCCAACTTGCCAGACTCCTCACCGGCCGAGATCAGTGCGCGATAAATCTCCGGAAACTGGCGCGGATGACGTACCAGCGCCTTGGAAAGAGACGTGCCGCCGAGAACGTCGGTGCGGATCGACGCCATCAGCTCGCGCACGCTTTGCTTTTCGCTTTGCTCGACCATCACGGTCAGCGCATCGGCCACCGGCAGCTGCGCGCCGAGCAGCGAGGCAAGCTGACGTGTAATAACCGCGAGCTCGGTCTGCGATAAACGGCGGCTGAGCGACAAGCCGCCGGCACGCGCACCGACGTCGCTCATCACCGGGTCGACCGACAGCGGAATCAGCCCGCGGCCGCGCAACAACTGGCGCGCAAGGCGCGCACTGTCGGCTTCTAGGACCCCCGTGGATTCTTTGCCGACGTTATCGACCGCGGCAAATCTGAATGCAGCCATGCGACAGCTACTCGCGCGTGACGCGCAGCGTTTCTTCCTGCGACGTGACGCCGGTCTTGATCCAGCGCTGCGCGTCGGCGCGCATGTTGATCATTCCGTTCTTTTCCGCGACGCGCCGCATATCGGTGTCGTTCGAGCCTTGATGCACCAGCATGCGTATCTCATCATTAACGGTGAGCAGCTCGTATATGCCGGTGCGGCCGAGGTAGCCGGTGTGACCGCAATGGCCGCAGCCGACTGCGCGCCAGCCGCCGACGGTCGGGTCCGCCTCTTTGCAATGCGGACACAGCTTGCGCACCAGACGCTGGCCGAGCACGCCGAGCAGCGATGAGGACAACAGGAACGGCTCGATCCCCATGTCTATCAGCCGCGTGACGGCCGACGCTGCATCGTTGGTGTGCAGCGTTGCCAGCACCAGATGGCCGGTGAGCGACGACTGCACCGCGATCTGCGCGGTCTCGAGATCGCGAATTTCGCCGATCATCACGATGTCCGGATCCTGGCGCAGGATCGCGCGCAGCGCCTTCGCGAACGTCATGTCGATCTTGGCGTTGACCTGCGTCTGGCCGATGCCCTCGATGTCGTATTCGATCGGGTCTTCGACCGTCATGATGTTGGTCGTGTTCTTGTCGAGGCGGCGAATCCCCGCGTACAGCGTGGTCGACTTTCCCGAGCCGGTCGGGCCGGTAACCAGGATGATTCCGTGCGGCTGATGGATCAGTCTGTCGAAGCCCGCGAGCGTCCCTTCGGCCATGCCGAGGTTGGTCAGCTCGAGCTTCGATAAGTCTTTTTCGAGTAGACGCAACACGACGCGCTCGCCGTGTCCGGTAGGCAGCGTCGATACACGAACATCCACCGGCCGCCCACCGACCCGCAACGTGATGCGCCCATCCTGGGGCAGGCGCTTCTCGGCGATGTCGAGCGCTGCCATGATCTTGATACGCGACACCAGCGCCGCGTGCAGCGCACGCTTCGGCCTCACGATGTCGCGCAGCGTGCCGTCGATTCTGAAGCGCACCAGCGAATAGCTTTCGAAGGCTTCAATGTGAATGTCGGATGCGCCGTCGCGTGCAGCCTGCGTCAGTAACGCGTTGATCATGCGGATGATCGGCGCGTCGTCTTCGGTTTCCAGCAGGTCCTCGACATCAGGCACCTCCTGCATCATCCGCGTGATATCGAATTCCCCTTCGATATCGCCGACGATCTGCTGCGCCGAGCCGCCCTGATCGCCATAGGTCTGCGAAATCGCGGCGACCAGCTTGCCCGGCTCGACCACGATCGGCTTGACCTTGCCGGGAAAGACGCGGATCACTTCGTTCAACGCCGCCAATGGCGTGGCGTCGCTGATCCAAACTTCGGCGTCACGCTCGCTCTTGGGAACCAGCAGGATGGCGTTATCGCGTGCGAACGCGTAAGGGACCAACCGGCTTGCCGAAATCATGGCGTGACGATGATCGGATCGAATCCCATCGCCTTCAACTTCGCAATCGCGTCGGCCATGGTTTGGGTCGCCGGGTCGACGGTGACGCGCACGCGCACCACGTCGTTGCCTTGTTTGGTGCTCACGCTTTCCCAATAGGCGTCCATTCCCGCGGCGCGCAGCTGGCGCTGCAGGTCGCGCCCGCGCGCAATGTCACTGACCGCGGCCACCTGCAGCAATGACGAACTGGATTGCCTGGGCGATGGACGCGCGGTTGCGGTGTCGGTGCGCGCGGTGCTGGATGGCGCGGCCGAGGGCGCTGCGGCACCGCCGATGACTGCCGAAGGCGGCGACGCAGCAGGCGGTGGAGGTACGAACGCAGGCGGCACCGCCGCGGGTGCAGGGGGTGCCGGCAGGGGCGCCGGCGCTGCCGGCGGGGGCATTGCCGGCACGGGCACGACAGCCGGCGCAGCCGCTGGCACTTCGGCCGGTATTGGAGCCGGTTCGGGCGCAGACGGCGGCACGTCGATGATCGGCGCCAGCGGTTGCCGCTCGGTGCGCTGCGCGGGAGCAGGCTGCGGCGGCTGAGCGGCGGCCGTGACAACCGGTGGCGTGATAGGCGTCGGGTCTGCGCGACTGACAGGCGCCGCCGCGACCGGAGGCGGTGCGACAGTCAGTGCCGGCGCTTCGGATGTTGGCTTGGTAGGAGCAGGCGCCGGGACAGGAGGCGGCGGTGCCGGCGTTTCGATAACCGGTGCCGGCGGGTCGGTCCGCTCGACCCGTGCTCCCAGTCCTGCTTCGGGCGAGCGCGGCAAGGGTGCGGGCTCGGCGCCGGGCGCGGGCGCTCCGGTGGCCGGTGATCCGGGACCATCGGTCGGGCGACGCAGCGATGGCGGTACCGTCGGCGACGCCGGCAGCTGCCGTCCCTGCAGATCGCGAAACACCAGGTTGTCCGGTAGCGTGCCGGAGTTGACCTGGCCCCGGATGTAGTCGTACCGATCGAGCGCCAATGCGTTCGAGGTGCTTTCGTCGCGGACGACGTATGGCCGCAGGAATACCAGCAGATTCGTCTTACGCCGGCCGCGGTTCTCGTACCGGAACAATCCGCCCACGACCGGAATGTCGCCCAGCAGCGGCACCTGGCTTTTGCTGTTGTCGGTGCGGTCTTCGATCAGGCCGCCCAGCACGACGATGTTGCCGTCTTCGACCAGCACGCTCGATTCGAAGCTGCGCTTGTTGGTGATGATGCCGCCCTGCGCCGCGGTCAGCGTATTCTGAATTGACGACAGCTCCTGATAAATGGCAAGGCGGACCACGCCGCCTTCCGATATCTGTGGCTTCACTCGCAACTGCAAGCCGATATCGCGCCGCTCGAACGTCTGGAACGGATTGACGCCGGCGCCGTTACCCGCGCCCTGCGCAAATGAACCGGTGATCAGCGGGATGTTCTGGCCGACCAGGAACTTGGCCTCTTCGTTGTCGAGCGTTTGGATCGTCGGCGTCGACAGGATGTTCGCGTCGGCGCTGGTCGCGAGCGCGCGCGCGAGGAAAGCGAGGTTGAGCACTTCGCCGACGCCAGGAATATTGACGCGCCCGCGCACGACGCCGAGGTTCAGGCCTTGCCCGAGCGAGGCAATGTTCTGAGCGGCGCCGATGATGTTCGTGCCGGTGCCGCCGAAGTTGGTCCCGCCGATGACGCTCGTACCCGAGTTGTCGATCCCGCCCAGTGCCTGCCACTGGATACCGAACTCGGCTGCCTTGTCGGCCGTGACTTCGACGATCAAAGATTCGATCACGACCTGCGCGCGGCGCGTATCGAGCTTGTCGACGATCGCGCGAATGTTTCTGTAGAGCACCTCGGGTGCGGTGATGATCAGCGAGTTGGTCGCCGGATCGGCCTGAATCATTCCGGCCAGGCCGCCCGTGCCGCCGGCTCCGCTCGAGCCGCCACCGGCAATCTGACCTATGCCGGGCGAAGTACCGCCGGACGTGCCGACCGACAAACCAGGCTGCTGAGGCGAACCGGAGCCCGGCGCCAGGTTGGTCGTGGGCGACAGCCCACTAGCGCCACTGCCTTGCGGCACGAACGACGCATCGGCGCCGATGATCGCGCGCAGCAGCGGAGCGAGTCGAACCGCCTCGGCGTTGCGCAAATGGATTACGTTGATGTTGCCGGGCGTCAGCGCCGGCTTGTCCAACTGCGCGATCAGGCTCTTGGCGAGTTGCAGCCGCTGCGGACTCGGCGCCCGGATGATGATCGAATTGGTGCGTGGCTCGGCCAGGATCGAAACGCGCTGGCCGGCATCGGACGCCTGTCCCGCAGCTCGGGCACCCTCGTCGAGTACGCGGTTGACCACCGTGGCGATTTCAAGCGCCAACCCGTTTTTGACCGGAATCAGTTCGACGTCGCTCGTCGCCGGCGTGTCGATCGATTCGATGATGCGCTGGATGCGGCGCAGGTTATCGGCGTAATCGGTGATGACCAGCGTGTTGTTCTGCGGGTAGGCCGAGATCGTGTTGTTCGGCGCAATCAGCGGCCGCAGGATCGGCACCATCGCGGTGGCCGACTCGTACTGCAGGCGGAACACTTGCGTGACCAGTTGATCGCCACTGGGAGCTGAACCCTTCGGAATGATCACGGCGCCGCCTTGCAACTTGGCGTCGGCTTCCGGGACAACGCGCGCAACGTTGCCGGTCTGCACGATCGTGAAGCCCTGCAGCCGCAACGCGGTGAGCAATTGGTCGTACGCCTGCTGGCGACTCACCGCGCGCTCGGTCGATAGCGACAGCGTTCCCTTGACTCTCGGATCGATGACGAAGGTGCGGCCGGTGTACTGCCCGATCGCACGTACCACGGCGTCGATGTCGGCGTTGACGAAGTTCAGCAAGACGCCTTCGTCCCGAGTTCCGGCTGCCGCCGGTTCCGACGGGTTCTGCGCGGCGCGCGGCTGCGGCTTCGCGCGCGATGTTTGCGCAATGGCGGGTGTGATGACGGTGGTCGCCGCCATCAACCATGCGCAGGAAAATGCAATGGAGCGGGAAAAAAGGCCGCGGCCTGACGTGCACATTGGCTTTATCTCAACCACCGAAGTTCAACAGAGATCCCTCGCCGTCGCGCCGCCCCAGCAGCGAGATCAGGCCCGTGAGTTGCGACTTGACACCGGGGTCGGTGCCAGCCACTGCTTGTGCTCGTCCGGTGAAGCGTAAGCGCCCACCCTCGTTGATTGTGCCATTGCCCTTGAGCTCGAGGGGACCCGAAATGGTTAGTAATTCCAGTTGAGTTCCCGGCCAGATACCGTTGGTTTGCAGGCGGTAATGGCCCATCGGTGACACGGGCGTCAGACCACTCGAGGCATATTGCCATTCGCCGCTCAATCGCCCTTGCCAGCGGCCCGGTTCGACCGCGAGCCGATCCCATGAAACCGTCAAAATTCCACCGGGCCGAATCGTGTTCCAGGGGGCGCCGAGCCCGACCAGAAGCGATGCCGGCAACCGCATCGTGGTTGGCCCAAGGGTAACCGCGCGCCCGAACAACGGCGCGTTGACGGTCAACGGCTGCGAAAGCGCCGACGGATGCGTCAGTGCCAGGTCGACTTGACCCGCGAACAGCGCCCACGGACTGAGCCGCCACGACAGCCGCTCGGGCAAGCTCGCGCGCGAAGCACCGCTTTCCGCGGGCGACGCGATGACGACGACTGCGGAGCCGTTCCATATCGTTCCGCTCGCCTCCGCCAGCTCGACCCTGCCTTTGCTCGCCGACTGAACGTAGCCGGCTGCCCACTGTGCGGGTGCAATCACCAGCGCGGTCAGGATCAGTATGGCAAGCGCTGCAACAATAAAAGCGACAACCCGCATGATCGGTAGCGTTCATCCGCCCGTTATCTGCGCGCCATGCGCAACGCGAGCTCGGCATCGACGTTGCCAGGCGTCTTGTCGCGCGCCGTGATTGTCACCGACGTTGCGCGCGCACCGAGCTCACGCTCGATCCCGGCTAGCCACGGCGCCCAGCTGCTGTACGGAACATCCGAAAACGTAAGCTGCAAGTCGCCGTCGGACAGAGGCACCACGCGCGCGGCCTTGATACCTGCCCGCCCGAGCGACGTATCGACCGCCGCACGCATATCGCCGGCCGCCACTGACGCGACCTGCGGGCGTGACCGCAGCGACTTGACTTCCGATATCAGCGATTCGAGCGCGGCGGCACCGGCGCGTTGCTGCGGCAGGCTGCGCTCGAGGCGAGCGATGCCGTTGTACGCCGGTTCGATCAACAGCAGAAATACGATGATCGCCAGTAGGGCTGCGCCGCCCGCGAGCAGCATGGCCCGCTCGCGCGGAATTCGTTCAGCCCAAAAAAGCCGTAACGCTTCCATCAGCCGTCTCCACGCAAGTTCTGGCGCACCGAACGCAGTTGCATGCTGTTGACCTCGTGAAATTGTCTGGCTTTGCCCGCGATTTCACGCTGACCAGTCGGACCAAAGTGGGGTTTAACTTTTGTCTGCATGGTTAGACCCCCGCCGCCGTGACGCGCGCCGAGCCATCGGCGTCGAAGCGAATCGCCAATCCCTGCTGCAGGGCGGCCGAGCGCAGCGTGTTCTGCAGCCCCGGGTTGTCGGCCACCCCGGGCTTGAACTTCACCTTCAACGCGCCGTCGCGATACTCCATGCCGGCGACGCTGCCGACTGGCGCGGCCGACAACAGCAGTGCCGTGCGTGCGTTCAGCACCGAAAAGTCATTAGCCGAAGCGATCCCGGCGCGGGCGCGTACCTCGGCCAGCTTCTGTTTGGTTTGGACCATCGTGTCCGCCACGGTGGTGACTTCGGGAAACGTCGAGCGAAAGCTGGTCTCCATTTGACTGCGGATCGTTTTCTCTTCGCCTTCGAGCTTTAGGTAATAGGCGTTCATGCCGACCACCGCGACCGCGACCGCGGCCGCGGCCCACAACATGGGCACGCGCACCGCACGGCTCGACATCGACAAGCGCGAGCTGCCGACAAACCCCCCGATCATTCCGCCTTGTGCGAATGCGCCTTGCAGCAGGCTCACTCCCGTCTCCGTGCTGGCCGGATCGGCTTCCTGCGCGTTGACGTCGATCTGCACGTTCAAAGCCGCCGCGAGCGGGCTCATGCGTGCGCCGTCGCGCCCGAACACCTGAATGCGCTTGATGCCGAGCTGGCGCACCGCGAGCGCGAGCGCAGGGGGCACCGCGTCTTCCGAAAGGTCGAAAGCAAAACCATCGTGCGTCGCCGAGCGCGCAATGCCACGCCCACGGTCAACCCGAACTGACAGCACGCCGGCGGCCGGCGCGGGCACGGTGTAGATCTCGCTGTAGGCCGCACGTACTTTGAATCCCGCGTCGGTCACAACGTCGAGCGCGCGCGTCAGGATGCCGCGATCGATCACCGCCACCGGCATCTTCGGCTGTGCCGCGATCGTCGTGGTGCCGGTGCCGCCGCGCGGAACGTTGAACGCAAAGTGGCAATCGGCGGCTTCGGCCAGCAGACGATCTTCAAGGATGTTCGGTAATGCCATCCGCAGCCGGCCTTCCGACAGCTTCGGCGATTCGATGGCGGTGATGAACACATCGCTCGAATCGAATACAAGATCGACCGCACTGGCTTTTGGCAGCAACGCGACCGGAGCCTCGCCACGGGTCGACTCGCGGCTCGAAAGCGCGACGTAGGAGACGACCGTACCCGATGCAAACGGGGCACGTCCGCCGGCATTCAGGCGCGGCGGCAGGAACAAAAGTAATCGCTGGGGTGCTCGATCTCTCATTTTCAAATCTCTCGGGTCCAAAGCACGGCCACCGCCTGTTGCCCCTGGCCGGGAATGGCGCGTTTTACCAGCGCCTCCATCCGCGTGATCGCTCGATCCAGCCTCACTTCACCGCGGATAAAGAAAAAACGAGATGCGGTGGATATCTCGGAGTCGGTGACCAGCGCGCCTTTGGCGCCGAGCCGAGTTCGCACTTCGCCGGTGTTGTTGAAATATGAAATGCGCTCGCGCTCGGCCACCAAAGTGCGCGCTTCGGCCAAGGTCAGTTCAGGTACGCGGGCGGCGATGACTTCCGGTGTTGCGGTATTCGCGTTGACGGCCGTGCGTTCGTCCAGTACGACGATATACGGAGCGAGCTTCGGCACTGCGGCCGGATCGATCCCGGAAATGCCGGCGATGTCCTGCGGCAACATCAGCGGCAACGGGCGCGGCCGGTCGCGCTCGCGCAGGTCGGCGTCTGAAATCCTCCCGCTCGCGTCGGACGCGGTCGGCGCCGGCATCGCCTGCACCATACGGAGCGCGATCAAGTCCGCGGTTTGCTCGGGTAGTTGCAACAGCGACACCAGACGCCGCAACGCATCGAGTTCGCGCTCAACGACCTGGCCGTTTTCGACCAGGTTGCGCAGGTTCAGACGGCCCTGTGCGTCCTCCATCGACCCCGCGATCGTGGCGAGCGCGGCCAGCGAGGCCGTTTCGCCTAGCTGATCGAGCCGCGTTTCGGCCAGCGGCTGCGACCACGGTTCGCTCAACGCGTCGTACTGCGAACGATTGGCGTCCTCGCGCAAAATCGCACGGCCCCAGTCGAGCGCGCCGCGCAACAGCAGGCGGCTTTGCGACGTAAGCTGCTGGTTTTCGATCGTTCGCAGCAGTACGAACTGGCGATAGAACAGGCCGGTAATGATCATGGTGGCCAGCGCGGCGACGAACAGTGCCATGAGCACGGCGGCTCCGCGCTGACCCATTGTTGACTTGCTCTCCTTCATGCGCCCACCAGAAACACGCGGCGAAACTTCTTGCCGTCGGTACGCAGCAGCGTGACTTCGACGCCAGGCGCTGCCTGGACAGCCTGCGGCTGCGCGCTCGAACCGTCCGATGTGAACGGCGATACCCACCCGGTGGGAATCTGCCACACGCGCACCGTCATCGATTGCACGTTGCCCAACAGACGAGCGGTTTCGAAGCGCTCGGCATCGGCCCGATCAAACGCCGGCAGCGGTGGCGTGGCCTGTCGCATCAAGGAGCCGTCGACGACTCGGTAGAACACGGTTTGCACTTCGGTGGCACGGTCGGCGACCGGGCTGGCGACACGTGCCAGCTCGATCACTTCGCCGCCGTCGGCCACGCCGATGTTCAGCGGCGACGTGGTGAGCCCGAGAAAGGCGGGATTGGTCACTTGGGTCAGGTCGCGCTCCATCTGTCCGAACGTGGTCAACAGCGAGCGCACGTCGTCGACTTCGGGCTCAAGCCGCTCGCGCGTTGCAACCAGCGAGTCGAGTCCGCGCCAGGCGATCATCGACACGATCGACAGCACGGTGATCGCCACCAGCAGTTCGAGCAACGTAAATCCGCGGGAGAAGAAGCGGTTTTTCATCGCTATTGATTGGTTGGCATCACGGTCATCAGCTCGACGAGCTGGCTCCGATTGCCGGCGTCGTCTTGCCGCAGCACCCGCACTTCGACGCGGCGGAAAAACGGATTGGGAGTCGGTTTGACGGCCTGCGAGCATAGAAATGCAACGCCTCCCTGCTCGCAGGGCAGGATGCTTTCCCCTGGCTCGAGTCGCTCGCGTCCCAGGCGCAGCTCAAGCAGTCGGTTTTCGGCGGTCAGCACCGCCAACAGCTTCTGCCGCGTGTACTCCGCAGTCGACGTCAGCGACATCGCGCCGCGCATCGATGCTGCCAACGCGACGCCGATGATCACCAGCGCGACCAATACTTCGAGCAACGTAAAGCCCCGCTTTCGCTTCACCTGGCGCATCACTTTGCTGTGACCTGCTCTACGGCAAGGAGGGAGCGGCCCGCTTCGTCGAAGTCAACTCGGACCGATCCATCTTCGCTGGTCAGCTCCAGCCGCCAGCGCGGCTGTATCCACTCGCGCGCGATTGCGACTCGCACCGGCGGCGCGCCCGGACCCAGAAGCACCTGCGCCGGTTGCGGGCCCCCGTTGTCGAGCACTGCCAAGCGCGTCAGCGGGGTTTCCCACGTGCGCTCGCGCAGCAGGTCGTCGCCAGTCAGGAGCCGCCGCTCCCCGCCCGATTCAGTCACAAAGCGATACCCTCGCAGATCGGCTTCCCACACGATCGGCTGCTGCGTGATGCGCGATTCGTCGGCGGCGAGCGCCATCAATTGCCCGACCCGCTGTGCTTCGCGCTGCAGCTGCTGGCGCGGATCGGGCGCGATGTTGATCGTGACCAGAGATACCAAGATGCCGGCGAGCACGATCACGACCATCAACTCGAGCAACGTAAATCCGGCACTGCTCGTCAGTCGTTTCATGAGTTTGCCTTCGTGGAATTGTCTGGCTTTGCCAGCGATTCCACGCTAACTAATCCGACAAAAGTAGGGTTGCACTTTTGTCGGGACGCGTTAGAGCTGCCACGAACCGATGTCGGCGTCCGGCGTGCTCGGCTCGCCGCCGTTCGCACGATCGCGGCCGAGCGAGAACACGTCGATTTCGCCGCGCACGCCCGGATTCAGGAACTTGTACGGCTCACCCCACGGATCGGCGGGCACGGTTGTGCGCTCCAGATATCCGCCCTGCTTCCAGTTGCTTGGCATAGGCTCCGTCGTTGGCCTTGTGATCAAAGCCTGCAATCCCTGATCGGTCGTGGGATAGCGACCGTTGTCGAGCCGGTAAAGTTTCAGTGCTTGCATGATCGACGCGATGTCCTGCTTTGCGGCAGCGATCTTCGCGTCGTCGGTGCGGCCCACGACACGCGGCACGATCAGTGCGGCCAACACGCCGAGAATTGTGATCACGACCATGATCTCGATCAACGTAAAGCCGCGCGAGCGGTGCCGTGGCAAATGAAAATAGGAACGAACGCCAGTCATTGGAGTCATCAGACCATTGGGCAATGCGGTAGAAAACTTGAAGATAAGCGCCGAACGCCTTGAAGTTCCTCGCTTTTCGACGCGGACAACCGAGGGTGCAGGGGATATTATCAACGCGAATCGGCTGCCCTACCCCCGGACAGGGGATGCTTCACGGACGAATGCATGGTGAGCTAGCGCCGAACATCGGATGGGGATAGTGAAAAAGTTTGCTTTCGCTGCTGTTCATTTGGTTTTCTTCGCGGCCGTCTTGGCGATCGCCGGCTTTTGGGGTATTCGCATCTTCACTCCGTCGCCGATCGCAGCGCCGCCGCCTTTACCTCCGCCGCCGTTACGCGATCCTGATCCGATGGCGGCTGCCCGCATGTTCGGCAAGGTCGATGTGGTGCAGTCGGTGGCCACCAATGTGCAGGCGCTCGGCGTATTCGCGGCAGGCAAGGATTCGAGCGCGGTGCTTGTAGTTGACGGCAAACCGGCGCGCGTATTTTTGATCGGGCAGGAAGTCGCGCCCGGCATGAAGCTGGTGTCGGTGACTTCCGACATCGTAATTCTCGAGTCCAGCGGCGGGCGCCAGGAAGTACGGCTGCCGGCTCGGCCCATCGCGCAGCTCGGCGGGCTTCCGGCCGTGCCGAACTTTTTCCGCGACGGCAACACGTTGACAGCGCCCAGCAGTGAAGGCGCACCGAATATTCCACGCGCGACGCCGCCGCCGCGGCCCGCGCTGCCGCAGCCACCGCCGATGGTGCAGCCGCAAATACCGGCGCAGCAATTTCCTAATCAGCCGGTGCCGCAGCAACCAACGCCCCAGCAAATGCAGCAGCAAATGCAGCAGCAGCAGCAGCAGCAGCAGCAGCAACAGCAAATGCAGCAGCAGCAAATGCAGCAGCAGCAAATGCAGCAGCAGATGCCCCAGCCGCAACCGATCATTCCGGGCGGCGTGCCGGTACAGACGCAATAATGCGGCAGACTCTTAGGCGGTGATCACACTGCCCGCGTTCGGGGGATACGACTTTTCACCGCTCAGCGTGGTGTCGATCGGAAGCGCGGGTTGGTCTGCGATTTCCGCGTACAGCGGCGAAAAATCGGGAGCCGTGGCGGCAAACAGCTGATCGAACGATTCAACGACGAAGTAAGCCGATTGGTAGTCGTCGATCTTGTACGGCGTTCGCAACACCCGCTTCAAATCGAACGCGAGGCGTTGCGGCTTTGCACTGGTGAGCGCGTATTGCGTTTCTCCGACCGAAGACAAGACGCCGGCTCCGTAAACGCGCAAGCCGCGTGCGGTCGTGATCAAACCGAACTCCACCGTGTACCAGTAAAGACGCGCCAGGTACTCGAGCGCCTGCAAACCTTGGCGCCTTTAATCCGCCGCGACCGAACGCTTGCATGTAATCGGCGAACACCGGGTTGAACAGCAGCGGCACGTGTCCATAGAGATCGTGAAATACGTCGGGTTCAACGATGTAGTCGAACTCCGCCGGAGTTCGCAGCCAAACAGTGACCGGAAAGCGCCGGTGGGCGAGCAGAGAAAAAAAGCGTGCTCCGGAATGAGGCCTGGTACAGCGACAACTTCCCAACCGGTCGTGCGCTGCAGCGATTCGCTTATCGACTCAAAGCGCGGAACGTGATCGGCCGCGCCCAGCTCCTGCAAAGCGTCGAGAAATTCTTGACACGCCTGACCGGGCGCCTGCTTGACTTGCCGTGCGAACAGTCGCGCATACATCGCGTGCTCATCCTCGGTGTAGCGCTCCCAGTGCTGGTCGCACGTGTAGTCGTCGCGCGCCTCGGAGTAATCGCCGCGCGGTGGACGAGTGCTGGCGCCGTAGGTGACCGGTGCGACTGGCATCAGGAGTCTATGCGGTCGCCTTACTGTCGTCGGGTTTCAACACGCCTCGGCGGATTTGATCAAGCTCGATCGATTCGAACAGCGCGCGGAAGTTGCCTTCGCCGAATCCCTCGTCGCCCTTGCGCTGAATGATCTCGAAAAAGATCGGACCGATTACGGTCTGCGTGAAGATCTGAAGCAGCAACTCGTTCGGTGCTCCCTGGTGCGTGGCGCCGTCGATCAGGATATTCAGCAGTTTCAGCTCGGCCAGCGGTTCTCCATGGCTGGGTAGCCGCTGGTCGATCAGATCGTAATACGTCTCGATCGTGTCTTGGAACGCGACACCGCTTTGCTTCATCGCGCGCACGGTCGCGTAGATGTCGTCGGTGGCGAGTGCGACGTGCTGAATCCCTTCGCCACGATATTCATCCAGATATTCGACGATCTGGCTCTTGTCGTCCGAGCTTTCGTTGATTGGAATGCGGATCTTTCCGCACGGGCTTGTCATGGCCTTGCTCTTTAGCCCGGTCAACTTGCCTTCGATGTCGAAATAGCGGACCTCGCGAAAATTGAACAACCGCTCGTAGTACTCGGCCCATTCCTTCATCCGGCCGCGGTGCACGTTGTGCGTCAGGTGATCGATGTAAGCCAGCCCGCAGCCGGTAGGATTCGGCTGCGTACCTGCAATCGGCTCGAAATCGACGTCGTAAATATCGATATCGCCAATTCCGCCGGGTGCAGCGGCGTTCTTGCCACGCCAGCGATCGACGAAATAAATGAGAGAGTCGCCGATCCCCTTGATCGCCGGGATGTTCAGTTCCATCGGCCCTGACTTGGAGTCGAATCCCCACGCACCGAGTTCGAGCGCGCGCTTATAGGCCTGCGCGGCATCCCGTACGCGAAATGCGATCGCGCAGATCGACGGCCCATGCAGTCGTGCAAAACGTTGCGCAAACGAATCGGGCTCGGCGTTGATGATGAAGTTAACACCGCCCTGCCGGTACAGCGTCACCTTCTTGTGACGGTGCCGGGCGACCGCCGAAAAGCCCATGGTTTCGAATAGCTTTCCCAGCGCTACCGGGTCGGGCGCGGCGTACTCGATGAACTCGAATCCATCGGTGCCCATCGGGTTATCCCAGCCGGTGAATTGCATCGCAATCTCCTCGTTGATCCAGGTGACTCTCAGCTACAGCAACAATTCTGCCGCAAGCGGCGGCAATCGCGGCAAGACGCTAGGCCAAGCGCGCGTACCGTCGACGCCGACAGCGCCACGCGGCGGACCGGATGACACGCATCCTCCGCGTCGCTTAATTCGTCGCACCGACAGGCGATTCACTCCAGCCAATCTGCAAGGTTGCAGTTCGCTCCATCGTTTGCGCAGTTCGTCGCACTCCGATCGCAATGGTTCTGCTGTCTCTCTACAGTTTGCTTCAACACATGCAAAGGCAACGAAGGAGGGCATCATGTATCGCACATCTCAATCAATTCGTATTCTGAGCGCGGCACTGGCGGCAGTCCTCGGGCTTGGATTGGTGGCCACTGCCGGTGGTGCGTTGCGCGAGCAGCGTGCTTTTCCGAAAGCAGAGAGCTTGAGGGTCGTACACCTTGAACCGGTGACCGTCAGGTTGCAGAAGCAACCTCACGTCGCAGCGGCGTGCGAACAGGCACCGAAGGCAGCGCTCTAGATCTCAGCGCGTTCGTCAAAAAGGCCCGGATGATCCGGGCCTTTTCATTTCCCGCCCAGTCGCACAGCGTGCAGTCTATTGACCGATAGGTGCAGTCTGTCGCAGCAAATTGGTGTTCGCGCCCAGCGGCTTATAAAGTGCGCGGATGGCAACTGATCAGAACGCAGAAACAAGCGCGGCTTCCGCCGATACCACTTCAACCGAACAGGCGGCTCCGCGCCGCTCGCGCCTGCGCCGGGCGTTTTCATGGACTCGCGGTGCTGCAGTAGATGCGGGTCGCGCGTCCGCACCGACGATCAAGAGCATCGGCGCTCGACTCGGTGATTGGCTTGCAACGGTAGGGTGGGCCAAGTTTTTCCTGGTCGCACTGCTGTTATTAATTGTTGGCGCGATTGCCGACAACGTCTTTTATAACGCCGAACCGGTCGTGGTCGTAAAAATGGGGGACGAACAGGATCGCGTGCAGGTCAACCTGCAAGTCGCGCCCGACGGTGTGCGTGTTCAAGCACCCAATGAGAAGTCGCCGTCGTCCAAGTCGGGGGGCGATGCGAGCGTGAAGATCGACGACAAAGGCTTGCGCATTCTCGCCGGCGACAAGGGTAAGCGGGTGTCTGTTGTCATTGACGAAAAAGGCGTGCGAGTCGAGCGAGCTCCGCCGGACGCAAAAGGCGACGCAGAAGAGTCAGCCGTTGAGCCGGGCGTCACCGTCGAGGAAGATGGACGCACGATCACGATCGGCCCCGAATTTACGCAGGACCCGCAGCAGCTTGCGTTGGCACTCGACAAGGCCCGCGATCAGATCGAAGACATTGTCGAGAAGCAGATTGAGCGCCAGATCGCGCGCGAGACGCGCCGCTATCGCGAGAAAACCGGTGACTGGCTGATGAGTTTCGTGATGCTGCTGATCATGGCCGGCATCATCGTAAAAGTGGTGTTGGGCGGAAAGAGGCGCGCGGAACGGCGCGCTGAAGCGGCCACCGAGACTGCGGCCGAAGAGAGCTTGAAGCGCCAACTGGCCGAAGCGCAGCTCAAAACGATGCAGGCGCAGGTTGAACCGCACTTTCTTTTCAACACGCTTGCCTCGGTCGATTATCTGATCGAAACCGAGCCTTCGACGGCGTCGAAGATGCAGAAGAGTTTGATTCAGTACCTGCGCGCGGCGTTGCCGCAGATGCGAGAAGGTTCGACGACGCTCGGCAAGGAAGTCCAGTTATGTCGCTCTTATCTCGAAATACTGAAATTCAGAATGGAAGAGCGGCTGCAGTATTCGGTCATTGTTCCGCAAGGGCTTGGTTCGGCGCAGTTTCCACCGATGATGCTGCAGTCACTTGTGGAAAACTCGATCAGGCACGGCCTGGAGCCCAAGCCCGAAGGTGGCTCGCTGACGATCTCGGCAGACATCTCGAACGGGCGTCTGCGCGTGACGGTAGCGGACTCAGGGCTGGGATTCGCAGCGGCCGGAGCGATGGGTACAAGCGGAGGCAGCGGCGTCGGTCTCGCGAACGTGCGCGAGCGGCTGGCGGCTCTGTATGGCGGCGTTGCAAAATTGTCGATCGAAGCGAACTCTCCAAGCGGCACGATCGTCACTATCGAGGTTCCGTACACCGTTTGAAGTGGATGCACGCTCGGACGCGAAATCGAGCGCATAGAATCGGCGAATGCCGACGGCGATCATTGCGGACGACGAGCGATTAATGCGCGAGCAGTTGCGCGCGCGGCTTACCGAAGTCTGGCCCGATCTGCAGATTGTTGCTGAATCCAAGAACGGCGAAGAGGCAGTGGCCGCGGTTCGCGCCCATCATCCCGATCTCGCCTTCCTCGACATTCGCATGCCCGGGATGACCGGCATCGAGGCTGCGCGTCATATCGGCGACGCGTGCCATGTTGTATTCATCACCGCGTACAACGAGTACGCCGTTGATGCTTTCGAGCACGGCGCGATTGATTACGTTTTGAAGCCCGCCGAAGTAGAACGTCTCGCGATAACCGTCGCTCGCCTGCAGCAGCGCCTCGGTTCAAAACCGAGTGATCTAGGCGCGCTGTTGAGTCAACTGAGCGCGAAGCTCGAGTCGGCCGGTGGCGGCGCACAGCGCAATCACCTGCAGTGGATCCAGGCCAGCGTCGGCCAGCAGTTGCGGCTAATACCCAGCGCGGAAGTTCTTTTTTTCACGTCGGACGAGAAATACACGCGAGTCCAAACCGAATCATTCGAGGCGCTGATCCGCAAGCCGATCAAAGAGCTCATCGACGAACTCGACCCAGAGCAATTCTGGCAAATACACAGAGGGACGATTGTTAACGCCAAGGCAATCGCCGGTGTGACACGCGATTTTCGCGGACGTCAGCTGGTGCTAATCAAGGGGCACACGGAGAAGCTGGAGGTCAGCCGCAACTACACGCACCTGTTCAAGCAGATGTAGATCGATGCTGAGTCGCGTCTGCGTTTGCGACGCGAAAGCCCAGGTCGATCGCCGCCAGCATTTCGGAAAACGTTTCGTCCATCAGCGATGCCGCAGTCGGAGGCTCAAGGCTGAGAAACGCACGCGGCTCGTAGACGTCGGATACCAATTGCATTCCGGCACGCTCGGCCAAATACTTCAGTGCATCGTTGTCGGGCACATACGTCATCACCAGGTGGGTCGCACCACGATTACGCGCGTGCACGGCTCCCCGTTGCAGCAAGCGCAGTCCCAAGCCGCGGCGGCGTGCATGCGGAAGTACGGAAAGGCCGAACTCAGTCGTTTTGGAGGATGTGTTCTTGTCGAAGCCTAGATGTCCGAGAGCAAGAACGTCGGCGGCTTCATCGAAAATTGCGAAAATCGCATCGCGGCTGAAGTGCAGTTTTCTGACATAGGCGCGAAGCGCGTCATCCGTTACTGCATAACCGAAGCGAAGCCAGAGATCTCGTTCTGACAGTCGGCGCAGGTGCTCCAATACGCGGCCACGGTGATGCGGACCTAACTGCGCAACCAAGGCGCTAGAAGTGTGTTGTTGCATCGCACCATTATCGGGGCTCATCGTGGCAAGTCAATGCCATAGGGACATACAACCAAAACTCATGGGTGCTCGCGGTCGCGCCTGAAGGCCAGAGTTTGGTGCGATAACTTGCGAGTGAGTGCTAGCCAACAGCAACTTGAACGAAGAAGGGATCGCAGCCGAGGGAGGGTCCGCGCGGCGTCTAACGCTGCGTCGCGGCAACATTTGCGTCGGTTTGACAAGCCTTTGTTCTGCAACCATAATTTGCGGTTCGCCGCGGAGGGGTGCCCGAGTGGTTAAAGGGGGCAGACTGTAAATCTGTTGGCTTACGCCTACGTTGGTTCGAATCCAACCTCCTCCACCAGCAACCTCCAGAGCGAAACGGATGAGCGCGGATGCGGAAGGTTCGTCGGGCGGGTGTAGCTCAATGGTAGAGCAGAAGCCTTCCAAGCTTACGACGAGGGTTCGATTCCCTTCACCCGCTCCAATAAACAACAGGAATACCGCACCCTACGAAAACAACAACCGTGTCGTCGAGAAGGTCGTGGATGCGCGACGCGAGCGCGAAGGCAGTACACAGCGGTACGGCGAGCGCGATCAGCAAAGCAGACAAGTCCTTATCGACGATCGCGGAAGCCCATGTGGCTCAGTGGTAGAGCACTCCCTTGGTAAGGGAGAGGCCACGCGTTCGATCCGCGTCATGGGCACCAATTGAAACTGAAGCATTGAGACAGAAGCATTCGAGGAGTTAGCGATGGCGAAAGGCAAATTTGAACGGACCAAGCCGCACGTGAACGTAGGCACGATTGGACACGTTGATCACGGCAAGACGACCCTAACGGCGGCCATGACCTCGGTGCTTGGCGAGCAAGTTGGGGGGGAAGCGCGCGCGTACGACCAGATCGACGCGGCGCCCGAAGAGAAAGCGCGTGGCATCACCATCAACACCGCCCACGTCGAGTACGAAACCGCCAATCGGCACTACGCCCACGTCGACTGCCCCGGGCACGCCGACTACATCAAGAACATGATCACCGGCGCGGCCCAGATGGACGGCGCCATCCTGGTCGTCTCGGCTGCCGACGGCCCCATGCCGCAGACCAGAGAACACATCCTGCTCGCACGCCAGGTCGGGGTGCCCTACATCATCGTGTACCTGAACAAAGTCGACATGGTCGACGACGCCGAGCTGCTCGAGCTGGTCGAAATCGAAGTCCGAGAACTGCTCAGCAAATACGACTTCCCGGGCGACGACACCCCGATCGTCAAAGGCAGTGCCAAGCTGGCCCTGGAAGGCGACAAAGGCGATCTGGGCGAAGTCTCGATCATGAAGCTCGCCGAAGCGCTGGACAGCTACATCCCCACGCCGGAGCGAGCCATTGACGGCGCCTTCCTGATGCCGGTCGAAGACGTGTTCTCCATTTCCGGACGGGGCACCGTCGTCACCGGAAGAATCGAGCGCGGCATCGTCAAAGTCGGCGACGAGATCGAGATCATCGGCATCAAGCCGACGCTGAAGACCACCTGCACCGGGGTCGAGATGTTTCGCAAGCTGCTCGATCAAGGCCAAGCGGGCGACAACGTCGGAGTCCTGCTGCGCGGCACCAAGCGCGAAGAAGTCGAGCGTGGCCAGGTGCTGGCCAAGCCCGGCTCGATCACCCCGCACACCAAGTTCACCGCGGAAGTCTATGTGCTGAGCAAGGAAGAAGGCGGACGCCACACTCCGTTCTTCAACGGCTATCGTCCGCAGTTTTACTTTCGCACCACCGACGTGACCGGCTCGATTCAGTTGCCGGCGGGCACCGAGATGGTGATGCCGGGCGACAACATCCAGATGGAAGTCGCCCTGATCGCGCCGATCGCGATGGAACAAGGCCTGCGATTCGCCGTCAGAGAAGGTGGCAAAACCGTCGGCGCCGGAGTCGTCGCCAAAATTACTGAATAGCAGTTACGGGCTTAGGGGCGTAGCTCAATTGGCAGAGCGCTGGTCTCCAAAACCAGAGGTTGGGGGTTCGATGCCCTCCGCCCCTGCCACTTGTCGGAAGCAGGCATAAATGGCAACACAGAACGTCGAAACAGTCACGAGCAAGGCCGATCTGGTCTTGGTAACGCTTGCCGTGCTGGCAGCGGTGGCGGGCGTGCTTGGCTTCACGTTCCTGACCGAGCAGCCCACGTTGGCGCGCGTCGGCGTGCTGATTGGGGGCCTAGTCGCTGCGGTCGTGATCGCGTGGTTTTCGCAGTCCGGCAAGCGCTTTTTGGCTTACGCGCGCGAGTCATACGAGGAAACAAAGCGCGTCGTATGGCCGAGCCGCAAGGAGACAGTCACGACAACCGGCATCGTGTTCGGGTTCGTCGTGATCATGGCGATTTTTCTTTTCCTGGTCGACAAGAGTCTTGAATGGGTCCTGTACGACACGCTGCTTTCCTGGCGCTAAGGACATGAATGGCAACTGAGATGGCAACTGAAACAACACCGGGAACTGCCGCAGAAGCTGGAGAGCCCAGCGCAGGCGCGCCGCCGCCCGCGGCAGGCACGAAGCGCTGGTACGTCGTGCATGCCTATTCCGGGATGGAAAAGGGCGTGGCGCGTGCGCTGCAGGAACGCATTAATCGCGCGGGTTTGCAATCGCAATTCGGACAGATCCTGGTGCCAGTCGAAGAGGTCGTCGAAGTCAAAGGCGGGAAAAAGTCGATCACCGAGCGCCGCATGTACTCGGGCTATGTGCTGGTCGAAATGGACATGACCGACGAGGCCTGGCACCTGGTAAAGAGCACGTCGAAGGTGACTGGCTTTCTGGGCGGCAGCGCCAATCGGCCATCGCCGCTGCGCCAGAAAGAAGTCGACGAAATTTTGATGCGGATGCAAGAGGGCGCGGAGAAGCCGCGACCGAAAACGTTGTGGGAAGTGGGCGAGATGGTGCGGGTCAAGGACGGTCCGTTTACCGACTTCAACGGCAACGTCGAAGAAGTGAATTACGAGAAGAGTCGCCTGCGCGTATCGGTCACGATATTCGGCCGTTCGACGCCGGTGGAACTCGAGTTTGGTCAGGTTGAGAAGGTCTAGGCATTGGCAATTGAACGGGGAGCGGCTTGCTCGTCAGCAAGCCCGCGCTTGAACCCACAGGAGTGAGAAATGGCAAAGAAGATCATCGGCTTTATCAAGTTGCAGGTGCCCGCCGGCAAGGCGAATCCGTCGCCTCCGATTGGTCCCGCGCTCGGTCAGCGCGGGCTGAACATCATGGAGTTCTGCAAGGCGTTCAACGCGCAGACCCAGAATGTGGAGCCCGGACTGCCCATCCCGGTTGTGATCACAGCGTTTGCGGACAAGAGTTTCACGTTCGTGATGAAGACGCCGCCGGCGACGGTGTTGATCAAGAAAGCCGCGAAGATCGAGCGCGGCTCGGCGAAGCCGCACACCGACAAGGTCGGAAAGATCACGCGCGCGCAGGCCGAAGAAATCGCCAAGGCGAAGATGCCCGATCTGACCGCTGCGGACATGGAAGCGGCTGTGCGCACGATCGCTGGCAGCGCGCGCTCGATGGGCATCACTGTGGAGGGGCTGTAATGGCCACTATCTCCAAACGCACGAAGGCCAATCGCAGCAAGCTCGATACGCAAAAAACGTATCCGGTCGGCGATGCGCTATCGCTGATCAAACAATGCGCTACAGCGAAGTTCGATGAGTCGGTCGACGTGTCGGTCGCTCTCGGGATCGACGCCAAGAAGTCGGATCAGACGGTGCGCGGCTCCGTCGTGTTGCCTGCGGGCAGCGGCAAGACCAAACGCGTTGCGGTGTTCGCGCAAGGCGCGAAGGCAGAAGAAGCGAAGGCGGCTGGCGCGGACATCATCGGTATGGACGATTTGGCCGCGAAGATCAAGGAAGGCTTTCTGGATTTTGACGTCGTCATCGCGTCGCCGGACGCGATGCGAGTGGTCGGTGGCTTGGGACAGGTTCTCGGCCCGCGCGGGCTGATGCCGAACCCGAAGGTCGGCACGGTGACACCCGACGTGGCGCAAGCGGTGAAGAACGCGAAGGCGGGACAGGTGCAGTTTCGCGCGGATAAGGCCGGCATCGTGCATGCGTCGATCGGCCGCGCTTCATTTGAGGTCGATCGGTTACAGACCAACTTAGCGGCACTGATCGACGCTCTGAACAAATCGAAGCCGGCGTCGTCGAAGGGCGTCTTTCTGCGCAGGATTTCGGTGTCGTCGACGATGGGAATCGGCGTGCGCGTCGATGCGTCGACTTTGAACGGATAGAAGGTCGTAGTCACGTAAAGGCTTTGGGCTGCGCGTTACGTCGGGACATCGATTCGACGCGCTGCTGTCAGAGACCGCTGGAGGAAGCGAGTTTTTCTGAGACTTGTTTCTCTAAGTTTGGAAGAGGTTTTCCATTCCAGCGCAGACGGTGGACCCGAGGAGAGCATTGAAGTGCGCTCATTGAATGTGTTGTGAGACGTGCATCGGTGCTTCGCTTCGGTCGCCGGTTTTCAACCGGTGCTGAGCATTGCGAAGCACTTTTATGGAGCCATGCATGGGTCTTAATCGGCAAGAGAAGGCGACTGTGGTCGAGGAGGTCGGCGCCCTTGTGGCGACCTCGCAATCGATCGTGGTCGCCGAATACCGTGGGCTGGATGTGGATGCGATCACCCGACTGCGCAAGCAAGCGCGTAGTCAGGGTGTCCAGTTGCGTGTGCTGAAAAACACGTTGGCGCGTCGCGCGGTCGGTGGAACGCCGTTTTCAGGGTTGTCCGACAAGTTGATCGGGCCCTTGGTGTACGGGTTCTCTAACGACCCCGTGTCTGCCGCCAAGGTGCTTTCCAGCTTTGCTAAAGACAACGACAAGCTGATCGTCAAGGCGGGCGGGACACCTAATTTCGTCATGGACGAAAAGGGTGTCAAGGCGTTGGCCTTGCTGCCGAGCCGCGACGAGTTGCTGGCGAAGTTGATGGCCACGATGCAGGCGCCGATCGGTCAGTTCGTTCGTACGTTGAACGAAGTGCCGTCGCGCCTGGTACGTACGTTGGCTGCAGTACGCGACTCGAAAACTGCTGCCGCGTAGTCCACATTCGACTATTTGAACCGATACAACGCATTTTCTTAGGAGTTGGTAATGGCACTTTCAAATCAGGAAATTCTCGACGCCATCGGCGCGAAGTCCGTCCTCGAGATCAGCGAGCTGATCAAGATGATGGAAGACAAATTTGGCGTTTCGGCGGCTGCGGCTGCGGTAGCGGTTGCAGCGCCGGCGGGCGGTGGTGCGGCGGCAGCGGTGGCTGAAGAGCAGACCGAGTTCAACGTGATGTTGATGGAATTTGGCGCCAACAAGGTCAACGTCATCAAGGCGGTGCGTGAACTGACCGGCCTGGGGCTGAAAGAGGCCAAGGATTTGGTGGATGGCGCACCGAAACCCGTCAAGGAAGGCGTGAACAAAGCGGACGCCGACGCAGCGAAGAAGAAGCTGGAGGACGCTGGCGCCAAAGTGGAGATCAAGTAATAAGGCTTGCGTGGCCGGCGAAGCTCGCTTCGCCGGCTCCCCTGAGTAGCTGCTCGAAGCCTTTGAATTGGGGAAATTCATCCCCAACTCAAAGTCTTCCCTGGATGAACGAACGCGCAGGACACACCTACGCCACTCGGATGCATGCGTCTAACGCTGCGTCCGTGGTGGCATTTGTCGTCCCCGCGTCGAACAGCCAGGGTTAGTTGTTTGCCCTTCTCCCGTACCGAACGGAGCGTCCATGCCGTACTCGTTCACTGAAAAAAAGCGCATTCGCAAGAGCTTTGCCAAACGGCCGAGCGTGTTGTCCGTGCCGTTCTTGCTTGCGACCCAGCTTGAGTCATACACCCACTTTCTGCAGGCGGCAGTGCCGCCTGCCAAGCGCGAGAACCACGGCTTGCAGGCCGCTTTCACATCGATCTTTCCGATCTCCAGCCACAACGGCATGGCGCGGCTTGAGTTCGTCAGCTTTCAACTCGGCGAGCCGCCGTTTGACGTCAAGGAATGCCAGCAGCGCGGACTGACTTACGCGTCGCCGCTGCGCGCCAAGGTACGGCTGGTGATCATGGACCGCGAGGCGTCGAAGCCGACGATTAAGGAAGTCAAGGAGCAAGAGGTCTACATGGGCGAAATACCGCTGATGACGACCACCGGCTCGTTCGTCATCAACGGTACCGAGCGCGTGATCGTGTCGCAGCTGCACCGCTCGCCCGGCGTGTTCTTCGAGCACGATCGCGGCAAGACGCATTCGTCCGGTAAGTTGCTCTTTTCAGCGCGCGTGATCCCTTATCGCGGGTCTTGGCTCGATTTCGAGTTTGATCCGAAAGACATTCTGTACTTCCGCGTTGATCGCCGCCGCAAGATGCCGGCGACGATTCTGCTGAAGGCAATCGGCCTGTCCAACGAACAGGTGCTCGCGCATTTCTTCCGCTTCGACACGTTCCAGCTGAGCGCCGAAGGCGGCTTTATGGAGCTCGTGCCGGAGCGGCTGCGCGGCGAAACCGCGCGGTTCGATATCACCGACAAGACCGGCAAGGTCATCGTTGCGAAGGACAAGCGCATCAACGCCAAGCACATCCGCGACATGGAAGCCGCGGGCATGAAGCGAATCGCTGTGAGCGAGGACTACCTGCTCGGCCGCGTGCTGGCGAACAATGTCGTCGATCCGGAGACCGGAGAGATCGTTGCCAACGCCAACGATGAATTGACCGAAGACCTGCTGAAGACGCTGCGCACCGCTAACGTGCAGGAGATCCGCACGATCTACATCAACGATCTCGATCAGGGTGCGTTCATCTCGAACACGCTGCGCATCGACGAGACCGGCGATCAGCTCGCGGCGCGTATTGCCATCTACCGGATGATGCGTCCCGGCGAACCGCCGACTGAAGACGCGGTCGAGACGCTGTTCCGCCGCCTGTTTTTCGATGAAGACACGTACGACCTGTCGCGCGTGGGCCGCATGAAAGTCAACAGCCGCTTCGGCCGCCCGGAAATTACGGGTCCAATGACGCTGACGCACGAAGATATCGCCGACACGATGAAGCTGCTGGTCGAGTTGCGCAACGGGCGCGGCGAGATCGACGATATCGATCACTTGGGCAATCGCCGCGTGCGCGTCGTAGGCGAGCTCGCCGAAAACCAGTTCCGAGCGGGATTGGTGCGCGTCGAGCGCGCCGTCAAGGAGCGGTTGGGCCAGGCCGAAACCGAAAACCTGATGCCGCACGATCTGATCAACAGCAAGCCGATCAGCGCGTCGATTCGCGAGTTCTTCGGCTCGTCGCAGTTGAGCCAGTTCATGGACCAGACAAATCCGCTGTCCGAGATCACGCACAAGCGCCGCGTCTCGGCACTGGGACCAGGCGGGTTGACGCGCGAACGTGCCGGCTTCGAGGTGCGCGACGTTCATCCGACGCACTACGGCCGCGTATGTCCGATCGAAACGCCCGAGGGGCCGAACATCGGCCTGATCAATTCGATGGCGCTGTATGCGCAGCTGAACGAGTACGGGTTTCTCGAAACGCCGTACCGCAAGGTCGATGGCGGCAAGGTCACGACCGACATTTCGTATTTATCGGCGATCGAAGAGGGCAAGTACGTGATCGCGCAGGCGAATGCGCCGCTCGATAAGAACGGCAAATTCCAGGACGAGTTGGTGAGCTGCCGCGAGAACGGCGAGTTCGTGTTGATGTCGCCGGGTCGCGTTCAGTACATGGACATCGCGCCGTCGCAGATCGTTTCGGTCGCAGCGTCGCTGATCCCGTTCCTAGAGCACGACGACGCGAACCGCGCACTGATGGGTTCGAACATGCAGCGCCAGGCCGTCCCGTGCCTGCGTCCTGAGAAGCCGTTCGTAGGCACCGGCGTTGAGCGCACGGTCGCGGTCGACTCCGGCACCACCGTGCAGGCGCTGCGCGGCGGAACCGTCGATTACGTCGATGCGAATCGCATCGTCGTGCGCGTTGACGACAAGGAAAACGTGCAGGGCGAGGTCGGCGTCGACATTTACAACCTGACCAAGTACACACGCTCGAACCAGAACACCAACATCAACCAGACGCCGATCGTCAAGAAAGGCGAATCGATTGCCAAGGGCGACGTGGTCGCCGATGGCGCATCGACCGATCTGGGTGAGCTCGCGCTCGGCCAGAACATGCTGGTCGCGTTCATGCCGTGGAATGGTTACAACTTCGAAGATTCGATCTTGATCTCGGAGCGGGTCGTTTCTGATGACCGCTATACGTCGATCCACATCGAAGAGTTGAACGTCGTCGCGCGCGATACGAAGCTCGGGCCGGAAGAGATCACCCGCGACATCTCCAATCTTTCGGAGAATCAGCTCGGCCGGCTCGACGACTCGGGCATCGTCTATATCGGCGCGGAGGTGAATGCCGGTGATGTGCTGGTCGGCAAGGTCACGCCGAAGGGCGAGACGCAGCTGACTCCGGAGGAGAAGCTGCTGCGCGCGATCTTCGGTGAAAAAGCTTCGGACGTTAAGGACACTTCGCTGCGTGTGCCGTCGGGCATGAGCGGCACCGTGATCGACGTCCAGGTGTTCACGCGCGAAGGTATCGTGCGCGACCGCCGTGCACAGAACATTATTGACGACGCGCTCAAGCGGTACCGCCAGGACCTGAACGATCAGCTGCGCATCGTCGAAGGCGACGCATTTCAGCGGATCGAAAAGCTGTTGCTGCGCAAAGAAGCGACCGGCGGGCCGAATCGTCTCGCGCGCGGGACCACGGTGACCAAGGATTACCTCTCATCCCTCGAGAAGTATCACTGGTTCGAAATTCGTCTGGCCGATGACGATGCCGCGGCGCAACTCGAAGCGTTGAAGGATTCGATCGAGCAGAAGCGCAAGCAGTTCGATCAGGCGTTCGAAGACAAGAAGAAAAAGCTCACGCAGGGCGATGAGCTGCCGCCGGGCGTGCTGAAGATGGTCAAGGTGTATCTGGCTGTCAAGCGCCGCCTGCAGCCGGGCGACAAGATGGCGGGACGCCATGGCAACAAGGGCGTCGTCTCGCGCATCGTGCCGGTCGAAGATATGCCGTACATGGCCGACGGAACGCCGGTGGATCTGGTGTTGAATCCGCTCGGGGTGCCGTCACGGATGAACGTCGGCCAGATTCTCGAAACCCATCTGGGATGGGCGGCCAAGGGCCTTGGGCAACGCATCGGCGACATGGTCGCCAACGTCAAGGCTGGGCAGCTGCGCACGTTTTTGAAAGAGGTCTACAACCGTTCGGGCAAGCCGGAAGAAATCGATCAGCTGAGCGACGAAGAAGTCACCCAGCTCGGCGAACACTTGACCGACGGCGTGCCGTTTGCGACCCCGGTGTTCGACGGTGCGGCGGAAAAAGAGATTCATGCAATGCTGGATCTCGCTTATCCGGACGACGTAGCGAAGGCTTTGCAACTGACGCCGACCAAGACGCAGACACGCTTGTTCGACGGCCGATCCGGCGAGATTTTCGAGCGCCCGGTCACCGTTGGCTACATGCACATGCTGAAGCTGCATCACTTGGTTGACGACAAGATGCACGCACGCTCGACCGGCCCGTACTCGTTGGTCACGCAGCAACCGCTGGGCGGGAAGGCGCAGTTCGGCGGGCAGCGTTTTGGCGAGATGGAAGTGTGGGCACTCGAAGCCTACGGCGCTGCGTACGTGTTGCAGGAGATGCTGACGGTCAAGTCGGACGACGTACAGGGCCGAACGAAGGTCTACGAAAACATCGTCAAGGGCGATCACGTGATCGACGCCGGCATGCCGGAGTCGTTCAACGTGCTGGTCAAGGAAATCCGCTCGCTGGGTATTGATATCGATTTGGAGCGCAACTAATGAAGGCACTACTCGATCTGTTCAAGCAGGTCCAGCAGGAAGAGCAATTCGATGCCATCAAGATCGGCATCGCGTCGCCCGACAAAATCCGTTCGTGGTCATTTGGCGAAGTCAAAAAGCCGGAGACCATCAACTACCGCACGTTCAAACCCGAGCGTGACGGGCTCTTTTGCGCCAAGATTTTCGGCCCGATCAAGGATTACGAGTGCCTGTGCGGCAAGTACAAACGCCTGAAGCACCGTGGCGTGATCTGCGAAAAGTGCGGCGTCGAGGTGACGCTGGCCAAGGTGCGTCGCGAGCGTATGGGGCACATCGAGCTTGCCAGCCCGACGGCGCACATCTGGTTCCTGAAGAGCCTGCCGTCTCGCATGGGGATGGTGCTCGACATGACGCTGCGCGATATCGAGCGCGTGCTGTACTTCGAAGCGTTCTGCGTCGTCGACCCGGGCTTCACGCCGCTCAAAAAAGGGCAGCTGATGACCGAGGACGACTTCATCGCGAAAACCGAGGAATACGGCGACGACTTCCGCGCCCTGATGGGTGCCGAGGCGATTCGCGAACTGCTGCGCGGCATCGACGTCAACAAGGAAATTGAAACGCTGCGCAAGGATCTGTCGGAAACCGGCTCGGAAGCGAAGATCAAGAAGTTCGCGAAACGGCTGAAAGTCCTCGAAGGTTTTCAACGCTCGGGCATCAAGCCCGAGTGGATGATTCTCGAAGTACTTCCGGTGCTCCCGCCGGAGCTGCGTCCGCTGGTGCCGCTCGACGGTGGCCGGTTTGCCACATCCGACTTGAACGATCTGTATCGCCGTGTGATCAACCGTAACAACCGGTTGAAGCGCCTGCTTGAGCTCAAAGCGCCCGAAATCATCGTGCGCAACGAGAAGCGGATGCTGCAGGAGTCAGTCGACTCGCTGCTCGACAACGGCCGTCGCGGTAAGGCGATGACGGGCGCCAACAAGCGTCCGCTGAAGTCGCTCGCCGACATGATCAAGGGCAAGGGCGGCCGCTTTCGGCAGAACTTGCTCGGCAAGCGCGTCGACTACTCAGGCCGCTCAGTCATCGTCGTGGGTCCGCAGCTGAAGCTGCATCAGTGCGGGCTGCCGAAGTTGATGGCGCTCGAGTTGTTCAAGCCGTTCATCTTCAACAAGCTCGAATTGCAAGGCTTGGCCACCACGATCAAGGCCGCGAAGAAGATGGTCGAGTCCGGCGAGCCCGTGGTGTGGGACATCCTCGAAGAGGTGATCCGTCAGCACCCGGTGATGCTGAATCGCGCGCCGACGTTGCACCGTTTGGGCATTCAGGCGTTCGAGCCGGTGCTGATTGAAGGCAAGGCGATCCAGTTGCATCCTCTCGTGTGCGCGGCGTTCAACGCCGACTTTGACGGTGACCAGATGGCCGTGCACGTCCCGCTGTCGCTCGAAGCACAGCTGGAAGCGCGTTCGCTGATGCTGGCTTCGAACAACGTCCTGTTTCCGTCGAACGGGGACCCATCGATCGTGCCGTCGCAGGACATCGTGCTGGGTCTTTATTACGCGACGCGCGAAAAAATCAACGGCAAGGGCGAGGGCTCGTTCTTTACCGATCTCGCCGAAGTGCATCGCGCCTACGAAAACCGCGAAGTCGAACTTCAAACGCGCGTCACGGTGCGCGTTCGTGAGTTTGACGTCAATGCGGAGACCGGCGAGAAAACGGCAAAGCTGACGCGCTACGAAACGACGGTCGGCCGTGCGTTGATGTCGGAGATTCTGCCCGCTGGGCTTTCGTTCAACGTGCTGAACAAGCCACTGAAGAAAAAAGAAATCAGCCGGCTGATCAATCTCGCGTTCCGCAAGTGCGGCCTGCGCGAGACGGTGATCTTCGCCGACAAGCTGATGCAAACAGGCTTCACGTTGGCGACGCGCGCCGGTCTGTCGATTGCGATCGACGACATGGTCGTGCCGCCGCAAAAAGAAGAAATCATTCGCAGTGCTGAGCGCGAAGTGAAAGAGATCGAGGCGCAATACACCTCGGGCCTGGTGACGCAGGGCGAGCGCTACAACAAGGTGGTCGACATCTGGGGGCGTGCCGGCGATCACGTTGGCAAGGTGATGATGGAGCAGCTCGCGACCGAGCAGGCGAGCGATCGCCACGGCCGTGAGTCGTCGCAGGAATCGTTCAACTCGATCTGGATGATGGCCGATTCGGGCGCGCGCGGTTCGGTTGCACAGATCCGGCAGCTGGCCGGCATGCGCGGCCTGATGGCGAAGCCCGACGGCTCGATCATCGAGACGCCGATCACCGCCAACTTCCGCGAAGGGCTGAACGTTCTGCAGTACTTCATCTCGACGCACGGCGCGCGCAAAGGACTGGCCGACACGGCACTAAAGACCGCGAACTCGGGTTATCTGACACGGCGTCTGGTCGATGTGACCCAGGATTTGGTCGTCACCGAGGACGATTGCGGCACCGGCAACGGTGTCACGATGAAGGCGCTAGTCGAAGGTGGCGAGGTTATCGAAGCGTTGCGCGACCGGATCCTCGGACGCGTCATTACGATGGACGTGTTGAGTCCGGAGACGCAGGAAGTTCTGTTTGCGGTCGGACATCTGCTCGATGAAGACAATGTCGACCAGATTGAAGCGCTTGCAATCGACGAAGTGCGGGTACGGACTCCGCTGTCATGCGAAACGCGCTACGGCTTGTGCGCCAAGTGCTACGGGCGCGATCTTGGCCGCGGCGTGCTGGTCAACGCCGGCGAAGCCGTGGGCGTCATCGCTGCGCAATCGATCGGCGAACCCGGCACGCAGCTGACGATGCGCACGTTCCACATCGGTGGTGCGGCGTCGCGTGCGGCGGTGGCATCGGGCGTCGAGGCGAAAAGCAATGGCACGGTGAGATTTACGAGCACGATGCGCTACGTCACGAACGCCAAGGGCGAGCAGGTTGCAATCGGCCGCTCGGGCGAAGTGACGATCGTTGACGACAACGGCCGTGAGCGCGAGCGCCACAAAGTGCCCTACGGTGCAACGTTGCTGATGGCCGACGGCAAGCAGGTCAAGGCCGGTGTGCAACTCGCCAGCTGGGATCCGCTGACGCGTCCGATCATTACCGAGTTTGCGGGGACGGTGAAGTTCGAAAACGTCGAAGAAGGCGTCACGGTTGCTCGGCAGATCGACGAAGTGACCGGGCTTTCGACGCTGGTCGTCATCGATGCCAAACGCCGCGGTCCGACCGCTGCCAAAGGTGTGCGGCCGCAGGTGAAGCTGCTCAATGAGATGAGCGATGAGGTCAAGATTCCGGGCACGGAGCACTCGGTGACCATCAGCTTCCCGGTCGGCGCGCTGATTGTCGTGCGCGACGCGCAGCAGGTCGGCGTCGGTGAAGTACTGGCACGGATTCCGACCGAATCGCAGAAGACGCGTGACATCACCGGCGGTTTGCCGCGGGTCGCAGAGCTGTTCGAAGCGCGCTCGCCGAAAGACGCCGGCATGCTGGCCGAAGTGACCGGCACGGTGACGTTCGGCAAGGAAACCAAGGGCAAGCAGCGCCTGATCATTACCGATCTCGAGGGCGAGGAGCATGAATTCCTGATTTCGAAGGAAAAACACATGCTCGTGCACGATGGCCAGGTAGTGAACAAGGGCGAGCTGATCGTCGACGGCTCGGCCGATCCGCACGACATCCTGCGCCTACTCGGCGTCGATGCGCTCGCGCGCTACATCGTCGACGAGGTGCAGGACGTCTACCGGTTGCAGGGTGTGAAGATCAACGACAAGCACATCGAAGTGATCGTGCGGCAGATGCTGCGCCGGGTGCAGACGACCGATCCGGGCGATGCTCCATTCATTACCGGCGAACAGGTCGAACGCTCGGAGATGCTGGACGAGAACGACAAGGCGATCGCCGAGGGCAAGCGACCCGCGTTGTACGAGAACATTCTGCTCGGCATTACCAAGGCGTCTTTGTCGACCGACTCGTTCATTTCCGCCGCTTCGTTCCAGGAAACGACGCGGGTGCTGACCGAAGCTGCGATCATGGGCAAGAAGGACGACCTGCGCGGCCTGAAGGAAAACGTCATCGTCGGTCGCTTGATACCGGCTGGAACAGGGATGGCGTTCCATCGGGCGCGCAAGGAAAAGGAAGCGGCCGATGCGCTTGAGCAAAAGCAGCTGGCTGAGATGGAGCTGATGGCGACGGTAGAGGGCGAGGCGGAAACGGGAGCCGACGAGTCGGCCGAAGTTGCCGAATAACAGCAAGTAAGGGACGGCTCGCGGCGGCGAGCCTCTCTGTGTCGCCTCGACACGCGCCTTGACCAGAACTTCGCGGCTAGCGATAATCGCAGGCTTTTCGGCGCCCGTAGCTGCATTCGGGCGCCGCGCTTTTTTGTGGCGCCTTTTGTGAATTAACTGGATATAGATGCATGCCGACTATTAATCAACTTGTTCGCAAACCGCGCGAAAGCACGCGCATCCAGAGCAAGAGCCCGGCTCTGAAACTGAGCCCGCAGAAGCGCGGCGTGTGCACGCGCGTGTACACCACCACCCCGAAGAAGCCGAACTCGGCTTTGCGCAAGGTGGCCAAGGTGCGTCTGGTCAATGGTTACGAAGTCATTTCGTACATCGGGGGCGAGGGCCACAATTTGCAGGAACACTCGGTGGTGCTGATTCGCGGCGGCCGCGTGAAAGATCTGCCCGGCGTGCGTTACCACATCGTGCGCGGGTCGCTGGATACGCAGGGTGTCAAGGACCGCAAGCAGAGCCGTTCGAAGTACGGCGCCAAGCGACCGAAGCCTGCGTGAGTTTTTGTCGGTCGTCCCCATGTGGGGAGATCGAGTAAGTCGCGGTTCGTCAGCATGGAACCGCATAACGACTGAAGAGAAAGAGGTGAAGAGTGCCGCGTCGTCGTGAAGTACCCAAGCGTGAAATCCTGCCCGATCCAAAATTCAATTCGCAGGACCTGACCAAGTTCGTCAACGTGATCATGCTGGACGGCAAGAAAGCCGTCGCCGAGCGCATCGTTTACGGTGCGCTTACGCAGATCGAAACCAAGGGCGGCAAGGATGCGCTGGAAGTGTTTTCAGCGGCGCTATCCAACGTCCGGCCAATGGTCGAAGTGAAAAGCCGCCGCGTGGGCGGCGCGAACTATCAGGTACCGGTGGAAGTGCGCCCGGTTCGACGCATGGCGCTGGCGATGCGCTGGCTGCGCGAGGCCGCGAAAAAGCGCAGTGAAAAGTCGATGCCGTTGAGGCTCGCTGGCGAGTTGATGGAAGCAGCTGAGGGCCGTGGTGGCGCGATGAAGAAGAAGGAAGAAGTGCACCGGATGGCCGAGGCGAACAAAGCCTTCGCGCATTTCAGGTTTTAATGAACTCAGGGGAACCGGCCCGCTCTGCAGTCCGGCAACGTAAGTTGGGATTGGTCATTCTTTATGCCGCGTAAGACTCCAATTGAGCTGTACCGGAACATCGGAATCTCGGCGCACATCGACGCCGGTAAGACCACGACCACCGAGCGGGTGTTGTTCTATACCGGCGTGAATCACAAACTAGGCGAGGTGCACGAAGGCGCCGCGACGATGGACTGGATGGAGCAGGAGCAGGAGCGCGGCATCACGATCACGTCGGCTGCTACCACGACGTTTTGGCGCGGCATGGACATGTCGTTTCCCGAACACCGCATCAACATCATCGATACTCCCGGACACGTCGATTTCACGATCGAAGTCGAGCGCAGCATGCGCGTGCTCGACGGCGCATGCATGGTGTATTGCGCGGTCGGCGGCGTGCAACCGCAGTCCGAAACTGTCTGGCGTCAGGCCAACAAGTACGGCGTGCCGCGGCTGGCGTTCGTCAACAAGATGGACCGCACCGGCGCGAATTTTTTCAAGGTGTACGAGCAAATGCGGTTGCGGCTGAAGGCCAATCCCGTGCCGATCCAGATTCCGATCGGTGCTGAGGAGGGTTTTCGCGGTGTGGTCGACCTCGTCAAGATGAAAGCCATCATCTGGGACGAGGCGAGCAAGGGCATGAAGTTCGAATACATCGACATTCCCCTGGAGTTGCTCGATGTAGCCCAAGAGTGGCGCGAAAAGATGGTCGAAGCCGCGGCCGAAGCCAACGATGAACTGATGACGAAGTACCTCGATGGCGGCGCGCTGACCGAGCAGGAGATCAAGCACGGTTTGCGCACGCGCGCGATCGCCAGCGAAATCACGCCGATGCTGTGCGGCTCCGCATTCAAGAACAAGGGCGTGCAGGCGATGCTCGATGCAGTCATCGAATACTTGCCGAGCCCGATCGACATTCCGCCGGTTACCGGTGAGAACGAAAGGGGTCAGTCGGAAGAACGCCCGCCCAACGACCAGGCACCCTTCTCCTCGCTGGCGTTCAAGATCATGACCGATCCGTATGTCGGTCAGCTGACCTTCTTGCGCGTGTACTCGGGTGTGCTGAAGTCGGGTGACACCGTCTTCAACGCGATCAAAGGTCGGAAGGAACGCATCGGCCGCATCCTGCAGATGCATGCGAACCAGCGCGAAGAGATCAAGGAAGTTTATGCCGGCGATATCGCTGCGGCGGTCGGCTTGAAGGACGTCACGACCGGCGACACGTTATGCAGCCCTGACAAGGTCGTCACCCTCGAGCGCATGATTTTCCCGGAGCCGGTAATTTCGCAGGCGGTCGAACCGAAGACGAAGGCCGATCAGGAAAAGATGGGCATTGCGCTGAGTCGCCTGGCGCAGGAAGACCCATCGTTCCGCGTGCACACCGACGAAGAGTCGGGGCAAACGATCATCTCCGGCATGGGTGAGTTGCACCTGGAGATCATCGTGGACCGGATGAAGCGCGAGTTTTCGGTCGAGGCATCAGTTGGTAAGCCGCAGGTCGCGTATCGCGAGACGATCCGGCGTACGGTTGAAAACGCAGAAGGCAAGTTCATCAAGCAGTCAGGTGGCCGCGGGCAATATGGGCACGTGGTGTTGAAGCTCGAGCCACAGGAGCCGGGCAAGGGTTTTGAGTTCGTCGATGCGATCAAGGGCGGCGTCGTCCCGCGCGAATACATCCCCGCGGTCAACAAGGGCGTGGAGGAAACTCTGAAGGCCGGCGTGCTGGCAGGCTACCCAGTGGTCGACGTAAAAGTGACGTTGCACTACGGCTCCTACCACGAGGTCGACTCGAACGAGAACGCGTTCAAGATGGCCGGATCGATGGGCTTCAAGGACGGCATGCGCGCAGCTTCGCCGGTGCTGCTCGAGCCGATCATGGCGGTCGAAGTGGAAACGCCCGAGGAGAAGATGGGCGACGTAATGGGTGACCTGTCGTCGCGTCGCGGCGTGATTCAGAGTATGGATGACATCGCCGGCGGTGGCGGCAAGGCAGTGCGCGCAGAGGTACCGCTGGCGGAGATGTTCCAGTACTCGACCACGCTGCGCTCGCTGACGCAGGGGCGCGCCACCTACACGATGGAGTTCAAGCACTATGCAGAAGCGCCGAAGTTCGTGTCCGAAGCAGTAATTTCAGCCAAAACCAAGTAGCGAATGTTCTTTTAGGGAAGTGCGAGGAATACACGATGGCGAAAGGCAAATTTGAACGGACCAAGCCGCACGTGAACGTAGGCACGATTGGACACGTTGATCACGGCAAGACGACCCTAACGGCGGCCATGACCTCGGTCTTGGCGAGCAAGTTTGGGGGGGAAGCGCGCGCGTACGACCAGATCGACGCGGCGCCCGAAGAGAAAGCGCGTGGCATCACCATCAACACCGCCCACGTCGAGTACGAAACCGCCAATCGGCACTACGCCCACGTCGACTGCCCGGGGCACGCCGACTACATCAAGAACATGATCACCGGCGCGGCCCAGATGGACGGCGCCATCCTGGTCGTCTCGGCTGCCGACGGCCCCATGCCGCAGACCAGAGAACACATCCTGCTCGCACGCCAGGTCGGGGTGCCCTACATCATCGTGTACCTGAACAAAGTCGACATGGTCGACGACGCCGAGCTGCTCGAGCTGGTCGAAATCGAAGTCCGAGAACTGCTCAGCAAATACGACTTCCCGGGCGACGACACCCCGATCGTCAAAGGCAGTGCCAAGCTGGCCCTGGAAGGCGACAAAGGCGATCTGGGCGAAGTCTCGATCATGAAGCTCGCCGAAGCGCTGGACAGCTACATCCCCACGCCGGAGCGAGCCATTGACGGCGCCTTCCTGATGCCGGTCGAAGACGTGTTCTCCATTTCCGGACGGGGCACCGTCGTCACCGGAAGAATCGAGCGCGGCATCGTCAAAGTCGGCGACGAGATCGAGATCATCGGCATCAAGCCGACGCTGAAGACCACCTGCACCGGGGTCGAGATGTTTCGCAAGCTGCTCGATCAAGGCCAAGCGGGCGACAACGTCGGAGTCCTGCTGCGCGGCACCAAGCGCGAAGAAGTCGAGCGTGGCCAGGTGCTGGCCAAGCCCGGCTCGATCACCCCGCACACCAAGTTCACCGCGGAAGTCTATGTGCTGAGCAAGGAAGAAGGCGGACGCCACACTCCGTTCTTCAACGGCTATCGTCCGCAGTTTTACTTTCGCACCACCGACGTGACCGGCTCGATTCAGTTGCCGGCGGGCACCGAGATGGTGATGCCGGGCGACAACATCCAGATGGAAGTCGCCCTGATCGCGCCGATCGCGATGGAACAAGGCCTGCGATTCGCCGTCAGAGAAGGTGGCAAAACCGTCGGCGCCGGAGTCGTCGCCAAAATTACTGAATAGCAGACTAGCAAAAACCATTTCGGCAGCGCTGCTGCCTCGCTCTTTGAAAGATCGTCATGCAAAGCCAAAGAATTCGCATTCGTCTCAAGGCGTTCGACTACACGCTGATCGACCAGTCCGCGCTTGAGATCGTCGATACCGCAAAGCGCACGGGTGCCGTCGTGCGCGGCCCGGTTCCGCTGCCGACACGCATCCAGCGATTCGACCTCCTGCGTTCGCCGCACGTCAATAAGACGTCGCGCGATCAGATGGAGATGCGGACGCACCAGCGGTTGATGGACATCATCGATCCCACTGACAAGACGGTGGATGCCCTGGCGAAGCTTGATCTACCGGCCGGCGTGGATATCAAGATCAAGGTACAGCGGGTTAGCGCCGAATAGGTTGCACGTCAACGAGCCTGTGAGTTAAACTCATCGGCTTTTCGCGATCCGGCCAGCGAGAAATCAGGCGGCCGGACGTGTTTTTGGAAGTGCTCCTGGCCAATCGTAGCTAGGAACGGAGAAAACAATGAGAGAAACCTTAGGTCTATTGGGCCGCAAGGTTGGCATGACGCGCATCTTTACCGACGAGGGCGATTCCGTTCCCGTCACTGTGCTCGACGTGTCGAACAACCGTGTGGCGCAAGTGCGCACGGCAGAAGCCGACGGCTATTCCGGCATTCAGGTGGCCTATGGAGCGCGCCGCGCCTCGCGCGTATCGAAACCGCAGGCTGGGCACTTCGCCAAAGCGGGTATCGAAGCGGGCTCTTCGCTGAAGGAATTTCGGCTCGACGCGAAGCAGGCGGGCGAATTCAAAGCGGGTGCCACCATTGGTATCGATACGTTTTCGGTCGGCCAGAAGGTCGATGTCACAGGTGTGACGATCGGCAAAGGTTTTGCCGGCGCGATCAAGCGTCATCACTTTTCGTCGAATCGCGCCACGCATGGCAATTCGGTATCGACGAATGCACCGGGTTCGATAGGCATGCGGCAGGATCCGGGCCGCGTGATGCCGGGCAAGCGCATGGCCGGCCATCTGGGCGACAAACAGCGGACGACGCAGAACCTGGTGGTTGCGCGCATCGACACCGAGCGTCAGTTGCTGTTGATCCGTGGCGCTGTTCCGGGTGCTGCGGGTGGCGATGTGGTTGTGCGGCCGGCGGCTAAAGCCAAGCCCACGCAGGCGACGAAGGCCTAGGAGGGCGTATGGAGCTGAAGATGTTGAACGCCCAAGGCCAGGATGCCGGAACCACTTCTGCGCCGGAAACCGTGTTCGGTCGCGAGTACAACGAAGCGCTCGTGCATCAGATCGTGGTTGCCTACCAGGCCAATGCACGCCAGGGGACGCGTGCGCAGAAGGACCGCACGACGGTCAAGCATTCGACGCGTAAGCCGTGGCGTCAGAAAGGCACAGGACGCGCGCGCGCGGGCATGAGCTCGAGCCCGATTTGGCGCGGCGGTGGCCGGGCCTTTCCAAATTCGCCCGACGAGAATTTTTCGCATAAGGTGAACAAGAAGATGTACCGCGCCGGCATGGCGTCGATCCTGTCGCAATTGGCTCGCGATGATCGAATTGCCGTCGTCGATTCTCTAGCGGTTGATTCGCCAAAGACAAAACAGCTTGCCGATAGACTGAAAGCGATGGGACTGCAGTCTGTCTTGATCATTACTGACGACGTCGATGAGAATTTGTATCTCGCGTCGCGCAACCTCAAACATGTGTTGATCGTGGAGCCCCGTTACGCGGATCCGCTGTCGCTAATTCACTACAAGAAAGTGATCGTGACAAAGCCGGCGATCTCCAAGCTCGAGGAAATGTGGGGATGAACGCCACCAAGCAACCCAGCTCGAGCCCGAACGGCAGAACCGATCGCTTGTATGCCGTGCTGCTAGGACCGGTGATATCCGAGAAGAGCACGATGATTGGCGAGAGGCACGAGCAAGTCGCGTTTCGGGTGATGCATGACGCGACCAAGACCGAGATCAAGGCCGCGATCGAATTGCTGTTCAAGGTGCAGGTTGACCGCGTGTCAATCCTTAACCAAAAAGGCAAACAGAAGCGATTTGGCCGCTTCGAGGGCCGTCGCGGGAATGTGCGTAAAGCGTATGTCCGCCTGAAGCCCGGGCAGGAAATCGACTTCGCGCAGACCGCCGGCAAATAAGCGAGCAAACCATGGCACTCGTAAAAGTCAAACCAACGTCAGCCGGCCGGCGCGGTGTCGTCAAGGTTGTCAGCGCGCATCTGCACAAAGGTAAGCCGCTTGCCTCGTTGACCGAGCCCAAGATTCGCGGATCCGGGCGCAACAACTCGGGCCGCATCACGATCCGGCACAAGGGTGGCGGGCACAAGCAAACGTATCGCTTGATTGACTTCAAGCGCGACAAGGACGGCATTGGAGCGAAGGTGGAGCGGCTTGAATACGATCCGAACCGCTCGGCGCACATTGCATTGCTGGTGTACGCCGACGGGGAGCGCCGATACATCATCGCGCCTAAAGGCGTGGCGGTCGGCGTGCAGCTGATGAGTGGCAACGAGGCGCCGATTCGCGCCGGGAATACGCTGCCGCTGCGCAATGTTCCGGTGGGAACGACGATTCATTGCGTCGAGATGTTGCCGGGTAAGGGCGCGCAAATGGCACGTGCCGCGGGTACTTCCGTGCAATTGCTGGCACGCGAAGGCACGTATGCGCAGTTGCGTTTGCGCTCGGGCGAGATTCGCCGCGTGCTGATCGACTGCCGCGCGACGATCGGCGAAGTCGGCAACGAAGAAAACAGTTTGCGCCAGATCGGCAAGGCGGGAGCGATGCGCTGGCGCGGTGTGCGCCCGACAGTGCGGGGGGTGGCAATGAACCCGGTCGATCACCCGCACGGCGGCGGCGAAGGCCGTACCGGCACCAAGCGCGATCCGGTCAGCCCGTGGGGCACATTGACCAAGGGTTATCGCACGCGCAAGAACAAGCGCACCGATTCGATGATAGTGCAGCGGCGCAAGAGAAAGTAAGGAAACCGAATGTCACGATCATTGAAAAAGGGCCCGTTTGTCGACGGCCATCTGCTCGCGAAGGTGGAAACGGCGGCGGCGACGCGCGACAAGAAGCCGATCAAGACCTGGTCACGCCGCTCGACGATCCTGCCGGAATTCATCGGCCTGACGATTGCCGTGCACAACGGCAAGCAGCACGTGCCGGTCTACATCAACGAGAACATGGTCGGTCACAAGCTGGGCGAGTTCGCGCTGACCCGTACGTTCAAGGGCCACGCGGCGGACAAGAAGACCGGCGTGGCGAAGAAGCAATAGGTGACGATGATGGAAACCACAGCATCGGTACGCGGCGTGCGTTTGTCGGCGCAAAAAGGCAGGCTGGTGGCCGATTTGGTGCGCGGTAAGCCGGTCGATAAGGCTTTAAACATCCTGTCGTTCACGCAGAAGAAAGCGGCCGGCCTGATCAAGAAAGCGATCGAGTCGGCCATCGCGAATGCGGAGCACAACGATGGCGCGGATATCGACGAGCTGCGCGTCACGAGCATCTACGTGGAGCAAGGTCCGTCGCTGCGCCGTTTCGCGGCGCGCGCCAAGGGCCGCGGTACTCGGATCACGAAAAAGACCTGCCACATTTTCGTGACGGTCGGCGACGTCAAACTGAAGCAAGCGAAAAAGTAAGGTCACTATGGGTCAGAAGATCAATCCCACCGGATTCCGGCTTCCCGTTACGAAGAATTGGGCATCGCGCTGGTTCGCGACCGGGCCGGAGTTTCCGCGGATGCTGAGCGAGGATCTGAAGGTTCGCGAGTTTTTGCGGAAGCGGCTGCGCAGCGCATCAGTCGGGCGCATCGTGATCGAGCGGCCGGCTAAAAACGCGCGCATCACGATTTACTCGGCACGCCCAGGTGTCGTTATCGGCAAGAAAGGCGAGGACATCGAGTCTCTGAAAACCGCTTTGCAGAAGATGCTGGGCGTGCCGGTGCACGTGAACATCGAAGAGATTCGCAAGCCCGAGCTCGATGCGCAGCTGATATCCGATTCGATCACTCAGCAGCTTGAGAAGCGCATCATGTTCCGGCGCGCGATGAAGCGCGCGATGCAGAACGCGATGCGCCTCGGTGCGCAAGGCATCAAGATCATGAGCGCGGGTCGCTTGAACGGCATCGAGATCGCGCGCACGGAGTGGTATCGCGAAGGTCGTGTGCCGCTGCATACGTTGCGCGCTGACATCGACTACGGTTTTTCGGAAGCGAAGACCACGTATGGCGTGATCGGCGTCAAGGTTTGGGTCTACAAAGGCGACACGTTGGGACGTAACGAAGCGCCCGGCGCTACCGACGCAGTGGCTGCGCCGGAGCGTGAGGATCGCCGTCCGCGTCGCGATCGAGGAAATGAGAGGCCGACCGGTGATCGACCGCCGAGCGATCGGCCTGCGGGTGATCGTCCTCCAGCGAGCAGACCGCCGAGCAAGCGCGCGCGCAAGGCAGCCGATCCGACCAACGCCGCCGCGACACCGCCGGAACTGCCAAAGCCGGCGGCTCCCGCCAAGCCTGTCATAAAACGCGTGCGGAAAACGGTCGGCAAAGCGCCCGACGGCACGGGCGGAGACAAATAATGTTGCAACCCGCACGACGCAAATATCGCAAGGAGCAAAAAGGCCGCAATCGTGGCTTGGCGCTGCGTGGTGCGCACGTGGCGTTTGGCGAGTTCGGCCTGAAGGTGACCGAGCGCGGGCGCTTGACGGCGCGCCAGATCGAAGCCGCTCGTCGAGCGATCAGCCGCCATATCAAGCGCGGCGGCCGCGTCTGGATTCGTGTGTTTCCGGACAAGCCGATTTCGCAAAAGCCCGCCGAGGTGCGGATGGGCAACGGCAAGGGCAACCCGGAGTACTGGGTCGCGGAGGTCAAGCCCGGTAGCGTTGTGTACGAACTCGACGGGGTGAACGAAATATTGGCGCGTGAGGCTTTTGCGCTGGCCGCTGCCAAGCTGCCCCTGAAGACGACCTTCGTCGTACGCCAGCTTGGGCAATAGGGGATCGGTATGAAGGTGACAGCGTGAAAGTCAAAGAGATGCGCGAAAAGGATGCTGACGCGCTGCTGAAGGAGCTGCAGGAGTTGCAGAAGGCGCATTTTTCTTTGCGCATGCAGCACGCGACGCAGCAGTTAACCAATACGAGTCAGCTGCGCAGGACGCAGCGTGACATCGCTCGCGTGCGTACCGTGCTCGCGCAAAAGGCTGCCGCAAAATGATCGTAGAAAACGCAACGAAACAACAGAAGTCGCTGCAGCACACGCTGGTGGGCAAGGTGGTCAGCAACAAGATGACGAAAACCGTGACCGTGCTGGTTGAGCGGCGTCAAAAACACCCGATTTACGGCAAGTACATCGTCAAGTCGAACAAGTATCACGCCCATGACGAAACGGACGCGGTTAATGAGGGCGACGTGGTCGAAATAGCGGCATCTCGCCCGATCTCGCGCACCAAGACCTGGACGGTGACGCGCGTGGTGAAGGAAGCGATCGTTTTTTAGAAGTTGCGGCGCTCAAGCGCCGTCCGATATACTTACTGGCTTCGCTTTTGAGCGGCGAAGCTTTGTAAGTACAAGCGTCCCGAACGGGGCCCAAGACTGATCGCACCTGCGGTCAAGTTGGGAAAGTTAGGCAACTAGCGGCGGCAACAAAAATGATCCAAATGCAATCGATGCTCGACGTCGCCGACAACACGGGCGCACGGTCAGTCATGTGCATCAAAGTGTTGGGTGGCTCCAAGCGCCGTTATGCCGGCATTGGTGACGTGATCAAGGTCACGATCAAGGAAGCGGCTCCGCGCGGCCGGGTCAAAAAGGGTGAGGTCTACAGCGCTGTCGTTGTGCGCACGGCGAAGGGACTGCGGCGCGGCGACGGGTCCGCAATCAAGTTTGACGGCAACGCGGCGGTGCTGCTGAACGCCAAGCTCGAACCGATTGGCACTCGCATTTTTGGGCCTGTGACGCGGGAGCTGCGAACCGAGCGCTTTATGAAGATCGTGTCGCTGGCGCCGGAAGTTCTGTAGAGGATTAGTGGGAACACAGAGATGGAACGAATTCGCAAAGGTGACGAAGTCATCGTCATCACCGGCAAAGACAAAGGCAAGCGCGGCGTCGTGTTGACCTTGGTCGGCGCTTCGCGTGTGATGGTGGAAGGCGTTAACGTCGTCAAGAAACACACACGTCCGAACCCGATGAAGAACGTGACCGGCGGCATCGCCGACAAGACAATGTCGGTCGATCGCAGCAACGTCATGTTGTTCGATCCGGCCACCGGCAAAGGCGGCCGTATCCAGATCAAGGAAACAGACGGCAAGCGCGTGCGTGTTTTCAAGGGCAACGGCAATCTTGTTGGTCAGTCGAGTGCGGGCAAGCCCGCGAAGACGGCAGGCAAGTCGGCCAAACAGGCCAAGAAGAAAGCGGCTGGAGGCGAGTGATGGCGCGTTTGCATGACCAATACCGCGAGAAGGTTGTGCCGGAGCTGGTTCAGAAGTTCGGCTACAAGAGTGTGATGGAAGTGCCTCGCATCACGAAGATAACGCTGAACATGGGTGTCGGCGACGCGGTCAACGACAAGAAGCACATAGATACGGCAGTGGCCGACCTGACCAAGATCGCCGGTCAGAAGCCGGTGGTGACAAAGTCGCGCAAGGCGATCGCCAATTTCAAGATTCGCGAGAACCTCGCGATCGGGACGATGGTCACGTTGCGTGGCCAGAAGATGTACGAATTCCTCGATCGCCTGGTCACGGTGGCATTTCCACGCGTGCGCGATTTTCGCGGCGTTTCGGGACGAGCTTTCGATGGTCGTGGCAACTACAACATTGGCATCAAAGAGCAAATCATCTTCCCCGAGATCGAGTACGACAAGATCGACAAGCTGCGGGGATTGAATATCAGCATCACCACCACCGCTAAGACGGATGACGAAGCCAAGGCATTGCTGGCCGCGTTCCGCTTTCCGTTTAGAAACTAGGGGTCCTTAATTGGCCAAACTCTCATTGGTAAATCGCGCAGCCAAGCGCGTCGCAACGGTCAAGAAGTTCGCCGCCAAGCGCGCCGAGCTCAAGGCTGCCATCGGTGACCAGACGCGCTCGATGGAAGACCGCATGGATGCGATGAAGCAATTGCAGGCGCTGCCTCGCAACGCGAGCCCGACGCGGTTGCGCAACCGGTGTGAAATCACGGGGCGTCCACGTGGGACGTTCCGCAAGTTCGGATTGGCGCGCGCGAAGATTCGCGAAGCGGCGATGCGCGGTGACATCCCTGGCCTGGTCAAGGCCAGCTGGTAAGCGGGAGATCGACGATGAGTATGAGTGATCCGATCGCCGACATGCTGACCCGCATTCGCAATGCGCAGGGCGTTGAAAAGGTCGATGTAACGATGCCGGCTTCGAAGCTGAAGGTGGCGATCGCCGAGGTGTTGAAGGACGAAGGCTATATCGACGGCTTCGAAGTGCTAAATGGTGGCGCCGCTGGCGGCCGCAATACGCCCAAGCCCGAGCTTCGCATCGGGTTGAAGTACTACGCGGGGCGACCCGTTATCGAGCGCCTGGAGCGTGTGTCGCGTCCGGGCCTGCGGATTTACAAAGGCCGCGGCGACATTCCGCAGGTGATGAACGGTCTGGGAGTGGCGATCGTATCGACATCGCGCGGCGTGATGACGGATCGTAAAGCGCGCACCGAGGGCGTTGGCGGCGAAGTGATTTGCTACGTGGCCTAGAGAGAAAGCTATGTCTCGAATCGCGAGAGTTCCGGTTACGGTCGACAAAGGTGTCGAAGTTTTGGTGGCAGCCGACGAAATCACGGTCAAGGGGCCGCTTGGGACCTTGAAGCAGGCGAAGGCCGGCAACGTCAATATCAGCGTTGCCAACGGCGAAGTCAGCTTTGTAGCCGGTGACGAGTCGCGCGAGGCGCGCGCGATGAGCGGCACGATGCGCGCGCTGGTCGCTGGCATGGTGCACGGCGTATCTAAAGGCTTCGAGCGCAGGCTCGCGCTGGTCGGGGTCGGTTATCGCGCACAAGCGCAGGGCGACAAGCTCAATCTGTCGCTCGGGTTTTCGCATCCCGTTGTTCACCGGATGCCGGTCGGCGTGAAATGCGAAACCCCGACGCAGACCGAGATTGTTATCAAAGGCTCGGACAAGCAAAAAGTCGGGCAGGTCGCTGCCGAAGTGCGGGGCTACAAGCCACCCGAGCCTTACAAGGGCAAGGGTGTGCGGTACGTCGGTGAAACGGTCATCATCAAAGAGACCAAGAAAAAGTAAAGTGCGAGACTGACGATCATGATGCAGAAGAAAGAATCTCGTTTACGCCGGTCACGTGCAACGCGCGTGCGCATCGGGTTGCAGAAGGCCCACCGCTTGACGGTGAGCCGGACCAATTCGCATATCTACGCGAGCGTCATTTCGGGTGCGGACGGCAAGGTCCTGTGCTCGGCGTCGACGCTCGAAGCCGAAGTGCGCAGTCAGCTGGCGGCAAAGGGTAAGGGCGGCAACGTCAACGCTGCCAGGCTGGTTGGAACGCGCCTGGCCGAGAAAGCGAAGGCCGCAGGCGTGGAAAGCGTCGCGTTCGATCGCGCTGGTTATCGATTTCATGGCCGCGTCAAAGCGTTGGCCGAAGCTGCTCGCGAGGCAGGCTTGAAGTTCTAGGAAGGTAGGGAAACAACGTGGCACGATTCCAGCCGAAAGGCATCAACACCGAAGACCGCGACGACGGCATCAAGGAAAAGATGATTGCCGTTAACCGTGTGACCAAGGTGGTCAAGGGCGGCCGCATTCTGGGCTTTGCCGCGTTGACGGTGGTTGGCGACGGCGATGGCCGCATCGGGATGGGCAAGGGCAAGTCGCGCGAAGTGCCGGTGGCCGTTCAGAAAGCCATGGAGCGCGCGCGGCGCGGCATGGCGCGCATCCCGTTGAAGAACGGAACGGTGCATCACCTGGTCGAAGGCAAGCACGGAGCGTCGCGCGTTTTGCTGTCGCCGGCGGCCGACGGCACGGGAGTCATTGCGGGCGGACCGATGCGCGCGGTGTTCGACGTGATGGGCGTACGCAATGTCGTTGCCAAGTCGCACGGGTCGACTAATCCGTACAACCTGGTGCGCGCGACGCTCAACGCGCTGGAAAAGTTGCGCACGCCATCCGAGATTGCCGCCAAGCGCGGCAAGTCGGTCGAAGAGATATTGGGCTAGGGAATCGCAATGGCTGGCAAGACGGTCAAAGTAAAACTCGTCAAAAGCGCGATTTCGGCCAACGTGGCGCACCAGGCCACGGTGCGCGGACTTGGGCTGAGGCGCATGCACCAGACGCGCGAGTTGGAAGACACGCCGGCCGTGCGCGGGATGATCAAGAGTGTCTCGTTTCTGGTGAAGGTCGTCTGATGCGCCTGAATAATCTGAAGCCCAGCGCCGGCAGCAAGAGTGCTCGCCATCGGGTTGGACGTGGTATCGGCTCGGGCTGGGGCAAGACCGCAGGCCGCGGGCACAAGGGCCAGAAGTCACGCGCCGGTGGATTTCATAAAGTCGGTTTCGAGGGCGGTCAGATGCCGCTGCACCGCCGACTACCGAAGCGGGGCTTTACGTCGCGCTCGCGTCGTTACGTCGACGTCGTGCGACTGAGTGATTTGCAAAGGCTTGGACTCGCGGAAGTGGATCTGAGCGTGCTGAAGCAGGCCGGCATTGTGTCGGCCATGGCGCTCGATGCACGCATCGTGAAGTCGGGCGAGCTGTCGACCAAGGTCAGCGTGCGTGGCCTCGGCGTCACGAAAGGCGCGAAAGCGGCGATTGAAGCAGCCGGCGGCTCGTTAGTAGACGAGCCGGTTGCAGACGGCAAGCCGACCAAGAAAGCCGCCGAGAGGTCGGCAAAGATTGCGGCGAAGAAGTCTGCACTCGAAGCGGTCAGGAAAGCGCCGGCGAAAGAAGCGCCGGCCAAGGCAGCGGCGAGCAAGCCGGCGCGCAAGCCCAAGAAGAGTGCGGAAGGTAGTTAGGGAAGAACGTGGCGACGAGCCTGCCCAACACGTTAGGCAACACCGGAAAATACGGCGATCTCAAGCGGCGCCTTATCTTTCTGGTGCTAGCGCTCGTGGTCTACCGCGTCGGCACGCATATCCCGGTGCCGGGAATCGACCCGGATCAGCTACGGCAGCTGTTTAACAGCCAGCAAGGTGGCATCCTCGGGCTGTTCAATATGTTCTCAGGCGGCGCGCTGGAACGCTTCTCGGTGCTCGCGCTGGGAATCATGCCGTACATATCAGCGTCGATCATCATGCAGATGCTGACCTACGTGATGCCGTCGATGGAGGCGTTGCGCAAGGAAGGCGAATCGGGGCGGCGCAAGATCACGCAGTACACGCGCTACGGAACGCTCGCGCTGGCAATTTTTCAGGCGATCGGCATTTCGGTCGCGATTGAGTCGCAGGCGAACCTGGTGCTTGATCCGGGCCTGATGTTCCGCTTCGTGTGCGTCACTTCGCTGGTAACCGGCACGATGTTTCTGATGTGGCTGGGCGAGCAGATCACCGAGCGTGGCTTGGGCAACGGAATATCAATTTTGATTTTTGCCGGCATCGTCGCCGGCTTGCCGACGGCGATCGGCGGCGTGTTCGAGCTGGTACGTACGGGTGGCTTGGCGCCGCTGGCGGCGCTTTTCATCATTGCGCTGATCGTCGCGGTCACCGCGTTCGTCGTGTTCGTCGAGCGCGGGCAGCGCAAAATCACGGTCAACTACGCCAAGCGCCAGGTCGGCAACAAGGTGTACGGCGGACAGAGCTCGTTTCTGCCGCTGAAGCTGAACATGTCGGGCGTGATTCCACCGATATTTGCTTCGTCGCTGATACTTTTCCCGGCGACGCTTGCGAGCTGGTTCACCACCGGTGACGCAACGCTGTGGATTCGCGATCTGGCGGCGGCGCTTTCGCCAGGCCAGCCGCTTTATATGTTTCTGTACGCGGGGTTGATCATCTTTTTCTGTTTCTTTTACACGGCGCTGGTATTCAACAGCAAGGAAACGGCCGATAACCTGAAGAAGAGCGGCGCCTTCGTACCGGGGATCCGTCCGGGCGACCAAACGGCACGCTACGTCGACCGCATCCTGATGCGCCTGACGCTGGCTGGGGCGATTTACATCACCTTCGTCTGCCTGGTGCCGGAATTCTTGAATACGCGTTTTTCGGTGCCATTTTATTTTGGTGGTACGTCACTGCTGATCGTCGTTGTGGTGACGATGGATTTCATGGCGCAGGTGCAGGCCTATTTGATGACGCATCAATACGAATCACTGCTGAAGAAAGCAAACTTCAAGGGTTTTGGCCCGGGCCAGCTGCCGCGCTGATGTCGAAGGACGACGCGATTCAAATGCAGGGGGAGATTCTCGAGAATCTGCCGAACGCAACGTTTCGAGTGAAACTGGAAAACGGGCACGTAGTGTTGGGACATATTTCCGGAAAGATGCGAATGCACTATATCCGCATCCTGCCGGGCGACAAGGTGACGGTGGAGCTCACGCCGTACGATCTGTCGCGAGCGCGCATAGTGTTTCGTGCCAAATAGGCACGTGGAGATTCGAATGAAAGTGATGGCTTCCGTAAAGAAAATGTGCCGCAAGTGCAAGGTCATCAAGCGCAAGCGCGTGGTGCGGGTGATCTGTTCCGACCCGCGTCATAAGCAGCGTCAAGGATAGGAGTAGCAATGGCTCGTATCGCCGGCATCAATATCCCGCCGCATCAACACGCCGATATCGGCTTGACGTCGATTTACGGCATCGGCCGCGCGCGGGCGCGCGCAATCCTGGACGCCGCCAAAGTTCCGTACGACAAGAAAGTCAAGGAACTCAACGACGCCGAGGTCGAACGCATTCGCGAGGCGATGGGACGCGCGACGGTCGAAGGCGACCTGCGGCGCGAGGTTCAGCTCTCGATCAAGCGTCTGATCGATCTCGGCACGTATCGCGGTGTTCGCCATCGGCGCGGCTTGCCGGTGCGCGGCCAACGTACCCGGACCAACGCACGCACACGCAAGGGTCCGCGTAAGGCCGGTGTGTCGCTGAAAAAAGCAGCAACCTAGGAAAACTAAATGGCGAAAGCTCCATCTCCGCAACAGGTCGCTGCTCAGCAGCGTGCGCGCAAGAAGATCAAGAAAGTCGTCTCGGACGGCATCGCGCACGTGCACGCGTCATTTAACAACACGATCATTACGATCACCGACCGGCAGGGCAATACGCTGTCATGGGCGACATCGGGCGGCGCGGGATTCAAGGGCTCACGCAAATCGACACCGTTCGCTGCGCAGGTTGCCGCTGAAACAGCAGGTCGCGCTGCGCAGGAGCATGGCATCAAGAATCTTGACGTTCGCATTACCGGCCCAGGCCCCGGGCGCGAGTCGTCGGTGCGCGCGTTGAACGCAATCGGTATCCGGGTTTCATCGATTCAGGACATCACGCCAGTTCCACACAATGGTGTGCGTCCGCCAAAGCGCCGCAGGGTATAACCCCGCGGCGATAACCACTGTCTGCATGACCGATGCAGACTTAATGCGGCAACTGCCGCAGGATCATTGAGGAAAGATAGTGGCTCGTTACACAGGACCCAAGTTAAAGCTTTCGCGTCGCGAAGGCACCGATCTGTTTTTGAAGAGCTCGCGCCGCGCTTTCGATTCAAAGGCGAAGGCCGATAGCAAGCCAGGTCAGCATGGCCGCACCTCGGGTGCGCGCCAGTCGGACTACGGCACGCAGTTGCGCGAGAAGCAGAAGCTGAAGCGCATGTACGGAGTGCTCGAGCGCCAGTTCCGGCGTTACTACCAGGAAGCGTCGAGCCGCAAGGGAAATACTGGCGAGCATTTGATCATGCTGCTCGAATCCCGGCTGGACAACGTCGTGTACCGGATGGGCTTTGGTGCAACGCGCGCCGAGGCGCGGCAGTTGGTGTCGCATCGGGCGATCACGATTAATGGCGATAGCGCAGGCATTCCATCGATGCGTGTGCGTCCAGGGGATCTGGTTGCTGTGCGTGAGAAGGCCCGCAAGCAGGGACGTATTGCGGAATCGCTGACGCTGGCGGGCCAGACCGGCTTTCCGTCGTGGGTCGATGTCGACACGACCAAGCTGGAAGGCAAATTCAAGTCGACGCCGGAGCGCAGCGACGTGGCAAAGGATGTCAATGAGTCGTTAGTGGTGGAACTTTATTCCAGGTAACAGGTTAGACCGCCGGTGTCTACGACATCGGCGACTGAATTCTTGTGGTCAGTTTGGGGCAGCGCCCCGGTAGTCAGCCTTATCGGCGTAACGAGCTGAGGGCATTGAGAGGATCGTCATCATGGCAAACGTTGCATTACTAAAACCGCGCGCGATCGAAGTTGAAGCGATCGGGCATAACTCCGCAGTCGTTACGATGGAACCGTTCGAGCGCGGCTACGGCCACACGCTCGGTAATGCGCTGCGTCGCATTCTGTTGTCTTCGATGGTGGGCTACGCGCCGACCGAAGCGCAAATCACCGGTGTCGTGCACGAGTATTCAACCTTAGACGGTGTGCGCGAGGACGTCGTCGACATTCTGCTGAACCTGAAGGGCGTCGTCTTCAAGTTGCACAACCGCGATGAAGTCACGCTGACTCTGAAGAAGGACGGCGAAGGCGTCGTCACAGCGGGCGATATCGAATTGCCGCACGATGTCGAAGTCGTCAACCCCGAGCACGTCATCGCGCATTTATCGAGCGGCGGCCGGTTGGAGCTGCAAATCAAGATCGAAAAGGGCCGCGGTTACGTGCCGGGCAACGTACGCGCGTTTCGCGACGATCATTCGAAGACGATCGGCCGCATCGTGATGGATGCGTCGTTCTCGCCGGTCAAGCGTGTTTCGTATGCGGTCGAAGCGGCCCGCGTCGAGCAACGCACCGATCTCGACAAGCTGGTGATGACGATCGAAACCAACGGTGCGATCACGCCGGAAGAGGCGGTGCGGCAATCGGCTCGCATCCTGATGGACCAGCTGCAGGTGTTCGGTGCGCTGGAAGGAATGGCCGAGTCCGCGTTGGCGCAATCCTCGCGCGCGCCGCAGGTCGATCCGATCCTGCTGCGCCCGGTCGATGACCTCGAACTGACCGTGCGCTCTGCCAATTGTTTGAAGGCAGAAAACATCTATTACATCGGCGATCTGATTCAGCGGACCGAAAACGAGTTGCTGAAGACTCCGAATCTGGGACGCAAGTCGTTGAACGAGATCAAGGAAGTATTGGCCGCGCGTGGGCTCACGCTCGGCATGAAACTCGAGAACTGGCCGCCGGCAGGAATGGAGCGGCAGTAAGCGTCAGCAAAAAAAGCGAGCCGCCCGCTTGTTGAATCGAGCTGGGATCGAAGATTCGCAACACTAAGACACTGGATCGGAGCGACAAATGCGTCACGGACACGGATTACGCAAACTTAATCGCACAAGCAGCCATCGGCTTGCGATGTTGCGCAACATGACCAATTCGCTGCTGCGGCACGAAGCGATCAAGACCACGCTGCCAAAGGCCAAGGAGTTACGGCGCGTGGTCGAGCCGCTGATCACACTCGGCAGAGAGCCGACGGTGGCCAACAAGCGGCTGGCGTTCAATCGGCTGCGGGATCGCGAGATCGTGGTCAAGCTGTTCAGCGAGATCGGCCCGCGTTATGCCGCCCGTAACGGCGGCTATACGCGTATTTTGAAGATGGGCTTCCGAGTTGGCGATAACGCGCCGATGGCGTTTATGGAACTCGTTGATCGTCCGACGCCGGTTGCCGACGACAGCGACGACTCCGCGACATAGCGCACGTGACTGAACCGCTGCTCGTGCTGACGAATTGTCCGGACGAAGCGGCCGCGGATCGCATTGCATTGGCGTTGGTTGAGCAAGGGCTCGCCGCGTGCGTCAATCGACTGGCGCCAGTTTGTTCGATCTATCGCTGGCAGGGCAACGTGGAGCGTGCGATCGAAGTGCCCTTGCTAATCAAGACCACTCGCGAGCGTTACGGCGACGTCGAGCGCGCGATCCGGCACCTGCATCCCTACGAGATTCCGGAAATCATCGCATTGCCGATTGTGGCCGGCCACGCGGCTTACTTGCGATGGATTGAATCGGAAACGATGCGCTCAGTCGTGGCCTAGCAGTCACGAGCTATCTTCGCGAAGCCAACGCGCGACCTGCAACCCGAAGTAGGTCAGGATTCCATCGGCTCCCGCGCGCTTAAATGCGAGCATCGATTCGAGCACGACCTTCTTTTCGTCGAGCCAACCGTTGGCGACCGCGGCTTTCAGCATCGAATACTCGCCGCTCACTTGATAGACGAACGTCGGCGCCTGGTAGGCGTCCTTCACTCGCCGCACGATATCCAGGTAAGGCATTCCGGGCTTGACCATCACCATGTCGGCGCCCTCGGCCAGATCGAGTCCTACTTCCCACAGCGCTTCGTCCGAGTTGGCCGGATCCATTTGGTAGGTCATCTTGTTCGACGCGCCGAGGTTGCCGGATGAGCCGACGGCGTCGCGAAACGGAGCGAAAAACGCGCTCGCATACTTCGCGGAGTAGGCCATGATGCGCGTGTGCAGGGCGCCGTTGTTCTCCAGGACCGCTCGAATCGCGCCGATGCGTCCATCCATCATGTCGCTTGGAGCCACGATGTCGACGCCGGCTTGAGCCTGCAGCAGTGCTTGCTGCGTCAGAACTTCAATCGTTTCATCGTTCATGACATAACCAGACGAGTCGATCACACCGTCCTGCCCATGGGTCGTGTACGGATCAAGGGCAACGTCGGTTAATACGCCCAGGTCGGGAAACCGTTGCTTCAATTGCCGGGCGATTCGCGGCACGATGCCGTCGGGATTGACCGCTTCACGGCCATCGGCAGATTTGAGCGCCTGCTCGACGACTGGAAACAGCGCGATCACCGGGACACCTAATCGCACACATTCCTCGGCGATCGGCAACAACCGGTCCAGCGATACGCGCTCGACGCCAGGCATCGACGCGACGGGTTCGACCCGCCTTTCACCATCGAGGACAAATACGGGATAGATCAGATCGTCGGTTGTCACGCGATGTTCACGCATCAAGCGGCGCGAGAAGTCGTCGCGCCGCATGCGGCGCATTCGTACCAACGGATACTTACCAAGAATCTGCATGCGAGCTCCCACTCACTCCGTCTTCTTATCCGCTGCGCAACGCAACGTCAACTACGCAGCCACCCCGAAAGGATATAGGCCAGTTCTTCGGTGCCTTGCCGCTTCAGCGCGGAGAACAGCTGGGCAGTGGCGCGCGGACCGATTTGTGCAGCGCGCTGCTGTGCCGCTTCCAGCGCGTTCTTTCTTTCCGTGTTGTTCAGTTGGTCCGACTTGGTTAGCAGGAAATGCAGCGAAGTTTCGCGCCCGACGAAGTCGATCAGTGCTTCATCGCCGGGCAACAGCGGACGGCGCGCATCCATGACGATCACGATGCCAACCAACGTTTGGCGCTGCGCCACGTACCCGCCGACCAGTGCATCCCACTGGCTACGCTGCGCCTGCGGAGCCTGTGCGAATCCGTACCCTGGCAGATCGACCAGCATTCCGCGCGCCACGATTTGCTTTTCCTGATCACGCTCGGACAATTCGAAGAAGTTCAATAGTTGGGTACGGCCTGGAGTTTTGCTGGCAAATGCCAATCGCTTTTGATCGGTAAGCACGTTGATTGCACTCGACTTGCCGGCGTTTGAGCGGCCTGCGAAGGCGATTTCCGGCAATGCAGGAGGGGGCAAATCGCTCAGTGCAGCCACAGATATTACAAAGCGGGCGGAGCGAAATAGCTGCACGGCTTGCGACTCCGGTTCGGAGGACTGGAAAATGAGGTTGCGTAGAATACGCGGCGCTTCGCGGCGATAGCCGTCGGTCGCCATCGCGCTCTAGGGGAATCGCCTCGATGAAATTTCCAGTCCAATTGAGCTTGTTCGTGGGTGTTGCTGTTGTAACGATGCTGACGGCAGGTGCCGACGTGTACGCGCAGATGCAGCCGGCTCCGAAAGTTGATCCTGCGCGTGGCCAACAAATCGCTTCGCAAGTCTGCGCTGCGTGTCATGGCGTCGATGGTAATTCGGCAGCGCCTGCGAACCCGCGGTTGGCGCAGCAGCATTCCGAGTATTTGTACAAACAATTGGTCGATTACACCGTGCGGCAAGGTCAGCAACGTCCGGCGCGCGAGAACGCGATTATGAATAGCATGGCATCCCAACTGTCGGACGACGACAAGCGCAACGTCTCCGCCTGGTTTGCAGGTCAAACCTCGCAGCTCGGTACGGCCCGGAATAAGCAAACGCTGGATCTTGGGCAGCGGATCTGGCGTGCCGGCCTGCCCGAAAAGTCATTGCCGGCATGTTTCGGCTGCCACAACCCTGCAGGCCTGGGACTTCCGGTTCAATATCCGCGCTTGGCGGCGCAGCATGCCGAGTACGTAGAAGCAACGCTCAGAGATTTTAGGCAAGGCACGCGTCGCAATAACGTGGCAATGCAGGAGATTGCGGCGAAGCTGTCGGACGCGGAGATACGTGCGGTGGCGGATTACGTTCAGGGGCTGCGACTTCGGGACACCCCGAAGTAGCGCGCACCGCTTCGGATGCCGCGCTAAAGGACTCGCGACTCCATAGCGAACAACTCGGCGACCGTTTCGCGCCGGCGTACGCAGTACGCGGCGGCACCATCGACCATGACTTCGGCGGGCCGCGTTCGACTGTTGTAGTTGGAACTCATCGCCATTGCGTAAGCACCGGCGCTGGCGATCGCGAGCAAGTCACCGGGTTGTAACCGCCAGGTTGCGATCACGCGCGAGCCAGTCAGTGGATTCGCAGACCGGGCCGACGATGTCGTAACGTTTTTTATCCCCGCTTCGCGGCACGACCGGCACGACGTCCATCCACGCGTCGTACATCGCGGGCCGGATCAGGTCGTTCATCGCGGCGTCGACGATTGCGAAGTTCTTCGACTCGCCCGGCTTCAGATACTCGACGCGCGTCAGCAAGACGCCCGCGCGGCCGACAATCGAACGGCCGGGCTCGAAGATCACGGTCTTATCGCGATGGCCGCGCGCGTCCAGCCGAGCCAGAAGCGCAGTAACCAGATCCGCTACGGCAGGCGGCGACTCGTCGCGGTAGCGGATGCCTAAGCCGCCGCCGAAATCGATGTGCCGAAGCGCGATCGCTTCGCGATCGAGCGTATCCATGAGATCGATGATGCGATCTGCCGCCGCTACGTAGGGTGCGATTTCCGTGATCTGCGAGCCGATGTGGCAGCCAAGGCCAACCAACGCGATCGCCGACTTTTCAGTCGCGGTGCGACATAGCGCCAGCGCATCCGCATAGGCAACACCAAACTTGTTGTTCTTCAGGCCGGTAGAGATGTACGGATGCGTCCCGGCGTCGATATCGGGATTGACGCGTAGTGCGACCCGCGCCCGCTTTTGCAAGCGCTGCGCAACCGCATCAATACGGAGCAGCTCCGGCGCCGACTCGACGTTAAAGTAGGTAACGCCTGCGTTCAGCGCGGCCTCGATTTCGCCTTCGCTCTTGCCGACACCGGAGAACACGATCTTCTGCGCGTCACCGCCCGCGGCCAGTACACGCGCCAGCTCCCCGCCCGAGACGATGTCGAATCCTGCCCCGCGCCGCGCCAGCACGTCGAGCACCGCCAAATTTGAGTTGGCCTTGACGGCGTAGCAAACCAAGGCGCTTCGACCGTCGAGCGCAGATGCGTACGCTGCATACGCATCTTCGATGGCGCGCCGCGAGTACACGTACAAAGGCGTGCCGTAGCGTTCCGCCAACGTGTCAAGCGCAACGTCTTCGCAGTGGAGGCGGTGTTCGCGGTAACTGAACCCGTCGCTGGCCGGCAGCGCGGGTGTCATTTCTGTTCTGAGGTGGCCGGTACGTCGGGGAAGGCTCGATCCACCGGTTTTGCCGGTGCCTTGGATTGCTGTGCGGCAGGCGCGGGTGGCAACATAAGCGGCCCTTTTTGGCCACACGCCGAGAGTGCCAACGCCATCACGGCGACGAGTATCGTTGCACCGAATTTCATAGCGACCAATCTAACATGAGCGAATCAGAGTTCCTCGAAGCGGCCGAGGCAACGCTTGCGGCAGTCGAGCGCGCAGTCGACGCTGCTGACACAGACATTGAAGCATCACGCGCGGGCAATGTGCTGACACTCGAACTGGGCGATGGCTCGAAAGTGATTATCAACAGTCAGGAACCGATGCAGCAGGTGTGGGTCGCCGGTAAAAGCGGCGCGTTTCACTACGCACGCAGCGGCGACCGATGGCTCGATACGCGCGACGGAAGCGAGCTTTTCGCGTCGCTGTCGCGGCTGATTTCAGCGCAGGGTGGAGAAGCGGTGGTCTTGACCGGATAAGTACGCCTCAAAAAATCTGCTCGCGCACCGACTCGCGCTTGACTTGCTCCTCGGGCGGCAACATATCTTCCAGGCCGACACTGGCGATGCCGTGACCGGGTTGATGTTCAACGAAGTAATACTCTCCTCCAAGATTGACGACGCCACTGGGGACCTCGCGCGCAATCTCGGGCACGCCTTTGAGCGCCTTGGCCATGTAAGAAATCCAAATCGGCAATGCGAGTCCGCCGCCGGTTTCACGCTCTCCGAGCGGGCGGGGTTGATCGAATCCCATCCAGCCGACCGCCACCAGATCGCCGCCATAGCCTGCGAACCAGGCGTCGTGCGAGTCATTGGTGGTGCCGGTCTTGCCGGCGATATCCGGGCGCTTCAGCGCACTGCCCGCGCGCGCCGCGGTTCCGTAACGGGCCACATCCTTCAGCAGGTTATCCATCAAGAACGCATTGCGTGCGCCGAGCACGCGGTTGGCTTCATCGCCGGCCTGCAGCGGCTTGGCTTCCATCAGCACTTTGCCGGTCGCGTCGGTGATCTTGGCGACTAAGTGCACGTTCAATCGATAACCGCCGTTGGCGAACACCGAATAGGCGTTCAGCATCTGCCACGGCGTGACCGCGCCGGCGCCCAGCGCCATCGTCAAGTACGCTGGATGCCGCTCAGGGTCGAAGCCAAAGCGGGTGACCCAGTCTTGCGCGTAGCGCGGGCCGATCGCCTGCAGGATACGAACCGAGACCAAATTTTTCGAGCGTGCCAAGCCCTGCCGCAAGCGCATCGGCCCGTCGAATTTGCCGTCGTAGTTTTTGGGCTCCCAGAGCTGCCCGCCGGTCAGGTTCGGATCAATGCTGATCGGTGCGTCATTGATCAGCGTGCTCGGCATGAAACCCTTTTCGAGCGACGCCGAATAAATGAACGGCTTGAAGCTGGAGCCCGGCTGGCGCCACGCCTGTGTCACGTGGTTGAACTTGTTCAGATTGAAGTCGAATCCGCCGACCAGCGCCTTGACCTGGCCGTCCTTCGAGCTGGCGGCGACAAACGCCGCTTCCACCTGCGGCAGCTGAACGATCTGCCAAATCCCTTTGTCATCGCGCGTGACCCGAACCACGGCGCCTGGAACAATCTTGCGATTGGGCTGCGCCTTGGGCGACAGCGACGGTGCGGCAAAGCGCAATCCGTCGGCCTTGATGTCGATCGTTGCGCCGCCTTGCAGCATCGCCTGCACCGCACTCGGCGACGCTTGGAGTACGACCGCGGGCACCAGATTCGGGCTGTCGATCGCCTCGACCAACGCGTCTTCGATGCGCTGCTCGCGCACGACCGGATCAGCATTCAGTTCGATGAACGCTTCGGGACCGCGGTAGCCGTACTTGCGGTCGTATGCGAGCACCTGCGTGCGCAACGCGGCGTACGCGGTTTCCTGATCATCTTTGCGCAACGTCGTAAAGACATTCAAACCGCGCGTGTAGGTCTCGTCGCGGAACACTTCGAACACCAGTTGCCGCGCTAACTCGGCCGCGTATTCGGCGTGCAATCGCACCTTGAACGCCTGTTCGACGGCGTAGTTGGCAGCGCGCGGCTTCAATTCCTGCCCCAGCGCTGCATCGTGCGTTGCCTGATCGATGTAATTGAGCTGCAGCATGCGCGCCAGTACGTACTGCTGCCGCCCCTTGGCACGCTTTGGATTGACGAACGGGTTGTAGGTGGCCGGAGCGACCGGCAGGCCAGCCAAGGTTGCAATCTCGGCAGTCGTTAGATCTCTGAGCTTCTTGCCAAAATAGATCTGCGATGCCGAGGCGAATCCGTAAGCACGCTGCCCTAGAAAGATCTGGTTTACATACACCTCGAAGATGCGGTCCTTCGAAAGCGACGATTCGATCTTGTACGCCAGCGCGATCTCGTACAGCTTGCGCACATAACTGCGTTCCGAGCTCAGAAAGAACGTACGTGCGACCTGCATCGTGATCGTACTGCCGCCCTGACCGCGGCGTCCGGACGCGAAATTGGATACGAAAGCCCGTGCGAGCCCGGCGTAGTCGACGCCGTGGTGTTGATAAAAACTGTCGTCCTCGGCGGCGAGGATCGCCTTCTTCAACTCTTCCGGAATCTCGGCCAGTGGCACGAACTCGCGCCGCTCTTCACCGAACTCCCCGATCAGTATTCCATCGGCGGTCCACACGCGCAGCGGAATCTTGGGACGGTAGTCCGTCAGGGCATCGATCGGCGGCAGATTCGAGTAAACGATTGCGAAAACGAACACAACCATCAACATGCCCGCGGCGACGCCGCCGGCAGCCACCAGCACTACGCCGCGCAACACCCGCCAATACCACGCCAGCGGTTCGCGCGGAGCATCCTCATCGGAATTGTCGGAATTGCGGGAGCTCACGTAATTTGTGGTGACCGGCGTTTGCAACAGCGAGTTAGGCGTGTGAGCGACCGCTTTTTTGCGCTTCGCTGCTCAAGGAGTACGAGATTATAGGAGCCGGTTGTACACAAGCGCGGCCGGTTTCACGTCCACGTTGGACGCAGGCAGACGATAGATGTTCGTTGTTTATCCCTCAAAGAGGGCACGATTAGGCCGAACACGGGGCTTGTGTGGCTTTTGCGTATGTTGATAGGATTTCGAGTAGGGTCCAATAAATCTGCGGTAAACGCTCGAAACATAAGGAAAAACGGGTTTCGATCCGACCGCACTGAGGGGATCGAAGGGGCGGGAAATCCGTTTTCTTCGTTCATTGTCTCGCTGATTCACGGGGTGCGCCGTTGAGCGCCCGTTCACGCGTCGCCTGCTGGGAGCATCACCTTGGCCTTTGATATGCCTTTTTCGCCTAAAGCGCCGCCGCTGATTGGCCTTGATATCGGCTCGTCGAGCGTGAAGATTGTCGAGCTATCAGAGGCGGGCAAGGGCACGCTGCGCCTTGAGCGCTACGCGATCGAGCCCCTTCCACGCGGGTCGGTGGTCGATGGGAACGTCGACAAGATCGACGTCGTAGCCGAAGCCGTCAGACGCGCGTGGCGCCGGGCTGGCGGGAAGGTCAAAAACGTCGCGATGGCATTGCCCGCTTCCGCCGTCATCACGAAACGGATCGCGCTGCCCGCGAACCTGCGTGAAGAAGAGCTCGAGATGCAGGTGGAGAGTGAAGCGAATCAATACATTCCTTTCGCGCTCGACGAAGTCAGCCTGGACTTTCAAGTGCTGGGTGCGATTCCGAACGCTCCGGATGACGTCGAAGTATTGATTGCTGCCTCGCGCAAAGAGAAAGTCGAGGACCGGGTTGCGGTGGCTCAGGCTGCAGGCTTGAAACCGATAGTGGTCGATGTCGAGTCGTACTCGGCGCGCTCGGCCATCGACCGCCTGATTGAACAACTGCCCAATAACGGTGAAGGCCTCGTGATCGCCGTGTTCTACATCGGCGCCAATACCACCAGCGTTACCGTGATGCACGACGGCGAAGCCATCTACGAGCGCGAGCAGCCGTTCGGCGGCCAGCAGCTGACCGGCGACATTTCGCGCACTTACGGTATTCCGAGCGAGGAAGCCGAGCAGAAAAAGCGCAGCGGCGATTTGCCGGCCGACTATGAGTCCGCGGTGCTGAAGCCTTTCATCGATACCGCGACGATCGAGATTACGCGCGCATTGCAGTTCTTCTTTACGTCGACGCCGTACAGCCGGGTCGATCAGATAATGTTGGCGGGCGGCTCTGCCGTACTCAGTGGCCTGCCGGATGCCTTGATGGAGCGCTCACAGGTCCCAGCCTCGGTGATTTCGCCGTTCAAGGGCATGGAAATTTCCTCCAACATTCGGGAGAAGCAACTGAGGCTGGATGCGCCAGCGCTGCTGACGCCGTGCGGATTGGCGATGCGGAGGTTCGACCGATGACCACTCCGCGCGTCAATCTATTGCCGCATCGCGAAGCCAGACGCGAGCGGCAGAAGAAGGTCTTCTGGTTCATGACCGGGCTTTCGGTCGTGGCCGGACTGTTGATGATCGCAGTCGGATGGACCGTGCTGCAGGGGTACATCTCTAATCAGGAATCGCGCAACGAATTCGTCCGCGCAGAAAATCGCAAACTGGACATTCAGATCAAGGAAATCGCATCGTTACGCGCCGAGATCGATGGTCTGCGCGCACGGCAACGGGCAGTCGAGGACTTGCAAGCCGACCGCAATTTGCCGGTTTACTTGATTGACGAAGTTGCCAAGCAGGTGCCCGAAGGCATCTATTTGCGCGGCATCAAGCAGGAAGATCGCCGAGTCAACGTCAGCGGTTGGGCAGCGTCGAACGAGCGCGTGTCCGAGTTTCTGCGCAATCTGCAGAACAACTCGCGGGTTCTTGAGCGGCCTGAATTGATCGAGATCAAGGTGGCTGGCGCCGGACCCCAGGGTGTAAATCGTCGCGTATTCGAGTTCTCGCTGAACTTTTCGCTGAAGCAAACGCCCGAGCGTGCGCTGATGCAGGCGCAGCCCGGAGCGAAGTCGACGCTGGTGCCGACGACGCCGGTGCCGACCGCGGTGCAATCGACGCCGAATCTGAAGTCGTCCGCGGCGAAGTGATAGCTGTTTAAAACGAGGAATCGATGGCAACCGGTCGTAGTTTCGCATCACAATTTCAGGGCTTGAGCCTAGAAAACGTCGGCGCATGGCCGCCGGCCCCGCGCATCACGATGTGGCTCTTCGTGATCGCGATTTGCGCGGTCGGTGGCTGGTTCGGGTTGTGGAGCGGCCAGACGGATGAGCTCGAGCAATTGCAAGCAGAAGAGCAAAAGCTCAAAGATGAATACAAGGGAAAGCTGCAGCAAGCCATCAACCTCGAAGAGTTACGCAAGCAGCGCGAGCAAGTGAGCCAATACGTGTTGACGCTCGAAAAGCAATTACCGAGCAAGTCTGAAATGGATGCGTTGTTATCGGACATCAACCAAGCAGGCGTCGGGCGCGGGCTCGACTTCGAATTGTTCCGCCCGGGGCAGACCAATGTGCGTGAGTATTACGCTGAGCTGCCGATTGCGGTCAAAGTTTCAGGCAAGTATCACGATCTTGGCGCGTTCGCGAGCGACATTGCGAACCTGCCTCGAATCGTTACCTTGAACGACGTCAACGTCCAAAGCGGCAAGGGCGGCAATTTGACTTTTGATGCGACTGCGAAAACCTATCGCTACCTTGACCCCGAAGAGATCGCCGCGCAGCGTGCTGCGAAAGCGAAATTAGAGAAGAAAGGGCCTGGCAAGTGAGACCCTCGACGATTTCACTCTGTACTGGTGCCTTTGCATTGCTGACGCTCGCGCTCGTCGGCTGCGGTGGAGGCAATGAAGGGGAACTGCGGACTTGGATGGATGACACCCGCAAGACGATGCGGCCTACGACGCAGCCGGTCCCCGAGCCGAAACAGTTCACACCTTTCAGTTATGAAGCTAAGGCACTCATCGATCCGTTCGATCCCCAGAAAATGATTCTGGCCGCCGCGCGGCAGGCGCAATCGCGCTCCAGTACGAGTTCGATCAGACCAGATCTGGACCGTCGCCGTGAAATGCTCGAAGGGTATCCGTTGGACCAATTGAAAATGGTCGGGACGCTGCGGCAGGCAGGCAATCAGGTGGCGTTGATCGATGCCGCTGGACAGACCTTTATGGTCCGTCGTGGCAATTATGTCGGACAAAATTTCGGACTAGTCACCAGCATTTCTGAAACTGAAGTTGATTTGAAGGAAATTGTCCAAGACGCTGCGGGCGAGTGGATTGAACGGCCTACGAAGTTGGAACTGCAGGAAGCCGCCCAGAATCTAGGGCAACAAGGGAGCAAGCGATGAGTATCTGTGTCCAGGACGTGGCCGTGTGCTTGTCGCGAATAGCGGCGGTGCTGGGCTTGATTGCAACGACGGCCATTGCCACGGCGCAGACCGTAGCCAGCGATGCTGGCAACGCGATCGAGCGCGTAGACGCCATCCAGACAAGCACTGGCGTGGTGGTCAGCATTGAAATGAAGAATGCGCCGCAGGGTGTTCCGGCAAGCTTTTCGGTGGCCAATCCGGCGCGGGTCGCACTCGATCTGCCTTCCACTGTAAACGGCCTTGGTAAGAATGTCGTTGAGCTCAACCAAGGGGACGTGCGCTCGGTTAACGTAGTGCAATCAGGGGGTCGTTCACGCGTCGTTGTCAATCTGAAGCGTGCGTTGACCCACACGGTCTCGGTTGAAGGCAAGCGCGTGCTGGTAGCGCTTGGGGGCGCAGCGGACACTAGTACTTTCCGTGCCCCGCCTGGGACGGCGGCGGCAACGATGGCTCAGACGTCGCCCTCGGCCGCCGCTCCGGTGACTGCGGGGCCATCAGCATTCACAGGTAGCCGTACTCTGCGCGGAATCGATTTTCGTCGTGGTGCCGAAAACGAAGGCCGGGTGGTCATCGACTTGTCCGACCCGAATACGAACGTCGATATTCGGCAACAGGGAAATAGCGTTATCGTCGATTTTCAAAATACGACGCTACCGGACACACTAAAGCGGCGGCTTGACGTTTCCGACTTCGCAACACCCGTGGCGCAGGTCACTGCAAGCCAGCAGGGAAACAACGCGCGGCTGGTCGTCGAGCCGCGCGGCGTCTGGGAACACAATGCTTACCAGAGCGATACGCGCTTTGTGCTGGAAGTAAGACCGGTCGAGAGGATCCGACACGCCTGTTCCAAGGGACGCGGCAGGGGTATCAGGGCGAGCGGCTGTCGCTGAACTTCCAGAACGTCGATGTACGTTCGCTGCTGCAGGTCATCGCCGACTTCACCAATCTGAACATCATCACCAGCGATTCGGTCGGCGGAACTGATCACGTTGCGGCTGAAGGACGTACCCTGGGATCAAGCGCTCGACATCATCCTGCAGCGCAAGGGCCTGGATATGCGCAAGAACGGCAACGTCATGCTGGTTGCGCCGCGTGACGAAATTGCCGCCAAGGAAAAGCTCGAGCTCGAAGCGCGTAAGCAGATCGCCGACTCGAGCCGCTGCGTACAGAGGCCTTCACTGTCAACTATCAGAAGGCCGAGGAAGTTCGCAAGCTGCTGAGCGACGACAAGCAGCGCTTGCTTTCCAAGCGCGGCAGCGTGGCGGTCGATCCACGTACCAATCAGATTTTCGTGCAGGACACCCCGCTCGGCTGGAAGATGTGCGCAGGTTGTTGCAGCAGGATCGACATTCCGGTGCCGCAGGTGCTGATCGAGGCGCGCATCGTCGAGGCAGATGATCGGTTCAGCCGAAACCTTGGCGTGCGGTTTGGGTACGGGCGCGTGACGAATGAAGTCGCAGTCGGGGGACAAAACGTGTTGCCAACGCTGCCAGGCGCTGGCGGTGGCACGGGAGGGGTTGTCGGCGGCGTCAGTGTGATCAATTCGAATAACGTCAATCTTCCCGCGGCTGGGATTGGGGGCTTCAATCCCGGATCCTTCAACCTGACACTGTTCAACAGCAGCTTGACGCGCTTAATCAACTTGGAGCTGAACGCTCTCGAGGCAGATGGACGGGGCAAGATCATCTCCAGCCCCCGCGTCGTGACAGCGGATAAGGTCAAGGCGATCATCGAACAAGGAACGGAAATTCCGTATCAGCAGGCAACGTCGAGCGGTGCAACATCAGTTCAGTTCCGCAAGGCGGTGTTAAAACTGGAAGTTACGCCGCAGATTACGCCTGAGGGTGCGATTTTTCTCGATGTCAAGGTCAACAAGGACAGTCGTGGTGTTGAGACCACAGCCGGCCCAGCAATCGACACGAAGAATGTTCAGACACAAGTGTTGGTCGAAAATGGCGGCACAGTTGTGTTGGGTGGAATCTACGAGCAGCAAGATCGCACGACCGTCACCAAGATTCCATTCTTTGGCGACCTTCCGGTGGTCGGCAATCTGTTCAAGAATACGGCGACACTCAACGACCGCACCGAGTTGATCATCTTCATCACGCCGCGCGTTATATCGGAGCGTGTAAACGCAGCGATGCGTTGAAGCCAACGCTTGTCAAAAAAGAGGGCCGCTTGCGCGGCTCTTTTTTTTCCACAGCGATGTTCACGTCATGACAACGCAAAACGACCCGCGCTCTGTGTTCTTGATCGGCATGATGGGTGCGGGCAAGTCGACAGTTGGGAGGCTGCTTGCGCAGCAACTGAAATATCAGTTTGTCGACGCCGATCGAGAGCTGGAGGCGCGCAGCGGAGTACCGATTCCGACGATCTTCGAAATCGAGGGCGAAGCGGGCTTTCGAAGGCGCGAGATCACACTATTGGCCGAACTGACTCAGCGTGGCGGGATCGTGCTGGCGACTGGTGGCGGAGCGGTTCTCGACGTGGAGTTGGCGCAGTCGATGCGCGAGCGCGGATTGGTCATTTACCTGCGTGCGAGTGCGGATGAAATTTTCCGGCGGACGCGCCAGGATCGATCGCGACCGTTGTTGCAGACTCCGAATCCTCGGGCCCGTATTGATGAACTGCTAGCTGAGCGAGAACCGCTGTATGAAAAAGCGGCGCATCTCGTTTTTCAGTCGGCCGCCTCGAATCCACGTCGGCTGGTGTCGCGGCTCATTGAGCATCCGCAGCTGAAGGCGATCGTGCTTCGAAGCTCCTGACGGGTGCGTCCGCTCGCGCCCGAGCGACGACTTAAACTGGCGTATGCGCTGCGTGACCGTCGATCTGGGGCAACATTCCTATCCGATTGCGATCGGCAGCGGCCTGCTTGACCGGTTAGCGGAATTCGTGGCGCCGGTGGCGCCGACCTCGATCACGATCGTTACCAACGAAGTCGTCGGCCGTTTCTATGCGCAGCGTGCCCTGGGCGCGCTTCAAGATATTGCGACCCGCGTCGTTGAACTTCCGGACGGCGAGCAGCACAAGCGATGGACCGCCGTGTCTCATGTGCTGGATGCGCTGGTGGCGGCACGCGTCGATCGGCGCGGGCTCATCGTTGCGCTGGGCGGCGGCGTCATCGGAGACATAGCGGGTTTCGCGGCGGCCATTTACATGCGCGGCATCCGCTATGTGCAGGTGCCGACGACATTGTTGGCACAGGTCGATTCATCGGTCGGTGGCAAGACCGGCATCAACCATCCAGGTGGCAAGAATCTGATCGGCGCCTTTCATCAGCCGTCGGCTGTCGTCAGTGACACGGATACGCTGAAGACGCTGCCAGCACGCGAGTTGTCGGCCGGCCTGGCCGAGATTCTCAAACACGGCCTGGTGGCGAATCCGCAGTACTTCGAGCAGATGGTGGCGTCGATCGAATCGCTCCGTGCCCACGATGCGACGGCGCTGACCGAAGCGATCGCAGGATCATGTGAAATCAAGGCATCGATCGTTGCGCGGGACGAGCGCGAGGCGGGCGAGCGTGCTGTGCTCAACCTGGGTCACACGTTTGGCCACGCGATCGAAGCGATGACGGGGTATTCACGTTGGCTACATGGCGAGGCTGTTGGCTGTGGGCTTGTGCTGGCAGCGGAACTTTCATGCCTGCTGGGATCGTTGTCGACATCCGATGTGAAACTAGTCGAGGGGGCAGTGGTGCGCGCCGGCTTGCCGAAGCGTGTCGATGGACTATCAGCGCTGAATGCGATCGAGGTCATGCGTGGCGACAAAAAGGCCGATGCGGGGCAGATACGATTTATCGTTCTGGATCGGATTGGCCGCGCGTCGCAACGCGCCGTCCCTCAACCGATCCTGCTGCAGGCTCTGACTGCGGGTGGATTCGTGTGAGCGATACAGCGCTGGCTCGCTTTGCGGCGCACGCCGATCGATCGCGCGGTCGCCGCTATCCGGAGGCGGACCCCGTCAGCCGCACTCAATTTCAGCGCGATCGCGATCGCATCGTTCATTCCACCGCATTTCGGCGGCTGGAATATAAGACGCAAGTGTTCGTCAATCACGAGGGCGATCTTTTCCGCACGCGCCTGACACATTCGTTGGAAGTCGCACAAATAGCGCGCGCAGTCGCGTGCAATTTGAGCCTGAATGAAGATTTGACCGAAGCCATCGCGCTCGCGCATGACCTGGGGCATACGCCGTTCGGGCATGCCGGTCAGGATGCATTGCACGAATGCATGAAACCGTACGGGGGCTTCGAGCACAATCTGCAATCGTTGCGGGTCGTGGACGATTTGGAGGAAAGGTATGCCGCATTCGACGGCCTGAACCTGACCTTTGAAACGCGCGAAGGGATTCTGAAACACTGTTCGGCTAAGAACGCGCGCGAGTTGGGCGACGTCGGTGAACGATTTTTGACCCGACGGCAGCCGAGTCTCGAAGCGCAGATCGCTAATCTCGCCGACGAGATTGCGTACAACAACCACGATATCGACGATGGCTTGCGTTCGGGGCTGCTGCAGTTGCCCCAGCTTGAGCGTGTTCCGCTGTTCGCGCGCCATTCCGCATCGGTGCGGTCGGAGTACCCGTGTCTTGGCGAACGCCGAATGGTCAACGAAACGGTCCGGCGCATGATCAACACCCTTGTCGTTGATCTGACGCGAGAATCGGGTCGCCGGGTTGCGGACGCCGCACCGGCCGATGTTGCCGACGTCCGAGCGGCCGCGCCATTGGCCGCGTTTTCAGCCGCGATGCGGCAAGAGGCTGACGAGCTGAAGCATTTTCTGCACGACGAGCTGTATCGTCACTACCGCGTGATGCGCATGTCAGCCAAGGCGCGCCGGATCGTGACGGATTTGTTTGCTGCGTTTCTCGGTGAGCCGCGGTTGCTGCCAGAAGATCACCAGAAGCGCGCTGCGGACGATGCTCCGCGCGCGATCGCTGATTATGTCGCCGGGATGACCGACCGCTATGCGATCAAGGAACACAACCGCCTGTTCGCGGTTGGCGACTAAAGCGTGCTTCTGGAACGAGTTCACGCTTTTTGCGGGTTGCCGAATAGCGCCGCCTAGCAAGTACCGGTTGAAACTGTTGCTGCGTCGCAGTAAAGTCACCGGGTAGTTCTTCCGGGAGCCGGGGATGTCTTCGCAGGACCTGAAAATCGCGATCGATCATGCGAGCCAGCACGGGTTGTATTCCGGCACTCACGAACATGATGCGTGCGGTGTCGGGTTCGTTGCGCAGATCAAAGGGCGGGCCAGCCACTCGCTGGTTCAGCAGGCCCTGTTGATCCTGCAGAACCTCAATCATCGTGGCGCGGTGGGCGCCGATCCGTTGTGCGGTGACGGCGCGGGGATCTTGATTCAAATTCCCGATTCTTTTTATCGCGACGAGCTGGCCAAGCAGGGCATCGATTTGCCCCCGCCGGGTGAGTACGGCGTCGGCATGATCTTCCTCCCTCGCGAACACGCCTCGCGCCAAGCGTGTGAGCAGGAGCTGGAACGCACGGTACGCGCCGAGGGTCAGACCGTCCTTGGCTGGCGCGACGTGCCGGTTGACCGCGAGATGCCGATGTCGCCGCTGGTCAAGGACCGCGAGCCGATCATCCGACAAGTGTTCATCGGGCGCGGCGCCGACGTCATGGTGCCCGATGCGCTCGAGCGCAAGCTGTACGTCATCCGCAAAGCTTCGAGCCACAAGATCCAGGCGCTGAAGCTCAAGCACGGCAAGGAATATTTTGTGCCGTCGATGTCGACGCGCACGATTGTCTACAAAGGCCTGCTGCTGGCCGATCAGGTGGGCCGGTATTACCGCGACCTGCGCGATCCACGCGTGGTTTCGGCGATCGCGCTTGTGCATCAGCGCTTTTCGACCAACACCTTCCCGTCCTGGGAGCTCGCGCACCCGTATCGATTGATCGCGCACAACGGCGAGATCAATACCGTCAAAGGTAATTTCAACTGGATCCGCGCGCGTGAGCGGGTGATGTCGTCGCCGGTGTTGCGGGGTGACCTGGCGAAGCTCTTCCCGCTGATCTACGAAGGTCAGTCGGATACCGCGTGCTTCGACAATGCGCTCGAGTTGTTGACGATGAGCGGTTATCCATTAGCGCATGCGGTGATGATGATGATTCCCGAAGCGTGGGAGCAGCACACGCTGATGGACGAATCTCGACGTGCGTTTTATGAGTATCACGCGGCCATGATGGAGCCGTGGGACGGCCCCGCAGCGATCGCGTTTACCGACGGTGTTCGTATCGGCGCCACGCTGGATCGCAATGGCCTGCGCCCTGCGCGCTATATCGTTACCGACGACGACATGGTCGTGATGGCGTCCGAGGCGGGTGTGTTGCCGATTCCCGAAAGCCGCATTATCAAGAAGTGGCGGCTGCAGCCGGGCAAGATGTTTTTGATCGACACCGAACAGGGCCGCATCATCGACGACGCGGAGTTGAAGCAGCAGCTCGCATCGAGCAAGCCGTACAAGGAGTGGATCAAGCGCATCCGCATCAAGCTCGACGGCATCAAGCTAAACGACGGGCCTGCCGCCTCCGGCGAAAAACCGGGTTCGGCGGCGAATCTCGACGTGCCGCTGCTCGACCGACAGCAAGCGTTCGGCTTCACCCAGGAAGACGTGCGTTTACTGATGGAACCGATGGCGGTGGCCGCCGAAGAAGCCGTCGGTTCGATGGGCAACGACACGGCGCTGCCGGTGCTCTCGGATCGCGCACAAGCCGCTGTACAACTACTTCAAGCAGCTCTTCGCGCAGGTCACCAACCCGCCGATCGATCCGATTCGTGAACAACTGGTGATGTCGCTGGTCAGCTTCATCGGGCCGAAGCCGAATCTGCTCGACATCAACAACGTCAATCCGCAGATGCGGCTGGAAGTCAGTCAGCCGGTGCTGGGGTTCGCGGATATTGAGAAAATCCGCGCGATCGAAAACTATTCGTCGAACAAGTTTCGCTCGTTCGAGCTCGACATCTGCTATCCGTTGGCGTGGGGCAAGGAAGGCGTCGAAGCGCGACTCGCGTCGCTGTGTGCGCAGGCGGTCGACGCCGTCGGCGCCGGCTACAACCTGCTGCTGATCACCGATCGATCGCTGGATGCTGAACGTGTCGCGATTCCGGCGCTGCTCGCCACCAGCGCGGTGCACCAACATCTGATCGCGGTCGGTCTGCGCACCTGCACCGGATTGGTCGTGGAGACGGGGTCGGCTCGCGAAGTGCATCACTTCGCGTTGTTGGCTGGCTACGGCGCCGAGGCCGTGCACCCGTACCTTGCGCTCGAAACCCTGGCCGATCTTCACCAGGCCGATGCGGATAAAGCAATCGCCAATTACGTCAAAGCGATCGGCAAGGGCCTGCACAAGGTCATGTCCAAAATGGGCATTAGCACCTATATGTCGTACTGCGGTGCGCAGATTTTTGAGGCAGTGGGGCTTTCGAAGGAATTCGTCGAAAAGTATTTCCGTGGCACTGCCAGCAATATCGGCGGGGTTGGTTTGTTCGAAGTGATGGAAGAGGCGATCCGCACGCATCGTTCGGCGTTCTCCGACGACCCGGTTCTCTCAACGCAGCTTGACGCCGGCGGCGAGTACCAATGGCGAGTCCGCGGCGAGCAGCACATGTGGACGCCCGATGCCATTGCCAAGTTGCAGCATTCGACGCGCTCGAATAACTACCAGACGTACAAGGAATACGCGCAGCTGATCAACGATCAATCGCGCCGGCATATGACGCTGCGCGGGTTGTTCGAGTTCAAGTTCGACGCCACGCAGGCAATTCCGCTCTCGGAGGTCGAGCCTGCGGCGAGCATCGTGAAGCGCTTCTCCACCGGCGCGATGTCTCTGGGTTCGATCTCGACCGAGGCGCATACGACACTGGCGATCGCGATGAATCGCATCGGCGGCAAGAGCAACACCGGCGAAGGTGGCGAAGATCCGGTGCGCTATCGGCAGGAGTTGCGCGCGGGCGCGAGCGTCATTCAAGACGGTTCGACGCTGAGCGGCGTGCTTGGCCGCGACCGGGTCGAAGTCGATACGCCGTTGCGCGCCGGTGATTCGCTGCGTTCCAAGATCAAGCAGGTCGCATCGGGCCGCTTCGGCGTCACGACCGAGTACCTGGTCAGTGCCGATCAGCTGCAGATCAAGATGGCGCAAGGCGCGAAGCCCGGCGAGGGTGGCCAGCTGCCCGGACATAAAGTCAGCGCTTATATCGCCGAGCTGCGCTACGCCGTGCCGGGCGTCGGCCTGATCTCGCCGGCACCGCACCACGACATTTATTCGATCGAGGATTTGGCACAACTGATCCATGATCTGAAGAACGCGAATTCACAGGCGTCGATTAGCGTTAAGCTGGTGTCCGAAGTCGGAGTCGGCACCGTCGCGGCCGGTGTGGCGAAGGCCAAGGCCGATCACGTGACGATTGCAGGGCACGACGGCGGTACCGGTGCTTCGCCGGTCTCTTCGATCAAGCACGCCGGAACGCCGTGGGAAATCGGGCTGGCCGAAACGCAGCAGACCCTGGTGCTGAATCGCCTGCGCAGCCGTATCGCTGTGCAGGTCGACGGGCAGATGAAGACCGGGCGCGACGTTGTAGTTGGCGCTCTGCTCGGTGCTGACGAATTCGGCTTTGCGACCGCGCCGCTGGTCGTGCAAGGCTGCATCATGATGCGCAAATGTCACCTGAACACGTGCCCAGTCGGTGTCGCGACCCAGGACCCCCTGCTGCGGAAAAAATTCAGCGGCCAACCCGAGCACGTCGTCAATTACTTTTTCTTCGTCGCCGAGGAAGTGCGCGAAATCATGGCGCAGCTCGGTGTGCGCACGTTCGATCAACTGATCGGTCGCGCTGATCGGCTCGAGACGCGGCGCGGCATCGAACACTGGAAGGCACGCGGGCTGGACTTCAGCCGCATTTTTTATCTGCCGCAGATGCCGGCTGACGTGCCGCGCCTATGTGTCGAAGCGCAGGATCACGGCCTTGGCAAGGCGCTTGACCACAAGCTGATCGAGCAGTGCAAGCCCGCGCTTGAACGTGGCGAGCGCGTCAGCTTCATCACGTCGATCCGCAACGTCAACCGCGCGGTCGGCACGATGCTGTCGAGCCAGGTGGCGCGCCGTTACGGCCACGCCGGGCTGCCGGACGACACGATCCACATTCAGTTCAATGGCACTGCAGGGCAGAGCTTCGGTGCGTTTTTAGCCGCCGGTATCACGCTCGATCTGGTGGGCGACGCCAACGATTACACCGGCAAGGGATTGTCGGGTGGACGTCTGATCGTGCGCTGCCCGAACGATTTTCGCGGGGCCGGCACCGAGAACATCATCGTCGGCAACACCGTGCTGTACGGTGCGATCGCGGGCGAAGCCTTTTTCAACGGTGTGGCAGGCGAGCGTTTCGCGGTACGCAACTCGGGAGCGACGGCCGTTGTCGAAGGAACCGGCGATCACGGCTGCGAATACATGACCAAGGGAACGGTGGCGGTGCTGGGTGCGACCGGCCGCAACTTTGCCGCGGGCATGTCGGGAGGCATCGCGTACGTGTTCGACGAATTCGGAGACTTCGCGAGCAAGTGCAACCAGTCAATGTGCGAGCTTGAAGCGGTTCTACCGACCGCTGATCAGGAAGAAAGCGTCGATGAAGCGATCTGGCATTTGGGCGAAACCGACGAGTTTTTGCTCCGCACACTGATCGAAAGTCATTTTCGCGTGACCGGCAGCTTGCGTGCCCGCATGTTGCTCGACAACTGGCCGGCGATGCGCGCGAAATTCGTCAAGGTGTTCCCGCAGGAGTATCGGCGCGCGCTGCAGCAGATGACAGCGGTGGCCGCACCGGCGGCTGCGCAAAAAATCGCGGCATAGCGCGAGTGCGTCTTAATAAGCCAGCACCGGATGCGTGCACAACTCCATTGGCCGCGAACTCTACTCGACTGGCTGCCAGGATTGCTCGTCAGTGTTCCGCTGGCAGCTTTGCTGCTAGGCACGCGCAGCGTCGAGACTCAGTGGGCGGCCCTCGCAGCAAGCCTAGTGGTTGTGTTGTCGATCCCGTGGGTGGTACCGGCGACCATGCTCATCGCAGTATTGTCGGCGCCCGTTTATATGTGGCTACATTCGCTTGGCCCGGTCCCCGCGGTGCTCGATTGGCTGGGCGGCGTGGTGCTGATAGCGGCGGTATTCGGATGCCATGTAAATACTGCGCTTCTCGTGGCGTGGCGCCGCGCGCGGAGAGCAAGCGAAGCAGAGATCGGGCTGCGCGATTTTTTGTTGCATCACGGGCAGCGTAAGTAGAAGCATGGGAAAGATCACCGGATTCATCGAGTATCAGCGGCTGGAGGAAGCCGCCGAAGCGCCGCGGGCGCGCACCAAGCACTGGCGCGAGTTCATCGTTCACCTGACCGACGATGCAGCCACCGTGCAGGCTGCGCGTTGCATGGACTGCGGGATTCCCTTTTGCAACCAAGGCTGCCCGGTTAACAACATCATCCCTGACTTCAACGACCTGGTGTATCGGCAGGACTGGAAGACCGCGCTCGACGTGTTGCACAGTACGAACAACTTCCCGGAATTCACCGGCCGCATCTGTCCCGCGCCGTGCGAGGCCGCATGCACGTTAAACATTCATGACGCCCCGGTCGGCATCAAATCGATCGAGCATAAGATTATCGACAAGGGGTGGGAGGAAGGCTGGGTCGTGCCGCAGCCCTCCGAAGTTCGCACCGGAAAAACCGTGGCGGTCGTCGGCAGCGGTGCGGCCGGCCTCGCGGCTGCGCAGCAACTCGCGCGGGCAGGGCACGACGTGACCGTCTTCGAAAAGAATGATCGCGTCGGCGGGCTTTTGCGCTACGGCATTCCCGATTTCAAAATGGAAAAGTTGCACATCGATCGCCGCGTCAAGCAAATGGCCGCTGAAGGCGTGACTTTTCGCACCGGCGTCGTGGTGGGCGATCTGGGCGATGCTCCTGTCACGAACTGGGCCAGCGAAGCGATCGAGCCGAAGCAGTTGCTGGCGGATTTCGACGCCGTGATTCTGGCGGGTGGGGCAGAACAGCCGCGCGACCTGCCGGTACCAGGCCGCGCGTTGAACGGTGTGCATTTCGCGATGGACTTCTTGCCCCTTCAAAACAAAATTGTCGCTGGCGACAAGGTGCGCGATCAAATCGTTGCGACCGGCAAGCATGTGATCGTCATCGGCGGCGGCGACACCGGCTCCGACTGTGTCGGTACCAGCAATCGGCATGGCGCGAAAAGCGTTACGCAGTGGGAGCTGCTCCCGCAGCCGCCGGAAAGCGAGAACAAGCCGATGACTTGGCCGTATTGGCCGGTCAAGTTGCGCACTTCGAGTTCTCACGAAGAAGGCGTTCAACGCGACTGGGCGATCGCGACCAAGGCGTTCAGAGGTGGCGCGGATGGGAACGTCACCGCATTGATCGCCGTGCGAGTTGAGTGGCAGATGGACGCGATCACCGGGCAATCGAGGATGGTTGAAGTACCCGGAAGCGAATTCGAGGTGCCTGCCGACTTGGTGTTACTGGCAATGGGCTTCGTCGCACCGGTCGGGCCGGTTCTTGACAGCTTCGGCGTTGCCAAAGATGTGCGCGGCAACGCGCACGCTAGCACCGAAGGAACAGGTTGTTATCGAACCAACGTCGACAAGGTGTTTGCCGCAGGTGACATGCGGCGTGGCCAGTCCCTGATTGTCTGGGCGGTACGCGAGGGAAGACAGTGCGCGCGCGCGGTCGATGAATTCCTGATGGGCAGCAGTTCGCTTCCTCGATAGCCGGTGGATGGCCGTGTCGGGCTGTCGTTGCCCTCGTCTGGCAGCGTTCTTAGGGTAGAGCAGGCCGAAGAAGAGAGCGGTTGCCGTGCGACAATCCGCCGCCGACCGCCGGGTGCGCGCAGCCGCGCGCCGGGCCGGAAAACAACGACAAGATGAACCACGACGCGCTCGTCCAGATCGATCACGTGACGTTCGGCTATGACCGCCGCCGTATTATTCTGCACGACATCACGATGTCGTTCCCGCGCGGCAAGGTCATTGCAATCATGGGCGGTTCCGGCTGCGGGAAGACGACGCTGCTCCGGCTGATCGGCGGCATGTTGACGCCGCTCAAAGGAGAGATCACGTTCGATGGCGAGCACGTCAATCCGCGCGATCGCGAAGCGCTGTTCAGATTGCGGCGGCGCGTGGGATTGCTATTTCAGTTTGGCGCGTTGTTTACCGATCTGACGGTGTTTGACAATGTGGCGTTCCCGTTGCGTGAGCACACGGAATTGCCGTCGGCGATGCTGCGCGATCTCGTTTTGATGAAGCTCAACGCCGTCGGGTTGCGTGGGGCAGCGCAACTCAAGCCCGCGGACCTCTCGGGTGGCATGGCGCGCCGCGTCGCACTGGCCAGAGCGATCGCACTTGACCCCGAGCTGATCATGTACGACGAGCCGTTTGCCGGACTCGATCCCATTTCGCTCGGTGTCGCGGCAAACTTGATTCGCGAGCTCAACGACGCGACGGGAGCGACGTCGCTGGTGGTGTCGCACGACGTACGGGAGTGCTTCAAGATCAGCGACTACGTGTACGTGATGTCGGCGGGGCGCATCGTCGGCCATGGCACAGCAGCCGACATCGAAGCTTCCGACGATGAAGAGGTGCGGCAGTTCATTCGCGGCGAGCCCGACGGGCCCGTCAAGTTCCACTACCCGGCCAAGCCGTTTGTGCAGGACCTGGGGTTGCGCGCATGAGGCTCGGCAACGTTTTGCCACGGCTCGGCGTTCAAGCGCTCGATGTGCTGCGCGGTCTAGGCCACGCAACGTTTTTCGTGATCGATCTGCTGCGTAATTCGCTGTCGGCGATTTCGCGCCCGTTTTTGACGATCGCGCAGATCCACGCGATCGGGAATCGGTCTTTGGTGATCATTCTGGCGTCGGGCCTGGCGGTCGGATTTGTTCTTGCGCTGCAGGGCTACTACACGCTGAGCCGATATGGGGCGACGGCGTCGCTGGGCCTGGTGGTTGCGCTCTCGCTGGTGCGTGAGCTGGGACCCGTCGTCACGGCATTGTTGTTCGCCGGTCGCGCCGGCACCTCGCTGACGGCGGAAATAGGGCTGATGAAAGCCGGCGAGCAGCTGGCAGCGATGGAAATGATGGCGGTCGATCCCAAGGCACGGGTGCTGGCGCCGCGCCTGCTGGCGGGGCTGATCTCGATGCCGCTGCTGGCCGCGTTGTTTTCTGCCATTGGGATACTTGGTGGCTACGTGGTCGGCGTGCTGATGATCGGGATCGATCCCGGTGCGTTCTGGTCGCAGATGCAAAACGGAGTCGACGCGATCGATGACGTCGGGAACGGCATCGTCAAGAGTTTTGTTTTCGGCATTGCGTGCACGGTCACTGCTTTGTATCAGGGGTTCGAAGCGACGCCGACCCCTGAGGGGGTGTCGGAAGCTACGACCCGTACGGTCGTTATTTCGTCGCTGTTGGTGCTAGGGCTCGATTTCGTATTGACGGCCTTGATGTTCAGCGCGCCGAGTTAGCTATCAGAATGGAGATGGTTCATGGGACGTAGAGGAGTTGAAACGCTGGTCGGGCTGTTCGTGCTGCTCGGAATTCTGGCGATCTTGTTCCTGGCGCTGCGTGCCGCCAATCTGGGCAATTTCGTGATCGGCGAAACGTATTTGGTCACGGCGCGTTTTGACAACATCGGTGGTTTGAAGGTGCGCTCGCCGGTCAAGAGTGCAGGTGTCACCGTGGGACGCGTCAAGGCGATCGTGCTCGACATGAACACCTATCAAGGCAGAGTCACGATGGAGCTCGAGCAGGGCGTGCTCTTCCCCAGCGACACGTCGGCCAAAATTCTGACCTCCGGGCTGCTCGGCGACCAGTTCATCGGTCTGGTACCCGGTGGATCGGACAAGAACCTGGATGAAGGCGGCGAGATCAAGCTCACGCAATCTGCCGTGCTGCTCGAGAATCTGATAGGCCAGTTCTTGTATAACAAGGCGGCAGATCCCCCGGATGCTGTGCCTGCTGCGCCCGCCAAGTAATGGGTGCGCCGCTTGCCTATGGGCATGGACCGAACTTGCCGACCAATCGCATGTTGACCTCTTTCTTTCGACGCGCAGCCCTGCCCCTGTCCATTGTCGCGATAGTGCTGTCGGGTTGTGCGACCGTGCCGGCCGATTCGGGCAACGATTCCCGCGATCCGATCGAATCGTTCAATCGCCAGGTTTTTGAGTTCAACGACGTAGTGGATCGCGCAGTATTAAAACCAGTCGCGCAGGCGTACGAATACGTGCTGCCCGAGCCGGTTCGCGACTGCATCAGCAACATCTTCAGCAATTTTCGCGAGCCGTCTAACGCGGTGAACAATCTGTTGCAGGGCAAGCCGATCGATGCGGTCTCCGATACCTGCCGCTTCGTTGTCAACAGCACGGTGGGACTGCTCGGGTGCTTCGACCCCGCCCGGCAAATGGGACTCGAAAAACACAACGAAGACTTTGGGCAAACGCTCGGCCGCTGGGGTATCGGCTCCGGTCCGTACCTGGTTGTGCCGATACTTGGCCCAAGCACCATTCGCGATGCCATCGGCGTCTACGGCGCAGAACCGTACCTGGACATCAACTTTTACATCGACAACGTCCGTGTTCGTAACGCAATCCTGGGCACCCGTATCGTCAACCAGCGCGCCGAGCTGCTACAGACCGATGATCTGATTTCGGGCGCCGCGCTCGATAAGTATCGCTTTATCCGGGACGGTTATTTGCAGCGTCGGCGCAGTCTCGTCTATGACGGCAGGCCGCCGCCGGCGGCAGAGGAAGTTTCTCCTCCAGCGTCAGCGGGCGGTCCACCGACGGCGGACCCGGGCGTTAAGAAGGAGTTGGTTCCACCGCAGTCGGGCACGCCAGCTCCGGCAAGTAAGTGAGTCTGTTGGCTGAACAAACCGCGCTGCACCGAGTCTGAACACGACCTCCTAGAACCCCTTTCAAGAGACGAATCACAATGCGATTTCTGAAACCCTTACTGTTTTCCCTCGCGGCTTCGACCCTGGTCATCTCCGCTGCTCATGCGCAGGCGCCGAACGCAGCACCCGACGCGATGGTGCGCGATCTGTCGAATGAAGTGCTGAATGCCATCAAGGCTGACAAGGCGTTGAAGTCCGGCGACACCAACCGCGCACAAAAGCTGGTCGATGAGAAAGTTTTGCCGTACACAGACTTCCAGAAGATGACGCAGTTGTCGGTGGGCCCCGGTTGGCGTAACGCGACGCCCGAGCAACGCGCTGCTCTGACACGCGAATTCCGCACGCTGTTGGTGCGCACCTATAGCGGTGCGCTGGGGCAGGTCAGCGATCATAAGGTAGAGCTGCGGCCGTTCCGCGCGCAACCGACCGACACCGATGTGATCGTGCGCACGCAGGTCGTCGCGTCGCGTGGCGACCCGATCCAGCTCGACTATCGGCTCGAGAAGTCCGATGGCGGCTGGAAAATTTACGACATCAATATTCTCGGCGTGTGGCTGGTCGAAAACTACAAGTCGCAATTCAGCTCGCAGGTCAACTCGGTCGGAATCGACGGCTTGATCAAGACGCTGACCGAGCGCAATAGCCAACTGGCGCAGAAAAAAGCGTAAAAGGTTGCGATGCGGATTGAGGCCGACGACATGAGCCTGGCGAACGCGGCCCAGCTTGCCGAGCTCGGCATGGCCGCGATCCAGGCCGGCGATGCCTCGTTCGATCTATCGGCGGTGCGCACGTGCGACTCATCCGCGCTGGTGGTCTTGCTGGCATGGCAGCGCACCGCGCTGGCCGCCGGACGCTCTTTGGAAGTGTCCGGGGTACCGGCCGACATGTTGAGCCTGGCGACTGTTTACGGCGTTGATAGCATTTTGCCGATCTCGGGCACCGCTAGCCCCACACCGATCACCGATCACTGATTCCGGATCACCGCTTCCGGTGGCTGCCATTCAGGTTTCCGCCGTCACCAAACGCTACGGCGCGACGCTCGCGCTCGGCCGGGTCGATTTGCAGATCGAGCGCGGAGAATTCTTCGGCCTGCTCGGTCCGAACGGCGCCGGCAAGACCACGTTGATTTCGATCATTGCGGGGCTTGTGCGAGCGACCAGCGGGCGCGTGACCGTGATGGGCCATGACGTCGTTGACGATTACCGCGCGGCGCGCCTGGCATTGGGCGTCGTCCCGCAGGAGCTCGCGTTCGATCCGTTTTTCACCGTGCGCGAAACGCTGGCCTTTCAATCGGGCTACTTCGGGTTGGCCAACAACGGCGCGTGGATCGATGAAGTGCTCGCCAATCTGGGCCTCGCGTCGCGCGCAAATAGCAACATGCGCGCGCTGTCCGGTGGAATGAAGCGGCGTGTGTTGGTGGCGCAGGCACTGGTGCACAAGCCGCCAGTGATTGTGCTCGATGAGCCGACCGCCGGCGTCGACGTCGAGCTGCGGCAGACGTTATGGTCGTTCATTCGCCGCTTGAATCAGGAAGGTCACACGATCGTGCTGACCACCCACTACCTGGAAGAAGCGCAGGCGCTGTGCCAGCGGATCGCGATGCTCAGATCGGGCACTGTCATCGCGCTCGACACTACACGTGCGTTGCTGTCGCACATCGAGGGCGTGCAGATGACGCTGCGCGTGCGCGGAAACGTGCCGCCGTCGGTGCTCGCGCATCGAATCGATGACCGCGACGGCGCTCTGGTATTGCGGCTCGGTGAGCCCGGCGACGTCGGCCGCGTGCTGGCCGAGTGCCAGGCGGCGGGGTGCGAGATAGAGGATCTGGAGGTCGGGCGCGCAGACCTGGAAGACGTGTTCCTGCAACTGATGGCGGAGCGTGCCGAATCCGAGCGCATTCCTGCATTGGCAACGTCATGAGTGCATCGGCCGCGGTTTCGTTTCGCACGTTGCTGACGAAGGAGATGCTGCGCTTCTGGAAGGTGAGCTTCCAGACCGTCGGCGCGCCGGTGCTGACGGCGGTGCTTTACCTGCTGGTGTTCGGTCACGTACTCGAAGAGCACGTACAGGCTTTGCCCGGAGTGAGCTACACGGCGTTCTTGATTCCCGGGCTGGTGATGATGTCGATGCTGCAAAACGCGTTTGCGAATTCTTCATCGAGTCTGATCCAGTCGAAAATCATGGGCAGCTTGATCTTCATTTTGCTGCCACCGTTCTCGCACTGGCAGTTATTCGGGGCATATGTCGCGGCCTCGGTAGTGCGTGGAGTAGTGGTGGGCCTCGGCGTATTTGTCATCACCGTGTGGTTCGCACCACCGACCTTTTCTGCACCCCTGTGGATCGTTGCCTTCGGCTTGCTCGGCGCTGCGATGCTTGGAACGCTCGGTCTGATCGCCGGTATCTGGGCCGACAAGTTCGATCAGCTGGCGGCGTTTCAAAACTTTATCGTGATGCCTGCCACTTTCCTGTCGGGCGTGTTCTACTCGGTGCAGAGCCTGCCGCCGTTCTGGCGTACGGTGTCGCACTTCAACCCCTTTTTCTACATGATCGACGGCTTTCGCTACGGTTTTTTCGCGCAGTCCGACGTTAACCCCTGGATAAGCCTGGCCGTGCTGACGTTCGCGTTCGTTGTCATTGCGGGCATCGCGGTCAACCTGTTGGCGCGCGGCTTCAAATTGAGAAATTAGATGGAACCGACTCCCGGCGATTTAGAGCGCTACATAGCGGAAGGCCTCGATTGCGAAGTGATCAAGGTATCCGGCGATGGCCGGCATTTTGAGGCGCTGGTCGTCAGCGCGGCGTTCGAAGGCCAGTCGCGTATCGCCCGCCACCAGCACGTCTATCGTGCGCTCGGCGACCGGATGCGGCAGGAGATTCACGCGCTGTCGATGCGAACGCTGACTCCCGCCGAATATGGGGATCTACAGCGCTGATTTCACCTCGTTTTCATTCGAAGTTCGCGCCTGGTTCTCCTGCGCGCGCGAATCTTGCAACTGACCGCCCGCATCGTGCGCGCGCGCCTGCAAGGAGCTTCGAATGCCCGATTCACTGGCCGCAACCTTCCCAACCTCCCGCCTTACCCGTGCCGTACAGTTCCGCTCCTCGGTAGATCGGCCGCTCGGTATCCAATCGGCCGGCTTCGTCGGCGCGATGGACAAACTGAAAATTCGGGGCGGTACCCGCCTGACAGGCGAAATCACTGTTTCGGGCGCGAAAAATGCGGCTTTGCCAATCCTTGCTGCGTCGCTGCTAACAGCCGACGAGCTGATCGTAGACAACGTGCCGCAGCTGCAGGACGTGGCCACGACCTTGAAGCTGCTGAAGCAAATGGGCGTATCGGTCGAGCGCGACGGCGCGACGGTGCGCCTGAAAGCGAACACCCTTACGAAAACCGAAGCACCGTACGAGCTCGTGAAAACGATGCGGGCATCGATCCTGGTGCTCGGCCCGCTGGTGGCGCGTGCGGGTAGCGCACGCGTGTCGTTGCCCGGCGGTTGTGCGATCGGCGCGCGACCGGTGGATCAGCACATCAAGGGGCTCGAGGCGCTCGGCGCGACAGTTCGTATTGAGAATGGATTTGTCGTCGCGGAGGCCAGGCAATTGCGTGGTGCACGCATTGCCACCGACATGGTGACCGTGACCGGCACAGAAAATCTGATGATGGCCGCAGCCCTGGCGGACGGTGAAACGATCCTGGAAAACGCTGCGCGCGAACCTGAAGTCGTCGATCTCGCCGCCGCACTGAATGCAATGGGCGCACGCATCCGCGGCGCGGGCACAGATCGGATAGCGATCGAAGGAGTCGAGCGGCTGCACGGCGCGCGGCACAAGGTCATGGCCGACCGCATCGAAACCGGCACGTTCTTGAGCGCCGTCGTGGCCGCCGGCGGGCACGCAGCGTTGCGCGGTGCTGCCCCGGAAACGTTGGGCGCCGTGTTGGACAAACTGCGCGAAGCCGGTGCGCAGATCGACGCGCAAAACGGCGAGTTATGCATCCGCATGGGTGCGCGGCCGCGCGCGGTGAGTCTGCGCACTGCTCCGTATCCAGACTTTCCGACCGACATGCAGGCGCAGTTCATGGCGCTCAATTGCGTTGCCGTCGGCGTGGGAGCCATAACCGAGACGATTTTCGAAAACCGCTTTATGCATGTGCACGAATTGCAGCGGCTGGGCGCGAACATCACGATTGAAGGCAACACCGCCACCGTGCGCGGCGTTGACAGACTCGCCGGGGCGCCGGTGATGGCGACCGACCTGCGCGCGTCCGCCAGCCTTGTCGTGGCTGCTCTTGCAGCCGAAGGCGAAACCACCGTCGATCGCATTTACCATCTCGACCGCGGGTACGAACACATGGAGCGCAAGCTGGCCGCGCTGGGCGCCGACGTCGTTCGAATGAGTTAGGGGAAAAGGCTTTTGATCACGCTTGCACTTTCAAAGGGAAGAATATTCGACGAGGCGCACCCGCTGCTGGCAGCTGCCGGCATCGCGGCGCTCGAGAATTCTGAAGCCTCGCGCAAGCTGATCATCGGTACCACCGACCCGAACGTGCGCATCGTGGTCGTACGCGCCTCGGACGTGCCCACCTACGTTCAGTACGGTGCCGCCGAGCTCGGCGTCGCCGGCAAGGATGTGCTGCTCGAACACGGCGCCCATTGGGGAGATCGCGGCCTGTATCAGCCGGTCGACCTGGGTATCGCGCGCTGCCGGCTGTGTGTGGCCGTACCCGTTGGCTTCGACTACGCGAAGGCTGTGCGGCGCGGCGCCCGTTTGCGCGTTGCGACGAAATATGTCCAGACTGCGCGCGAACACTTTGCGGCGAAAGGCGTGCACGTCGATCTGATCAAGTTGTACGGCTCGATGGAGCTTGCGCCATTGGCAGGATTGGCCGACGTGATCGTCGATCTGGTGTCGTCAGGCAGCACGCTGAAGGCGAACAACCTGGTCGAAGTCGAAGAAGTCGCACCGATTTCGGCCCGACTCATCGTCAATCAATCGGCGCTGAAGGTGCGGCGTGAAGAGCTGATGCCCCTGATCGCGCGCATCGAAGATGCCGCCGCAGCGCTCGTAGTCTGATGGACGTACGCCGGCTCGATGCAGGCAGTGCGGGCTTCGACGCACAGTTTTCAACGCTGGTGGCGACCGATAGCGCGATCGATCGAGAGGTCGAGCGTGTCGCCGGTGCCATCGTCGACGACGTCAAGCGCCGCGGCGATGCGGCGCTGCTCGAATACACGAACCGGTTTGACCGCATCAACGCGGCCACCGTCGCCGAGCTGGAAGTCGCCACGCCCGAAATGCGGTCGGCACTCGACTCGCTTGGAGGCGAGCAGCGCAGTGCACTAGAAACCGCCGCGCAGCGCATACGTCGTTTCCACGATCGCCAGCTGGCGACGTCGTGGAGCTATACCGAAGACGACGGCACCGAACTGGGCCAGCGCGTCGATGCGCTGCAAAGCGTGGGTCTGTACGTCCCGGGTGGGCTTGCGGCATATCCATCTTCGGTGCTGATGAACGCATTGCCTGCACAAGTGGCCGGCGTCAAAAACATCGTGATGGTCGTGCCGGCGCCCGGCGGCGTCCGTAACGCCCTGGTGCTGGCAGCGGCGTCGTTGGCGGGTGTCACGCGTGTTTTCACGATCGGCGGCGCGCAGGCGGTGGCTGCACTCGCCTATGGCACGCAAACCATTGCGGCGGTCGACAAGATCGTCGGCCCGGGAAATGCGTATGTGGCGGCCGCCAAGCGGCGCGTGTTCGGCACTGTCGGTATCGATCTGATCGCGGGGCCGAGTGAAATCGTAGTGATCTGCGATGGCAAGACCGATCCTGACTGGATCGCGATGGATCTGTTTTCGCAGGCCGAGCACGACGAATCTGCGCAGGCGATTCTGTTGACCGATGACTCAGGATTCATCGAGCGCGTGCAAGCCTCGATCGATCGGCTGTTGCCGGCGATGTCGCGGCGGGCGATCATTGAACAGTCGCTGGGCAACCGCGGCGCGCTGATCCTGACGCGCGATTTGCAGCAAGCGTGCGACATCGCCAATCGGATCGCCCCGGAGCATCTGGAGATCTCGACCGACGATCCCGAGCGCTGGGCCGCAAAGATCCGGCATGCCGGCGCGATGTTCCTGGGTCGCTACACGAGCGAGGCGATCGGCGACTACTGCGCTGGACCAAATCACGTGCTCCCGACCGCGCGCTCCGCACGTTTCTCGTCCGCCCTTGGAGTCTACGATTTTCAGAAGCGCACGAGCGTGATTCGCGTTTCGGCAGCCGGCGCTCACACGCTGGGCAAAGTCGCTGCGACGTTAGCGCGCGGCGAACGACTGCCGGCGCACGCAGCCAGCGCGGAGTCTCGTTTCGGCGTCGAACCTTCTGCAGAACTGCGCGAGGTCGATCACTGATGATGGTTCGCGCATGATCGATCGTCTGGGGCCCGGCCCCGACCTCAGCGTTATTCGAGACGACGTGCGCGCCATCGTGGCCTATCCGGTGCCGAGTGCGGTCGGGTTTGTAAAACTCGACGCGATGGAAAATCCCTTTTCACTGCCTGAAGGATTGCAACAACAGCTGGGCGAGCGGCTTGGACGGCAGGCGCTTAACCGCTACCCGCTATCGGACCCGCGAGGATTCAAGGAGCGACTCGGCAAATCGATTGGACTGCCGCCGGGTATGCAGCTGATGCTCGGCAACGGCTCAGATGAGTTGATCCATCTGATCATCCTGGCGTGTGCAAAACCCGGCGCGACGGTGCTCGCGCCCGCGCCGAGCTTCGTGATGTACGAGATGTCGGCACGCTTCGATCACTGCAATTACGTGGGCGTGCCGTTGAAGGAAAACTTTGCGCTCGACGCGGAGCGAATGCTGCAAGCCATTGCCGAGCACCGTCCCGCAGTCGTTTTCATCGCCTATCCGAACAACCCCACCGGCAATCTGTTCGATCGTGGCGGAATCGAAGCGATCCTGCGCGCTACGCCCGGCATCGTCGTCATCGACGAAGCGTATCTGCCGTTTGCGCAAGAGACTTGGATGCCGCAGCTGAAGCGGACACCGAATTTGCTGGTGTTGCGCACGTTGTCCAAGCTGGGACTCGCTGGCATCCGGCTGGGTTATCTGGCGGGGGATGCGGACTGGATCGAACAATTCGAGAAGCTGCGCCCGCCGTACAACGTCAACGTGTTGACACTTGCTGCGGCCGATCTGATGCTCGAGAACATGTCGATCCTCGATGCGCAAGCGGCCGCGCTGCGCAGCGAGCGCGGCAAGCTGCTCAGCCAGTTGCAGGCAACGCCGGGGGTGCGTGCATTCGAGTCGGCGGCCAACTTCATTCTGTTTCGCGTGGCGAATGCCGACGCCGTGTTCGCCGCGCTGAAGCAGCGCGGCGTGCTGATCAAGAATGTGGCATCGACTCATCCGCTGCTCGCGGGATGTTTGCGCGTTACAGTGGGCGCCGTTGCGGAAAACGAAACTTTTATCAAGGCGTTGCGAGCATCGCTCGGAACCGGACAATGAGCACCATGGCCATCATTCTCGCCGTGCCGAGGTCGAGCGCAACACCAAGGAGACGCAGATCCGGGTGGCCGTCGATCTCGACGGCGGCGGGGCAAGCCAGCTTGCGACCGGTATCGGTTTCTTCGATCAATGCTGGAACAGATAGCGCGCCACGGCGCGATCGACCTGACGATCGAAGCGCGTGGCGATTTGCATATCGATGGTCATCACACCGTTGAGGACGTCGGCATCGCGTTCGGGCAGGCGCTGGCGAAGGCGCTGGGCGACAAGGCAGGCATCCGCCGTTATGGGCACGCCTATGTGCCGCTGGACGAAGCGCTGTCGCGCGTCGTCATCGACCTGTCGGGCCGGCCCGGCCTCGAATGGCATGTGCCGTTCACGCGCGCGATGATCGGTGGGTTCGATGTCGACCTGGCGCACGAGTTCTTCCAGGGCTTCAGCAACCATGCACTGGCGACGGTGCATATCGACAATCTGCGCGGTGACAACTCGCATCATCAATGCGAGACGGTGTTCAAGGCATTCGCGCGGGCGCTTCGCATGGCGGTCGAGCGCGATCCGCGTGCGGCGGGCATACCTTCGACCAAGGGGTCGCTCTGATCGCTGTTGTCGATTACGGCATGGGTAATCTGCGTTCAGTGGCCAAAGCCCTCGAGCATGTCGCGCCGCAGGAACGCGTCGAGGTGACCTCGAACCCTGCGGTCGTAAATGCCGCTGCGCGGGTGGTGTTTCCTGGGCAAGGCGCGATGCCCGATTGCATGCGGTATCTGCTTGCATCAGGGCTGGAGCAACCCGTGCGAGATGCGGCGCGGAGCAAGCCGTTGCTCGCGGTTTGTATCGGCGAACAGATGCTGTTCGAGCGCAGCGAGGAAGGCGATACGCCAGGCTTGGGTCTGTTCAGCGGCGATGTCGTCCGTTTCCGGCGCGACATGCAGGGAGTGAACGGGCAGCTCAAAGTGCCGCACATGGGATGGAACCGCGTCCGGCAGAGCAAGCCGCATGCGCTATGGGACGGGATCGAAGACGACAGTTGGTTCTATTTTGTGCACAGTTACTACGTCATACCCCGTGAAAAGGAGCTGATTACAGGGGAAACTACATATGGCGGCGTCTTTACCTGCGCCGTTGCGAGAGATAATATTTTTGCCACCCAGTTTCATCCGGAAAAAAGCGCCGCGGCCGGCCTACGCATCTACGAAAACTTCACGCGCTGGAACCCTTGAGCGTCGCCTCGAGGCAGCTTCCGCGCAGCCCCCATGCTGCTGATCCCGGCCATTGATCTGAAAGACGGACGCTGTGTGCGCTTGCGCCAGGGCAACATGGATGCCAATGTCACCGTGTTCTCCGAGGACCCTGTGGCGATGGCGCGTCACTGGCGCGACCAGGGCGCGCGGCGTTTGCATATCGTCGATCTCAACGGAGCGCGCTCGGGTCGGCCGGTCAATGAAGCAGTGATCAAGAAAATTGTCAAAGCGGTCGGCGAAGAGTTGCCGCTGCAACTGGGCGGCGGACTGCGCGATCTGGATATCGTAGAGCGCTACATCGACGACGGCGTCAGTTTCGTGGTGATCGGTACCGCCGCGGTAAAAAACCCCGGCTTTCTGCACGACGCGTGCAGCGCATTTGGTGGTCACGTGATCGTCGCGCTCGACGCGAGGGGTGGCAAGGTCGCCACCGACGGTTGGAGCAAGATGACCGGGCACGACGTGACCGACCTTGCGACTAAGTTCGAAGACTACGGTCTCGAAGCGATCATCTACACCGACATCGGGCGCGACGGGATGATGACGGGCGTCAACGTCGAAGCTACCGCGGAACTGGCGCGCCACGTGAAAATTCCGGTCTTCGCCAGCGGCGGCGTCGCCAGTCTGGCGGACATCGAGCAGCTGTGCGCGATGGAAGACGAAGGTGTCGAGGGCGTCGTGCTCGGCCGCTCCCTGTACGAAGGCGCGATCGACTTTAAAGCAGCCCAAGAGCGCGCCGACGCCTTAACAGCTTAAGGCTACTTCCACAGGTCGACGCTCTGCCCGCTGGCACGCAACCGCTCGGCGCGCACCTGAACGAATCGCTGGAAGCTCGGCTCATTGCGATAGGCGCCACTTGCGACGTATTCGAGCGCGGAAGCCAGGTGAAACGGCCGCGTGTACGACTCGAGGCGAAAGATCTCGCCACTCGCATTGAAAAACACCCATGTTGGCGCGTACACAATCTCCAATTGCTGCGCCCATGCCTCAACGGTCGTTTTTTGACCGGTTGGGGTGATCACTTCGCGATCATCCTTAGGCGTCAAGCGCGCGATATCGAACCTGGGCAGCAACTCACCGACCTCTTTGCGACGAAAAGCTTCGCGATGCAGTTCGTCGCAGCTGGTGCAGTGCGTGCGCTCGAACAGCACTGCCAATGGGCGAGCACCTGCCTTTCGCGTCAGCAGATAGGGCGGTTTGAGAAAAAAGGGCTCGTCATGCAGCGTCGCACTGGCCGGTTCCGAAGGCACGCGCTGCATGTAGTCGGCAAACGGCTGCTTCGTTTCGAGCCGGTCGATGGCGTATTGAAGCGCAGCCGCCATCCTCTGCGGCGATTGATACCCGTTCAATCGGGCGATGACCTCGGCCTTTTCGTTGAACAGCAACAACGTCGGCGTGAACTGCACTTTCAGGTACACGCCGAGCTGCTTCTCGGTCATCTCGCGGCCGTCGACCCAGATAGCACCTCGATCGCCCCACAGATTAAGGGCGATCGGCACGAAGCCGCGCCGCACGAGATCGACGACGCGCGTCTCGGTGAATGTGGTCTGCATCAGCAGCTTGCAGTACGGGCAGCCGTCCTGGCCGAAATAAACCAGCAGCCGTTTGCCCTGCGCGCGTGCTTCACGCACGTCCTCTCGGAAGTCGAGAAACGTTTCGACAAACCAGCGCGGAAGCTCGATTGCGTGCGGTGACGGTTGCATGATCGTGTCGCTCGCGCGAAGTTACTCGCACAGCGCCAATGCGTTACATTGCCCACAGACCGATTGCACTTAACGATATGCTTGCCAAGCGCATCATTCCCTGCCTCGACTGCAACGCGGGCCGCGTGGTCAAGGGCGTCAACTTCGTAAAACTACGGGACGCCGGCGATCCCGTCGAAGTAGCACGACGTTACGACATTGAAGGCGCCGACGAGTTAACGTTTCTGGACATCACCGCCAGCTCGGACCAGCGCGACATCATCGTCGAGGTGATCGAGGCGGTCGCGAATCAGGTATTCATTCCGCTGACTGTCGGTGGCGGCGTACGTAAGGTCGAGGACGTGCGGCGGCTGCTGAACGCGGGCGCCGACAAGATTTCGATCAACACGTCCGCGGTACAGACTCCGCAACTGGTTGCCGATGCCAGCGCTCGTTTCGGCTCGCAATGCATCGTCGTCGCCATCGACGCCAGGCGCAGGTCGGACGCCGCGGGCTGGGAAGTCTTTACGCACGGCGGCCGAACGGCCACCGGGCTCGATGCCGTCGTGTGGGCGCGCCAGGTAGTCGAGCTTGGAGCGGGCGAGATTCTTTTAACGAGCATGGATCGCGACGGAACCAAGTGCGGCTTCGATCTGGAGTTGACGCGCGCGGTGTCCGATGCGGTTTCGGTGCCGGTAATTGCGTCGGGTGGCGTGGGCAATCTGCAGGACCTGGCCGATGGGGTGCTCACCGGCCGCGCTGATGCCGTGCTGGCCGCGTCGATCTTTCACTACGGGGAGTTCACGGTGCAGCAGGCGAAGCAGCACATGGCCGACTGCGGCATCCCGATGAGGCTCGCATGACCTGGCTCGACCACGTTCAGTTTGACGCCGACGGCCTGGTCCCCGTCATCGCTCAGGACAGCGGCAGCGCCCGGGTGCTGATGGTCGCGTGGGCCAATCGCGACGCACTGGTGGAGACGGCGGGGTCCGGCGGTGCCGTGTACTGGTCGCGTTCACGCAGGCGTCTGTGGCGCAAGGGTGAAGAGTCCGGGCATCGACAAAAAGTGGTCGAGATCCGCCTCGATTGCGATGGCGATGTCGTGTTGTACGCTGTTGAGCAGGCGGGCGGCGTGGCTTGCCATACCGGTCGCGCGAGCTGTTTTTTCCGCCGGCTCGACGGCGACCAGTGGCAGGCTGTCGATCCGGTGTTGAAGGATCCGGAATTGATCTACGGCAAATGAGTGACGGCATACTGAAGCAGCTGGCCGATGTGATCGACTCTCGCAAGGGCGGCGATGCTGCCGACTCGTACGTCGCGCGCCTGTTTGCGCTGGGCGAGGATGCCATCCTGAAAAAGATCGGCGAAGAAGCTACCGAAGCGGTGCTGGCGGCCAAGGACGGCGAGCGCGAGCGCATCGTGTCCGAGACCGCGGATTTGTGGTTTCACTGCATGGTCATGCTGTCGCACTACGGTCTGCGGCCGGAAAACGTGCTGGACGAGCTGTCCCGGCGCGCCGGCACCTCGGGCATCGAAGAACAGGCGCTGCGCAAGGCGATTGCCAGGGGTCTGTGAGCGATGAGCTCTGAAAATTGCCTGTTCTGCCGGATTGGTCGCGGCGAAGTACCCAGCGAAAAGGTTTTCGAGGATGACAGCGTCCTGGCCTTTCAGGACATCCATCCGGCCGCCCCGGTGCACTTTTTGATAATCCCGAAGTCTCACGTGGATTCGCTGCTTACCTCCGGACCGGAACACCAGGCAGTGTTGGGTAAAATGGTTGCCCTTGCGCCGCGCCTCGCGCAAGAACAAGGTTGCGACAACGGCTTTCGGCTAGTGATCAACAATGGTCCGGACGGCGGGCAGGAAGTTAATCACTTGCACATCCACATCCTGGGCGGACCGCGTCCGTGGAAACGTCTGTAGGAGTACGACATGGGCTCATTTTCGATTTGGCATTGGTTGATTGTTCTGCTGGTCATCATCCTGATCTTTGGCACCGCCAAGTTGAAAAACATCGGCAAGGACATGGGCGGCGCAATCAAGGGCTTCAAGGAAGGCATGAAGGACGGCACCGACGACGTCGCCGGTAAGGTCGACGACCGGCGTCAGGTGCCGGGTCAGACCATCGACGTGCAAGCCAAGGAAAAAGGCCCGGCGTCCAACGTCTAGCGCGCTCGCCGCATGTCGGGCGGATGCATGGTGACCGCCTGACACTCGACCTCTGCGATGTTCGATTTCAGTTTTGGTGAGCTTGCCCTTATCGGTACGGTGGCGCTGGTCGTGCTCGGGCCCGAGCGGCTTCCGCGCGTCGCGCGTACCGTCGGCGAATGGGCCGGCAAGGCGCAGCGCTACGTGGCGCAGGTCAAATCCGACATCAATCGCGAAGTCGAGCTGGCGGATCTAAAGAAGCTGCAGGACGAAGCGCGCGACTTTGCACGCTCTATCGAATCGACCGTGCAGGGAAACGTTTCCAGCCTGCAGGCGGGCATTGATTCGACGGTGAAAAGCCTGAACACCGGGTTCGACGATCCAGCCACCGCGACTTCGCCGACCCCGACCGATTACTCGTGGGAAGGGGCCCAGGAACCATGGTCAATCGCCGCTTTGAACGTCGATTCAAGCCCGGTCCGACCATTTACGAATTGACCGAAGAAATCGCACGACTCAAGCGCCAGCTGGCACTACCCGATGCCGGACCTACCCGGCACAAGCGAGCGCCGCGCGCACGCGTCAACAAGCCACGCATTCGGCGCTAGGAACCTATCTCATGAGCCCGCATGAGCCGCGTTGTCACCAAAACGGGATGGATGCTAGGCGTCGCGACGCAGCCAAGGCTGGACGCCTTGGCAAGGAGCGCAACGACGCAGACGCCCGTTTTGGTGACAACCCTTCGGGAGCGGGGTGCGCGCGGCGCAGCGCGTTGTTGCCTCGTCCTGGTGTGTATCAACACACGGCGTCCTCGGCGCCTAGCCCTGCGCCGCGCGCACCCCGCTCGCGGTCATGCGGGCTCATGAGATAGGTTCCATGTCCGCCGAAACCGAGGAGCCCGCTCCCGAACAAAGCTTCCTTTCCCACCTGGTCGAGCTGCGGCAGCGCATCGTTCGGGCGGCGATTGCCATCATTCTTGTCTTCATTCCGATGGCGTTCTTTATGCAGGAGATTTTCGACTTCCTGTCGAAGCCGATGCTGGCGGCGCTGCCCGCCGGCACCAAGCTTCTCGCCACCGGCGTCATCACACCGTTCATGGTGCCGCTCAAGGTCACGTTGTTCGGCGCGTTTTTGATCGCGCTGCCTTACGTGCTGTGGCAGGTGTGGTCATTCGTGGCGCCGGGGCTTTACCGGCACGAGAAGCGGCTGGCGGGACCACTGATCGCATCGAGCGTGCTGATGTTTTTTCTCGGCATGGCGTATTGCTACTTCATCGTGTTCGGCTTCGTATTCAAGTTCATTGCCGGCTTTGCTCCGGCGTCGGTATCGGTTTCGCCCGACATCGAGGCGTACTTCGGCTTTGTAATGAGCCTGTTCATCGCGTTCGGCCTTACCTTTGAAGTGCCGATCGTCGTGGTGCTGCTGGTGCGCTTCGGCATCGCCACCATCGACAAGCTGAAAAAGGCGCGCCCTTATGTGATCGTCGGCGCGTTCATCATCGCGGCGATTTTCACCCCGCCCGATGTGTTGTCGCAGTTGCTGCTGGCGATCCCATTGTGCATCTTGTATGAGCTGGGAATCATCGTTGCCCGCTTTGTCGTCAGACCCAAGGTGGCCGAAGAAGCCGCGCCGCAGCAGGCATCGTCGACGTGATGCGCATTGCCCTGCTGATGGTGGTGCTGGCGCTTGCATGCGGTGCCGCCGCTGCGAGCCAGCTGAAGGTCGTTCCCGACAACGACGCCGATGTGGCCGCGGGCTGGAATGCTTATCGCGCAAGCGAGCCGGCGCGGGCCCTCGCGCACTATCGCAAGGCGGCCGATCGCAACAATCGCGTCGCGCAATTCAATCTGGCGGTCATGTTGCTCGCAGGGGAAGGCACGGCGGCCGATCCGTGGTCGGGGGTGGGCTGGCTGCGTAAATCGGCTGAACTCGGATTTGCGCAAGCGCAGTTCGCGCTGGGGCTTCTGTACGAGAGAGGTGAGCACGTCACGCGGTCGCAGGATGAAGCCACCGCGTGGTTCCGCAAGGCTGCCGAGCAGGACTACCTCGCAGCGCAGGTGGGTCTGGCCACGCAGTACTTTCTCGGGCGCGGCGCGCCGCGCGATCTGAAGCAGGCCGCACAGTGGTACGAGCGCGCGGCCGATCAGGGGGACGAGGCATCGGCCTACATCATCGCCAGCCTCTATGAGAAGGGCGAAGGGGTAGAACAGGATTACCCGCGCGCTTTGTATTACTACAGCCGCGCCGCCAGTGGGGGTGAACCGGCGGCGGTGATGAAGGCGCGCGAAATGCGCGGCAAGCTGCCGCGGTGACCGCGTGCTAGTTTCGGACGCGCGGTAAGGGGCGCTCGCCCACGGCCACCTGCACGTCGAGTTCCCGGCTACCGCGCACGACCCTGACCTTGGCATCGGTCCCGGGTGGCAGCTGCGAGATCAAATTGAGCATCGCCTTGCTGTTGACCACCGGCTGGCCGTTGATGCTCAGCATCACGTCGCCCGGCTCGAGGCCGGCCTTGCTTGCCGGGCTCGGGCGCTGTACCCCTTTGAGAACCACGCCTTCGTCGCGCGGGAGCTTCAGCAGTCCGGCCATTTCAGGGGTGATGTCTTCGGGCTCGACGCCGAAGAACCCGCGTTGCACCTTGCCGCTCTTGATCAGCTGATCCATCACTTGTGTGACCAGCGTCGACGGAATCGCGAAGCCGATGCCGATCGATCCGCCGGTGCGGGAAAATATGGCGGTGTTGATTCCCACCAGATTGCCGTTCGAGTCGACCAGCGCACCGCCCGAATTGCCTTGGTTGATCGCAGCGTCGGTCTGGATAAAGTTTTCGAAAGTGTTGATGCCGAGGTTGGTTCGTCCTAGCGCAGACACGATGCCCATTGTCACCGTTTGACCGACGTCGAACGGATTGCCGATCGCGAGCACGACGTCGCCCACCTGCAGCGAATCCGACCGGCCGAACGTGACTGCCGGCAGATCGCGCGCGTCGATCTTCAGGACTGCAAGATCGCTCTCGGGGTCGGCACCGACCAGCTTGGCCTCGAACTGGCGGCCGTCTGATAAGGCGACTGCGATTTCATCGGCGGCCTGCACGACGTGATTGTTGGTCAGAACGAAGCCGTCGCGGGTGGCTACGACGCCCGAGCCCAGGCTGGCGACCCGATCGTTGCCGCGCGCGTCGCCAAAGAAATAACGGTACAGCGGATCGTCCGGAGAGCCGCGACGGCGCACTTCCTTCGTTGTGTAGACGTTTACCACTGCGGGAGCGGCGAGCTTGACGGCCGCTCCGTAGGACGTGAGCGCGTTGGCGCGCGCGTCGGGAACCACTGCCTGCTTGATGCCAAGGCTTTCCGCGGCCGGCAACGGCGCCGGCACGGGCGGCCGGCGCGATAGCCATTCCGGGCGCAGCGTCGAGACGACGAACAGCAATGCCAGGCCAATGGTGGTGGCTTGGGCGAAAACGAGCCAAAGGCGGCGGATCATCATGAAGTCAGCTCGGACAACAAAGTGGCGGTTGGCTATGTGAGTTTGCGGAAGGCAAGCATCATTCCCCTAAGCGAACGCCGGCCGGCCCTTATCCCCGCCTGGACGGTCGCTCAGCGCCGCTTCAGCTCATCGCGAATTTCGCGCAATAAAACCACATCCTCGGCCGCCGGAGGCGTAGTCGCAGCCGGACGCGCCCGCACCCGGTTAACTGCCTTGATCATCCAGAAAATCACGAAGGCGAGGATGACAAAATTCAACAAGATGGTAATGAAGTTTCCCCACGCCAGTACCACCGCCGAGGTGCGTGCCGCCGTCAGCGGCGTCCCGGCAGGAACGCTGCCCGACAACACCACATACTGATTCGAAAAATCGACAGCACCACCGACCATCGCGTTGATGGCCGGCATCACGACGTCGTTGACCAGCGAGTCGACGATCTTGCCGAAAGCCGCACCGATGATGATGCCGACCGCCAGGTCAATGACGTTGCCCTTGACGGCGAAGTCACGGAACTCCTTCAACATGCTCATGGTGTCTCCTCGGGGCTTAAGCCCGGTGGGCGGCGAGTTTACTGGGGACAGTGGAAATCGTCTGGACGGATCAAGTAGAATCCCGCGCTGCCGCGCTTGTGGCTTCGCGGGCGTGTCATTGAAGTGATTCGCAAAATCGCGTTCCTAATCTGCGTGCCGCGTTCGCCCACTGCGTCAACTCCCACCTTTTGATTCGGGGTTTTCATGTCGTCAACTACTGTTACCGAGAGTGGCGAGCCCATCGGTGGAGGAAAACAACCGGTTGATAAAGAGCGTCGCGCCACGATTGCAGTGGCTGCCGCCGTCGGCGGTGCCGGTGTCATTGCAGCCTCTGTTCCCTTTGTCGCGTCGTTTCTTCCTTCCGAGCGGGCCAAGGCGGCCGGCGCTCCGGTTGAGGCGGATATCTCGCGGGTGGCGCCCGGCGAAATGTTTACGGTCGAGTGGCGTGGCCGTCCGGTATGGGTTCTGAATCGCACACCGCAAATGCTGCAGTCGATCCGCAAAGCCGACAGCGAAGTGGCAGACCCGAAATCGATACGCACTGCGTATCCGACGCCGCTCTATGCCCGCAATGAATATCGGTCGATCAAGCCCGAGTATCTGGTTGTCGAAGGCATTTGCACGCATCTGGGCTGCAATCCGATCGGCCCGTTTGCCTCGGGCGCTAATCCGCAGCTGGGCGCCGACCCGGGGTTCGTGTGCCCCTGCCACGGCTCGACATTTGACCTGGCCGGGCGCGTGTACAAGAACAAGCCGGCTCCGGACAACTTGCCGGTGCCGCCGCATAAGTATCTGTCTGCAACCGTCGTGCTGATCGGCGACGATTCGAAGGCCTGACCATGGCCGATCCAAAAAGCCAGTACACCGGCCTGTGGGGCTGGATCGACGCGCGCATGCCGACGCTGATGTCGGAATTCAAGAAGCACGCATCCGAGTATTACGCGCCGAAGAATTTCAACTTCTGGTACATCTTCGGCGGGATCGCGATCGTCGTGCTGGTGTTGCAGATCCTCACCGGCATTTTCCTGACGATGCACTACAAGCCCGATGCCAACTCTGGCGTTTGCATCGGTCGAGTACATCATGCGCGACGTGCCGGGGGGCTGGTTTATCCGCTACATGCACTCGACCGGCGCTTCGTTCTTCTTCATCGTCGTCTACCTGCACATGTTTCGTGCGCTGTTGTACGGCAGCTATCGCCGTCCGCGCGAACTGATCTGGATCTTTGGCTGCCTGATTTTCCTGATGCTGATGGCCGAAGCATTCTTCGGCTACCTGCTGCCTTGGGGCCAGATGAGCTACTGGGGCGCGCAGGTGATCGTCAACTTGTTTGGCGCGATTCCGTTGATCGGCCCCGAACTGGCGATCTTCATTCGCGGCGACTATGTCGTCGGTGATGCGACGTTAAACCGCTTCTTCGCGTTTCATGTGGTTGCGATCCCGCTCTTGCTGCTCGGGCTGGTGGTCGCACACATCATCGCGCTGCACGACGTGGGCTCGAACAATCCGGATGGCATCGAGATCAAGGCGCACACAGATGCGCAAGGACGGCCGCTCGACGGAGTTCCGTTTCACCCCTACTACACGGTGCACGATCTGTACTGGTTGTCGATTTTCTTGATTCCGTTTTTTGCGGTCGTGTTTATCTGGCCCGAGATGGGCGGTTACTTTCTCGAGTGGAACAATTTCATACCGGCCGACCCGCTGCAGGGGCCCACGCACATCGCGCCGCTCTGGTACTTCACGCCGTACTACTCGATCCTGCGCGCAACGACCGAGCAGTTCATGATCGCGCTCGCGATCGGCACGATCGGCATGTCGGCGTTGCTGCTGTTGACGATTTCGAATTCGATTGCGCGCGGCGCGATCGCAGTTGGCACGATCATCCTGCTGCTCGGGTACTTCACGCTCGATCCGAAGTTTTGGGGCGTGGTGTTAATGGGCGTGTCGGTCGTGATCTTCTTCGCGATGCCGTGGCTTGACTACTCGCCGGCGCGATCGATGCGCTATCGGCCCGCGTGGCATTTCTGGTCTGCTGATCGGCTGGGTGGTGGCTTTTCTGATTCTCGGCTATCTCGGTACTCAGGCGCCAACGCCGCCCGCAACGCTGTTGGCGCAGGTGCTCACCCTGGTGTACTTCGCGTTCTTTGCGCTGATGCCGTGGTGGAGCCGAATGGGATCGTTCAAACCCGTGCCAGAACGCGTGACGTTCGCGCGGCATTGACGCTGGACATGAAGACCATTGTCTTTCACGCGCGGCGCTGATCGTATCGATCCTGAGCGGCGCTTCGGCGTTTGCTGCCGAAGGCGGCATCGCGATGGACACCTGGCCGAGAGAGCGTGGCCACAACTCTGCGTCGCTGCAAAACGGCGCACGGCTGTTCGCCAATTACTGCATCGGGTGTCACGGTGCCGACTTGGTTCGCTGGAACCGGCTGCAGGAAATCGGCCTTACCGATGCGCAGATTCAGCAGTACCTGATCTTCGGCAACCAGAAGGTCGGCGACACGATGCGGAGTCCGGCGGCTGCCGCCGACCAGAAGCGCTGGTTCGGTAAGCCGCCGCCCGATTTGTCAGTGATCACACGCGCTCGCACGTCTGCCGGCCATGCCGGCACCGACTACATCTACACGTTACTGCGCGGCTACTACCGCGACTCCAGTTCGCCGACCGGCTGGAACAACGTCGCCTATCCGAACATCGCTATGCCGCATGTCTTCTGGCATGAGCAAGGTCCGCGCGAAACACGAATTGAAGTCAACGAAGTGCGCAAGGATCCAAAAACGGGAGCGGTTCAGCATGTGAGCGTCGTTACAACCTACGAGCCGAACGGCATGTCGACCCGCACTGAGGCGCCCGCCGCAAGTCACGGCCACGAGGGCATCAGCTATTCGTTCAAGCCACTGAATGCGGACCAGGCGCGGCAGTTCGATTCGGATGCAGCCGATCTCGTGGCGTTTCTGGCATTCATTACCGATCCGACGGCGGATAAACGCGTGCGGATCGGTGTGTGGGTACTGATATTTCTAGCGATGTTTACCGTGATCGCGTGGCGGCTGAACGCCGTTTACTGGAAAGACATTCACTAGCGATCACCTGATCTGCGAGCTTCGGAGCGAGTGCTCGCAGGCACAACAAGAGCAAAGGGAAAATAATGATGGTGCTTTACTCGGGAACGACTTGCCCTTTTTCGCAGCGCTGCCGCTTCGTGCTGTTTGAAAAAGGCATGGACTTTGAAATTCGCGACGTCGATCTGTTCAACAAGCCCGAAGACATCAACACGATGAATCCGTATGGCCAGGTGCCGATCCTGGTCGAGCGCGATCTGGTGCTGTACGAGTCGAACATCATCAATGAATACATCGACGAGCGCTTTCCGCATCCGCAATTGATGCCGGCCGATCCGGTGATGCGTGCCCGCACGCGGTTGTTTCTGTTCAATTTCGAGCGCGAATTGTTTGTGCACGTGCAAACGCTGGAGAACAGCAATAATCAGAAGGCGATGGAAAAGGGGCGCGCGCACGATTCGCGACCGTTTGACGCAGCTGGCACCGATCATGCTGAAGAACAAGTACATGCTCGGCGATGATTTCTCGATGCTCGACGTTGCGCTGGCCCCATTGTTATGGCGGCTTGACCATTACGGCATCGATATTCCGAAAACTGCCGCGCCGCTGATGAAGTACGCCGAACGCATGTTTTCGCGGCCGGCTTATATTGAGGCACTGACCCCTTCCGAAAAGGTAATGCGCCGTTAATTGCGTTCGCCATGGCTGACGTCTCGACCAAGCCGTACCTGATTCGCGCGATCCACGAGTGGTGCTCGGACTCGGGGGTTGACACCGTACATCGCCGTGCTGGCCGATTCAGGCGTTAACGTCCCGCAGGAGTTCGTAAAGAAAGGCGAGATCGTGCTGAACATTTCGCCGCTCGCCACCAATCGGTTGAAGCTGGGTAACGAGGTGATCGAGTTTCAGGCGCGGTTTGGCGGCGTGGCGCGTGAGGTGATCGTTCCGATCGACAAGGTGATCGCCGTGTACGCGCGCGAAAGCGGTCAGGGCATGGCGTTCGACGTTCCGCGCAGCGTTCCTGCAGGAAGCAGAAACCGCGGAGTCGGAGAACGACGATGCAAAAACGCTGCCGGGCCCAACGCCGATTGCGCTGGTGCCGTTGCGACGCCGGTCGCGACTGCGGATAACAACGAGCCGAGTGATCCACCGCCAGCGCCACGGCCCGGTGACCGGCCGAAACTGACGCGCATCAAGTAAAGTCGTGCGGCTTGCGTCAGGCGGCCGGCATAGCTCAGTTGGTAGAGCAACGGTTTTGTAAACCGAAGGTCGGGGGTTCGAGTCCCTCTGCCGGCACCACTCAACCGATAAAAAACCGCGGCATGGCCGCGGTTTCTTGTATGCGAATTCGTCCCTACGCCGGACGGATTTCAGCGGCCTGCGGGCCTTTTGCACCTTCCTTCACAACGAACTCGACGCGCTGGCCTTCAGCAAGCGATTTAAAGCCGCCTGCCTGAATTTCCGAGAAGTGCGCGAACAAATCCTTGCCGCCATCCTCAGGCGTGATGAATCCGAAGCCTTTTGCATCGTTAAACCACTTGACTGTACCGGTTGCCATTTTTACGTTCCTTGATATTGAGATCACAACAATCGGCCGCCGGAAAAAGTCCGGCGGCGAGCTAACGATCAAGAGACGTGAACCTGATAAACAGACGCGCCGTTGTTGTACGAACCAAGCAACAGGCCAGAGATAACCGGTAGAACGACAGACTCAAGCGAAAGCGGGGGGCAGTGTACGCGGTTTCGACTAGGCGCGTCGCGGATTCTCGCCGATCTGCCCATCCCACCGCGGGGCCAGCTGGTGCTCGATGTCCAGCAGATCGAGCACGCGGGCCAGCGTGTAATCGATCATCTGCTCGAAGCTCTGTGGCCGCTGATAAAACGCCGGCAATGGCGGGAAAATGATGCCGCCCATTAGCGTCACGGCCTCCATGTTGCGGATGTGCGCCAGGTTCAACGGCGCTTCGCGCGGCAGTAAGACAAGCCTGCGGCGCTCCTTTAAACATACGTCAGCGGCGCGCGAAATCAGGTTATCGGCATAACCGTGCGCGACGGCGGCCAGCGTCTTCATCGAGCACGGTGCGATCACCATGCCGTCGGTCTTGAACGATCCACTAGCCAGCGCGGCACCGACATCGCCGACGCCATGCACGACATCGGCCAGCGCTTCGACATCGGCGCGCTTCAAATCGAGCTCCTGGTGAACGTTCAGCACGCCGGCGGGCGATAACAGCAGATGTGTTTCGACGCCGAGCGTGCGTAGATGCCTCAACAACTGCACGCCGTAGATTGCGCCCGTGGCGCCGGTGATAGCTACGATCAGGCGCCGCATCGAGGCAGACCGAACCTATACGACCTTGGCGTCCTTCAGCAGCGTCTGCAGCTCACCGGACTCGAACATCTCAGTCATGATGTCCGAGCCGCCGACGAATTGACCGTTCACATACAACTGCGGAACGGTCGGCCAGCTGGAAAAGTCCTTGACGCCTTGCCGGACGTCGTCGTCATCGAGCACGTTGACGGTGATCAGATTCTTGACGCCCGACTGTTTCAAAAGGGCAATCGCCCGGCCCGAAAAGCCGCATTGCGGAAACTGCGCCGTGCCTTTCATGAACAGCACCACCGGATTGTCGGTCACTGTTTTTTTGATGAAGTCCTGAGGGTTCATAGCATGTCATTCGGGTTGGATTCTCCGAGTGTAACGAGCGGCGACGGCGCGTCAAACGACCCGGATACGCGCGAAACTCACTCGGTCGATTCCCGACAGGTCGGTGCGGGTTTGCACGTCGCTCCAGCCGCGCGTGGCGAACATATCGCGTACCGCAGCCGCCTGGTCATGGCCGTGTTCCAGCACAAGAAAGCCGCCTGGCACCAGATGGGCCGGTGCGCCCTCGATTATGGTTTGCAGATCCGCCAAGCCATTGCCTTCAGCCACCAGTGCCAGTGCCGGCTCATGGCGGAGCGCGTCGAGATGAGGATCGCCCGCAGCAACGTACGGCGGATTGCTGACAATCAAATCGAAGCGCTGAGCAGGCACGGCCGAGAACCAGACTCCAAGACGAAACGTCACGTTGTTCGCCCGCCAATTGTTCGCGTTGTCGCGCGCCACTTCGAGCGCCTGCGACGACATATCGGTCGCGATCACCCGCCAGGAGCGGCGCTCCAGACCAAGCGTGATCGCGATGCAGCCGGATCCAGTTCCAAGGTCAAGAACCTGCGCGTTGTCACTCGCGGCGCAAGCGAGTGAGGTTTCGACCAGCAATTCGGTTTCGGGTCGCGGGATCAGCACGGCGGGAGACACGGCGAACACGCGCCCGTAAAACTCCTTCTCGCCCAGCAGGTACGCGAGCGGCTCGCCCCGTCGGCGCCGCTCGGCGAGTTGCGCAAACCCATCCGCGGCAGCCGACGCAACCCATTGTTCCGGCCGCGCGAGCAGCGACTCACGCGTCACGCCGAGCTGATGCGCCAGCAGCGCGCGCGCTTCGAACGCCGGCAGCGCGCTGGCGATCAACAAGTCGCCGGCATATAGCTCGCCGACGACCGATTCCTCACTGAGCGCCATCCGCCAGCGCCGCCAGCAGCTCGGCTTGATGCTCGGCGGCCAGCTTCTCGGTCAGCTCATCGAGGTCGCCATCCATGATCGCGTCGATTCTGTACAGGGTCAGGTTGATGCGGTGATCGGTCACGCGCCCCTGCGGGAAGTTGTAGGTGCGAATGCGCTCCGAGCGATCGCCGGAGCCGATCAAGGTCTTGCGCGTCGAGGCTTCCTTCGCCTGCTGATCGTGCGCCTGTTGATCCTTGATGCGCGCCGCCAGAATCTTCATCGCGCGCTCGCGGTTCTTGTGCTGCGATCGATCGTCCTGGCATTCGACGACGATGTTGGTCGGCAGATGCGTAATTCGTACCGCGCTTTCGGTCTTGTTGACGTGCTGGCCGCCGGCGCCCGAAGCACGAAATACATCGATGCGAATCTCACTCGGGTCGATCTTCACATCGTCGATCTCATCGGCTTCCGGTAGCACGGCAACGGTGCATGCCGACGTGTGAATGCGGCCTTGCGCCTCGGTCGCCGGCACCCGCTGCACTCGATGACCGCCCGATTCGAACTTCAGCTTCGAGTACGCGCCGGTGCCCACCAGCCGCACGATCACTTCCTTGTAGCCGCCCATATCCGACGCGCTCTCCGAAATCATCTCGCTCGCCCAGCGATGGCGCTCGGCGTAGCGCAGGTACATGCGCAGCAGGTCGCCCGCGAACAGTCCCGACTCGTCGCCGCCGGTGCCGGCGCGGATCTCGAGAAAAATATTGCGATCGTCGTTCGGATCCTTCGGCAGCAGCAGCCCCTGCAGCTCGGCTTCGAGGTGCGTGATGCGAATCTTCGAGGCGTCGATCTCTTCTTCGGCGAGCGCTTTCATTTCAGGCTCGGACAGCATCTGCTGCGCGCTCTGCAAGTCACCCTCGGCCCGCTGATAATCGTGGAAGCGGCTGACGACCGGTTCGATTTCCGCACGTTCCTGGCCGAGCGAGCGAAAGCGGTTCATATCGCGCGCAGCGTGCTCGCCCGACAGATGCACGTCGATCTCTTCGAGCCGCTTGGACAGCTGCTCGAGTTTGGTTCGCATTGAGGTTTTCATGTCGTGTCAGGCCGCGCGTAGGCAGCAGGCCGATGGCCTGCAACTACGTGGGCGACGCTAATTATCCGAGTTCGAATAGAACCGCGCGAGCAGCGCATGCAAACGGGCTTGCTCGGCTTCGTCGCCGGCGGCGCGCAGGGCGCTCATCGGGTGCGTGCAGAAACTTGTTCGTCAACGCGTGCGATAGCTGCTCGATCACACGCTCGGGCGGCTCGCCCTTGGCGAGCAGCTTCAGGGCGCGCTGCAGCTCGCGCGTGCGCAAGGCGTCGGCGCGGCCATGCAAGTCCTGGATCGTCGGCACCGCGCGGCGAACCCGGATCCATTCCTCGAAATCCCGAACGCGCGATTCGATGATCGCCTCGGCCTGTGCGACGGCGGCTTGGCGCGTGTCGTTGCCGCTGGCGACCACCTTGCCGAGATCGTCGACGGTGTGCACGTACACGTCGTCAAGCCGTGCAACCTCGGGCTCGACATCGCGCGGGACCGCCAGATCGACAATGAACATCGGCTTGTGCCGGCGCGTACGAATCGCGCGCTCGACCATGCCGAGCCCGATGATCGGCAGCAGGCTGGCGGTGCACGAAACGACGATGTCGAACTTCGCCAGCGCGTCGGGCAGGTCGCCAAGCTTCATCGGTTGCCCGTGCAATCGCGCAGCCAGTGCTTCAGCGCGGTCCAGCGTGCGATTGGCGACCGTGATCGACTTTGGCCGTTGCGCGGCGAAGTGCGTCGCCGTCAGATCGATCATCTCGCCGGCGCCGACAAACAACACATGGCTATGATCGAGCTCGCCGAAAATCTTGCGCGCCACGCGGACCGCAGCCGCCGCCATCGACACCGACTGCGTGCCGATCTCGGTCGTCGACCGAACTTCTTTTGCGACCGCGAACGTGCGCTGAAACAAGTGGTTCAGCATCAGGCCGAGCCCGCCGGCGTTGCGCGCGAGCTTCTCGGCTTCTTTCATCTGCCCCAGGATCTGCGGCTCGCCCAGCACCATCGAGTCGAGTCCGCTGGCGACGCGGAACGCGTGCCGCACGGCGTTCACGTGCGGCAGTACATAGGAGTGGCGCTGCAATTCATCCAGATCCAGCTGCCGTTCGGCGGCAACGAACTGGCGCAGCGCGTCCTGCGCGATGTCGGGTTCTTCGGCGGCGCAATAGACCTCGGTGCGGTTGCAGGTCGAAACGATCGCGGCCTCGCTGACCCGGCCGCCAGCGGGCGCGCTCAAGCGATCGCGCAGGCGACCGATCGTCGCGCCGACTTCGTCGGCTAGGAAGACGACTCGCTCACGCACTGCGAGCGGCGCAGTGGTGTGGTTGAGTCCGAGGGTAAGGAGCTGCATCGACGATCGCGTTGGCCGCTATCGCGCGCCTGGATCCTTGTTTGGGACCGCAGAATTATAGGGGCGCACCCTGTGGCAGGCTCGACTGAAAACGTCGATCAACGGGTGTCCCGTGCAGTTAATCGGATTACCATGCTGCGGCGCACGCCCCGCTTTGCCGGCGCACGCGGAGCGTTATCTCCACTGCCGGAGCCGAGTTTGAATACCTCATCCGTGTTTCTGCCGATCTTGCTCGGCACCAATCGCAAGTTGCGCCGCAGTGTGCACGTCGCGCGCTGGCTGCACGGCGCCATCTCAGCCCGTCCCGATATCGAAACCCAGCTGTTCGACGTCGCGGACTTTGCTCTTCCCCAGGGCGACTATGGGAGGGACATCAAGGATCAGTTTCCGCAATGGCGCGACACGATCGTGCGCGCCGACGGCTTGGTCATCGTTGCGCCCGAGTACAACCACGGTTACCCGGGGGCGCTGAAGAGCGTGCTCGATTTACTGCTGAAGGAGTACATCCACAAGGCGGTCGCGTTTGTCGGCGTGTCGGCCGGGCCGTGGGGTGGAACGCGCGTCATCGAATCGATGGTGCCAATGGTGCGTGAGCTCGGCCTTGCCGTGACATTCACCGATCTCCAATTTCCGACGGTGCAGAGCAAGTTCGACGACACGGGCAAGCTGCTTGACGCGGCTTACGAGGATCGAGTCCGGGGTTTTCTGGACGAGCTGGTTTGGATGAGCCGTACTCTGAAATGGGGACGAGCCAACCTGCCTTCGAAACACCATCCGTCGATTTGATCCGCCGACGGTCACTTCCAATGTCTTCCACTTCAGTAGCCGTCAGACGCGCCAGCCGATTCAAGCGGAGGCCTGCGCAAGCGAGCTCCAGCGTCGGACCGGTGCTTGTGCCGTCTACACAGCGTGACGTCGCGCGGATTGCCAGCGACTGCCGCAAGCTGGTCACGCGCCGGGCGCTGATCTCGGCGGGCGCTTCGGTCCTGCCGCTGCCGGGCGTCGACGTCGCGGTCGATATCACCGTGCTGCTAAAGATGATCGAGCAGATCAATCAGTGCTTCGGCTTGACGCCGGAGCAGATCGAGCAGCTCGCGCCGCAACGGCGCCTGTTTGCCTATAAGGCCGCGGTGGGAGTCGGCAGTGCGTTGATCGGTCGCATCGTGACGCGTGAGTTGGTCATCAAGGTGCTGAAAACCGTCGGCGTCCGGTTGAGCGTCAAACAGGCTGCGAAGTACGTGCCGTTTGCGGGACAGGCCGTGGCGGCGTCGCTGTCGTTCGCCGCGCTGAAGACGCTCGGCGACCGGCACGTCGAAGATTGCGTGCGAGTCGCCGAAACCTTGATCGACCTGCGCGACATTGCCGACGATAGCGTCGTCGCGAGCTATTAGACGACTTTGTCCCTGGCAAGCGTTGCACTGATCGTCTTCGCAAAGTCCTGAATCGTCTGCTGCATAGAGCCGGTCGGTACCGTAGTCGACGAGCCTGACCACAGCAGCAGATATTCTTTCGCATCGAACAGTCGCGTATCGACCAGGACGTTTTGTACGGTGTAGACGCTCGGCGGAACGGCGTACGCGGCCGACCAGAAGCCGTGGTAGTAGCCATAAAAACCCGGCCAGCCAAAGCCCCAGGGTGGGCCCGCCACCAACCCTGGCGAAACCCGCACCTCATTGCTGACGCTGACGGTGCGCGAGATAAGCACCGCGTCGGCACCCGCGCTTACCACCGCCGCCTGAATCGCCTGCTGTTCGGCGGGCCCGTCGGCCGGCAACGACTTGTACGACTGGACGGCCTTGACACCACGCGCGTTCAGCTGCGCCACCATCGCGTCTTCGTAGATGCGGCGCGCGGTCGAATCGCGATTGATCCCCATCACCATCACGCTTTTTACCGGCAGGCGATTGCCGGCCTGCGGGTTTACCCATTGCGCATTGAGTTCGGTGCTGGTCGCGCAAGCTGATAGCGCCGCAGTGAACGCCACTGCGGCCGCTGCCAACAGCGCCGTCCCTACTCGTCCGTTCATACTCGTCTCCTAGTTCTCATAGCGCCCTAAGCGCACCTGCGTGTTCCCCGGCCTCAGGTGCCGCAGCGAAGGCATCACCAGCACGGTGTCATCGTACGGTGCAGACCACACCATGTGGCCATCGCGGGCAATAGGCATGCCGGCCTTGGGAACGATTCCCAATCCTTCGATCGGGACGACGAACTCAAAGTTCATCGACTGTGCCACGATCGCTTCAGTGACGCGAATCACGCGCTGCTGTGCTGGCGGTTCCACTTTCAGTTTGGGTTTGATCGAGTCGAATGGCACGCTCCCGGTGGCGGCGAGAAAACGCAGCAGCGTATCGACCGCGACGTCGACCGCGGACTTTTCCCAATGCTGGCCGCATTCGATCAACACCGCGGCGCGCGGACTCGCCGGATCGTTGAAGCTGCCGCGGTCGCGCATGCGCACACCTGCGGGGTGACCCGTGTCGAGCAGCAGATCGGCGGGCAGCCCGACCTTGCGCGCCAGCTCGACGTGCTTGTCCACCATGCCGCATACCATGATGGGCCGACACGGCTCATGCATCGAATGAATATCGAGCAGAAAGTCGGCCGCATCGACGAACGGCTGCAGCTGGCGAGCGCGGCGTAGCTCAGTCGAATTGCGCGCGCCAAACAGAACTTCGTCGGCCCACACGCGGTTGTAGTCCTCGTCGATGTAGCGGGACGCATCCGGGTCGTCGAAGTCGAAACGGGCATAGGCGTCGACGTTGGCAAAGGCGACGATCAGCTTGCCTGCAACCGGTGTGATCTGCTCCCGCAACAGGGCGTCGAGCGCGTGCGCGCCGCAGAACTCGTTGCCGTGCGTCAGCGCCTGCACCATCACGGTCGGCCCGGCGCGGCCGGAGTCGAGCAGGTGGACGTAATCGACTCCGGTGTTGCCCTGCTGGTACTTCGCGATGTCGGGCGGCTGCACCTCGACGGGATGGTGGCCGCGGACTAATTCAGCGACACGTTCAGCCACGGCGGCCTTCCTTTCCGATGTAGTCAATGATCGCCTCAATCAAAGTGTTCAGCTTGCGCTGCAGCGGGGCAAAACCGGCTTGGCGCTCGCGCCTCGCCTCGTCGAGGTAGAGCCGCTTGTTGATTTCGAGCTGCAGGCTATGGCGGCCGGCGGCGGGCTTCGAATACGCCTTGACCAGCTCGACGCCTTTGTACGGATCGTTGACGCTCACGCTGTGTCCCGTTGCAGCCAGCGTCGCGCGCACATACTCCGTGAACGCCGGATCGCAGGTCGTACCGTCGCGGTCACCGAGGACGAAGTCGGCGCGTGACGTTCCCGCACCGCCTTCGCCCATCGGGCCGGCCACCGAGTTCATCGAATGGCAGTTGATGTGATAGACGACGCCGAAGCTGGCGTGCGCCTGATCGATCGCACCGCTCAGCGCGCGGTGATAGGGTGTGTGGCAGCGCTCGATCCGGCCCAGCACCTCATCGATCCTTAGCTTGCGCCCGTAAATCGCGCGGCCATCGTCGAGCGTGCGCCAGATCAGCGCCTTGCCAATGCGCGCCTTGCCGCTCGGCACGTGCGTGTGCGGCCACGCTCCGCCCTCGATCAGGTCGAGGTCGATGTCGCCCGCGTGGCGGTTGGGGTCCAGATAGGTGCGCGGCGTCTGTGCCGCCAGCAGAGGCACGCCCAGCTCCGTGGCCGGCATAAAGAGTTCGTCGACAAAGCAATCTTCGCCGTCGCGCAGATCGAATTCCGACACTGCCGCATCGAAATCCGCCGGAAACTGAAATCCGGAGTGCGGCGAGTCGAGCACCAGCGGAACATGCGGTTGTCTCGGACCATGCCAGCGAAAAGCTGCTTCGTTCATTGCAGGGGATCTTTTCTCACGTCATTCAAATGGCACGCCGACCAGCGTGCCGGCGCGATCTCGCGCAGCATCGGCACTTCGATCGAGCAGCGCGGCATCGCGTGCGGGCAGCGCGGGTGAAAGTGGCACCCCGATGGCGGCGCCAGCGGCGATGGAATCTCGCCCTTGATCGGAACGAAGGCGCGCCGCTTGCGATCGATACGGGGCACTTCGGTTAACAGCGCTTGCGTGTACGGATGATTGGGTGCGGCGAACAGTGCCTCGGTGGCCGCGATTTCGACCACGCGCCCCAGGTACATCACGACCACCCGGTCCGATAGATGGCGCACGACGCCGAGATCGTGGCTGATAAACAGGTACGTCAACTGGAACTGGTCGCGCAGATCCATGAACAGGTTCAGCACCTGCGCCTGGATCGATACGTCGAGCGCCGCGACTGCTTCATCGCACACCAGAAACTCGGGCTTTACCGCCAACGCACGCGCGATCCCGATGCGCGCGCGTTGCCCGCCTGAAAACTGATGCGGGTAGCGGCGCACATAGCCGGGGTCGAGCCCGACGCGCTTCAGCAGCTGCGCCACGTAGTCTTCGATTTGCTTGGCATCGATCAGCCCATGCACGCGCGGCGCTTCACCGATGATCTGCGCGACGCGCATGCGTGGATTCAACGATGCAAAGGGATCCTGGAAGATCATCTGGATCGGGCGGCGCGCGCCATTGACGTGCGCCACCGATTGGCCGCGATAGCGCACGACGCCCGCGCTCGGCGCGTACAAGCCACAGGCGACGCGGCCGAGCGTCGATTTGCCGCACCCGGACTCACCGACCAGTCCGACGACTTCGCGCTCGTTGACGCCGAAGCTCACACCATCGACCGCGTGCACCGTGTGCTCGCTGACCTTCGCGCCCAGTGTCCGAGCGAATCTTTCGATGACGTCCAGGCGCTTCGAAAAGCGCTTGGACACTGCGTCGAACTCAAGCAACGCGCTCATTAGCCCGGTCCAAGTACTGCAGCGGGAAGTAGCAACGCAGCTCGCGGCCGTCGACACGCGTAATCGCGGGCATGACCTCGCAGGGTGCGTCGGCGCGCTCGCAGCGCTGCCTGAATGCGCATCCCGGGCCGAGCGTGATCAGCGATGGTGTCGAGCCGCTGATCTGCCGCAGGCGCTGACCGGGTGCGGTGGCAGCGGGCACCGAGTCGAGAAGCCCGCGCGTGTACGGATGGCGCGGCGCTTCAAGCACGTCATCGGCGGCGCCAAGCTCGACGATGCGGCCGGCGTACATCACCGCAATGCGATCCGCTAGCCCGGCGACGACCGCAAGGTCATGCGTGATCCAGATCAGCGCAGTGCCGGATTCGCGCACCAGCTTCTGCATTTCATACAGGATCTGGCCTTGCACGGTGACGTCAAGCGCGGTCGTGGGCTCGTCGGCAATGATCAGATCGGGACTGTGCAACATCGCGATCGCAATCGCGACGCGTTGCCGCATGCCGCCGGAAAACTGATGCGGATACTGCGCAAGGCGTTCGGCCGGCGACGCGATGCCGACGCGGCTTAGCGTTGCCATCGCCCGCTCGCGCGCCGAGTCGCGTGAAACCGGTTCATGAGCGAGCACGGTTTCGACCATCTGCGTTTCGATCGACAGGACCGGATTCAACGTCATCATCGGATCCTGAAAGATCATCGCGATCCGCTTGCCGCGCAAGGCACGCATGGCGTTCCGGCGAAGCGCCGACCAGCTCGGTGCCGTCGAACACGATACTGCCCGCGGCGATACGGCCCGGCGGGTCGATCAGACCCAGGATCGAAAAGCCGGTGACCGATTTTCCCGAGCCCGATTCGCCGACCAGGCCGAGCACTTCGCCGCGCTGAAGGTCGAATGAAACGTCGGCGACCGCCGGCAGCACGCCATCGCGGGTCAGGAACTCGGTGCGCAGGTTGCGCACGGATAGCAGCGCGGTCATCGCGATTGCAAAAACCCTATCTCGCCAGCCGCGGATTCAAAATGTCGCGCAGCTGATCGCCGACCAGATTGATCGCAAGGATCGTCAGCAGCAGCGCGATGCCGGGATACATGCTGATCCAGTACTTGCCCGACATCAGCACTTCATAGCCGTTGGCGATCAGCAGACCGAGCGACGGTTCGGTCGGCGGCAGGCCGAGGCCAAGGAAAGACAGCGTCGCTTCGAGCGCGATCGCGTGCGCGACCTGCACGGTGCCGACCACGATCAGCGGCGGCAGCGCGTTCGGCAGCAAATGACGCATCACAATGCGCGCGCCCGATAATCCAAGCGAGCGCGCTGCTTCGATGTATTCCTTGTTGCGCTCCACCAGCGCCGCCGAGCGCGCGGTGCGCGCGTAGTACGCCCACTGCACCGTCACCAGCGCAATGATGATCTTGTCGACGCCTTTCCCGAGCACCGCCAGCAGGATCAGCGCGACCAGAATCGCCGGGAAGCCGAGCTGGATATCGACGATGCGCATCACCAGCTGCTCGAAGCGTCCGCCCAGGTAGGCCGCCAGCACGCCGAGAATCGAACCGATCGTCAACGCGATCACGCGCCGAGACCACACCGACCATCAGCGAAACGCGCAGTCCGTAAAAGATCGCTGACAGCATGTCGCGCCCCTGGCCGTCAGTGCCGAGCCAGTACGTGCATGCCGTCGACACTCTTTGCACCCGGGTGGCAGGCGCGAGTCGAGCAGATCGAGCTTCGTCAGGTCATACGGGTTTTGCGGTGCAATCCACGGCGCAAACAGCGCGATCGCCACCACGACCAGCAGCATCGCCAATCCGAACATCGCAATCTTGCTTTCGGCAAACTGCGAAGCGAACCGGCGCCAGGGCAATTGCGCACGGTCGACGGCATCGATCGCAGCGATCCGGCCCGAGCTCGAGAGGCGTTGCACTCATTGCGCGTTCACTGCTGAATATCCGCCAGGCGGACGCGCGGATCGAGCGTCGAGTACAGCAGGTCGACGACCAGGTTGATCATGATGAACATGAACACGACGACCAGTAGATACGCCACGACCACGGGGCGGTCGAGCTGGAAGATCGAATCGATCACCAGCTTGCCCATGCCGGGCCACGCAAAGATCGTTTCAGTCACCACGGCGAATGCGATCACGGACCCGAGCTCGAGCCCGATCACGGTGATCAGCGGAATCATGATGTTCTTCAGCAGATGCACGCCGATGACGCGGCGGTTGGTCAAACCCTTCGCGCGCGCGAACTTGATGTAATCGAGCAGACTTTGCTCGCGCACCTGCGCGCGCGTCAGACGGATGATCAGCGACAGCTTGAACAACGCCAGGTTGATCGCGGGCAGTAGTGCGTACTTGAGCCCCTCCAGGTTGAAGATCGACAATTGCAGCCCGAGCACATCGGTCGTCGGGCCACGTCCGGTCGACGGCAGCCAGCCAAGCTGCACCGCAAACACCAGGATCAGGATCAAGCCGACCCAGAACGTCGGCAGAGAAAATCCAAGGATCGATCCGGCCATGATCGCCTTGGCGCCGGCACTATGAGGTCGCAGCCCCGCGTAAAGCCCGAGCGGAATACCGAGCGACACGGCGATCACCATCGCCAGAAACGCCAGCTCCAGCGTTGCCGGCATGCGCTCGAAGATCACTTCGAGCGCCGGCCGCGCATAAACAAACGAGTTGCCCAGGTTGCCGGTGAACGCACCCGACACGAAGCTCACGTACTGCTCGTGAATCGGCTTATCGAGTCCAAGCGCCTTGCTGGCGCGCTCCTTCTCGATCTGGTCGGCGGACGGGTTGACGAGTATCTCGACCGGGTCGCCGATCAAATACAGGCCGCCGAAGACCAGCAGCGACGTTACCGCCAGTACCAGCAACGTTTGCGCCAAACGCCGCAGCACGTAGACCGTCACGCGCGCCTCATCGCCGCGCGATGACTACTCCGGGTGATGGCACACCGCTTCGATGTTGTGGCCATCGGGGTCAATGACAAAGGCGCCGTAATAGTCCGGGTGGTACTCGGCCCGCACACCCGGGCCGCCGTTGTCCTTACCGCCGGCGGTCAACGCGACCTTGTAGAACGCCTGCACCTGCGCGCGATCCTGGGCCGCGAATGCCAGATGGATGGGACCCGCGTGCTTCATCCCGGCACTGCCAAACCAGAATTGCGGACGCCCATCCCGACCCATCATGGCCCACGTATCACCGCCGAAAACGATCGTGATCCCCAGCGGCTTCAGCGCCTCCACGTAAAACGCCTTGCTCTTGGCGAAGTCGGAAACGCCGAACCCGACGTGATCAAGCGCGCTCATTTGCCCGGACGCACGTCGAACGCGTACGTGTTCTGGTCGGCGCGCGCCTTGTAGCTCAGCCCCTGCCGCGTAGCCCACGTGCTCACTTCGTAGTGCAACGGCACCAGGCCCATCAATTCGCCCATCGCCTTTTCGGAGGCGCGCGCCAGCATGATCCCGCGCTTCGTATCGTCGATCGTCGTCAGCGCCTGCGTCAGCAACGCGTCGACGCCGGCGTCCGAAAAGCGGCCACGGTTGGCGGTGCCGAGTCCCTGCTTCGTATCGAACGTCGCCAGCAGCGCGCGCAGCGGCGATGAAGTTTCGCCGGTCTCCGCACCCCAGCCCGCCAGCAGGAATGAAAACTCGAGCTTCGATCCGCGCGAGAAGAACACGTTCGACGGCATCGTTTCCAGCTTGGTCGCGATGCCGTTACGCGATAGAAATTGCGCCACCGCCTGCGCCACCGCCGCATCGTTGATGTAGCGGTTGTTCGGCGCGTGCAGCGTGAGCCCGAAGCCGTTCGGATACCCCGCGTCGGCCAGCAGCTTCTTGGCTCCCGCCGGATCGTATTTATCCGGCGTCAACGTCTTGCTGGTGCCGAAGAACTGGTCGGGCAGCAGCTGGCCGGCGGCCACGCCCTGACCTTCCATGATGCGCGATACGATCGCATCGCGATCGATCATCTTGCTGATGGCGCGCCGCACGCGCGGATCGCGCAGTGGGTTGGCTTCGAGAGGCTTGCCATCGGCACTGGTGACGAACGGCGAGTTTTTCTCGCGGTTCGAATCCATGTGCAGGTAGATGATCCGGTTTGAGACCGCCGAGGACAGCGCGACCCGCTTGTCTTTCTTCAGGTTGGCGATGTCGGCCGTGGGCACGCCTTCGATCATCTGCACATCGCCGGCCAGCAACGCGGCCACGCGGGCAGGCGCACTCGGGATCATGCGAAAGCGGACGTTATCCCAGGCGGGCTTCGGGCCCGCATACGCATCGTTGCGTCTCAGCACGACCCGGTCGCCGGCTGCGTACTCCGAATAGCGATACGGCCCGGTGCCGATCATCGCCTTGCCCGAGTTGAAGTCCTCGGTCTTCGCGGTTTCCGCAACCGATTTCGGAACGATCATGATCGACGTCATGTCGTTCGGCAGCAGCGGATGCGGCTTGTCGGTCTTGAAGCGCAGCGTGTATTTGTCGGGTGTCTGTATGTCGACGATCGGCCGCACGAAAAAGGCGAACGAGGCCGGCGAATTCGGAACATTCGGCACGCGCTTGAAGGTGGCGATCACATCGTCGGCCGTAAAGTCCTGCCCGTTGTGAAACTTCACGCCTTTGCGCAGCTTGAATTCCCACTCGAGATCGTTCAGCGCTTTCCATGATTCGGCCAGCCCTGGCAGCATGCGCTGCGCTTCGTCGGTCTTGACCAGCGTTTCGAAAACGTGGCGCCCCAGACTGTTATTCGGCGTCAGGTTATGGAAGTGCGGATCGAGCGACGTGACCGGCGTCGACAACCCGACGGTGAGGTCGGCCGCCTGCGCCGATCCCACAATTGCGGCCGATGCAATGAGTGCGTAAAAAGTACGCAAAGCGGTGCGGTGCATGACGCCTCCTGGTGCGGGGAGCCGTTAGCTTAGCGTCAGCGGGCACGCGTTGTGCGACACTGCCTTGGGGCGACGCTACGTCGCCGTAATGCCTTGCAAACATGGCGAAGCCACGCGAAAGCACGCGCAAGATTTCTGCACGGTCAAGCTCGCCGCAGCCGGGCTTGTCAACACGCGGCTTGTCGCCCGATCATTCTGAAATAGATCTCGCGCCGCTGATCGACGACGTTGTGCCAACCCGCGGCTACCAGATGCTGCCGATGGTGGGGCTGGGTGGATCGGCCGGCGGGATACCGGCGATGCAGGCGTTCTTCCGCGCAATGCCGCCCGATTCGGGATTGGTGTTCGTCGTCATCCTGCATCTTTCGTCCGAACACGAGAGCACGTTGGCGCAGGTGCTCCAAGCGGCGACGTCAATGTCGGTCGTGCAAGTAAACGCCAGCGAGAAAGTTCAGCCGAATTGCGTCTACGTGATTCCACCCGGCAAGCAGCTGGCGGCGGCAGACGGCCGCCTCGAGCTCGCCGAGCTTCCGTCGGAGCGCGGACAGCGCGTCGCCGTCGATCTTTTCTTTCGCACTTTGGCCGACACGCACGGGCCGCACTCGTCGGCGATCGTTCTGTCGGGTGCGGACGGCGACGGCGCCATCGGCATCAAGCGCGTCAAGGAACGCGGCGGGCTGACGATCGCGCAAGACCCCGACGAGGCCGAGCATCCGGGCATGCCGAACGCCGCGATCGCCACCGGCATGGTCGACTGGGTGCTGCAAGTGGCCGCAATGCCCGCGCGATTGATCCAGTATCACGAGCGCGCAAATCGCCTCAAATTGCCGCCGGAAGACGGCCCGCAGCCGGCCAAGCCGGCGCCTGCGCATACGTCGGTCGCCGAATCCGAAGCGGCGCTGCGTGAAGTCCTGACGTTTCTGCAGACGCGTACCGCGCGTGATTTTTCGTACTACAAACGCGCGACCATCCTGCGCCGGATCGGACGCCGCCTGCAGGTCAACGGCGTCGACGACCTGCCGACGTATCTGGCGTTTCTGCGCACCCACCCGGGCGAAGCGGGCGCGCTGATGCAGGACATGTTGATCAGCGTGACCAATTTCTTTCGCGACCGCGAAGCGTTCGATGCGCTGGCGCTTCAGATTCCGGCGCTGTTCAAAGGCAAGGGGCCGGGTGATTCGGTCCGGGTATGGGTGCCGGCGTGTGCCACGGGCGAAGAGGCGTACTCGCTCGCGATGCTGCTGTACGAACACGCGCGTGCGCTCGACGCTCCGCCGCAGATTCAGATCTTCGCGACCGATCTGGACGAAGACGTGATAAAGACCGCGCGCTCCGGCATCTATCCGGCCGCGATCACCGCTGATGTTTCCGAAGAGCGCTTGCGGCGCTGGTTTCTGAAAGAGGTCCATGGTTATCGCGTGCGCCGCGAGGTGCGCGAACTGGTGCTGTTTGCGCTGCATGACCTGATCAAGGACGCGCCCTTTTCCCGGCTCGATCTGGTGTCTTGTCGAAACCTGTTCATTTACCTGGACGCCGATGCGCAGGCGCGCGCGTTCGATATCTTTCACTTCGCGCTGCGACCGCGCGGGCGCCTGTTTCTGGGCATGTCCGAAACTGTCCACAGTGACAGCGAGCTTTTTTCGGTGATCGACAAGAAGTACCGCATCTATGAACAACGGCCTGCGCTCCACATGCCGCTGCCGGTGCCCATCGGAAGCAGCACGCTGGCGCGCTCGTTGGAGCTGATGGAGAAGTCCGGCGAGCGCCCCACGGTGCCGAAAACAAACGGCGGCACCATGCCCGCCGCTGCGAGCAGCTTGCGCAGTGCGCTTACTGACGAGTCGAGCTTTGGCCAGCTGCACTACAAGTTGATCGAGCGGTTTTCGCCGCCGTCGCTGGTCGTCAACAAGGCGTACGACATTGTCCATCTGTCGGATAGTGCAGGCCGCTTCCTGCAGTTCACCGGCGGCGAGCCGTCGCGAAATCTGCTGCAGCTGGTGCACCCGATGCTGCGGCTCGATCTGCGCGCCGCCTTGTTTACAGCGATGCAGTCCAAGACGCGGGCCGATGCGTTCAACGTGCCGATCGAGATCGACGGCGAGACCAAGGCAGTGAATATCCGCGTCGTGCCGGCGACCGACCTGGCGCCGGATTATTTCCTGATCGTGCTCGACGCTCACGCGACGGTGACCGGTCGCGGCGATCGCGAGACGCAACGCGCAGACCGATGCCGTGGCCCACCATCTGGAACGCGAGCTCGAAACGACCAAGTCGCAGCTGCGCGATACGGTCGAGCAGGCCGAATCGTCCACGGCAGAGCTGAAGGCCAGCAACGAAGAGCTGCAGGCGATGAATGAGGAATTGCGTTCGGCGACCGAAGAGCTCGAAACCAGCCGCGAAGAGCTGCAATCGATCAACGAGGAGATGACCACCGTTAACCTGGAATTGAAAAACCGGGTGGACGATCTCGGCTCGGCCAATTCCGACTTGCACAATCTGATGGCGGCGACCGCGATCGCGACCATTTTTCTGGATCGCGATCTGCGCATCATGCGTTACACGCCATCCGCGATCGAGTTGTTCAGCCTGATTCCGACCGACATCGGACGGCCGCTGACCGATCTGACGCACCGGCTTGAATACCCTGAAATGGAGCGCGACGCGTTGCGCGCGCTGGGCGAGCTGGTGCCATCGGAGCGCGAAGTGCGCGCCGACAGCCGCTGGTATATCGCCCGTGCACTGCCCTACCTTGCGCCGGACGGGCGGATTGGCGGCGTCGTTTTTACGTTCGTCGACATCACGGCGCGCCGCCGCGCCGAAGACGCGCTGTACGAGCTGCAAGTCGAGCAGGCGGCCGACCTGGCCGCGATGCTGCGGCTGCAGGACTTCAGTGCGCGCCTTCTGGGTGCCGCCGAGCTGCCGATGGTGCTGCGGCAAGTGCTTGATGCAACCGTTGAACTTCAACGCGCCGACTTTGGCTGCGTTCAACTCTATGACCGCTCCTCGCGCAAGCTGGAGATCGTCGCGCAGCGCGGGTTCGACGCCGCATTTCTTCAACTCATCGACAACATTGGAATCGATGGGTCGGCGGCCAGCGGCCGTGCGCTAGCGCAGCGTGCGCGCGTCATCATCGAAGATGTGACCATCGATCCGCTTTACGCGCCGCTGCGCGATGCCGCTGCCCAGGCAGGTTACCGCGCGGTGCAGTCAACCCCGCTGTACGACCGCAACGCCGAGCCGCTGGGTGTGCTGTCGACGCATTTTCGCGCGCCCCATCGCCCGTCAGACCGTGAGCTTCGGCTGACCGATCTGTATGCGCGCCAGGCCGCAGACGTTCTTGGACTGAAGCTGACCGAGCAGAGTTTGCGCGAATCGGAAGAAAGATTTCGCGCAATGGTCGAGCAGACTGCGCTTGGCGTTGGCCAATGCGAGTTTTCGGGCCGCTTCGTGTTTGTCAATCGACGGTTGAGCGAGCTTGCGGGACGGGCCCTGGAGAAGATGAAAGGCCTGCGACTGCAAGACATAACGCACCCGGATGACGTGCCGGAGATCGAAAAGGCGTTGACACGAATGGCGCGCGACGGGACGCCGTTCGAGATGGAAAAACGCCTGCTGTGTCCAGACGGCGGTACGGTGTGGGTCAGCCTCAGCGTGCATGTCCTGCGCGAGCGCAATGGCCGGCCCTATTCGGCTACCGCGCTGGTGCTCGATTTGACCGAACGGAATCGCGCCCGCGAAGCGTCGCGTGAAAGTGAAGAGCAGCTGCGGTTGGTGGTGGAAAGCGCACGCGAATATGCAATTTTTTCTACCGACCTGGAGCGCCGGATCACGAGTTGGAACTCGGGTGCGGAGCGCTTGCTGGGATACCAGGAGCGCGAAGTCATTGGCAGCACGGCAGACGTGATATTTACTTCAGAAGACCGCGCGGCCGGCGCGCCCGAGCTGGAAGCGCAAACCGCGCTAGCCGAAGGGCGGTCGGCCGACGAGCGCTGGCACGTGCGCAAGGATGGCACCCGTTTCTGGGGCAGCGGCGCGATGATGGCGATGCACGACGGCAACGACAAGACGGTCGGTCTTTTGAAAATTTTCCGCGACGAGACCCAGGCGCGCGCCGCCACTGAAGCGTTGGCTGCGAGCCGGGCCGACCTTGAACAGGCGCTGATCTTCAACAAAATCGCGCGCGAGGAGCTCGAGACCGCCAGCCGCGCCAAGGATCGGTTTCTCGCGGTGCTCTCGCACGAGCTGCGCACCCCGCTGACCCCGGTCGTAATGGCCGTGCAAACGCTCGGAAGGCGGCAAGATTTACCGGAGGATGCCCACCAAGCGTTGGCGATGATCCGCCGCAATATCAAGATCGAGTCGCACTTGATCGACGATCTGCTCGACCTGACCCGCATTGCACGCGGCCAGTTGGAAATCGCACCGGAACCGATGGACGTGCACGCGGCCGTGATCGCCGCGCTTGAAGTCTGTGAACCCGATATTCGGGCGAAGAATCAGCTGCTGAAGGTCAATCTGGAGGCGTTGAAACATGAGGTTCACGGTGATTCGAACAGGCTCCAGCAAGTCGTCTGGAACGTCCTGAAGAACGCCTCCAAGTTCACTCGCCGCGGTGGGGAGATTCGGGTCACCTCGCGCAACGATGGGGAACGCATCATTCTCGCCGTATCCGACAACGGCGTCGGCATCGAACCCGAGGTCCTACCGTCGATCTTTGACGCATTCAGCCAGGGCGGAGAGTGGGTGGCGCGCGAGTATGGCGGGCTGGGCCTCGGACTTGCTATCTCCAAGGCAACGGTAGAGGCACACGGTGGAACCATTGCCGCAGAAAGCGGTGGCAGAGGTCAAGGAGCGACGTTTACCGTTGAGTTGCCTTTGAGCTGAGCCCGACGGATGCCATGGCAGCGATGACTGAAGCGAAGGAACAGCCGGGCGACACCACAATGTCGTTGCGGGTTTTCGTTGTAGAAAATCACGCCGACACGCGTGAGTTCCTCACTTTCATGCTGGAAGAACTCGGACATCGCGTCACGGTGGCCGACACGATGGGCAAGGCGCTACGCGAAATGCCCGCGTCGAATTACGACGTGTTGATTTCGGATATCGGTTTGCCCGACGGTGACGGCTGGGAGCTGCTCAGCAAGCTCAACCTGCCACGGCCGATCTTCGCGATAGCCATGAGCGGCTTTGGAATGGCCTCCGACCGCGCTCGCAGCAAGGCGGCGGGATTTCGGCACCATTTGGTCAAGCCGATGGGGCTCGAGCAACTGGAGACGATTCTGGTTGAAGCAGCCAGGGAGTTGCTCGGCTTTACCAAAAACACACGGAGCTGTCCTTCTGGGTAGGGCTATCGAGCCGGCTCGTTTGCAGACGTTCGTCTTGCAGGTAGCGGGGCTGAAGTCACCGCGCGCAGCAAGCTGTCAGGCTCGACTGGCTTGATGAGGTGAGCATCAAAGCCCGCAGCAAGCGCCTGCGTTCGGTCTTGTGGCTGCCCGTAGCCGGTCAATGCGATGAGCATCATGGGTTGGCCGGACAGGTGGGTACGAATCTGGCGCGCAACGTCGTAGCCGTTGAGGCCAGGTAGGCCAACGTCGACCAGGGCTGTATCGGGGCGCAGCGTCACGGCCGCCTCCAGACCGCTCGGACCATCGGCACGTTCGAAGACCTCGTGGCCGGCCAGTTCAAGAATCGCACGCAGCATCGCCCGGGCATCATCGTTGTCTTCGATCACCAGCACGCGGCGTTTTCCGGCGTGGGTGATGTCTGAGATTGGGCGGTCTTCGGTTGCCCCTGGTTCATTGATCCGCGGCAGCCTGACCACGAACACGCTGCCGCGATCGGCCCCGTCGCTCGCCGCCTGCACGGTGCCGTGGTGCAGCTCCACCAGGCGCTTTACCAGCGTTAGGCCGATTCCGAGACCGCCATGCGCGCGTTCGAGCCCGCGATCGCCTTGGACGAACAAATCGAATACACGTTGCAGCATCTCGCCGGGAATGCCGATGCCGCTGTCGGCGACCATGAACAGCGCATCAACACCGTGCGCCTTCAACGTGATAGCGATGTGTCCGCCTGCCGGGGTGTAGCGCAGCGCGTTGGTCAGCAGATTCGTCACGATTTGCTCAAGACGCGTCTCGTCGCCCAGCACCCACGCCGGTTCGAGCTCGACCGTCACTTGATGCCGCGCGGTCCGGCCCGAGGCCTTCAGTGTGGCAAAGGTGCGGCGGATGACGCTGGCCAGCTCGACCGGGCCTTGCGCCAGGACAATCTTGCCGGATGCGACTCGGGCCGCATCGAGCAGATCGTCGACCAGTCGCGTTAAATGACTCGCTTGCCGTTTGATCACATCGCGCGCCGGCGCCGCGTGTTCGCTCGCCGGATGATCGAGCAGGTGCGATGCATTGCTGATCGCTGCCAGCGGGTTGCGCAGTTCATGCCCCAACATCGCAAGAAACTCATCCTTCGCCTTATTGGCCGCTTCAGCTTCGCTGCGTGCGCGTTGCTCGCGGTCGAGCAACAAGAGGCGCTCAGCCTCAACCGATTTTTCGATCGTGATGTCGCGTGCTTCGACGATGGCGCCGACTGTGCCGCCACGCCCACGCAGCGGGCTGGTCGCATACGCCACGTCGTAGAACTGTCCGTCGCGGTGAACGAAGACATCTTCACCTTGGCGCGGCCCGGCGTCGGCGAACGCGCGACCCATTGGGCATTCGGCCAATGAATGGTCGCCCTTGGCGCCATGGATCGCTTCATGCAGCGGCCGGCCTTGCACTTCGTCGAACGTGTATCCGGTCATGCGTTCCGCGGCGGGATTCATGAACGTGCACGACTGATTCGCATCGGTCATGAAAAGTGCAACGCTCGCGTTACTGGTCAGCGCTTCGAGTTGGCGTTGGGTGGCAGCCCTCGCATGAACCGCAACACCGGCTTGCGTTAGCGCTGAAGCGAGCTCAGCGACTTCTCTTATGTCGGCAGCTGGTGGTACGACGATGTCTTCCCCAAGCGTCAGTGCATGCGCTGTGTCCGCCAGCGCGCCGATCGGCTCGGCGATCCGGCGGCTCAACCATTGCGCCAGAAAGAAAGCCAGGGCCAGGGCAGCCAGTGTTCCAGCGAATACATACACCGTTGCCTGCCACGCAGCCGCCTCCACCACGACGGCGGGGATTCCGATCGCGACCGACCAACCGCTGAAGGGCGAGATGCGATGTGCGGTGTACACGCGTGCGCCCTCCCTGGTGCGGCCTTCCACCCATCCTTGCGGCGAAGCTGCGAGCGCGGATTGCAAATCGCGCGACGACAATTGTCCCAGCCGCTCTGCGTTGCCCAGCGTCCGCGCGACGAATCGTCGGTTGCGGTCCACCACCACCCCGACCCAATCGGCCGGCAGCTGTTGCGCCCGCAGGATGTCGAAAATCGCTTCCGGCTTGACGACCGCCGAAACAACATACCGGACCACGCCATCGCGCTTGACCGGCACGCGCACGGCGAAGTCCGTTTGCCCCGTCAACGTGCCGCTAACCAAATCGCCAATGGCCGGGTCACCGGTCCGCAGCACGTGTTCGAAGCTGGCTCGCTCCTGGATCGGCGGCAACTCCGAACCGAACGGGCGCGGCACGTTAACCACCTGTTGTCCTGAGGGTGGGGCCAGATTCACGCTCAGCCAGTCCGGCTGTGTCGCAAGCACGCGGGCCGCCTCGTCGTGGAAAGCCGACCAGTCATCGGCATCCAGATTGCGTGTAACGGCGAGCGCGCTCAGTGAAGTGATGGAGCCTTTGAGTTGGGTATCGATCGCAGTCAGGATGGCGAGCGTGCGCTCGCGCGCGCCGCGCTCGAACGTTCGTCGCTGGTGCTGCGCAAGCAGCACGGCGCCCAGCACGGCAATTGCGATGACCGGTAGCAAGGTGCCGAGTGTCAACGACAACAATTGTCGCCGCAGCGCACGCGGCCGGACGAGAGCGTCGCCCGCGCTCATCGAAAGCGATGGATCTCGGTGTGCACGCTGTTCATCTGAGGCAAAAAATCAATGGTGCTGGACGGCCTGTGCGCAAGCATCGCATTCGCGAGCGTGAGTGGTGGCCAAGGACGGAATTGAACCGCCGACACAAGGATTTTCAGTCCTCTGCTCTACCAACTGAGCTACTTGGCCTCGCTTGCTAAGACTAACGGAAGGCGGTTGAGGTATGCAAAAACTCGCCGTCGCGAAGGGCGCGAAGTATAGCTTGAGGGTCGACCCGCGAGCGGCATAATCGCTCGACGTTTATGGTGGCTTCTTCGTTCGACATCGCGGTCGTTGGTACCGGCTTGCCGGGGCTTGCTGCGGCGCTGGGATTTGCACAGCAAAGGTTTAGCGTCGCGCTGATCGGTCCGCGACCGTCACCGTACGCAGCGACGCGTGCTGAACCCTTTGATCCCCGCATCTACGCCGTCGCTCCGGCGAGCGTCGCATTGCTTGAAGGTCTCGGCGTTTGGGCGGGCGTCGATCAACAACGCGTCTGCGCTGTTGAGCACATGCGCGTCTTTGGCGATGACGGGCCGCAGCTGACCTTCGATGCTTACAGCGCAACGGTCGAGCGACTGGCGACCATCGTCGAAGAACGCGAACTTTTGCGCGTGCTCGATGCGGCGTGTGGGTTTCAGCCTGCGATCACCCGAATTCCATCGTCGTTCACTTCGCTCGCCGCGCAGCCTGACACATTGACGATCAATCTCGAAGACGGCCGCTCGCTCACTGCAGGGCTGTTGGTCGGCGCCGACGGTGCCAACTCTGCAGTGCGCGCCGCGGCCGGAATCAATGCGACGGTCAAGTCGTACGATCAAACGGCGGTGGTTGCCAACTTCGCATGCACGCAGCCGCACTTGAACACCGCATGGCAATGGTTTACCGATGAGGGCGTGGTGGCTCTGCTGCCGCTACCCGGCGCGCACGTTTCGTTGGTCTGGTCGGCGTCCGACGCGTTGGCGGTTGAACTCGCGGCGCTGAGCGCCGATCAACTGGCGGGCCGCGTGACTGAGCGATGCGTGTCGGCATCCGGAGAATCCAGCGCCGTCGGCGCACTGACCGCTGTCGGCGCGGCGCACACTTTTCCGCTGCGGCGAATCGCGGTGTCGCGCTTGATCGGACCGCGCCTGGCCCTGGTCGGCGACGCAGCGCACGTCGTTCATCCACTGGCGGGGCAAGGACTCAATCTTGGTCTGCAGGACACCGCACTGCTGCTTGGGGTCGTGCGTACACGCGAGGCGTTTCGCAATCCTGGCGATGAAGCGGTTTTGCGACGCTACGAGCGCGGCCGTGCCGAGGCGCTCGGCCTGATGCGGTTTACAACCGATGCGCTGGCGCAGCTATTTGCGTTCGACGATCCGCTGGTCCGCCGGCTACGCAATGCGGGTCTGGCGGCAGTCAACCGACTGAGTCCTCTGAAAAACGCCTTAATTCGCCGGGCGCTGGGTTGAACTGGATCAACGGCAGGTGGTCTACCCTGACCGTCGCTGACTCTCATTACACTCCGCGGCTCGCCGCTGGGATGCCGGAGCACACAACATGAATTGCATGACTCGAATCGCTGGTGCGATGGTCGTTTCTCTCGCCTGCGCAGTGGCATCGGCGCAGACGCCGTCTAAGGCGGCCGACAAGAAAAACGCACCCGCGGCCGGCAGTCCCGAGGCGCTGGTCGCGGCGCGCTTCGCCGAAAAGTCCGGCGGGCAAAAACCGGATCAGGTCTTCAAGGGCCGCGGGGGCCTGTACGAAGTGCTGATCGGCGGTCAGATTTACTACGTCGATTCGGAGGTGACGTTTGTGCTCGCCGGACGAATGTTCGATCCGGCCTCGCGCGAGGACTTGACGCAGAAGCGGCTCGATACCGCGCTGAAGGTCGATTTCAAATCGCTTCCGCTTGCTCAGGCGGTAAAAACCGTGCGCGGCGACGGCTCGCGCGTGATGGTGACGTTCGAAGATCCGAACTGCGGCTACTGCAAGCGCCTGTGGCAGAACATGGCGGAGCTGAAGAACGTGACGATCTACACGTTTCTGTATCCGATTCTGTCGCCCGATTCGATGGAGAAATCCAAAGCGATCTGGTGCTCGAAGGATCGGGCCGCCAGCTGGGACGAGCACATGGTGCAGAACAAAGCCACACCGGCGGCCGCCGACTGCAAGAATCCGCTCGAGCAGAACGTCGCTTTGGGTCGCGACCTTGGAATCAACGGGACGCCGACGATTGTGTTTGCCGACGGCACGCGCTCGGCGGGCGCGATGCCGGTACCGGCGATCGAGCAGCGCCTCGCGGCCGCGAAGAAAACAAACTAGCGTTTCGGCAGCAGCGATTCGGGCGTGGTGCCCTTGGGCACCAGCACCCACGCCTGACCTTCGTACTTTTGACGGCCGGCGCGCTCGCCGGCCGCCGCGCCAAATCCCCAGAAGAAGTCGAATCGCAGCGGGCCTCGAATCGCGCCCCCCGTGTCTTGCGCCATCAGCGGCCGGACGAGCGGTGTCTGCGTATTCGGATCGGTTGTCGCAAGCACGACCGGTGCGCCGAGCGGAATGAAGCGTGCATCGGCGGCGACCGAATAGCCCGGTGTCAGCGCCACGCCGAGCGCTCCCAACGGGCCCGCGTTGACATTGCCCAGCGGCAGCTCCCGAAAGAAAACGAAACTCGAGTTGTGATCGAGTGCTTCCTTCAAGCGCGCCGGATTGCGTTGCGCCCAGGACTTGATGCCCTGCATCGATGCCTGGTCGAGCGTCAACTGGCCTTGGTCGACCAACCAGCGGCCCAGCGAACGATACGGATGGCCGTTTTGATCGCCGTATCCGACGCGCACGACGGTGCCGTCGTCGAACTGAACGCGCCCGGACCCCTGGATCTGCAGAAAAAAAGCTTCGATCGAATCGTCGACCCATAGCAGCTCCTGCCCGGCGAGCGTGTTCGCGCCGGTGATCTCGCCGCGCGTTGCATAGGGGACGATGCGGCGGCCCTGTAGCTTGCCGCGCAGTCGCATGTTCGATAGTTCCGGATAAACGGGCGCAAGATCGACCACGATCAGATCGTCGGGCACGCGGTAAATCGGCACCGAGTATTTGTTGCTACGCACGCGGCTGCCACGCAGCAGCGGTTCGTAGTAGCCGGTGACCAGGCCGCTGACGCTGGCTACCGTCTCCGCGCTGTTTTCGATCGGGTGCGAGGAGATGCGGTACACGTCGAAGCGCGTGGCAAAAAAATCGCGCACTGCCGCGCCATCGCGCGCATCAATGGCCAGCGTTTGCGCGCAAACCTCGCGCCACGCATCGCGCCGGGCCAGTGCGCTGCAGGAATTCAGGAATGCCGGCCACGCACCCGCCCAATCGCTGAGCGAGACTGCGGGAAGCGCGCCGAATGCCATCCGCTGATAGCTCGCGCGTGTTTCAGCTTGAGGCGCGACCGGCGGAGTGACGCGAGGCGGAGCTGGTGCAGGCGATACCGGCGGCGAAGCGCCAGGCAGGGGCAATGTCGGCGGCGCCGGCGTGGTCACCGGCGGTGCCGGCGCAGTCACCGGCGGTGGCGGCGCAGTCGCGCACCCTACAACCCACAGCGACGCCAACGCAAAACTACAATGGCGAAACCAGCACCGAGATCCAATCATGTGGCTAATTCTGCTTGAAGCGGCGCTTGCGGGGGCACTACTAGTCTTCATCGTCTGGTGGACGATGTTCGACAAGCCGAAGAAGAAAGACTAGTGCAACGTGCTCGGCTTCGACAATACGAACTCGGGGATGTTCGCTTCGAACTCGGTGCCGTCTGCGCCAACGCAGTGATACGTGCCGCGCATCGAGCCCACCGGCGTGGGTAGTGGACAACCGCTGGTGTACTCGAACGCTTCACCTGGTTGCAGGATCGGTTGTTCACCGACGACGCCATCGCCTTCAACCTCTTCGATCTTGTTATTGGCGTCGGTAATGATCCAGTGACGCGAGATCAGCTGCGCAGTTGCCTCGCCGGTGTTCTTGATCGTGACCGTGTACGCAAACATGAAGCGCTCCTCGCCCGGATCCGAATAGTCCGGCAGGAACTGCGGGCGCACCGTAATCGCGAACTGGTATTTGGCCATGTGGGTTAAGTGATCGATCGAGAAGGCTACTCTTAGAATAAACGCAGCCACCGAGGTTCCGATGACGATAACAAACCACCGAATCGCCCCCAGCATTTTGTCTGCCGACTTCGCGCGGCTGGGCAAGGAAGTCAAGGCGGTGGTCGCGGCCGGCGCCGACTGGATCCATTTCGACGTTATGGATAACCACTATGTGCCCAATCTGACGGTCGGGCCGCTGGTCTGCGAAGCGATACGTCCGCTGGTGAATGTTCCGATCGACGTGCACCTGATGGTGAAGCCGGTCGATCGCATCGTGCCGGACTTTGCAAAAGCCGGCGCCAACGTCATCACGTTTCACCCCGAAGCGTCCGACCATATCGATCGTACGTTGTCGCTGATTCGCGAATCGGGGTGCAAGGCAGGGCTGGTATTCAACCCCGCGACGTCCCTGACCTACATGGATCATGTGATGGACAAGCTCGATGTGGTGTTGCTGATGTCGGTCAACCCGGGCTTCGGCGGGCAGGCATTCATCAGGGAGACATTGCACAAGGTCGCTGCAGCCCGCGCCAAGGTTGATGCGTACAGGAAGGCGAGCGGGCGCGAGATCCTGGTCGAGATCGACGGCGGCGTGAAGGTCGACAACATCGCTGAAATTGCGCGTGCCGGCGCCGACACGTTCGTTGCCGGCAGCGCCATTTTCGGCGCGCGCGATGCGGACGGAGGGTACGGCGGCGTTATGCGGCAGTTGCGCGACGCACTCACGGCCGCATGAGTTCGCGCTTTAGAGCGCGCGCGGTTCTGATCGATCTGGACGGCACGCTGGTCGATTCGTTACCGGACATTGCCTGCGCTGCCAATTCGATGCGGGCAGAACTCGGCCTCTCGCCGTTGGCGCTTAAACGGATAGCGGCGTACGTGGGCAAAGGCATCGATGTGCTGGTGCATCGTGCGCTGACCGAAACAATGGACGATCAAGCCCCGCCCGATCTTTTCGAACGAGGCAGGCAAGCGTTCAATCGTTGTTATGGCGAGATCAACGGCAACGAATCGGAGGTGTATGCCGGCGTTCAGCAGGCGCTGGAAGACTTGCGCAGCAAGGCAATCCTGCTTGCGTGCGTTACCAACAAGCCGCGCTCGTTCACATTGCAGCTGCTCGAGCGCACGAAACTGAAAGCGGCGTTTTCGGCAATCGTGAGCGGCGACGACACGGGACAAAAGAAACCGCACGCTTCGCCGATGCTGCGTGCATGCCAACTCCTTGGCGTCGTGGCCGGCGACGCGACCGTCATCGGCGATTCCGAGAACGACGCACTTGCGGCACGCGCCGCGGGCTGTCGGGTGATCATTGTCGAGACCGGATACAACGAAGGCAAATCGCTAGCCGATCTGGATGCCGATGCTATAGTGCCCACGCTCTTGCACGCGGCTCGTCTGATCGAGCCGCAGTCACTCTGAGTCTGACTACCGATGGCATTCTTTGGCGAGATCAGCTGGCTTTTCCCCGGGGCGTTGCACGCTCGGGGAGCCTGGCTTTGGCGTAGCTGCACGATTGGCTGACCGCCGCCGTGCACGCACGGCACTCGTATTTCATCCGTCGCGCTCCTCGCGGCACTTCACTGCAATCGGTTTCATCGCATGACTGAACTCGAATTCAAGGCGCTCGCAGCGCAGGGCTACAACCGCATTCCGTTGATCGCGGAAAGCTTTGCGGACCTCGAGACGCCGCTGTCGCTGTACCTGAAACTCGCCAACGAGCCGAACACGTTCCTGCTGGAGTCAGTCGTTGGAGGCGAGCGCTTCGGCCGCTATTCGTTTATCGGACTGGCCGCACGCACGTCGATTCGCTCGTTCATTCGCGGCGATGCCACTAAGACCGAAATCGTCGAAAGCGGCGTAGTGAGCAGAACAATCGACGGCGACCCGCTCACCGCCGTGCAGCGCTACGCCGACCAGTTCAAAGTGGCGGTGCGGCCCGGGCTGCCGCGCTTTGCCGGTGGACTCGCCGGCTACTTCGGCTACGACACGGTGCGCGTCATCGAAAAGAAGCTCGCGCAACCGAAGCCGGACGACGTCGGCGTGCCCGACATTTTGCTTCTGCTCGCCGAAGAAGTTGCGGTCATCGACAACCTTGCAGGCCGGATTTATCTGATCGTGTATGCCGACCCGCAACAGAGCGAGGCCTACGCGAAAGCGCGGCAGCGATTGCGTGAATTGAAGACGCGCCTGTATCGACCGATCGAACCGCCGCATGCACGAGCCAGCGTGCGTCGCGAGGAATACCGCGAGCTCGCGAAGGGGGACTATCTGCACGCGGTCGCCAAGGCCAAGGAATACATCGCGGCCGGCGATGTGATGCAGGTCCAACTGGGGCAGCGCATCCGTAAGCCGTATGCCGATTCGCCGTTGTCGCTGTACCGCGCGTTGCGCACGCTGAATCCGTCGCCGTACATGTACTTCTACAACTTTGGCGATTTTCATGTCGTTGGTGCGTCGCCTGAAATCCTGGTGCGCAGCGAAGACCGGCAAGGCAAGCGCTATGTGGCGATTCGTCCGATTGCCGGCACGCGGCCGCGCGGCGCAACGCCCGAGCAGGATGATGTGCTTGCGGCGGAGCTGCTGGCCGATCCGAAGGAGCGCGCCGAGCATTTGATGCTGATCGATCTCGCGCGCAACGATATCGGCCGTATCGTCGAAATCGGCAGCGTCAAGGTCACCGAGCAATACGTGATCGAAAAGTATTCGCATGTACAGCATCTGGTCAGCCACGTCGAGGGCGCGCTGAAGTCGGGCATGAACAACTTTGACGTGTTGCGGGCGACGTTTCCTGCCGGAACATTGACCGGCGCGCCCAAGGTCCGCGCGATGGAGATCATCGATGAGCTCGAGCCCGTCAAGCGCGGCATCTACGGCGGTGCAGTGGGTTACCTGAGCTTTGCGGGCGACATGGATCTCGCGATTGCGATTCGCACCGCTGTCGTCAAGGGCAATATGCTGTTCGTGCAGGCGGCTGCCGGCATCGTTGCAGACTCCGTTGCGGAAAGCGAATGGAAGGAAACCGAAGTGAAGGCGCGCGCCGTGTTGCGCGCGGCCGAGCAGGTCGAAGACGGATTCGAGGCTGAAGCATGAATGCCCGATGGCGCCTCACTCCATTCGCTGCCCAACGAGGGGGCGCGTCGGTACTTGGGGCGGCCCGGCGGTACTGACATGCTGTTGATGATCGATAACTACGACAGCTTTACCTACAACCTCGTGCAGTATTTCGGCGAGCTTGGCGAAGACGTGCGGGTCGCGCGCAACGACGAAATCACACTCGATCAGATTGAGCAGCTTGCGCCGGCGCGCATCTGTATTTCCCCCGGCCCGTGTTCACCCAACGAAGCCGGTATTTCGCTCGCGTTGCTGCAGCGATTTGCCGAGCACACGCCGATTCTCGGCGTGTGCCTGGGGCATCAGGCGATCGGCCAGGCGTTCGGCGGCAAGGTCATCCGTGCGAAAACGCTAATGCACGGCAAGGTATCGCCGGTAGAGCACACCGCAGTCGGCGTCTTTTCAAACCTGCCGAGGCGCTTCAATGCCGCGCGCTATCACTCGCTGGCTGTAGAGCGCTCGTCATTGCCTGTGTGCCTCGAAGTCACTGCGTGGACCGACGACGGCGAGATCATGGGCCTGCGTCACCGCACGCTGCCGATCGAAGGCGTGCAGTTTCATCCGGAGTCGATCGCAACCGAGCACGGGCACGCGATGTTGAAAAACTTTTTGCAGATGTCGGAGGAAAGCGGATGTCGATAGCACCTACCGAAGCGCTGGTTCGATGCATCGAGCATCGTGAAATCTTTCAGGACGAAATGCTGTCGCTGTGGCGGCGGCTGATGAGCGGCGAGTTGACGCCGGTGCAAATCGCGGCGCTGACGATGGGTCTGCGCGTAAAGAAAGAGACGATCGGTGAGATTGCAGCCGCAGCGCAGATCATGCGCGAGTTCGCGACCAAGGTGGAGCTCGCCGATCGCACGCACCTGGTCGATCTGTGCGGCACCGGCGGCGATTCGGCCGGCACGTTCAACATCTCGACCGCTTCGATGTTTGTGGCCGCTGCCGCCGGCGCGCGTGTCGCCAAGCATGGCGGGCGCAGCGTGTCGTCGGGGTCGGGCAGTGCCGACGTGCTCGAGGCGCTCGGCGCCAACATCACGTTGACGCCCGAGCAGGTGGCCAAATGCATCGACGAGACGGGCATCGGCTTTATGTTTGCGCCGAATCACCATGCAGCAATGAAGCACGCGGCTCCCGTGCGCAAGGAACTTGGTGTGCGCACGATCTTTAATTTGCTCGGACCGTTGACGAACCCGGCCGGTGCGCCGAACCAGGTGATGGGTGTGTTTCATCCCGATCTGGTGGGCATTCAGGTGCGGGTGCTGCAGCAACTCGGTTCACACCACGTGCTTACGGTCTATGGCAAGGACGGCATGGATGAGGTATCGCTGGGTGCCGCGACGATGGTGGGCGAGTTGAAGGACGGCGTCGTGCGCGAGTACGAGATTCATCCGGAAGATTTCGGCCTCGACATGGTGTCGAACCGCGGGTTGAAGGTGGGCAATGCGATGGAATCGAAAGCGATGGTGCTGGCCGCGCTCGATAACGTTGAGGGTACGCCGCGCGAAATCGTGATTCTGAATGCCGGTGTGGCGCTTTATGCGGCCAACGTTGCCGATTCGATCGGCGACGGTATCAACCGCGCGCGGTCGGCGGTCACGAGCGGTGCCGCCAAGAAAGTGCTTGGCGATTTCGTCGCGACTACGCAGAAGTTCGCGTCGTGAGATTCAGAGTTGGAAGATATCCTGCAACAGATTCTGGCGACCAAGCGCGATGAGGTCGCGCACGCACAGACGCAGCGGTCGTTGGTCGAGGTTCGGCGCGACGCGGAAGATCGGCGCGATGTGCGCCCTTTTGTCGAGCCCATCAAGAGCAAGGTGCAGCGCGGTCTCCCGGCGGTAATCGCCGAGATCAAGAAGGCAAGTCCGTCGAAGGGGGTGTTGCGCGCGCAGTTTGATCCAGCCGACATTGCGGCTCGCTACGCAGCGAACGCTGCGGCGTGTCTTTCGGTGTTGACCGATGCACCAGTACTTTCAAGGTTCAATGCAGGACCTCGTCGTCGCGCGCACAGCCAGCGGGTTGCCGGTTTTACGCAAGGACTTCGTCGTTGACTCGTATCAAATTTTTCAGGCGCGCGCAGCAGGAGCCGACGCGATTCTGTTGATCGTCGCAGCGTTGTCCGATGCACGGCTGTATGACTACGAGGCGACCGCAACCGCGCTTGGAATGACAGTGCTGGTTGAGGTTCACGACCAGGTAGAACTGGAGCGCGCGCTGAGTTTGAGGACGCCGCTGATCGGCATCAACAACCGCAGCCTGCGCTCGTTCGAGACTTCGCTTCAGACGACCCTCGACTTGTTGCCGCAAGTGCCGCGGGATCGAATCGTCGTAACCGAGAGCGGCATTGTTGCCCGGCCGGACGTCGCGCGGATGCAGGCAGCGGGGGTGCACGCGTTTCTGGTCGGCGAGGCTTTGATGCGGGCGCCCGATCCGGGCGCGGAACTCGCGCGGCTTTTCGCGTGATCGATACGTCGGAGTTGGCGCCGGGATGGGCGGCGCTGGTCGAAGCATTCTTACAGTCGCCCGACGGCCAGAACGTGCGCGCATTTATCGAAGAGCGGCGTTTGTCTGGCGCCGCGATATTTCCTCCGCAGCCGCTGCGTGCGTTAACGCTTACGCCGTTTGACGAAGTTCGCGTCGTGATTCTTGGTCAGGATCCTTATCACGGGGAGGGGCAGGCGCACGGCCTGGCATTTTCTGTAGCGCGGGGGATGCGCGTGCCGCCGAGTCTGCGCAATATCTTCGCCGAGTTGGAGCGCGACCTTGGCTGTGCGCCGCCGGTCGATGGCACGCTCGAACACTGGGCACGGCAGGGTGTATTGCTTCTCAACGTTGTCTTTACGGTTGAACTTGGTGCGCCCGGTTCGCACTCGCGCAAAGGCTGGGAAGCGCTGACGTCGCTGTTGCTCGGTGCTCTTGCCGCCGATCGACGACCCAAAGTATTCATGTTGTGGGGAGCGTTGGCGCAAGGCTGGCAGCCGAGCCTGAAGGAGCCGCATCTGACCCTGAAAGCAAATCATCCGTCGCCATTGTCAGCACGCCGTCCCCCGATCCCGTTTGTCGGATGCGGACACTTCTCGCGCGCCAATAGTTTTCTACGGCAGCACGGACGCGGAGCGATTGATTGGTGTTAGCTCTGCCGGCCGGCAGATCGCAGCCTGCCGATCCACCCCTGGCGAAGCTGCCGCGCAGCGCGCGCGCTTTTCTGATCAACTTCGAGCATGAACCTGACCGGAGGTTGCGTTGCCAGCTTGACCTCAAAGCGCATCAGTTCGTCGCGCCGAAACGCAACGAGCTCGACCACATCGCCGGTGGCATAGCGTGACAGCAGCGTATCGAGATTGGATGGCGTTGCGCGCACGTCACCGAGCGCAACCAGCACGTCGTTGGCGGACAAGCCTGCAGCCTGTGCCGGCGAGCCGTCAAACACATGCGCCAGTTTGCACTCTCCATTCGCCGCCGCCGCTTTCACGCCGAGCAGTGCGAAGTGCGCAGCATCAACATCGGGCCGCCGGGCACAGTTCACGCCGAACGGAGCGAGCAAGGCTTCGTAGTCAGGATCCGCAGTTCCCTCGCTCCACTCATCGATATCGCGCGCGAGCGACAATCCGGTCGCCTGTTCGACCGTTACCGCGATTTGGTCTTCAGCTACGCCGTGATACTCGACACCGGCGGTCTTCCACTGTTTCCACAACAATCGCATCACATCGTCGAGCGAGCGTTTGCCTTTCGTTTGTGCGCGAATCGTTAGATCAAGCGCGAGCCCTACCAGTGAGCCTTTCTGGTAATAGCTGACAACGCTGTTCGGCGCGTTTTCATCCTGGCGGTAGTGCTTGATCCACGCGTCAAACGAGCTGTCGGCCACACTCTGCTTGAGCCGGCCCGATCGCTGTGTCACGGTCGTCAGCGTTTTCGCTAGCCCAGTTAAATACTGCGGTTCGCTAAGCAATCCGGCACGCGCCAGCAACAAATCGTCGTAGTACGACGTAAAGCCTTCGAAGACCCACAGCAACCGCGTGCGATTCTCGCAGCTGAGGTCATACGGAACGAATGCGGCGGGTTTAATCCGCTTGATGTTCCAAGCGTGAAAATACTCGTGGCTTGCGAGCCCGAGAAAGCTGCGATAGGCCTCGGTCGACTGGGTCATGCCGGTGAACGGCAGACCTTCGCGTTTGGTGACCAACGCGGTCGAGCTGCGATGCTCGAGACCACCATAGCCATCACCCAGCGCCATCGTCAGGAACGTATATCGATCGAACGGCGCCCTACGCGAGCGCGGCTCGAACAACTTGACGTGGGTTTCGCACACCGTCGCGAGATCGGTTGTGAGCCTGGTCATGTCGAGCTTCGGCACTCGTCCGGTGACGACGATCTCGTGCGGAGTGCCAAGCACGCTAAAGCCGCCCAATGCGAAGTCGCCCATTTCAACCGGGCAATCGATCAGCTCGTCGTAGCTGGCAGCCTTGTAGGTGCCAAAGCCCAGGCGGCGAGTGCCGCGTGCTGGCGCGAGGGCGGTAGCCACTCGCCAGTTGCGATAGCGTGCGCCGGCGGGCGGCAGGATGTCGACCGTGCATTGCTCGTGTTCATGGCCGATCGGCAGCAGAAACACCGATGTACCGTTAAAAAATCCATGCGTTTCATCCAGATGGGCTGCGCGTACCGACAGATCCCATGCATACACTTCGTAGGCCAGCTCCATTCGTTTCGCGGGTGGCGCGCGCCACGTGTGCTTGTCGACTTTTTTGAGTGCGACGCGACGATTGCCGGCGAGCGCGCTGATGCGCACGATGTTGCGCGCGAACTCCCGGATCAAGTAGCTGCCCGGGATCCATACCGGAAGCATGAAACGCTGGCCTTCGGGATCGGGCCGCTCGACGCGGCACGTCACATGAAACAAATGGGCGGCCGGCGATGCCGGCCGAATGGCGTAGAAAATGGGCATGTGACGTTAGTGGGAGTCCAGGGCGACCAATACACCGCCGTTATTCACATCTCACGCGGATTTCCTCAGCCGAGCGGCGATCCACACGCCGAACCCGGCCAGCATCACGTAGATCGCAACCTGGATCGCTTGATTCTCGAAAGTAAAAATCAGACTTCGATAAAGCAGGAACAGACAAGTGCAGACGAACACGATTGGCAGAATGGGATAGAGCGGCACTTTGAACGGCCGCACCACGTGCGGGTAGCGAAAGCGCAGGACGAACAATCCAATCCCCGTCAGCAGAATGAACAACCAGAACACCGGTGCGGTGAAGTCCACCATAAACTTCACGCCGCCTTGATTGACGGCTGCGATGAGCACGATCAGCAGAGTGATGACACTGGTCGTCACGAGCGCAACGATCGGCGTGTCGCGGCGCGCGTTCCAGCGACCCATAAAGCGAAAGATTGGCCAATCCTGGCCCAGCGAGTAGTTGACGCGCGCGGCGACGAGCATGGTCGCGTTGATTGAAGTCAGCGCCGCCAGCGCGACGATCGCTCCGATCAGTTTCTCCCCGAAGCCCCCGAATGCTCTTTGCGCGACATCAGCGGCTACCTGCTTGCTCGCCTTCAGACCTTCGAATCCCAAGCCGGCAAGCAGAGCAGCGACAAACAACAGATAAAGAACCGTGATCAGCAGCAGCGATATCACTAGAACCTTGACGATCGCACGGCTGCCACCCTTGACCTCGGCCGAGATGTACGCGGCGTCGTTCCAGCCGCCATAGGTAAACAGCACGAATAGCAATGCGGTACCAAAGAGAGCAGGTATGCCGTCACCCGACGGCGCCGCGGGCGCCGCGCCTGTGGCTGCCGGCGCGACGAAGCCCGCGACCACAACAAACAGTAGGCCGAGCACTTCGAGCACCGACATCACGTTTTGTGTTCTAGCCGATGCGCGCAGGCCGACGATGTTGACCGCGGTCAAGGCAATGACGATAAAGACCGCATATAGGACCGAGGAATTTTCGCCGAGCGACAGCACCCGACTCATGTAATCCCCGAATATGAAAGCCAGCAGCGCGATCGCACCTGTCGTAATCACGGTGACGCGGGCCCAAGCGAAGAAGAAACTTACGTCGCGTCCGTAGGCGCGAGTCAGAAAGTGATAGTCGCCGCCGGCACTCGGAAACGTGGTCGCCAATTCCGCGTAACAGAGCGCGCCGACCAGTGCGAGCACGGCCCCAAAGATCCACGCGCCGAACATCCACTCGACGGAACCCGTCATGCCTGCCACAAGGGGAGGGAATGAAAAGATTCCACCGCCTATCACGATGCCGATGATGATCATCACCGCGTCGAAGACGGATAACACCTTGCGCGGCGCACCGGTAGTAGAGGTAGCCGATACCGGTGTGCTTGGTGTGCCGTTCATGGGTATCCCGAGAAATAATAAAAAGCCCCGCATGCGCGGGGCTCAACTTCAATGTCGGTATCGCTTACTTGCGGGTTCCGGTGACCTTGGTTTCCGCGCCACCGGCGCCTTTCAGCGTACCCGTCAGTTCATTGCCGCGCACGGTTCCGGTCAGCGTGCGCGTGACGCCTTTGTCGTCGTTAAACGCAAAGCGAATCTCTTCGCCGCGCACGGTCGCGCCCACCAGTGGCTGCTTCGCCGAACCGCCGACGTCGCCCGTGATTTTCTGATACTTCTGGCTGAGGTTAACGGTGTACTGCGCATTTCCTGGCCCCTGTTCGCGCAGCGTCCACGCACCTTCAACCTTGGCCGGCACGATCCACAGATACGCGGTGCGATAGTCGACCTCCGCCGTTTCATCGGGTTCCCAATCGCCCATCGTGAACTGATGCGATGTGACGCGTGTCCCCGGCTTCATGTTCAGAATGATCGGGCGCAGTTTCAGATTCAGTTCAGGCAGCAAATACATCGTGACCACCGACGCCTTGCTGAAATCTTCCTTGAAAACGTCGCCCTGGATGATGCGCGTCTTGCCCGTCAGGTTCTCCGCCTGCACGTAACATTGCGCGAGCTTCGCCATGTCTGGGTTGTATTCGATTCCTACCGCGGTCGCACCCAACTTGCCGGCGGCTATCGCAATTTTTCCGTCTCCGGCACCCAGGTCATACACAGTGTCTTGCGGTGTGACCTTGGCCATGCGCAGCATCCGCTGCACGATCTCGTCGGGCGTCGGCACCCAGACCACGTCTTTGCCGGCTTGGCCGACCTGCGGCTTGTAGTCGCGATCGCATTCGCGACGGTCTTTGGCATCGACGCTAACGGCGCCGGCGACAAGCACAGCGGCGAATGCAATCGATGTACTGCTACGGATAAATCGCGACATTAGGTTTCTCCTTGTACTGAAAATTGCGGCTGAATAGTGCATGGGCTGTCGCTTTCGACGAATCCAATGCCCGAATCGGTTCGATAACATCAAGACCTCAACGCCGAGAGCGCAAATCGAGCCGACGCAATCCTGACTGATTCAAGATCAAAACTCAGCGGTTGACGTCGACGACGATCCGGCCCCGGACCTCGCCCGCGAGGACCGCCCGGCCCGCCTCAAACGCGTCTGCCAACGCGATCTCGCGCGTAATCGTGTCGAGCTTAGCGCGGTCCAGTTCTTGTGCCAGATGCTGCCACGCCCGAGTGCGGCGAGCCATTGGGCACATTACCGAATCGACCCCGATCAGGCGGGTGCTACGCAGGATGAACGGCGCCACCGTGGCCGGGAAATCCATGCCTTGCGCGAGGCCACACGCGATCGCGACGCCGCCGTAGCGCAGTTGCGCACAGGCATTGGCGAGCGTGTGACTGCCGACCGAATCGACTACACCGGCCCAGCGCTCCTTCTGCAGTGGCTTGCCTGCCGTGGACAGGTCGGCGCGATCGACGACATCGGCGGCGCCCAACGTTCGGAGGTAATTGGCCTCGGCGAGTTTGCCGGTACTGGCAACCACGCGATGCCCGCGCTGGGCGAGGATCGCGACCGCGAACGAGCCGACGCCACCACTTGCGCCAGTGACCAGCACCTCACCGCTGGTTACGTCGTTATCGGCCAGCGCCATCGCGGCCAGCATGGCCGTGTAACCCGCGGTCCCGATCGACATCGCGTCGCGCATCGTTAGCGGCGCCGGCAGACGAACCAGTTGTTCACCTTTGTAGCGGCCGCGCTGCGCGAGGCCGCCCCACAGCGTCTCGCCCGCACCCCAGCCATTCAGCACGACTTGATCGCCAGCATGAATGCTGGCGGAGGCGCCAGCCTGGACGACCCGACCGGCGCAGTCGATGCCGGGAACCATTGGCCACTTGCGGACGACCGGCGACTGGTTGGTCAGCGCCAGTCCGTCCTTGTAATTGATCGTCGAGTAGGCGATCGCGACCGTGGTGTCCGCTTCTGGCGTGTTGGCTTCGAGCTCGGCCTCGTCCAGATCGCGTAACTCCGCTCGAAACTGATCGGCCTTGGTCAAGTAGATTGCTTTAAACATCGTGTAGAGCGGGCGGGGCAAGTGGTGGAACGATACTACGGACTCGCTTGACAACTGCGGCATGTGCGGCGGTGCTTTGTTTGACTGCGAACGAGGTGGTTAGGCGGAGAGACGTTGTTTTTTCGCGCTTTCTACTCGGAGAAATGAGTACATCGTGGCAGAATCGAAAACAGTCCGATGACGCTTTAGGAGCCCGTTGGCATCGACCGTCATTCCGCTGCGTCAAGCAGCCGTCGAAAGTTCGCTCAAGCGAGCGGCCTTTGAATTCGCCGGCGTCGCTATGTTGTGTGTCAATGGCGCTGGCCAGATTCTGGCGCTCAATGCGGAAGCCTCTGCGCTGGTGGGCGGTGATTCACCGCTCGGCCGCAGTGTCGCCGAGATTGTTCCGTTCCCCAGCCATCAGGCCTTTACCCGCCGCTGGAATCGACTGTGGGCGATGGCCGCTGATGGTTCGTATGCCAGTGTGGAAACGAAACTTCCATTGCGCGGCGGTGGCCGATTGACGGCGCGCATAGCAATGCGCTTGTTTCGTTTCGAACAGGAAGAATTCGCGTCGATCGCCATCACCGAGACGACGCAGGCGCGCGCGGATGCAAAGCGGGTTCAACTCGATGAATCTCGCGCACGAGCGATCGCACAGCACCAGTCAGAGTTGACGGTCGTTCTGAACGAAGACAGGCGGGTCGTCTACGCGAGCGCGGCACTGGAGCCGATCACCGGTGAGCAGGCGTTCGATGTTCTCGGATCGCCGTTCGAATTCATTCTCGACCAGCCGTCTCGCATCGAGTTCCGGCGCGCGGTCGATCGCCTCTTGCGCGAGCAGCCAGGCGACCGGCAGCACCCGCCGCTGCTGTTGCGCATGCGCGCAGCGCTCGCGGGTACCGGCCGCAGCATCTCATGCGTTATCGCCAATCGGCTCGATGATCCTCGTGTGCGCGGTTTGGTGCTGACGGCGCGGGACCTGGGGCCGGCGGAACGCGCGCAAGCGAGAAGGTTGCGTTTTCGCGAGCGGCTTCTGGAACTTGCGATACAGCCAAAGTCTGACTTCACGCATGCACTGTCGGCCATCTTGCGCACGTCAACCGAAGTGCTCGACGTGGGTGCGGTCAGTTTTTGGAGATTGTCGCCCGACGGCGAATCGCTGCGCTGCGAATCCCTGTTCGACCGCGCCAGCGATCGCTTCCTGCGCGATTGGGTGGGGCGCGAACTCACCGCGACGCGCTTTCCCGCTTACTTCGCGCAGCTGATTAATCGGCAGCCGATTGTCGTCAACGACACTCACACATCGCGTTTGACGACGTCGTTTGCAGGTGACCGAAACTGGGCGCGCGTGCGAGCGATGCTCGACGTGCCGGTGCTGGTTGAGGGAGCCATTAGCGGCGTGCTCAGCCTGCAGCATAACGAGTCACGTGCCTGGGATGACGACGACGTTTCATTTGCCAACACCACGTCTCTGATGCTCGCGTTGGCGCTCGAAGCTGCGCAGCGGCAGGAAGCGGAAACGCGTATCGAGCATCTCGCGTGGTACGACGGCCTGACCGGGTTGCCGAACCGCAATCTTCTCCGCGAGACGATGCGCGACCTGATCATGACCGCGGCTAATCGCAAGCGGCGTATGGCCGTGATGTTGATCGATCTCGATCGTTTCAAGGACGTCAATGACACGCTCGGCCATTTGGTGGGCGATGCGCTGATCAAATCGGCCGCCGACGTGCTCGGCCAAACGGTCGGTGACGCTGGCACGGTCGCGCGGCTCGGCGGCGATGAGTTCGTTGTGTTGATCAACGAGTTCGTGCACCGGCAGGAAGTGGCGTTACTCGCGGCGCGGATTGCGCAGGCGCTGAACCGCACCGATCTTGTCCCGGCCATCGACACGCAGGTGTCGGCATCGATCGGCGTCGCGTTATTCCCGGAGCACGGACGCGATATGAGCACGCTGCTGAAAAACGCGGACTCTGCCATGTATCAGGCAAAGCGCGATGGCCGCAACCAGTTCAGCTTCTTCAACCCGATTCGGTACGAGCGTGCGGCGCGCGAGGTTCAACTGGGTATCGAGCTCGTCAAGGCGGTGCAGAGCGAAGCGCCGCAATTCATTTGCGAATACCAGCCGCAAGTTGAAATGGTCAGCGGCCGCGTAGTCGGGCTGGAGGCACTGATACGGTGGCAGCATCCCGTGCACGGCGTGTTGACGCCCGATCGCTTCATTGGCGTCGCCGAGCTGAGCGGGCTGTCGGAGCGGATAACGCGCTGGGTATTGAACGACGTCTGTTCTCAGATCAACCGTTGGCGCGAAGTGCGCCCCGATTTCGACGTGCCGGTGTCGATCAATGTCGCCGGTCGGGAAATGGGATCGACCGCTCTGCCGGCGCTGGTGCGTGCCGCACTATCGCGGCATGCGATCGCACCACAGTTGATTGTCCTCGAGATCACTGAGCGCACGCTGGTCAGAGAAAGTGAAATAAACAATGACGTGCTGGCCGAGCTCGCATCGCTCGGAGTCGGACTCGTGCTCGACGATTTCGGCACGGGCTATTCGATGCTCGGGTACTTAAAGCGGATGCCGTTTACCGCGTTGAAGATCGATCAGTCGTTCATCGAGGGCATTCCGGGCGATGCCGACAGCCGCGCGATCGTTCACGCCATGCTCGCCGTTGCACGGCATTTCAAGTTGAAGGTCGTGGCCGAAGGCGTGGAATCGATCGAGCAGGTTGAGTACATGCGAGACATTGGATGTGAATTTGCGCAAGGGTTCTTCTACGCCCGGGCGCTGTCGTCCGACACGATTCTCGACTATCTCGCGCGCGCAGGCGCTTAGCGTCGCGTTGTCCTGCATCGCTAAGATGCGGTGCAAAATCACGGAGACGCAGTAATGAATTACGAGCACATCATCGTTGAGACGCGCGATCGCGTTGGCCTGGTCCGGATGAACCGTCCCAAAGCGCTCAATGCGCTGAACGATGGCTTGATGGATGAGCTCGGTGCTGCGCTGCTCGAGCTTCGATGGCGACGACGCCATCGGTGCGATCGTCATCACCGGTAACGACAAGGCGTTCGCTGCGGGTGCGGACATCGGCGCGATGAGCAGCTGGTCGTACATGGATGTCTTCAAGTCCGACTACATCACGCGCAACTGGGAAACGATCCGGCGTATTCGCAAGCCGGTAATCGCCGCCGTCAGCGGCTTCGCGCTCGGCGGCGGATGCGAGCTGGCGATGATGTGCGACATCATCATTGCCGCCGACTCTGCGAAGTTCGGTCAGCCCGAAATCAAGCTCGGCATCATCCCAGGCGCAGGCGGCACGCAGCGATTACCGAGAGCGGTGGGCAAAGCCAAGGCGATGGATCTGGTGCTGTCTGCACGCATGATGGACGCGGTTGAAGCGGAACGGGCGGGGCTTGTCTCGCGGGTGGTACCGACGAACGACTTGCTCGACGAAGCGCTAAAAGTCGGAGCGACCATCGCGAGCTTCTCTCTGCCAGCGGTGCAAATGGCTAAAGAAGCCGTGAACCGCGCGTACGAGCTACCGCTGGCGGAAGGCGTTCTGTTTGAGCGGCGGCTTTTCCACTCTCTGTTCGCGACGGAAGATCAAAAGGAAGGCATGGCCGCGTTCGTGGAAAAACGTTCGCCACGTTTCGCGCATCGTTAGTCCTGCTGCGTGCTGCGCAGCTTGAATTTCCCGTCTCCGTCGCCAAGTTAGATTCTGCGCGACGGTTTTTTCTGAGCGCACCCCAGCGCCATGAGCGCGTCCGCCGGCATTGTTGCTTGACAGCATTTCTGCAGGACGCTCATAATCGCGCCTCTTTGCGACTCCCGTTCCGCAACTCTGTAAAAAGTGCGTGCGACGGGTGTCTTGTTCTTTAAAAATGAAACAGCCGATAAGTGTGGGCGCTTAATGAACGGCGCAACCGGGTTGAAAAGTCTCACGGCTATTGACCCGGCTGAACTCAAATCATTAGTGCTCACGCAATGGAAAGAGATGTTCGCAAGAGCCTCTCGATTCCAGCGAGAGTAATCAAGCACACAGTATCGAACTGAAGAGTTTGATCCTGGCTCAGATTGAACGCTGGCGGCATGCCTTACACATGCAAGTCGAACGGCAGCACGGGGGCAACCCTGGTGGCGAGTGGCGAACGGGTGAGTAATGCATCGGAACGTGCCCAGTAGTGGGGGATAACTAGTCGAAAGATTGGCTAATACCGCATACGACCTATGGGTGAAAGCGGGGGATTCGCAAGACCTCGCGCTATCGGAGCGGCCGATGTCTGATTAGCTAGTTGGCGGGGTAAAAGCCCACCAAGGCGACGATCAGTAGCTGGTCTGAGAGGACGACCAGCCACACTGGGACTGAGACACGGCCCAGACTCCTACGGGAGGCAGCAGTGGGGAATTTTGGACAATGGGCGCAAGCCTGATCCAGCCATGCCGCGTGCGGGAAGAAGGCCTTCGGGTTGTAAAGCGCTTTTGGCAGGAACGAAACGGCGCGAGCGAATATCTCGCGTTAATGACGGTACCTGCAGAATAAGCACCGGCTAACTACGTGCCAGCAGCCGCGGTAATACGTAGGGTGCAAGCGTTAATCGGAATTACTGGGCGTAAAGCGTACGCAGGCGGTTTTGCAAGACAGATGTGAAATCCCCGGGCCTAACCTGGGAACTGCATTTGTGACTGCATGGCTAGAGTTTGTCAGAGGGGGGTGGAATTCCACGTGTAGCAGTGAAATGCGTAGATATGTGGAGGAACACCGATGGCGAAGGCAGCCCCCTGGGATGTGACTGACGCTCATGCACGAAAGCGTGGGGAGCAAACAGGATTAGATACCCTGGTAGTCCACGCCCTAAACGATGTCGACTAGTTGTCGGAGGGTAACTCCTTCGGTAACGCAGCTAACGCGTGAAGTCGACCGCCTGGGGAGTACGGTCGCAAGATTAAAACTCAAAGGAATTGACGGGGACCCGCACAAGCGGTGGATGATGTGGATTAATTCGATGCAACGCGAAAAACCTTACCTACCCTTGACATGTCAGGAAGTCGCCAGAGATGGCTTCGTGCTCGAAAGAGAACCTGAACACAGGTGCTGCATGGCTGTCGTCAGCTCGTGTCGTGAGATGTTGGGTTAAGTCCCGCAACGAGCGCAACCCTTATCATTAGTTGCTACGCAAGGGCACTCTAATGAGACTGCCGGTGACAAACCGGAGGAAGGTGGGGATGACGTCAAGTCCTCATGGCCCTTATGGGTAGGGCTTCACACGTCATACAATGGTCGGTACAGAGGGCTGCCAACCCGCGAGGGGGAGCTAATCCCGGAAAACCGATCGTAGTCCGGATTGGAGTCTGCAACTCGACTCCATGAAGTCGGAATCGCTAGTAATCGCGGATCAGCATGTCGCGGTGAATACGTTCCCGGGTCTTGTACACACCGCCCGTCACACCATGGGAGTGGGTTTCACCAGAAGCCGTTTGCCTAACCGCAAGGAGGGCGGCGACCACGGTGAGATTCATGACTGGGGTGAAGTCGTAACAAGGTAGCCGTACCGGAAGGTGCGGCTGGATCACCTCCTTTCTCGAGTACGCGCTTCGATTTAAGCGTCCACACTTATCGGTTGGTTTCTTGCGACAGCGAGTGGCCAGAAGGCTTGCAAGGCGGGGTCTGTAGCTCAGCTGGTTAGAGCACCGTCTTGATAAGGCGGGGGTCGATGGTTCGAATCCATCCAGACCCACCACGCTCGGGCAGGAGGCTTAAGCGGGGGCTTATGACCATGAACCGGGGGTGTAGCTCAACTGGGAGAGCGCCTGCTTTGCAAGCAGGAGGTCATCGGTTCGATCCCGTTCACCTCCACCATCTTCCAAATATCAAACGAAAGTGCGCGGCTATTGTGCATTTCCGTTTGGTCTTTGACCAAAATCGCTGTTTCGTTCTTTAACAATTCGGAAGAAGCAAAGCGTTTCAATCCTGCGCCTGGTAATGAGTCAGGAGAGGATTGATAACGGGTTGTAATTGCATTCGAGTCTCAAGCATTAAATCTGAGATTAGCAACATGGTCGCCCAATGACCGTGTCGTCCTGATGAGTAATCAGCAGGCCGCACCGTTATAGGATCAAGCGACTAAGTGCATGTGGTGGATGCCTTGGCGATTACAGGCGATGAAGGACGTGGTAGCCTGCGATAAAGCTGCGGGGAGCTGGCAAACGAGCGTTAATAGCCGCAGATGTCCGAATGGGGAAACCCACCCGCAAGGGAATCCCGCGCTGAATACATAGGCGCGTGGAAGCGAACCTGCTGAACTGAAACATCTAAGTAGGCAGAGGAAAAGAAATCAACCGAGATTCCGAGAGTAGTGGCGAGCGAAATCGGACCAGCCTGTGCGTTTTAGCTGTTGTTCAAACGGAACGTTCTGGAAAGTACGGCCATAGCGGGTGATAGCCCCGTATGTGAAAGGACGACAGTGGAACTAAGCGCACGACAAGTAGGGCGGGACACGTGAAATCCTGTCTGAAGATGGGGGGACCATCCTCCAAGGCTAAATACTCGTAATCGACCGATAGTGAACCAGTACTGTGAAGGAAAGGTGAAAAGAACCCCGGAAGGGGAGTGAAATAGATCCTGAAACCGCATGCATACAAACAGTAGGAGCTCCGCAAGGGTGACTGCGTACCTTTTGCATAATGGGTCAGCGACTTACATTCTGTGGCAAGCTTAACCGTATAGGGAAGGCGTAGCGAAAGCGAGTCCGAATAGGGCGTTCAGTCGCAGGGTGTAGACCCGAAACCAGATGATCTATCCATGGCCAGGTTGAAGGTGGGGTAACACTCACTGGAGGACCGAACCGACTACTGTTGCAAAAGTAGCGGATGAGCTGTGGATAGGGGTGAAAGGCTAAACAAATCTGGAAATAGCTGGTTCTCCCCGAAAACTATTGAGGTAGTGCCTCGCGTATCACTCCGGGGGTAGAGCACTGTTATGGCTAGGGGGGCATGGCGCCTTACCAAACCATGGCAAACTCCGAATACTTGGAAGTGTCAGCGCGGGAGACAGTGCACCGGGTGCTAACGTCCGGACACGAAAGGGAAACAACCCAGACCGCCAGCTAAGGTCCCCAATATCGGCTAAGTGGGAAACGAAGTGGAAAGGCTAAGACAGTCAGGAAGTTGGCTTAGAAGCAGCCATCCTTCAAAGAAAGCGTAATAGCTCACTGATCGAGTCTTTCTGCGCGGAAGATGTAACGGGGCTAAGCCGATAACCGAAGCTGCGGATGTAAACGCTTCACTTGAACTTGTTCGTCGATTCTGTTTGATCTGGAGTCGATCGACGCCCACTCTCTTGTTAGGTTTGGCAACGCCGGCTGCGCCGTCGTCGCCACCCTGAGCGAGTTCAAGCGAAGCGTTTACGTGGTAGGGGAGCGTTCTGTAAGCCTGCGAAGGTGGCTCGAGAGGGCTGCTGGAGGTATCAGAAGTGCGAATGCTGACATGAGTAGCGTTAAAGGGGGTGAAAAGCCCCCTCGCCGTAAGCCCAAGGTTTCCTGCTCTACGTTCATCGGAGCAGGGTGAGTCGGCCCCTAAGACGAGGACGAAAGTCGTAGTCGATGGGAAGCAGGTCAATATTCCTGCACCGATGTCTAATGCGATGGGGGGACGGACTGTTGAAGATCATCCGGGTGTTGGATGTCCCGGTTTCTGATCGTAGGTGGCCAGTAGGCAAATCCGCTGGCGTATCACCAAGGAAAAGGATCGAGTGGCGTAAGCCGCGAAGTGATTGGAAGTGGTTCCAGGAAAAGCCTCTAAGCTTCAGTTAGACACGACCGTACCGAAAACCGACACTGGTGGGCGAGCTGAATATGCTCAGGCGCTTGAGAGAACTCGGGAGAAGGAACTCGGCAAATTGACACCGTAACTTCGGAAGAAGGTGTGCCTTGTTAGCGTGACGGGAGAAACGCCCGAAGCGCGAGAAGGTCTCAGAGAATCGGTGGCTGCGACTGTTTATTAAAAACACAGCACTCTGCAAACACGAAAGTGGACGTATAGGGTGTGACGCCTGCCCGGTGCTGGAAGGTTAATTGATGGGGTGCAAGCCCTTGATCGAAGCCCCAGTAAACGGCGGCCGTAACTATAACGGTCCTAAGGTAGCGAAATTCCTTGTCGGGTAAGTTCCGACCTGCACGAATGGCGTAACGATGGCCACACTGTCTCCTCCCGAGACTCAGCGAAGTTGAAATGTTTGTGATGATGCAATCTACCCGCGGCTAGACGGAAAGACCCCATGAACCTTTACTGTAGCTTTGCATTGGACTGTGAACCGATCTGTGTAGGATAGGTGGGAGGCTTTGAAGCGGGGGCGCTAGCTCTCGTGGAGCCAACCTTGAAATACCACCCTGATTTGTTTGCGGCTCTAACCTACGCCCGTTATCCGGGCGGGGAACAGTGCATGGTAGGCAGTTTGACTGGGGCGGTCTCCTCCCAAAGAGTAACGGAGGAGTACGAAGGTACGCTAGGTACGGTCGGAAATCGTACTGATAGTGCATAGGCATAAGCGTGCTTGACTGCGAGACTGACAAGTCGAGCAGGTGCGAAAGTAGGTCTAAGTGATCCGGTGGTTCTGTATGGAAGGGCCATCGCTCAACGGATAAAAGGTACTCTGGGGATAACAGGCTGATACTGCCCAAGAGTTCATATCGACGGCAGTGTTTGGCACCTCGATGTCGGCTCATCTCATCCTGGGGCTGTAGCCGGTCCCAAGGGTATGGCTGTTCGCCATTTAAAGAGGTACGTGAGCTGGGTTTAAAACGTCGTGAGACAGTTTGGTCCCTATCTGCCGTGGGCGCTGGAAGATTGACGGGGGCTGCTCCTAGTACGAGAGGACCGGAGTGGACGCACCTCTGGTGTACCGGTTGTCACGCCAGTGGCATCGCCGGGTAGCTACGTGCGGAAAAGATAACCGCTGAAAGCATCTAAGCGGGAAACTTGCCTGAAGATTAATCTTCCCGGGGGCTTGACCTCCCTTAAGGGTCGTCCTAGACCAGGACGTTGATAGGCTGGGTGTGGAAGCGCTGTAAGGCGTTAAGCTAACCAGTACTAATTGCCCGTGAGGCTTGATCCTATAACCGTGCTGCCTGTCTCAGAAATTGAGACTCGACACGCAATACAACCACTTTGCTTCTTTCCGAATCAGATCTCTTGCGAACTGCTGCTCAATAGCGGCGAATCAGGAGGTCGTCCGAATTGCCTGACGACCATAGCGAGTTGGAACCACTCCTTCCCATCCCGAACAGGACCGTGAAACGATTCAGCGCCGATGATAGTTAGATGTATTTCTAGCGAAAGTAGGACATTGTCAGGCTAGCTTTATCAAACGCCCCGGTGCTCAAGTGCCGGGGCGTTTTCTTTTTCGCGATCGTGTTTCATCGTTCACAATCGCTGTTCATGCGAGTCGTCGGATACGCCGTATTGCTGTTGGCGGTGATCGTGTTGGCGATCGGTCTTTGGTATCGGCAAGCCAGCCTGCCGGTGCACGAAGGAACGTTCATTGTTCCCGGCCTGCAGCAACCCGTGCGCATCGATCGCGACGATCATGGCATTCCGAACATCGTCGCAAGCAGCGAACGCGACGCGACCTTCGCGCTCGGCTACACGCACGCGCAGGATCGCCTGTGGCAAATGGAGATGAATCGGCGTGTGGCTGCTGGCCGCTTGGCGGAAGTATTGGGAGAACCGGCGCTCGATACCGACAGGTTTCTGCGGACGATCGGCATCCGACGTACTGCGCAAAGCATCTATGGCAACCTGGATGCCGAGCATCGCGACTTGCTCGATGCCTATGCCGCGGGCGTCAACGCGTACCTAAGCAAACGCGGTGGACCGCTGCCGCCGGAGTTCCTGCTGACACGTGCGCCGAAGCCCGAGCCGTGGACGCCCGCCGATTCGATCGGCTGGTCGCTGATGATGGCGTGGGATCTGGCGCGCTATTCCTACTCGCGTGAACTGCGCCGCCTTCAATTGGCGCATAAGTTCTCGAAGGCAGAGATCAACGACTTTTATCCACCGTATCCGGGAGATCCAGCGCCGGTTACCGCGGACTACGCAGAGTTGTATCGCCTGCTTGGTTTGAAAGCGACCGCAGTGACCGCGATGACTGCGCCGGTTTTTGGCTTCGGCGACGGTGAAGGACTCGGCTCGAACAACTGGGCAATATCGGGCCAGCGCACTGTCAGCGGCAAGCCGATGGTGGCAAACGATCCGCACCTTGGGCTGACGACACCGTCGGTTTGGTATTTGGCGGGGATGCGTGCGCCGGGACTCAACGTGATCGGCGCGACCTTGCCTGGAGTGCCCGGCGTAGTCCTCGGCCGCAACGATCGCATCGCATGGTCGTTCACCAATACCGGGGTCGATCAGCAGGATTTGTATTTAGAGCGAATCAATCCTGAACAGCCCGACGAATATCAGACGCCTGAGGGCTGGGCGCGCTTTGCGACGCGCATCGAGCGGATTCGCGTCAAGGGCGGAGAAGACGTCGAATTGACGGTTCGCGACACTCGGCACGGCCCCGTGATCAGCGGCCTGGCCAGCGTGGAAAAAGGATTCAAGCAGCCGCAGTTTGCGCTCGCATTGCGCTGGTCGGCGCTTGAACCGAACGACACGACCCTGGCAGCGATTCGCGCGCTTAACAAGGCGCGCAACATCGACCAGGCCGAGCGCGCGCTGGCTTTGTTTCAAGTCGTCACGCAGTCGGCGTTGATTGCCGATGTCGAGGGCGCAATCGGAATGACGGTGACCGGCCGAATCCCGGTGCGTGATCGAACCAACGATCTGCGCGGGTTGGTGCCGGCGCCGGGATGGGATGCGCGCTACGACTGGAGTGGCTACCTGCCGCTCGAGCAAGCTCCGCGTACGCGCAATCCAGCCCGTGGAATCATTGTCACAGCCAATCACAAGGTCGTGCCCTCGACCTATCCGCACCACCTCACGTACGACTGGTTTCTGCCTTACCGCGCGCAGCGCGTCGAGCAACTCCTCGATGCCCGTGGCAAGCATGACGTGGCCACTTTCAAAGCGATCCAGTCCGACGTCACATCGTTCGCGGCGCGCGACATGCTCGCGATGCTGAAAGGCGCCCAACCGCAGACCGAAGCAGGGCGCGATGCGCTCGCGCGGCTCAACGCGTGGGACTATCAAATGAAGCGCGAAGCGCCGGAGCCATTGATCTACCACGCGTGGCTGCGCGAACTGAAGCGCCGAATCTTTTCCGACGATCTCGGCTCGCTGGCGGAGGAATTTGTCGATCACGCCGAGCTGACGTCGACTTTGCTCCACGTGCTGTCCGGCCGTGCGCAGGCGCGCGACTGGTGTGACGATCGTTCAACGGAGCAGCGTTTCGAAACGTGCTTGACGCTGGCAGGTGAAGCCCTCGACACAGCGGTCACGCAGCTCACGCAGGCTTCCGGTCGCGATGTCGCGGGCCTCCGCTGGGGCGATGCGCATCGTGCGGTGGCCGAGCATCGGCCGATGTCCGGGGTACCCGGGCTACGCCGCTTGTTCGAATTGAGCATCGGGTATCCGGGAGATACGCACACCATCAATGTGGGTTCTTTGTCTCACCGCACCGAAGCGCCGTTTTCGACACGGCACACCGCCACGTTGCGGGCGATTTACGACCTCGCGGCGCCCGAAGCGAATTCGTTATGGACCTTGTCGGGCGGGCAGGTCGGGAATCCGTTCTCCGAGTGGTACGCATCCATGCTGCCGCTCTGGCGTGATGTCCTTTATCTGCCGATGCGTCCCTCGCTCGCGCGCCAAGCGACAACGCTGGAGCTGAAGCCGCGGCGCTAGTCGCTCGTGCACGCTAGCGAGTGGCTAACCGAGCAAGCCGCTGGGCTAACGCTTCTCCGAGCCGGGCCAAGTGGCTCCAGAAAGCAAAGTCTTCGGGCATTTGCTGCGCGACGATTTGAAGTCCGTCAGGGCCCAACGTCACCTCGATCTTTTCGTCGCCCCGGTACGCAGCGCCGCGCTTTGACTTGGGCCAGTCAAGTAGCGCCGCTTGCAATTCGTCGTCGAGCCAGCCGCCCGGCATTTCGGGGGAAATAGCGATCGCATAACGTTCGCGAAATGCGGCACGCCCTTCATCCAGCGTCAACGCGGATTCGTAGAATTCAGTCTTGTCAGCGCGCACGTCGCTACCGCCCACCGCCTGTTCGACGCCGCTGACCACATCGATCAGCAATCGGCCCACGATTCCGCTTTCCATCTGAAATCGCTTGCGTCCAATGATGACCAACGACAGTTGCGCAGTGCGCACGTTCGCCGATTGCCAATGCGCCTTCGGCGTCGGTGACCGGTCGCCGCGATCGCTGTCGTACCACATCGACCATTCGATATCCGATGCTGAACCCGCGAAACGATAGTCAACACGGCCTTCGCGGGTGCCGACATAGGTCCAGCCGAGCTTGCGCGCGTGAACTTTGCGTTCGAAGTCGCGCTGCCTGTTGAGCTGTCTGCCCTTGGCGATGAGCCACGCGACACCGCCAATCGCTAGGGCGAAGCCCGTCAGGGCAAAGAAGGTTTGCAGATCAGCGTCCGGAGTGGGAAGTCGTTGAAGCTTACGAGAAAATCGCGGGTTAACCCGCTGCGCCGTGGCGCTTCGCGTTGTTTGACGCTGCATGGCGGATGTGGGCATCATGATCGGCTTTCCGCACACTCACTCATAAGGAGAACGTCGATGCGCCTCACCATCGCCGCATTCGCTGCTGCTTTATTGGTCGCCCCGGTTATCGACGCCAAGCCTCTGCGCTGGGCCAGCCAGGGCGACATCTTGACCATGGATCCGCATGCGCAGAACGAGGGGCTGAATAACACCGCCAACTCGTACATTTACGAGCCGCTGGTGACCTACAACGAGAAGTTCGAAGTGGTGCCCGCGCTTGCGACCGACTGGAAGCAGGAAACCCCACTGATCTGGCGTTTCAATTTGCGCCAGGGCGTGAAGTTTCACGACGGCTCGCCGCTGACCGCCGCGGATGTGGTGTTTTCGATCGATCGTGCGATGCAGCCGACTTCAAACTTCCGCCAATACACCGTCGGCGTGCAGCGCGCGCATGCGGTCGACGACGACACCGTGATCATCTACACGACGGTGCCGAATCCGGTGCTGCTGCGCCAATTGACGGAGCTGCGAATCGTCAACAAGGCGTGGGCCGAGAAGAATAAGGTGGTGGCTCCGCAGAACTTCGTGCAGAAGGAAGAGACTTACGCCGCGCGCAATGCCAATGGCACCGGACCATTCATGCTGAAGTCGCGCGAGGTGGACATCAAGACGGTGTTCGTGACCAATCCAAACTGGTGGGGCGCGAAAACCAAGAAGGGCAACGTCACCGAAGTGGTCTACACGCCGATCAAGTCGGATTCGACGCGTACGGCGGCGCTGCTGTCGGGCGAAATCGATTTCTTGCTCGACCCGGTGCCGCAGGACATCGCCCGCCTGAAGCAAACGCCTTCGATCAAGGTCGTAGAAGGTGCGGAGAACCGCACGATCTTTATCGGCATGGACCAGTCTCGCGATGAACTGCAATACAGCGACGTCAAGGGCAAGAATCCGTTCAAGGACTTGCGGGTGCGCCAGGCGCTGTATCACGCGATCGATATCGAGGCGATTAAGAAGGCCGTGATGCGCGGCTCATCGGATCCAACCGGCGCGATCATTCAGCGCGCCGTCAACGGCTGGGTTCCCGCCGCGCACGAGCGTCTGCCATTCGACGAGAAGAAGGCGAAGGAACTGCTGACGGCGGCCGGCTATCCGAACGGGTTCGCGGTCACGCTCGATTGCCCGAACAACCGCTACATCAACGACGAAGAAATCTGCAAGGCGCTGGTTTCGATGTGGGCAAGACTCGGACTGAAAGTATCGTTGAACGCGATGCCACGAGCGACTTACTTTCCGAAGATCCAGAAACACGACACGTCGCTGTATCTGCTGGGCTGGGGCGTGCCGACGTTCGACGCGCTGTACTCGCTGCAATCGCTGCCGATGACGGTCGGCAAGGGCGGCGACGGCAACTTCAATCTGGGCCGCGTTAGCAACGCCGAGTTCGATAAGCTGGTCGAGTCGATCAAGGGCGAGGTCGACGTGAAGAAGCGCAACCAGATGATTGCCGACGCGTTGATGCTGCACAACAAACAGGTGATGCACATTCCCCTGCACAACCAGGTCATTCCGTGGGCGATGCGCAAGAACGTCTCCGTAGTGCATCGGGCGGATAACAGGCTCGAGGTGCAGTGGGTGCGAATCGACTAGATTGGTTAGAGTCGTCGACCGGCCGGACCACTGAAGAGTGATCCGGCCCTTTTTTTGCCTGCTCTAATATCGGGCAATGGCCGCCTTCATCGTTCGCCGCCTGTTGCAGGCGATTCTCGTCATGCTGGTGGTGGCGCTGATCGCCTTTCTGCTGTTTCAGTACGTGGGCGATCCGGTATCGCAGATGCTGGGGCAGGACGCGACACCCGAAGATCGCACGCGCCTACGCGGCGATCTCGGACTTGATCAGCCGTTTTACGTGCAGTTCGGGCACTTCATCGGCAATGCACTGCAGGGAGACTTTGGCATCAGCCTGCGCCAGGGTCGCGCCGTTTCGACGTTGATCAAGGAACGCTTACCCGCGACGCTCGAGCTCGCGTTAGCGGCGGCCGTAATCGCGATCGTGGTCGGCATTCCGATGGGCGTCTACACGGCGCTACGGCGAGATTCGTGGTTCTCGCACTTCCTGCTCGCGGTGTCGCTGGTGGGTATCTCGTTGCCCACTTTTCTGATTGGCATCTTGCTGATCCTGGTGTTCGCGGTGATGCTTGGCGTGCTGCCATCCTACGGTCGCGGCGACACCGTGCAGCTTGGATGGTGGAGCACCGGCTTGCTAACGACGACCGGCTGGAAGCATTTGATTCTGCCGGCAATCACGTTATGTTTGTTTCAGCTGACGTTGATCATGCGGCTGGTGCGATCGGAGATGTTGGAGGTGCTGCGCACCGATTACATTAAGTTCGCGCGTGCGCGCGGGCTGACGGATCGCGCGGTGCACTTCGGCCATGCACTGAAGAACACGCTGGTGCCGGTCATCACGATCACCGGCTTGCAACTGGGCGGAATCATTGCGTTTGCGATCGTCACCGAGACCGTTTTTCAGTGGCCCGGCATGGGGTTGCTGTTCATCCAGTCGGTGCAGTTCGCCGATATCCCGGTGATGGCGGCGTACCTGTGCCTGATTGCATTGGTGTTCGTGCTGATCAATCTGATCGTCGATTTGCTGTACTTTGCCGTTGACCCGCGGCTGCGCATCGACCGCACCGCGGCGGCACACTGAATGGGAACGTATTTAGGACTGGCTTTGCGCGGCCCGCTGGCCGCCATCTTCCGCACCACGAAGGGCTAACTGCTCTGCGGCGAGACATACACGCCCATCCCGAGATCGGATTCGAAGAGCACCGCACGTCCGCTTTGGTCGCGGAGCGGATGCGCGACCTCGGCATCGAGGTGCACACGGGGATCGGCAAGACCGGTGTCGTGGGCGTGATTCATGGCGCAAAAAATGGGTCGGGCCGTTCTATAGCACTGCGTGCCGACATGGACGCCTTGCCGATGACGGAGGAAAACGAATTTGCGCACTGCTCGACCAAGCCTGGGTTGATGCACGGTTGTGGTCACGATGGTCACACGACGATGCTGGTGGGTGCGGCGCAGTACCTGGCGCGCACTCGAAGGTTCGACGGCACCGTGTACCTGATCTTTCAGCCGGGCGAGGAGGGGTACGCGGGCGCCAAGGCGATGATCGACGATGGCCTGTTCGAGCGCTTCCCTGCCGAAGAGGTTTACGCCATGCACAACTGGCCGCCGCTGCCGGCGGGCCAGATCGGGCTGAATTCCGGGCCGATGATGTCTTCGGCCGATCGCGTCGAAATCACGATCTGCGGCAAAGGCGGGCATGGCGCACATCCGCACCTGGCGATTGATCCGATCGTGGTCGCCGCGCACATTATTACCGCGGCGCAGACGATCGTCTCGCGCAACGTCGGCGCCGCTGGAGAACGCGGTGCTCAGTTTGTGCTCGATGCAGGCCGGCAGCCCCGGCGCGTTTTCGGTCGTGCCGCGCGAGGCAAAGCTGATCGGCACCGTACGCACGTCGAAGATCGACACGCAGGAGTTGGTCGAGCGCCGCATTACCGAGCTGGTCGAATCTACCGCGCGCGCATTCGGGGCGGAAGCGACCATCGTTTACGAGCGAATTTATCCCGCGACGATCAATCACGCGCTGCAGGCGCGGTTCGCCGGTGATGTCGCGGCGGAGCTGGTGGGAGAGGACAACGTGGTGCGAAATCTCCCTCCGAGCATGGGCGCCGAAGATTTTTCGTTCATGTTGCAGGCCAAGCCTGGCTGCTATTTGCGGCTGGGGCAGGGAGGTGGGCCGTCCGACTGTTTCCTGCACAACAGTCGTTATGATTTCAACGACGCCGTCATTCCGCTGGGGGCCGCGTTTTTCTCAGCGCTGGCCGAGCGCAGAATGCCGCTTTCAGGACCTCAAGGCGCAAGGGAACCCCGATGAAGAAGATGAACTGCTTTACCCGATCCTCACGTGTGGCCGCAATCGTTGCAGTCGGCGCGACTTTCGCGCTTGGTACCGGTACCGTTCAATCACAGACGCTGAAATTTGCGAATCAGGGTGATGCGCTGTCGATGGACCCGCATTCGCTGAACGAGTCGTTCCAGCTGGCGTTCACTGGCAACGTCTATGAGCCGCTGATCGGGCGCGGCAAGAAGCTCGAAGTGGTTCCGCTGCTGGCCACCGACTGGAAGCAGACTGCGCCCACTGTGTGGCGCTTCAATCTGCGCAAGGGCGTGCTGTTTCACGATGGCACTCCGTTCACTGCCGATGACGTGATCTTTTCGTACAACCGCGGCAAAGGCGAAGGCTCCGACGTGAAAACGTACGTCGGTCAGATCAAGGAGATACGCAAGCTCGACGATCACACGATCGACATCATCACCACAGAGCCGTTTCCGATCCTGCCGGACGTGATCACCAACTGGTACATCATGTCGAAGAGCTGGTGCGAGAAGAACAAGGCCACCCAGCCGGTCGACAAACGCAAGGGGACCGAGAACACCGCATCGTTCCAGGCCAATGGCACCGGACCCTATCGCCTTCGCTCGCGCGACCCCAACATCCGCACGACATTGCAACGCAACGCGGGCTACTGGGGCAAGATCGAAGGCAATGTGCAGGACGTGATTTTCACGCCGATCGGCAATTCGTCGACCCGCGTGGCGGCATTGCTGTCCGGCGAAGTCGACATGATGGAGCCGGTGCCGGTGCAGGACATCGCTCGCATCTCGGCCGACAAGAATCTGAAAGTGATGCAGGCGCCCGAGCTGCGTACGATCTTTCTGGGAATGGATCAATCGCGCAACGAGTTGCTGTCATCGAGCGTCAAGGGAAAGAATCCGTTCAAGGACAAGCGGGTGCGGCAGGCGTTTTATCAAGCGATCGACGTCAATGCGATTCAGAAAGTCGTGATGCGCGGAGCGTCGGCGCCTACCGGACTGATGATCGCGCCCGGTATCAACGGGTTTCAGGCCGACATGAACAAGCGTCTGCCGTTCGATGTAGAAGCGGCGAAGAAGCTGTTGGCCGAAGCCGGCTACCCGCAGGGGTTCGAAGTGGGGATGAATTGCCCGAACGACCGTTACGTCAACGACGAAGAGATCTGCAAGGCAGTCGCGGCGATGCTGGCCAAGACCGGCGTCAAAGTGAACTTGACCGCCGAGACCAAAGGCAGCTATTTCCCGAAGATCCTGTCGCGCAATACGTCGTTCTATCTGCTTGGGTGGACGCCCGGCAGCTACGACTCGCACAACCCGTTGTTTGCGCTGATGGCGACACCCGGCGAGGGCGGCCAAGGTCAATTCAATCTCGGCAGCTACAGCAACGCCAAGATCGACGCACTGACCAAGTCGATCGCGACCGAGACGGATATCAAGAAGCGCACGTCGATGATCGGTGAGGCGATGAAGATTCATCAGGACGATGTCGGCCACATTCCGTTGCACCAGCAGGCGCTGGCATGGGCGATGAAGCGCAATATTGATCTGGTCCAGTTGGCTGACAACTATATGTTCATCAAATGGGTTTCGATCAAGCAACCGTAGGGCCACGATCATTGATCGGCGCGGGATGGAGACTGACGCAGTAGTTGTTGACCCGGGCGTTCCGGTGATAACCGATCAGGGATCGGTGGTCCCGATGAACGCCGCCGGGCGCCTATGGGACAGTGACGTCGCGTACAGCTTTCGCAATTCGCCGGTTGCGATCACGGCGGCGGTGGTGGCGTTCGTTTTGATTTTCTCTGCCGTGTTCGCGCGCTGGGTGGCGCCGCATAACCCATTTGATCTCGCCACGCTAAACCTGCTCGATGCCTCGCTGCCGCCGATGTGGGAGGCTGGCAGCAATCCGAGTTTCTGGCTCGGTACCGACGATCAGGGTCGCGATATCTTCTCCGCGATCCTGTTCGGCATGCAGGTGTCGCTCGCGATCGGGCTGGCATCGGTCGCGTTGTCGGTCGTGCTCGGCGTCGGCCTGGGACTGCTGTCGGGTTATGTCGGCGGCCGGCTCGATGCGTTCATCATGCGCGTATGCGACGTGATGCTGTCGTTCCCTGCGATTCTGACGGCGCTGTTGATCGACGGGGTTGCGCGGGCGGCGCTGCCGCGCGATTCGCATAACGAGCTTGCATTCGGCGTGCTGATTATTGCGATCGCGTTATCCGGCTGGGTGCAGTACGCGCGCACGGTGCGTGGCTCGACCTTAGTGGAAAAAAACAAGGAGTATGTGCAGGCGGCGCGAGTGATCGGCGTGTCGCCGCTGGCGATCATGGCGCGCCACGTGTTGCCCAACGTGATGGGACCCGTGCTGGTACTGGCTACGGTGCATATCGCAACCGCGATCATCACCGAAGCCACGTTGTCGTTTCTCGGCGTCGGCGTTCCGCCCACCACGCCGTCGTTGGGAACATTGATCCGGATCGGCAACGAGTTCCTGTTTTCTGGCGAATGGTGGATCACAATCTTCCCCGGGCTGGCCCTTGTTTTGCTCGTACTTTCCGTCAATCTGCTCGGAGATTGGTTGCGCGACGCACTCAATCCGAAGCTGAGATAGGAAGTTTTTCAGGAGGTGTCATGAAAGTGAAACTAGCAAGCATTGCGGCGATCGTTGCCTTGGCGGGGTGCGCCACTACGCCTTTCTCATACATCGACGGCAACCGCTATTTCAAGACCGAGCTGAATGCATACTCGGTGATCGTGCTCGACGTCGACGGACGCAGCGACACGCGAAACCCGGTGATGATCGACCCCGGCCGCCACGTGATCCGCGTGCAGGGACCGGCGGCGTCGGGCTTTAGGTACGGCGAGACGCGCGCAATTACGCTTGACGTCAAGCCGTGCCAGCGCTACTACCTGAAGGCAGTCAAGAAAAACTCGCTCGAGCAGGACTTCGAGCCACAGGTCGACTACGTGGAGCCGATCGCCGGCTGCACTGCCTAGTTAAGCGGTTGCCCGGAGCGGCCGAGCGATGACGATGACCGCGGCCGCGCCCTCTTCGATCGCGTCATCGCCGGCGGCCTTACTCGAGGTGCGCAACCTGCGCATCGAGTTTCCGACGCGACGCGGCACGCTGGTCGCGGTCGATGACATTTCGTTCTCGATCGCGCCCGGCGAAGTGCTGGGAGTGGTCGGCGAATCCGGCGCCGGCAAGTCGCTGACCGGTGCCGCCATCATCGGGCTGCTCGAGCCTCCGGGGCGCATCGCTGCCGGCGAAGTCAGGCTCGCCGGGCGGCGCATCGATACGTTGCCGTACGACGAAATGCGCAAGATCCGCGGCCGCGAGATCGGTGCGATTTTTCAGGACCCGCTGACGTCGTTGAACCCGCTGTATACCGTCGGGGATCAATTGATCGAGACGATCACGACGCATCTGGGCATGTCTTCGAACAAGGCGCGCGTGCGCGCGATCGAGCTGCTCGCGTCGACTGGCATACCAGCGCCGGAACGGCGCATCGATGCCTACCCGCATCAGTTTTCGGGCGGCATGCGGCAGCGGGTCGTGATCGCGCTGGCGCTGGCCGCCGAGCCGAAGTTGATCATCGCCGACGAGCCGACCACCGCGCTCGATGTTTCGATTCAGGCGCAGATCATTTCGCTGCTGAAAAGGTTGTGCCGCGACCATGGCACCGCGGTGATGCTGGTCACGCACGACATGGGCGTGATCGCCGAAACCGCTGACCGGGTCGCGGTGATGTATGCCGGCCGCATCGCCGAGATCGGGCCGGTATCCGACGTGATTCACCGGCCGCAGCACCCGTACACCGTCGGGCTGATGGGTTCGATTCCGACGTTTGGTCACGAGGCCGAACGGCTGACACAAATCAACGGTTCGATGCCGCGCCTGACGGCGATCCCCAGCGGGTGCGCGTTTCATCCGCGCTGCGTTCACGCGTTCGACCGTTGTCCGCGCGAGCGACCAGACCTGCTGCCGGCGGGTACGTCGATGGCGGCTTGCTGGCTGCATGATGTGACGCGGGGCAAGGTCGCTGCATGAGTGCTGTATTGCGTGAGGACGTTAGCGAGACACCGAAGTCGTTCGCGTCGGACGTCATCGTGCACGCGGTTGACCTCGCCAAGTATTTCGACGTGTCGCCGCCGTGGCTCAATCGCGTGCTCGAAAACAAAAGCCGCGCGATCCTGCACGCGGTCGACGGCGTCAGCTTCGACATCAAGCGCGGCGAAACTCTGTCTCTGGTCGGCGAATCGGGCTGCGGCAAATCGACGGTCGCGCGGCTGCTGGTGGGTCTGTATGTACCGACCCAAGGCCGCGTGGAATTTTTCGGCCGCGATCTGCGGGAAATGAATTCGCAACGCGGCCGCGCGTTGCGGCAGAAGCTGCAGATGATTTTTCAGGATCCGTACGCGAGCCTGAACCCGCGCTGGCGCGTCGCCGACATCATCGCCGAGCCATTGAAAGCGCATGGGCTGATGAAGGATAAGGCGCAGATCATGGCGCGGGTCGACGAGTTGTTGCAGCAGGTTCGCCTGGCCCCCGCCGACAAGGCTAAGTATCCGCACCAGTTCTCGGGTGGGCAGCGGCAAAGGCTGTCGATCGCGCGTGCGCTGGCGACCAAGCCCGAGTTCCTGGTGTGCGACGAGCCGACCTCGGCGCTCGACGTATCGGTTCAGGCCCAGGTGCTGAATTTGATGAAAGACCTGCAGCGCGAGATGGGACTGACGTACCTGTTCATCTCGCACAACCTGGCGGTCGTGCACCACATTTCGGATCGCGTCGGCGTGATGTACCTCGGCAGGATCGTCGAGCTCGCAACGCGCACCACATTGTTCAGCACGCCGCGCCATCCGTACACGCGCATGCTGCTCGATGCGATTCCGGATCTGGAAATGAGCGGCCGCTCGCGCACGCCAGTTGCGGGAGAAGTGCCGAATCCGCTGAATCCGCCGTCGGGCTGCACGTTCCATCCGCGCTGCCCGCATGCGAACCAGCGCTGTCGCGTCGAAGTGCCGCTACTGAAGCTATATCGGCATGCCGGCGGCGAAACGCAAGCGGCCTGTCACGGCGTCGAGGAAAATCGAATTTAACTGCAGCTAGCAAGCGGTAGCTGCAGCGCCTGCAACACGCCGGTGTCGTCTTCAACGAACGCGACCAACGCCAGATCGCGCGCTGCGGTCAACGGCACTTCCAGAGAGACCGTCCGCGTTCCGAGCGGCAACGGGCCCGACCACGCGCGAGTGACGCGGTCATTGGCTAGCGTTTCGCCCCGGTTCTCTCCGGCCGTGACCTTAGTCGATATTCCGTTCTGCACCAGCGCCACGATCAGACGCGGATTCTTGGCTGAGTTGGGCGCAGCGAGCTCCGCACTTGCGCGCACATCGACTTTGCCGCCTCGTGTCTCGACCTTGTCGAGCGTAATCGTCGCCGCAGCAGGCCGTTGATTGACCGCGCGCAATTGCGCGTCGAAGGCACCCGACGACGACCAGTTCGTCTCGCGACCCTGCACGAAAACACCGGGCGTATAGCGCGTGTTGCTGCGATTCAGCGCGGCGAGCTGCGATTGCCGGTCGTTGAACTCGCGCTTTGCGAACGGATCTTTCCAGCCGATGTAGTCCCAGTATCCGACGTGCAGCGCCAGCGGCACCGCGCGATTGGCATCGACACGTGACGGCAATTGAGACAACCAGCGATCGGCCGGCGGACAGCTCGAGCACCCCTGCGACGTGTACAGCTCGACCAGCGCAACGGTGTTCTTGGCGCTCGTAGCCTGACAGGTCGCCGCTTGCGCGGCGGGCATCGTGGCCGCGAGGGCGGCAGCAGCAATCAACTGGCGCATTCGGATCTCCCGGAATACGCCTTGGTCGTGGCGCGATAGCCGTTCTTACGGTGCGGCGACAGAAATCATGTCCTGCAGCGCACGCAGGTGCTTGTCCAGAGCCTTGCGGCCATTGCCGGTCAGCCGATACCAGGTGATCGGCTTGCGCTCTACGAACGTGCGCCGGAGGGCGATGTAACCGTCATCTTCAAGCCGGCGCAGCTGGGCGCCGAGATTGCCGTCCGTCAACTCGAGTTGCTCCTTGAAGCGCGAAAAGCTGATTTCGCCGTGTCGGGCCAACAGCACACTGATGGCCAGCCGAACGCGGTGCTCGAGCGCCGCGTCGAGGCCATCGAGCTCCTTCATGCGTGCGCGGCGGGCTGGCGCTTGCGACTCGTCAAACCGGCAAGGATCAGCGACGCGGCGACCATGAGACCGGTGCTGGTCCATAGAAACGGCAGGTCGAGCGTCGACAACGCGACATACCCTCCCAACGCCAAGAATCCGCTCCATAGCAGAGGACGCTCGAGATGCACACCGGCCAACGCATACGTCAGGCCGGCCACCAAGAGTACGTTGAGGGCCGCCTCCTGCGCGGCGACTTTGCCGGAGATTGCCGGCAGGAAGACTAGGCCGAAGGCCAGTAGCGCCAACAGCCAGTGATAGGCGTAGCGGCGACCCAGTGCCGCGTCGTTTATGCCGGCCTTTGCGCCCTGCCGCGCACCGATCCACCAGCTGACCAACCCGCCTGCAGGTCCGGCGACGATCCAATACAGCCCCGTCCACCGCGGCGCGAAATCGGGCAGCGCCCACCCGATCGCCACCAAGACGGCCCACAAGTAATAGATGACGGGTATGACGTCACTTCGATCCTCGCGTCGCACGGCGCTGGCAACGTAATCCAGGTCTTCCTTGGCTCGATCGATTGCGGTCATCGATGTCCCTCCAGCTAGAGATAGCATAGTACTCTGATATTCAGAGTTGTCAATGGCAAGCGCCTGGCCGCAGCGTGCGTCATCCGAAACGGCTCTTCGCCCGTACCGCGCTGATCGGCTCATTACAAGCACGTGCGCGCGGGTATCGGAAGCCGATGGCGGGCACGCGACTTCGCTGAGCCTCAACCCGGCATCAAGCCCCGGATCTACGTGGAGATGTACCTAATGAAAATATCAATCAAAGCCGCGCTAGCCGCCGCCCCGTTCGTAGTGATCGGTTGCTCGTCCATGCCGATGATGGCGAGCGCCCCGGAGGTTCCCGCGCCAATCGCGGTGCCGGCAGGCAACAACGTGTCGATGCGGACCGTAGGCGTCGGTGAGTTGACTTACGAATGCCGCGAGAAGCAGGGCGCAGCCGGCACATTCGAGTGGACGTTCGTCGCACCGACCGCCACGTTGTGGGACGCGAATCGCAGCAAGGCGGTCGGCAAGTATTACGGTGGACCGACCTGGGAGTCGAACGACGGTAGCAAGGTCACCGGCAAACAGCTGGCCATTTCACCCGGCAAGGAAGGCGCGATTCCGTTGCAACTCGTTCAAGCCGCACCGGCGATGGGCGCCGGTTCGATGCAGGGCGTGACCTACATTCAGCGTTTGAATACGGTCGGCGGCGTAGCGCCGAAAGAGCCATGCGCGGCGTCGAGTGCAGGCCAGCGCCGGCAAGTGCAGTACGAAGCCGATTACGTTTTCTATAAATAAGTAAGCAGCTCGTTGGGACGTAACGGCGGCGTGCCATTGGACGCCGCCGTTATCTTTCCGTTAGCGCAAGGACCGCAAACGACGCCAGCCAGTGCGTGCCGACATACGCACCCTCCGTCGCGGCGGGCAGCGACACCGCCATATGCCGCGCGATCGATTCCTCGACCAGCTCTCCTAACTCAGGATCAAGCTCAGGCAGAAGTTGCCGCCAACACCAGGCGCGCGACAAGTTCAGTCCGTGTAGATGAACGATCTTTGAATCGCTCGCGTCACTGACCTTGGCAGGCAGCAACCAGCTGTGGAGCGCGTCACGTTCGGGCTGAAACTGGCGCCACCAATCTGCAAAGGAGCAGCCGCCGACAACGCGCCGCATTAGTGCGGCTTCCACCAACCCGCCCGAGAGAAAGTCATCGCCGCTCGGTTCGTATTGGGCCGGATAGCGGCAATCGCGGCCGAACCAAAGGCTGGCGCGCTCGGCGATCAGGCGGTGCAGCGCGCGGTGCTGAACCGTGTCGCAATAATCGAGCGCAAGCAGCAAAGCGAACGCCGAGTTGCCGTGAGTCCCCGCGCGCGTCGGATAAGCGGCCCGCGGCAGAAACTCGACGAAGCGGTCGGCGAATGCCTGCGCCAGCGGCGTGAGGATTTCGCGCCAGTGGACAGCGGCGCGATCCTCGTCTGCCATCCGATGCAATTCAGCGGCCAGCTTCAGCAACCACCCCCAGCCGTACGGGCGCTCGAATGAGCCGTAATGCGGTCCCGCGAGAGTGGCGAGCTCACCTTGCGTATTTGCTTCTGTCAGCCGCTGTTCGAAGTGCCGGCGCGTCGCGTCTGCGTGCGGATGAAGCGGACAAAGTCGCAGCAATCGAGCCAGCGTCCAGTGCATGTGCACGCACGAGTGCCAGTCGTAGCTGCCGTGGAAAAGCGGATGCAGCTCGCGCGGCACACGTACCGCCGCGTCACCGCCGAGGACCTGATCGAGCTTGTACGGATACTCGGTCGCAACGTTGCGCAACGCGGTGCGAGAAACAGCGGCAGCGAACTCGGCATCGATCATGCAATGAGCGTAACGCGCTCGGCTTGAGTGGCGGCCATGAAAAAAGAACACTGGCTGCTGATCGCGGCCGGCGGCGTTGGTGCGCTGATAGGGGTGTTGACCTGCACCGCATCGGGCAAGACCGAGGCGTGGGATTCGGGTTTGTATTTTCGGTCGGAGTGCGCGCGTTCTGTCTGCTCGCCGGAACGCTCGGCCATCTTGAGCTATCTCCTAACTCGCGTCGCGCCCGATGAACCCAGGAAGCCGGGCGGGCAACTAGTCCCCACACCGTCTATTTCTTGGCGGGCTTGTCGCGCGTACCTTTTAGCAGCTCCTGCGCTTCCTTTAGACCACGCACCGCCGCGCGTTGAACCCACAGCGCGCCTTCTTTCTGGTTGGCTGCGATGCCGTCGGCGCCCGACAGTTGCGCGATGCCGAGCTGGAAAGCGGCGCCCGCATTGCCGCGCTCGGCCGCGCGCCGCAGCAAGGCCTCGGCAAGTGACGGATCCTTCGGGACGCCCGGTGCGCCGCGCAGGTAGAGCGTGCCGAGCGACCATTGCGCATCGGCCAGGCCTCTTTCGGCGGCCGGCTCGAGAAGCGCCTTGATGCGAACACCCGCGGTATCCGGCGCCGGCCGCGCCCTCTCGATGATCTGCGCTAGGAAATAGCGCGCCCAGGCGGCGTCGGCATCGACATAGGGCTTCAACACGGCTTCGGCATCGGCTAGCCCGGTCGTGCGCGCGGCCTCGGCCGACTTTTGCAGCGCCTGTTCGGCGTAGCGATGAAACGTCAGGCTCGCGATGGCCTGCTCGGCGTCGCGCACGACGGTCGGCGAACCCTTGGTGACGCGCCCGCGTTCCGATACACCGACTTCGACCAGCATCGTCGAGTCGGTCGGGTGCACGCACGACATGCCGATCACGAACATGGAATCGCGCTGCGCGTTAGCTTTGGCTGCGCTCTTGCGCGGTGATGTGTCCTCGAGCTGTATCGCTTCGACGGTGTGGCGAGCGCAGCGCGTGCCTGCATGCCGCACGATCGTTTCCTCGTGCCTGCCGATCTGCCAGCGTTCGGAAAACTTCACATGCCGCGCGCGCGCCAGTTCGAGCAGTGCGCTATCGGTGTCGACCGGTTTGTCGAGTATTTCGCTCGACAGCACCAGTACGGCCGTATGAGCGCCACTCGTCGAAAGATGGCGCCCCATCGAACCGCCACGTGGCGTGCTGGTCGCGACGAACCAATGAGGCTCGGTGGGCGTCGTCACCGCAAAGCCGATGAATGCCCAGGGTGCTCCGAGCGCGGTCTGCGGAATCTCCGCCACGCGCTCGTCGATCCGTGGCGGCGGGTCAGGCGAACGCTGCGCGTAGGTTGGGCTGGCGACAATGGCGGCGAAAAGCACGGGGAGCCAGAAGCGCATGGGTGATCCTTTTGCGGTTTTGCAGGATCATAGTGAGCCGCTTTGCACGCCGATCCGGTGAGAAGTGGGGTAAGACATAGTGCAAGTTTCGCCAGACCGGTGGCGGTCTATCGAGGAGACGACCATGATTCGAGGCATGCATGCCATGTTCTATTCGTCGCAGGCCGACGAGCTGCGCGCCTTCATCCGCGACAAACTGGGTTTCAGCGGGACCGATGTGGGCAGCGGCTGGCTGATTTTCGATGCGCCGGAAGCCGACCTTGGAGTGCACCCGACTGAGGACAGCGGCGCTGCATCGGGAACTGCCGATATCTCGTTCTACTGCGACGACCTCGAGTCGACGATGCGCGAGCTTCGAACGCGCGGCGTCGAGTTCACACAGCAGGCCGAAGACCATGGCTTCGGCTGGGTGACCTTCTTCAACGTGCCCGGCGGATTCAACGTTCAGTTATATCAACCGAAGTATGCGAAGTAGTGCAGCGCGAACGATGCTTGCTTGTCGTTGAACGTGGGCAAATCAAGGAGGACATCGTGGCCAAGTACGGAGCAAAGGCGTCGGAGAAAGTCGAAAAGACGATGCGTGAGCGCAAGCGCGGAACGCTGAAGAGCGGTTCGGGCAAGAAGGTGACGAGCAAGAAGCAGGCAATCGCGATCGGGCTATCGGAGGCGCGCCGCGCCGGGGGCAAGGTACCGAAGAAAAAATCGTCAAGCAAAAAGTCTTCTTCGACGAGGAAATCGCCTTCCAGAAAGGCATCGTCTAAAAAGTCTTAGGAGATTTACCTCGGCATTCCCAACGGTGCCCTTTGTTACGATCTGACCGAGCTGCGCCGCGATTCAGGGCGGAGCCCGTTCACACCGTCTGACTTCAAGGCAGGCAACTCCTAACCCGTGTCCGCGATCGCACTGCTAGCGGTGAGCAAGCACTGGACGACACCGCGGGGTGACGTGCATGCGGTGCGCGATATTTCCTTCGCGCTCGATGAGGGCACGCTCAACGTGCTGCTCGGCCCCTCGGGCTGCGGCAAGTCGACGACGCTGCGCGTGATCGCCGGCCTCGAGACCGCCGACGCGGGCACGATCATCATCGGCGGACGCGACGTCACGCGGCTGCCGCCGGCGCAGCGCAATATCGCGATGGTGTTCCAGTCCTACGCGCTGTTCCCGCACCTGACGTCGCGCGAGAACATCGTCTTCGGCCTGCGCGTGCGCAGGGTGCCGGCAGAAGAGCGCGACGCGCGCTTGCGCGCGTTGCCGAGCTGCTCGGGCTGTCGCCGCTGCTGATCGCGGAAGCCCTCGCAGCTTTCGGGCGGTCAGCAGCAGCGCGTGGCGCTCGGCCGCGCGATCATCGGCGAAGCGCCGGTGTGCCTGATGGACGAGCCGCTGTCGAACCTCGACGCGCAGCTGCGCGCCGAGATGCGACAGGAGATCCGCGCGCTGCAGCGCAAGCTCGGCATCACGATGGTGTACGTGACGCACGACCAGGTCGAGGCGATGTCGATGGCCGACCGCGTCATCCTGCTGAATCAGGGGCGCATCGAGCAGAACGGCACGCCGGTCGAGCTTTACGAAGCGCCGGCGAACACGTTCGTCGCGCGCTTCATCGGCACGCCGCCGATGAACCTGCTGCCGCTCGTCGCGCACGCGCGACGGTGCGGTCATCGCCGGCACCGCAGGGCCCGGCGGTGTTGCCCGTCGGAATTCGCAGGCGGCATGCTCGGCGTGCGGCCCGGAGCACATCGCGCTCGCAATGCGACCGCGGCCACGCGGCGCGCGTCGAAAGCGTCGAGTACCTCGGCGGCGATTCGCTGGTCGTCTGCCGCCTCGGCGAGACAGCGCGTCGCGGTGCGCGTGCCGGGCGCGTCGGGTTTGACACCGGCGATGCCGATCGCGCCTGGCCTGGGCCGGCGGCGCACAGCACTATTTCGATGCAGCGGGCGCGCGAATCCGCAGGCCCGAGCGCAACGTGGCGACGGCGCTCGCCTAGAGCGCCGTGCGCCGTCATTCACGAGGGAGGAGACGATGTCGTATGCAACGTTTGATCGCGGTTTGCCGCGTTGCGCGCAGCGCGCTCGTCATCTGCGCTGGCGCTCGCGCAGGCGCCGGTCGAGGTTTCGTTCTACTACCCGGTGGCGGTCGGCGGGCCGATCACGAAGATCATCGACGGCTACGCCGCCGAATTCGAGAAGGAGAATCCCGGCATCAAGCTGCAAGCCGATCTACTCGGGCAGCTACCAGGAGTCGATCACCAAGGCGCTGACCGCGGTGAAGAGCGGCGAGCCGCCGGTCACTGTCGATCCTGCTGTCGACCGACATGTACACGCTGATCGACGAGGATGCGATCGTGCCGTTCGACAGCTCATCAAGACGGCGGACGACCGGGCGTGGCTCAAGGGCTTCTATCCCGGCTTCATGGAGAACAGCCAGACCGGCGGCAAGACCTGGGGCATTCCGTTCCAGCGCTCGACCATCGTCCTCTACTACAACAAGGAAATGTTCAAGGAGGCGGGCCTCGATCCGAACCGGCCGCCGCAAACGTGGACCGAGATGCTCGACTACGCGCAGAAGCTCACCAAGCGCGACGCGTCCGGCAAGGTCACGCAGTGGGGCGTGCAGATTCCGTCGTCGGGGTTTCCGTACTGGCTGTTCCAGGCGCTCGCGATCGAGAACGGCGTCAACCTGATGAACGCCGCGGGCACGCAGACCTACTACGACAAGCCGGAGGTCATCGCGGCGCTGCAGTACTGGGTCGACCTCGTGAGACAAGCACAAGGTGCATCCGGAAGGCATCGTCGAGTGGGGCACGACGCCGAAGGACTTCTTCGAGCGGAAGGTGGCGATGATGTGGACCACCACCGGCAACCTCACCAACGTGAAGAACAACGCCAAGTTCGACTTCGGCGTCGCGATGCTGCCGGCGGGCAAGCAGCGCGGCAGCCCGACCGGCGGCGGCAACTTCTACATCTTCAAGAAGTCGACGCCCGCACAGCGCGAGGCAGCGATGAAGTTCATCAAGTGGGTGACGCCGCCCGAGCGCGCGGCGCAGTGGGGCATCGACACCGGCTACGTCGCCGTCGCGCCGACTGCGTGGGAAACGCCGGTGATGAAGAAGTACGTCGCAGGATTTCCCGCCCGCGGCCGTCGCGCGCGACCAGCTGCCGTACGCCAAGGCCGAGCTGTCGACGCACGACAACCAGCGCGTGACCAAGGCGCTGAACGACGGCCTGCAGGCGGCGCTGACGGGCACCAAGACGCCCGAGCAGGCGATGAAGGACGCGCAGCGCGAGGCCGAGCGGATGCTGCGGTCGTACAAGTAATCGCTGCGCGAGCATTCGCCCCGATACGGCGGAGTGCCGCGCTTTGCTGAATGACTGCGATGACGCGCACGACCCAATGGGTCTACGGCTGGCTGCTGCTGCTGCCGGCGATATCTCTGCTCGTGCTCTTTACGCACTATCCGGCGGTCGCGAACCTCTGGCAGAGCTTCTTCTCGACGCCCAAGGGCAGCGCGCCCTGCGGTGTTCGTCGGCCTCGACAACTACCGCACGCTCGTCGACGACCCGATCTTCTGGCAATCGCTGACCAACAACCTCTGGTACGCGCTGGGCACGATCCCGCTGTCGATCGTGATCGCGCTCGCCATGGCGATCTGGGTCAACGGGCGTCTCGCCGGGCGCGGCGTGCTGCGCCTCGCGTACTTCACGCCGACGGTGCTGCCGATGATCGCGGTGGCGAACATCTGGCTGTTCTTCTTCACGCCCGAGTACGGGTTGCTCGAGCAGATCACGGGCTCGTTCGGCTTCGCCACCCATAACTGGCTCGGCAGCAAGTCCACTGCGCTGCCGGCGTTGATGGTCGTGACGGTCTGGAAGGAAGCCGGATTTTTCATGATCTTCTACCTGGCCGCGCTGCAGTCGATGTCGCCGCATCTGGCCGAGGCGGCGGCGATCGAGGGCGCTTCGCGCTGGTATTTTTTCCGCCGCGTGACGTTTCCGCTGCTGATGCCGACCACGTTGTTCGTGCTGGTCAACGCGGTGATCAACGCGTTCCGGCTGGTCGACCACGTGGTCGTCATGACGCGCGGCGGGCCCGACAACGCCACGGCGCTGCTGCTCTATTACATCTTCGAGATCGGGTTTCGTTTCTGGGACTCAGCGTACGCGGCCGCGCTGACGATGGTGCTGCTCGTGATCCTCGCCACCGCCGCGCTCGTGCAGTTCTTCTTCCTGGAGCGCAGGGTGCATTACCAGTGACGTGCTGCCACTGCAATCTACGCAGCGCCGGGGAAGTGCGCTGGCGCTCGAGACGCTGGCCGCGTGGCTGCTCGGCATCCTGTGGGTGCTGCCGCTGCTGTTCGCGTTCTGGACCGCGTTTCATCCGGCCGAGTTCTCGACCCGCTTCGTGCTGGCCGCGCCGCTGACGCTTGGAGAACTTCGAGAAGGCATGGGAGGCGGCGCCGTTCGCCCGCTACTTCGTCAACACCGTGATCCTGGTGACGATGGTCCTGGCCGCGCAACTGGTTCTGGTCACGCTTGCCGCCTACGCTTTCGCGCGCTTCGAGTTTCCCGGGCGTAACGTCGCTGTTCGCGCTGGTGCTGGTGCAGCTGATGGTCATGCCGGACGTGCTGATCGTCGAGAACTACCGCACGATGACCGCGCTCGGGATCAAGGACACGATCCTCGCCATCGGGCTGCCGTACATGGCGAGCGCGTTCGGCATATTCCTGCTGCGCCAGACGTTCAAGACCGTGCCGCGGGAGCTGGACGAGGCTGCGCGCGTCGAAGGTTGTTCGCCGCTTGCAGACGTTGTGGAAGGTGTACGTGCCGCTGGCGCGTCCCACCTACCTCGCGTTCGCGCTGGTAGCGTGTCGTACCACTGGAACAATTTCCTGTGGCCGCTGATCATCACCAACTCGGTCGAGTCGCGGCCGGTGACGGTCGGCTTGCAGGTATTTTCGGCAACTGATCAGGGGATCGACTGGTCGATCATCAACGCCGCGACGCTGCTTTCCACGGCTCCGCTGCTGATCGCGTTCCTGCTATTCCAGCGGCAGTTTGTTCAGTCGTTCATGCGCGCGGGAATCAAATGAAGATCATGAGCTGGAACGTGCAATGGTGCCGCGGCATCGACGGAAAGGTCGATCCGGCGCGCATCGTCTCCGAAGCGAAGCGCATCGCCGATTTCGACGTGCTGTGCGTGCAGGAGGTCGCGGACAACTTTCCCGCTCCACGACTGGCCGGCAACGACGAGCGCGACCAGTTTGCTGATCTCGCGGCGCTGCTTCCCGAGTACGGCGCGTTTCCGGCGATCGCGGTCGATCACCCAGCCGAAGGCGGTAAGCGACGCCGCTTCGGCAACATGATTTTGTCGCGGCTTCCCGTGCGGCAGGTCTATCGGTGGACGCTGCCGTATCCGGCTGATCCGGGCACGCCCGGCATGCCGCGCATCGCGGTCGAGGCGGTCGTCGCCGCACCGTTCGGCGACGTCCGCGTGATCACCCCTCATCTCGAGTGGTATTCACTCGCGCAACGCTCGGCGCAGGTCGAGGCGCTGCGCAAAATCTATGCCGATGGTGACGCACACGCGCGGGCGGCCGAGATTACGATGAACGACGGCGGCCCCTTTCAGACTCTATTGCGGCCGCGCGCCACCGTCATCTGCGGCGACTTCAATCTCGAATACGACAGCGAGTTGCATGCACGCATGGTGGCGCCATTGTCCGATGGCACGCCCGCGCTCGCCAATCCATGGGACCGCCTGCACCCGGGCGAACCGTATCCGACGACGTTCTGCCTCTACAACCGCATGCCCAACCACGGCGAGCTGCACTGCGATTTCTTTTTCGTCAGTCCTGATGTGATGCAGCGGGTTGAGTCGTTGCACGTCGATCAGCAAACGAAGGCGTCCGATCATCAGCCCATTGTGTTGACGCTGCGCTGACGGTTTGCTGCGCCTGCATTGCTGCGAACCTCACGTTGGCGCGCACAACCGGCCGCATGCTTCAATGCCGGCCCGGTTGCCGACGATCAGGCTGTGCTAATGCATGCGGCGGCGGCCTGCAAAGTCGGTCGCCTGACAGCAGGCAACAGAAGGCGTTGGTTGAATTCGAGCAATGCCTGCGCGGTCGGCGTCGCGGCATTCGCAAGATCGTGCGGCGTGCACTGCGCGACGATGCGCCCGCCTCCGGCACCGCCTTCGGGCCCGAGGTCGAGGATCCAGTCGGCTTCGGCGATCACGTCGAGATTGTGTTCGATCACGATCACGGTGTTGCCGCCGTCGACGAGACGGTGCAGAACAACAATCAGCTTCTCCACGTCGGCCATGTGCAGGCCGACGGTCGGCTCGTCCAGCACATACAAAGTCTTGGGTGCGCGCTGCCCGCGGCGCGTCACGTCGTCGCGCACTTTGGCCAGCTCGGCGACGAGTTTGATGCGCTGCGCTTCGCCGCCGGACAGCGTCGGTGATGGCTGCCCGAGCGTCAGATAGCCGAGGCCGACATCGCGCAGCAGCCGCAGACAATGCGAAATCGACCGGTGGACCGCGAAAAACTCGACCGCCTCATCGATTTCCATGCGCAGCACATCGCCAATCGACTTGTCACGCCATTGGATTGCCAGCGTTTCTTCGTTGAAGCGGGCGCCGCCGCACACGTCGCACAACACTTTGACGTCCGGCAGAAAACTCATCTCGATCGTGCGCACGCCCTGGCCGTCGCACGCATCGCAGCGTCCGCCTTTGGTGTTGAACGAGAAGCGGCTTGCGGAGTAGCCGCGGGTGCGGGCTTCGAGCGTTTCCGCGAACAGCCGCCGGATCGCGTCCCAGAAGCCGACGTAGGTCGCTGGGCACGAACGCGGCGTCTTGCCGATCGGTGTCTGGTCGACTTCGAGCACCCGATCGAGCTCGCGCCAGCCATCGATCGAACTACAGCCGATCCAAATTTCCTTCGGGACACGCTGCCCGACGACGTTCTGCAGATTGGCGAGCAGCACATCGCGCGCGAGTGTCGACTTGCCGCTGCCTGACACGCCTGTGACTACGGTCAGGCGCTCCAGCGGGAATGCAGCGTCGACCGCGCGCAGGTTGTGCAAACGCGCGCCGTGCGCAGTGAGCTTTGCCGTCGAAGCATTGACCTTGCGACGCGGATGCAGCGGGTGCACCAAGGGTGACCGTAGGCACTTGCCGGTCATCGATTCGGGTGCGGCGATCAGATCATCGACGGTGCCCTGTGCCACGACTCTTCCGCCGCGCACGCCGGCGGCGGGACCGATATCAATCAAATGCTTCGCGCGGCGGATCGTATCTTCATCGTGCTCGACGACGACCAGCGTATTGCCCTTTGCTTCCAGCTTCTCCAGGGCATTCAGCAGGATGCGGTTGTCGCGTGGGTGCAGCCCGATCGTCGGCTCGTCCAGGATGTATGCGACACCCTGCAGGTTGGAACCGAGCTGGGCAGCCAGGCGAATGCGTTGCGCTTCGCCGCCTGACAGTGTCGGTGCAGCGCGGCCGAGCGCGAGATAGCCAAGTCCGACCTCTTCAAGGAATGAGAGGCGAGATCGGATCTCTGCCAGCGCGTCGCGCGCGATTTCTGCTTCGCGACCACTCAAGGTCAAGCGGTTAAACAGCCTTCCCGCGTCCGCGACCGGCAGCTCCGCCAGCTCGGCGATCGACTGGCCTGCGAACGTCACCGCCAGTGCGGTCGGGTTTAGGCGTTTGCCGTGGCAGCTTTCGCACGGCGCGGTCTCACCTTCGTACCACGCGTTCCACCAGACTTCTTCGCCGCTTTGTTCCGCGTCGAAACCGGTCAGCTTCAAGCCCGTGCCGAAGCATCCGGTGCACCAGCCGTGCTTGGAGTTGTAGGAGAACAGGCGGGGGTCAGCCTCGGGAAACGACGCGCCGCACGAAGGGCAGGCGCGCTTGGTCGAAAAACTCTTTTGCTCGAGCGTCGCGGTCCATGCCCCGCCGTCAATCGCGTCTCTTAGTTTTCCGAGCGGCCACGCGATCGTCACCACGCCATGGCCGTGTTCGAGCGCGGTCGCGATCGCGCCGCGCAGCCGGTCTTCGTTTTCTGCCTGCACGACGAAGTCCGCAACCGGCAGCTCGATCGTGTGTTCCTTGAAGCGCTCGATGCGCGGAAACTTCGCGGTCGGTAGAAAATGGCCGTCGACTCGCAGGTGCGAATGACCGCGCGCCGCTGCCCATTTGGCGAGGTCGGTGTAAACGCCTTTGCGGTTGACCACCAGCGGCGCAAACACCCCGATGTGCAGGCCCTTTAAGTCGCGCATCACCTGCGCGACGATCGTGTCGAACGATTGCGGCGTGACCGGCACCTTGCAGTTCGGGCAGTGCTGAACGCCGAGCTTGACGTACAGCAAGCGCAGGAAGTGATAGATCTCGGTCAGCGTGGCCACCGTCGATTTCCGGCCGCCACGCGAAGTGCGCTGCTCGATCGCCACCGTCGGCGGAATGCCGTAGATCGCGTCTACGTCGGGCCGGCCGGCCGGTTGCACGATCGAGCGCGCGTACGCATTCAGCGATTCGAGATAGCGCCGCTGGCCTTCGTTGAACAGGATGTCGAACGCCAGCGTCGACTTGCCCGAGCCGGAGACGCCGGTGATCACCGTGAACGTATCGCGCGGGATCGCGACGTCGATCGATTTCAGGTTGTGTTCACGCGCATTAAGGATATGAATGGAGGTTAGGCCAAGGTCTGACCCCGACTTGGTAGAACGCCTTCCGTTCTGCGTGCTGCGGACAGACCCCGACTGATACTTTTCTGTTGGTTCCCTTACACGCGGCGCCTGATTCAGCAGCGCCAGGCGATATGCGTGCAGTTCACGGCCGGTGTGCGAGCGTGCGTTGGCGATCACGTCGTCCGGTGTACCCGCCGCAACGATTTGACCACCGCCGTCGCCGCCTTCGGGACCCAGATCTATCAACCAGTCTGCGGCCGAGATCACGTCGAGGTTGTGCTCGATCACCACGACGGAGTGGCCAGCGGCAAGCAGCTTGCGAAGCGCGCGCATCAGTTTGGCGACGTCGTCGAAGTGCAGTCCGGTAGTGGGCTCATCGAACAGGAACAGGGTGCCGCGGGTCGGAGGCTTGCCTTTCGTCGCCTCTGCAAGAAAGCCCGCCAGCTTCAACCGCTGCGCTTCGCCGCCCGACAAGGTCGGGACCGGTTGCCCCAGCTTGACGTATTCGAGACCCACATCGGCCAGAGGCGCAAGCACGCGGGCGATCTCCGCATCAGCGTTGAAGAACGCGAGCGCTTCGTTGACCGTCATCGCGAGCACATCGGCGATATTGACTGCGTGGCCATGACGCTCGATCAGCACTTCGAGAGTTTCAGGACGAAAGCGTTTGCCGTCGCAATCGGGGCAACGCAGATATACGTCGGACAGGAATTGCATTTCGACGTGTTCGAAACCGTTGCCGCCGCACGTCGGGCAGCGTCCGTCGCCCGAGTTGAACGAAAACGTTCCCGCCGTGTAGTGACGCTCCTTCGCCAGCCGCGCCTTGCGAAAAGATCGCACGAATGCAATCGAACGCGCCGACATAGCTCGCAGGATTCGAGCGCGTTGTTCTGCCGATCGGCGATTGATCGACAAAAGCGACATCGTCGAGCCAGTCTTCGCCGAGCAGGCGGTCGAACGCGCCTGGCGTTTCGGTGGATTTTCCCTTCGCTTTCGCCAGTGCCGGATACAAGACATCCTGCATCAACGTCGACTTACCGCTGCCCGATACGCCGGTGACACACACCAGTCGCTTCAGCGGAATTTCGACGTCGATCGCCTTCAGGTTGTGCTCGCGCGCGCCTTGCAAGATCAACTTCGGCGCGCTGGCGGCGATCGCCAACGGCCGCGCGGCATCGACCTGCAATCGTCCGCCAAGATAGCGGCCGGTCAGTGTCGATGAATGGCGCAGTACGTCGGGCGTGCCGTTGAACACGATGTCGCCGCCGCGCTCCCCGGGGCCAGGTCCCATGTCGAGCACTCGATCGGCGGCCAGCATCACTTGCGGATCGTGTTCGACGACCACCAGCGAATTGCCGGCGTTGCGCAACCGGTGCATCACTTCGACCACACGATGCATGTCGCGCGGGTGCAGGCCGATCGACGGCTCGTCGAGAACGAACAGCGTGTTAACCAGCGATGTGCCCAGCGCCGTCGTCAGGTTGATCCGCTGTACTTCGCCGCCGGACAGCGTGCGGCTTTGCCGGTCGAGCGTTAGATAGCCGACCCCGACGTCGACCAGAAATTTGAGGCGCGCGCGCAGCTCGTCGAGCAGCATTTCGCTCGCCTGATCGAGCGGTGTAGGCAACTGCACGCGATCGAAGAACGACTTGACTCTCTCGATCGGCAGCAACATGAGATCGTGTACCGACAGGCCCGGCAATGCAGAGAGCTGAGCGCTACTCCACTGCGCATCGACCGGCTTGTAGCGCCCGTACTTGCCGTCACTCGCGAGCGCCGCGTTTGCCTCTTCTATACCGCCGACTCTCCACAGCAGCGCGTCCGGCTTCAGCCGCGCGCCGCCGCACGCAGGACACGGCGTGTACGAGCGATAGCGCGACAGCAGCACCCGAATGTGCATCTTGTACGCCTTGCTCTCGAGCCAGGCGAAGAAGCGCTTGCCGCCGTACCAGACGCCGGGCCAAGACTTGTTCCAGCTTTTCCAGCCGGCGCCGCCGTCGATGACCCAATGCTTTTGCTCGGGCGTCAGGTCGCGATACGGCACGTCGAGCGGAATGCCGTCCTTAGCTGCCGACTTCTCCAGATCGCGCTGGCTTTCGATAAACGACTTCGACTGGAACGGCCTGATCGCGCCGCCGCGCAGCGTTTTGCGCTCGTCCGGAATCACCATTCCATAGTCGACGCCGATCACACGCCCGAAGCCGCGACACGTTTCGCAGGCGCCCAGCGGCGAATTGAACGAGAACGTGCTGGGATGCGGCGTCTCGTAGCCAATGTCGCACTCGGCGCAGTGCAGGTCATTGCTAAACCGCCAAACACCCGTGGCGGGTTCCGTGCCGGACGGATGGACATCGACGCGGCCGGCGCCGAGTCGCAGCGCGCGCTCCAGCGCCTCGATGACGCGCGATCGCTCGGTGGTCGACATGCGAACGCGATCGGCGATAACGTCGAGCACCTTGCTGTTGCCTGCGGTTCGTTCGCGATGGATGCGCGTGTAGCCCTGCGCTTCCAGGTGCGCGCGTACTTCTTCTTCGCCGAAGTTTTTCGGAACCGTGACCGGAAAGGTGACGATCACCTGCGGGTCACCGGCGGCCGGCGCGCTTTGTACAAGCGCGTCGTAGATGCTGTCTGCGCTGTCGCGCCTGACCGGGCGCGCGCAGCCACGGCAGTAAAGCCGTGCACCGCGAGCGAACAGCAGCTTCAGATGGTCGTTCAGCTCGGTCATCGTGCCGACCGTGCTGCGCGATGTTCGGACCGGATTGGTTTGATCGATGGCAATCGCGGGCGGCACGCCGTCGATGCGGTCAACCGCAGGGCGGTCCATCCGGTCCAGAAACTGCCGCGCGTACGGCGAAAACGTTTCGACGTAGCGCCGCTGACCTTCGGCGTACAGGGTATCGAACACGAGCGAGCTTTTGCCCGATCCCGAAACACCGGTGACGACCACCAGCTCGCCCGTGGGGATATCGAGGTCGAGATTGCGCAGATTGTTCTGGCGGGCGCCGCGAATGCGAATCGCCTTGCCCGCCTTGTCAGACGTAGCAGACATCGTTTGGGAGCAGGGAAGGACCGCGGGGTGAGCGGTCCAGATGGGTACGAACTGCCCGAAGTCTAGGCTATGCGTCCAGGAATTACTGGCGAACCGCCCGACGATTGGGCCTAAGATTCGCAGGCTGTTGGCGAACCCATCACTTCATTCGGACTCAGCGGACACGCAGCCGCGCTGCGCGCCCCTTGAGCGTCAGGGAGACCATATGAAAAATGCATTCCGAGCTTTTCGTAAAGCGCTGCAGATTGCCCTTGCACTGGTAACCGCGACGGTGTTTTCCGGCGTTGCGCGGGCCGATGAAACCTGCAACTCCCCCTACATGTCGGGCCTGATCAAAGGGCAGGAAGATTATGTGCACGTCTGGACCCTCGGCGTCGAAGGTCTCGGTGACGGCTTCGACAAGCTGGTGACGATCGATGCCAATCCGAAGTCGAAAACCTACGGCAAGGTGGTGCACAAGATATCCGTCGGCGGCCGCGGCGAAGCGCATCACATGGGCTTCACCGATGACCGGCGCTACCTGTGGGCCGGCGGGCTGAACGACAGCAAGATCTACGTGTTCGATGTGGGCGGCAATCCCGCTAAGCCCAAGCTAGTCAAGACGATCGCCGATCTGCCCGCGAAAACAGGGTATGTCGGGCCGCACACCTTTTACGCGATGCCTGGCCGCATGCTGATCGGCACGCTGTCGAACACCAAAGATAACGGCGGCGTCACCGGCATTGCGGTTTACAACAACAAGGGAGGATTCGTCGGCAAACACGGCCTGCCGACCAGCAAGCTAGGCGACGTTCAGGGCGATGGATACGGTTACGACATCGCGGTGAATCCCGCCAAGAATGTGATGCTGACGTCGAGCTTTACCGGCCGCGATAACTACATGCGCGAAATTGGCAGTCTGATCAAAGACGAAGCCGCGATGAAAAAGTTCGGCAACACGATGGTGCTGTGGGACTTGAAGGCGATGCAGCCGCGACAGATCTTTAGCGTGCCCGGCGCACCGCTCGAGATCCGCTGGTCGCTGAACCCTGGCGACAATTGGGCGATTACCGCCGCTGCGCTCACCTCCAAGCTGTGGCTCGTCAAGCAGGACGGCGACAAGTGGCAGGCGAAGGAAGTCGGCACGATCGGCGACCCGAGCAAGATCCCGCTGCCCGTCGACATCTCGATCACCGCTGACGGCAAAGGGTTGTGGGTCAATACGTTCATGGACGGCATGACGCGTTACTTCGACCTGACCAACCCGGAGGCGCCCAAGGAAACCTACGCGAAGCAGACCGGACGCCAGGTCAATATGGTCAGCCAGTCGTGGGACGGCAAGCGCGTTTACATCACGTCGAGCCTGCTCGAGAAGTGGGACAAGGGCGGCGCCGACAACGAGCAGTTCGTGCGTGCATTTCACTGGGACGGCAAGGAGCTGAAACCCGCGTTCGAAGTGGATTTCACCAAGGAGCAGCTGGGACGTGCCCACCACATGAAGTTCAGCGCCAAGACCGCCGCGCGCTGATGCGCTGAGCTGCTAGATGTTCGGCACGCAGTGCGCCAGAACGTTGCTGGCGGCGGTTTTGCTGCTCCCTGGGTGGGCGTGGTCGGCGCCCGATCCTGGACCAGGGCTTGCGCCCAACATGGACTTCGTGCCGACCCCTGCCGGCACCTACCAACTGCAGCGCATCCAGCAATGTCCCGACGCTACGCTGCTAAACGCATCGGCCGCTACACGCCGTCTGTCGTCGTACACCCGTGGCAAAGTCACGCTGCTGACATTTTTCTATACGTATTGCACCGATCCGTGGGGTTGTCCGTTTGCCTATCAGACGATGAAGACGCTGCGCGACCGCATCGCGGCCGATACGTCGTCTCGCCCGCGCGTGCGGTTCGTAAGCATCAGCTTCGATCCGTCTCACGACACACCGGACACACTGCGTCGCTACACCCTTGGCCTGGGGACTCCGTCAGGATTCGAGTGGCAGTTTTTTACTGCGCGATCGATGGCGGAACTTAGTCCGCTGCTGGACGGGTTTGGCCAGGATGTCAGGGTCGAAGTCGACGCTGCGGGTCGTCCGACGCGTGCGATCAACCACATGCTGAAGTTGTTCCTGATCGATGTCACTGGTGTCGTGCGAGAGATTTATTCGCTAGCGTTCGTGCATCCGGAAGTGATGCTGAACGACATCCAGACGCTGCTGATGGAATCAGATCGAACGGCGATGCAGCTAAGGTAGAGCAGGGCGCCGCTGACGCTACGAGTTGCGCAAAGGGAACATGGACGCGAAGCTGCAGCGCCGAATTCAACGCTACGGTTGGGATAAAGCCGCGGTCGCCTATGAGGCGGGATGGAGCGAGCAACTTTTGGCCGCGCAATCCCGAATGCTCGAGATGGCGGGCCCGGCGCAGGGTGAAACGGTGCTGGACGTTGCCTGCGGTACAGGTCGGGTTGCCCTACGCGCGGCCACGCTGGTCGGACCGTCCGGGAGCGTTATGGGGACCGATATCTCGGAGCGCATGGTGCAACTCGCGCGAGCAACCGCAAGCGAGCGCGGCGTCAGCAACATCCGCTTCGAGCGCATGGACGCAGAAGACCTGCAAGTCGAGGAGAAAGAGTTCGACGTGGCAGTGTGCGCGCTTGGCTTGATGTACGTTCCCGATCCGGAATCAGCGGTGCGCGAATTGCATCGCGTGCTTCGCCCCGGCGGTCGAGCGGCCGTTGCGGTTTGGGGGCAGCGCAGTCGCTGTGGTTGGGCCGAGATCTTTCCAATCGTCGACTCTCGTGTGAAGTCCGAGGTTTGTCCGATGTTTTTCCGCCTTGGTACGGGCAGCGCGCTGCGCGATGCCTTTGTACAGGCGGGATTCGACGCCGTCGTCTCTGATCGAATCGAGAAGCACCTGCACTATGCGTCGCCGGAGGCGGCGTGTGAAGCGACCTTCGCAGGTGGGCCGGTTGCGTTGGCGTACGACCGCTTCACGGACGCTATGAAGCGCGAAGTTCACGCCGAGTATTTGGCTTCGATCGAGTCGTTTCGCGAAGGTGCCGGATATTCCATCCCCGGTGAATTTGTAGTCGTTGCAGGACAGAAATCCGAGAGTCACGTAAGGAGTGCGTCGCCATGTCGAACACCAGAGTCAGCGAAGCTATCGAGCGCGCGAAAGCCGTATTTGTCGAGCGGCCGGCGTTCGCGGTAAAGGCCAATCCGTCCGCCACTGCCGTCCTCAACGATGGCCTGCGCTTCGAGATCAGCGGCCCTGCAGGCGAGCGGGCAGAGACGGATATGCCTTCGCCGATAGGAGGCGAAGGGTCAAGTCCGAGTCCGGGCTGGTTTCTGCGCGCCTCGATGGCATCGTGCACGGGCACCGCAATCGCGATGCGCGCAGCCGCTCTGGGTATCGTGCTCGACAAGCTGGAAGTTAGCGTGCACAGCGAATCCGATGCGCGCGGTTTGCTGGGTGTGGGCGACACGTCGGCCGCGTTGTCGAACCTGAAGATGGAAGTAAAGATAGGAGCCGGAGGCGCCACCGTGCAGCAGCTAGAGGAGCTAGTGCAATGGGCGGAAGCGCATTCGCCGGTGAACTGCACTTTGCGGAGCAGTCCCCCGATCGAGCTCGAAATTCACGCAGACTGACAACTGGGCTGGATACTTCGTTCAACGACCTCCACGCGAGTTAGGCGCGGAGCTCCGCGATCTAGTCGACTCGCGCGTCCTGAACGCCGCTGGCGTAGCGCACCTGCGCATCGAATTGGCGCGTAACGATGCCGGGGGTCGGATCCCGACCCTTCTCGTCACTGCGATCGAAGATCATGTCGGCGCCGACTTGCGGTCGGATCCAGCGCGGATACTGGTACATGAAGCCGGATATGTGATCGATGATCAGCATTGAGCTGCCGCCGGGCAGCAGCAGCTGCGCGGTCGATCCGGACGCTAAGTCGGCACGCGAAATGATCAGCGCGCGCGCCATTGCGTAGCCATGGCGCTTGCATTCGACAACCAGCGGTGTCGGCGACTTACGCACTCTTAGACCAAACATTGGCGTGTCCCCCGTGTATTCGGCCGAGCCATTGACGATGCGGCACGCCATGCCGTCGACCGGTTTGCCACTGGCATCCACAGTCTGAATGTTGATCGCTTGCGTGGCCTCGCCGGTCACGGTCGCACAGCCGCCCAGGCCTGACAAGGCGGCGACCGCGAGAAGAGCACGAACGAAGGGCAAAGGCATCAGAGGCAAGATACAGCCGGAGGAGCCGCAGCGATACACAGTAACCGCCGGGCAAATCCACCGCATTCCGGCGAATGGACTAGCGGGAAGAACTAAAGATCAGCGCGCCAGGAAATTTTGAGCCAGACGCACCCAGTAAGTGGCCCCTAACGGGATTAATTCGTCGTTGAAATCGTACGAAGGGTTGTGCAGCATGCACGGTCCGAGCCCGTGACCGGGAACGCGATGCGTCCCATCGCCGTTGCCGATAAAAACGTACGCGCCGGGTTTCACCTTCAACATGAACGCGAAATCCTCAGCGCCCATGGTTGGTTCGATATGGCGCACGACATGGTCGGCGCCGACGATGTCGTCCATCACGGTGGCGGCAAACTCGGCTTCGGCGGGGTCGTTGACCGTGGGCGGGTAGTTCCATTTGAAGGCGAATTTGCCTTCGGCGCCGTGCGCTGCACACGTCATCTCGACGATGCGCTTCATTTCCGTTTCGACCAGCGCGGTCACGTCGTCACTGAACGTGCGAACGGTCCCGGAAATCTTCGCGCTTTCAGGAATGACATTGGTCGCTTCGCCCGCCTGAATCATCGTCACCGACAACACCGCCGAATCGATCGGCTTTTTGACGCGCGTGATGATGCCTTGCAGCCCATTGACGATCTGCACCGCGATGAACACGGGGTCGATTCCCAGATGCGGCATTGCGGCATGTGCGCCCTTGCCGATCACTTGGATCTCAAATTCGTTGCTCGACGCCATCGCCGGCCCGCCTGTGACACCGAACTCGCCGACCTTCAGGCCGGGCCAGTTGTGCATGCCGAAGACCGCGTCGCAGGTGAAGCGCTCGAACAAGCCGTCGTCGATCATTCTCTGCGCGCCGGCGCCGCCTTCCTCCGCCGGCTGGAAGATGAAGTGCACGGTGCCATCGATCGACTTTGATTCGGCAAGGTACTTTGCAGCGGCCAGCAACATCGCCGTGTGGCCGTCGTGCCCGCACGCGTGCATCTTGCCGGCGTGCGTCGAGCGATGAGCGAAATCGTTGGTCTCCTGAATCGGCAGAGCGTCCATATCTGCGCGCAGGCCGACGGCGCGCGCTGATGCGCCGTGCTTCAGAGTGCCGACGACTCCGGTGCCGCCAAGTCCACGCGTCACCTCGAGGCCCCATTCGGCCAGCTTCCTGGCCACGATGTCGCTGGTGCGTGTTTCTTCGAAGCGCAGCTCCGGATGAGCGTGAATGTCGCGCCGGATCTGCTGAATCTCGGCACGGAATTGGACGACGCGGTCGATCAGCTGCATGAATTTTTGCGGGTTGAGGCGATCAGAAAGTGAATCGTACGCGCACTAGAATGAGCCGATGAACAAGCTGGCTGACCTATGAACAAGCCCTCTGACTTGGCGCTCGCAGACTTACCGTCGTCCGCCGTGCTTTCGCCTTCGGTTGCATCGCTGGCGATGATCGACCGGCTGATCGGGTTTCCTACCGTGAGCCGCGATTCCAATCTCGGCCTGATCGAATTTGCGCGCGACGAGCTTGCGCGGCTCGGCGTGCGGGCAAACTTGATCTACGACTCAGCGCGCAACAAGGCCAACCTGTTTGCCACCCTGTCAGCCGAGCCGGACCGGATCAAGACCGGTGGTCTCGTGATATCGGGCCACACCGACACCGTGCCGGTCGACGGTCAGGACTGGTCGAGCGATCCGTTTCGCGCCGATCACTCATTTGCTTCAGGAAATGGTCGCATTCACGGACGCGGCACTGCAGACATGAAAGGGTTCATCGCCATCGCGCTGGCCGCGGTGCCGAAGTTTCTTGCGGCACAGGAAAAGCTGTCGCTGCATCTGTCGCTGACCTACGACGAGGAAACCACGTTCTTTGGCGTGCGCGACCTGCTGGCCGACCTCGCGGATCGCGGGATTCGCCCGGCGGGTTGCATCATCGGCGAGCCGACCGACATGCGCGCGATCGTGGCGCATAAGGGCAAGCGCGACATTTGTTGCCGCGTGCGCGGTCGTGAGGCGCATTCGTCATTGACGCCCGACGGCGTTAACGCGATCGAGTTCGCAGCGCGGCTGGTGGCTTTCATTCGGCAAACGGCTGATCGACTGTCGCGCGACGAGCCGCGCGATGCGCGCTTTGCGGTGCCATACACGACACTGCAAACCGGGCTGATCAAGGGCGGCATCGCTGTCAATGTGGTGCCCCGCGATTGCGAGTTCACGTTTGAGATGCGAAATCTGCCGGCCACGTCGACCGATGAGCTGACTCGCACCATCGTTGAATTTGCCGATCGCGAGTTGGTGCCGGAAATGCGTCGCGTTGCGAACGATGCCGGCATCGCATTGGAGGTCGGCATGGATCTGCCGGCGTTCGGTATCGCTTCCGATCATCCGCTCGTAGGCTGGGCGCAACAGGTCGCAAGTACCACGCATCTGAGTCCCGGCGCGGTAGGGTTCGCCACCGAGGCCAGCATGTTTTCACAAGCGGGCATTCCCACGGTCGTGATCGGCCCAGGCAGCATCGACCAGGCACACAAGCCCGACGAATACATCAGCTATGACCAGGTCGCAGCGTGCGAAGCATTTTTCCATCGCATCGTCGCTCAGCCGATGTCGAGCGCGCATCGGTCATGACCCGTGAAGCGCGTAGATCTGCGATTGCGGCGCTTGCACTTGCATCGCTGATGATGGCGGCTTGTCAACGCGCCCCCGAGCCGCCTGCGCCGTCGCCCACGGCTCCTTCCAATACCGCCGCGCCTGCACCGGCAACCCCGGCTGCGCCAAGCCCACCCGCCTCGGCGCCGGACGCTGCCCAGGCTGCCCCGCAGCTCGATTCTTCGAGTGCACCTACCGTCGCACCGACCATCGAATTTCCGGTGCCGCGCACCGTGGCCGTCGGCAAAAGTGGCGAAGTGTCATTCACGATTGCCGAAGTCGCGATCGAGCCGCGCAGTGCGGAGTCGATGCGGCTGGTGCTGCTGGTTCGCATGCAGAACAAGCAGCACCAGGCCGCAGATTTCTCCGACGAAAATTTTCGATTGGTCACGCACGATTCCGTCATCGCCGCGAACGGCGGTCTCGGCGAAACGGTCGGCGCCGGCAACGAGTCCGCGTTGGAGCGTGTGCAGTTCCTGGTTCCATTCAGCTCGGTTCCGCGCGCACTGAAGATCGAATATGGTGGCGAGGCAACCGAGGTACCACTGACGTGGAAGCGTTGAGCGATGGCGGCGCAGGGAGCGGAAACGAAACTCGCAGATAAGCTGGTTCGCGCGGCGTGCCCGCACGACTGCCCCGATACGTGCGCCATGCTGGTAACCGTGCGCGAGGTTCAGGGCCGAAACGTCGCAGTGAAAATCGCCGGCGATCCGACGCATCCGACCACCGCCGGGACGCTGTGCACGAAGGTTTCGCGGTACCTGGAACGCACCTATCACCCGGAGCGGGTTCTGCATCCGCTGAAACGTGTTGGAGCGAAAGGCGAGGGCCGCTTTGTCAGCGTGTCATGGGACGACGCGCTGCGCGACATCGCGCAACGTCTGAGCCAGATTGCCGAGCGCGATCCGCAGCGCATCGTGCCGTACAGCTATGCGGGCACGATGGGCCTGGTGCAGGGCGAAGGCATGGCGGCGCGCTTCTTTCACAAGCTCGGTGCGAGCTTCCTTGATCGCACGATCTGCGCCACCGCCGGCGGCGAAGCACTGGCGTACACGCTCGGGATCAAGACCGGCACCGACATCGAGCAGTTTCAAAACAGCAAGCTGATCGTGTTCTGGGGCTGCAACGCGGTCACGTCCAACCTGCATCTATGGAGCCGCGCGCAGGAGGCGAAGCGGCGCGGCGCGAAGCTGATCGCGATCGATCCGTATCGCTCGCTGACGGCCGAAAAATGCCATCAGCACATAGCGCTGATGCCCGGCACCGACGCCGCGTTCGCGCTCGGGGTGATGCACGTGCTGATGCGCGAAGGGTGGCTCGATCTCGATTACATCGAGCGGTACACGCTGGGATATGACGGCCTAGAAGAGCGCGCGCAGGAATTTGATCCGCAGCGCGTTGCATCGATATGCGGCATCGGCGCAGCCGAGGTCGAAGACTTCGCGCGCGACTACTGGCAGATCCGGCCCGCGGCGATTCGGGTCAACTATGGCATGCAACGCGCGCGTGGCGGCGGCAATGCGGTGCGCGCGGTGGCCTGCCTGCCGGCGTTGGCCGGGCACTGGCGCGACGCTGCGGGTGGCGTGCTGCTGTCAACCAGCGGCGCGTATCCGATCGACACGGAATCGTTGTACCGGCCCGGCCTGCTCGCCGGGAAAACGCCGCGCACGATCAACATGTCGACGATCGGTCGCGATCTGCAGCACGCCGATCCGCCAATCGAGGCGCTGATCGTCTACAACAGCAATCCGGTCGCGGTGGCGCCGCAATCGCGCGAAGTCGCCCGCGGTTTCGCGCGCGAAGACCTGTTCACCGTGGTGCTCGAACACTTCATCACCGACACCGCCGACTACGCGGACTACGTGCTGCCAGCCACCACGCAGCTGGAGCATCTCGACGTGCACCGGTCGTACGGGCACCTGTACATGCTGGCAAACAACGCGGCGATCGAACCGTTGGGCGAAGCGCTGCCGAACAGCGAGATCTTTCGCCGGCTTGCGGCGACGATGAGATTCGATGACGCGTGTTTCTCGGAAACCGACGATGAACTGGCAGCGCAGGCGTTCAAGCGCGAAGGCGCCGCCGCCGGTTACGACTGGCAACGGCTGAAGCAGAGCGGCTGGCAGCGACTCGATGTTCCACGAACGTACGCCCCGTTTGCGAGTGGCGGGTTTGCAACGCCGTCGGGACGATGCGAGTTCTACTCGGAGCAAGTCGCCAAGCTCGGCCAGGATCCGCTGCCGGCGTACCTCGCGCCGTATGAGGCGCCGAATGGTAGTCCGCTGGCGCGACGCTATCCGCTCGCGATCATCTCGCCGCCGGCGCGCAATTTTCTGAACTCGACGTTCGTCAACGTCACAAGCCTGCGCTCGATCGACGGCGAACCCACCGTCGAGATTCATCCACACGACGCGCGCGCGCGCGGCATTGTCAACGATGCTCGCGTCCGGATCTTCAACGATCGTGGCAGCATCGATGTGCTTGCGCGCGTGACCGATCGAGCGCGGCCGGGCTGTGTGGTCGCGTTGTCGATCTGGTGGAAAAAACTCGCACGCGACGGCAAGAACGCCAACGAGCTGACGGGCCAGGCGCTGACCGACATCGGACGCGCACCGACGTTTTACGACTGCCTCGTGGAGATTGCTCCGCAATGACCTGACGGTCCCCGGTTCGAGGCATGACGTGCGGCGAGCGTGGGGCGACAATGCGCTTTGACCGATCGGTGTGCAGTCGATAGCGCGATGTCTTCGGTTTCAACTTCACTGTTCGATCTGCCGCTAGCTGCCGCATACGACTCTGCGCGCTGGGGCCAGGCGGCGCTCGACGTGTGGATCAGCTCCAACAGCGCTTCCTCGGTGATCGCCGTGCGGCGCGAACAGCGCCTGCTTTCGCTGGTCGCGCACGCGTTTGAAGCATCGCCGTACTACGCGCGCCTCTACCGCAAGCTGCCGGTGACATCGAGTTCGGGCTTGCGGTTAAGTGATCTACCGCCGGTAACGAAGCAACTGCTGATGGCGGACTTTGACGATGTGATCACCGAGCCGGCGGTGACCCGTCGTGCGGTCGATGAGTTCATCGCCGAACCGGACCGCCTCGGCGGCGCGCTGTTCGGTCGCTACTCGGTATGGACCAGCTCCGGCACGACCGGCGAGCCCGGTTATTTCGTCCATGACCCCGACGCGCTGGCGGTGTATGACGCGCTCGAATGGCAGCGTTTTCGCGGAGTGCGGTCGGCGTCCGATCTGGCGCGCCAGCTGATCTCGGGCGATCGCTATGCGATGGTCGCCGCCACCGGCGGACACTTCGCCGGGATTGCCACCGTCGAGCGAATGCGGCGCTCGATGCCATGGCTGGCCGCGTCGCTGAAAGGGTTCTCGCTGCTACAACCGCTCGACCGGCTAGTCGCCGAGCTCAACGAGTTTGGGCCGACGCTGCTTGCCTCCTATCCCACCGCGGCGCAAATGCTGGCTGATGAGCAGCACGCGGGCCGGCTTCAATTGCGCCTGCGCGAAGTGTGGACCGGCGGCGAGACGCTCCCGAACCCCGCGCGGGCACAGGTGCAGCGCGCGTTCGGATGCCCGGTGCGCAGCTCGTATGGCGCGTCCGAGTTTCTGCCGATTGCATGGGAGTGCCCGTATCGGCAGCTGCATCTAAATAACGACTGGGTCATTCTGGAGCCGATCGACCGGCACGGCCGGCCCGTGGCCACCGGCAAACGCTCGCACTCGGTGCTGCTGACGAATCTGGCGAACCGGATTCAACCGCTGATTCGTTATGACCTGGGCGACGCCGTCACAATGACCGATAAGCCGTGCGGCTGCGGCAGCCGGTTTCCTGCGATGTCGGTCGAGGGTCGGACCGACGAGGCATTGGTTTTTCCACTGGTGGGGGGTGGAACCGCCACGGTCGTGCCGCTGGCATTGACCACCGTCCTGGAAGACGAGGCCCGCGTTCACGACTTTCAGGTAACGCAGACGGCACCGCGCAAGCTGCAGATCCGATTGGGCGAGAGCGAGCAGAGTTCGGCGCGCGAAGTTCGGCGGGCGCTCGGTAGCTACTTCGTTGAGCTCGGCATAGGGGAAGTGTCGATCGACATCGCGCGACGCTCGCCGGCGCGAGACGAAGTGAGCGGCAAGCTGCGACGTGTGATTTGTAGGATTTCTCACCAGTAATAGCGCGGGACCGGCGGGCACAATAGTGCCCGATGAATTCCCGATACTTGATTAAGCACCTGCTGACGGCGGGCGGGGTCGTGCTCGCGATGTTGGCGGCCGGCTGTTCGGCTGTGGACTACTACGCTCAGTCAATCCAGGGTCACTTTGCGATGCTGCGCGCGGCGCGGCCAATCCCAGAGATCGTTTCCGATCCCTCGACCGCCGAGTCCCTGAAGCATCGGCTGCAGCGAGCCGAACGAATCCGTGCGTTTGCATCGAGCGAGCTCGCGCTGCCGGAAAATCAGAGCTATCGGTCGTACGCGGACTTGCAACGCCCGTTTGTCGTGTGGAATGTTTTCGCGACGCAGGAGTTGTCGCTTGAGCTGAAGCAATGGTGCTACCCGGTCGTCGGCTGTGCCGGGTATCGCGGCTACTTCGAACGCACCATGGCCGAACAGGCGGCCGACCAACTGCGCGCCGAAGGTTACGAAGTCAGCGTGACCGGCGTGCCCGCCTACTCGACGCTCGGATGGTTTGCAGACCCGCTGCTGAACACGTTTATCGGCGGCAATGAGGGCCAGCTTGCCGGACTTATTTTTCACGAGCTTGCCCACCAGGTGACTTTTGTCGGCGGCGATACGACGTTTAACGAGTCGTTCGCCACCGCCGTCGAGCGCGAGGGCGTAAAGCGCTGGCTTGCAGCAAACGGCGACGATGCATCGCGTCAAGCGTATGCGGAGTTCGCGCAGCGCCGCCACGAGTTTCTGAACCTGCTGCTGCAGTATCGCGGGCTGCTGTTCGCGAACTACCAGGGCCGCGCAGCCGACGACATAAAGCGCGTGCGCAAGCAGCAGATTTTCGCGGAGCTGAAAGACGCTTACGCGCGGCTGCGAGCAAGCTGGGGTGGCTTCGCCGGCTACGACCGGTTCTTTGCGCAGAATCTGACCAACGCGCACCTGGCGTCGATCGGCGCCTACAACGACCTGGTGCCGGCGTTCGACGCGCTGCTGGTGAGGGTCAACGGAGACTTTCCGCGCTTCTACGAAGAGGTCAAGCGCCTTGCCGCGCTGCCTCGGGAGCGCCGCGACGACTCGTTGCGCGGCGCGCTGGCGCTGCGTTAGCCGCGTCTATGATGGCGGCTGCGCCATCATAAATGAAAATATAAAGGGAGACAACATGGACCGGTTCTGGCTGAAGAACTATCCGCAAGGCGTACCGGCGGATATCGACCCCAATCAATACAAGTCGCTGATTCAGCTGTTCGACGAGGCGTTCAAGAAGCACCGCGACAAGGGTGCATACAGTTTCATGGGTGCCGAGATGACTTTCGGGCAGCTCGAAGAGAACTCGGCCGCGATCGGTGCGTGGCTGCAAAACAAGGGGCTTTCCAAGGGCAAGCGCGTTGCGATCATGATGCCGAACGTGCTGCAGTATCCGGTGGCGATGGCCGGCGTGCTGCGCGCCGGCTGCACAGTGGTCAATGTCAATCCGCTTTACACGCCGCGCGAGCTAGAGCATCAGTTGAAGGACTCGGGCGCCGAAGCGATCTTCATTCTCGAGAATTTCGCCGGCACGCTGCAGCAGGTCATCGACAGGGTCCCGACCAAGACCGTCGTCGTGTGCGCGATGGGCGACATGCTGCCGTTCCCCAAGAGTCTGATCGTCAACTTCGTCGTGCGCAACGTCAAGAAAATGGTGCCGGCGTTTTCGCTGCCGAACGCACTGCGCTGGAACGACGTGCTGGCCGACGGCCAGAAGATGACCTTGAAGCAGGTCGATTGCAGCCACCAGGATGTCGCGTTCCTGCAGTACACCGGCGGCACGACCGGCGTCAGCAAGGGCGCGACGCTGACTCACAAGAACGTGATCGCCAATATGTTGCAGGCGGAAGCGTGGTACCAGCCGGCGCTCGCTAAATTGAAGCCCGGCGAACAGATGATCACGGTAACCGCATTGCCGCTGTATCACATCTTCGCGCTGACTTGCTGCGCGCTGCTGTCCATGCGCACCGGCGGCAAAAACCTGTTGATCCCTAACCCGCGCGACATTCCGGCGTTCGTCAAGGAACTCGGCAAGCACAAGTTCGGTGTATTTCCTGCGGTCAACACTTTGTTCAACGCGCTCGCTAACAACGACGAGTTCAAGAAGCTCGATTTCAAATCGCTGATTCTGACGCTTGGCGGCGGCATGGCGGTCCAGCAAGCTGTGGCCGAAAAATGGCTGAAGATAACCGGCAGCGCGATCTGCGAGGCCTACGGCCTGTCGGAGACTTCGCCCGGCGCCACATGCAATCCGACTAACACGACGAAGTACACCGGCTCGATCGGGCTGCCGATGCCTTCGACCGAGATCGCGATCATGGATGACGACGGCAACAAGCTGCCGGTCGGCAGTGTCGGCGAAATCTGCGATCCGCGGGCCGCAGGTGATGGCCGGCTACTGGCAGCGCGCGGACGAAACCGCAAAGGTGATGACGCCTGACGGATTTTTCCGCAGCGGCGACATCGGCGTGATGGATGCCGACGGCTATACGAAGATCGTCGATCGCAAGAAGGACATGATCCTGGTTTCGGGCTTTAACGTTTATCCGAATGAAGTCGAGGGCGTGGTCGCGATGCATCCGGGGGTGCTCGAATGTGCGGCGATTGGGGTGCCGGACGAGCATGCGGGCGAGGCGGTGAAGCTGTTCGTCGTCAAGAAGGACGCTGCGCTGACCGAGAAAGATTTATCGGAGTTCTGCAAAGAGCATTTAACGGGCTACAAAAAGCCGAAGTACATCGAATTTCGCTCGGACTTGCCGAAGACCAATGTCGGCAAGATCCTGCGGCGCGAGTTGCGCGACCAGAAGAAAGCGGCATAGGTTCATTCATGAAACGTTTTGATGGCAAAGATCGTGATGCCCCCGCCGGGACGCGCAGTGGCCCGCGCGCCCGCGCTGCGCAGGATCGCAAGTTCGGCGCGGCGAGGGCAAAGCCTCGAGATTCCGGCAGCGATCCTTACCAGCGCGCCGAACGTCCGCCGCGTGCCGGTCCCGCGCGCCCGCCCTACAGCGAGCGCTTGCGCGCGCCGGTGCGGGATGGATCGATTGCGCTCGATCCCGATGTGGCGCGTGTGTTTCGCGATTCCGAGGCCGTGAATGAGGCGCTGCGGATGGTGATTCGGCTGGCGCGCACGGTCGGTGGTGGAGCGCGCCCGGCGAGCAGTTTCGATCGGCCGCGCACCGGCCCGGCGCGCTCAGGCCCGCCTTCGGGCCCGCGGTCAAGGCCGCCGTCGGATCGGTTCAGCCGCGACGAGCGAGCGAGGCGCAGTTCAGCGCCTCCCGTTCGGCGCGAGCCCAAGTTCGAAGAGTCCGAATAATCCCGTAGTATTTACGACTGCGCGGTGACGGCATCGCAAAAGTGCCACACCGTCACCGCCGAGGCATCGCGCTTTCGGGCGACTAGCCACGGTTGCATGGACGATTGGTCCACCGTTCGCTGCGGAATTCCGCAAGAATTGCGTGGCTGACTGCGCAATCGAGGCGCGCCGTCAAGGCTAGTGTCTTGTAGGGGCGATCCGCGTGGGTCGATCGGGAGCGGGCGTGCAAGCAAATCGCGAAATCATCAGACCGTTGCGGGTTCTGCTCGGCGCCGCTTTGCTGACCGCAGGTGCTGCTTCGGCTCAGGATGTGGGAGGTGGCCTCAGGTTAAGCACGCCCGGTGTAGAGCCTGAGCCTCTGATCACGGAGCGCTTCGGAATTCGTGCGCTTGCAAACAGCGGCTCGATCGCGTACGACTACGATCGGTCCGGCATTCGCTACGACGGCGCGTTTCGTTTCGGCACCAGCTTTCTCTTGGCCGATTGGCATCCCTACGCGACTGGTTTCAGGCTAAGCGGCGGGCTCGCATATAACAATATGCGTCTGGCCGGGGCTGCGCGACCGGGCGCCGGGACTTTCAGCATCGACGGCAGGCGTTATCCAGCAGGGCAGCTGGGCTCGCTCGCAACGTTTTCGAGGGCTGCTCCCTACTTCGGTGTGGGCTGGGGCTTGGTACCGCGCACCGGCTCTCGCCTGTACTTCAGTGCCGATTTGGGGGTGACCTATCAACGGCCGGGCGCTCCGCTGACGGGTCACTGCGGTGCGGCATTGCCTGCCGTCATCTGTGCGCAAACGCAGAGCGACTTACGCGCCGAAGAGTCGGATCATCGCGATGCTGCCGACGATGTCCGCTTTAACCCAGTGATATCGGTCGGGTTCGGCCTGCGGTTCTAGACCGTTAGCCGATCACTCGCGGAACCAGCACCGTCCGCGTGCGCTCGATCAGAGCGCGCCGCAGGCAACGGTAGATTTCCTGTACGTCGAGCTTTTCGCCCTCGGATGGGCGCAGGCGTACCTGCATGCCATCCGCGCGCGCGCGAACGCTGACTGACGCGGGAGCCGAACTTGGACCGGAGATGCAGCGCTGGCAAGCGTCGAGCGCGGCCAGTACTGATTCCTGTCGGCCGGCAACACCGGACAACTCGATCTGTACTTCGTTGGCTCGCTCACGTACTCGCATCAACATCGCCATCTCCAAACTCTAGTTCCGTTCCGATCAACTTGTAGTTCACTTGTGTGACAGTGCGATTGTTATAGAGAACTCGCAATCCGCCGAATAGCCGATTACGCACGCACCCTGCCGACTATTCGACAATGGACGACGAATGGCCGGCAGTTAGCGGCTTAACGCGGCAAGTTGCCGATCGTGTACCGCTGACAGCCCAAGCAAAGCAAACCCCGCGCCAAGGCCGGCGCAGAACATGTCGGACTGCGTGTCCCAGGGATCGCCTTGCGTACCGAGGAATTCTTCGGCGCCTTGACCGAGCGCCAGCGCCGCCCACCATTCGACGAGCTCATACAGAGCGCTGATGGCGAGCGCGATGCAGATACACAAGAAAGCAATCATGCGGCGCCCGCGCGCGTACGCGCCGCGGATCAGGATCTCCCGCGCCACCATGGCTGGTACAAACCCTTGCATGAAGTGGCCGAGCTTGTCGTAAGGATTGCGCGATAGGTCGAACGCCTGCTGTATCCAACCGCCCAGCGGCACACGCGCGTACGTGTAGGTGCCGCCGAGGATCAAGACCATCGCGTGCATGAAAATCAGCACGTAGAGCAGCGTGGTCAGCGGAAAGCTGCGGCGCGTCGCGAACAGGATCGGCAGCGCGATAATCACCGGCGCAACTTCCATCGCCCATGTAGCGCGGTCATAGGGCCGCAGCCCGGAAACAGCCATCGCGATCAGCGTGGCTATCAGCAGCAACGTCAGCAGTCGATCTCGGTTCTCAGCAGCCACAGCGGATGCTCAGGACGTTTCGAGCTGACGCATCAGCTCGTCGCTCAGTTCGCTGTTCAACTGCCGCAACGCCGCGGCATCCGCGATGAAAGCATAGCGTTCGATCAAGCGCTGGGCGTGTTCCGGTAGCTCGGTTTCGACGTAGCGCCAGCCGAAGTCGAAGCGGTCGGGCCGATGTCGCATGCCGAGCAGTTCGATCAGCGCACGCAGCAGAACCTGGTGAAAGCCAAACGCCTCCAGTGGACGACCGCGCGCCAGTTCCTTTTCGACCAGCATTTGGAAGACCGGCACCGCGCCTCGCAGTTGCGTGAGGCGGTGAGACCGTCGCGCTTCAAGCGCAGGCCGGTCGAGCGGCAGAGCGGCGATGCACGCGGTGCGATCGAACTGCACCTGCGGCTCACCATGTCTTTCGCGCTCCAGAAACTGCGCAGCGCCGCTCTCGGTCGCGATCACGCAATCGAGCGCAAAAAAGCGCGGTGCGCCGGCCAGGAAATAAAAGCGTTGCGCCGTGTCGCGGAATGGCGGCGGATCGATGGGCCATCGATGCGAAACCTTACCGACGGCTGCAACGGCTGTTTCGATGGCGGCGAAAATCGTGTCGGCTGCATCGAGGGGCGCGACGACCATGAGATCGAGGTCGGAGAACTCATCGACGCGGCCGGTCGCTGCAGATCCTCCCTCCCAGCATGCGGCGACGTCCTGCCGCGGTTGCAACGCAGACACGATTGCGTCCCTGACCCGCTCACGGTAAGCGTGCGGGGTCATACCGTGGCGGCCTCACCGACGCTTCTCGGACGATCGGTGCAGGACAACGTCAAAATGAGCATGGCATTAAAACGGTTAACATCATTCGATGAGGAACGATATGGCATCCGCCGTCAGCGAGACAGCCGACTTTAGACAAAACCTGATCCGGTACGGAGGCGACGTTTACCCCGAAGTCATCGACCGGGCAAACGGTTGCTACGTATGGGATGCCAGCGGCAAGAAGATACTGGACTTCACGTCCGGCCAGATGTGCGCGACTGTTGGCCACAGCCATCCGAACATCGTCGCGGCCATCAAGAAAAGCTGCGACAGCGCGTTGCATCTTTTTTCGGGAATGATCCCGCGCAGTGCCGTGCAGCTCGCGGCGGCGCTCGCGAAGATCGTTCCGAGGCCGTTGAAAAAGTCGCTGCTGCTCAACACCGGCAGCGAGAGCAACGAAGCTGCCATCAAAATGGCGAAGCTCTACACCGGTGGGTTCGAAGTGATCGGGCTGGGCGGCTCGTGGCATGGCGTCACCGGCAACTCGGGCGCAGTTTCGTTTGCCAGCGATCGCAAGGGCTACGGTCCAGGCATGCCCGGCACGTTCGTGATCCCCGAGCCGAATGCCTATCGTTGCCCGGTCAAGCACTGCCGCGACAAATGCGACCGCACGTGCATGAAGATCGGCTTCGAGATGTACGACATGCAGTCGGCGGGTGCGCCGGCGGCCGTGATCGCCGAACCCGTGATCAGCGCCGGCGGTGTGCTCGTTCCGCCCGACGGCTACTTCAATGCGCTTCAGGCGGAAGCCAAAAAGCGCGGCATGCTGCTGATCTTCGACGAGGCGCAGACGGCGTTCGGCCGCCTCGGCCACTGGTTCGCCGCGACGCATCTGTTGGTGACCCCGGACATCATGACGGTGTCGAAAACGCTGGGCGGTGGCATGCCGCTGGCTGCCGTTATCACGAACGACGAGGTTGAAGAGGTCTGCCACCGGCGCGGCTTTGCGTTCTACACGTCGCACGTGTCCGATCCGCTGCCGTCCGCGGTCGGCCTGGCTGTGCTCGAAACGATCGAAAGCGAACACCTTCTGCAACGCAGCCGCGACATGGGCGACTACCTCGCCGAACGGCTACATGAACTGCAAAGCCGGCACGAGGAAATCGGCGACGTGCGCGGGATGGGCCTGCTGCGCGGCATAGAACTGGTGCGCGATCGCGAGACGCGCGAGCCGCACCACGAGCTTGGAGCGCTGACCACGCAGCGATGCCTGGAATTGGGACTCAGCATGAACATCCGCCGCCGGCCCGAGCGCGGCTCGGTGTGGCGCATCGCGCCACCGTTGACCGTGACCAAGGCGGACATCGATCTAGCGATGACGATTTTCGATCAGGCACTGCTGGAGACCAAGGACACGCTTGCTGGACGCTCTACAGCGGGGAAAACGCTAGCGCGACGAAGTGCCTGATGACGTTGACGGCCGGCGTTGTGCGGTGCATTGTTCAGCACCGGTTGGCACATCAACGGGTTTTGAATTCGAATTCAAACAAGGGCGAGGAACAGACATGTTGAAGAGAGTTATTTCTATGGTGGCCGCCGGCCTGATGCTCAGCGTGATGGGAATCACGGCGGCGCGCGCGGGCGTCTTGGATGACGTCAAGAAGAAGGGCGTTCTGGTCGTCGGCACCAAGGCCGATTACCGGCCGTTCGGGTACCTCGATCCGTCGGGCAAGATCGTCGGCTTAGAGGCGGACCTGGCCGCGGATGTGGCCAAGCGGCTCGGGGTCAAGCTGGAGCTGGTGCCGGTCGTCGCCTCCAACCGCATCCAGTTTCTGCAGCAGGGCAAGATCGATCTGATGATCGCGACGACCAGTGATACACCGGATCGCCGCAAGATCGTCGACTTCGTCGATCCCAACTACTACGGGTCGGGCACCAACGTGCTGGCGCCGAAGTCCGCGCGCATCACCGGCTGGGACCAGCTCAAAGGCAAGAAGGTGTGCCTGATCCAGGGCGCGTTCTACAACAAGGAACTGCAGGAGAAGTACGGCGTCGAGGGCGTGGCCTTTCCGGGCACCGCGGAGGTCTATGCGGCGCTCAGGAACGGCAACTGCGTCGGCTTCGCGTATGACGACACTGCGATTGTTGGTGAAATACTGAAGCCCGAATGGAGTGCTTACGAAATGCCGCTCGATTCGATCCTCTTCGTCCCCTGGGGCATTGCAGTCAAGCAGGGTGAAAAGGACCTGGTCGAGTTCATGGCGAAAACAACGATCGACTGGCACAAGACCGGCTTCATTCAGCAACTTGAAAAGAAGTGGGGCATCAAGCCCACCAAATTTGCGCAGGAAATGAACGCCAAGTACAAATAGCCATCGGCGCGAAGCGGCATGCCAGGCGCGGCGACTCCGTGCCTGGCTGGTCCGCGATAGTCGCCTCTGACTGAGAGGGCCGATGCAGTCGTTCTGGGATTGGTTTCGCGCGTTCAACGATGCGAGCGGAATCAATCTCACGATTCTTTACGATTCATTCGATCGGCGCCGCTTTGTCAGCGGCTTTCTGATGACGCTCCGGCTGGCGGCGATCTGCATCGTTGCGAGCGTGCTGATCGGAGTCGTCGGCGCCTGGCTTCAGGGCTCCCGCCTGCGGCTGACCCGCGGCATCGTGCACTGGTACATCCAGTTTTTTCGCAACACGCCGCCGCTGGTTCAGATCTACTTTTTCTACTTCGGCATCGGCAGCCTGCTGACCGCGACCGGCGCCAGCGGCACCGCGGTGCCGATCGTAAGCAACGTAATGTGGGCGATCGTTTCGCTGTCCTTTTTTGCCGGCGCGTTCAATGTCGAGATTTTCCGCTCGGGCGTCGAAGCCGTACCGAAGACGACGATCGAGGCGGCCGAATCGCTCGGGTTCAGCCGCACGCGCACGTATCTGTTCATCGTGCTGCCGCTGGCGTTTCGCATCAGCCTGCCGGCGTTGAACAACAACCTGGTCAACCTGGTCAAGACGACGACGCTGGCTTATGCGATCGCCGTGCCGGAGATGCTGTACGTCTCGAGCCAGATCTGGTCGGATGCAGCTGAACGTACCGGTCATGATGAACGTGTTGCTGCTCTGCGTACTTCCTGCTCGTCGGATTTCTCGTGTGGGTAATGCACCGCTGGGAGCGCGCGATCAGGGTGCCGGGGTTCGGAACATGAACCGTGTGCGATGGCACGAAGCGCGGGGCACTGATCTGCCGGTGCTGATGCCGTCGGCGACGCAAATCGCGCGCTCGGCGACCGCCGAGCGCACGTCCGGCTTTTACACGCTGCGACTGCGGCCGGCACACGGCGCGGCGCTGCTGCTGCTGTTCGTGATCGGTTGCGGCGTTGCGCAGGCGCAGGCTGAGCCCGGGCATCCTTCGATTCTGGCGACGATCTGGAAGTGGACGCCGCTGCTGCTCGGCGGCTTCCTGTTCAACCTTGCGATCAGCGCGGTGGCGATGACGTTGGGGACACTGGCAGGAATGTTCCTGGGATTCGCGCAGATTTCGCTGCTGCTGCCGGTCAGGAAAGGCGCGTGGTTCACAACGCACTTCTTTCGCAACGCGCCCTGGCTTGTGCTGCTGTTCTACTGCATGTTTCTGTTGCCGTTCCAGGTCACCGTATTTGGCGTCACGGTTCCGATTCCATCCTGGATCAAGGCAACGCTGGGCCTGGCGCTGCCGGTGATGGCGAACGTCTCCGAGATTGTGCGCGGCGCCGTGCAGTCGATCCCTACGACGCAATGGGAGTCGGCTGCGTCGCTGGCATTCAATCGCCGGCAGACGATGTGGATGATCATCATGCCTCAATGCATCAAACGCATGCTGCCGCCGTGGATGAACCTGTACGCGATCCTCACGATGGCCACCGTGTTGACATCGATTGTCGGGGTGGCTGAGATGATGACGCTGACGGGCAGGGTGTTGAGCGCCGAGAACCGACCGGGACTGTTGCTGGCGTTCTACAGCTACGTGCTGTTCTGGTTCTTCCTGTACTGCTATCCGATTGCGCGCTGGACCGTGCGGTTGGAAGCGAAATACGCCGTCAATCAGTGAGCAACGTAATGACGGCCGCCTCCGAACCCATCGTTGCGATTCGCGATGTCCACCAATCGTTCGGCGACGTCGAGGTGCTGAAGGGCATCTCGCTCGAAGTGCCGAAGGGCGGTGTCGTCTGCATCATCGGGCCTTCGGGCTCGGGCAAGTCGACCTTGCTCCGTTGCATCAACGGGCTCGTGCCGATCAACAGCGGCAGCATCCGCGTCGCCGGTTTCGAAGTGCAGAAGCTAAAGACAGATCAGGAAAAGATTGCGCTGCGCAAGGAAGTGTCGATCGTGTTCCAGCAGTACAACTTGTTTCCGCACAAGACCGCGCTGCAGAACGTCATGATGGCGCCCATGCACGTGCTCAAAGAGAACGAAGCCGAGGTTCGCGAACGCGCCGTGGCGTTACTCAAAAAGGTCAGGCTCACGGAAAAGGCCAATTCGTACCCCGGCGAGTTGTCCGGCGGCCAGCAGCAACGAGTTGCGATCGCGCGGTCACTGGCGATGCGGCCCGAAGTGATGCTGTTCGACGAAGTCACGGCTGCGCTCGATCCTGAAACCGTCAAGGAAGTCCTCAACTACGATCCAGGAACTCGCGCAGGAAGGAATGACCTGCATGCTGGTAACGCACGAGATGCGCTTTGCACGGGAGATTGCCGACGAGGTGTATTTCACCGACGGCGGTGTAATTGTCGAATCCGGGCCGCCAAACCAGCTGTTCGATCATGCGAAGAAGGATCGAACGCGCGCATTTCTGTCGCAGATTCTTTAGCGGCATAAGCAAAACTTCATCCGATCATTGCCGATGCAGATGACGCTTCGGCATTGCACACGCAACCGTTAGCATGCGCCGGCCATGCGCTATTCCATTTTCTCTCTCGCCCGCAACGCGCTGAGTTTCCACGAGCACTGGCCGCTGGCCTGGCGCAGCCCGCCGCCGAAAAGGCATTACGACGCGGTGATCATCGGCGGCGGCGGGCACGGGCTCGCCACCGCCTACTACCTCGCCAAAGAGCACGGCATGCGCAATGTCGCCGTGCTGGAAAAAGGCTGGCTCGGCGGCGGCAACACCGGGCGCAACACGACCATCGTGCGCTCGAACTATCACCTCGATCCGAACGCGCACTTCTACGAGTATTCGCTGAAGCTGTGGGAGCGGCTGTCGCAGCGAGCTCAACTTCAACGTGATGTACAGCGCGCGCGGCGTGCTGAATCTGGTGCATTCGCCGGCCGACATGGATGCCGCGATGCGCCGCGGCAACGCGATGCGGCTGAACGGCATCGACGCCGAGTTCCTGTCGCGCGACGCAGATCGCGCGATGGATTCCGAATCTCGACTGCTCGACCGAACGCGCGCTTTCCGATCGTGGGCGGCCTGCTGCAGCCGCGCGGCGGCACCGTGCGCCACGACGCCGTCGCCTGGGGCTATGCGCGCGCCGCCGATGCGCTCGGCGTCGACATCATCCAGCAATGCGAAGTCACCGGCATTCGCATCGACGGCGGCGCGGTCACCGGCGTCGAGACCACGCGCGGCTTCATCGCGACGCCGAAAGATCGGCATCGCCGTCGCCGGCCATTCGAGCCACGTCGCGGCGATGGCGGGCATCAGGTTGCCGATCGAGTCGCACGTGCTGCAGGCGATGGTGTCGGAGCCGGTCAAGCCGGTACTCGACACGGTCGTGACCTCGGGCGCCGTGCACTTCTACATCAGCCAGTCGGACAAGGGCGAGCTGGTGATGGGCGGCGATCTCGACTTCTACAACTCGTATGCGCAGCGCGGCAACCTGCCGATCATCGAGCACGTCGTCGGAGCGTGCCTCGCGCTGTTCCCAAGCTTCGGACGCCTGAAGCTGATGCGCACATGGGGCGGCATCATGGACATGACGATGGACGGCAGCCCGATCATCGGCAAGCTGCCGGTGCACGGTCTCACCATGACCGGCGGCTGGTGCTACGGCGGATTCAAGGCGACGCCTGCATCGGGGTGGCTGCACGCGTACACGATCGCGCACGACCGGCCGCATGCGCTGAACGCTGCGTTCACGCTCGAGCGCTTCGCGCAAGGCAGCATGATCGACGAGAAGGGCGCCGGCCCGTACGCGTGGGCGCACTGACGTAAATCACCGCCAATGCTGCTGATCCCCTGCCCCTACTGCGGCCCGCGCAACCAAATCGAGTTCACCTACGGCGGCGACGCGACACTCAAGCGGCCCGCCATCGATGCACCCGACGCCGCGTGGTTCGAGTACGTCTACCTGCGCGACAACCCGTGCGGCCCGCACGACGAGCTGTGGCTGCACAGCGCCGGCTGCCGAGCATGGTTCAAGGTTCGACGCGACACGCGCACGCACGACATCCTTGCCAGTGCACGCATCGAAGAGGAGCTTGGATCGTGACGCAGCCGTTCCGTCTGCAAGCAGGCGGCATCGTCGATCGCAGTCGGCCGCTCATGTTCGAATACGACGGCGTTGCGTATCAGGGCTACGCTGGCGACACGCTCGCTTCGGCGCTGCTGGCCAACGGCGTGCACCTGGTCGGCCGCAGCTTCAAGTACCACCGGCCGCGCGGCATCTTCAGCGCGGGCGCCGAAGAGCCGAATGCGCTGGTGCAGCTGGCGCGTGGCGCACGCACCGAACCGAACGTGCGCGCCACTACGCAGGAGCTGTACGACGGTCTCATCGCGTCGAGCCAGAACTGCTGGCCATCGGTGCGTTTCGACATCGGCGCCATCAACAACGCGGTGTCGCGCCTGATCCCGGCCGGTTTTTACTACAAGACCTTCATGTGGCCGCCGACGCCCGAATGGTGGCTGAGGTATGAACACGCGATTCGCCGTGCCGCAGGCATGGGGCGCTCGGCCAGCGAACCCGACCCTGACCAGTACGAACATCGATACGCGCATTGCGACGTGCTGGTGATCGGCGGCGGCGCGACCGGACTTGCTGCAGCTCGCGCTGCCGCGCATGCGCGCGCGCGCGTCATTGTCTGCGACGAAAACATTGGTGGGGCGGCGGATCGTTAGATGCCGAAATCGACAATCGAACGGAGAGCGAATGGATCGCAGAAATAGTGCGCGAGCTCAGAGACCGCTTCGACGTGACGCTGTTGCCGCGCACGACCGCGTTCGGTTACTACGACGGCAATCTGGTCGGCGCAGTCGAACGCGTCACCGATCACTTCACTACGGCGCCGGCGCACTTGCCTCGGCAGCGGGTATGGAAGATCCGCGCGACCGCCGTCGTGCTCGCAAGCGGCGCGATCGAGCGGCCGATCGCATATGCCAACAACGATCTGCCCGGCACGATGCTCGCCGGCGCGGCGCGCACGTACGTCAAGCGCTACGGCGTGCGGCCGGGCTCGCGCGCTGTGATCTTTGCCAACAACGATGGCGCGCTCGCCGACGCGCTCGCTTTGCAGGCTGCCGGTGTGCAGGTGCGCGCGATTGTCGATGCGCGCCCTTCCGCGCCACTCTCGCGCTTGATGGCGAACCGAATCCCAGTCTTCAACGAAGCGGAGATCTTGGCTGCCTCCGGCAAACAGCACGTTGAATCAGTTGATGTGGCACCTCTCGCGGGCGGCGCTAAGCAAACCGTCGAATGCGATCTGGTCGCCGTATCCGGCGGCTGGAGTCCCGCCGTACATCTGTTCTCGCAAGCGCGCGGCAAGTTGCGCTACGACGATGCGATCGCAGCATTCGTTCCGGAAGCCTCGTCGCAGCCGATATTCCCGGCGGGTGCAGCCAACGGTTGCTTCGACCTGGGCGCGGCGTTGATCGAAGGACACAACGCCGGCGTGGCGGCGTCGACTCGCGCTGGATTGTCAGCGCCCGCCCTCGAGCCGCCGCAATCGAAGCGGCACGCGAGATCGGCGTTGCGCCCGATGTGGTCGGTTCGCGCGCGCAGCAAGTCCGGCAAACGCTTCGTCGACCTGCAGAACGACGTGACCGTGAACGACATCGCCCTCGCAGCGCGCGAGGGCTACCAGTCGATCGAGCATCTGAAGCGCTACACCACGCTCGGTATGGGAACCGACCAGGGCAAGACCAGCAACATCGTCGGCCTGGCGCTGATGGCGCAACTGCTCGACGTGCCCATTCCGAAAGTCGGCACAACCACGTTCCGACCGCCCTACACGCCGGTGACGCTCGGCGCGATTCCGGGTCACGAGAGTCGGCGCGCATGTCGAGCCGACGCGCTATTCATCGATTCACGACTGGCACGCGACGCGCGGCGCCCGGTTTGTAAACGCCGGGCTATGGAAGCGCCCGCATTCGTATCCGCGTTCTGGCGAATCGGAAGACGATGCGGCGAATCGCGAAGCGCGCAACGTCCGCACCCATGTCGGCGTGGTCGATGTGTCCACACTCGGCAAGATCGAACTGCAGGGGCGCGATGTCGCCGAGTTGCTCAATCGCGTCTACATCAACAAGTGGGACACACTCGCGGTCGGTCGCTGCCGCTACGGCGTGATGCTGCGCGAAGACGGCATGGTGATGGACGACGGCACAACGTCGCGGCTTGTCAGACACGCACTACCTGATGACAACGACGACGGTCAACGCGGTCAAGGTGATGCAGCAGCTCGAGTACTTGCTGCAGGCCGAATGGCCCGAGCTCGAAGTGTTCGCAACGTCGGTCACCGAGCAATGGACCGCGGCGGCGCTGTCGGGCCCGAACTCGCGCAAGGTGCTCGCCAGGCTGGTCGACATCGACGTGTCGAACGAAGCGTTCCCGTTTCTCGCAGTCGGCACGTGCAACGTTCGCGCCTTAGGCGAGCCGATCCCTGCGCGGCTTTTCAGGATGAGCTATTCGGGCGAGATGGCGTACGAGATTCACGTGCCGGCCGATCGCGGCCGCGCAATGTGGGAAGCGGTGATCGAAGCGGGCGAGGAGTTCGGCTTGATGCCGTACGGTACCGAAGCGATGAGCACGCTCCGCATCGAGAAAGGCCACGTCGTGATCGGCGCCGAAGGCGATGGGCGCACGACTGCCGATGATCTCGGCATGGGCAAGCTGGTCAACGCGAAAAAGTGGTGCATCGGAAAACCACTGCTGAATCGACCGGCGCTGACGGCGCCGGATCGCTGGCAACTGGTCGGGCTGACCGCGCTCGATGGCGCGCCGATGCCGCGCGCGGCAAAGCTCGTTGCCGATCCCGATCGTGCAGCGCCGAATCCGATGCTCGGCCACGTGACCTCGTGGTGCTTTCGCCCAACCTCGATGCATGGATCGCGCTGGCGCTGCTTGCCAACGGGCGCGCGCGGCACGGCGAGACGTTGTGGGCGGTGTCGCCGCTGGCGAATGCCAGGGTGCGAGTGAAGATCGGTTCGCCGTGTTCATCGATCCTGAGGGCGAGCGGCTGCGTGTCTGATCCGATCATACTTGCAGAGGTGCCGATTGCTGCAGCTTGGAACGTGCAAGGCGATCCATCGTGCGCGGACTTCATCGATCAGGTGGCGCGACAGTTCTCGATCGCTCTTCCGATCGTGCCGAACACTACCGCTCGCAGCGATGCGCTGACTGCGTTCTGGCTCGGCCCGCGGTCGTGGTTGCTGGTCGCTCATAAGCCTGGATCGCCGCTGACCGATTTCACCGACAAACGCGACGCGCTGAATCATGCCGGCTGCGCGCTGTTCGATCTATCGGCAGGCCGCGTTGCGTATCAAATAGCGGGAGAGCACGCCACTTCCGTGTTGGCAAGCGGCTGTCCGCTCGACCTGCATCCACGAACGTTCCGTGCCGGCGACTGCGCGCAAAGCCTATTCGGCCGAGTCAATGCGCTTTTGTACAAATCGAACGACACGCCCACCTTCATCATCATGGTCGCACGCAGCTTTGCGCAAGACGCGTGGCAGGCGTTGCGCCAGACCGCTGCGCAATACGGATATCAATCGCCTGGTTCGGCATGTTGAATAGCCGGTCCGCGCGCGAACATGTATCGCACCTCGGCTAGGGCCACGCAAGTTTGGAGTGCTTCGAGGAGAAAACGCGGCCCACGCGTCCCGACTGCAGCGTCGCCGCCAACACGCCGCGCCAGCCGAACGTAGCCGTCACCGCTCGCTGCGCACGACTCGGCATACGAGCCGTGCAATGCCTGTGTGCCGTGACGCTCGACCAACTGTAGGTTGACGACGTTGCCGATCACGCCGAGATGCGTCAGCGCCTGCGGGAAGTTTCCGAGGAACGCGCCGCTGGAGGCATCGACCTCCTCTGCATACAAACCGACATCGTTGGCGCAATTGACGAGTCGCTCGATCGAAGCGCGCGCCTGCTCGTGGCGGCCGCACGCGAGTTCAGCATCGATCAGCCACGAAGTGCATACGAGGAACTCGCCCTCGCCGCCTGCCAGCCCGTCTTCGCCGACGTAGCGCGCGAGAAAGTCGCCGCGCCCGAGCACCTGGCGCACGCGGTCGATCGTCCGCAGCAGCGCCCCTCGCGGCAGCGGGAAGCCGAGCATCGGCGCCAGCAGAACCGCGGCATCGGTTCCGCCGTCGTACGCCTGGCGCAAGCCTCCATTCGAATCGGGACCGGCGCGCGCGCAGATCTCCGCTGCGATCTGCTGCGCCCGCTCTGCCACTTGGCATCCAGCAGCTGGCGGCGCGATCCATCCCCACCCAGCTCATCATCTTGCCATGGACGTGATGGCGCGGCGGCCCGCGCATTTCCCAGATACCCTGGTCGGGTTCACGCCAATGCGCGGCGATGAACTTGGCGACGGCGGAGAGCAGGCGCCGATACTGCTCGTCAGCTGGCCGCCGAGTGCCTTGTACATCAGCGCGAGATCCAACATCTGGCCGTACACATCGATCTGCAACTGCAGATACGCGCCGTTGCCGGTGCGCACTGGTGCGCTGCCTTTGTAGCCTTCGAGATGATCGAGCGTACTTCTCTTCGAGCTGCAATGCGCCGTCGATTCCGTACATCGGCCGCACGTACGGCAACGAACGTGCGCAGGCGCTCAACAGATAATCGTCGAAGCACTGCGCTTCGCCGCTGTAGCCGAGCACCGCCAGTGCGTACAGCGCGAAGGACGCGTCGCGCACCCAGCAGTAGCGGTAGTCCCAGTTGCGTTCGCCGCCGATCTCTTCGGGCAGCGACGTGGTGGCTGCGGCGACCATCGCGCCGGTGGGCGCGAAGGTCAGCATCTTCAGCGCCAGCGCGCTGCGCATGACCGCTGTCCTGATAAGGACCGCGATAACGGCAGTAACCGATCCACTCCTCCCAAAACGCCTGCGTGATCTCTAGGAATTCATCGGCCCGCGCGAGCGGCGATTCACCGGCGACGATGTTATCGGCGAGGACCAGATCGTCGCCGCTCGACCGGCTGCGATCCGCAGCGTGGCCGTGGCCAGGTCACGTCAAGCGCGAACTCCACATCGCCGTATAGAGTGGGCATCTCGACGCCCGCGCGCACGGCGCGTTGACCCACGGCGAAGCTCTACCGGCTCGCGCGCAAACGCTTCGACGGCCGGTATTCGATGTCGAGTTCTATCTCGCCCTGCAGGCCCTCGACCCGTCGCACGATCCATCCCGGCGCGTTCAGATGCACATAGTCGTGCACGCCGGCATCGAGCTTGCGACCGACCGGCATGAAGTCGGTGAGCGCGACGCTGCCTCGCGCGTCGGTGAACACGGTGCGCAGGATGTTGGTCCCCGGCAGATATGCGCGCGTGCATGCGATATTCGCCGCGCGGCCGGATCGACCAGAAGCCGCCCCGACTCGCATCCAGCAGTCGGCAGAACACGGGATCCGCGTCGAAGCGATGCAGCGTGGCCCAGTCGATGCCGCCGTCGCGCGCAATCAGCGCGCGCTGTGGCAATCGCCGATCAGCGCGTAGTCTTCGATCGGACGGTAGGCTCCGCCACGGAGCCTATCCATCGTCACGAAACGCGCACCGATCGGTTCGCCTTGCCGGACTTAGCTTTGTCGGCCCACAGGCGGAATCCTCCCGGAAATGCGTCTGCGTTGTCGCCGCGCCGGCACAGAGGCGGCAGTTCCGCGATGTGTTGCGCGTTGCCGCCGCCCAATACGACATCTTCGGGTTGCAGCGCCGCCGTCAGGCGAACGATGACGTCGGTTACTCGGGTGCGCCATTTGCTCTTGCCATCACTCTTGAGCGCAGCATCGCCGACATAGTGCTCGAACGTTTTCTTCTTGTACGGTAGATGCGCAAGTTCCATCGCGACGATCACGCCGTCGACGATCAGCGTAGTGCCCAGGCCGGTGCCGAATCCGAGGAACAGCATCCTGCCGCCGTTGTACGCGCCGAGTGCCTGCATCGCCGCATCATTGATCATTCGCACCGGGCATTTGAGTGCTGCCTCGTAGTCGAAGTCGACCCAGCCGGTGCCAAGATTGCGCGGCTCGGCCGTCGGCTGATTGTGTGCGACCGTACCGGGGTACCCCAGCGCGACAACGTCGTACTTCCAACCGTGCGCCAGCGCCTGCACGCCAGCAACCATCTGTTCGGCGGTCAACTTCGAGCCCGAAGCCAATTTGCGCACCTTTTGATGGCCGGTCGCGAGAATCTTCACATGGCTGCCGCCGACGTCGATGACCAAAACATTCAACTTGATTTCTCCGCGTTGCTCGCGACGAATCATGCGGCTTTTTTTGCGCGATGGACTTGTGTACTGCACAAGTCAGTTCGTGGCCTCTGGCTGCGGCCATGGAGTGCCGCTAAGCTGCGCCACGGCGACGTAGGGCCTTACAGACCGGAGATTCGGCAGTGAACCAGGGCGCAGCGCTGGGCGACGACATGAAGCAGGTCGCCTCGATGATGGTTGAGCGTCTAACGCTATACCTGCCGAGCGTAGTAGGTGCAGTGCTGCTGCTGTTGGCAGGGTGGGTGCTGGCCAAAGTTTTGCGCGCCGCGACGGGCCGCGTGGTGGCCATGCTCGATAGCGTGATCGGACGCGTGTTCGGGGCCAGCCTGGCCGAGCGACTGCGACTGGCGCGCTCGGCCCACGTGCTCGGTACGCTCGTTTTCTGGGCGGTGATGCTCAGCAATCGCCAGCCGGCTGACCGCTGCCGCCGATCACCGGGGCCCGTCGCCGCGCTACTGCAGCGAAGCGCGTGCACCCACTGCGCGCATTGCCGCGCACCTCAGCCGACTCTGACCTTGGCTACAAGCCACGGCGCGAGCTGCTCGAGCTTCGGCTGCAATTGCGCCCCAAAAATTTCGCCCGTGACGGTCGCGATCGTAGACGGCAAGTCGCCGTACTCGCCGCGCCGGGATACAAGCGTAAGTGCCCGACTGAATCCTTCGCCCGGCAACGGCATCGGTTTAACGGCTCCGGCATCAGCGCGCGCTTGCAGCAGGCACAATGGCGTGATCAATGCCCAGCCGATGTCGGCCGCGACCATCGCGACCACACTCTCGGCCGTGTCGATTTCCAGACGATGCGGCGGAACCACTCCTTCAGCGCGCAGGTAACGTTCGATCCGCGCGCCAATGTGAGAATCGATGTTGAAACGCACCATCGGTGCGGTGGCTGCAAGGCGCCCCAGCGTCGGTGTCGATTCGTGCGCCAGCCGGGGTGGCAGCAATAGCACATAGGCTTCCTCGAGCAAGCGATGGCATTCGAACGCAATCGCCGAGTCCGGCGGATCGGTCGTGACGATCATGTCGAGCCGGCGCTCGAGCAGCGCGTCGCTCAGGCCCGGTGAAAGTCCCGAGCTCACGTGTAAGTGCACGGCTAAGGACAGCAAGCGCTTGATCAGCGGCGGGCCGATCGTCGCGGCAAACGAATCGACCATTCCGATTCTGAGCATCTGCGCCTCGCCGCCGGCTTGCTCGCGCACCGTCTTGTAAAGCGTCTCGGCTTCGGCCACCAGCGTGCCTCCGCGCAAACGTAACGCGGCGCCCGCAGCGGTCAATGTCAAAGGGCGGCGCTCGCGATCGATCAGCACAGCGCCGACGGTTTCTTCAAGCTGGCGTATTGCCTGCGATACCGCAGATTGCGACAAGCCAAGCCGCTTGGCCGCAGCCGTCATGTTCGCCAGGTCGGCGACGGTGATGAAAACCTTGAGAGTTTTGAGGTCGAGCACCCTGCGGCGATGTTAGATGAACACGCTTAGCTCCACGGAAACGGGCTGTTGCTCACCGGATGCAGCTTGCCCGTCGCGTAGCGCGAAAAGCGAAACGGTTCGAGCAATTTGCTCGTTTCGCCGAGCAGATCATCGGCGACCAGCTTGCCCACTCCGATCATCTTGTAGCCGTGATTCGAATCCGCGATCACGTACACGTTTTCACGGTAGCGGTCGAACACCGGAAAGCTGTCGGGTGTGAAGCAGCCGATGCCGCCTGACGGCTCCTTTTTGTACACGCCGTTCTTGCCCTCGAAGCGCTTCTGACAAAACGCGAGTGCCGAAGTCCACATGTCGGCGAAGTTGTCGGTCACTACAAACTCGGGAGACTTCGGCCCGTACGGATCGACTCGCACTTCATCAGCGGGGGTCTCGACGGTGGCGGGCATCGCGCCACCCTGTACGCCACCGAAGTTGAAGTCGGGTTTGTAGTAGATGCCCCATAGCTTGTCGGTGATCAGCTTGCCATCGCGGTCGGAATGCAGCGGCGCGTCGGTATCGACGTGAATGACCGGTGGCATCGCGCCGTCGTTGGTCTTCTGATAATCCGGGTCGACGCCGAGCGTGCCTTCCTGCAGCGCCATGTAGTGCCACATCGGCACGCCATCGTGCGTTTTGCCGTCACGGCCTTTGACACTGATCTGCTTCGGCAGGTCGAGCATGTTCCACAGCGAGTTGATCCACGGGCCGGCGCCGATGATGACTTGATCGCAAGTGACCGACCCCGCGGTCGTCTCGACCGACGTGATCGCCGACGTTCCGTTGCCCGAGAGCAACGCCTTGACTTCGACGCCCTCGAAGATCTCGACTCCAAGCGCCTTTGCCTTTTTCGCGAGACCGCGCAGCGACGCCATGTTGTTCGCGTAGCCGCCGCGCTTCTCGTGCAGCACCGACGTAATGTTCTTCGCATGCCAATCCTGAAACAGGCCTTTCATGTATTGCATCGATTCGGCTTCGCCTTCGATGAACACTGATTCGTAGCCGATCGCTTTCTGCTGTTCATAAATCGTCCCGATCTGTGCATGCATCACTTCCGGGCTGATCTGCATGTAGCCGACCGGGTGATAGCTGTAGGCCTCGGCGTCGCTCTCCCATACCGATACCGAATGCGCCATCAGCTCGCGCATCGCAGGCTGAAAGTAGTTGTTGCGCACGACGCCGCACGCAATGCCCGACGGGCCGGCGCCGATGCCGGTCTTTTCCAGCACGACGATGCGCGTGCCGCTGGCGCCGACCGATTTGCCCTTCGCTTTCAGTTTCTGCGCGAGGTGCATCGACGTCGAAAGCCCGTGGATGCCGGCGCCGATGACGACGTAGTGCGCGTGGGAGGGTAGTACGGGCATGGCGTGTCCCCAAAATTAATGCTGATCATCGTGAATAGGGCGCCGCATCACAGCCACGGATGCGACACGAAGTGGCTTTCAAGCGACCCTGGTTCCTCTTGCGGGCATCGTTTAGTCGGGGGACGGTATGGACAGCGCGAACTCCGGCAACGCATCGCATGCTGCGGATACAGACTCGAGGTTCGGATAGCGGCCCCCGCAGGAAACGTGTCGCGCGGAATTGCAACCCCACAGCTTTAACGAAGTCGCCACCGGCGGACGCAGGGGCTGTCGTATTGGCCGATCAGAATCATGGCGCGTTTCCCGATAGCCCGTCCGCGAAGATGGGATATAGCGAGGCGACGAGCAGAAGCGCCATCACGACGTTGAAGATGCGAACTGCACGCGGCTCTTTCAATACTCGCTGCAGGCCGGCGCCGAAACCGAGCCATGTGCCGGAGGAGGCGAACCCGAACATGCCGAACAACGCAGCGATGAGGATCACGTTGAATGGAAATTGCGCAACGGCCGCATAAGTGGAATTGGAGCTGACTGCCATGACCCACGACTTCGGGTTGACCCACTGGAAGGCGACCGCCTGAAAAAAACTGATAGGGCGCCCGGTCGCGGAGCCGCTTTGCCCAGGCGCCGGTGACACTGCAATCTGCCACGCAAGATAGAGCAGGTAGGCGGCGCCAGCGTACTTCAGCACGGTGTATAGCAGCGGCCACGACTCGAAGATTGCGCCCAGCCCGAAGCCCACGATCAGCACCATCAGCGTGAAACCGAAGACCACCCCAAGCAGGTGCGGCATGCCGCGCCGGACACCGAATTTCAGCCCCGACGTCATCAGCATCAGATTGTTGGGGCCGGGAGTGAACAGAGTCACCAGGCAGAACAGCGCGAGCGCGACGAGCAAGTCCATGCGGTCGATCTCACTCGCCAGTGAATTTCGGCGGCCGCTTGTCGAAGAAAGCGCGAACGGCTTCCTCGTGGTCCTGCGTGTGGTGACACGCACCCTGCAGCGCGGCGGCGAGCTCGAGGAGCGAGTCGAGCCGTGTGACCTGTCCTTCCCTCAGCAGGCGCTTCGCCATGCGAAGCTGGCGCGGTGGGTTGGACGCGATACGTGTGGCTAACTGACGCGCGGTTTCCATCAGCGCATCGCGCGGTACGACGCGCGACACCAGGCCGCACGCCAGCGCGGTTGCGGCATCCACGGGATCTCCAGTGAACGTCATCTCGCAAGCCTTTGACAATCCGACAGCGCGCGGCAGCAACCACCCGCCGCCGTCGCCTGAGATCAGTCCGATCTTCACGAAGTTCTCGGCAAACACCGCGTCATCGGAGGCGACGCGGATGTCGCACGCGCACGCCATGTCGCAGCCGGCACCGTAGGCAGGACCATTGACTGCGGCGATCGTCGGCACTTCGAGGTGGTAGAGGGCTAGCGTCGTGCGCTGAATGCCTTGCCGGTATTTGTCGGCTATGTCCGCCGCATTGCCGCCGAACCCACTTTCGCGGTCGCGCATGTGCTTCAGATTGCCGCCCGCGGAAAACGCTTTGCCGGCACCGGTCAGAATCATGCAGCTGACGCTGGCGTCAGTCGCGAGGCGGGCGAAGGCATCGTTCAGCGCGTCGAGTATCTCGGGATCGGTGGTCGGGTTGCGCGTCTGCGGCCTGTTCAATGTCAATGTGACTATCGCGCCGTCGCGCTCGGACAAAACGGCATCAGTCATGCCGTTACCTCCTGCGCGTACTGCGCGACGAGCTCACGCTTCAAAACTTTGCCGCTCGGATTGATGGGTAGCTCATCGACGAACACGGATCCGCCGCGGCCGCTTGAACGACGCGAGATCGCCGCTGTTGCGGCAAAACGTATCGACAGTTTTGACCTTCAGTTCTGCGTCGGCTGGCGACGATGAATGCTGTCACGACTGCGCCCCACTTCGGATCGGGCAATGCCGACCACCGCCGCTTCTCGCACGCCCGGGCAACGATAAAGAATCTCTTCCACTTCGCGCGGGTAGATGTTCTCGCCGCCGCGAGATAATCAAGTCGTCGGAGCGGCCATGGAAGTGATAGAAGCCGTCGGCGTCCTGGCGCATCAGGTCGCCGGTGTACACCCAGCCGCGCTTCAGCTTATTGGCGGTCTCGCCGGGTTGTTCCAGTAGCCCTGCATCGCCTGCGGGCCGCGCACGATGAGCTGGCCGATTTCGCCTTGCGCGACAGTCTGCTCCGGCGTGACGTCGCGCTCGGGATCATTGTCGAATGATCCGGCATTGGCTGATCAGCGTCGGCTTGCCGCACGAGCCGAGGTGCTTCAGCGCATCCTGCGGGCGCAGCAGCAGCGTCAGGCTGGCCTCGGTCATGCCGTAGCCATTGAAGATGTTGGGGCAGAACTCGTTCGATCACGTGGCTGCATCGTCGTGGCGGAGATGGCGGCGCCGCCGGTCGTGATCATGCGCAGGCTCGACAGATCGAACTCCCTGAAGCGCGGATGGAACAGCATCTCCTGAATTTGCGTCGGCACCGCGAAGAACGTCGTCACGCGTGCGCCTGGATCGTCTGCGAGCGTTTTAGCGCCTCGTAGCGGCCCTCGACGACGTTGGTGCCGCCGACCATCAGGTGCGGAATGAAAAACGCCTGCATGCCGCCGACGTGATACAGCGGCGCGATGTGCAGCGCGACGTCCGTCGGCTGCAAGCCATACTCCATCACGCAGTTCATCGCGATCGCGATGTCGTTGTCGTGGCTGTGCATCACGCCTTTCGGCCGGCCCGTGGTGCCGGAGGTATAGACGAGCGCCGAAAATGGTCGCCTGAAGGCACGGGCCGCGGTGGATGCATGTCGACGGCCTGCTCGACCAGCGTGTCGAAGTGATGATGACCGTGCCGGCACGTTGGCCGCGTCGTACGCGCAGCAGATGTAATCGTGCACGCTGCGCAGGCGTTGCTGCGACCTTCGAGCACATTCTCGTGTGACCGAGCGGCCGTAAACGAGGATGCGCGCGCCGGAGTCGGAAAGCGTGTACGCCGCTTCGCCTGCCGCCAGCCGGAAATTCAAGCGGCACCGCAACGGCGCCCAGCATCTGCGTCGCGAAGTAAGTCGTGACGGAGTTCTCGGACGTCGTCACATAGAACGCGACACGGTCGCTCGGACGCACGCCGAGATCGGCCAGCGCCTGCGCGAAGCGGCAGACGCGCTCGTACCACGCGGCATAGGTCCAGCGCTGCTCCTCGAAGATCAGCGCGGTCTGGTCGGGATAGCGCTCGACCGACTGCAGGAAAATGGTCGCGATATCCATCAGACGTGATTCACAGATTCGGCTTGAGCGGCGGCAGGTCGGCCACCGCGATGAGGTACTTCGCCATCTCCGACGTGCCGCCGACGATCGTGCAGTGCGCGCGCGTCGCGATAGATCTGCTCGGCGCGGCCGAATTCTTTGGTGATGCCGTCGCCGCCCAGGATCTGCACGGTGCGGTCGGCGCAATAGCGTCGCGGTTTCGGTCGCGACGAGCTTGGCCATTGCCGCCGGCTTCATCAGGTCCTTGCCGGCTGCGCCGGCGTCGTAGATCTTGGCCGCGCGATACGTCAGCAGCTCCGCCGCATCGATGCGGCAGCTCATCTCGGCGATCTGGCTCCAGACGAGCTGCTTGCAGCCGAGCTTTCGCCGAACGCCTCGCGCGTCTGCGCGTGCGCCTGCGCGATGTCGAATGCGCTGCGCGCCACGCCGAGGCCCGAGCCGCCGAGGATGATGCGCTCGAAGTTGAACATGCCGACCATGATGCGGTTGCCGGTGGATCGGCTCGCCCAGCAGGTGATCGGCCGGCACGCGGCACTGATCGAACCCGACTTCGCCGACGACGCAGCCGCGCCGGCCCATGAACGTATAGCGGCGGGGAAAGGAAAGGCCCGGCGTCCCATTCGGGGACGACGACCGCGGACAGGCCCTTGCCGGGCGCGGCGCGGCAGGATCGGTGACGCCGTAGACGATGTAGACATCGGCAACTCCGGCGTTCGAGATGTAGCGCTTGCGGCCGTCTGATCACGTACTCGCGCGCGCGACGTCGCGCGTCGATCGTCGTGTGCATGCGCGACGTGTCCGATCCCGCGCTCCGGCTCGGTGACGCAGATCGCGCCGACCATGTCGCCGTCGACGATGCCGTGGAGATAGCGCTTGCGCACGTCGGGTGTTGCATGGCGATGCAGCGGATAGGCGCAGCTCAACGCGGTCGCGATCGTCGTCTCGAACGCGTAGTTGAGGTACGCCGCTTCCTCCGAAAGGAGTGGTCGCGTGCGTCAGGCCGGGCCGCGCGAGCGGGCCGCGATACAGGTCCGCGAACATGAGCTTCAGGTAACCCGCCTCGCCCAGCGCGCGAACGACCGCCTTGATCGCGTCCCAGTCGTCGCGCTCTTCGATCGCCTGCGGCGCGCGGAGCAAGCTCGCGGCGCAGGAAGTCGCGCAATTCGGTGCGGAATGCGCGATCTTCGCTCGTCGAGGAGGAAGTCGCGGCTACATGCCGGGCTCAAGCATTCCTCGACCAGCGTCGCAAGCGCGCGCCGTCGCGACCAACGCTTCGACCAGCGTCTCGATACGTTCCGCGCGCCGCTCTCCGAGCACAGGTGTCGCAAGAGCGCGGTACTTGGTTCGCATCTCGTCGTCGGAGAGCGGGATTCTCGGGGTTACCGCGCGCGCGCGCAGGGTCCGAGACGAGGATGCGCCCGTCGCGCAACGTGATTCGCACGCGCGCCCATCGCTCGGCGGGAAAACGGCGAGCGAAATCGTCATCGACGGTCAGCGTCATCGCGTCGAGCAGGCGTATGATGCGCGCGTCGGCGAGCGCCGAGCCATCGACTTCGGCGGCGCCAAGCTTGCCGTGCACCAGTGTTGCGGCGACCGGATAGGCAGGCTGTACTGCGCCTGGTCGGTCGTCGTCGGTGCTCGCACTCGGGCCCAAGGTCGATCGCTTCGCGAAAACTTTCGATGGCGATGGCGGCGACGTCGGCGTCGATGAATGCGTGGTCGCGAACGAGTGCGCGCGCCGCCTCGATGGCCGGCTGTGCCCAGCGGCACACCGGATACGCCTTGAAATATTGCTCGCGGATGCGCCAACGGCTGACCCAGGTCCTCAAGAACTCGCGCGCTATCATCGCGTTCGACCGTCAGCGCGGGTGCGCCGGTGAAACCGTCGCTTGCGAGCAGCGCGGCGCTTACGCCTGCGTGCGCGCCCCACCCGGAGCCGTCCTTGACCATCGTCGGCGCATCGCAGACGCGCAGGATCTGGCCGCGCGGTCCGAAATATTCCGCAATTCCCAGCGCATGACGCATGCGTTCATCGTCGAATTCGAGCCAGCGACCGCCCAATGCTGCGCAAGCAAGCGCGTTCCATGCGCCGGAGCAATGGTAATCGGCCACTGTCGCATGCAACGCGATGCCGGCGCGCGTCGCGATTTCATAGCCGACACGATGCAAGTCAGGAATTCGCGGCCGTCGCTACGCGATTGCGAGCCGACGCCGCCATCGAGATACGCCATCAGCGCCGGTAGCATCGCAACGCCCGCATGGCCCTTGGTCAGCACGTGGCCATCGTGCGCATCGAACGCGTCGATGGTCGTCGCACCGGCAAATGCGGCGCCGGCGAAGTCCGGCGCGGCGGCCGTCAAACAGGATCCGCGCGTCTCGGTCACGGCCCGCCAGTCGCGTGACGCGTAGGCGTTGACGATGCCGCTGAGGGTGTGCTGATCCCGCGGCCGCCACGCCGATCAAGTCGAGCACGCATCGTTGCGCCTGTCAGATGACATCGGCCGGCAGATCTTCGTAAGACAAGGTCGCGCGCGAACGCGGGAACGCTGGCGAACGGTACGGTCACTTGCACACGCGCGGACGTGGAGGCCTTCATCGCGGAATCATGGCGGCTTGCATCAAGCGCTCGAGCTCGCGCTGCACGAGCGGCAGGTTCGCGTCGCGCACAGTCGGCAACTGATAACGAGCGCGGCGAACGTCTCGAAATCGAGTTGCGCGCGCACCAGTTGCTCGCGCTTCCCCTCTGCACTGGCAAGTGACCCCCCAAAGGGATCGAGGATCGGGACCCTCCCCAGAACGTCAGATTGCCTTCCGCTGCCGACGCGATTGGCCATCATCACCGGCATCCCATATGTCGCGCGTAAAGCGCAGGTTCGTGTCCCATCCTTGCGGGTTGTCGAACTCGGCACCCACCGCTTCGAGCGCCGAGCTGATCGGTGCCAGGAGCAGCGTGGCGCCTTGCAAAGCCGCCAGATGCACGAGCGGCGGGTTCCACGTATCGGCGCATATCAGGATGCTCGACGCGCCATCCGGGCGCGACGTCGAACGTCTCGACGTCGACGGCCCGCCCGCGAAGTGCTTGCCGTCCTCGAGCTTGCCGTAAGTGGCGAGGTTTATTTTTCGGTGCACGAAGATGACCTCGCCGTCGCGTACTGCGACGGCCGAGTTGTAGAACTGCGCGGCGGGGGCTTCTTCGATGATGCCGAACACCGTGCACATCTCGCCTGCTGCGCGCGCGATCTCGACAATGAAGCGGTGATCGCGATTGATTGCGAGCCGCAGCGTGTCGGGCCCGGCACCATGGCCGGTCAGCGACATTTCCGGAAAGAGGAGGACATCGACGCCGCTTGCACGTGCGGCGTCGATTATCTCCAGATGCTTGCGCAGATTCGGTTCAAGTTCTCCGAGAAGCGATTCGGTCTGTGCAACCGCGACGTTCAGGGTCGTTGAATGGATCAGATCAACCCTTCCTTCTTCAGAAAGGTTTGCGCGACTTCTTCAACCGTTTTCTTATCGACGTCCACGCTCGCATTAAGGCGTGACATCGTCGCATCGTCGAGCTTGGCGGACAGCGAGTTCAGGATGTCCGCGAGTTTCGGGTTGGCGTCCAGCGTCTGCTTTCTGACTACGGGGGTCATCGCATACGCCGGGAAATAGCCCTTGTCGTCCTTCAGCACGACAAAGTTGAAGGCCGGAACGCGGCCATCCGTGGCGAACACCAGACCGACGTCGACCTGCTTTTCTTTCAGCGCCTGGTAGACGAGGCCAGTGTCCATGCGCTTGACGTTGTCGCGCGCGAACTCGAAGCCATACATCTGCTCGAGCGGCTTCAAGCCGTCGGGACGCGCGTAGAACTCGGCGTTGCTGGCAAGGTTGAGCTTGGTGCCGCCTTTGACCTTGTTGGCGAGGTCGCTGATGGTGACGATGCCGTGCTTCTTGGCGTCATCCGCGTTCATGGCCAGTGAATAGGTGTTGTTGGCTTTCGAGGGGTTGAGCCATACGAGGCCCTTGGCGGCGTCGAGCTCCTTCACCTTTTTGTAGTTGTCGGCGGGTGACATGCTTCTCGGTGATCTTGTTGTAGGTGATCAGCGACGTTCCCGTGTACTCCCAGTAGACGTCGATCTGGCCGCTCTCCTGCGCCTGTCGCAAAACCGCGCTGCCCATGCCCGCCTTCACATCCACGTTGAATCCCTTGGCCTTGAGCAACTGCGCAGTCATCGCCGCCATGATCTGCTGCTCGGTAAAGTTCTTGCCGCCTACGACAATGTTCTGCGCCATTACGGCCGCAGACGCCACGCTTAACGCAATGCCTGTTGTCAGAATCGAAAGTGCCCGAGTTATCTTCATCTAATGTCTCCTTGTTTATGCACCGTGTGCAAGAGCAACGCCTCTTAACGTAACGGGTTTACACCACGCGGAACTACAAAGTACGAAATAGCGCCCACCGCGAAATCAACGATCACCGCGAGCAGCGCCGTCGGAATCGCGCCTGCGAGCATCATTGCCGGGCTCATTCAAGTCGATGCCCGTAAAGATCAGCTCTCCCAAGCCACCTCCGCCGATAAGGAAAGCCAGGGGCGCGGTACCCACATTGATCGCGAGCGCAGTGCGGATGCCGGCAAAGGTGACGAACAGTGCATTGGGCAACTCTACGCCGGTCAAGATTTGCATCGGGCGCATTCCCATGCCGGTCGAAGCCTCGACCAGATAGGCCGGAACTCCGAGCATTCCGGCATAGGTGTTGCGCACGATAGGCAGCAGTGAAGCGACCCACAGGGCAAAGATCGCGGGCACGGTGCCGATGCCGAGCAGGCTCATCGCGAGAGCGAGGACCGCGAGCGTGGGAATTGTGCTGCCGATGTTCAGCCCCTGCATCATCGACTCGGCGAATCTCCGCATGCCGGGCCGGCTTAGCCAGAGGCCGAACGGCACGCCGACCAAGATCGCCAGACCTCCCGAAATCGTAACCAGCTTCATGTGCTGCTTCGACAGGAAGATGATGTCCGACCGATACTTGGCAATCTGATCGAACAGCCCACTGCGCTGCGCAAGCACGCCGAGAGCAAACATCGCGATCAGCGAGAGCACGATGACAGCCCTGCGGGTGAATGCGGCCTGCATCAGTTACGCCGCTCTCTTCGATACGTCGTCGCGGTACGTATCACCCAACAAGCGCGTGATGCCACGCTGCGTGACGACCCCGGCATACAGACCATTTTCGTCGACACACGTCAGCCACGGCACGTCGTACATGAACATCATCGACACGGCGGTGCGCAAGTCGTCATCCAGGCCGACTGTTGCGGGCAGCCGCGCACCGAATTCCGCGGCCGTACCCGCCTGACCCTTGCAGACTTCCCGGCCCACAAAGCCTTGCGGCCGACCTTCGCCATCGACCATCACGATGTACTCGTTCTGGTGCTCGCTCATCAGCGCGGCCGCCTGCTCAAGGCGTTCTCCGGCCAGCACTTTCGGCGCGGCCGGGTCGATTGCTTCCAGAACCTTCACCAACCGCAGGCGCTTCAGCGTCCGGTCGCTACCGACGAAATCCGCAATGAATTCGTTGATCGGATGCGCGAGGATGTTGTCGGGGCTGTCGAACTGTTCGAGCTTACCCATGCGGAAGATCGCGACCTTGTCCGCCATCTTGACCGCTTCGTCGATGTCGTGGCTGACGAACATCACCGTTTTCTTCAACCGCCGGTGAATCTTCAGAAACTCGTCCTGGATGACTTCGCGATTGATCGGGTCGATCGCACCGAACGGCTCATCCATCAGCAGCACGGGAGGATCAGCCGCGAGCGCCCGCGCGACGCCGACGCGCTGCTGCTGGCCGCCTGACAATTCCTTCGGATACCGCTTCAGAAAAATTGCCGGCTCGAGGTTGATCGTCGCCAGCAGTTCGGCGGCGCGCGTACGCGCCTTGTTCATGTCCCAGCCGAGCAGTTTTGGGACGACGCAGATGTTCTCCTCGACCGTCATGTTGGGGAACAACCCGATCTGCTGGATCACGTAGCCGATCGTGCGGCGCAGCTCGACGGGGTCGTAGGCGTCGGTGTCCTTGCCGTTGATATAAATCTTGCCCGACGTCGGCTGCACGAGACGATTGACCATCTTCAGCGTGGTCGTCTTGCCGCAGCCCGAGGGGCCGAGCAGCACGCAGATCTCTCCTTCGGCCACTTCGAAGCTGACGCGGTCGGCCGCGAGGGCTGCGCCCGCCTGGGTCTCGAACGCTTTGGTGACGTTGTCGAGCTTGATCATTGGCGACGTTCTCTATGAGTAACTGAGTCAAGTGGCTCGGGCAATGCGGGCGGGCGCAAGGCGCAAACCCTTCGGCGTCAGCCGATGCTGTATCCAGAGCAGGAAATAATCGGCAAATATCGCGAGCAGGCTGACGGCCAGCGCTCCGGTGATCAGTTGCCGGTGATCGGTCTGCGAAATGCCGCGGCTGATGAATGCACCCAGGCCCCCCGCGCCAATGTAGGTGGCGATTGCAGTGATGCCGATGTTGATCACGACCGCGATGCGAACGCCGGCCATGATTACTGGAACCGCGATCGGCAATTCGACTTGACCCAACCGTTGCATCGGCGACATTCCCATCCCCCGCGCGGCTTCCCGCAGTGCAGGGTCGACGTTGGTGATCGCGGTGTACGTGTTGCGGATGATCGGCAGCTGCGAATACAGCAGCACGGCGATGACGGCCGGCAGGTAGCCGATCCCCTGGCCGATGGTCGCCAGTATCGGAATCATCAACCCGAATAGTGCGATCGAAGGGATCGTCATGATCATCGCGGCGATGTACAGCACGATGTCGGCTGCACGCTTGTTCTGCGTGATCGCGATTCCGATCGGAACGCCGGTGAGGATCGCCAGGCCCACCGCAACACCGACGATCGACACATGCTCGATCGTGCGCTGGCCAATGGCACCGAGATTGTTCAGGATGAAAGTCAGTGTTTCCAACCAACCCCCTTGCGCTGCCTCACTTGCTGCTAAATCGCAGCATAAGTCACCCACTCCCGTCGCAAGTGTTCCAAACGCGACGCCCGTCCGTCCGTTGCGGACACTGCCGCGCCCTCAATACGCCATGGCATGTTGATGTCGCGCGGGCAACAAATCGGGTCGCATTGCGGCTGGTTGCGGTTTGTCGAAGGTGAGATATTCGCCCGCACCTTGCCATCGATTGTTCTGAACGAGAGCGCCCGAATGAACCCACCCAAACCCCGTGGATTGACCTTGATGCAGCGGCTCGAAAAAGGGCCGGTGATTTGTGCCGAGGGCTATGTGTTCGAGCTGGAGCGCCGCGGTTACCTGCAAGCCGGTGCGTTCGTACCCGAAGTGGTGCTCGAGCATCCGGAAGCCGTGACCCAATTGCACCGCGACTTCGTGCACGCCGGCTCCGACGTGGTCGAAGCGCTGACCTATTACGCGCACCGCGAAAAACTGCGAGTCATCGGGCGCGAGAAAGATCTCGAGCCGATCAACCGCCGTGCGCTTGAGCTGGCCAAGGAAGTCGCGTTCGAAAGCGGAGCGCTGTTCGCCGGAAATATCTGCAATACCAACGTCTACGACCCGTCCGATGATAGAGTCCCACCAGGCCGTGCGTTCGATGTTCGCTGAACAGATCGGCTGGGCCGCCGACGCGGGTGCCGATTTCATCATCGGTGAAACGTTTTCGTATGCGCAGGAAGCGCTGATCGCGCTCGAAGAGATCAAGAAAGCGAAGCATGGTCGCGGTGATGACCTTGGCGATGCATCAGGAGGAGAGCACGCGCGAAGGCTGGACCGCGGCCGACGCCTGCAAGCGCCTCGCTGATGCGGGCGCGGAAGTGGTCGGCCTGAACTGCATTCGCGGACCCGCCACGATGATGCCGCTGCTGAAACAGATTCGCGCAGTGGTCAAGACGCACATGGCTGCGTTGCCGGTTCCATTCCGCACCAAGCCGCATCAGCCGTCATTCCAGTCGCTGCGCGATGCCGAGTGGAACGGCGACCCGAATGGCCGCCCGTTTCCGGTCGCGCTCGACCCGTTCACCTGCAATCGCTTTGAACTGGCGGAGTTCGGCAGGCAGGCGATGGAACTCGACATTCGCTACCTGGGCGTGTGCTGCGGCGCTGGACCGCATCACATCCGTGCGCTGGCGGAAGCGGTTGGCAAGCGGCCGCCGGCAAGCAAGTACTCGCCGGACATGTCGAAGCACGCATTCCTCGGCTCGCATGAGCGCCTCAAGCAGGTGCAGAAGGACTACGCGGAAAAGCTGTAAAGCGGTCAGTCCTTCCGCTGCGGAACGCGAGGATCGATCGGGTAATAGTCGCCGGCACTATCGACGAATATCTGCAACGTCGGTGACGAGTCCTGTCGGCGCCTCGAGCGAGCCTGCTGCAATCGATATCGACTCACCCGCTGGGCGCTCCCAGAAAAGGCTGGCGCCGCACTCGCCGCAAAAGCCGCGCCGCGCGAAGGGCGACGAGCTGTACCACTTCAGTCCGCGCGCTTCAGTCAGATGCAGCGAAGCTTTCGGCGCATTGGTGTAGGCGCCGATATGGCCGTGCGTCTTGCGGCACATCGCGCAGTGGCACAGTGCGACGTCTCGCATCGGGCCGTTGACTTCGAACAGCACGGCGCCGCATAGGCAACTGCCCGTAATCTGCCGCGTCATCGTGTCGCTCGCCGCGCCCGTCCGCGCGATGGACGCTCTTCCAAGGCGGCTGCACGCTCGTCGCTCGGCTTGTGCCCATACGCCGCGCGGTAACAGCGGGAGAAGTGCGATGCCGACGCAAAGCCGCACGCGACCGCCACGTCGAGGATCGGCTTTGTTGTCTGCAGCAACATCTGGCGCGCTCGATCTAGCCGCAGCTTCAGGTAGTAGTGGCTCGGGCTGGCGCGCAGATACTTGGCGAACAGGCGCTCGAGCTGGCGCGGCGACAGCTCGACGTCCTCCGCAATCTCCTGCACCGGTCGCGGCTCGTCCTGCGCATCTTCCATCATGCCGATGGCGGCGATCAGCTTTTCGTTCGCCACACCAAGCCGGCTCTGGATCGCCATTTTCTGCGCATCCTGCGTGCCGCGGATGCGCGGATGAATGAACTGTTCGGAAACATCGTTGGCGAGCGCTCGACCGTCGCGTTCGGTGATGACCTGCAACATCATATCGAGCGCTGCGGTACCGCCGGCGCAGGTGCAGCGGTTGCCGTCGATGACGAATATATCGGTCGTTGTGCGGATTCGCGGAAAGCGCTCGGAAAACGCAGCCAGGCTTTCCCAGTGCAAGGCGCCGCGCCGGCCGTCTAGCAACCCCGCATACGCGAGTACATACGCGCCGAGACTGATGCCGCCCAGTGTGGTGCCGTTGCGAGCCAGCGCGCGTAACCATTTGGCGACCGCCGCATCATCGGCGCCCGCTTCGCGCGTTCCCGCGCACGCGAGGAGCATGTCGAGCTTGATTTCCTCGTTGACGGCGCCGTCGACAGAGATGTTGATGCCGTTGCTGGCGCGCACTGCATCGCCGTCGCGCGAGAACAATCGCCAGTCGAACAGCTTCCTTCCCGTTAATCGATTCGCCGCGCGCAGCGGCTCGATCGCCGCCGCAAACGCCAGCATCGGAAACTCCGGGAACAGAAGAAAACCAACGCAGTACGGCGGCTCTACGGCCCCACGCGGGGCTTCGTTCGAAGGGGAGCGCGCCGGTCTTTTTGCGCGAAGTGCCTTGGTGACGGGCATCGCGCGATGTTACGAGAAAGCTAGGCTACTGCCCCGGCGGCTTGCAGCCGCATCAAGAACGTCTTCTGAAAGTTGTGCGTCGTGTCTTCGAGCGCGGCTGAAAAAACGCCGCCCATCATCGCCGGCGAGCGACGGCCGATCTGAAGTCGCTCCACGATCGCGACGTCCTCGCCGTTGATCACGTGCCGGCGATCGATGCAGTCCTGCCGCGCGGCGGCGAACTGCGGCTGCATCGCTTCGTCACCGACAAAGAAAAATTCGAAGCGCTCGAGCGTGTGACCGCTGCTCGCCGGCTGCAGGATGAACGCGTAGAAGTGGTCGTATAAGCATCCAAGCATTACGTTCGGAAACAGCGAGATGAATTCGGCAATCTGCTTCTGGTTTCCAGCAACGCCCGGGAATCCCGGCAGCGGCAAATCGCCGACCAGGGGCGGCGCATAGCTCGAACTGCCGACGCCCGAATACAAACCATCGCCAATGATCTGAAACGAGTGATCGATTCCCGAATAGCGATTCAGCGCCGGGTGTACCGACGGCAGGTGATAGCGCTCGCAATAGTTTTCGATCACTAGCTTCCAATTGGCGCGAATCTCGAACTTCAATCCGCCACCGTGGCGCAGAAGCGCGAAGTCGCGATTCGCCCAGCGCTCAGCCAGCGGACGGACGTAGTCGATTAACGGCGGCGCGGCGCCGTCGAGATTGATGAAGATCAGTTGATGCCAGAGCTCGCAGCGAACCGGCTTGAGCCCCAGAGCAACCGGATCGAACTTATCGTCAGGGCAATGTGGCTCGCCGCAGAAGCGCGGGCGCCGCAGCAGCCGGCCGTCGAGGTCGTAGGTCCACGCGTGATAAGGACACGTGATACCGCCGCGCGTGTTGCGCGGCTCGGCCACCAGCTGGACGCCGCGGTGGCTGCACACGTTATGAAACGCGCGAATCGCGCCGGCCTTGTCGCGCAACAAGAGCAACGGGATACCCGCGAAGTCATACGGCAACAGATCGCCTGCATTCGGAATATCGGCCGTGATTCCGACGCACAACCATGTGTCAGCCAGGACGCGATCGCGTTCGAGCTCGAAAAAATCGGCGCTGGTGTACACCTCGCGCGGCAAACCTACCGCGTGCTCTGTCGGGCGATTCAGGCGACTGACGACTTCGGCAGTGACGCACGCTGCAGCGTTTGCAACGGACATTCGATTGAAGACCCACAATAAGAGTTACTGAGCCTATCGAACGTCCGCCGCAGCTCCGCGCCTCAGAGCGACCTCGGGCGTCTCGGATGCGACACCCGACGTCCGTCAGCTGTGGGTCCGACTTCAATGCAGTCGGGAAGGTGCGAGGTCAGGCTTCGGTGATGATGACGACAGTCGTAATTCGTGCTTCTGCGACATCTCAGGCCGGCGTCGATTGCGGCTTGCCGGACTCAGCGCGCCATGCGGACAACGTCCAGAGGAAACTCCCGAAATCCTGGGCGGCGAAGAGCAATGCGAGCGGGCCGGGAATGATCCCCAGGTACCAGAGCACCGCCATGACCGGCGGAACCAACGGGCGGTCGAGCAGCGAGGCGAAGACGAATCCTTCGGCGTTGAGACGCCCGCTCACGATATAAAGCATACCGACGCCGCCGACGAGCAGCGCGACGAGCCTCAGGTAATTAGCGCCTTGTGGCACGAGAGCCGGCAGGTGCAACAACTCGGCCGCAAAGTGCGGCGCCAGCATCAGGATCACCGACTCGACGAAGATCAGCCATCCGAACACTTCGACGCTTTTTGCGGCACGCGTTTGTCCCGCAGCATTCAGCAGCCTTCTAAACATTTCAGTCAGCGAAGGGTTCATTTCTTCCGTTCGATCTGGCACGGCCGCTGGCGCAAGTCGCGATGGCTGCAAAAGCGTTCGATCCGTTGCTTCGTCCTACTGCATGCTCTGCTGCTGTTCGCACCCGTTCCTCGTCCGCCGTTGCGATCACTGCATGAACCATCCGTGACTGACGACCAGCGACTGGCCGGTCAGCGCGTTGGTAGGGAATGCGACGAAGAAGACAGTTGCTGCCGCCACGTCGGCCACTGTGGTGAACTCGCCGTCGACGGTGTCCTTCAGCATCACTTTCTTTATAACGTCCTCCTCCGAGATTCCGAGTCTCTTCGCCTGCTCCGGAATCTGCTTGTCCACCAGCGGCGTGCGAACGAAGCCGGGGCAGATCACATTGGCGCGCACGCCGTACTTGGCCCCTTCTTTCGCGACTGCCTTCGCAAGTCCGATCAAACCGTGTTTCGCGGCCACATACGGCGCCTTTAGCACCGAGGCCTCTTTCGAGTGCACAGAGCCCATGTAGATGATCGAGCCGCCGCGTCCGGACTTGTACATATGCGGTAGACACGCCCGCGTGGTCAAAAACGCGCCGTCGAGATGAATCGCGATCATCTCCTTCCACTCCGCATACGTGAATTCTTCGAGCGGATGCACGATCTGGATGCCCGCATTGCTCACCAGAATGTCGACACCGCCGAACGCTTTAACAACAGCAGCGACACCACTCTCGACCGCTTCCTCGCTGGTGACGTCCATCGCGACGCCGAGCGCCTTGTGGCCCGCTGCGACCATGTCGGCGGCCGTTGCATTCGCAGCGACCCGGTTCAGGTCGGCGATCGCGACGTTCGCGCCCTCGCGACCAAACTCGAGGGCGATCTCTTTGCCGATTCCGCTCGCCGCGCCTGTGACGATTGCGGTCTTACCTTGCAACTTCATTTCAACTCCCTGAGTGTGTGAAATACGATTTCAGGTCGCTTTGGTTGGCACGGTACTTTACAGGTCAACCGAGAGGAGAAAAATGCTTGCGGTTGCAAGCCGATGGCGCATGCGCAACATGCGCACCCCACGCGCATTAACTGACACCTCTTCTCATGACATGTCTGGCTGCGCGCAGTGAACGCCGACCAGCGCAGGAGTCATTCGTCGGCCAACTTGCGCAGCCGAAACCGCTGCAGCTTGCCGGTCTCGGTGCGTGGCAATGCGGCGACGAACTCTATTGTTCGCGGGTACTTGTACGGTGCGATCGTCTGCTTGACGAACGATTGCAATTCGGCGCCTAAGTCCGCGCTGCGCGGATAACCGTCCTTTAGCACGACGTAAGCGGCGACGCGCTGACCGCGTTCATCGTCCGCGGCGCCGATGACGCCGCATTCGGCAACTGCCGGATGCAGCAGCAATGCGCCTTCGACCTCGGGCCCGGCGACGTTGTACCCCGAGGTGACGATCATGTCGTCCGAGCGGGCCTGATACCGAAAGTAGCCGTCTGCGTCCTGCACGAACGTGTCGCCGGTCAAGTTCCAGCCGTCGCGCACGTAGTTGCGCTGCCGATCGTCGTCGAGATAGCGGCAGCCGGTCGGGCCTTTAACCGCGAGCTTGCCCGCTATGCCGCGCGGCAGTTCGTTCATCGCGTCGTCGACGACAGCCGCTCGATAGCCGGGGACCACCTTGCCGATTGCGCCGGCCCGAACGTCGGTGCCGGCGGCTGCGATGAAGATGTGAATCATTTCGGTCGCACCGATGCCGTCGATCATCTCGACGCCGGTCGCCTGCTTCCATAACCGGCGCGTGGCGTCCGGTAGGGCTTCGCCGGCAGATACCGTCTTCCTCAGGCTCGCTGACATCGAAAGCGCGCGTTGAATCGGTCAGCAGCAGCGCCATTTGGCGATACATCGTCGGCGCTGTAAAGCAGATCGTCGCGCGCGTCGATTCGATCGCCGCGAGCACCATCTCTGGCGCTGGTTTTTCGATCAGAACGGTTGACGCTCCGAAGCGCAAGGGCATTGCCAGCAGCCCACCCAGCCCGAACGTGAATGCCAGCGGTGGCGTGCCGCAGAAAATATCGTTACGGGTCGGCTTCAAGACGTGCGTGGTGAACGCATCGGCCATCACAAGTATATCGCGATGAAAGTGCACCGTGCCTTTCGGCTGCCCGGTCGTGCCGGATGTGAAGGCAATCAGGCAGACGTCATCGCGGTGGCTCGGGTGCGCGGCGAAGTGAATCGGTTTGCGTGCGGCGCGCGCTTCGAGCGCATCGGCGGCTGAATCGTTGAAGTAGATGACCTTCTTCAGATCGGGTGCGTAGTGTTCGCTTTTCGGATCGAGTATTGCTTCCAGGTCGTGTTTGAGTCGGGCGTCGCACAACGCCGCACCCACCCGAGCCTTGTCGATCATCTGCTTCAGTTCGCGTGCGCGCAGCAGTGGCATCGAGCCGACCGCGATCAGGCCGGCTTTGACTACCGCGAGCCAGCACGCCGCGAGCATCGGAGTGTTCGGCGCGCGCAGCAGGACGCGGTTGCCTGCGGCTAGCTTCAGATCGCCGGTCAGCACATGCGCGATGCGATTGACCTGCGCCTGCAGCTGCGCGTAGGTGCACGACACCGGCCGTCCGTCGACCAACGCGGTGAGCGCAGGGCGTGCGCCATAGCCGGCATCGATCTGCCGATCGAGCAATTCGGCTGCGCAATTGAGTTGCTGCGGATACCGGTACTCGGGCCGGTCGAACAAGAACTCGGGCCACTCGCTTTGCGGTGGCAGGTGGTCGCGTGCAAAGGTATCGGCGACCCTCATGGGCACAATCTTTATCGCTCCGAAGGTGTGTGCGCGAAGTCTGCCTTCGCTGCGGTCGTTCGTCTATGCTGGCCTCCAGCATGGCGAAGTTCATATTGGCACTCGATCAGGGGACGACAAGCTCGCGTGCGATCGTGTTCGATCGGCGCGGGCGGATCGTCGCCACCGCGCAGCAGGAGTTTGGGCAGATTTTCCCGCAGCCCGGGTGGGTCGAGCACGACGCCGCTGAAATCTGGTCGACTCAGCTGCAGTGCGCGCAGTCTGCACTGCGTCAGGCAGGCGCGAGCGCACGCGACGTCGCCGCGATCGGCGTCACCAACCAGCGCGAAACGACGGTTATTTGGGATCGCGCTACCGGAACTCCGATTGGGAATGCAATCGTTTGGCAAGATCGCCGTACGGCCGAGCAATGCCGATCGCTGCGCGAGCGGAACGTCGAATCTCGTGTCACCGAGAAAACCGGACTGTTGCTCGATCCGTATTTTTCAGCGACCAAGATCGAATGGCTGCTCGACCACGTGCCCGGAGCGCGCGCACGTGCCATGCGCGGCGACTTGGCGTTCGGCACGATCGATACGTGGCTGATCTGGAATCTCAGCGGCGGTGCCGAGCATGTGACTGACGTCAGCAACGCGTCGCGCACCTTGCTGCTCGATCTTCACTCGCTTGCCTGGAGTGACGAGCTGCTTGACCTATTCAACGTGCCACGCGGGTTGTTGCCACGCGTTAGTGCGTCGAGTGAGGTGATCGGCAGGACGCTGCCGGCGCTTTTTGGTGAGCCGATTGCCATTGCGGGAAATGCCGGCGATCAACAAGCCGCCACGTTCGGCCAAGCCTGCTTCGATGTTGGGATGGCGAAGAACACTTTGGGTACCGGCGCCTTCATGCTGATGAACGTCGGCGCGCGGCCGCAGATGTCGGAGAACCGGCTGTTGGCGACGGTGGGCTGGAAACTAAATCGGCCTGAAAGCACTTCGTACATGCTCGAAGGCAGCGTCTTCGTCGCGGGTGCGGTGGTGCAGTGGCTGCGTGATGGACTCGGGCTATTCGCGCATTCTGACGATGTTGAGGCACTCGCGCGACAGGTGGATGATCACGGCGACGTGTTTCTCGTGCCCGGGTTTGCCGGACTCGGCGCACCGCACTGGGATCCAGAGGCTCGCGGCGCCATCGTGGGCTTGACGCGTGGAACGTCCAAAGCGCATATCGCGCGTGCCGCGCTGCAATCGATCGCGTTTCAATCGGCCGATGTACTTACAGCGATGCAACGCGATGCGCATCAACCGCTGACTGAGGTGAGGGTGGATGGCGGCGCCGCCAAGAACGATTTGCTGTTGCAGTTCCAGGCCGACATCACGGGTGTGCCGGTCGTGCGCCCCGAAGTGACGGAAACGACCGCGCTTGGAGCTGCATTTCTTGCCGGACTGGCGACGGAATTTTGGAGCGGTCTTAAAGAAATCTCCGATCTCTGGCGCGCCGAGCGTCGCTTCGAGCCGGCGATGCAGGCTTCGCGCCGTGACGAGCTAATCGTTCGCTGGCGCAAGGCCGTGGAGCGCTCCCGATCTTGGGCATGACAGCTCCGGCAGTGATCGAGCGCGCGCAACTGCTCGCTCAGTTGCGAGAGCTCCGTGTATGGGACGTCCTAGTCATCGGCGGCGGGGCGACCGGTCTCGGCATTGCAGTCGACGCGGCCGCGCGGGGCTTTCGTACAGCGCTGATCGAAGCACGCGACTTTGCCAGCGGAACATCGAGCCGCAGTACCAAGCTGATCCATGGCGGCGTGCGCTATCTGGCACAGGGCAATTTAAAACTCGTGCGCGAGGCGTTGTCAGAGCGTGCGCTACTGCTCGCCAATGCCCCGGCGCTGGTGCGGTCGCTAAAATTCATCGTTCCGTGCTATCGGCCATTCGAGCGCGAGATCATGCGCGTGGGGCTGGGTGTCTACGATGCTCTCGCAGGCAATCAGGGCATCGGCGATACGCATTGGTTGTCGCGCCCTGAAACGATCGCGCAACTGCCGGGCGTCAAGGCTGATGGTCTGCGTGGCGGCGTTGCTTATTGGGACGCGCAATTCGACGATGCGCGTCTGGCGATCGCGCTGATGCGCACTGCGGTACGCATTGGTGCAGTGGCGATTAATTACGTCGAAGTTGATCAGATTGAAATAAGCGGCGGCCAAGTGAATGGAATCGTGGCCCGCGACGTCCAAACAGGGGAGCGGCTCGAATTGCGCGCCAAGGTTGTGTTTAACGCCACTGGAGTCTGGGCGGATGATGTGCGCCGACGTGCCGATGATTCTGTAGCGGCACTGACGGCAACCAGCCGCGGGTCGCACATCGTGTTGCCCGGTTCATTTCTACCGGGTACGACCGGCATGATGATTCCGAGAACGGTCGACGGCCGTGTGCTGTTCGCCATTCCATGGCATGGCCGCCTGATGGTGGGTACCACCGACGTCGCGACGAATGGTGCGACCTGGAACCCCGAGGCATCGGAGGCGGAAGTCGAGTTCATTCTCGACACCGCGCGGAGCTATCTTCAGGCAACGCCTTCGGCGGGCGACGTGTTAGCGACGTTCGCAGGATTGAGGCCGTTGTTCTCGCCGTGCGCAGCCAGGGCAGCGAAGGCAACCAAGAGAATCTCGCGCGAGCACGCCATCGTAATCGAGCACGAAAACCTGATCACCATCGTTGGTGGTAAGTGGACTACGTATCGGAAGATGGCGCTTGATGCCCTCGATCAGGCTGCAAGGATGCGTCTGCTCGATGCGCGGCCGTGCACGACCGCCGGAATGAAGCTTGACGTTGACGATTCGATCGAAGCTGTCTGCCGGGCGGCAGAGATTGCGGCGCTCGAGCATCGCGCTGACGGTGAAGTGAAGAAATTCGTCGAACTAGCTGCGCTACATGAGCAGGCGCACACCGCTGACGACGTCATGGCACGTCGGCTCAGGGTCGAGTCACTTGATCGCAGAGCCGCGGCGCGATTGGCGCCGCGTGTCCAGGCAGCGCTATCAATACGATCAACGGTTGCGTGAAGCGCGCAAAAAAAGCCACTCGAGAGAGTGGCCTTAATCGTAAGAAGTGGTTAAGGCTTAGAACAGGTGACGGACACCGGCCGTGTATTGCTTGCGGTCGATGCCAATGTTGTTGTTCAGGAAATTTTCACCGTCGCTATCTGAGAAGTTCAGGTAAAGGTTGGTACGGCGTGAGAGCGGGTATGTGTATCCAATCGCCCACACATCTCTGTTGGCCTCACGCGTGGTTAGAGCCACTGAGCAGGCGCCCGCCGCCGTTTGCGTGCCTAAGCACACGCCGACCGGGTCACCGCTGCGCTTTTGATACGAGCCCAACAGGCTGCCGCCCAGGAGCGGTATCGTGACACCCGCCATCCATGCGTCGGCATCTTCGCCGGCCGTACCGATGACGCCGAGCCCCGCGTTGTAAATGACATTGTCTTCTTTCGCGTACGCACCATGAATCTTCAGGAACTTGAGATCGAATGTCGCGCCGATTTGCAAATTCTTCTGATCCGAGGCGTTACTGAAGACCGCGGGTAACGCAGCCGAGCCAGCGATTCCGCCATCCGGCGCGTCAAAGATGTCGTATGTGACTACGGCGAAGAACGGACCGCGCGCGAAGTTCGCGCCCAAGAAAATAATCCGGTTGTTGTTGCCGCTACCGGCCGCTTCCGTGCCATTACCGTTGAACGAATATCCGCCGCCAAACTTGAAGCCGCCAAAAGAAGGCGTCTGATACAGGATCGAGTTGTCGAGGCGCAGCGCGCCGGCCGATGTAAACGTCGATGCAAGCGCCGAGTCACCAAAGCCGGTCAAGAATGGATCGGCATTGCCGAACATGTCGAATGAACCGGTGCCCGACGAAAAGGTTGCCACGCGACCTGCCACTAGCGTGCCCCAGCCGCCCGACAAACCGGCCCATACTTGACGGCCAAACAGGCGCCCTCCCTGGCCCGAGGTGCCGAGGTCAGGGTTGAAGCCACCTTCGATCGTGAACACCGCGTTCAGATTCGGTGACAGCGCCTCCGAGCCGCGAAAACCGAAACGGCTGCCTGATTGATGACCCGAATTAATGCCGCGGGTGGACGATTGACCGCTCCCGTCCGGATCGTTGTATTGAAAGTTGACATCGAAGATGCCGTAGAGCGTTACGTTCGACTGTGCGAGCGCAGCGCCTGAGAAAGCACCGAATATTGCCAGTGCTATCAGATTCTTTTTCATGTGAAGCTCTCCTAGCTGGTGATGGGAATTCTTTACGCCACGGCCCCGCACGAGCCGCCACGCGAATGAATCACTCCCCTGAGGAAGTTGAAACGGATTCTTTCAGAGGAGCCATGACAAGGCAAAGGAACCCGGCCAAAACTCCCGAAATTAAGCAATGCGTGTTGCAGTCAGACAACAACAAACAAGGCCCGTAAAAATTGCCTGTCCGACGCCCCGGACAACCTTTCAGCGAAATCAAAAGCTATGACGCATGCCCACTTGGAGGGCACGGGCATCCTCGCCGGCTGCAGTGGTATAGCCGGTCGTGTAACCACCAGACGACGTACTCATGCGTGACTGCCCGCTGTTGTCGATGAAGGCAGCCGCCGCATACAGCTGGGTGCGGCGCGAAAATTCATAGAAGTAGGCGACGCCGTAGTGCGTGGCCTTGGCGTCTTGCGTCGCCCAGGCTGAGCGGCCATCGTCCTTGCCGTAGTTGTAGACGCCGTAGAGGGTGCTGTTGCCGAAGCGCCAGGAGATGCCGCCGTGATAGGCAACCGAATCGGTCGGGCCTGCCAGGCCGCGCATGGTGTCCATGTCGAAGCTATTGATCTGCAGGCCACCCAGGATTGCGTTGATTCCCGCCAGGCTGCCCCCGGTCGACACAACAATGTTCTGAATGTCTTCCGGCCGCAAAATCGGGTTCTCGTTGTCCCGCTTCAGGTACTGCGCGTACAGCCTGACCGGGCCAAAGCCGACGAAGCCGCCCGCATTGAACATCTCAAGTCCGGTCCGTTTTTGCGGATTGGTGCCAGTGTTGAATGGAACGACGTTATTCCGGTTGTAGCCGAGGCCAACTCCCCAGTTGGTGGTGTTGTATTGCAGATTGCCGCCCATGAAGTCATCGCCGTTCTGCGGGGCGGTCGCGCGTTCATTGCGCAAGGTTTCCGAGCCGCCAAAGCCGTACATCAGCGACGCCGTGAATCCGCGCAATTCGATCCGGTACTGGACCGAGTTATTGGCGCGAATCGCAGGGTTGCTGAACCCCTGTCCGAACTGCAGCGCAGTCTGGTCGCCAATGGCGTTGTACTTGTTCAAAATCTCGTAGGCGGGCGTGTACTGGCGGCCGAGGAAAAAGCCGCCTACAGGAGTTACCAGGCCAGCCCAGGCCTGGCGATCGAACAGGGCACCGACTGCGTTGACGGTGGTAATCGCCTGCAACAAGGCATTGTTAACGGCATTGGATCCGCCCACGACGGTGGGCTGTGCAGCCGGTGGCACTTGCACGGCCGGTGGCGTCGTCACGAAGGTGACGCCCGGACAAACCGTAGGTGCGGTGGCCGGCGCACTATTGGCACGGCACCAGTACAACGCATTGTTGTTGGTCACGCTACCGGTGTCGGCCTCGAACCGGCTTTCAAGCGTAAACAGGGCCCGCCAGCCCGGGCTCAAATCTTCAGATCCGCGAATGCCCCACCGGGAGCCGGCCGAGATTCCGCTCTGCAGTCGCGTTCCGCTCACGCTGCCGACGTCAAGATTTTCGATGCCCACGTCGACAATGCCGTACAGCGTGATCGAGCTTTGCGCATAAGCGGCGGGAAATGCGCATGCGAGCGCAACCGTCAGCAAACTCTTCCGCATGAATCTGTCTCCTGGCTCTCTTAAGTTTTTTCGGCTCGCCGCTACTGCTCGACGGCGAGCGAACCGGTGCGAGAATAGCGCCGCGCCTGCGTGAATTTGACGGTGCGACAGTCGCGCAATTTATTTCGTCCCATTTACGCAACATTCATGAACCCGCTTCGACGGAGCCCGCTGGACCAGTTCATCGTCGCCGCAGACCGCGCGCTGCGCACTCTGGCCGCGGATCCACAAGCGAGCCGCGCCAGTCCCGCGGCCGCAGTTCCGATGTCACGCGCCGCCGCTTCGCTGTCGGAGGCTGAGCGTCGTGAAGCGGTCGCGCTGATGCGCGTCAATCACGTCGGCGAGGTTTGCGCCCAGGCGATGTACGACGCGCAGGCGCTGGGCGCGATTTCGTCGGTCTTGCGCGAGTCCTTCGTGCAGGCCGCCCGAGAGGAGGCGGACCACTTGGCGTGGACGCAGCATCGGATCGAGGCGCTAGGTGGGCGTACCAGCCTGCTCAACCCCTTGTGGTACGCGGGGGCGTTTGGCATCGGGTTGGTCGCCGCACGCTTGGGTGATCGAGCGAGCCTTGGTTTCATGGCAGAAACCGAACGCCAGGTTGAACGACACTTGCAAAGCCATCTTGAGCGACTGCCCGAGGCGGATATCGAGTCGCGCGCGATCGTCGAGCAGATGAGACACGAAGAGGCCGGACACGCCGAAGCGGCGCTCGAACGAGGTGGCGCCGCATTGCCCTTCCCGGCACGCTGGGCGATGAGAATGGCAGCGCGCGTGATGACGAAAACCGCGCATTACCTCTAGCGAACCTGCGAAGCTCCGTGCGGCGCCAGTGCTCTAGGCGTCCTCAACGATCTGCACCGAGTGCGTAATCTCGGCCGTCTTAGCCAGCATTGCCGTCGCCGAGCAGTATTTTTCGTGCGATAGCTGTGCGGCGCGCAATACGGCGTCGCGATTCAGCGCGTTGCCCCGCACTGTGAACTGGATCTCGATGCGCGTGAACACTTTCGGATCCGCGGGCGCGCGCTCGGCTCGGAGCTTCACTTGGCAGCCTCGTACCTGGTGCCGTCCACGCTGCAAAATCAGCACGACGTCGTACGCGGCGCAGCCGCCGGCGCCCACAAGCACCATTTCCATCGGCCTCGGGGCCAAGTTACGGCCGCCACCATCGGGCGCACCATCCATGGTGACCAGATGCCCGCTTCCGGTTTCAGCGATAAAGCTCATCCCCTCACCGGTCCATCGCACATAACAGTCCAAGCTTGCCTCCTTCTCACAGCGTGCGGCGACGCAACACTGCACACACGTCGACCGTTTCGTTTGTAATTCGGGCTATAAGCCCCTGATTCTTAAGCCTCATTACAGCCCCGCGTGGTCAAATAACCAAGCCTGCCTGAATTTTGGCCTTGCACTGCACCAATCACATGCTCATACTGCGAGCTTGTCTCCTCCACCTCACAAGGTGGTTTCGGCCCGGACCTTGGTCTGGGCCGCTTTTTTAGGGGCTCCTTGCGCTGCAACCCCTTGAACGAATAGAATTTCGGGTTCTGTCGCTGCAGCGTCTGCACTTTCGAGCCCGAATGAAAACGTTTTCCGCAAAGCACCATGAAGTTCGACGCGCCTGGTTGTTGGTCGACGGCAGCGAGAAGGTCGTAGGTCGTCTTGCCAGCCAGATCGCCCTTCGCCTGCGCGGCAAGCACAAGGCTGAATACACTCCGCATGTCGATACCGGCGACTACATTGTTGTCGTCAATGCGGCCAAGCTTCGCATGACCGGCAACAAGAGCGAAGACAAGACGTATTACCGTCACAGCGGCTACCCCGGCGGTGTCTACGAGACAAACTTCAAGAAGATGCAGGAGCGCTTTCCGGGTCGCGCGCTGCATCTTGCGGTGCGAGGCATGCTTCCCAAAGGCCCGCTCGGATACGCGATGATCAAGAAACTCAAAATCTACGCGGCTGATGAGCATCCGCATACTGCGCAGCAGCCGCAAGCCCTTAAAATTTAGACACGACTGTCGACGACGGGCGCGAACGAACGATTGGTAAAGAGATGATTGGCAACTACAACTACGGGACCGGGCGTCGTAAGAGTTCGGTGGCGCGTGTTTTTCTGAAGCGCGGCAGCGGGGTGATCATGATTAACGGTCGCTCCATAGACAACTATTTTCAGCGTGAAACGGGACGCATGATCGCCCGGCAGCCTTTGGCGTTGACTAATCACACCGCGACGTTCGATGTTCAAATCAACGTCCACGGTGGCGGCGAGTCGGGCCAGGCGGGGGCGGTGCGCCACGGCCTTGCACGTGCATTGATCGATTACGACGAAACGCTGAAGCCTGCGCTGTCCAGCGCGGGTCTGGTGACGCGCGATGCGCGCGAAGTCGAACGTAAGAAGGTTGGTTTCCGCAAGGCGCGTCGCCGCAAGCAGTTCTCGAAGCGATAAGCCCGGCGCGGCACTCGCGCGCTCTGAATCCCAAGCCCCTGTTTTGGGGATGCGTGTTCGCGATACATCCAATTGCGGCACGATCATCCTCGCTGCCCGGTCCTATACTGCCCGCGAAAGAAGTACCGTTAGTAGAGTGTAGGGCGGCTGCTTCTAACCGGACGCTCGGCGTGGGTCCGGTGCATAGGAGCCTGGATTTGCATCAATCTGCTTGCTCGATCAGATGAGGCGTAAGCGCTGGTTGCGTAGCAGCCCTGCGAGCGCGATGAAAGTCGCTGTTCGTAGCGAGCTGCCATGGCGCATCAAAGCGGTACTCCTGCTGGCAGCGATGGTGTTGATTGCGCTGATCGTCGGCGCGTCTTTGATCGCCTATAGCTACAGTCGGACGTCGACGCCTTCCGACGCGGGCCTGCTCACGGCGGAAGTAGAACAAGTCCGCGCTGACGCGAAGCAGGCGATCGCCGAGCGGGACGCGAGATTGGCGCTAGTGGCGCGATTGGAGAATCAACAGCGTGTCGATCGGGCGGCAGCGGAGCAGGTGCAGGCTCAGCTAAGAGCACTCGAGAATGAAAACGCTCGCCTAAAGGAAGACCTGTCGTTTTTCGAGAGCTTGCTTCCGACGCCGGCGAACGCCAAAGGCGTCGTTATTCGCAGCTTCCGGCTGCAGGCGTTAAATGTAGCCGAGCGCGAAAACGTCCGCACGCCAGGAAGTGCATCGGATCGCAAGGGCCGTGAAGCTCCACAGGCCTTGCGTTATCGCCTTTTGGTCCAGCAAAGCGGCCGTCCCGAACGCGACTTCGTCGGTGCGGTGTCCCTGACGGTCAGCCTGCAGCAAGGTGGGCGCCCGTGGATTTTGCAACTGCCCGATGCGACGATTCCGGACGCGGGGCCGCAGCCGCTGGCTTTCCGGCACTACCAGCGGGTGGAAGGAACGTTTGAACTTCCGGAGGGCGCCGTGGTGCGCTCGGTGCTGGTCAAAATTCAGTCCAATGGCGAAGTGCGCACGCAGCAGACTTTTACGATGTGAGGCAGCGATGTTCGGTAATAAAACAGTGGCACCCAAGACAATCGGCACATTGATCGGTAGCGGCACAACGGTCGAAGGCAATCTGTCGTACACGGGCGGACTGCGCATCGACGGAACGGTAAAAGGCAATGTGCGGTGCTCCAGTCCCGATGCCTGCATGGTGGTCGTCAGCGAAATGGGACATGTCGAAGGGGAGGTCCACGCCGCGCATCTGGTGGTATCGGGTCGGATCACCGGGCCCGTGCATGTCACCGAATTGCTGGAGCTTCAGCCGAAGGCGCGCGTGGCGGGCGATGTGCACTATCGTGCCATCGAGATTCATCAAGGTGCGGTGGTCGAAGGGCGGCTGATCTATCAGGCCTCTGAGCGCTCTAATAAGGGGCCGGCGACATTGAAATTAGCCGCCGGCGGCACCATTTCCGAGACTTGATATGCCGGCATGGCGCCTATAATGGTCGCCAAGAGTCTCACCCCTTTGGAGTGACTGAAATGAACGCTGTAGTCGAGATGCCGGCACCGTTGGTCTTTACCGACTCTGCCGCGGCAAAGGTCAAGAACTTGATCGAAGAAGAAGGTAACACCGACCTGAAGCTGCGCGTGTTCGTGCAGGGCGGTGGCTGCTCCGGCTTCCAGTATGGGTTTACGTTTGACGAAGTCGTGAACGAAGACGACGCGACGATGGAAAAAAACGGCGTCACGCTGTTGATCGACTCGATGAGCTATCAGTACCTGGTTGGCGCCGAGATCGATTACAAAGAGGATCTGGAAGGGGCGCAGTTCGTCATCAAGAATCCGAACGCGACTACGACCTGTGGGTGCGGCTCTTCATTTTCCGCGTAGTTGTTTCACGCCCTAGAGAGGCGCCGCGGGCGCCTTTTTTGTTGCAAGCGCTCAAGTCGGATAAAGCGCACCGAGAATCCTGCCACCCTGCGCTCCCGTAACGCTCGGAACATTTCCGGGCTGGCCTGCGAGGTGCGCTTGGGCGAGCCACGCGAACGCCAGCGCTTCGACCTGATCAGGCTCGACGCCGAGCGCTGACGATGCGAGCACGGGCCGGCGTGCACATTCGATTTCAAGCATTCGCAGCAACGTCGCGTTGCGTGCTCCGCCGCCGCAGACAACGATATCGGCTGCTTGCGAGAACCAGCGGTTGACCGCCCGTCCGATCACAGCGGCGGTGAGGCGCGTCAACGTGGCGAGCACTGCGGCAGGGGTCGGTTGCCGACTTCCCATCTTCCGCTCAAGCCATGCTGGCGAAAACAGTTCGCGGCCGCTGCTCTTCGGGGGCGGTTCTGAGAAGAACGGTTCCTCGAGCAGAACATCGAGCAGTTGATGATCGGGTTCAGCCGAGGCCGCCATGGCACCGTCCCGATCAAACGGCATTGAGAAATGGTGATGCATCCAATAATCGAGCAGCAGATTTCCTGGACCGGTGTCGAAGCCGATAACGGGAAAAGTGCCGCCGGCCCCCGGTAGTCCGGTCAGGTTACTGATGCCGCCGATGTTCACGACGGCGCGCGGCAGGGCCCCCCCAAAGGCAGCAATGTGAAATTTCGAGGCCAACGGCGCACCCTGACCACCGGCTGCCAGGTCGCGGCTGCGAAAGTCCGCCACAACATCGATTCCGGCCAGCTCCGCCAGCAATGCGGGCGCATTCAATTGCACACTGAATCCCAACTGCGGGCGGTGCCGCACCGTTTGGCCATGAGCGCCGATCGCGCGCACCGACGACCGCGCTACCCCCGCGGCCCGCAACACATCGTCTATCGCTGCCGCATACACCTGCATCAATTCGCGCGCCGCGACACCGCTGCGTTCTATTTCGTCGGGCGCCGAAGAGCAAAGCCTAATCAAAGTAGCGCGCAGCTCGTCGGAAAACGGGCGGTAAGCGTGTGCTAAAGATTTGGGAGGGGCGGATGAGCAATCGGCCAGAACGGCGTCGACGCCGTCCACGCTCGTGCCCGACATTAATCCGATAAAAAGCAATGCGGTTGGCGCGCTGCTATCGGGGCCGGTCGAGGGCGATGCTTACGCGTTCCAGCAGGGCCAACTGTGCACGCAGCGCGGCCGTAGTCGAGGCGAAGTTCGCAAGCTGTGCGACGGCGAGCGGCTCCGCCGCGGGAAGCTCGGCAGTGAGCGGGTTGACTTGCATATCGTGCACCTTGAGTTCGAAGTGCAGATGCGGGCCGGTGGCCCAACCCGTCATGCCGACGGTACCTACCGAGTCGCCTTGTCCGATGCGAAGGCCCTGGCGCAGGCCGGGCGCCACCGACTGCAGGTGCGCATACAACGTTGCGTGCTTGCCGTCGTGCCGAATCTCGACGACGTTGCCGTAGCCGCGTTGCCAACCGGCGAAACTAACGACGCCTTCGGCGATTGCGCGCACGTTGGTGCCAGCTGCTGCGGCGTAGTCGACGCCGCGGTGAGCGGCGTCGTACCCAAAAATTGGATGTATGCGGTTGGAGCCGAACCCCGAACTGACGCGCGTGTACTCAAGCGGCGATCGCAAGAACGCTTGCTTGAAGCTGCGCCCATCGGCCCCATAAAACCCGCCATGCTTGCTGCCGTTGGCGAACCAGTAGGCCGAAAATCGTTTGTTGCCGCTTTCCAGCTCGACTGCTAGCAGGCGGCCAGCACGCAGATATTCGCCCGATGCGTACAAGGCTTCATAGATCACGCTGAAGCGATCACCACGACGCAGGTCGCGATGAAAGTCGACCTCGTGTTCAAGCGCGTCGATCAGCTGCTGCGCCACGGCGTCGGGGACTTCGGCTTCGTCGGTCGCGCCGAACAGCGACACGCGGATTTCGCCGGTCTTGAGCTCGACGCGGCGCTCGAGCGCGACGTCGTTCTCAGCGATGCGAAAGCCGGCGGCTCCCTGTGCGCTGCGCTCCAGCGTCAAGATGCGCGTGGTAGCCAGTGCGCCGTCCAGATCACCGGCGCCATGCACCTTCAGCCAATGCAGGCCGCCATCGGCAGTAATGCTGGCCTGAACGAAGCGGCCAGGTGTCAACCGCACTAACGGCCGCGCCATCGCATCGGTCTGCGCAAAGCGCAGAGCGGCAGCGTCGCCGATGCCGAGGCGGCCGAACAAAGCTGCCAGCGTCTCGCCACGCTGCACACGCACTTCGCGTACGTGGGTGTCTTCCCGCGCGAGCAGCTGCGTCACCTGCACCGCAACGGACGGTGTCGGGATGCTTTCCATCACAGAACGCACCTGCGATTGATCGAGCTCGAATGCCGCCGGGGCGGCGGCAAGCGCGGCGATAGCGGCAGAAAGCGGCAACAGCGAAACCACCGCCGCCAACTCGATCCGCTTACGCTTCGCCCGATTGACCTGTTTCCAGCGTCGCGACACCAAGCGGAAACCAAGTCGCGTGTCGCATGCAAAAAGTGCAAGTCGTTTGGATAGAATCGACAATGGCATCTACCAAAAAGAAAGTGGCTTTAATAAAAAAGCGCACGCATGGGTGCGCTTTTTTATCAAGGGCGCGAGTATAGCCCGGTGAATTTGGTTCGCGCCCAGCGATGGGCAGCCTCCCCAAAAAATAGCATCACGCAATGAGCAAAATTTACACGGTTGGGCCCGAGGTTGAACGCGCCATGGCGTTGGTCAAGCGCGGCTGCAACGAGTTGCTGGTCGAATCCGAGTTTGCGCAGAAGCTCGCGCGGTCAGAAGCGACCGGGGTCCCGTTGCGGTGCAAGCTTGGCCTCGACGCTACTGCCCCGGATCTTCATCTGGGGCACACCGTAGTGCTGAACAAGCTGCGACAGCTGCAGGATCTCGGCCACACGGTCATCTTCCTGATCGGCGACTTTACAGCGCTGATCGGCGACCCCTCGGGTCGTAATACGACGCGCCCGCCGCTTTCGCGTGAACAGATCGAGGAGAACGCGAAAACCTACTTTGACCAGGCCGGGCTCGTGCTGCGTCGGGACAAGACTGAGATCCGCTACAACTCTGAGTGGTCGGAACCGCTCGGCGCGGCCGGCATGATAAAACTTGCCGCGCACTACACGCTGGCCAGATTGCTCGAGCGCGACGACTTCGCGACGCGTTATCGCGAAAACACCCCGATCGCAATGCACGAGCTTCTCTACCCTCTGATGCAAGGTTACGACTCGGTCGCCCTCGAATCCGACATCGAACTGGGTGGTACCGATCAACGTTTCAATCTACTGGTCGGCCGCGAATTGCAGCGTCACTACGGCCAGGAGCCGCAATGCATCCTGACGATGCCGCTGCTCGAAGGACTCGACGGCGTCGAGAAGATGTCGAAAAGCAAGAACAATTACATTGGCATCACGGAGCCGCCGTTCGACATGTTCTCCAAGACGATGTCCATCTCGGACGAGCTGATGTGGCGCTGGTATGACTTGCTGTCGTTGCGCTCAAACGACGAGATCGAAGGGCTGAAGCGGCAAACGCAGGAAGGACGAAATCCCCGCGACGTCAAACGTTTATTGGCAAAAGAAATCGTGGCGCGCTTTCACTCGGAACAAGCGGCCGAGATGGCGGCGTTCGAGTTTCAGGCGCGCTTTAAGGCGGGGGCTATTCCAAACGACATGCCGGTCGCGAATGTGACGGGCGGCGACAACGGGATCCCGATCGCAGCACTGCTGAAACAAGCTGGTCTCGCATCATCGACCAGTGAAGCCGTCCGCAACATCGAGCAAGGCGGAGTGAAGATCGACGGCGAGAAAGTGAGCGATCGTGCGTTGATTGTTAAGCGTGGAACGTACGTTGTTCAGATTGGCAAGCGTAAGTGGGCGCGCGTGACGGTGGATTAGTACGATTGGTAGCAGCTGCACCAGCCGCTGCCTCCGCCCAACGCTTGCGCGCTGCGACGACAAGCGCTAAGTCTTTAAAGCGCGCTCCGCAAAGATCCGCTTGAAAGTTTCCCGTAGCGGTCTCACTTCTGCCTTCTCAAATACTCCGCGCTGTGCAAGCTCTGCATGCAGTTGGGGCAATCGATAGTGCGGAACCGCGGGAAACAGGTGATGCTCAACGTGATAGTTGACGTGATGCGGAAACATGACGAAGCGCGCCAACGCACCGACCAGGTTGGTGCGCGCCGCGGTCAGCGGCGTTGAAAGATCCGTCACTGCACCGTGCTCGCAGACAGCGCGCAAGCGCAGGATCGGTTGAATCACGGTGGCGAGCGGCAGCGTCCATAGGATCAGAAACTTCGCGAGCGCGAGCGGCCCGCCGAGTGTCAGCGCGACGATCGGTACGCCGATGTGAAACGCCACCACGCCCCAGCGATCGCGCCGCGCCGCGGTACGCAGCGCGGCTGACGTATCGTCGAGCGGGCGCTGCGCCTGCTGGGTGTTCGCGTTAATCGCCGGATTGCCGAAAAAGTACGCGTACGTTTTGTAGGCCGTTAGCCCGCATATGTCCTTCGCGAGTTTCTTCAGCAGATACGCTTTGCCGCGCGGGTAGCCGCCGTGCAGTGCGATGTCCGGGTCCACTTCGCCGTAAAGATTGTTGTGATGCAGTCGATGAATAACGCGGTAACTCATCATTGACACGCCGCCGATCGTGCCAACGAACCGGCCGATAGCGTCGTTGAGCCAGCGCGTTGCATACAGCCGGTAGTGCGCCGAATCGTGAGCCAGCACGAACAACGCGTGCTGCTGAGTGCCGATCAGGAACACGGCCGGCACCACGATCCACCACGTGAAGTACGTCCATGCGACGCCGAGCACCAGCGCGATTGTGCCCAGGGTCGTCGCTAGCGCGAGCGTGGAGCGCCACGCAGACAGGCGAGTCAGATCGGCGAGCGTTTCTGCGGGTAGCAGTCTGCGCACTTGCGCCGCGCCGGCATGCACCTGGCTTGCCGCCGTGCCACGCAGATCGTCACGGAACTCTTCGCCGCGCGCTGCCGCTGCCTGGTTCCCCATCCACGTAACTCTCGTGTCGCCTATGATGACTGTCAATATAAGCTTCGGCCCGCTGCAGGAAAACCGATGAAACTAACCAGCGATTCCCTCGAAGACGGTAGACCGATCCCGGCCGAGTTCGCGTTTTGCAAGACCGATCCCGCCAAGCACGCAACCTTGTCGTCCAACCAGAATCCGCACGTTCGGTGGGACGACGTTCCGGCGGCGACGAAGTCGTTTGCACTGATCTGCCACGACGTCGACGTGCCGAGCAAGGCCGATGATCTGTTCAAGGAAGATCGAGAAATTCCCTCATCGTTGCCGCGCGTTGATTTTTATCACTGGGTGCTGGTTGACATTCCGCCGACACAGCGCGTCATCGACGCGGGGAGCTATTCGAAAGAAGTCAAACCGCGCGGTAAGAACGGCCCGCTAGCGCCGAATAACACGCGCCAAGGCCTTAACGGCTACACCGAGTGGTTCGCCAACGATCACGACATGAACGGCGATTACTTCGGGTACGACGGTCCGTGTCCGCCTTGGAACGATTCGATCCTGCACCGCTATGTGTTCACGCTGTACGCGCTCGATGTCGCGCGCGTGCCTGTCGAGGGCAAGTTCAGCGGGCCGGACGTGCTGAAAGCGATTGAAGGCCACGTGATCGCCAAGGCACAGCTAACCGGGACGTACACGTTAAATCCGCGTCTGGGCTAAGAGCGCATGACGACCAAGTTGCTGCTGATCCGGCACGGCGAGACTGCGTGGAATGCCGAGCACCGTATTCAGGGGCAGCTCGACATCCCGCTATCGCCGCTCGGTGTCCTGCAATCGGCGCGCTTGGCCGAGTGTTTGGCGAACGAGCCGATCGACGCGGTGTATTCCAGCGGCCAGTCGCGCGCATGGCTGACCGCCGCACCGGTGGCTGCGCGGCACGGTCTGCCCGTCATCGCCGAGGCCAGGTTGCGCGAGCGGTCATTCGGCGTCTTCGAAGGTCTCACACTCGACGAAATTGCGGAACGTTATCCGGCCGAGTTCAGAAAGTGGCGCGAGCGCGATCCGAGCTGGCGGCCGGACGGCGGCGAGACCGGCCAGCAGTTAATCGATCGCGTGCTGTCGGCGGTGGCGGACATCGCGGCACAGCGGACAGGCCAAACCGTGGTGCTCGTGTCGCACGGCGGCGTGCTGGACGTCGTGTATCGCGCCGCGCGCACCCTGCAATGGCACGCGCCGCGTGAGCATCAAATGCTGAACGCCGCGGTCAATCGGCTGACAGCCCTATCGGTTCCGGCGGCTGCATCGGCTCCGCCGGCGCTTTCGATTGAACTGTGGGGCGACGTGGCGCACTTGCAGGAAGCCCGCGACGAACTGCTGATCTGATTCAGGGAGCCGGCGGGTGCGCCGCCGGCAACGTTAATTGTTGAGGACAATGATGTTCGACCGAAGGGGCCAACCCCTCCAAAGAATCGACCCCGACGTTTGGTCGGCCATCGAGAACGAGCACCGACGGCAGGAGCAACACATCGAGCTGATTGCGTCGGAAAATTACGCAAGTCCTGCCGTGCTCGCCGCGCAGGGAAGCCAGTTGACGAACAAATACGCCGAGGGCTATCCCGGCAAGCGTTATTACGGCGGCTGCGAGTTCGTCGACGTGGTCGAAACGCTGGCGATCGAGCGGTTGAAGCAGGTATTCGCGGTACCGGGCGTCGAAATCGCAGCCAACGTGCAGCCGCACGCGGGTGCGCAAGCCAACGAAGCCGTGTTCCTGGCGCTGTTGACGCCGGGCGACACGATCATGGGAATGAGCCTCGCCGAAGGCGGGCACCTGACGCACGGCATGCCGCTCAACATCAGTGGCAAATGGTTCAAAGTGATCAGCTACGGGTTGAACGATCGCGAGGAAATCGATTACGACGCGATGCGAGCGTTGGCGCAGCAGAACAAACCCAAGCTGATCATCGCGGGCGCCTCCGCGTATTCCCTGCAAATCGACTTCGAGCGTTTCGCGAGTGTCGCGCACGAAGTCGGCGCCTATCTTATGGTCGACATGGCGCACTACGCCGGCCTGATCGCCACGGGCGATTATCCAAGCCCGATAGCGCATGCCGACGTGATTACTTCGACCACGCACAAGACGCTGCGCGGGCCGCGCGGCGGGTTGATCCTGATGAAGCCAGCCTTGGAAAAGGCGATCAACTCGGCCGTGTTCCCCGGACTGCAGGGCGGACCGCTAATGCACGTGATCGCCGCCAAGGCGGTAGCGTTCAAGGAAGCGCTGTCGCCCGAGTTCAAGACGTATCAGAAACAGGTGATGACCAACGCGCGAGCGATGGCGGAAACGCTGGTCAAGCGCGGTATGCGAATCGTTTCCGGCCGCACCGAAAGCCACTTGATGCTGGTTGACCTGCAGGCGAAGAACATCACCGGCAAGGAGGCCGAAGCGCTGCTCGGCGAGGTGCACATCACCGTCAACAAGAACGCAATCCCGAAAGATCCGCAAAAGCCGATGGTGACCAGCGGTATCCGCCTCGGCTCGCCGGCGATAACGACGCGTGGCTTCATGCAGGGGGAAGCCGAAAAAACCGCGCATCTGATCGCCGACCTCCTGGACCGGCCGCGCGATGCGGCGACGCGTGATCGGGTCAAGCGCGAGGTCGCGGACCTGACGCAGCAATTCCCCGTGTACGGGTGAACAGCGGGCTGTCCGGGTGAAGTGTCCGTTTTGTCAATACGCCGATACGCAGGTGATCGATTCGCGCGCTTCGGATGAAGGCGCGACGATTCGGCGGCGGCGCAAGTGTCTCTCATGCGAAAAACGCTTTACGACCTACGAGCGGGTCGAACTGGCGATGCCAACCATCATCAAACGCGGTGGTGGGCGCGCCGACTACGATCGCGACAAGCTGCGCGCTTCAATGCAGTTGTCGATGCGCAAACGGCCGGTGCCGCGCGAGGCGGTCGACGAGGCGATCGCGCGCATCGAAGACAAGCTGCTTTCGTCCGCACAGCGTGAGCTTAAAAGCGAGAAAGTCGGCGAGCTGGTGATGCGCGAATTGAAGCGGCTCGACAAGGTGGCGTACATCCGCTTCGCGTCCGTCTACCGCAGCTTCGAGGATGTCGACGAATTTGCTGAAGTCGTGCGCGAGGTCCGGCCTGGAAAGACGGCAAAACGGCCAAAGCGGCGCTAGGCCGATCTTGAAAATCAAGGGGTTGAAACCCGCAGCCGGGTCCCTAGATTGTGAATATCGGGCGCTCATGCAGCCCAACACAATCCGGGGGTCAACGATGTACCAACTTTCAGTCGGACCGACAAATTCGCGCCGTGGCGATTCGTTCAACTCGCTGGTCGACGAGCTATTTGCGGAATTTTTCAATCGCGCCAACGTTCCGACCGCGCGTCATCCGAACGCGATCGCTGTTTCCCGCGCGCGAATGGATGTGCTCGACAAGGGTGGCAACTTTGAAGTGAAGGTCGATCTGCCGGGCATTCGGAAAGACGACATCCATGTCGGTATCGAAGGCGCACGGGTATCGATCAACGCCGAGTCCAAGGATTCTTCGGAGACTAAGGACGCAAATGGCGACAAGGTCCTGCACAGCGAGCGGTATTCGACCAGCTACGCGCGCAGTTTCGAGCTGCCGGCCGAAGTCACCGAAGAAGGCGCGGACGCCCGCTTCGAGGACGGCGTGCTGACGCTGTCGCTGCCAAAGCGCGCGCCGACCGTAAGCAAGCGTCTCGCAATCAGGTAAGCAGCAATCGAAGTTGCGCCAGCGGTGGCTTGCGCGCAGTTGCCCGGGTCGCGTTAGCGGTCCGGGCTTCTGCCTGCGCCGCTGCGAGGAGCGGCGCCTCCCGGCATGTTGTTCGCCGCGGCGAGTGCACGTGCGAGCCGAAGGCTTGCACACGCGAGGACGCAGCTCTGCTGCGTACACTTTGCACGATGTACTCCGAATCCGACCGGGAATTCATGCTGCGCGCGCTAACGCTTGCGCAGCGCTCGGCATTCCACGCCACCCCGAATCCGCGCGTCGGCTGCGTCATCGTTCGCGATGCGAGAGTCCTCGGCGAGGGCTTTACGCAACCGCCCGGCTCGAACCATGCGGAAGTCGAAGCCATCTTGGACTCCCGACGCAATGGCCACGACGTGCGCGGTGCGACGGTGTACGTTTCACTCGAGCCGTGCAGCCATTTCGGGCGCACCCCGCCGTGTGCAACGGCGCTGTCCGAAGCGAAAGTGGCGCGAGTCATCGCCGCGGTCGAAGATCCGAATCCGCTGGTGGCGGGCCGCGGTCTGGAGATGTTGCGCAATGGCGGCGTGGATGTTCGATGCGGCCTGCTCGAGCAGGAGGCGGCCGAGGCGAACGCCGGATTTTTCTCGCGCATGACGCGCGGGCGACCGTGGGTGCGCCTGAAGATCGCGGCCAGCCTGGACGGCAAGACGGCGCTCGCCAATGGTGTATCGCAGTGGATCACCTCCGAAGATGCGCGGCGCGATGGACACGCGTGGCGCGCCAGGTCGTGTGCGGTATTAACCGGCATCGGCACGGTGCAGGCGGACAACCCGCAGTTGAACGTCAGGCTGGTGCCCACCTCGCGGCAGCCGCTGCGTGTGCTGGTCGATAGCCGGCTCGAGGTCGATCCTGCCGCGCACATCTTTGACGGCGAAGGCCAAGTGCTGGTCGCATGTGCGGTTAAGAAGCCGGCGGCCGAAGCGGCGCTGATACAACGCGGCGCCGAGATACTGCATGTGCCGGGTGATCGCAGCAAAGTCGACCTGACAGGTTTAATGAAAGCGCTGGCGGCACGCAGCATCAACGAAGTCCACGTCGAAGCAGGGTTCAAGCTGAACGGATCGATCGTCGGCGCCGGGCTGGCCGACGAGCTGCTGGTGTATCTAGCGCCAAGTTTGCTCGGCGAAGCACAGGGGATGTTGCATCTGCCGGCTCTCTCGGAGCTCGCGCAGGCACAGCGTTTGAAGTTTCATGAAGTCGCGCAGGTGGGCGACGACGTTCGCATCGTCGCGCGAGTGCTGCACTAGTGTTCACCGGAATCGTTCGCGGCGTTGGCCGCATTGTCGAGGTGAAACGACTGTCTACGGACGGAGGCGTGCGGGTCACGATTGACGCACGCGATGTTCCCGAATTCGGAGTGGGCGTCGGAGACAGCGTGGCTGTCGCCGGCGCCTGCATGACCGCCGTGCAGGTCGACGGCTCGACCTTCGCGGTCGACACTTCCAAGGAAAGCCTGGCGCGAACGTCCGGACTCGACTCGTTGCGCGAAGTCAACCTCGAAACTTCAGTGCGCGTCGGCGAAGCCCTCGGAGGGCACCTGGTCGCTGGCCATGTCGATGGCGTCGGTGAGGTCGTCGAGATGTCACAGGTGCACGAATCGTGGGAGCTGGTCGTGCGGATCCCGGCCGTGCTGGCCAAATATTTTGCGTACAAGGGATCGGTCGCGATCGATGGCGTCAGTCTGACCGTCAATCAGGTCGTCGATGGCGAGCGCGGCTGCGAGTTGGCCGTCAATGTCATCCCACATACGTACCGGGTCACCACGTTGCGTTCGTTACGCGCGGGTGACCGCGTCAACGTTGAAGTCGATCTGATCGCGCGCTATGTCGAGCGGATGCTGTCGCTCCGGGACGGAAACGCATAAACTCCGCAGCCGATCCGCGAACCGAAACCAGGCGCGAACACCATGCTGTCAGCCGTTCCCAGTCCATCGAAGCCGCCGAATCGCCTCGCGACCACGACCGAGCTGATCGAGGAAATCCGCCGCGGTCATATCGTAGTCTTGGTTGACGACGAGGATCGCGAGAACGAGGGCGATCTGATTTTCGCGGCAGACTTCGTCACGCCGGAAAAGATCAACTTTCTTGCGAAGAACGGGCGCGGCCTGATCTGCATGCCGATCACCGCCGAGCATGCGGCGCAATTGCAGCTGCCGCCGATGACGGCCAACAATCGAACGGTGCACGGGACCAACTTCACGGTTGCAATCGAAGCTGCGGACGGCGTCAGCACCGGTATCTCGGCGGCCGATCGCGCGCACACCGTTCGGGTCGCGACGCGCCCGCACGCCAAACCGTCGGACCTGGTGCAACCCGGCCATGTGTTTCCGCTGGTGGCCGCGCCCGGCGGCGTGCTGATGCGAGCCGGTCATACCGAGGCGTGCTGTGATCTGGCGCGCCTGGCGGGCCTGAACCCGGCGGCCGTGTTGTGCGAGGTCATGAACGACGACGGCACGATGGCGCGCCTGCCCGACTTGCTTCCGTTCGCCGCCGCACACGGCTTGCGTATCGGAACGATCGCCGACCTGATTCGGTATCGCGCCGCCAACGAATCGCTGGTCGAGCGCATCTGCACGAGGCGCGCGATGACGACCGCGGGCGAATTCGAGCTGATTGCGTATCGTGATCAGCCCAGCGGCGCCGCGCATCTGGCGCTGGTGCATGGCACGCTGACCCCCGAACGTGAGGCACTGGTGCGTGTTCACGAGCCGTTGTCAGTGCTCGACGTGCTCGACGTGCAGGCCACCACGCACGCATGGCCGCTTTTGAAGGCGCTCGAGCGAATCGCGCGCAGCGATGGCGGAGTGCTGGTCATGCTGAATTGCGGCGAGGCGTCGGAGCAGTTGTTTGCGCGCCTCGATGGCATCACCAGCGGTGCCGCCGAAGCGGCGCGGTCCAGCACCGTCGACCTGCGCACGTACGGAGTCGGCGCTCAGATCCTGCGCGATCTCGGTGTGCGCCGTATGAAGCTGCTGGCCAAGCCGCGCAAAATGCCCTCGATGGCGGGCTTCGGGCTGCAGGTCACAGGTTATCTTGAAGAGTAACGGTGAAGACTGAGAAACGCATGGCCAAGGACTTCATTGCCCCCGATTTCGACGGTGACGATTTGCGCATCGGGCTCGTGCAATCGCGTTTCAACGAGTGGGCCGGCCGCGCGCTTGCCGAGTCTTGCATGAACGAGCTGATCACGCTTGGCGTCGACGAAGACGACATCACGCACATCACGGTGCCCGGATCGCTGGAAATTCCGTTGGCACTCGCGAAGCTTGCTGCGACGGAGGACTTCGATGCGCTGATTGCACTCGGCTGCGTGATTCGCGGCGACACGTATCACTTCGAGGTGGTCGCCAATGAATCGGCACGTGGACTGGCGAGCGTTTCGCTTGAATACGGCGTTCCGATCGCCAACGCCATTTTGACGACCGATACCGACGAGCAGGCGCGCTCAAGAGTTGAAGAAAAAGGGCGCGACGCGGCGCGTGTTGCCATCGAAATGGCCAACCTGCTGTGGGCGCTGGAAGAAGATGGCGCATCCGCAGCCACCAGCGAAGAATAGGGCCGACTTGCAGCCTTCAGGCTCGCCGGATGGCGCAGCTCAAGCACCGCGGGCCAGCAAGGGCAGCAGCCGCAGTGCGCGCCGCCGTGCGCGAGAGCTTGCACTGCAGGGACTGTATCAATGGCTTATCGCGGGTCGCGACGCGGCCACGATCCAGGCGCAGCCGCTCGACGACGGTGAAGCGCAGGCCGGGGCCGACGCAGCGCATTATCGTGAGCTGCTCAACGGCGCCATCGATCACGCAGAGGAGTTGCGCGCTCGATTCGCTCCCCATCTGGATCGCGTTGTCGGCACTCTGTCGCCGGTCGAGCACGCGATCCTGCTGATCGCGACTTATGAATTGCGATATCGGCTCGAGATTCCATATCGTGTCGTGATCAACGAAGCGGTCGAGCTTGCGAAGAGCTTCGGCGGTACCGACGGCTTTCGCTACGTCAATGGCGTGCTCGACAAGGTCGCAGCGGCGCTGCGCGAAACCGAGGTTGCCGCACGAGGTTGATCTGACGCGCGCTAACGCTTCCGACGTGTCGATCGGCGAGTTTCAGGTGATCGAACGATTCTTCAGGCGTTCGGCGTTGGATAGCCATTACGTTGCGTTAGGCGCCGGTGACGATTGCGCGCTTCTTACCGCCGCCGCTGGCGAGCAATGGGCAGTGTCGATCGATACCTTGGTCGAAGGCGTTCATTTCCTTCCGGACGCCGACCCGGCTGCGCTTGGCCACAAAGCACTTGCCGTCAACCTATCGGACCTCGCGGCGTGCGGGACAACGCCACGCTGTTTTTTTTTGGCACTCGCGCTGCCGCGGGTCGATGAGACGTGGCTCGCTGATTTCAGCCGCGGGCTTTACGCGCTGGCGGATGCACATCAGTGTGTGCTGGCCGGCGGAGACACCACCCGCTCTTCAAGCGGCGTCATGATTACGATTACTGCGATGGGGTCGGTGCCCACCGGACGCGCACTGCTGCGATCCGGCGCTCGGGTGGGCGATGACATTTGGGTGTCGGGAGAGCTAGGAGATGCTGCTCTCGGTCTGGCATTTCGCCGCCGGGAAATCGAGCTGACCCCCTACGAGGCACAGCACGTGGTCGCCCGACTCGAGCGGCCGGTGCCGCGCGTGCGGTTGGCGGAGCGACTGCGCGATGTCGCGAGTGCCGCGATCGACGTTTCGGATGGATTGGCAGGCGATATGCGGCACGTTTTGCGAGCTTCCGCCGTGGGAGCCGCGATCGAATGGGCGCGCGTGCCGCGTTCGCCCGTGCTGCAGCGACAGCCGGTGCGGGTGCAGCAGCGTTGCGCGCTGACCGGCGGCGACGATTACGAGCTCTTGTTCACCGCGCCATCAGATCGTCGTGCAGATGTCATTGCGGCGGCGGAAGCCGAGGCCGTCACTCGCATCGGCACGGTAACGGCGACCGCCGATCTTGTCGTGCTGGACGAGCGCGAGGTGCCGGTAGACACTGATAGCGGTGCTTACGATCATTTCCGATGATGAAGCCTGCGACCGCGCGCCTTTCATCTGACTCGAGTGCCCGGCCGGGTGGCGCCGAGGAAGCCGCGATGCCAGCTGGCCGATGAACGACGCCGCGCAAACGATCGAGCGTCTTGCGCACCGGCTCGGCTCCGCGCTGCGCGCGCAACACCTGACAATGGCCACGGCGGAGTCATGTACCGCCGGCGGTGTCGGTTACGCGATCACGATCGTGCCCGGTTCGAGCGCGTGGTACGACCGCGGCTTCATCACCTACTCGAACGAAGCAAAGATGCAGATGCTCGGGGTGTCTTCCGCGTATCTGCGCGACTTCGGCGCGGTCAGCGAGCCGGTCGCGCGCGCGATGGCGCTTGGAGCGTTATCGCACGGTGCGCACGTTTCGTTGGCTGTGACCGGTGTCGCAGGCCCGAACGGCGGCTCGGGCGACAAGCCGGTGGGCACCGTGTGTTTCGCGTGGGCGATTCGTCGTGACCCGTCGAGTGCGCCGTGGGTCAAGACGCGAACCGAGCACATCACCGGCGACCGAAGTGCGGTGCGAACTCGAAGCGTCATCGTTGCGCTCGAAACGCTGATCGCGTTGCTCGAGCAGCGAGAGGACATTTGAGCGAAGGACTCTTTCCGGGATTTGCACATCAGAAGCGCCGCGCCAACGGCATCGATATCAACGTGCGACACGGCGGCAGTGGGCCGCCGTTATTGCTGTTGCACGGTTTTCCGCAGACGCACGCGATCTGGCACAAGGTGGCTCCGCGGCTAGCTGAGCGCCACACGCTGGTCATGCCCGACCTGCGCGGCTATGGCGACTCGGACAAGCCGGCCACCGATTCCGGCCACGCTCCGTACTCGAAGCGCACGATGGCCCTCGACGCGCTTGAACTGATGCGCTCGTTTGGGTTCGAGCGCTTTTATGTCTGTGGTCACGATCGCGGCGGCCGCGTCGCCCATCGGCTCGCGCTCGATCATCCGCAATCCGTCGCGCGGCTGATGGTGCTCGACATTTCTCCCACGCTCGCAATGTACGAGCGCACGACGATGGATTTTGCGACGCTGTATTACCACTGGTTTTTTCTGATTCAACCCGAGCCGATGCCCGAGACGCTGATCGCGGCAAATCCGCAGTTCTACCTGCGTAACAAGCTCAGCGGATGGGGCTCGGCGGGTACTGCGCCGTTCGATCCGCGGGCGCTGGCCGAATACGAGCGCTGCTTTACACCAGCGGCGGTTCACGCGATGTGCGAAGACTATCGCGCCGCGGCGTCGATCGATCTCGAGCACGACCGCGCCGATCTACAGGCAGGCAAGCGCATCGAATGCCCCCTTTGCGTTCTGTGGGGTGAGCGAGGCGTCGTCAACAAGCTTTTCACCCCGATCGAAGACTGGCAAAGTCGATCGCGCGGGAGAGTTGCCGGGCGCACGACGCCGAGCGGACACTACATTCCGGAAGAGGCGCCCGATTTGCTGAGTGCGCAGATGCAATCCTTCTTCGCCGATTGATTTTGTAGACTTGCTGATGGGCAGCTTCCTGCCGCGCTCAGCGGCGTGGGTCTTGGCTTGGATCGGCGTCATTGGGGCGGCGCTCGCGAGCGTTGCAGTGACGGCGGTCGAAACCCGCGGTGGATCGAGCCGGCCGGCAGCGGTTTGTACGGTGGACGGAGGCACGCTGCCGGTGTCGAAGGCGCGGCTGCTTGCTTTCGGCGACTATCGCGGCCCCGCCGCTTCGCACAATGTCGAAGCACAGCGATTTTTCGATCAAGGATTGGTCTTCGGCTGGGGATTCAATTTTGCCGAAGCCGTGCGCTCGTTTCGCGCAGCCTCGCAGCTCGATCCGGCGTGCGTCTTATGCCGGTGGGGCATCGGATGGGCGCTCGGGCCGAGTATCAATCACGATATGCGACCGGCCGATGTGCCGGTCGCGCTCGACGCCATCGTGCAGGCCCGCAGCGCGGCAGCTCCCGGCTCGCGCGAGCGCGTGCTAATCGATGCGCTGGCAACACGCTATTCAGAGCTTCCTGGCGCGGATGCTGACAAGCTTGCAGTTTCGTACTCGGTTGCGATGCGCGCGCTCGCGGAGCGCTATCCCGACGACGCAGACATCGCGGTGCTGGCCGCCGAGGCCGCGATGAACGCGCACGCCTACGACTACTGGCGCGCGGACGGCAAGCCGCGGGAGTGGACGATGCAGATCATCGCGTGGCTTGATCGTGCACTGAGCCTGGCGCCGCTGCATCCCGGCGCGCACCACTACCGGATCCACTTGTTCGAGGACTCGCCGCAGCCCGAGCGGGCGCTGGCCTCGGCGCAGAAACTGGGCACGTTGGCTCCGATGGTCGGGCACCTGGTTCATATGCCGTCGCACATCTACTTTCGGTTGGGACGCTATCGCGAAGCGGCGGCGGCGAACGATGCTGCCGTCAAGGCGGATCGCGACTACGCTGCAGCAACGGGTGCCACCTCCGATTACGTGATTCATAATTTGCACTTCCTGTGGGTCTCTGCACTCTGGAGTGGCGATCGTGAGATCGCGATAGGTGCCGCGGATCAACTCGCTGCGGCAGCCTCCGCGCCGGCCGCCGACGCGCAGGATGGAACACGCCAGCACTTTCTGGCCGCGCCCGCGCTGACGCTGGTGCGCCTGCACCGGTGGAGCTCGCTGAAGAGCAATGCGGAAGCCGACCCCGCCGTCGGCGCCTATTTGCGCGGGTTGATGCAATTCGCGCGCGGGATGGCATCCGCCGCGCGCGGAGATGTCGCGGGGGCGCGGGCCGAGCTCGAGTCGTTGCAACGATCGTCGGAGGCCGCGCGAGCTGCAGGCTTGAAGGTAAAGGGCATCAATCGATCCTCCGATGTGTTGACGGTTGCGAGGCTGCAGCTGCAGTCCGGCATTGCAGCCGCGCGCAGCAGGCACGCCGAATCGGTGCGATGGGCGCGCGCGGCAGTCGCTGCCGAAGATCGATTGGAGGGTGACGATCCACCGGTGTGGCCGCTGCCGGCGCGTCATACGCTGGGCAATGCCCTGCTGCGCGCCGGCGACCCGGCCGAGGCGCGCAGAGTCTTCAGCGCCGATCTACGAAGATATCCCCGCAACTGCACTGCGCTGGCCGGATTGGCGGCCGCCACACGCAAGCAGCGATCATCGCTCGATGCTTCGGCGCAGGCATCTGCGCCTCTTTCTCACTGTCCTGAGTGACTCCATGCCCATTGAAGCTTTGATTTTGCTCGGCTTGATCGCCCTAAACGGGCTGTTCGCGATGTCTGAAATCGCGCTCGTTACCGCGCGCCGTGCGCGGCTCCAGGTGCTGGTCGAAGACGGCGATCGCGGCGCCGCTGCGGCAATAGAACTGAATACCGAACCGACGCGTTTCTTGTCGACGATTCAGGTCGGCATTACGTCGATCGGCATTACCAGCGGCATCGTCGGAGAAGCCGCGTTCGCGCAACCGTTGGGCCAATGGCTGATCGGGCTCGGCGTGCAGCCCGGCAACGCCAGTCTCGGTGCGACGGTGCTGGTGGTGGTGGTCATCACCTACGTATCGATCGTCATCGGTGAGCTGGTGCCGAAGCGCCTCGGGCAAATCTGGCCGGAAGCGATCGCTCGCAGTGTCGCCCGTCCGATTGCTTGGCTGGCGGCGGCCGCGCGGCCGTTCGTGCGGTTGCTTTCGTCATCGACCGACCTGTTGCTTCGGCTGTTCGGCACGCGCGGCAGGCGCGCCACTTCGGTGACCGAGGAGGAAATTCATGCGCTGATCCAGGAAGGGTCCGATCACGGCGTGATCGACGAACAAGAGCGCGCGATGGTGCGCAACGTGTTCCGCCTCGATGACCGCCAGATCGCCTCGCTGATGACGCCGCGATCCGACATCGTTTACATCGATCTGGAGGACTCGCCGGCCGACAATCTGAACAAGGTGCTCGAGTCGCAACGCTCGCGCTTTCCCGTGTGCCGCGGCGGCTTGCGCGACGTCGTCGGGATCATCAGTGCCAGCAGTATGTTGCAGCAGACGATTCGCGGGCAGGCGCCGGATTTTTCAAAGGGCCTGGCGGCAGCGGCGTACGTGCCCGAATCGCTGACCGGCATGGAACTGCTCGAGACGTTTCGCTCGTCGACCTCGCACATGGCGCTGGTCGTCGATGAGTACGGAGAAATTCAGGGACTGGTGACCTTGCAGGATCTTCTCGAAGCGATCACCGGTGAGTTCAAGACGCCGAGCGTCGATGATGCGTGGGCAGTGCAGCGGCAAGATGGCTCTTGGCTGCTGGACGGCTTGATTCCGCTGCCGGAGCTGAAGGACCGTCTCGGGTTTGCAGCTGCTCCCGAAGAGGAGCTCGGCCGCTACAACACCTTGAGCGGGATGGTGATGCTGCTGCTGGGGCGTGTGCCCCACACCGCCGATATCGCCGAGTGGCAGGGGTGGAGGTTCGAGATTGTCGATATGGACAAGCACCGCATCGACAAGGTGCTTGCCGCGCGCTTGCCCGAGAGGTCATCCGCCGAGGACGATAAGGCAGACCGTGAGGCCCCTGACGCGCCGCGCTGACGCTACGCGGTTGCGAAACGGTAACGATTGATCTCGTCACGCGCCTTTTGAGCGGCGTGGCGCGCCGCTTCGGCAAAGTCGTCGTTACCCGAGGCGTAAATGATCGCGCGCGAAGAGTTGACGACGATACCTGCGCCGTTGGCCGTCTGCCCCGCCTTGACGCTGCCTTCCACATCGCCCCCTTGCGCTCCTATGCCGGGCACGAGCAACGGCATGTCGCCAACCAGCGCGCGTACGCGCGCGAGCTCCCGCGGATAGGTAGCGCCAACGACCAGACCGAGCTGGCCGCTGCGATTCCACCCGACGGCGAGCCTGGCAACACGCTCGTACAACCGCTCTCCTTCGACCTGCAACATCTGTAGATCGTCGCCACCGGCATTGCTGGTCCGGCACAGCAGAAATACGCCACGGTCGGCGTACGCAAGATACGGCTCGATCGAATCGAAGCCGAGATAGGGCGACAGCGTCACGGCGTGCGCGTCATAGCGCTCGAAAACCTCGCGCGCGTACTGCTGAGCGGTCGATGCCATGTCGCCGCGCTTGGCGTCGAGAATCACCGGGATCGCCGGGTGCGTGGCGCGAACGTAGGCGATCAGGCGCTGTAGCGCGTCTTCGGCACCGGCCGACGCGAAGTAGGCGATCTGCGGTTTGAATGCACACACGAAGTCCGCGGTCGCGTCGACGATCGTTGTACAGAATTGATAGATCGAATCAGGTTTGCGCGATAGACGCTCAGGAAAGCGAGCCGGGTCAGGATCAAGTCCCACGCATAGCAGCGAATCGGCCGTACCCCAGCGCGCCTTCAACATTTCGACGAACTTCATGCTTCCCTCCGCGAGCGGAATTTTACAGAGGGGTGCTAGCCTCGGTGGGATGGCCGCAACAAAACTTTCCGCGCGCGATTTGACGCTGCTCGCGCTGTTGACCGTCTTCTGGGGCTTGAATTGGCCGATTATGAAACTCGGCGTAGCCGAGCTGCCGCCGCTTTACTTCCGCACGATCTGTATCGCCGGCGGGCTCGTCGTTATCTGGTGCTGGGCGCGCGTGATGAACGTGCCGATGAACGTGCCCCCCGGCGCATGGCCCGTTGTGCTGAAGCTGGCGATACCGAACGTGATTGCGTGGCACCTGCTGGCCATTGTTGCGATCAAGATGCTGCCGTCGGGGCGGGCCGCGATACTGGGATACACGATGCCGGTGTGGGCAGTGGTTATCGGCCTGATCGCCTTCAATGAAACGCCGCTGCGACGGCATTGGTGGGGCGTAGCGGCAGCACTGATCGGCACATTGTTGCTGCTGTCGTCCGAGCTAACGGCGCTGAGCGGCGCACCGCTGGGTACCGCGTTGATGCTGGCAGCCGCGGCGGCGTGGGGTTACGGCACCCATCTGATGCGACGCCACCTGACCGACATGCCGATCATCGCGCTGACGTTCTGGATGCTGGCGATGACCGTGGTCGCGATGCTCGCGGTGTCGATCGTGTTCGAGATGCCGCGCTGGCGCATGCCCGACGCCATCGAGTGGGCTTCGATTGTCTACAACATGGTGCTCGCAATTGCGTTCTGCCACGTCGTCTGGGCGATGCTGGCGCGCAACCTGCCGCCCGCGGCCAGCGGATTGTCGGTGATGATGATTCCGGTGCTGGGAGTTTTCTCGGGAATGTGGCTGCTCGATGAGCGGCCGTTCTGGCAGGACTATGTGGCGCTCGTTCTGATCCTGATCGCGCTGTCATCCGTTTTTTTGAGGCCGAAGACAGCCGCGACTTGAGGAAACCGCATCGCGCGGTCAGCTCGGGGGTTTTCGGAACAACTCGATGCGCTCCGGCGTCGGCGGGTGCGTGGACAGGTAGGCGGGCCAGTCACCCTGGGATCCCCGCTTGTCGTGTGCTTGCTGCATGCGTTCGAACAGCGTTGCCAACGATCCTGTCGCTATGCCGTTCGCGCGCAACAGTTCGACCGCGTACAAATCGGCTTCGCGCTCCATCGCGCGCGAGTAATCGAGATCGACCAATATCGCCGGCAGTGCAGCCAGTACCGTGCTGACGTCGCCGAAGAGCACCGCCGCCGCGGCACCGACCGCTGCGCTGGTGAACAGGCGGCGCATCAAGTGGCGCTGCTCGATATGCCCAAGCTCGTGCGCCAGCACACCCAGGACCGCAGCGTCGTCTGGCGCAAGCTCGACCAGGGCGTCGGTCACGTAAATCACGCCGCCCGGAAGCGCTAGGGCGTTCGGGCCGATCTTCGAGGCACGAAAACGGATTGCATAGTCACGTCCGTCTACCGGTGTGATTGCGTCGAAGCGGTCCATCAACGCGTCGCGCCGCTCGCTCGGCAACTGTGTGGTGGAAAAAATGCGCTTTTCGAGAAACGCCGTCGCTTCGCGACCAAGCCGCTTTTCCCAAGTCAGCGGTACCTGCAATGCGGCGTACTCGGCGGCGATCGGCAGCACCCAGCGATAGGCAATGAACAGGAACACAATCAAGCCGATGAGCGCGACGACAGCACCGCGCCAGCGGCTCTGCCATGCAACGACTAATGAGTCACGATGGCCGGAGGCGGCCATGACGCTCGAGAATGCCGCGTTGTCGGCGATCTCGCAAAAAGCTCCGTCGCCGAGAGTCACGATCCGAGGCGCATGTGACAAGGGCTCCGAGACACGCAGTTCGGTTAACGGAACACGCCGCGTTATGTCGTCGCCGACGATGTCGAGATGGCCGTCGTTGACCGATAGCCGCACTTGACGAGCGCGCGAGCTGCGCCCATCGAAGTAGCGGGCATCGACTGGGTTCACAAACCAATGTCGAAATCGAAGAGGTCGGCCGCGCCTTCGCCGGTCGCCGCTACGTCGCCGGCGGCTGCCCCACTCAAGAACTGATCCATGCCGGCGGTGGTGACCGCGGTGACCGATTCGAGGCGGTACTTCAAGCTGCGAATGACAGCGAATGGCGTAAACAAGCCAAGCGTCACGATCAACAGCAGGACATTGACGAAATAAATGCGCGCCATCCGCAGCACGCGCGCATTACTGCGAAAGCTGACTTCACCCACCGTCGTATGGTTCCAGATGCGATTCTGTATCAGAACCACAAAGGCGGCGAACAGGAGGAAGTACACCGCATAAACTCCTATGATCAACACGAGCAAGCCGATGCCGAAGATGCTTGCAGCGCCATTTGAGCTCAGGATGCCGGCGCCTGCGGCAAACCCGATCGCGCCGAACACGGCGGCGATGCCAAGCGTTGCGGCCAACAGGATTCCATAGACGGCGTAAAAGTCTCCGGCTGTTGCGGTGAAGCGCGCTGCTGCCGATCCCAGAAGAGCGTGGCCGTGTTGATAGCGTTTGAATCGGTAGTGCAGATACGGCAGCACGGTGAAAAAGATCAGCATCGCCACCCCGAGAAACGCGAGGAGCCATACCGGAGGCTCAGTTTCGTTTTCCGCGTAAAACCCGAGCAGCGCAAAAGGTGCGACGAAGACTATCAGCGGTGCCGCAATCAAATAGATTTCAGCCAGCCCGCCGACGAACTGAAAGTGAATGCCGCGATAACTCGAATAGCGCGCACGAAATCGCAGCGACTGGCGGATCAGCCACGGAAACGCTGCTGCCAGAAGCGCCAGCGTGATCGCACCCGCGGTCAACCAGAATTGAAAGCTGAAGTTGTAGGCGATCAGCAGCACGAGTGCGATCAGTCTTCCCTTCAGAATCGCAACCGGTGACCCGTGGTAATCGAACGACGAACCGGCAATCTGCGTATTGCGGTACATGTACTTCAGGCGCCGCACCTTCGCCCACGCCGAGTAAATGCCAAGCGTCACGATCGTCAGCAACAGATTGACGATCCAAATTCTGAAGTATTCGCTGCCGGTGCCCAGAAAGTGCACCGGATAGTCGGCCGGAGCTGCAACCGGAGCCGAAGCCGGCCAGGGTGCCGCGGGCACTTCGTGCATGACCATTCCCCCTCGCTTTCTTGTGGCTGGTTTGTAGCCGACTGCAAGCGCGGCAGCAAATTGCCAGCCGAAAAAAAGCCCGCCGAAGCGGGCTTTCGAATTCACCGGTGCTCTTGGGCGAGCTCGTTACATATCCATGCCGCCCATGCCGCCCATGCCACCCATACCGCCGGGCATACCGCCGCCACCGCCTTGCTTCTCTTCGACGAGCTCGGCGACCATGGCGTCGGTCGTCAACATCAAGCCGGCAATCGACGCGGCGTTCTGCAGCGCCATCCGGGTCACCTTGGTCGGGTCCAGCACACCCATGCTGACCAGGTCACCGTACTCGTGCGTCTGGGCATTGAAGCCAAAATTGCCCTTGCCGTCCGCGACCTTGTTCACGACAACGCTCGGTTCTTCACCGGCGTTCTCGACGATCTGGCGCAGCGGTTCTTCCATGGCGCGCAGCACGATCTTGATACCGGCGTCCTGATCGGGGTTGTCGCCCTTGACCTTTGCCACCGCCTGCTTGGCGCGGAGAAACGCGACGCCACCGCCGGCGACCACACCTTCTTCAACGGCAGCACGCGTGGCGTGCAGCGCATCTTCGACGCGCGCTTTCTTCTCTTTCATCTCGACTTCGGTCGCCGCGCCGACTTTGATAAGCGCAACACCACCGGCGAGCTTCGCAACGCGCTCCTGCAATTTCTCTTTATCGTAGTCGCTGGTCGCTTCTTCGATCTGCGCACGAATGGCCTTGACGCGGCCTTCGATATTCTTCGAGTCGCCGGCGCCGTCGATCAGCGTCGTGTTTTCCTTGGCGACTTCAACGCGCTTGGCCTGGCCAAGATCAGTCAACGTCGCTTTTTCGAGCGTCAAGCCAACTTCTTCAGCGATCACGGTGCCGCCGGTCAGAATCGCGATGTCTTCCAGCATCGCTTTGCGGCGATCACCGAAGCCCGGTGCCTTAACGGCGACGGTTTTCAGAATGCCGCGGATGCTGTTGACCACCAGGGTCGCGAGCGCTTCGCCTTCAACTTCTTCGGCGACGATCAGCAGCGGACGTCCGGCCTTCGCCACCTGCTCCAGGATTGGAAGCAGCTCGCGAATGTTGCTGATTTTCTTGTCGTGCAACAGTACGTACGGATTTTCAAGAACCGCGTTCTGCTTGTCGGGCTGATTGATGAAGTAGGGCGACAGGTAGCCACGGTCGAACTGCATGCCTTCGACGACTTCAAGCTCGTTGTTCAGCGACTTGCCGTCTTCGACGGTGATCACGCCTTCCTTGCCGACCTTGTCCATCGCATCGGCGATGATCTTGCCGATTTCTTCGTCGGCATTGGCCGAGATCGCGCCGACTTGCGCGATTTCCTTGCTGGTGGTCGTCGGCTTCGACAGCTTCTTCAGCTCGTCGATCGCCGCAATCACAGCTTTGTCGATACCGCGCTTCAGATCCATCGGGTTCATTCCCGCGGCTACGTACTTCATGCCCTCGGCGATGATCGATTGCGCCAATACCGTGGCGGTGGTGGTGCCGTCGCCGGCGTTGTCCGAAGTCTTAGACGCGACTTCTTTCACCATCTGCGCGCCCATGTTTTCGAACTTGTCTTTCAGTTCGATTTCTTTGGCGACCGATACGCCGTCCTTGGTGACGGTCGGGGCGCCGAAGCTGCGCTCCAAGACAACGTTGCGGCCTTTCGGGCCCAACGTGACTTTCACTGCGTTGGCGAGAATGTTGACGCCGCGCACCATGCGGTGCCGCGCGTCATCGCCGAAAAATACTTGCTTGCTAGACATAAGGTAGAGCTCCAGTAGTTGTGTTGTCGGTCGCGAAGCGATCCGGCTTATCTGGGTATGGGCGTTAAGCAATAACGCCCATTAAGTCCTCTTCGCGCATCACCAGCAGCTCGTCGCCCTCGACCTTGACGGTCTGGCCCGAGTACTTGCCGAACAGCACGCGGTCGCCGACTTTGACGTCGAGCGTGTTCACTTTGCCGTTGTCATCGCGCTTGCCAGGCCCGACGGCGACGATTTCGCCTTGGTCGGGTTTCTCGGCTGCGTTATCGGGAATGACGATGCCCGAAGCGGTTTTCCGCTCGTTGTCCAGGCGTTTGACGATCACTCGATCGTGCAAAGGACGGATCTTCATAGGTTCTCCAGGTTGATGAAATCTCTCGAAAATCGAGAAAGCCAAGGTTGGAAGCGACAGATCATGCCACTTATCAGCACTCTCTGCCTGCGAGTGCTAATTGTAGGGATCGAAGCTTGGGTCTTCAAGAGGAACCGCCTGCCCAGTTGCGCCTGCGCGTGGGCTGCCGTCTATGTCCTGAAACGGTGCGCCTGTCGCGCGGAAGTGACCACTAACATTGCATATGAGACTGTCCGGGCATCGCTCCTGATGGGAGCGCCTACGCGAATGCGCTACACGGTTGTGCGCCAGCGTGCCGAAAATAGACGGATAACTGGAATGGGGTATTAAGTGGCCATCGACATTTCGCTTCGGCTTCCGCAGCACTGGCTGGGTTCTTCTGCGCCCAAGGGTAAAGGGCCCAACAACACGCTGCGTACCTTCGTCAACAGCGTGATGAGCTACACCAAGATGGATGTGCCGTCGGTCGAGCTGTTCGAAACTGCGGTCACGTTTGATGCGAAGCACAGAGACCCGTTATCGGCGCATCAGTGTCTATCCAGGACGTTCGGGAAGAAGGCGGGGATCAGTTTCGTCTTCCGCGCGGATACCGCGAGCGAAGGCCGTTACTGGGTGTACTCGGCCGATCCGTGGCTCGAGCCGCCCGCCGAAGCGATCAGCGCGCTCGCTCCGAAAAGAATTGTTCATCAACTGTGTGAAGGGCTGCCGTATCGCTTTGCGCTTGAGGCTTGCGTTGGGCGCGAAAAGCTTGTAGCCGGCGAGAAGGAGGTTGAGCCATTTCGTACGGTGCCGGAGGTCGAGTCGTGGATCAAGGCAATGGGGCCCAAGTTCGGTTTCAAGCCGGACTTCTTCAACGTTGCTATCAAAGAACTGCAGTTTCCGTATGGCGATCGCACGGTCAAGTTGCCTTACGCGTCGATCGAGGGTGTGCTGCAGGTTACCGATGCGGAGTTGATGAAGCGGCCCCTATTGCGCGGTATCGGCTCCTATCGCCGAGTCGGCCTGGGGTTGCTGCAGCTATCCAACTAGTTGCGCCATCGCACTTGAAAACGGCGCTGCAGGCGCCGTTTTTTATTGGGTTGCACCGACACTAGACTCGCGGTTGAGAATTGATCCTGTTAATGCGCAAGATGGAGCGATCGGGCGCGGTTAAGGCTTACGTCGTGGCCGCTGGCTTGTCGGCGTGTCTCACTTTGGGCGCGGTGAACGCGCAGCCCGCGCACGTGTTCGCGTTGCCGGACGCGGTGGCCGCGAGCTTGAAGGTAGCCAATCTGCCGCTGTCGGCCGTCGGCATCGCAGTAGCGCCGGTGTCGGGCGCAGGGTTGTCGCTCGCGGTAAACGAGACCCAGCCGATGAATCCGGCGTCGACGATGAAATTGGTCACGACGCTGGCGGGACTGGAGTTGCTGGGCCCACAGTATCAGTGGCGCACTGATGTCCTGAGTGCCGCGCCATTGAAGAACGGCGTACTCGAAGGCGATCTTTGGCTGCGCGGCAGCGGCGACCCGCAACTCGTCATCGAAGACCTGTGGCTCCTGGTGCAGCGAATGCGCGGCGCCGGCGTGCGCGAGATTCGCGGTAATTTGATGCTCGATCGCAGTGCATTCGAAGCCGTGCAGCACGACCCGAGCGCTTTCGACGGTGAGGCACTGCGGCCATACAACGCAGGTCCCGATGCGCTGCTGCTCAACTACAAGGCAGTCAGCTTTCACTTCATCGCCGATCCGGAAAACAAGCAAGCGCGCGTGTTCGCATTGCCGGCGTTGGCCGGCATGGTCACGCCGACTACCGTGCGTGGCTCCGAAGGCGCATGCAACGACTGGCGTGCGCGGCTCAGCGGCAAGGACCTCTCCAGTGAGTCGACCCGCGAGCGCCGCGAGTCCGGCGTCGGCTACATCCCCGAGGACCGGCACCGCCACGGCCTGCTGCTCGACGCGCCGCTGTGGGAGAACCGGGTGCTGGGGCACCAGGGCCGACCGCCCAGCGCGAAGGGCCCACTCATCGACAAGCGCGGCGGCCCGCGCGGACACCGAGCGGATCATCAAGGAGTACGACGTCCGGACGCCCGGTCCGGACGTGGTGGCCCGGGCGCTCTCCGGAGGCAACCAGCAGAAGCTCATCGTCGGCCGAGAGATGAGTGGTGAACCGATCCTGCTGATCGCGGCGCACCCGACCAGGGGGGTCGACGTGGGCGCCCAGGCGGCGATCTGGGCCACATCAAGGCGGCCCGCCGCAACGGGCTCGCGGTGCTGCTGATCTCCGCCGACCTCGACGAGCTGATCGGCCTCTCCGACCGGATCGAGGTCATCCTCCGAGGCCGGCTGGTCGGCACCTTCGACCCCGACGACGTGACGCCCGAGCAGCTCGGGTCGGCGATGACGGGAGCCGGAGCATGACCCCCCGCGTGACCAGGCTCGTCCTCGCCCTCAGCGCGCCGCTGCTGGCTCTGGTGGCGGCGTTCGTGATCACCAGCCTGGTCCTGGCCGCGGCCGGCGACCCGGTGCTCGACGTGTGGGCCCAGATCCTCTCCGTGCCCGAGCGGCGCAACGTGGCCAACATCATCGACAACGCCACGGTGCTCTACCTCTCCGGTCTCGCCGCCGCGATCGGCTTCCGGATGAACCTGTTCAACATCGGCGTCGACGGCCAGTACCGCATCGCGGCGTTCACCGCGGCGGTGGTGGCCGGCGAGGCGTGGCTGCCCGGCTACCTCAACACCGTCCTGGCCATCCTGTGCGCCATGGCCGTCGGCGCGCTGTGGGCCGGCATCGCGGGCGTGCTGCGCGCGACCCGCGGCGTCAGCGAGGTCATCTCGACGATCATGCTGAACGCCATCGCCACCGCGCTGGTCGCCTACCTGCTGCGCAAGGCCGCGGTCCGGGTCGAGGGCTCCAACGCGATCGGCACCAAGAAGATCCCGGAGAGCAGCCAGATCCCCAACATCTCGATCGGCGACGGCCCGGGCCAGGAGGTCTACGGCTTCGTGATCATCGCCATGATGGTCGGGTTCCTCTACTGGTTCGTGCTGAACAAGACCCGGTTCGGCTTCGACCTCCGGGCCACCGGCCGCTCGACCACCGCGGCGACGGCCAGCGGCATCAAGATCACCAGGATGGTCGTCTTCGCGATGCTGATCTCGGGCGCGGTGGCCGGGCTGGTGGGGCTCCCGATCCTGTTCGGCGAGAGCTACAAGTACGGCTCGACGTTCCAGTCCGGGCTGGGCTTCGCCGGCATCGCGATCGCGCTGCTCGGCCGCAACCACCCGATCGGGGTGGCGATCGGTGCGCTGCTCTTCGCCTACCTCAACGAGCAGTCCAACCCGCTCCAGATCCTGGTCGGGGTCTCGCCCGACATCGTCGCGATCACCCAGGGCACCATCGTGCTGACCGTGGTCATCTCCTACGAGATCGTCGCCGCTACGGCGTCCGGCTCGAGCAGCAGGCGGTGGCCCGAGCTCTCGGAGCCGCGAGCGTGAGGAGGCGCCGGCATGAGCATCCCTGCCACCGCCACCGGCGTCGCGCAGCCCGCCGGGCCCCGCACCGAAGCGCCGGCTGCCGCGCCTGGCTGCTGTACGCCGGCGTCGCGGCCATCCTGCTGCTGTCCGTGCTCGAGCTGGTCACCGGCGCCAACGACCTCACCTCGTCGGGCACCATCGCCGCGACCCTGATCGCGACCACCCCGATCATGCTGGCCGGCCTCGGCGGCCTGTGGTCGGAGCGCGCCGGCGTGGTCAACATCGGCCTCGAGGGGATGATGATCCTCGGCACCTACGGCGCCGGCTACTTCGGCTACCACCACGGGGCCTGGGCCGGCGTGTTCGGCGCGATCGCGATGGGCATGCTCGGCGGGCTGCTGCACGCCATCGCCACGGTGATCTTCGGCGTCGACCACATCATCTCCGGTGTGGCGATCAACATCATCGCGCTGGGCGCGGTCCAGTACCTCGCCTCGCAACACCTTCGTCGGGCTGCCCGGCGGCGGCTCCACCCAGTCGCCCAAGATCCCCGACGTCCCGGCGATCACGATCGACTCGCTGAGCGACAAGCTCGCGAGATCGAGAAGGACGACACCTTCTTCATCTCCGAGGTGGCGGCGCTGCTGCGCGCGCTGTGCACCAACCTGTCGTCCCTGGTGCTGATCCGCTCGCCCTGCTGGTGCGTGACCTGGTACGTCCTGTGGCGGACCTCGTTCGGCCTGCGGCTGCGGGCCTGCGGCGAGAGCCCGGCCGCGGCCGAGTCGCTGGGCGTGCACGTGCTGCGCTACAAGTTCGTGGCGGTGCTGGTCTCGGGCGGCCTGGCCGGCCTCGGCGGCGGCGTGCTGGCCATGGTCGCCTCCAGCAACTACCGCGACGGCCAGACCGGCGGCCGCGGCTACATCGGCCTCGCGGCGATGATCTTCGGCAACTGGCGGCCGGGCGGGCTGCTGGCGGGCTCGGGGCTGTTCGGCTACACCGAGACCCTGGTCTGCGGCAAGGCGGCGATTCGGTGCACGCGCTGCTGCTGGCGGTGGCGTGCTGGCGCTGGCGCTGGCGGCGGTCGTCCAGCTGCGGCAGGGGCAGCCGACGTCTCGGCGTCGTCATCGCGCGGCATCGGCGTCGTGCTCGGGCGCCGTCTACTTCCTCATCGACGAGGTCCCCGGTGACTTCACCCGGATGACGCCCTACGTCATCACCCTGGTCGTCCTCGCCTTCGCCTCGCAACGACTACGAATGCCCGCCGCCGACGGCCAGGTCTATCGCAAGGGGAGCGCGGGTTGACCGAGCCCGGCGACCACGACGACTTCGACTGGGACGGCCTCCGGGCGGAGGCCGTCGCGGCCATGGAGCACGCCTACGCGCCGTACTCGAACTACAAGGTCGGGGTGGCCGGGCTGGTCGACGACGGCCGCGTCGTACCGGCTGCAACGTCGAGAACGCCGCGTACGGCGTGGCCCTGTGCGCCGAGTGCGGGATGGTCTCCCAGCTGCACATCACCGGCGGCGGCAGGCTCACCCACGTCGTCTGCGTGAACGCCAAGGGCGAGGTGATCATGCCGTGCGGCCGGTGCCGCCAGCTGCTGTGGGAGAACGGCGGGCCGGAGATGCTGCTGTGGACGGTCACCGGCGTGAAGCCGATGAGCGAGGTGCTGCCGGATGCCTTCGGTCGCCGACGACCTCGCTTGACCTGTCGGCTCCCGACGTCGTCGCGGACCCCTACCCGTTCTTCGCCGAGGAGCGCGCCGCGCACCCGGTGGCGTGGCACGAGCCGGCCGGGAAGTGTTTGACCTTCGACCACGCCTCGACCAGCGCGGTGCTGCGGGACCGCCGGATGGGCCGGATCTGGCGGGACAAGGAGCCGGCCGACCACCTCGAGCCGTTCAACCTGCTCCACCGCAACCAGATGATGGAGAACGAGCCGCCCGAGCACACCCGGCTGCGCCGGCTCGTGGCCGGGGCGTTCAACCGCGGCCACGTCGAGCGGCTGCGGCCGCGGGTCAGCGAGCTCGCCGCGCGAGCTGCTCGCCGAGACGGACCCGGCCGGCTTCGACGTCATCGGGGAGTACGCCGAGCCGCTGCCGGTGCTGGTCATCGCCGAGCTGCTGGGCGTCGCCGTCCGAGCCACGTCGGCGAGCTGCGCCGCTGGTCGCAGGCGATCGTGCGGATGTACGAGGTGGCGCCCGCGCGGGAGGTCGTCGACGCCGCGGTCGCGGCGGCCGCGGAGTTCGCCGACCTGGTGCGCGACCTGGTCGCCGAGCGGCGGGCGAGCCGCGGGAGGACCTGGTCAGCGACCTGGCCGCCACCGACCTCAGCGAGGACGAGGTGGTCGCGGCCGTCGTACTGCTGCTCAACGCCGGCCACGAGGCGTCGGTCAACGTGTTCGGCAACGGGCTGGTCGCCATGCTGCGCGGGGGCTGCGGCCCGGAGCCGACGTCGCCGCCACGCGTGGAGGAGATGCTCCGGTTCGACTCCGCGCTGCAGCTGTTCGAGCGGACCGCGACCGAGGACGTCGACGGTGGCGGGCGTGGTCGGTCGAGCGCGGCCAGAAGATCGCGGTGCTGCTGGGCGCCGCCAACCGCGACCCCGCGGTCTTCGAGCGCGCCGACGAGATGGACGTGACCGGGACCGAACCCGCACCTGGCGTTCGGCGCGGGCGTGCACTTCTGCCTGGGCGCGCCGCTGGCCCGGATGGAGCTGGTCGAGTCGCTGAGGCCCTGTGGGCGGCGTACCCGTCACTGGGGCTGGTCGGGGACCCAGAGAGCCGGGGCACCTTCGTGCTGCGAGGCTTCCGTACGTCGTCGTGGGAGGGGGGGTAGCCGTGGACGTCGTCGACGTGATCATCACCAAGCGGGACGGCGGCCGCTGTCGGGCGAGCAGATCGACTGGGTGGTCGACGCCTACACCGGGGCGTGGTGGCCGACGAGCAGATGTCGGCGCTGGCGATGGCGATCCTGCTCAACGGCATGGACCGCGAGGAGATCGCGCGCTGGACCGCGGCGATGATCGCCTCGGGCGAGCGGATGGACTTCTCCGGCGCTGTCCCGGCCGACGTCCGACAAGCACTCGACCGGCGGCGTCGGCGACAAGATCACGCTGCCGCTGGCGCCGCTGGTCGCCGCGTGCGGCGTCGCGGTGCCGCAGCTGTCGGGGCGCGGGCTCGGCCACACCGGCGGGACGCTGGACAAGCTGGAGTCGATCCCCGGCTGGCGGGCGGCGCTGTCCAACCAGGAGATGCTCGACCAGCTCGAGTCGGTCGGCGCGGTGATCTGCGCCGCCGGCGACGAGCTGGCGCCGGCCGACAAGAAGCTCTACGCGCTGCGCGACGTGACCGGCACGGTCGAGGCGATCCCGCTGATCGCGTCCTCGATCATGAGCAAGAAGATCGCCGAGGGCACCGGCTCGCTGGTGCTCGACGTCAAGGTCGGCACCGGGGCGTTCATGAAGACGCCGAGCAGGCCCGCGAGCTGGCCGAGACGATGGTCGCGCTGGGCACCGACGCCGGCGTACACACGGTCGCGCTGCTCACCGAGATGTCGACCCCGCTCGGGCGGACCGCCGGCAACGGGATCGAGGTCGAGGAGTCGGTCGAGGTGCTGGCCGGCGGCGGGCCCGACGGACGTCGTCGAGCTCACCCTGGCGCTGGCCCGGGAGATGCTGGCGGGCGCGGGCCGTGACGACGTCGACCCGTGCGGTGACCTCGAGGGTCTGGTTCGGCAGGTCCGGCGTGAGCTGGAGGCGGCTGATCGAGGCGACGTTCACCGGCTCCATCCAGACGGTCCGCCAGATGCCGGAACTGCCCTGATAGAAGATGCCGTGGTCGCCGACCTCCCGCTGCTTGCCGATCGGCTGGTAGGTCTCGTCGGTGAGGTCCTCCGCCCAGACGATCAGCTCCTGCGGGCCTCTTCGTGTGCAGGGCGTTGGTGACGTCGACGTCGAAGCCGTCGTACCCGCCGCGGTGCGTGGCGACCTGACGCTCCGTTCACCCAGACCTTCGCGTCGTAGTCGACCGCACCGAAGTGCAGCAGCGAGCCGCTTGCCCTTCCAGTTGCTCGGGGGACCTGGAAGGTACGGCGGTACCACATGCGGTCCTCGTGCTTCTGCAGACGCGGGACAGGGCGGACTCTATCGGGTACGGGTACGAGCACCTTCTCAGCCGAGGGTGCGTCCCGAACGGGGGGGCTGCTCGCCTACTGCGGCGGGCGCCTCACTCCCAGAGGCCGTTGAGGTTGCGCCACTCCGGGCGGGTCAGCTGCGGGCGTGGGTACTCGGGGAGCGCGTTCGCGGGCGAGACGTCGTCGGTCCACGGGGTGGTGAGGGGCGGTGTACCAACGTGCCAGTCGGGTGTCGGCGGCTCCCCGCAGCCACGCGGCCACGAACGCGTTGCGCGCCGAAAGGGACCAGCCGCTGGCCGCGGTGCACCAGCACAGGTCGCCCTGACGCGCGCCGTACCAGTGCTCGGCCTGGACCCGCTGGCCGTACAGGTAGCCGTGCCCATGGCGGACGGGCTTGGGCTCGCCCGCCGTGCCCGACGTGAAGACGATCAGTGCGGGCTCCTCAGGGCCGCACTCGGCCGCGGGCAGCGCCGCGCCCTCGAAGAGCGCCTCGTCGGGCACGGCCAGGACCGGCCCCTCGAAGCCGGTGGCCGTGACGAGACCGAGGTCCCGGGAGTCGGCCACGATGGCGCGCGGCTCCACCATCTCCATCCGCGCGCGCAGGTCGGCGGGCCGCAGCTGCTCGGTGCAGGGCTGGGTCACGGCGCCGAGCCGCCAGCACGCGAGCATCGCGTAGGCCCACTCGGGCCGGTTCCCGACCACCGTCGTCACCACATCGCCACGGGCGACGCCGCGCTCCGCCAGGGCGGCGGCCAGCCGCGCGGAGCGGTCGGCCACCTCCCCGAACGAGATCTCGCGGCGCTTCCCGTCCGCGGCGATCGCGACGAGCGCCAGGCGCGAGGGATCCGCGGCGTCGACGACGTCTGCGACGAAGCTCATTCAGGCGGCGACCAGCGCTCGCCGCGACTCAGCCGCTCGAGCCCAAGCCACGCGAAGTCCATGGCGATCGCGACCATCTGCTCGCGGGGCGCCTCGGGATTCGACGTCCACCAGTTAGCCATCGACTGCGCGCCGCCCACGAGCATCTCGGCAAGGAGCCGCAGCGCCCGCCGGTCCTCGGCGCTGTCGAGCGCCCTGGCGCCGGGATCCGCGAGACTGCACCGTGACCTCGGCGGTCACCTGCTCGAGCATCCGGTTCACCACGGTTGCCGTCTCCGGGTCGGCGACGTCGCGGAACAGCATGCGCCACGCGTCCCGACGCTCCTCGACGAACGCGATTTCGGACAATAAGCCAGCCAGCGACATAAGCACAGCGCTTATAATTCTGGTCGTGCTTATGGATGCGCTGAGGTGGCTTCGGGACTCAGGCGTGGAAGCTGAGTTGCTCGAGGTCAGTCGCGGCAGGGCGAGGTCCTCGTCGACGCAACGCTTCAGCTGGCCGCCGGCGACGCCACGGCCCGGTTTGCCGTCGAGGAGAAGCGCCGCTCGCCGTACCCAACGAGCTGGCTGGTCTGGCCGGGCGCCGATCGGCCCTCGCCGACGGAGGCCATCCTCTCCTCGTGACGCTGTTCGTGTCCGAAGCACTCGGGCCGGTCCTCACTGCCGCCGGTTGGTCCTGGGCGGATACCCAGGGAAACTTCGACGTCCGCGCCCGAGGTCTCACGTTGCGCCAGCGACGGACAATCGTGGCCCCGAGGGTAAAGGGCAAGCGCCTCCCCCAAGGGTCGGGGAGCCTAGCCATCATCCGGGCCCTCATCGGTTTCATGGAGGGCGAGGACGAGGAGTCCGCGCCACGACCGTCGCCGCTAAGGCCAAGGTCTCCCAGCCTCGGGCGTCCCAGGTGCTCCGCCAACTCCAAGACCTTGAACTGGTCGAGCGGTCGGAGGGCGGGTGCTGGACACCCAGCCGCGGGGCACTCCTCGGCCGCTTTCTCGGGGACTACCGGGGCCCCGGCGGGTCCAGCGGTACATGTACAGCCTCGACTCACCGACCGATGTCGCCATTCAAGCGACAGGCTCCAACTCCCGGGAACGCCCGATCGTCGTGTCGGCCGACGTCGCTCCCGACCTTCTCCTTGCATGGCGCCGGCCGAGCGTTGTCATCCTTTACGCCAAGTTCGAGATCGCTCCCGGGGACCTGGGTCTGGTCGAGGCGCAAGGACGGCACGACGCCAACGTGATCATCCGGTATCCCGACGATCGATCGGTGTTCCCTGTTCCGGATCTGGTCGCCGAAATACGCGGCGTCGAGGTTCCGTTGGCGGCGCCGTCGCAGCTGATCTGGGACCTTCAGGACCTTGGTGGTGCCGAACGTCTTGAGGCCGCGGGAATGCTGCGCGAATGGCTGCTCAGGAGCCCCTGAGCCGGCTCGTACTGGCGGCGACATCGGTCGCCGACGATCTCGGTTTTGTCGCGCTGGCCGACCTTGCGGGGATCGTGGGATCGGTCGGCGCGAGGAACTACCGCGTCATCGGTGGGCACATGGTGAGCGCACTTGTCGCCCGATGGCAGCTCGGAGCAGAGCTCTATCGAGAGACGGGCGATGTCGACCTGGGCGTCCCGCCGATCGCTGTAAAAGAGCACGCCTTGATCGAGCGACTGGCGGATCTTGGCTACACACGAAGGTCGCGGGGAACCGCTTCGACAGAGGACGATCAAAGACATCCCAGTCGTGGTCACGGGCGCCCGGGAGTCGGCCCCTCGAAGCGATTATCGACGTTCATCATTCCCGCCTACACGAGTCGCGACGCCAGAACCGGAGGGTCGGCGATCAACTTGTGACTACCGAGGTTCTCGGGCTGGCGACTGCGTTGACCGCGCGCCCGTGGTCCTGACGCTCGAGCTTCACCGCCTGAACGGCGAGCCGCTCGACGTCGAGTTCTCGTTCCCCGATGAGATGGCCGCCCTCGTGCTCAAGGGCTTCGCGACGGGAGTCCGAGTCAGAGCCTCCGACGTCGTCGACGTCTGGCGATGCTGGAGGTCGCGTTCGCCGGGTGTCGACCCCGGCGTTCGCCGAAGCGATTCCGGCGGAGGCGCAGCCCTCGTGCGCACGCTGTTCGACCGACGGGACGGCGTCGGGATGACCACGCTCAGGTCCGAGCAGCGCCTGTCGGATCAGGCTACCGATGCGCGCTTCACCCGGGTGAGAGCACTCGTCGCCCGTGTGGTCGGGGAGAGGTGAGCTCGCGCCGCCCGCTCACGCCCTGGATCTTCGGGTACACACGAGCGGATTGCGAACGGTGCGTCATCGTTGACGACCCGCGTGGCCGCAGCGATCATTGACCCGTGACGGCCGAGGGCGACCGTGGCCCCGGAGCCGGAGCCGGTCGGGCGCTCCAGCCCAGCGGCTTCTTCGCCTTTCGGGTCCCGGCCCTCCCGATGTCGGTGTTGACCGCCTGGGGCGACGGCATGAAAGCGCCGACGGCGGCGCCGGAGGACCTCCCCGCCGCGCTCGAACACGACCGATCGCTGCTCCGGCGCCGGCTCCACGACATCGTCGCGCCGGCCCGACGTGCAGGCCGCGCTCTCGGTCGCCTCCCCGACCTGCTCGACGCCTCGCGCCACCGCGGCGACGACCCCGGCGTGGAGGCCGCTCTCGTGCGCTACGTCTCGCGCATGTCGTCGCGCCCCACGCCGTACGGGATGTTCGCGGCGTGCGGCGTCGGCGTGATCGGCGACCGCACCGAGGTCGCGCTGCCGGAGCCGACGACCTGGCGCCTCCACACCCAGCTCGACGCCGACTACCTCGACGCCCTCGTCCGGGACCGCCACCAGCGCTTTCGCGACCGGCTCACGTTCCGTCCGAACGACAGCCTGCACCTGATGGGCGGCCGCTGGCGCTACGTCGAGTCACGCCTCGACGGGCTCGAGCGCAGCTACCACCTCCTCCAGGTCGCCGACTCCCAGCACCTGCAGCGGGCGCTCGATGCGGCTCGCCCCACGGCGACGCTCGCCGAGGTGACGAAGGCGGTCGCCGCCGGCGGCGTGGACGCCGAGCGGGCCGCCCGGTACGTCGAGCAGCTGGCCGACGCCCAGGTCCTCGTCCCGACCCTGGCGGTCACGATCACCGGCCCACCTCCTCTCGACACGCTCATCGCCGACCTCGAGGCACTCGGGGACGACGAAGCCGTCGCCGTTCTCGCGCGGTGCGGGACGGACTGGCTGCGCTCGACACCGGGAGGCGTCGCCGCGCCCCGCACCACGACGGCATCGCCGCGGAGCTCGGCCGGTTGCCGGCGCCAATCGAGCGCTCACGGCTGTTCCACGCCCAACTCACCGTTCCCACCTCCGATGCGACCCTCGCCCGCTCCACGGTCGACGACATCGCCCGCGCCGTCGATCTCCTGCGGCGGGTCGCCCCGCCCGCCCGCACCACCGAGCTCGATGCGTTCCGCGACGCGTTCAGCGAGCGCTACGACCGCAGGAGGTGCCGCTGCTCGAAGCGCTCGACGAGGAGCTCGGCGTCGGGCTCGGCGACCGAACCGCACGCCGGGATCCCGACCCCGCTCCTCGACGGGCTCCGGTTCCCGGGCGACCCGCGGGTGGATGCGACGCTCGGCGGGCGTGAGGCGCGGCTCCTCGAGATCCTCCACCGCGCCTGGACGACGGGCGCCCACGAGATCGCCCTCACGGCCGACGACGTCGACGCGCTCGCCCGCGACGACGCCGAGCCGTTTCCCGCCGCCGTTGGGGCGACCGCCGTGCTGGCCCGCACCCAGGAGGGCCTCCGGGTCGTGGTCACCGGGGCCAGCGGACCGTCGGGCGCCCGGCTCCTCGGCCGCTTCTGCCACTCCGACCCACGGCTCGAGCGCCACGTCGGGCCCACCTCCGGGCCGAGGAGGCCTCGACCCCGACGCCGTCCACGCCGAGATCGTCCACCTGCCGTCGGGACGGCTGGTGAACGTCCTCGCCCGGCCCGTGCTGCGCGGCCACGAGCTCGAATGGCTCGGGCGCTCGGGGGCGCCCCGTGAACGGGTCCTCGCCGCCGACGATCTGCTCCTCTCGTTGCGGGACGACCGCTTCGTCCTGCGCTCCAAAACGCTCGGCCGCCGGGTCGCTGCCCCGCCTGACCAGCGCCCACAACTACAGCCGCCGCTCGCCGGGCGTCTACCGCTTCCTGGCCGCGGTGCAGGCCGAGGGCTGCGTGGAGAGCGTCGCGTGGACGTGGTTCCCGTTTCACCGGGCTCCCTTCACGCCCCGCCTGCGCAGGGGCCCCGTCGTCCTCGCCCTGGCCCGGTGGCGGGTCGAGGGCCCGGAGCTGAAGGAGCTCGACCGGCGCGACCCGGTCGGGCGGTGGCAGGCCGTCGCCGCCTGCCGGGAGCGGCGGCGACTGCCCCGATGGGTGTCGCTGGTCGAGGACGACAACGTGCTCGCCTTCGACCTGGACAACGCCCTGAGCGTCGACACCTTCGTCCGCGCCGTGCGTCACCAGCAGGAGGTCCTGCTCCAGGAGCTGTTCCCGGGTCCTGACCAGCTCGTCGCATCCGGCCCCGACGGCCAGCGTGCCCTCGAGCTGGTCGTCCCCCTCGTGCGCGGCGCGCCGGCCATCGTGCCCACGCCCGAAGTCGTCACGACGCCATGTGGGCGCCGGGGGTTCCCGCCCGGCTCCGAGTGGACCTATCTGAAGCTCTACACCGGTTCGGCGACGGGTGACCGGCTGCTCCGCGACGCGGTCGGGCCGTGCGCCCGCCAGCTCGTCGGCTCTGGCGCCGCCGACCGCTGGTTCTTCATCCGCTACGACGACCCGGGATTCCACCTCCGCGTCCGCGTGCACGGTGACCCCGACCGCATAAGGACCGCCCTCGACGAGCTGGCGGCCCGCGCCATCGACGAAGGTCTGGCCCACGACGCAGTGATGGGCACCTACCAGCGGGAGATCGAGCGGTACGGCGGTACCGACGGCATCGTGGTCGCCGAGCGCCTGTTCCACGCCGACTCCGAGGCCGTCGTCGACCTGCTCGGCCTGTTCGACCAGGGCGACGCCGGGATGGACGCCCGCTGGCGCGTCGGGCTGCTCGGCGCCGACCGGCTGCTGCAGGATCTCGGCCTCGACGAGCCCACTCGAGCCGAGGGCTGCCGGCGCATGCGCAACGCCTTCGAGCGGGAGTTCAACGCCGACGCCGAGCTCCGGAAGGGCGTCGGCAGGAGGATCCGAGCGGAGCATGAGGCGCTCGACGAGCTGCTCGGGGCGGCCGCCGACGGCGACCACCCGCTGGCGCCTGGCGTGCAGGTCCTCGACGAGCGGTCGAAGCGGGTCGCACCGCTGGCCGCCGAGCTGGCGGCCTTGCGCGCTGCCGGTCGGCTGACAGAGAGGGTGGAGACCCTGGCCACGTCGTTCGTGCACATGTGGCTCAACCGGCTGTGCCGCTCGGAGAGCCGCCTGCAGGAGTACGTCACCTACGCGTTGCTCGACCCGCCTGTACGAGGCCCGTGCCGCCCGGGCCCGGTCGCCCTCGTGACGCCCGCCGAGGTCCTGTCCCGCACGGTCTTCACGATCGACGGCGAGACCGTCGACTGGGCGGCGGTGGTCGAGGCGGCCAAGGCATGGGGCGAGTGGGCCGCGCTCGAACACGTCGCCTCGCCGGACGTGGAAGTCGTCCTCGACGAGGAGGCCGTGCGCCGGGCGGTGGAGGAGCGCGCCACCGCGTTGCGACACGACCGCCGCCTGCTCTCGGCCGACGAGACCCAGACGTGGTTCGCTCGATGGGGGGTCACCGTCGCCGACTGGCTCGCCCATGTTCGGCGCCAGGTGCTGGGTGAGGTGCCGCCCGACCCCGAGGGCGCGGTGTGGATCGAGGCGATCGTGTCGGGCACCTTGGACCGAGCCGCATGGCGTCTCGCCCGCGAGCTGACCGCCCACCGCGCCCTCGGCGGGACCGGATGGCCGACCGTCGGTGAACTCGACCGGGCGATGAGCGACTTCGCCGCCCGCGAGGCCGCCTCTCCCGACCGCAGGGCGGCGGTCATCGCCGAGCACGCCTCGCCTGGACCCTTCTCGACCTGCAGCATGTGGAGCTCGCCGACGAGGCGACGGCCCGCGAGCTGTGCGGGCGGCCGATCGAAGAGGTCGCCGCCAAGGCCGGCGTGGCGGTCGTCGAGACCCGCACGACGCTCGAGGACCTGCCCGACGAGCTCCGTGCCCACCTCCACGGGCGCGGCGACGGGCGACGTCGTCGGCCCGGTGCCGGTGAACGGCGCCTGGCAGATCGTCGTGGTCGCCGCCCGGACCCTCCCCACCGACGACGATCCTCAGATCGCAGATCGGGCCCGACGAGCGTCTGGTCGCCGAGGCGCTGCATCGGGAGATGGCCCGCCGCGTCCACTGGCTCGACCACGTCCCGCCGCGGTCGGAGGGCGGGACGGCACAGGCGGAGGACGCCTCGGACGAGGAGGTGTTCAGTCGCCCGGCCCGTCGCATCCGTCGCTTCCCGACCGTCTGGGCGGTCGACGAGATGGACTGCGGCGCCGCCTGCCTGGCCGCGGTCTGCCGGTACTTCGGCCGCTCCGTCCCTCTCACCCTCGTGCGCGACGTGGTCGGCACCGCGCTGGACGGCACCAGCCTGCGGGGCCTCGTCGTCGGCGCCGAGCGCCTCGGACTGGCGGCCCGCCCGGTGAAGCGTCCCCGTCACGGCTCGACTCGATGCCACTGCCGGCGATCTGTCACTGGCAGGGTGACCACTGGGTCGTCCTCCACGACACGAACGAGCGCTTCGTGCGGGTGAGCGACCCCGTGGCCGGGCCGCGACGGATCCCCCGCGCCGAGTGGCTGGACAGCTGGTCGGGCTACTGCTGCCTGGTCGCGGCCACGCCTGCGCTCGCCGACGCACCGGAGGGCCGGGCGCCCTGGCGCTGGCTGCTGCCGTTCGTGCGACCCCACCGGCGGACGTTCGCCGGCGCCGTCGCCCTGGCCCTGGCCGCGGCCACGCTGCAGATGTTGATCCCCGTCGGCGCCGGACTGATCGTCGACGAGGCGATCACCGGCGGGGACCGACGGCTGCTCCACCTGTTCGCCCTCGGGATGCTCGGGATGCTTCTGGCCGCAGTGGGCGCCGGTCTGGTCCAGCGCTGGCTGCTGGCACGCCTCGCCGTGCGCTTCGACGCCGCCATCCTCGACCACGTCACCGACCGCCTGCTCGGCCTGCCCGCGTCGTACTTCGCCTCGCGTCGCACCGGCGACATCGAGCGTCGCCTCAGCGGGCTGCGCCAGGTGCGCGTCTTCCTCGTCCAGCAGGGTGTGGTCGGACTGACCGCCGTGGCCCAGATCGCGGTGGCGGTGACGATCATGGTCGTGATCAGCCCGCGGCTCACGCTCGTGTACCTCGCCACCGTGCCGCTGTACGTGGCCGCCATGGTGTACTCCCGCCGTCGCTTGCGCCCCCTGCTCTCGTCCCTCGAGGAGGCCTTCGGCAGGTACCACTCCCGCCAGATCGACGCCATCCGGGGCATCGAGACGGTGAAGGCGCGGGGCGCCGAGGGCGCCCTCCGTGCCATCCTGCGCCGGCAGTTCGACTCGCTGGCCGGCCGGGTCTACGGCTCGGACGTGGCGTTCATGCGCTACGACGCCGCCGTCGCCCTCGTCCTGTTCCTCACCCTCGCATTGGTGCTCTGGGTCGGAGGCCTGCTGGTGGTGGGCGGGGACCTGTCCGTCGGCGAGCTCGTCGCCTTCAACGGTCTGGTTCTCCTGGCCGCCGGTCCGGTGGGCGAGGTGCTGCGCCTGTGGGACGAGTTCCAGTACGCCAGCGTCCTACTCGGGCGGCTCGACGACGTCCTGGCCCAGGAGCCCGAGCAGGGCGCCGACCGGTCCCGGCTCCTTCCCGTCCCCGCCCTCGGGGGTCGGGTGTCGATCCAGGGCCTCACGGTCCGGACGGGGGGTTCGCCGGCGGTGACCATCCTCGACGACGTCACGCTGGAGATCGAGCCGGGGGAGACGGTGGCCCTGGTGGGATGCAGCGGTGCCGGGAAGACGACGCTCGCCCGCTGCCTGCTCGGCCTGCTGCCGCCGACCTCTGGTCGGATCCTCTACGACGGGGTGGATCTCGACGGCCTCGACCACCGCCAGTTGCGCCAGCGCATCGGGTACGTGCTCCAGGACGACCACCTCTTCGACGACACGCTGGCGGCCAATATCGCCCTCGGCGACGACGAGATCGACGACGAAGCGGTGCGGTGGGCGGCGGGCGTGGCCGACGCCGCCTGGTTCATCGACCGCCTCCCGCTCGGGTACGAGACGCGGGTGGGGGAGACGGGCGTGCGGCTATCCGGCGGCCAGGCCCAGCGGGTCGCCATCGCCCGGGCCGTCTACCGGCGCTCGGCCATCCTGATCCTCGACGAGGCCACGTCGTCGCTCGACGCCGACTCCGAGCGAGCCGTCAAGCAGGGCATTGACGCCCTTCTCGGGGGACGCACCCAGATCGTGATCGCCCACCGGCTCAGCACCGTCCGCGACGCCGACCGCATCGTCGTCCTCGACCGCGGCCGGATCGTGGAGCAGGGGACCCACGCCGAGCTGGTCGAGCGCCGGGGCCTCTACTGGTACATGGCCAGCCAGCAGGTGGGCGACTGAGTTGGGTGACGACCTGCAGAAGCCTTGGATTCTGAAGCTTCGTCGAGGTGCGCCGCCATCTGGCGATCCTCGAGCTGGTGGACATCCTCGCCGACGAGCGACATGCTTCCCTGATTGCGCATGTCGAGGCCCAGCGTGGCGATCGGACGCTGCGGGCGACCGCAGCCGTCGGGATCGTCTTCGACGAAGCCGGCAAGGTCGCAGAGCTCTGGCATCTCATCGACGACCAAGCCGCTTACGACGCCTTCTTCGGATAGCTGGCGTCCCCCCGTCTCGCCTCCCCATGCCGTCGGCGCCGCGGTCGACCCGTTGGCGTCCATCCACGCCCTGGGGATCGCTGGCGAGCTCCCGCCGCCGAGGAGGGTCATGAAGGCATTCGTCGTCGAGCGGTACGGCAAGGACGGACTACGCGCCGCCGACGTACCCGAGCCCGAGGTCGGTGACGGTGACGTGCTCGTCAAGGTGAGCGCCGCCGGCATCAACCCGCTGGACAAGATGGTCCGCAACGGCGAGCTCAAGCGGCTCCTGAGGTACCAGACCCCGTTCGTGCTCGGCCACGACGTCGCTGGCGTGGTGACCAGGATCGGCTCGGCCGTACGCGACCTCCAGGTAGGCGACGAGGTCTACGCCCGCCCCCGCGACCTGCGGATCGGGACCTTCGCGGTGTACATCGCGATCGACCAGGACGACGTCGCCCGCAAGCCAGCCTCGCTTACCCTGCACGAGGCGGCCGCGGTGCCGCTGGTGTCACTGGCTGCCTGGCAGGCCCTCGTTGACCGCGCCCAGACGCAGCCCGGCCAGAAGGTCCTCGTCCACGCCGGCTCCGGCGGCCTGGGATCGACCGTCATCCAGCTCGCCAAGCACCTCGGCGCCACGGTGGCGACGACCGCACGCGGCGACAACGCGGAGCTGGTGCGCAGTCTCGGCGCGGACGTTGTCGTGGACTACACGAAGGAAGACTTCGCCGAGGTCCTCTCTGGCTACGACGTGGTGTTGGACTCGCGAGGGGGCGAGAACCTCGAGAGGTCCCTCACGGTCCTCAAGCCGGGCGGACAGGCGATCGGCGTGACCGGCCCGCCGGACCCCGGGTTCGCGAAGCAGCTCGGGGCGCCGAAGTTCATGGGCGTCGTGATGGGGCTGCTGAGCCGCAAGGTCCGCAAGCAGGCGCGGAAGCTCGGCGTGAGCTACTCGTTCCTGTTCATGCAGGCCGATGGCGGGCAGCTGCGCGAGCTGGCCTCCCTCTACGACGCCGGCCACCTCCGCCCGGTCGTCGACACGACGTTCCCGTTCGACCAGACCCTCGAGGCGCTGGCGTACGCCGAACATGGCCGCGCCAACGGCAAGGTCGTCATCACGCTCGACTGACGCCGCCTGATGGGCTGAGTGTGGTGCAGTTTCTTTCGCAGGGGCAAGGTCAGGACCGGCCCCGTCCTCTGTGGCCTCCAGGAACTAAACATCGAGTGGGACGCCTGAGGCGACGAACGCTGACCCCGTCACCCGGCCCCGGCCGAGGATCGCCGGTACAGGGGCATGGCGGCCGACGACGGCTGCTCGAGCTCGGCGAGGAGGAGGGCCACGCCCAGGTCGCCCTGCCAGAGGCTGTGCTCGGGAAAGTACGGCCCGGTCTCCTCGCTGGCGGCAAGGTCGGCGAGGCGACGGGCGTGGGCCAGCCAGGTGTCGTCGCCGGTGGCCTGATGCATGGCGAGGGCGGCGTAGGCGGCCCCGGCCTCCCCGCAGCACAGGCCCGGGCCCGCATCCTCGATGGCGACCGCGTCGACGGCGGCCCGCTCGGCCAGGACCAGCGCGTCGGCGTCGCCGAGCACCTCCCACGCCAGCGTCCAGAGCTGCACCCACCCCGCACTCCCGTGGCACCCGCCGAACCACACCTCGGGGGAGCCGGTGTGGCGCAGCCACAGCCCGGTCGACAGCCGGGCCTCGCGGAGCGACCCCAGCAGCGCACCCACCTCGGCGCCGGGCGTTGTGGCCGTGGCCTGGGACCACCGCAAGAGGGCATGGGCGATCCCGGACCACCCGTGGGCCGCCCCCAGCCATCCGAGTTGGCCAGGGGCCCGCTCGTTGCGGGCGGCGGCCATGCTTGTCAGGCGGTCCGCCAGGTGCTCACCGAGCGTGCGGAGTCGCTCCGGGGGCGGGTCGCCCACCGCCTCGACCAGGGCGGCCACACCGAGAAGGGTTCCTGCGGCGCCGGAAACCGCATCGCACCTGTCGCTCGGGCACGCCTCGGCCACGGTCGCGAAACGCTCGAGGCCGCGATCGACGCCGTCCCGGTCATCCTGGGCAGCCGCCACCAGCGCCGCGCAGCACCAGACGCCGGCCTCACCGAAGTAGAGCGAGGCAGGAATCGCAGCCCGATCGTCCGGGAAGACGGGGGAGTCCCCGGTGAACGCTCCGGGCTGGCGCAGGTTGGCTTCCGCCCGCGCCGCCCACTCTGCGGCCGCCCTCAGCGAACGGGGATCGTCGCCGAGGACGGAACAGCGGAGCAGGAAGTAGGCCACGCCGGCGGCCCCGTGGCCGAAGGAGGCCAGAGGCGGGCGGTGGAGCCCCCCACGCACAAGGGGGCCCCCAGCCCCGTACCTTCGGACCGCGTCCTGCGGCAGCACGCCGACGCCCTAGCTCAGCACCGGGTGGAGAAACACGTCACAAGCAGGCGGTTCCCACGAGGTGGCCCGTGGTCGGCCCGGCTACATCGTGCCGCAGAAGCACGCCTGCCGGCTCGACGTCATGCCTCCGCGGACCTGGTCGGCCTGGGTCGGCGAGGGGGTGAGGTCCTTCAGCGTCTCGATGGCCAGGTCCAGCTCGTCGGTGCTGCTGATGTCGTTGCTGCGAACCTTCATCCCCGTCTCCTTTGGGTGGTAGCCGGCTGTGCGTTCCGGCTTCTGCCCTGAAGGCGTTCAGTTGCGGGGCGATCCGTTCAATCAGGACTGAACACTCCAAAGAATTTCGTCGTCGGGGTGGGGCTCATAGGCGCAGAACAGGCCGGTCTTCACCCGCCGGTCGAGGACCGCACCGGCGTCGGGGAGGGCGTCGGTCAGCGTGGCGATGGCGGCACGAAGGGCCCGGGTGACGTTCAGGCGGGCCTTCTCGGCCACCGACGATGCTTTCCGTTCCCTTCCGCTCAGGCCGAAGGCCCGGGCCAGCTCGGCCACCAGGGTGTCGAGCTCGGCCTGGGCGGCCGCCGCCCGCTCGTCGTCCTCGACGGCCAGGGCATCCTCCACCTCGTCGCGCAGCTCGGTCACCCGGCGCCGGTAGGCGTCCCGGCTCTTGGCGTCGAGGACCGGACCGGCGTCGCCCAGCCGGCGCCGGTCGATGCCGGCATCGGCGGCCGACACCCCCTCGACCAGATCCACGAGGTCGAGGGCGTGACGCTCCGCCCCCGGGTGGCCGACCAGGTCGGCGAGGTACTGGAGCCCCTTGGTGTGACGCAGGCGGGCGCTCGTGTCGCCACAGGCAGCCGTCCACCAGGAGCCGTCCCGGCGCAGCATGGCCATCCTGTACTCCGGACCGGTGTTCTGGAGCGGCTGTCGCCACGCTGAGCTGGCGGAGCAGGTCCCGGTCGGCGGCGTCGAGCACCACGTCGAGCCGGGCCAGGAGGGTGGCGGCGGAGCGGGCCTCGACGGCAGCCCCGGCGCGGTCGCCCTCGCCGTCGAGCAGCCGGGCCAGGTCGAGGTGCAGCCTGGCCTTGAGGTGGGGCAGCTCGGCACCGGCCAGCTGGTCGAGGCCCTCCTGCAGAGCCGTGATGGCGCCGGTGCGGTCTCCCTGTGCGCTGCGCACGCGGGCCCGCAACCGGGCCGCCGCGCCGGCGAGGGTGGGCAGGCCGAGTCCGTCGGTGCGGGCGTCGAGCTCCGCCGACGCTTCGGCGGCCCGGGCCACGTCGCCCTCGGCGAGCTCGGCCTCGACCAGTACCCCCAACAGCGACGCGGCCCGGACGCGGTCGTCGCCCATCATCCGCAGACCCCGGCGGGCGGTGGCCCGCGCCAGCTGGTGGTCGCCACGGGCCAGATAGAGCCGGGCGGTGGGAACCAGCGCCTCGAGATGATCGTCGTGTCCGAGCAGCAGGCCTTCCGCCTCCGAGAGCCGGCCCTGGAGGATGCGCAGCTCGGCCAGGGCGGTGACCGGGTGCCAGCCGGCGCCGGGCATGATCTGCTCGATGGCGTCGTAGGCCCGAAGCAGCACGTCCTCGGCCTCTCCCCATCGCCCGAGGTGGCAGAGCATGGTGCCTTGCAGGCTGCTGCAGTGGCTGCTCGTGTACGCCTGGGCGCCGGGGGCGGCGCCGAGGATGCCCCGTTGGCGCAGCAGCGGGCTCCACGTCTCCACCCGCTCGAAGTCGGCCGTGACGTAGCAGGCGGTGAAGAAGGAGCACACCGACTTGCCGACGACGATGGCATCCTCGGTGCCGCCGCCGCAGGCCAGGGCCATCGCCTCGTCGATCCGGGCCATGCCCTCGGCCACCCGCCCCGCCTGGACGTGGGCCAGCCCACCGTCGGCCAGGGCCTTGATCTCGAGGTCGACGTTGCCGAAGCGCCGGGCCCGGTCGAGCGCCAACTCGGCCCGTTCGCCGAGCACGGCCGGGTCGCTGACGTCGCAGCCCAACGCCGCCAGCGCCACCCACCCCTGTTCGATGCACGGCTCTTCGTGCTCCACCAGGCGTATGGCGCGCCGGAACCACGGCTGTGCGGCCGTCCGGTTGCCCACGAGGTTGGCGAACAGGTCACCGACCCGTGCGCAGGCCATGGCGGCCCGGCGGTTGTCGCCGGCGACCGTGAACGCCCTTGCCGCGGCGGAGAGGTGCGCAACGGCGCCGTCGTGGTCACCGGCGCGCATGGCCGTGTCCGCCAGCTCCAACAGGTCCCCAGGCCCAACGCTGTCCTGCGTCAGCGTCACACTCGGATCGTACAACTGGCCCGCTCGTTCGGGCGGCCGGAGGGCCGCGGCCGTCGGCCCCGCGGACAGACCATTGGGTGCACCTCTGATGAGGCGCACGAAGATGTCACACCCGAACGCGAGGATGAAGGCTGGTTCGATGCCGACGGTACGGCGTCCGTTCGCCTAGGAGCTTCGAGGGGGGACCCGTGAGCCCAGCATCTGCAATGGCACATGATTCGCGAGCGCTACTCCCCGGGACGTACCTGTGCGGCTACGCGGAGTGCTTGGCGGTACTCGTAACCGCTGGCCGAACGGCTCAGCACACGGTGCAGCTGCTTGTCCGTTCGCACCACGACGTCGTTGTTGTCACGGCGAGGTACGCCGCGGAGCACCTGCATCGAACCGGTGGCCTCAAGGGGATTCTCAACCTCCCTGAGGACAGGATTCGATACATCGCGGTCATGAATGGCGCAGTCCTGCCGCCACCGCGAACACGACTGTCGGTGGCGCAGCTGGCTCGAGCAATGCTCCGTGCTCCTGAACGAAGTCACGACCTTGCGCTCGTGAGTGAAATCTTCGACCTGCGCTGGGAGCCGTAGGCCTCTCCGCCGAGTCCCCTAGGAAGGAGCTACAACCGGAAGCCAAGTCTTAGAGCTTCTTGGTAGAGCGCCTGACCCTGCTTTGCTTGTTTCACTGACGGGCTCTTGTCCGCAGTCCGTAGCCGGCCGATGCTGAACGCAATGCTGCGTTGCCATCCCTGAAGGTTCCCAGTCTCCTTCGCCCAGTGAGACACTGCAAACCATGCTTCAGCGGGCACGGCGTTGACGTCAGCGACGAGTGCTGCCTCGTCCGCACTGAGGTCGCCGCCAAGCGAAGTTGCCGCGGCGTTACCGGCCGACGTGCCAAGGAGATCAGTTCCGCTTCAAGAGACGTTGGAACCGTCCATGGGATCTCCTGAACGGCCTTCCAGCAGTCGAGTTTCTTGGCCCACTCGCCAACGTGGCGAACATGGCCGGATGGCTTCGTGATTAAATCGTGCACTGGGTGGCTAAGGTCAGCAATTACGGCCACCGTTGCGTCGCTCAGCCGCTGACGACGCCATATCTCTGCGAGGTCGAGCCGCTGCTGCGTCGCGTTGGACAGCTTCGCTAGCGTGTAGGTCACGATCTGGGACCTGTAACCGCCAAATCGCTGTTGCTGCACCGTTTTCTCCGCGGTGCGGAAGAGAATCGCAGGTCCGCGACGAAGCGCTGGAACCACTCTACGTCAGGATCGATCCGCTTCTCCTCGAGCCGAAGCATGAAGTCACGGAAATTCTTCTCCCCACCGAGCACGACAATCTGGGGTAGCTGGATCCAAGTGTGGACGTACTTCGCTAGATCCGTCTTTGTGAACTTCTGAGCCGTCGGGCAGGTCGTCTTGAACTGCCGCTGACACGCTGGAGTTCCTCCGCGCCAACTCATCGGCGTACTGCCCGCGAGCCCGTTCATAGAACCATCGGGTCTGCTTCTGTGACCCGTCCGGTGCCGGCGCCCACACCGTCCGTGAGAGTTCCTCGAGCTGCACGTGGAAGGGGTGGTTTGCCGAAAAGTCAGCGCCGGTGACCTTATTCTGAGTGTTCGAGTATTTCGAGATATAAGGGACCATGTCATCTATGACGTCGGCTTGCACCACAGTGAGCTTGGCTTGAACGGCTATGCCCGCGAGGTCGGCCTTGTCACGCGTGGCTGCGTGGTGCAGAGAGGCGGTTGTTTGGCCGCCGTTGACTATCTGGAGATCTCGAATCTCGGTGATCCCGATGCCGCCGTCATCCAGATCGGTGAGGCTGACGTCCGCTGCCGTCGCTGAAATGCCGTTGTTATACGCGAGGAATCGGCTTGGCTTGTTGAGGATCGTCTCCCTTATTCCCTTGTTCACCGCTCCCACACTTGGAGGAACGACCGAACGTTCCTTTCAAGGAGGCGTGATCCGTAGGTTCGCGTAGAGATCCGCCAAGAGACGCGCCGGAAGTATCGCAAGGTACACTCGGTGATCGCCGCTTCCGGTGCCCTCCAGGACGGGGAGCGGCTCCTGTTGGAAGTCCGCGACCCTGACCGTAATCGGTTCCCGCTCCAGCCCAGACGTGTCGAGCCTGATAGGCGCTCAAGGTCCCAGAGCTGCAGCGTTGATGGAATATTCAGAATCGTCGGCGGAGGCTCAAGGGGCTTAGTACGTCGGGCGATTCCGTCACTCATTAGATAGAGCGTGAGTTCTCGGAGTGACTTCGCTTCTCGATCGATGAAGTCGGCCAACTCCCACACGCCGTCGGATTCCTCCATCAGGCTCGCGTACCCGCTGGCGCATTTGTCGACGAAGCTGACAAGTCGCTTCACCGGCTGGGACATTGCGGCAACAGTGAGCGCACACGGTGGCGTGATCCCACTCCAGTCGGTGACGAACAGATGCAGAACGGCGCGGTCTTCGTCGTGGCCCAACCACTGACCTCGACGCCGGTCTTTCGGTGATACGCAACATTCCCTTCGTCAAACTCGCCAGCGGCAGAGAGCCGCTCAATCACGAGCTGTGTGAAGGCCTCGAGTCGCGGTACCGCATCGACTTCTGACCGAGCGAGAGTCTCTTGGAGAACTTGTTCCGCATATTCCTCCAGATTCATTCGACGTTATCGTTGATTAGTTCCGCAAGTTCGTCGTCGTCAATCCGCCACGGCGCTGCTGCGTCTGTCGAGAGTAGGTAGGTCACCAGGCCCACACCGTCTGGGAGGTCTGCTTCGGTCAGACCGCGGAAAGCCTGACTCGATTCGGTGCCAGAGCATCCTACGCAGCTCGTATCGGCGGGACTCGTAGACATCGTTGTGCGAGTCGAGGTGCCCGTAGGCCCTTAGCTTTCATCCAGTTGCCCGAGCGCTGGACCTGAGACGAGACGCCGAGTCTCTGCCACTGCGGCGCTCAGAGTCTCCCCAGCTCCCTGTTGGTGGCTGTCCACGTCGAGCACGGCCAGCGACAGGGTCCTTCGCCGGATCTCACTGGTGTTCACCGTTGATTCGGACGGCGTGTGGTGCGTCCGACCGCGTTGTCTTGACCTCGACGGCCAATGACAATCGACGGAAGTCCTTTGCGTCTCGGTCGCATCCGGTCCAAGCGTCGACGGCGGCGTCTCCCCAGCTTGGGTGCAGCACATGTCTCAGGACCCAGAGTGCGCCCATAGCCCCTGTGCTGCATCGCGGCTCAGTCCACTGCGGGGCTCACCGGCGAGGAGCTGGCGCCAGTCCGCGAATCGAGTCGCGAACGCTCTCAGTGCTCCGGCGTCGTCTCTCTCCATCGAAGCGAACTCCGCGACATCCTCAACGAACGTCGCGAATACTCGGAGGATGTCCGGTGCGGTAAGTGCGGACGCGTACCTCTGACCGTGAATCGTCGAGATGAACGATCGTCGTGTGAACACCTCTTGTGGAAGGTAGATCCCGTGCTTGGGGCAAGGCGGATGGTGATACGACGATGATGAGCATCCGTTCAAGTGCAGGGTGTGCAACAGCCAGGAAGATGTTGCGCTCACTTGCAGGTGCGACTCGTCGTCGCACGATGCCAGGATGGGCGGGGACACTGGAGATAAGCTCAGCCCACACGTCTGCGGCGTCAATCACGGGTGCCCTCGTCGCTTGCTTCTTCGTCTTCGTCACCGTAGAACAGGTCGTTATAGATCTGGTTGACCTGGTATTCGATGGTCGGTGCATCGGGACTGTGTGGGAAGCTCGCGAGGAAACCGATGATCGGCATGCTCGTGAGAGTAACGCCCAGCGGGAATCCCTTCGGCTGCTGCGGCGGGACGACTGGGTAGATGACCAAGAGACCGTTTGCGACAGCCCTCTGTCGGCGAACGGCCCATCCCACAGGCGTCGCCGGTTCTGTCTCCGACGGCCTGGGTTCTCCCTCCAAGCGGCTCTGGTCAGTGCGGATGCGGCGTCGCGATTGATGGCGTCAAGATCCGTGTACTCGTCTGTCGGACTGCGCAGCAGCTTGATTGAGAACTTGCCCTCGGCAGCGAGTCGCCCCTCAGTACCGCGGTATACGCCGCGGACGAATAGCCGAACGAGTTGCCCACCGAGTGTAGCGTCCGTCACATCGGGGTCAGCCGATGATGCGAGCACGACGGTCCAATCGGTGAGCTTTCCGTGTCGCAGGCGGTCGTCGACATAGTCGGCCAGGGCGTCGCCTTGTACCTTCCACACGCTCGAGCGGGCTTCTATAGCGGCGGAAAAAGGTTCCAGACACGTAATCGCCGGGCACATTTCGCCAAACCCGATTGCCGCTGGAGAGAGTTTCGGGTATACCGAACCCAGTAAACCCGGACACGAACGTATCAGTGATCACAACGTTTCGCTCGGCGGTGGGAGTGTCCACGTGGAAGACGACGGTCTCGGGGCCCTCGCCCGAGAAACCGAGCCGCCGCCGAGTCGCCGTACGCATCTTGTTCCGCGCCGTGACCAGCATGCCGGCGACGCTGTCGCGAATCTTCAGCCCGTAGTCGATGGGCTGACGACACCTGTTCTGCCATATCAACGAAGTCGTCACTTAGCTCCTTGTTGGCTTCCGCCACGCCTCTGAACAGCGTCGAGGAGTGCGCCCGTCGTGTAGAGACGGCACAGGTCCTCGTACCCGTCTTTCGGGTGGCCGAACCAGCGGCCCATCTGGAGCAGGGTGTCGTGGGCGCCGGCGGCACGAAGGTAGTAGCCGCTTTGGGCGGCCCTAGAGCGTCAAACCTGGCGAGAGAGCTTGTTCCCGCCAATGGCGATCACGTTGAAGCCTTCGCTCTCGCGTTTCGAAATACTCAAGAGCTTCCTTCGCTGTACCGTTAATAACCCGAGTCTCGATTGGCGTCACGGCCTCCTCGAGCCGGCACCGACACTGCGTTCCAATTGACGAGCAATGACGGGTCCAAGTTGTCTGACTCGGCCATCGTCGGCTCAATGTCAGTATCCCAAATCCCACGCAGTTCAGCGAAGATTTGGTCGTCGTTGTTCCCAAACCGAATAGGGTCCACGGATGTCGTCTAGTTCCTCCTGTACCTGCGAGCGGACTGCGTCCTGCACGCTCTGGAACCTGGTGACATGGATAAGCATTCAGTTGTGCTCCGCGACCTGACCCACGCGAGCCGTGTTGCTGGGGCGACGATGAAGCTTCGGATGGCCTTCTTCAGCGAGGCAGGGATCGGACCGGGCCGGATGCCATTGAGATGTTTATCGGGCACCCACGAGGCGTGATCGTCGGCTGGGCGGACAAGCTGCGGTGCGGTATCGTCGTCTTGGTCGAGGCCGAAGAGGCGAGAGGGTCCGAATCGTTCGTCGGCGGGAGGACGAACTCGATAAAGTGTCGTGGGAAGAGGTCACGGCCGTACTCGTGGTGT
>CAVVAI010000011.1:0-153397 GCA_963746085.1 uncultured beta proteobacterium
ACGAACACGGAGTGCGTCTCCTCCCAGCCCGGCGAGGTCTGGCGGTGCTCGACGAGTGGTCGGTGATCGCCGGCAGGTGCTGGTGCAGCGTCCCGCCGCGGGCGACGTTCAGCGCCTGGGCGCCGCGGCAGATGCCGAAGATCGGCAGGCCCAGGGCGTCGGCGAGGCGCGCGACCTCGAGCTCGAAGACGTCGAGCGCCGGCTCGGTCGGCCCGAGCTCCGGCGACGGCGCGGCGCCGTAGGCGCTCGGATCGAGGTCCGGCCCGCCGCACAGGCAGACGCCGCGCAGCGGCGCCAGCAGCGCGGGAACGGCCTCGATCGGCAGCGGCGGCAGCACGATCGGAATCGCGCCCGCGCGCGCCAGCGCGCGCACGTAAGGCATGCCCAGCGCCATCTCGTGCTGCGGCGGCTCGCCCTCGGGCAGCGGCTGCGTCCGCTCGGCCCGGCGGACCTCGGACGTGGTCACGCCGACGAGCGGTCTGCTCGCATCGCATCGCGAGCGCCCAACCATCGGACCGGACGAGCGGCCGCTCGATAGAATCCATACCTCCGGAATCGGTATTTACCTGTGAGTCCCCTGATCGACATCTGCCCCCTCGAAGAGCTGCCCCCCGGGGAGAAGCGTCTCGTCGAGTGGGAGGACCTCGAGATCGGCGTCATCAACTGCCGTGGCGAGATCTTCGCCATCGAGGACCGCTGCTCGCACGACGACGGCGAACTGGTCGAGGGCGAGCTCGACGAAGACGACTGCGCGATCGAGTGTCCCCGGCACGGGTCGCGCTTTGACCTGCGTACCGGAAAGCCCCTGAACCTGCCTGCGTACGTGCCCGTCGACACCTTCCCGGTGCTCGTCGAGGACGGCGTGATTCGAGTGGAGGTCGACTGACCTGATGGCTACTCCCGAGGTGATCGCCGAGCAGCAGGCGCTGGTCGGCATCAACGACGACTACGAAGACGAAGTTCGGCTTCCACGACCCGGAGACCGGCTACGCGTTCAAGGCCCCCAAGGGCCTGACGAAGGGGCTCGTCGAGCAGATCTCCGAGTTCAAGAACGAGCCGCAGTGGATGCGCGACTTCCGCCTGAAGGCGCTCGAGCACTTCCTCGTCGCGCCCGCAGCCGACGTGGGGCTCGCCGATGCTGGCCGAGGTCGACTACGACAACATCCACTACTTCGTGCGCGCGTCCGAGAAGTCCTCGCGCACGTGGGACGACGTCCCGGACGACATCAAGAAGACCTTCGACCGGCTGGGCATCCCGGAGGCCGAGCGCAAGTTCCTCTCCGGCGTCGGCGCCCAGTACGAGTCCGAGGTCGTCTACCACCAGGTCCGCGAGGACCTGGAGAAGCAGGGCGTCATCTTCATGGACATGGACTCGGGGCTGCGCGAGCACGAGGACCTGGTCCGCGAGTACTTCGCGTCGATCATCCCCGCCAACGACAACAAGCTCGCGGCGCTGAACTCCGCGGTCTGGTCGGGCGGCTCGTTCGTCTACGTCCCGCCGGGCGTGCACGTCGAGATGCCGCTGCAGGCCTACTTCCGGATCAACACCGAGAACATGGGCCAGTTCGAGCGGACGCTGATCATCGCCGACGAGGGCTCCTACGTGCACTACGTCGAGGGCTGCACCGCCCCGGTGTGGAGCTCGGACTCGCTGCACTCCGCCGTCGTCGAGCTGATCGCCAAGCCGGGCGCGCGGATCCGCTACACGACCGTGCAGAACTGGTCGCAGAACGTCTACAACCTCGTGACCAAGCGCGCGATCGCCGAGACCGACGCGACGGTCGAGTGGGTCGACTGCAACCTCGGCTCCAAGCTGACGATGAAGTACCCGAGCGTCTACCTGATGGGCGAGCGCGCGCACGGCGAGGTGCTGTCGATCGCCTTCGCGGGCAAGGGCCAGCACCAGGACGCCGGCGCCAAGATCGTCCACGCGGCGCCGAACACGACGTCGAACATCTTCGCCAAGTCGATCTCCAAGGACGGCGGGCGCAGCTCCTACCGCGGCCTGCTCGAGGTCGCCAAGGGCGCGCACGGCTCGAAGTCCAAGGTCGTCTGCGACGCGCTGCTGCTCGACGAGCACTCGCGCTCGGACACCTACCCGACGATCCGCATCGGCGAGGACGACGTGGACGTCGGACACGAGGCCTCGGTCTCGAAGATCGGCGAGGAGCAGCTCTTCTACCTGATGAGCCGCGGCATCCCCGAGGACGAGGCGGGCAAGTTGATCGTCAACGGCTTCATCGAGCCGATCGTCAAGGAGCTCCCGATGGAGTACGCGGTGGAGATGAACCGCCTCATCGAGCTCCAGATGGAGGGCTCCATTGGCTGAGTTGGCCGCCGTCCGCGAACCCGAGTGGCTGAAGGAGCGCCGCAGCGACGCGGCGCGCCGCGCCGCCGAGCTCGACGTGCCGCGCTTCAAGGGCAAGGCCGGCTGGGAGTTCACGGACATCACGAAGCTCGACCTGGCGGCGTTCATCGCCGCCGCGCCCGGCGAGGGTGATGCGAGCGCTGTGGATCGCGTCGAGACGCTGCTCGAGGCGCCCGAGGGCGCGCACCATCTCGGGCAGGTCGACGGCCGCGTGGTCGACGGCGGCGACGCGCCTCGACGATCGTCCTGGTCGCTGCCGCTCACGCTCGCCTGCGAGCACCACGCCGACCTCGTGCAGGAGCACTTCGGCACGATCGTGGACGCCGAGCCAGAACGTCTTCACCGAGCTTGAACGACGCCGGCTGGACCGGCGGCGCGTTCGTCTACGTCGCCGCGCGGCGTGCAAGCGTCGAGTCACCGATCGTGCTGACCGCGATCTCCGACGCCGACGACACGCGCGCTGCACCGGCGCGTGCTGATCGTGCTCGAGGAGGGCGCCGAGGCCGAGGTCTGGGAGCAGCACCTCTCCGGCTCCACCGACGCCGAGACGATGCTGAACTCGGTCGTCGAGCTGCGCGTCGGCCAGAACGCCCGCCTGCGCTTCGTCGGCGCCCAGGACATGAACGAGAAGTCGTGGGTCTTCGGCTCCCAGCGCGCCGAGGTCGCCCGCGACGGGCACCTGGACTGGGTCACCGTCGGCTTCGGCTCGGGCAACGGCAAGGTGTTCACCGAGACGCTGCTGGCGGGCGAGGGCTCGCACGCCAAGGTCACCGGCGCCTACGCCCCGCACGCGTCGCCAGCACATGGACTTCCACACGCTGCAGGAGCACGGCGCGGCCAACACGACGTCCGACCTCGCGTTCCGCGGCATCCTCGCCGACCGCTCGTCGCGTCGGTCTGGCGCGGGATGATCAAGGTCGATCCCGGGCGCCCAGCAGACCGACGCGTTCCAGGAGTGCCGCAACCTGCTGCTCTCCAAGAAGGCGCACGCCGACGCGATCCCGGGCCTCGAGATCCTGGCCAACGACGTCCGCTGCACGCACGCGGCGGCGATCGCCCAGATCGACCCCGAGCAGGTCTTCTACCTGAACTCGCGCGGGCTCGACGACGCGCTGTCCAAGCGGCTCGTGATCGAGGGCTTCATGGCCGAGCTGGTCGAGCGCTTCGAGGAGGGCCCGATCCGCGAGGCGATGGCGGGCGCGCTCGAGCGCCGCCTGCTCGTCCTGCTGGACTAGACCTCGAGGGAATCCGGACGCCTCGCCACGCGTCGACGGTGTGTCGAACACGACGCGGAGGTGGACCATGTCGAGGCGTGGCGGTGCACGCGACGCTCCCGTCAAGTGCACCGGTGCACCGCACGGTGCTCGCGTCGAGCCGCCGAGATCGTGGTCGGCGCGCGCTTTCGCTGGGTGCGCGCCATGCTGGCCCGCTCAGCGTGAAGCGTGCCTTCGGCTGCAGGATCCTCGCGGATCGCTTCCGCGAGGTCCTCGTGCAGGCGCTTGGCGCCGTCGGCGACGCCCTGCATCCAGTAGAAGCCGTGGATCATCCCGTCGTACTCGACGTAGGTGACCGGCACGCCCGCGTCGTGCAGCTTGGCGTGGTAGGCGCGGCCGTCGTCGCGCAGCGGATCGAACTCGGCGGTGGCGATGAACGCGGGCGGCAGGCCGGTGTGGTCGGCCGCCAGCAGCGGTGAGACGCGCCAGTCGTTCGCCACCGACTTGTCCGGGATGTAGTGGTCCCAGAACCAGTGCATGGACTCGCGCTGGAGCAGGTAGCCCTCGGCGTTCTCGTGCGCGGAGCCGGTGTCCCAGCCGTGCTCGACGGCCGGGTAGATCAGCGCCTGGTAGGCGAGCTTCGGCGCGCCCTCGTCGCGGGCCCGCAGCGCGACGGCGGCGGCGAGGTTGCCGCCCGGCGCTGTCGCCGATCACGCCGATCCGGCTCGCGTCGACGTCGAGTCGCTCGGCGTGCTCGAAGGCCCAGTTCGTCGCCGCCCAGCAGTCCTCGAACGGGATCGGGAACGGGTGCTCGGGCGCCTTCTGGTAGTTGACGGCGACGACGACGCAGCCCGTGCTGTTGGCCAGCGCGCGCATCGTCGTGTCGCAGACCGCGATGTTCAGGACGACCCAGCCGCTGCCGTGGAAGTACACGAGCCCGGGGAACGGGCCGTCGCCCGCGGGCGTGTAGATCCGCACGGGCAGCTCGGCGGTCGGGCCGGGGATGAGAGCGACGTGGTCGACGGATCGCGACCTCCTCGGGCGCGCCCTGGAGCTCGGCGAACCTCAGGGCGCCGCGAGCGGGCCTCGGCACGGTGCACTCCTCAAGGGCTTGGCGCCCATCGCGACGCAGCTCGATCGAGCCACGTGCCTCGGCCTGCGACGTCCGAACGGCCAGGGGCCGCCCGCGCGACACCGCTGGCATTATCCGCTCTCGCGATTGGCGCAGCCGCTCGATCAGCTCGGGCGGCCCGTCGACCTCGTAGGGCGCGGGGATCATCGCGATCCGCATCGCCAGCCAGTCCAGGTTGTCGTCGCTCGGTGCGCACCTCGCAGCGGTCGTCGCCGAGCGGCGTGCGTCGTCGCCGAGCCAGCGCCGGCTCTGCGAGCTCGGCCGCCGGGCACTCGACCGTCACCCGCGCCTCGTAGCGCGACGGGTAGGAGCGCAGGCACTGCTGGACGTAACGCGGCGGCGTCACCGGCCGGGAGCGTGCGCGGCGTGAAGCGCGCGCCGGTCGACGCCGGCCCGCGCGATCCGGTCGACGCGGAACGTGCGCCAGTCGCTGCGCCCGCAGTCCCAGGCGACGAGGTACCAGCGGCGGCCGGCGTTGACGAGCGAGTGCGGCTCGGCCTCGCGGCGGCGTGCCGGCCTTGTCGCGCGCGGTGTAGGCGAAGCGCACGCGCTCGTGGTCGCGCACGGCGGCGGCGAGCATGGTCAGGCACTGCGGGTCGACGGTCGGGCCCGCCGTAGACCTGCAGCGTCTGCGTCGCGCGCTGCGAGCGCCTGGACGCGCCGGCGCAGGTGCGCGGGGAGCACCTGCTCGAGCTTGACCAGCGCGCGCACGGCGGTCTCCTCGATGCCCGGCACGCTGCCCGCCTGCGGCCGTGCGCAGGGCGACGGCGATCGCGATCGCCTCGTCGTCGTCGAGCAGCAGCGGCGGCATCGCGGTGCCGGCGCGCAGCTGGTAGCCGCCGGCCGGGCCGGTCATCGACTCGACCGGATAGCCGAGCGACCGCAGCCGCTCGACGTCGCGCCGGATCGTGCGCGCGGACACCTCCAGGCGGTCGGCCAGCTCGTTGCCCGGCCAGTCGCGGCGGCCCTGCAGCAGGGACAGCAGCGTCAGCAGGCGGCTCGAGGTCGTCTCACTCATCCGTGAGCGATGATCTTTGCAGTTGCGGACAGATCCTGGCCTAAACGTTCGAGACCATTCGTGGCATGCGATTGATCGAAGAGGCAGCCATCAGCGCCCACGGCCTCGTCAAGTCGTTCGGGGACGTGCGCGCCCTCGACGGCGTCGACCTCGAGGCCGCGCCGGGCACCGTGCTCGGCGTGCTCGGCCCGAACGGGGCCGGGAAGACGACCGCGGTGCGCGTGCTCACGACGCTGCTGACGCCCGACGCGGGACAGCGCTCGCGTGGCCGGGCTACGACGTCGTCAAGGACGCGGCGCGCGCTGCGCTCGAAGATCGGGCTCGCGGGCCAGTACGCGGCGGTCGACGAGAACCTGACCGGGGTCGAGAACCTCGTGATGGTCGGGCGCCTGTACGGCGAGCGGCGCGCGGTCGCGAGCGGCGCGCGCTCGAGCTGCTCGAGCAGCTTCTCGCTGACCGACGCGGGGGACCGGCCGGCGAAGACCTACAGCGGCGGCATGCGGCGCCGGCTGGATCTCGCGGCGGCGCTCGTCGCGCGCCCGCCGGTGCTGTTCCTCGACGAGCCGACCACGGGCCTGGACCCGCGCTCGCGGATCGAGCTGTGGGGCGCGATCGAGGACGCTCGTCGGCGACGGCACGACCGTCCTGCTGACGACGCAGTACCTCGAGGAGGCCGACCGGCTCGCGGACCGGATCGTGGTCGATCGACCACGGCCACGTGATCGCCGAGGGCACGGCGGACGAGCTCAAGGCGCGCGTCGGCGGCCAGCGGCTCGAGGTCACGCTCACGCACGAGGCGGCGGCGTTCGCGGCGATGGCGGCGCTGGAGGGCATGAGCGAGGAGCCGCGTGCACGCGGACGGCGAGCTCGTCGTCGCTGAGCGTCCCCGAGCGCGACGGGGCGATCATGGAGGCCGCGCGGCGGCTGACCCGGGCGGGCGTGGCGGCGGAGGACATCGCGGTGCGCACGCCGACGCTCGACGACGTGTTCCTGTCGTTACCGGCCAGGCGGCGGCCGAGGACGAGCCGCCGCCGAGCTGTGGAGGTGGCGGCATGACCCGCGACACGCTGGTGCTCGCCGAGCGCAACCTGGTGCGGCTCCCGCGCAACCCGGACATGCTGCTGGCCTTCACGGTGCAGCCGATCATGTTCGTGCTGCTGTTCGCGTTCGTCTTCGGCGGCGCGATCGAGACGCCGGGATACGGCGACTACATCGACTTCCTGATCCCCGGGATGATCGTGCAGCAGATCGCGTTCGGCGGGTTCGCGACCGCGCTCGGGCTCGCCGAGGACATGACCAAGGGCCTGATCGACCGCTTCCGGTCGCTGCCGACGGCGCGCGCGCTGGTGCTCGCCGGCCGCACGCTGGCGGACGTCGCGACGAACCTGCTGTCGATCGCGATCCTGCTCGCGACCGGGTTCGTGATCGGCTTCCGCTTCGACGCGAGCGTGCCCGAGATCGTCGCCGGGATCGGCCTGCTGCTGCTGTTCGGCTACGCGTTCAGCTGGATCTTCGCGCTGATCGGGATGAGCGTGAGCTCGCCCGAGGCGGCGAACGGCGTCGGCTTCACGCTGATCTTCCCGATCACGTTCATCTCGTCCGCGTTCGTGCCGGTCGAGTCGATGCCGGCGGGGCTCGGCAGGTGGCCGCGGCGAACCCGGTCAGCGTCGTCGTGAACGCGATGCGCGCGCTGTGGCTCGGCGCGCGGCGGGCAACGCACTGTGGCGGGGTCGTCTGGTGCTTCGTGCTGATCGCGGTGTTCGCGCCGCTGGCCGTCCGCAAGTACCGGCTCAGCGCTTCGGCTTAGCGGTGTAGCGCTTCCGGCGCGCAACGACGACGGTCGTCTTCGCTTGACGTTGTCGCGCACGGTCACGACGCCCTGGGTGACCGCGTGAGCGTGCCGGCGCAGGAGTCCTGCACGAGCCACTTCGTGCCGCGGACGGTCGCGGCGCTGTACTTGCCCGGTCGTGCGGAACGCGCCCTTGCCGTCGCCCCACAGCTTGCGGGTCTTGACCTTCTTGCCGCGGCGCGCCGCGCTGCGCCTTCGCGCACGGCGCGAGCGGCTCGACGAGCGTCGAGGTCGGTGACGCCGCCCGACTGCGTGACCTTGAAGATGCCGTCGTAGAAGACCGCGGTCTCGGGCGGCGCGCCGGCCTTCGGGATCGAGGTGAGCTCGATCGCGCCCTTCTTGGTGTCCACCGTCGAGCCGACCGGGATGCTCTGCCCTGGCGTGCAGCGCGACGCACTTGACGCCGGCCGACTGGCAGATCAGCACGGTGCCGCTCACCGGCTCGCCCACGACGGTCTTGCTGGGCACCGGCGTCGGCGTGGGCGTGGGCGTGACGCGTCGGCGTAGCGCTCGGCGTCGGCGTCGGTGTCTGCTGCTGGGGCACGGTCACCGTGAACGCCCGCGAGCTCGTCGCCACGTTGCCGGCCGCGTCACGCGCGCGGACCTCGAACACGTGGGCCCCGGCGGCCAGCGCGGGTGCCTTGTACGGCGACGCGCACTCCTGGAAGGGCGCCGCCGTCGATCCGGCACTCCGTCGTCCCGTCCGCGGTGAACTCGAACGCCGGCGCCGTGTCGGTGGTCGGCCCCGTCGGGCCCGAGACCACGGCCGGCGCGGCGGGCGGCGTCGTGTCGATCTCGAACGTCCGCGTGGCGGGTGTCGGATCGGTGCCGCGCCGCGGTGATCGACCGCACCTCGAACGTGTGGACGCCCGGCGTCAGCGCGAGTGACGTGTACGGGGACGTGCAGGCCGCGAAGGCCGCGGCGTCGATGCGGCACTCGAAGCTCGTGCCGTTGCCGGTGAAGGTGAACGTCGGCGTGGTGTCGTTCGTCGGTCCGGCGGGGCCGGTCAGCAGCGCCGTATCCAGCGGCTCGGCCTGGCCGATCTGATAGCTGCCCGAGGCGGGCAGGTCCGACGTCGTCGCGACGGTCAGCTGTTCTCGCCCGTCGCGGTGGGGTTGGTGATGCCGGTGAAGCTGATCCGGACGGTCCGCCCGGACGGGATGTTCGCGGGACTGTCGAGATAGCACTGGATGACGAGGCCGCTGGGGCTGAAGCAGTTGCCGACGTCTTGACCGGTGTCGATGTCGATGACCGTCGCATTGCCGCCGAGGCTCGCGAAGGTCGTTCCGGCCGGGAACGTGATGTCGATCCGGCTGTTGGCGTTGCCGGCCAGCGCGCCGCTGGTTGAGAGCGTCAAGCCGATGACGTAGGTGCTGTTCGACGCCGCGCCGCGGTGTTCGACAGGCCGACGGTGACGCCGCTCAGCGCCTGCCGGGTGGTCGTGGTGAAGGCGCTGGAGGCGATGGCGCCCGGGTCGCTGGTGGTCGAGACGCTGACGGTGCTTGGTGGCACGGTGGTGCGGGTTGGTGATGCCGCGGAAGCGGAGCTCGACGCGGCGGCCGGCCGGGATCGTCTTGTCGCTGTCGAGGTAGCACTGGATGCCGGGGCCGCTGGGGCTGAAGCAGTTGCCGACGTCCGGCGTGGTAGGTGTCCACGACCTCGGCGTTGCCGGACGATGCCCGCGAAGGTCGTGGTGCCCGGGAACGTGACGTCGATGCGGCTGTTGGCGGCGCCGGACAGCGTGCCGCTCCCGAGAGCGTGAAGCCGACCGTGTAGTTCGTCCGTCCGCCGGCGGCGCGGGTGGGGGTGCTGTTGTCGACGGTGACGGCGGTCACCGGCAGGGCCGTGGTGGTCGTGAACGCGGCGGAAGGGATGGCACCGGGGTCGCTGGTGGTGGAGACGCTGCCCGTGTGGTTGGTCGCGACGGTGGTCGTGTTGGTGATGCCGCGGAAGCGGATCTGGACGCTGCGCCGCCGGGGATCGTCTTGTCGGTGTCGAGGTAGCACTCGATGCCGAGCCCACTTGCGCTGAAGCAGTTGCCGACGTCCTGGGCGGTCGTCATGTCGACCACTTCGGGTTGCCGGACATGCCGGCGAAGGTCGTGCCGGTGGGGAACGTGACGTAGATGCGGCTGTTGGCGGAGCCGGACAGCGTTCCACCGGCCGAGAGGGTGAAGCCGACGGTGTAGTTCGTGCGTCCCCCGGCGGCGCGGGTCGGTGTGGCGTTGTCGACGGTGACGGCGGTCAGTTGGCCGGGCACCGTGGTCGTGAAACCGGCGGAGGGGACGCCGCCGGGGTCGCTGGTGGTGGAGACGGTGACCGTATGGTTGGTCGAGACGGTGGTCGGGTTGGTGATGCCGCGGAAGCGGACCTCGACGCTCCGCCCCCCGGGAATCGACGCTGGGCGTCGAGGTAGCACTCGATCGTGAGCCCGCTCGCGCTGAAGCAGTTGCCGACGTCCTGGTTGGTCGTCATGTCGACCACCTCCGGGCTGCCGGACATGCCGGCGAAGGTGGTCCCGCGCGGGACTCGCCGTCGGCGCGCACTCGATCGGGGTTTCGTATTGTCGGATCACGCTGATTGGCCGGGACTGCTGCAGGCGGTCGACGCCACCGGAGCCCAACAAGTGATCGTGACGCATGGGCAGGTTCCGGTGCTGGTGCGCTGGCTCAGCGAGCACGGGCTCGACGCCTCGGCATTCGAAACCGAGTACGGCGACGAAGAAGCCGGCGATGCGGTGGCTGCTGAGCATTCAGCCGAGCCGGCATGAAGCGCTTCGCAAGACTGTTCAATGAGCTCGACACTTCGACATCGACCCGCTCCAAGGTCGATGCTCTGAAGCGCTACTTCGCGACTGCCGCGCCTGCGGATGCCGCCTGGGCTGTCTATTTCCTCGCCGGCGGCAAGCCGCGACAGGCGATCAATTCGCGCGTGTTGCGCGAGTTCGCGATCCGCGCCAGCGGCCTGCCCGACTGGTTGTTCGAAGAAAGCTATCAAGCCGTCGGCGATCTGGCCGAAACAATCGCGCTGCTGTTGCCGCCGCCGGTCCGCGCGAGCGACGGCACGCTCGCTTTCTGGATCGAAGAACGTTTGCTGCCGCTGCGCGGCGGCGCGCCGGCTGATGTACTGGCAGCACTGCGCGATTACGTCGAAGAACTCGAAACCCCCGAGCGGTTCCTGCTGATCAAGTTGATCGGCGGCGGGTTTCGCGTCGGCGTGTCGAAGCTGCTCGTGACGCGCGCGCTCGCCGAGCATTCGGGTATCGACGCGAAGCAGGTTGCACAGCGGATGATCGGGTATACCGATGTCACGTTGGCGCCGACGCCCGAGCGGTACTCGTCGCTGATCGATGCCGGCGAGCACGTCATTGCCGATGGGCATCCCTACCCGTTCTTCCTCGCGCACGCGTTGACGCTGCCCGCTGAGCGCTTCGCGGAAGAACTCGGCACGCCTGCCGATTGGCTCATCGAATGGAAGTACGACGGTATTCGCGCACAGTTGGTGCGACGCACAGGCAAGGCATGGCTGTGGTCGCGCGGCGAGGAACTGATCACCGACCGTTTTCCGGAAGTTGTCGAGCGTGCGCGCTCGGTGCCCGACGGCACGGTGCTCGACGGTGAACTTCTGGTCTGGCGCGACGATCGCCCGCAGCCGTTTGCGCTGCTGCAGAAGCGTGTCACTCGCAAGAGTGTGACGGCGCAGGTACTGCGGGAAGCGCCTGCAGTGTTCATGGCGTACGACTTGCTGGAAGCCGGCGGCGAAGACCTGCGACGACACCCGCAGCGAGAGCGGCGAGCGGCACTCGAAAGACTGGGTGCCGCGAACGACCTGCTGATCTCGCCGCGGGTCGCGGGCGAGTCGTGGGAACAACTGGCGTTGGTGCGCGAGCAATCGCGTAATCGCGGCGTCGAAGGTTTGATGATCAAGCATCTTGACGCGAACTATCGCGTCGGCCGCACGAAGGAGGCGAGTGCCAATTGGTGGAAATGGAAAATCGATCCGTACGCGGTGGACGCGGTGCTGGTTTACGCGCAACGCGGCCACGGCCGCCGCGCAAGCTTGTATTCGGATTACACGTTCGCGGTCTGGGCTTCGGAGGCAGGGACGGCTGAGCGTGCTTTGGTGCCCTTTACCAAGGCGTATTCGGGGCTCACCGATCAAGAGATACGCAAGGTTGACGCCGCGATTCGCCGCACGACGATCGAGAAGTTCGGGCCGGTGCGCAGCGTGACGCCGACCATGGTGTTCGAAATCGGCTTCGAAGGCATCCAGCGCTCGCCACGCCACAAGAGCGGAATCGCAGTTCGGTTTCCGAGGATGCTGCGATGGCGGCAGGAGAAGCCGGTCGATGAAGCGGATACTCTGGCCACGTTGCATTCGTTGCTTGTCGGTGGTTAACCGCCGGGCAGGTTAGACTTCCACGTCGCTTGGATAGCGGCATCCACTTTGAGGAGAAGTTCATGAAAGCACGCTTTTTGTTGGCGGCAGTGTCGATGTTGTTCGCGAGCGCCGCATTTGCCAATAGCTGCCCAACCATGATGAAAAAGATTGACGAGGCAATGGCAGCCAAACCAAAAATCACCGACGCGCAAATGGCGGAGGTCAAGAAGCACCGGGCCGAGGGCGAAGCGATGCACAAGGCCGGCAAACACAAGGAATCGGAAGCTGCGCTTACCAAAGCGATGGCGATGCTGAATATCAAGCCATAGAAATATTGCAATCAGAAAGCGCCGCCTGCGGGCGGCGTTTTTTTTTCGTCCTGCCCTATGATTTATAAAGGTTTGCCGCGTGGGTCCAATGTCGGAACTCAGCTGCGCGCGTTGCGAGCGAGAAAGGCGCGCGCGGACCGCGAAACGGCGAGCGCGGGGGAGCCGGAGCGCGCTGCACTTGCCGACCGCGATCAGCGGTGCGCGCAACTCGCGTTGCCGAGCGCGGAAGGCTGGTTCGCAGCGCACGGCTGGCAGCCGTTTGAATTTCAGCGCGAGGTGTGGCGGCATATTGCCGACGGCCGCTCGGGGCTGCTGCACGCGACCACCGGATCCGGCAAGACGTACGCGGTCTGGTTCGCCTTGCTCGCGCGCGCGCTGACCGGCGAGGTGCGCCCCGGGGGTTTGCGCTTGTTGTGGCTGACTCCGATGCGTGCGTTGGCAGCCGACACCGCGCGCGCGCTCGCTGCGCCGCTCGATGATCTCGGCCTTGCGTGGAGCGTCGGTGTGCGCACGGGAGACACCGAATCGGGCGAGCGCGCGCGGCAGTCGAAACAATTGCCCGAGGTGCTGATCACGACGCCCGAATCCCTGAGCCTGATGCTTTCACGCGCGGAGAGCCGTGAGCAGTTATCCGATCTGGCGCTGATCGTCGTCGATGAATGGCACGAGCTGATCGGCACCAAGCGCGGTGTGCAGTTGCAGCTCGCGTTGTCGCGTTTGCGGATGTTTGCGCGAGAGTGCGCCGCTGGTAACGCGGCGGCCCCTCGCCCCGGGACGGCGGTCGGAGGTGGGGGGATCGACGCGGGGCTTTGGCCACACCCGCAAGCGCAGCTTGCGGTCTGGGGGTTGTCGGCCACCTTGGGCAATACCGAGCACGCGATGCAAGTACTGCTCAACCGCGATGACGGCGTGCTGGTACAGGGACGCATTGAAAAGACGCTGATCGTCGACACGTTGCTGCCTGACGAACCGGGGCGTTTTCCATGGGGCGGGCATCTCGGCATCCAGATGCTGCCGGCGGTCGTGAGCGAGATCGCGTCGTCTTCGACCACGTTGATATTTACCAACACCCGCTCGCAGGCCGAGCTTTGGTATCAGGCCATCCTCGAAGCCAAACCTGCGTGGGCGGGGCTGATCGCGTTGCATCACGGCTCGTTGGCGCGAGAAGTGCGCGACTGGGTCGAGCTGGGACTGAAAGAAGGCCGCCTGAAGGCGGTGGTGGCGACGTCGAGTCTCGATCTGGGTGTCGATTTTTTGCCAGTCGAGCGCGTGCTGCAGATCGGCAGCCCGAAAGGCGTCGCGCGGCTGCTGCAGCGCGCGGGTCGTAGCGGACACGCACCCGGACGTGCATCGCGAGTCACTTTGGTGCCGACCAACACGCTGGAGCTCGTTGAAGCGGCCGCTGCAAGGAGCGCGTTACGTGAAGGCCGCATCGAATCGCGGCGTGCGCCCGAGCGTCCGCTTGACGTGCTCGTTCAGCATCTGGTGACCATTGCGCTGGGCACCGGCTTCATCGAGCACGAGCTTCTCGCCGAAGTGCGCGACACATGGAGCTACCGCGCGTTGTCGGATGACGACTGGAACTGGACGGTCGATTTCGTCGGCCGCGGCGGCGAGGCGCTGCGCGCGTATCCCGACTATCAGCGTGTCAGCCGCGACGCGGAAGGTGTGTACCGCGTCGTCAACGCGCGCATCGGACAGCGGCATCGGATGTCGATCGGCACCATCGTGTCCGACGCATCGATGCTGGTGAAGATGATGAACGGTCGCGATGTCGGCGTGATCGAGGAATCGTTCATCGGCCGGCTGCGCAACGGCGATGCGTTTTTGTTCGGCGGGCGAATGCTCGAGTTGATGCGCGTGCACGAGATGACGGCGTACGTCCGTGTGGCCAAAAATCGAAGTGGTGCCGTACCGCGCTGGGCCGGCGGCAAGATGCCGCTGTCGAGCGAGATGGCGGACGCCGCGCTGCGCGAGCTCGAGGGCGCGCTCGCAGGAAATTACGGCGCGCCCGAGATGAAGCTGGCGCGACCGTTGATCGAGTTGCAGGCCAAATGGTCGAAGGTGCCAACCCGCGACATCCTGGTCGTCGAGTCAATGCGCTCGCGCGAAGGCCGCCACTTGTTCGTCTATCCGTTTGCCGGACGCCATGTCCACATCGGTCTTGGCTCGCTGCTGGCGTACCGCATCGGCCAGGCAACGCCTTCGACGTTTTCGATTTCGATGAACGACTACGGCTTCGAACTGCTGTCGCCTGTGGAGGTGGACTGGATGGGTGCATGGCAGCGCCGCAGCGATGCGCTGCTCACCTCCGACAACCTGCTGGAAGACGTGTTAGCGAGCTTGAACGCCGGTGAGCTCGCGCTACGGCGCTTTCGGGAGGTGGCGCGGATATCCGGGTTGATTTTCCAGGGCTACCCCGGGGCGCCGAAGTCGACCAAACAACTGCAGGCCAGCTCCGGATTGTTCTACGAAGTGTTTCGCAAATACGACGCCGGCAACAAGCTGCTGGCGCAAGCCGAGCGCGAGGTGCTCGAACAGGAGCTCGACATCGAGCGGCTGCGCAGCGCGCTGCAACGGATGCGCGCGCAGCGGATCGTCTACCGGTTGCTGGCGCGCCCGACGCCTTTTGCTTTTCCGCTGATGATCGAGCGGCTGCGCGAACAGGTGACCACCGAGAAACTCGGAGCGCGTATCGAGCGGATGATCGCCGATCTGGAGCGTGCGGCGGCAGCCTGAACCGGCGCCCCACAACTACCAGATGTTGTGTCCACGGCGGCCTAACGCCTATTTCTTGTATAGCCCTCGTGCGCACGGAGCTTGCGAGCCGAGGCGCTCAGAGGAGAAAGGCGCGTTGCTGACACGCAATTCTCCTCTGAAAAATTGTTTTCCCTCTTGTAATTCACTCCGGTTCGCTTAGGATCGCGTCACGCAACGAGAGTGCTCTCTACAAATCAGAAGCGAGAACCCTGTCGCTGTGACTTAACCCGAGAAGGAGCAACCCATGGCAATGAAGAAGGCGAAGAAAGCCGGAAAGAAATCCGCCAAAAAGGCGCCGGCGAAGAAAAGCGTGAAGAAGACTGCGAAAAAATCGGTAAAGAGAGCGCCGGCCAAGAAAGCTGCAAAGAAGAGAACCGCACGCAAGCCGAACGCGGCATTCATGAAGCCCATGATGCCGACTGGCCCGCTGGCGGCGATCCTCGGCTCGACCCCGATGCCACGCACCGAAGTCACCAGCCAGATCTGGAAATACATCAAGAAGAACAACCTGCAGGACAAGGCCAATCGCCGCATGATCAACGCGGACGAGAAGCTGCGCGCTTTGTTCGGCAAGGCGCAGGCCTCGATGTTCGAGTTGACCAAGTACGTTAGCAAGCACCTGAAATAAAGCGCGGCAGGCAATAAAAAAAAGGCCACGCATGCGTGGCCTTTTTTTTGCGCGTTGCCAGCCGTTACGAGGGACCGGCTGGAGCCGGGACGCGGCGGTCAATGTCTCCTATCGATCCTGCTCGCACCGTTCCGATCCCGGCGCGATGTGCGGTGACGCATTTACGAGCACCAGAGCGGCGGCGATGACGATCGCAGCGGCGATGCGCGCCGGAAAGCCGCGCGGTGTTTGCGCGCGCTGCCCCGCGTCATCGATCCCGACCTGCCACTGCGAAAGCATTGCATCCTCCATCGGACCGACTGCCGATCCGCTGGACAACGATAGATGCCGCAGTCCTAAAGCTTGAGTGGAATGATCAGCGCAGCGCGCGTCGACAATTCGACAACACGGCGGGCCACCTACTGCGCCCAGCGCGAGTGCCGCGGCAGCGAAGCCTGCAAAAACATCATCTGGTCCGCCAGGATGCGGCGATTACTCAGAATGAACCCTTCATTGCGGCATACCGCGTACGGCACGTAGCTGAGCGGCATGTTCGCTTCTTCGGGACGGCGGTTGCCTTTGCGGGTATTGCACGAGCGGCACGCGGTGACGACATTGGTCCATTCGTGACGCCCGCCGCGTGAAACCGGAACGATGTGCTCGACAGTCAAGTCGGTTTCCGTAAAGCGACTGGCGCAGTAAGCGCAGATCTGGCGATCGCGCACGAACAGGCGGTGCTTGGTGAGTCCAACGTGCGCATGGCCAAATGGAATGCGATGCCGGCCGCGGATCATCACGATCGAGCTGGTCACGAACTCGGAACGCGCACCGGTCGCTTCCTGCACGCCACCGGCCATTCCGAACAGATTTTCGCCGAGCTCGGTAACAACCTTCCCCGCCGCGTAATAGCGCGCGCAGCGCTGCATCAACGCCCAGCGAACCGGCTGCCCGTGGGAATCAATGACCAGAATCTTGGCGGTGAGATCGGACCCGTACAACATCGCGGCACGAATTGTGCCACGGGCGCAACGGCGTCAAGACTGAAACGAGCTAGTCGTTGCGGCCGCCATTTTGAATCGACCACGGGTCAAGACCGGTTTCCGTTCGCTTGACCACACCGGCGGGATCGAAGTAGATAAACATCGCCGCCTTGAACCCGCCGTGCGTGTGGTAGCGGTACATCCACGCGCTCTCGTCGCGCAGTTTGTAGACGAAGGCGTCGGCCGGTTGCCCGAAGTCGCGCAGCACGTCGGTGCGGGTGTCCTTGCCGGACTGCACGCGCGCGAACGCGGCGTCGCTCATCATCTGTTCGACGCGTGCGAGCCGGCCCTGTGCGTCAAAGTCCGCGTTCCAAACCGACTGATCGAACGGCTGGTTGGAATACTGGAGGCGCGTGCCTCCTCCGCTTAGCGAATAGCTGCCGGTCGGATTGCCGAGCTTTGCGCGCGCCTGATCTACCGTTGTGCCGGGGGTGAGCGATTTTGGGGACGCGCATGCTGCCAGCACGCATGCGGCGGCGAACAACAGAATTCTGGATGGTTTCATCACACCAACTCCTTGTCAGCGTGAGCGTAACGCAATAGCCGCCAGCGGCGCGTGGCGGCTATTGCAAAGACCGTTACTGCGTTGCGGTTGGGCGCTTCTGCGGCAGATTTATCCAAACTACCTCTGTGCCGTACCTTTTGGCCGCTTGTTCAACGGCGGTGATGTACCGGTAGTCGACATTGTCTTGCGGAGCCTGCGCCATCTGAATTGAGCTGCAACCGGCCACGAACGACACGGCGAGAGCTGCGATTAGTGCCTTTCTCATGATGCCTCCATAGGTGTCCGACGCAGCCCGTCTGCGCTGCCGGGAACTCTACGCCGGCCGCCGGCGGTCGCAATACCCTTGTGACGAAATCGCCGAAGGCACGACGAACGGGCCTTGTCGTCAACTGTGACCGGGCACGGTCGATAAACTGACCGATGCTCAAGCTGCACACTTCCATCGATGTCGACGGCCAACCCTAGCGAAACGGAACTCAAACTCCAGCTTGCCCCGAGGCACGTTAAGCGCTTCAGGCGCAGTGCCGCTCTGTCGAAGTCTGCAGGTACAGTGGCAGTCGACAACGTCTACTTCGACACCCCCGATCGTTTGCTGCAGCGCCACCGGATGGCGTTGCGAGTGAGAAAAATGGGAGCAGGCTGGCTGCAGACGCTCAAATCGGCCGGCAAACCGAGCGGTGCGCTCACCCATCGCCGCGAGTGGGAAACGCCGGTGCGTGCGGTGCGCGGCCAGGGGCAGCTGGACCTTTCGGTGCTGTCCGCGTCACCGCTGCCGGAACTGCTGGCGCGGCAGAAGCGCACCGTCGAATTGCAACCCGTCTTTCGGACGCGGGCTAGTCGAACACAATGGATCATCGAACGCCCCGATGCAACGATCGAAGTCGCACTCGACATCGGTGAGATCAGCGCCAAGGGCGCGCGCACAACCTTGCGCGAACCGATTTGCGAAGTGGAACTGGAGTTGAAGGAGGAAAAGAATCAGAGCGGTCCGGCGGCGCTGATCGATTTCGCACTCGAGTTGCTCGACGCCGACGGCAAACAGTCACCGGCGCTGACGCCTATAGCGCGCAGCAAGGGCGAGCGCGGCTACCAGCTCACGACGCAGCGCTCACCGACGGCAGTTAAAGCGTCGGCCAAGGGATTTGTCGAAGACATCACGGCCAAGGCAACAACGGCGCACGCGCTTCGAACGGTGGTCGCGCATGGCCTCGCAGTGCTGACCGCGAACATCGAGTTGCTGCTGCGCGATGACGATTCGGAGTACGTGCACCAGGCGCGCGTCGCTTTACGCCGCGTCCGATCCGCGGTCCGGCTCTTCGACCGCGAGCGGCGGGACGTGCCGCAATCGCTTGCAGCTGAGCTGCAATGGTTTGCGCGTGCCTTAGGTGAGGCGCGGGACTGGGACGTGATCGCCGGCGAAACCCTTCCTTCGTTAACCGAAGGTATCGGTGCCGATGCCGTCCAGGCGCTGGTTGCGAAAGCCGCAGCGCGTCGCCAACGGGCGCGTGCGGACATTCGCCACACAGCGCGCTCGGCGCGCTATGCGGCGCTCGTGCTCAAAGGCCAGCGTTGGTGCCTGACGTCCGCGCCGGCGGGCGCCGATTTGCTTGCGGATGCCGCGGCGCCCGCGCTGCAAAGCGCATCGAAGAAGCTCTTGAAAGCGGCACGCTTCTTCGCGGCGCTGACCGCACGGCGGCGACACGAAGTGCGAATCCTTGCGAAGCGGTTGCGCTATGCACTCGACTTGTTCGCTGTTGCGTTGCCGAAACAGACGACTACGCGTTACATCGATGCTTTGTCCGAATTGCAGGACGTGCTCGGCTTGCTAAACGACGCCTCGGTTGCGAAGACGGTGTTCCCGCAGTTGTCGAGGTCGGCCCGACTGAAGAAGGCGGCGCAGGCGTGGTTTGCCGGCCTTGAGCCGGATCGCGTGTACGACGTTGAACGTCGCTTGCTGAAACTCTCCTCGATGGAAACACCGTGGAAATAAAAGTGGCACCTCTGGCGCTCGACCGCCGCTCGCGCCAGTCCGCGCTGCAGGCGTGGCGGCAGATCGCTCTTGTACGCGGGCTCGGGCCGGATCGCGTTCGTCAACGGCACGCCTTCCAGTGGACTGCCTTACACGTTCACCAGCCTTGCAGCGAGGCGGAAGATGTGTCGCGTACGGATGAACTAGAAGGGCGCTACCGCGGCCGCAAGACGCGTGGTGGAAAGTACGGCTTCTTCAGTGCGCGTCCTTGTCCCAGTACGAAGCCAGTATTGCGCGCCAGATTCAATTGTTCTTCGCGTTCAATGCCGGCCAGCACGAACGTCTCGCGCGTCAGCCCGAGCGCATTGACTTCGCGCGACATCTCCTGCCACGTTTCTTCGCGCGGGCTGATCGGCGCCAGCATCTTTGCGAAATCGGGCGCAACAAAGTCGATCGCTGCCATTTCCATACTCGGGCGTGGCTCGGCGAACCGGTAGCCGACTGCGATCTGATACGAACGCAGCAGATCAATGAACTCGCGTACGCGGTACGGCCAGCGCAAGCGCTCCATCGCGCCGCGCAGCAGTACCGAAAGGCGATGCGCCGTGTAGCGGTGCGCTTCCAACACGTTGGCAAATGCTTCGAGCGACCGCTCGACCGAACCAAAGGAGACCGTGACGGCAACACGTTCCACTCGTTCATGCTCGAGCATCGAGAACGCGTGCTCCATCGCCGCCAGCTGGATTTGCGAACGGAGCGAGCGATCGGGCTCGAAATCCGCAGTCCATACGTAAAGCTCGTCGAACCAGCGCTGCGATCCCACTAGCGTTCGCGTTGGCCACACCAGCGCGCGCACGCGCGAGCCGAAGCGACTCAGCGAATCGACAGTGGGATCGAGCTCGACTTGGTGGCTGCCGAGCTGCTCGGAGTGGAAGGTCTTGCTTGCCATCAATGACAGATCGTGCCACGACAATAGGTGGCCGATTCTCTGCTAAATACCGGAACTACGGAGTACTAACTTCGCGTGGGTAGCGTCGGCGGTGGATAAGGCATGCGAATCGCGCGGCCTTGGCCGAATTCAAAGCCGACCCGGCTGGCGGATTGTTGTTGTTGTCTTGTTTCTAGCGCGCCGACTATCGTGCTTTTCGTGTCGAGCGAAAGCGCGCGGACTTCGAGTGCGAGATCGTTCCAGGCGTCGGCACGATCAGAGGTCGTTGCAAGGACCTTGGCAAAGATCGGCTGAACCAGATCAATCCCGGCCAGCTCCATGCTCACACGCGGTGCCGAAATGCGGTAACCCACCATGAACTGCCATCCGCGCAGCATGTCCGCAAAGGCGCGCAGTCGATAGCGCGAGCGCAAGCGCTGCGGTGCCCCGCGCAGCATCACGAACATCCGATGCGCGAGTAGCAGGTTTTTTTCGAACAGCTCGGTCAACGGATCCAGCGAGCGCTCGACGGTACCGAACGACACCGTAACCCCGACGCGATCGACCAGGTCGTACGCCAGCCAGTCGAAGGCATTGCGCAGCGCATGCAGCTGGATGCCGGCGCGCTCGGTCGTCGATGCACTGCCCCCTTCGGTCCACAGGTAAAGCTCGTCGAACCAGTGGTGATCCGCGGTTAGCGATCGGGTAGGCCAAAGTGTGGCGCGTACCGAACCGCGAAAGCGGCCGACGCTTTCGCCAGACGACGGATACGGGGAACCCTGAGGTGACATTACGTCCTTGTAGGAATCGCGCCTGGCACTTTGTCGGGACGCTCCCGGGTAAACATACCCAGAATAGGCCGTCCCGGCCGATCAGGCGCCTGAGTCCGACCGACGGACGAAACTAGCAAATCAGGCGCCCGTTGCGTGGCCGTACGTCGCGAAGCGCTCGACCACGCGCCGCATCTCTTCATCCGAAATCAGCTTTGGAGCGCCGAGCGTAAGCACGGCGATATACGTCCGGGCGAGGTTCTCGACTTCGAGTGCGAGCGCGAAGGCACGGTCGAGGTCGATACCGCACGCGATCACGCCGTGATGAGCCAGTAAACACGCGCGGCGATTTTCGAGCGCGGCCAGGGCGTGGTCGGCCAGTTCCTGAGTGCCGAATGTTGCATACGGCGCACACCGGATATCACTGCCGCCGGCGACGGCCACCATGTAGTGAAACGATGGAATGTTCAGGTGCTGGCAGGCCAGCGCGGTTGCGTGCGGCGAATGTGTATGCACGATCGAACCGACATCGGCGCGCGCCGCGTAAATGGCGAGATGAAAACGCCATTCGGACGAAGGCCGCTGCGCACCGGTCGTCGCTTCATTGTCATCGACGAACACCAAGTCTGTTACGGCAAGGTTGCCGTACGGGAGTCCGGAGGGCGTGATTAGGAAGCCTGCGCGCGCGCCGCGCATACAGCGCGCCGACACGTTACCGGAGGTGTTGACATTGATGCCCGCGGTGTTCATTGCAAGCGCGGTAGCGATAACGGCGCGGCGCAGCTGGGTGCTGTCCTCGGCGCTCGCGTCGTTACGCGGCGGAATCATGCAGCGCACCGGGATTCGGGGAAAAGCCCTGCCAAACCGGCCGGCGCGGCGATGCCGCGCTCGGTGATGATTCCGGTGACCAGTCGCGCCGGCGTGATGTCGAAGGCCGGATTGGCTACGGCGGTGCTCTGATCAACGATCCGTACGCTCGTGACATTGCCGTCGGCAGCGATGCCGGTGAACCGGCGTACCTCTTCGACACTGCGCTCCTCAATCGGGATATTCATCTCATCGCGTAGCAGCCAATCGATCGTAGGCGATGGCACGGCTACGTAAAACGGCAGGCCGTTGTCGCGCGCGGCGAGCGCCTTCATGTACGTGCCAATCTTGTTCGCCACGTCGCCGCGTGCGCTGACCCGGTCGGCTCCGACCAGGACTAGATCGATGTCGCCTCGTTGCATCAGGTGGCCGCTGGCGCTGTCGACAATCAGCGTATGCGGCACGCCGTGCGCCCCCAGTTCCCACGCAGTCAACAATCCCTGATTGCGCGGCCGCGTTTCGTCGACCCACACATGCAGCGGCACGCCCGCATCGTGCGCCTGGTAGATGCCGGACAGTGCAGTGCCGTAGTCGACCGTCGCCAGCCAGCCGGCGTTGCAATGAGTCAGCAACTGCAAGGGACGTTTCACATCGGTATGCATTGCTTGCAGCAAGTGAGCGGCATGGCGACCGATCGACTGGTTCAGCGCGACGTCTTCGTCGGAAATACGCGCCGCTTCAAGCCATGCGGCGTGTGCCCGTTGCGTGAGTGGAAACGGCGCCACGACAGAGCGCATCCGGTCGAGCGCCCAGCGCAGGTTCACAGCGGTCGGGCGCGCCGCGTTAAGGCGCTCATGTGCGATGGTGAGGTTCGCGTCACTCGCATCCTCGCGCATCGCCAATGCCAGTCCGTACGCCCCCGCCACTCCGATCAACGGCGCGCCACGCACCGCCATCATCTTGATGGCGGCGAGCACCTCTTCGCTGCTGGTCAGCGTGCGCGTCGCGAACGCGTGCGGTAATCTGGTTTGGTCGATGACGCCGACGGCATTGTCACCGATCGGCCAGATGGAGCGATAGTGAGTAGTACCGACCTTCATAAGGAGTTGCGGCGAGGTGTCGAAAAGCAAAACGGCCCTGCGCAGGCAGGGCCGCTTCAACGAAAACGCCCCGATTAGAACCGATAGCCTACGCCGAGCGTGTACGCGTCGACGTCATACTTCGGATTGAGGTTGTCCTTTCCTTCGGTGCGGTCCCAATCAAACCGCGCCTGCCATTGGCCTGCGAAGTCGTACGTCCCACCTAGACCGTAGATGAAGCGACCCTTGGTTTCGCGCGCCTGGGAGTTGAAGTAAGTCACGGCGCCCGTCGTGTTGTCCTGCACTGCCGCGTTGCCAACGAACTTCGAAGTGACCGCTGCGTAGCCGACTTTTGCGTGCAGACCTACCGGCCCGAGCGGGGCGCGCAACAGCATCGATAGACCCATTGCATAGGTGCGACCGTCCGAAGCACTCGGCAATGGCGTCGTGTTTGGTGGCGGACTGACTAAAAATCCTGGTTGGTGAGCCTCGCCAAAATGAATGAACGCACCTTCCAGGCCGATCCAGGGACGGAACATATAGCCAGCCTGCACCCGCCAGGCAGTGCCGTCTTCGTCACAACTACCGCCGCCCGCGGCGCAAAAATCGTGATATCGGGAAATACCAAGGCCGGCCCCGATGTATCCGGGCGGCGAGGCATATACCTGAGCCGCCGCAGCCCCCGCCGAACACGCCAATAACGCTCCCACCAACAAGTTGCGCATACCCGCTCCTCTAAAGAGTTCGGCGCAGTCTAATCAGACCTCCGGCCGGGAGCAACGCCAACCGTACAATGTTTACGTCATGTCTCTTTCCTCACTTATCAGTCGATTGACCCTGGCGCTTGTGTGCTGCGCCCTTCTGCCGCTGCTTGGAATCGGCGACAGTTATGCGCAAGGTAACGATCGGCGCGGTTTCCTCTGGGAAGTGCGAAAGGGCAAGCAAGGGGGCTGGCTGCTGGGCACGATTCACGTCGGACGGCCCGAGTTTTATCCACTGCCGCCGTCGCGGCTGGAGCAGTTGAAGCGTGCTGATGCGATCGTGCTCGAGGCCGACATTTCCGATGCTCCGCGTGCGATCGCGGCCACGCAAAAGTACGCGGTGTATCCGCAAGGAGCGCCCGGGCTGGAGACTCGGTTGACGCCGGAGCTGCGGCAGCGGATCGAATCCGTGTTGGCGCGCAATCAGCTCGACCTGGCGCCGATGATGCGGATGAAACCCTGGATGCTGGCCAATGTGCTGGCGCTGTTCGAGGCGGCGCAGGCAGGTTACGTGCCGGCATTGTCGGTCGAGTCCTATCTGTTGCGCGTAGCGAAGAACGAAAGCAAACCGATTCTCGAGTTCGAAGGCATCGAGCAGCAGTTCGAGCTGTTCGAGAAGGCGCCATGGGCGACGCAGATCGCGTTCCTGGAAGAGGCGCTGAAAGCAGTCGAGTCGCGTGGCGCACGGCGCGAGTTGAACCGAATCGTGCAAGCGTGGGAGACGGCAGATCGGGGTTCGCTCGAACGGCTGCTGGCCGAAATGCGCGCGCAATCCTCGGTTGGATCGCGCTTTACGGTCGACACGATTTTGCTGGGCCGCCACCCACAAATGGTGCGCAAGATCGAGACGATGATGGCCGATGGCAAGACGTACGTGTTCGCAGTCGGTGCGCTGCACCTCGTCGGCCCTCAGGGATTAGTCGAGTTGTTGCGCGCGCGCGGGTACACGCTCGTTGAACGGTGATTTCGCGAGCAGTGATCCGCCAACTGTGACGACATTACCGCTGACCGCATCGCAGGTTCGGATCGGCGGCGCCACCTGGATGCTGTCGGCGCAGCGCGCGGCGTTCTGGTGCGAGCGCCACTGGCTCGTCGTAGCGGACGTGCATTTCGGAAAGGCGGCCACGTTTCGTGCACTCGGCGTCCCGGTGCCGCATGGCACGACGGCGGACACTTTGTCACGCCTCAGCCAGCTGATCGATCGCATGCAGCCGAGCACGGTTGTATTTCTGGGAGACTTGTTTCACGCGCGCGAGGCGCACGCGACAGCAACACTGGCGGCGTTGTACGAGTGGCGCGAGCGCTACGCGCCGCTCGAGCTGGTACTGGTCGAAGGCAACCATGATCGCAAAGCGGGGGCGCCACCTGCGGCGTTGCGCCTTCATTGCGAATCCGACCCGTGGCGGGTGAGCGACTTTGCGTTTTGCCACTACCCGCGCTTTGTGCAGGACGCCTCCGCGTTCGCAGGGCACCTGCATCCTGCAATTCGCCTTGCCGGGCGCGCCGACGACAGCGTCCGGCTGCCGTGTTTCTGGCTACGCGACGGATTGACGGTGCTGCCCGCGTTCGGAGCGTTCACCGGTGGTGCAACGATCGAGCGTGAAGAAGGCGACCGCGTGCTAGCCGTCGCCGGAGACCGCATCGTCAACGTACCGGCGCCGCGCTACGAATTCCTGGCGTCGCGGGCCGGCGGCGAAAACACGTAGGCGTCCATCGCCAGCACACCACTGTCGACGCCCGCTTCAAGACGTTCAACACGCGGCGGCTGACCGTCAGCTCCGCAAGCGGCGCCGAACGCGACAAATAGCGGCAACAAATGCTCCGGCGTCGGGTGCGCGCGCGCGGCGTGCGGTGCCAGTTCGCGCCAACGTACTAGCCGCTCGCGATCATCGCGGCGCAGCTTGTGGTCAATCCACTCGCGAAACTCGGCCACGTAATCGTCCGCCGCACCGTCGACCACCGCTCTCGAATTGCGGGCACGCACTTTGTCCATCCAATCGCGCAGGTTGTGCGTAATGTGTCCCGAGCCGATGACCAACACGCCTTCGCTCGCCAATGGCGCCAGCGCCGCGCCAAGACGCAGATGGTGCGCGGCATCGAGCGACGGTTGAATCGAAACCTGCGCCACCGGAACGTCGGCCTTCGGAAACATGCGGCGCAGTGGCACCCATGCACCATGATCAAGGCCGCGGCAAGCGTTGGCGGTGGCGGATAAGCTGCTCGATTGAAGCAACCGGATTGCGCGCTCAGCCACGTCGCGTGACCCTGGCGCGAGGTAGCTGATCTTGTAGAGCTCGGGCGGAAATCCGCTGAAGTCGTGAATCGTCTCGGGCTGCCGCGTCGTTGAAAGCATCGGCAACTCGGTTTCCCAATGCGCCGATGCAATCAGCACGGCCGACGGCCGCGGCAACGTGCGGCCCAGCTCTGCCCACACGTCGCCGGCGCGTCCGGCATCGATCGCGTGCATCGGTGAGCCGTGGGAGATGAAGACGGTCGGCAACATCGGTTACTTGACCAACCCTTCGGCCTTCATTGCTTCCTGCACGTGTGGCCGAGCAGCAACACGCTTCTGGAAGCTTTGCAACACCGGCCAGCGCGCCATGTCGATGCCGGTTGATTTCGCCCAATTGGTCACGGTAAACAAGTAGGCATCGGCCACGGTGAACGTCGATCCCGTCAAGTAATCCTTGTCGCCGATTTGCTGCGCGATCCAGTCATAGCGCTTGGCAATTTTTTCGCGCTGCTTGCCTTTAACTTCGTCCGGCGTGCTGGAATCGAACAGCGGCGAGTACTGCTTGTGCAGCTCCGCCGTGATGAAGTTGAGCCACTCTTGCAGCTTGTAGCGCTCGATTGTGCCATTGGCCGGCGCCAGCTTCGACGCCGGCGCCTGATCCGCGATGTACTGCACGACCGCCGGCCCTTCGGTCAGCCGCGTGCCGTCGTCGAGCTCGAGCACCGGCACATAGCCCTTCGGGTTGACGGCGTAGAAGTCTCCGCCGTCTTCGGTCTGATGAGTCTTGGTGCTGACCTTGACCGGAGTGAATGCGAGGCCGGCCTCGCGCAGCGCAATGTGCGGCGACAGCGAACAGGCGCCGGGAGCGAAATAAAGTTTCATCAAGGTTCCTTTGGTTCAGACGGGGCGCAGCCGCGCAGGTTGTCTGGAGTTAAACAGGGACGACAGCGCGTACGCTCCATCGCCCAGTAGGACTTGTGCGAAAGCCGCAACACTCAGGAACGCCGGGTACTCCCAACCTCCCTTGGGAGCAGTGAACAACCATCCGTTGGGTGCATGCACCCACGTGGCGCCCAGCAGCACCGGTATCAATAAGGCAGCGACCCAGCGTGTGCCGATACCCAATATCAACATAGCGCCGCCCGCGAGCTCCGCCGCAACGGTCGCATACGCCAGCGCTCCGGGCAGTCCGAGCGACTCAAAGAACTGCACCGTGCCGGGCAACGTGAACACAAAAACTTTAAGCAATGCATGCGCAATGAACATTGCGCCGAGCGCGATTCGCAGCGTGAATGCTGCATAAGGCGCTGTGCGAGTGTCGATCATCAGCAATCTCCTTGCGTTATCCGACTGCCGTGCAATGTAGGCGAGCGCGAGTTCGAGACAAAGGCGCCGGCGCGCAAATGTTCATCCCGAAATACGGGAGAATCGCGTAATGGATCGCTGGTCCGCGATGCAATCATTCGTGCGCGTTGTCGAAAGCGGCAGCTTCGTTGCGGCTGCCGAGCGCCTCGGCACGTCGACATCATCGCTGTCGCGCCAGATCGCCGATCTCGAGCAGTACCTGGGAGCTCGCCTGCTGAATCGCACGACGCGCCGGCTGTCGCTAACCGAAAGCGGGCAGGCGTTTTACGAGCGCTCGGTCGCTTTGTTAAGCGATCTGGCCGAAGCGGAGTCGATCGTTGGGCAGGCCGCCGTGGCGCCGCGCGGAACGCTGCGGCTGACGTGCTCCTACAACATGGCGGAAAAACGCGTTGCGCCTGCCATCGCCGCGTTCGTCGATCGTTATCCCGATGTGAAGTTTGACGTCGTCGTGGCCGACCGCCTTATCGATCTGGTGGACGAAGGGTTCGACCTCGCGATCCGGGTCGGGCAAGTGGGCAGCGACAGGCTGGTCGCGCGACGTCTGGGTTCGATGCAGCTGATCGCGTGTGCGGCTCCGGCATATTTGAAGCAGCGCGGCCACCCTGCAGCACCTGCGGACCTGGCCGGGCACAACGTGCTGACGTACGCGTATGCAAGCGCGCCGCGCAGCTGGCGCTTCACGGACACGGCGGGGCAACAACATGACGTGCGCGTGACCGGCAGCCTGCACGCGAACAGCGGCGACACCCTTGCGGCCGCCGCAATCGCCGGGTTGGGAATTGTGTGCGAGCCGGATTTTCTGGTGGGAGATGCACTTGACGACGGCCGGCTGGTGCGCGTGCTGCCGGACTTTGAGGCAATGCGCGGCGACATTTGGGCTGTCTACCCCAGCCACCGGCATCTGTCGCTGAAAGTGCGGCTGTTCGTCGACCACATCAGACAGTGGTTCGGACCGGAGAACGATAAGTAGTTGCGGGCCTCTAGCCGTTTGGCTTGACTGTGATTGCGCCGTCTGAAATAGTACGAACGTTCGATTCTTTCCCATTCCGATGTCAAGCTCCACTGCCCCGACTCCCTTTCCGCTCGCCCCGCGCAAGGGCGATCTAACGCGCGCGGCCATCGTCGAAGCGGCACTTCTGGCGGCCAGTCGCGGCGGGCTCGAAGGCCTGACGATCGGCACGCTCGCCGACTCGATGCAAATGAGCAAAAGCGGCGTTTTTGCGCACTTCGGCTCGCGCGAGGAACTGCAGCTGGCGGTGCTGAAGGCGTATGTACAGCGCTTTGTTGACGAGGTGCTGCGGCCCGCCGTGAAAAAGCGGCGCGGATTACCGCGCCTCGAAGCGATCTTGGAGCGCTGGGTCGCTTTTCTGGCGCGCGAGATGACGCGGGGCTGCATCATGATCGCTGGTGCAGTCGAGTACGACGACGTCCCGGGACCGCAACGAGACGAAATGGTCACGATCATCGCCGGCTGGAAGCGCGAATTGATCAAGGCGATCCGGCAGGCCGTGGCTGAAGGTCATCTTAGGCAGGGCGTGGATGCCCATCAACTGGTATTCGAGATTTACGGCCTGATGCTCGCGATGCACCAGGATGCACGTTTGCTGCGTTCCGCCGACAGTGCCAAACGCGCGCGCACGGGTCTGCGCCGCTTGATCGGCGGCGTGCGCCGCCAGAAGAGTTAACCGGAGTTGCCATGCCGATTTACAAAGCCCCGCTTCGCGACCAGCAATTTGTGATGCACGAAGTGTTAGGCACGCTGGACATGTTGAAGCCTCTGCCGCGCTACGCAGACCTCGATGCCGACACGCTCAATCAAGTGGTCGAAGAAGCCGGCAAGTTTTGCGAAGAACTGTTGTTGCCTGTCAATCAGTCGGGCGATGCCGAAGGCTGCACGTACGACGCCGCATCGCGATCGGTGACAACCCCGCGCGGCTTCAAGGAGGCGTACGCAGCGTTCTGTGCCGCAGGCTGGCCTGGCTTGGCAGGCGAAACCGAGTACGGTGGCCAGGGTCTGCCGCACGTGCTGCAGATTGCTTTTTATGAAATGCAGTATTCGACCAATCAGGCGTGGGCGATGTATCCGGGCCTGACGATCGGCGCCGCCGAATGTTTTCTGCTGCACGGGTCCGAAGAGCAGAAAGATCTTTACCTGCCGAAGCTCACGTCGGGCCAGTGGACCGGCACGATGTGCCTGACCGAGCCGCATTGCGGCACCGACCTGGGCATGTTGCGCACGAAGGCCGAGCCGCAGGCAGACGGCAGCTATCGCCTGAGCGGCGCAAAGATTTTCATTTCATCGGGCGAGCACGATCTGGCCGCGAACATCGTTCACTTGGTGCTCGCGCGACTGCCCGACGCGCCGCAGGGGACGAAGGGGATCTCGTTGTTCATCGTGCCGAAGTTTCTGCCCGAAGGCGCCGGTGCGGATGCCAAGGTGGGTGCGCGCAATGGCCTTTACTGTGGCGGCATCGAACACAAGATGGGCATTCACGGCAATGCGACCTGCCAGATGAATCTTGACGGCGCGACCGGTTGGTTGATTGGACAACCGAACAAGGGCTTGAACGCGATGTTCACGATGATGAACGGCGCGCGGCTCGGCGTCGGGGTGCAGGGGCTCGGTTTGAACGAAGTCGCGTACCAGAACGCGGCGGCCTACGCGAAGGAGCGTCTCCAGGGCCGCTCGCTGTCCGGTGTCAAGGCACCCGACAAGCCGGCCGATCCCATCATCGTGCACGCCGACGTGCGCCGCATGTTGCTGACCGCGCGCGCGTATGCCGAAGGCGGCCGTGCATTTGCCTACTGGGTCGCGTTGATGGCTGACCTGCAGTTCCATCATCCCGATGAGCAGCGAAAGAAGTTCGCCGCCGACATGATGGCGTTGATGACGCCGATCGTGAAGGCGTTCATGACAGACAACGGATTCGATTGTGCTTCCGAATGCCTTGGAGTACTCGGCGGTCATGGCTACATCCGCGAGTGGGGCATGGAGCAATTCGTGCGCGATGCGCGCATCAACATGATCTATGAAGGCACCAACACGATTCAGTCGCTCGACCTGCTCGGGCGCAAGGTGCTGATGGATAACGGCGCGCGGCTGAAGGCGTTCGGCAGGTTGATTACCGACTTCATCGAGGAAACCGGCACAACAAGCGAGATGAGCGAGTTCGTCACGCCGCTTGCGGATCTGGGCGACGAGGTCACGAAGCTGACCACCGAGATCGGCATGAAGGCGTTTGCCAACCAGGACGAAGCCGGCGGTGCGGCGGTCGACTACCTGCGCATCGTCGGCCACCTGGTGTACGCGTATTTCTGGGCACGCATGGCGAAGGTGGCACTGGCGCGCATCAAGGCCGACGGCGATCGGGTCGATCCTTTTTATCGCAACAAATTGACGGTGGCGCGCTTTTACTTCGAGCGTCTGCTGCCGGAAACCGCGTCTCGCATTCGATCGGCGCGTTCGGGCGTGAAGAATTTGATGGAACTGCCGGCGGAGAGTTTTTGATGAAGAACTTTGTGGTGAGAAGGGTTGCGGTGCTCGGCGCCGGAGTGATGGGCGCGCAGATCGCAGCACATTGCGTGAATGCGAAAGTGCCGGTCGTACTGTTCGATCTGCCGGACGCCAAAGGTCCTTGCAAGAACGGCATCGTGCTGCGTGCAATCGAGAACCTGAAAAAGCTGAATCCGGCGCCGCTCGGCATCAAGGACGACGCGGTCCATATCCAGCCGGCCAACTACGAAGAAAATCTGGAGCTGCTGCGTGGCTGCGATGTGATCATCGAAGCGATCGCCGAGCGGATGGACTGGAAGCACGACTTGTATCGCAAGGTCGCGCCGTTCGTTTCCGACAACGCGATCTTCGCTTCCAACACGTCGGGCCTGCCGATCGCAAAGCTCGCCGAAGCGATGGACGATGCTCTCAAGTCACGCTTCTGCGGCGTGCACTTTTTTAATCCGCCGCGTTACATGCACCTCGTGGAGCTGATTCCAACGCCTGCGACGCGGCCGGAAATTCTCGACGACCTCGAAACGTTTCTGACCTCGACGCTCGGCAAGGGTGTCGTGCGAGCTAAGGACACGCCGAACTTCATCGCCAACCGCGTCGGCATTTTCGGCATGCTGGCCACGATCAAGGAAGCCGAAAAGTACGGGCTTTCATTTGACGTCGTCGACGATCTGACGGGTACCCGTCTCGGCCGCGCGAAAAGCGCCACGTTTCGCACCGCCGACGTCGTCGGCCTTGACACGATGGCGCACGTGATCAAGACGATGCAGGACACGCTGCCGGCATCGATCGACCCGTTCGCCGAGCACTTCGCGACCCCTCCGGTACTGAAGGCGCTGGTCGACAAGGGCGCGCTGGGCCAGAAATCAGGCGCTGGGTTCTATCGAAAGGAAGGCAAGGCGATCAACGTGCTCGACCCCAAGACGGGCAGCTACGTTGAAAGCGGTGCGAAAGCAGACGATCTGGTCGGCCGCATCATGAAGAAGAAAGACCCGGCCGAGCGGCTCAAGCTGCTGCGCGAATCGGATCATCCGCAAGCCAAATTCCTATGGGCGATTTTTCGCGATGCGTTTCACTACATCGCGGTGCATCTTGAATCGATCGCCGACACCGCGCGCGATGTGGACTTTGCCTTGCGTTGGGGATTCGGATGGTCAACCGGACCGTTTGAAACATGGCAAGCGGCGGGATGGAAGCAGGTCGCCGAGTGGGTGAAGGCCGACATCGACGCCGGCGAAGCATTGTCCAAAGCTCCGCTGCCCAAATGGGTGTTCGAAGGACTCGTGGCCACTGCGAACGGCGTGCACACGAAGGAAGGTTCGTGGTCGTCGTCGAGAAAACAGTTCGTCGCGCGCTCGACGTTGCCGGTCTATTCAAGACAGATTTTTCGTGCGCCGTTGCTGGGCGAAGGCGCGGCGACCGGCGCGAACGGTGGCACGACCGTGTTTGAAGACGATTCGGTGCGCGTGTGGACGCTCGCATCCGGTGACGGTTCGGACGTGTTGATCCTTTCGATCAAGACCAAGGTGCACGCGATCGGGCCGGGTGTGATCGCGGGGCTAACCAAAGCGGTCGATCTCGCGGAGTCGCAGTACCGCGGGCTGGTCGTATGGTCACCCGATGATCCGTTTTCAGTCGGCGCCGACTTGCAGGCAATGATGCCCGTATTTATGTCCGGGGGTGCTGCGGCGATCGACGTCGAAGAGAAGAAGATGCAGGACGCGTGGATGCGCATCAAATACGCGCAGGTGCCTGTCGTCACGGCGGTCAGCGGCATGGCGCTCGGTGGCGGCTGCGAATTGATCGTGCACAGCGCGAAAACGGTCGCATCGCTCGAAAGCTACATCGGCCTGGTCGAAGTCGGCGTGGGACTGATCCCCGGCGCCGGCGGATTGAAGGAAGGCGCACTGCGCGGCGCGCAGGCAGCGCAGGCGGCCGGCATGACCGACGTGTTTCCGTTCATCAAGAACTGGTTTTTGAACGCGGCGATGGCCAATGTTTCGAAATCGGCGCTCGAAGCGCAACAGATGGGCTACCTGCGTGCGACCGACACGCTCGTGTTCAATAACCACGAATTGTTGTGGACGGCGATCAATGCAGCATCGAGCATGTACGCGAGCGGCTATCGGCCACCTCTTCGGCCGACGGCGTTTCCGGTCGCCGGCCGTACCGGCGTGGCCACCATCAAGGCGCAGTTGGTCAATATGCGTGACGGCGGCTTTATCAGCCAGCACGATTTCTATCTGGCATCCGGGATTGCCAACGTGATGTGTGGCGGGGACGTTGAAGCGACAGCGCAAGCCGACGAGCAATGGCTGCTCGATCTCGAGCGCAAATTTTTCACAGAGCTCGTCAATCATCCGAAGTCGCAGGAACGAATGATGGGAATGATGCAAACCGGAAAACCGGTGAGGAACTGAGATGAAACCAGTGCAAGACGCCTATATCGTCGCCGCAACGCGCACGCCGATCGGCAAGGCGCCGAAAGGCATGTTCCGCAACACGCGGCCCGACGATCTGCTAGTGGCGGCGATTCGATCGGCGCTGTTGCAAGTGCCCAATCTTGATCCGAAGGCGATCGAAGACGCAATCATCGGTTGCGCACTGCCGGAGGCCGAACAGGGTTTAAACGTCGCGCGCATTGCCGTGTTGCTGGCCGGATTGCCGAACTCCACCGGCGGTGTGACGATCAATCGCTTCTGCTCGTCCGGGCTGAACGCGGTGGCGATGGCGGCCGATCGCATCCGAGTCGGCGAAGCCGACGTGATGATCGCCGGCGGTACCGAGTCGATGAGCATGGTGCCGATGACCGGCAACAAGCCATCGTTCAACACGCGCATCTTCGAGGAAGACGAGAACATCGGCATTGCCTATGGTATGGGGCTAACCGCCGAGAAAGTCGCCACGCAGTGGAAGGTCACGCGTGAGATGCAGGATCAGTTTGCGTACGAGTCGCATCAAAAAGCCATCGCGGCGCAAAAGACCGGCTTGTTTGCCGACGAGATGACGACGATCGACATCCTGGAAAAATTCCCGGACCTGGGCACTCGACAGCTTGACGTGCGCACTCGCTCAGTCAATCTTGACGAAGGGCCGCGCGCGGACTCGAGTCTCGAGGCGCTCGGGAAACTGCGGCCGGTGTTCGCCATTAAGGGAAGTGTTACCGCCGGCAACAGTTCGCAAACATCCGATGGCGCCGGCGCGTTGATCCTTGCTTCCGGGCGAGCAGTGAAGCAGTTCAACCTGACACCGCTGGTGCGCTTCGTCAGCTTTTCGATTCGCGGGGTGCCGCCCGAGATCATGGGCATCGGTCCAAAGGAAGCGATACCGGTCGCGTTGAGGTTGGCTGGCATCAAGAAAGAAGACATCGGCTGGATCGAATTGAACGAAGCCTTCGCAGCACAGGCGGTCGCAGTGATCAACGACCTCGGTCTGGACTCGAGCAAAGTCAATCCGATGGGCGGGGCAATCGCCCTCGGTCACCCGCTGGGCGCCACCGGAGCGATCCGCTCTGCTACCGTCGTGCATGCGATGCGACGGAACAACCTCAAGTACGGCATGGTGTCGATGTGCGTGGGCACCGGCATGGGCGCCGCGGGAATATTTGAACGTGTGTAAAGTCGCCTGATGGGTGTCGCAGCACGCTTTTACGAAGCTTTCACTGTGCGCGACCATTACACGATGGGCCTGCTGTATGCAGAACACGCAACATTCAGCGACCCTGTTTTTCAGTTGCTGAATGCGAAAGGCACGCGGCTGATGTGGCAGATGCTGCTGTCGCGTGCCGAAGATGATTTCGGCATCGAGGCCGAAATTCTCGAGGACGGCCAGTCGCGCGCGCGTGTGAATTGGGTGGCGCAGTATACGTTCTCCGCCACCGGACGGCCGGTAAAGAATCATGTGACGACCGAGATGCAATTGGTCGCCGGCAAGATCGTGCGGCACGAAGACACCTTCAGCCTATGGCGCTGGTCTTCGCAAGCCTTGGGAGCCAAAGGCTCACTGCTGGGTTGGTCACCGCTCGTTCGCAACAAGATTCGCGCGCAGGCATCGGCGGCGTTGCGCGACTATGCGCGCAAGGTCGCGCCCGCCTGAGGCGATGAGCGAAGCCGCAACCGAGTCGCGATGAGCGTGGCGAGTACCACCATCAACGGGGTCGCGCGCATCGAAATCGCGCGGCCCGAGAAGAAAAACGCGATCACGGCCGCGATGTATCAGTCGCTGGCGGATGCAGTGGGCGCTGCGCATGAAGATCCCGCCGCCCGCGCGATCCTGATCTACGGGCAAAAAGATATTTTCACCGCCGGCAACGACCTCGAAGATTTCATGAAAAATCCACCGGCTGATATCACCGCGCCGGTGTTCCAGTTCATGCAGGCGCTTGGCTACGCAGAAAAACCGGTGATCGCTGCCGTAAACGGCGCGGCGGTCGGCATTGGCACGACGATGTTGATGCATTGTGATCTGGTGTACTGCGCCGACAATTCCGTTTTCTCGATGCCGTTCGTTACGCTTGGCTTGTGCCCCGAGTTTGCGTCGAGCCTCTTGATCCCACTCAACGCGGGCTACCACAAGGCGGTGGAAAAACTGCTGCTGGCTGATCCGATCAACGCCGACGAAGCGGTCGAAATGAAGATCGTCAACCGGGTGCTGCCGCGAGACGACGTTCTTGAGTATGCAATAAAGCAGGCCGAACGCTTTAACCAACTGCCGCCTGCTTCGGTGCGCGCCACCAAGCGCCTGCTGCGCTCGGGATTGAAGTCGGTCACCGAGAAAGTTATTGCCGATGAGGCCAATTCGTTTGGGCAGATGGTGCGCAGTGCCGAAGCGAAGGAAGCGTTCACGGCGTTTTTTGAACGCCGGAAGCCTGACTTCTCGACGTTTGCTTGAGCGATTGTCTTGTCGGGAACGATAAGAAATGCCGTTACGGCCCGATATCAGTGTCGAGAAACTGAATAGCCGCACCGGCGACAACTTGCCCGGTTGGTTCGGCCTGAAAGTCGTCGATCTCGCCGAAGGGCGGCTTGCGATGGAACTGGTCATCAAGCCACAGCTGCTTGCGCCGAATGGATATTTGCACGCGGCGTCGGTGATCGCGCTGGCTGATACAGCGGCCGGCTATGCCACCATTGCGCACTTGCCCGACGGCGCGACGAGCTTTACCACGATCGAGTTGAAGTCCAATTTTCTTGGCACCGCGATCGACGGCACGCTGCGCGCCGACGCGAGCGCCGCGCATCAGGGACGTACGACGCAGGTGTGGGATGCGACCGTGATGCACGTCGACAGCGGCAAGACGATCGCATTGTTTCGCTGCACGCAGATGATCCTATGGCCAAAGAAATGAAGCTTGCGGGAAAGACCATTTTCGTTTCAGGTGGCTCGCGGGGCATTGGGCTGGCGATTGTCAAGCGAGCGGCGGCCGACGGCGCAAACGTCGCGATCGCAGCCAAGACGGTAGAGCCAAACCCGAAGCTACCCGGCACAATTTACAGCGCCGCCGAGGAGATCGAGGCGGTGGGTGGCAAGGCGCTCGCACTCGCGTGCGACATTCGCGACGAAGAACAGGTCGTCGCGGCAGCCAGGAAAACCGCCGATAAGTTTGGCGGCATCGACATCCTGATCAACAACGCCAGCGCGATCAGTTTGACGCCGACCGAAGCCACGCCGATGAAGCGCTTCGATCTGATGTTCGGGGTCAACGTGCGCGGCACGTTCGTCTGCACGCAGGCGTGCCTGCCCTATCTGAAGCAATCGGCGGAGCGCAGGCGCAATCCGCATATCCTGACCCTGTCGCCGCCGCTGAACATGAACCCGCGCTGGTTCGCGCCGCACGTTGCGTACACGATGGCCAAGTACGGCATGAGCATGTGCGTCCTCGGGCACGCCGCCGAGTTTCGGCAATACGGCATTTCGGTGAATGCGCTCTGGCCGCGTACCGTGATCCAGACTGCCGCACTACAGATGATTCCCGGGATCAAACCCGAGCACTGCCGCACGCCGGAGATCATGGCTGACGCGGCATATCAGATACTTATCGTGGACGCGGCGACCACCACGGGCAATTTTTTCATCGACGACGAAGTGCTAAAAGAGGCAGGAGTGACCGATCTGGATAAATACGCGGTTGTGCCGGGCAGTCGAGAGTTGATGCCCGATCTGTTTCTGTAGCTGATTGGGCGATTAGCCGGACACTTCGCCGTCTTAATCGCCACCTCGGTTCCGGTCCACGGGGCGGGCGCCTTTTTCACGGTCGCGGAATCAAAACATCAGTCACTCTTGCGCTAGATTCGGGGGCAACAAGGGCAGTCCCTGAAGCAGCCGATGCGACTTCCGCTTAATCGCTTATCCGCCGCGCAGCTCGCGCGCATGATCGCGTCGCGCGAAGTGACCTGCGAAGCGGTCACGCATTCTTTCGTCGATGCAGTCGGGCAGCGCGAAAACGAAGTGCGCGCATTCGCCTGGATCGACGCGCAGCGCGCCTTGAATGCCGCGCGCGATTTTGACCTTGGCGCGAAATTCGGTTTGTTGGCGGGACTGCCTGTCGCGGTGAAGGACGTGATCGACACTGCAGGGATCGCCACCGAATATGGCTCGCCGATCTATGCCGGACGTGTGCCGGGTGCCGACGCCGCGTGCGTGGCTGCCGTGCGCACAGCCGGCGGCTTTGTGTTCGGCAAAACGGTCACCGCAGAGCTTGCCAATTTCACGCCTGGCCCGACTCGCAATCCGCATGGGGTGGAACACACTCCCGGCGGCTCCTCGAGTGGATCGGCAGCAGCGGTCGCGGCGCATATGGCGCCGTTTGCGCTTGGTACGCAAACGGCGGGCTCGGTGATTCGGCCGGCAGCGTTTTGTGGCGTGGTGGGTTTTGTGCCGACGCGCGGCACAGTCCCGCGCGCCGGCGTCAAGCAGGTGTCAGATACGCTCGATGTCGTCGGATGCTTTGCGAATTCGGTCGAGGATGCGGCGCTGCTGGCATCGGCGATGGCGTCGTGCGCCGATTGGTGCGATGTCAATCGCGCTGCGGCGCCGCCGGTCATTGCGTGGACCGAGACGCCGTGGGCGGAACGACTGTCGCCCGCGATGCTCGAGGCACTCGACGCGGTCGCTAGAACCTGCGCCGACAGCGGTGCGATAGTTCGGAAAATTCAATGGCCGGCCCGATTCACGCCGCTTGCAGACGCACAGCGAACCGTGCAGGTCTACGAAACGGCACGCGCCTTCGGCACCGAGTTCGACGATCGGCGCGGGCAACTGTCGCCATCGCTGGCTGCGCTGATCGAAGAAGGACGGGGGATCGACGCGAGTTCGTATCTGACTGCGTTACAGGCCGGCCGCGACTGCGCGGCGTCGATCGACGAGTTGATTGGAGAAGCCGACGTCGTGCTGACGCCGAGTGCTCCGGGCGAGGCGCCGCACGGGCTCGGCGGCACCGGTGACCCGCAGTTCAATCGCGCCTGGCATCTACTGGGCGGTCCGCAAGTCAACGTGCCGGTGCCGCGCGCTCTACGGCGGAGCACTTCCGATTTGCCGCTGGGGGTGCAGGTGGTCGGCCGTCCAGGCGCCGATGCGCGGGTGTTAAGCGCCGCTCACTGGATCGAGCAGCAACTCAAGCGGGCGGGTGACTAGTCGATGGGCATCGTGGTCGATTCGAACGCGCGCTTCGGTACTACTGCATCCGTCGTTGTGATCGGTGCGGGCGGCGCGGGCGCGATCGCGGCGCTGGCAGCACGCAGCGCCGGGGCAGATGTGCTGGTGTTGGATCGTGATGCTGCACCGAGCGGAGCGACAGCGTGTTCGTCGGGCATGGTGCCCGCGGCGGGCACGGCCGAGCAGAAAGCGCGCGGCATCGTTGATTCGCCGCAACGCTTCGCCGACGATATCCAGGCGAAGGCCAACGGCTCGGCCGATGCGCCGCTGGTTGAAGCGTTGACCAGCGCATCAGCGCAAGTGCTGGAGTGGCTGACCAAGCAGTACGGAATCCGGTTCGAGCTGGTCGAAGGCGTTGCGCCCGGACATTCGCTGTCGCGCATGCACGCGCTAGCCGACCGCGTCGGCGCTACGCTGCTGTCCTCCCTTTATTCGGCACTCGCCAAGCAAGGCGTGCGATTGGAGCCAAGTGCCCATGTGACCGATCTGGTCGTCGACGATGCGCAGCGCATCCTCGGGGTCCGCTACAAGCGCAACGGCAAGGTCGAGTCGGTCGGTTGCGCGACGTTGATCCTCGCCTGCAATGGCTTTGCAGGAAACAGTTCGCTGGTCGCGCAGTACCTGCCCGACGTGCGCGGCCTGCCGTTCGCGGGGCATGAAGGCAGCCAGGGCGACGCGCTCGCATGGGGAACGGCGCTCGGCGCCAAGCTTGCGGATATTGACGGTTTCCTCGCCCACGGCGCTGTCATCTTGTCGCAGCGCTTGCCTCTGCCATGGTCGCTGATGACCGAAGGTGCGGTGCAGGTCAATCGCGACGGCGAGCGCTTCGTGAATGAACACGAAGGATATTCGGAGTCCGCCCTGTTCGTGCTGGCGCAACCGAACGCAACCGCGTTCATGATTTACGACGAGCGGGTGCACGAGATTGGGCTGACGATGCCGAACTATGCGACCGCCGTGTCGTCCGGAGTCATCAAGCGCGAATCCATGTTGCGCGATCTCGCGGAGCAGCTTGGCGTCCGGCGCGAAGGCCTCGAAGCGACGATCGCACTGGTCAACGCGCTGGCATTCGACGATGCTGCCGATGAGTTCGGGCGCGAATTTCGAGCGACGCAGATGCTGCTCGGTCCCTACTACGGCGTGCCGGTGACGTGCGCCTTGCTCGGTACCGAAGGTGGATTGGCGATCGATGCCGCGGGTCGCGTCCTGCGCAAAGATGGATTGCCGTTTCCCAATCTGCTTGCTGCCGGCGGGGCGGCACGCGGCGTGTCAGGTGACGCCGGCGGCGGCTACTTGGAAGGCAATGGGCTACTGACCGCTGTCGTCGGCGGTTACATCGCCGGAAACACCGCCGCGGCGGCGATCGGCGCGTAACCAGCCCACCCAGCAACCCGCGCAGCGAGTCATAGCGGCGGCAGCATTCGAGGCTTGCGCTGCTCGTCGGTGGCGACATACACCAGCGTCGCCTCGGTCACCTTGACGACTTCTTTCTGCAAGCGATTGCGCTCGACATAGACTTCGACGTCGACGGTGATCGACGTCGTGCCGATCTTGACGATATCTGCGTAGAAACTGACCAGATCACCGACGAAAACTGCCTGCCTGAAAACGAAGGACGTCACGGCAACGGTGGCAACACGACCGCCAGCGCGGCGCGCCGCCGGGATCGCGCCGGCCACGTCGACGTGCGACATGATCCAGCCCCCGAACACATCACCGTGAATGTTGGCATCGGCCGGCATCGGCATCATGCGCAACATCGCCACACGGTCCGAAGGGAGCTGATCGGGTTCGGCCATATGCGTGCTGAGATAATCGACGGATGCGAAGCGTAACCTCTTCTTACATCACCGACTGACGATGCGTTGGTCACCGCCTAGAGAGTCACTGCCGTCGCTGCGCGCTGAGCGTAACGATTGGAAGGCGCTCCGGACTCTGTTGCCCTATCTATGGGCTTACAAGGGCCGCGTGTTGTTCGCGCTCGGCTGTCTGGTCGCGGCCAAGCTGGCGACGGTATCGGTGCCGATCTTGCTGAAGGACATCGTTGACGGTGTGTCGCCCACCACGCAGGCGGCGGCCGGGATTTTGGTGGTGCCGCTCGCGTTGATCATTGCGTACGGCGCGCTGCGGCTGTCGACTTCGCTGTTTACCGAGCTGCGCGAGTTTTTCTTCGTCAAGGTGACGCAAGCCGCGACGCGCACGCTCGCACTGAAAACGTTTCGCCATCTGCATTCGCTGTCGCTGCGGTACCACCTCGATCGTCGTACCGGGGCTGTCACGCGCGAGATCGACCAGGGCATTCGCGGAATTTCTTCGCTGATCAGCTTCACGTTGTATTCGATCCTGCCAACGCTGATCGAGATCACGCTGGTGTTTGGCTACCTGCTGTGGAACTACGAGATCTGGTTTGCCGCGATCGTCGGCACCAGTTTGACCATTTACATCGCATTCACGGTGTCGGTGACCAACTGGCGGACTGCCGTGCGGCGCCGCTGGAACGAGCTGGAGAGCAAGGCGCAATCGCGCGCGGTTGATTCGCTGCTGAATTTTGAAACGGTCAAGTACTTCGGGAACGAGAACTACGAAGCGCGCCGCTATGACGAGACGCTGGCGGATTCTCAGCGCACGGCCGTGCTATCGCAGCAGTCCCTGAACGTTCTGAATGCGGGCCAGCAGGCGCTGATCGCGGTGGCGTTGACCCTGATTCTTTGGCGCGCCGCGCTCGGCGTCGTCGAGGGCCGGATGAGCATCGGCGATCTGGTGCTGGTCAACGCCTTCATGATTCAGCTGTATATCCCGATGAACTTTCTCGGCGTGATCTATCGCGAGATCAAGCAAAGCCTGGCGGACATGGACCGCATGTTCATGCTGCTTGAACAGAATCGCGAAATCGCGGATGCGCCGGATGCGCGGGCATTGAGTGTGCGGTCAGCCGAAGTGCGATTCGAAAACGTCGATTTTTCTTATGACGTTCGCCGGCGGGTGTTGCATGACGTCAGCTTCGTGATCGCGGGCGGATCGACGACCGCGGTGGTCGGTGCCACCGGTTCCGGTAAGTCGACGTTGGCGCGGCTGTTGTTCCGTTTCTACGACGTGGATGCGGGTCGTTTGCTGATCGACGGGCAGGACGTGCGTGCGCTGACGCAGGAAAGCCTGCGCGCAGCGATCGGCATCGTTCCGCAGGACACCGTTCTGTTCAACGATACGATCGAATACAACATCGCGTACGGGCGCCCGGGCGCGGCATATGCGGAAGTCGTGGCGGCCGCGCGCGCGGCGCACATTCACGACTTCGTCGAGTCGTTGCCCGATGGTTATGGAACGCGCGTGGGCGAGCGCGGACTGAAGCTGTCGGGCGGCGAGAAGCAACGCGTTGCGATCGCGCGCACGCTGCTGAAGGACCCGGCGATTCTCGTGTTCGATGAAGCGACGTCGGCGCTCGACTCCCGCACGGAGCGCGTGATCCAGCAGGAGCTTGAAAGCATCTCCGAAAGTCGCACCACGCTCGTGATTGCGCACCGGCTGTCGACCGTCGTGCACGCCGATCAGATTCTGGTGATGGACCATGGCCGCATCGTCGAGCGCGGCGCGCACGGCGAATTGTTGGCGCGCGGCGGCGCGTACGCCTCGATGTGGGAGATTCAGAGCCGCGAGCGCGCCAGAGCCGAGGCCGCGAGGCCGGTAGCTGCCGCAGCGTAAGTGCACAGACACGAGAGACGGCGGTACTAAGACTTTTTCGGACAGCCGGGGTCGGAGCCTGCGCAGCTTTCTCCGTCCCACATTCTGCATAACTGATGACGGTCGGCGCTCCGCATCGCAGCGGACGCAGGGTCGAAGTGGCGTGAACTTGCTACGCCGATCGCACACCCGCCGCGTAGACTCGCGGCACCGTAGAACGTGCGATCGGACGCGCTTGCCGCATGAACTTCGTAAATCGCTTGATCCCGGTTGTGGCCTGGACGGCCGTTGCGGTGATGGCCGTGGCGCACGGTTTCACCGTTGCGCAGCAGGCTGAGGCCGTCGGACCGAAGCCTCCACCGACGCTCGCGAAAATCCGTGACACCGGCGTGGTCACAATCGGGTACCGGCCGGACGCCATTCCGTTCGCTTACCTGGACGAGAATAAGCAACCGATCGGCTATGGCATCGATATCTGCCGTGAGATCGTGCGCCTGATGGAGCGCGACTTGAAGCGGCCGCTGCGGATTGCCTTCGTTGAGGTGAGCGCGCGTACGCGATTCGACATCGTCAATAGCGGCAAGGCCGACATGGAATGCGGGACGACGATCAACGATCCGCAGCGACGCAAGACCAGCGACTATTCGATGCCGTACCAGTTTTCCGGCCCGCGTTTTTTGGTGCGCTCGGATTCGACAATTCGCGCCATTCAGGACTTGGTGGGTCGCCGCATCTCGATCGTGCCGGGGACCAACTCGGTGCCGCTGCTAAAGCAAAGGATCGAAGGCGGAGTGCTGCCGGGCGCAACGCTGGTCGAGTACAAGAGCTACGACGAAGCGCGCGAAGCGGTCGAGCGCGGCGAAGTGGAAGCGTTCGCGACGATCGATGTGCTGCTCGCAGCGCAGCGCGCGAAGGCGAAAGATCCATCGAAGCTGGCGATCGTAGGTTCTTTCCTGGTGCTCGAGCCGATCGCGATCGTGCTGCGTAAAGGCGACGCCGAATACAAGAAAACGGTCGATCGCCACCTAGCGGCGTTGATGCTCGATGGTGTGGTCGGCCGCTTCTACGAAAAGTGGTTTCAGCAGCCGATTCCGCCGGGCAATCTCCGCATGGATCTGCCGATGACATTCGCGTTGCGTGACCAGTTGCGCTGGCCGACCGACCGACTTGGCGATGAGATGAGCAAGTGACGGAGCTCCGTCGTTCCTAATCGATAAGCTGCTTCCTCTACGACCTGATCGTTAGATCAGCGGTCCCGCTAATGTCAGACATCGAAACGACGGGTTTCTGGGCCACGCTGCTGATCGTCAGCGACTGGGCGATACGGCTGGTGATGCTGCCGATCGTGCCGACGCGCCGCTCGCCGGAAGCAGCCAAGGGGTGGCTTCTTTTCATTTTTTTTCTGCCGTGGGTCGGGCTGCTGTTGTATGTCCTGATAGGGCGTCCTCGACTGCCGCGCTGGCGCCTCGAACGGCGCGGGCAGTACATCGATCTGATCGAGCCGGTGCGCCAACGCATGGGTGGGCTGCCGCAGCTTGCCGCCCCGGCGGTTGATTCGCAGTATCAGCCGAGCGTGCGGCTTGCGACTGACCTCGGCATGCTCGACAACCTGGGCGGCAACTTGGTCGAGCTTCTAACCGATTACACAGGCACGATTGATCGCATTGCTGCTGACATCGATGCGGCCCAGCACCATGTGCATTTGTGTTTTTATATCTTCGGCGACGATGCACGCAGCGCGATCGTCATCGACGCGCTGGGCCGCGCCGTGGCGCGCGGTGTGATTTGTCGTGTGCTGGTGGATGCGTTCGGTTCGCGGCCGTCGCGCCGAACGCTGCTTCCCAAATTGCAAGCACTGGGCGTGGCGGCGCGCGTTGCATTGCCGGTCCGGGTGGGGCGCAAGACAGCGCGCTTTGATCTGCGCAACCATCGCAAGATCGTCGTCATCGACGGCGCGGTCGGATACACGGGTTCGCAGAACATGGTGAGCGCCGATTTCAAGCCGGGGCTGACCTACAGCGAACTGATGGTCCGCATCAAGGGGCCGTCGGCACTGCAGCTGCAGGCGGTCTTCGGCTCCGACTGGTTCGTCGAAAGCGGCGAGTTCATCGGCGAGCCGGCATTTCCGCTACCGGTGATCGCCGGCAAGACGCCGGCGCAAGTGCTGCCCAATGGGCCCTCGTCGTCGACCCAGCGCGCGCTCCGCATGGTGGTCAATCTGATTTATTCGGCCACTCGGCGAGTGGTGGTGACAACGCCGTATTTCATACCGAGCCAGTCTTTGCAGGATGCGCTGGAAACCGCGGTTCATCGCGGTGCCGAAGTGCACCTGATCGTCGACGATCATATCGATCAGTTCTTCGTCGGCAATGCGCAGCGTTCTTACTATGAGTCGCTGCTGCTGGCCGGCGTGAGAATTCATGCTTATACCGAGGCGTTCTTGCACACCAAGGCGGTGTCGATAGACGGGCAAATGGCCTGGATCGGCTCATGCAACCTTGATATGCGCTCGTTCGAGCTGAACGAAGAGGTGGTCGCCCTGTTTTTCGATCCAGCTATCGCCGCGCAGCTGGTGGCGATCGAAGAAGGCTACATGCGCGGCTCGCACCAGATCACGCTCGATCAGTGGCGCAAGCGGCCGTTCGTGCAGGAATTAACGCAGAATTTGACGCGGCTCGTCAGCCCGCTCTTGTGACACCGGCGAGAATAAGAGCGGGCCGCGATGTGCGGCCTGCTCGTTCACGACAACCACGCTTACGCGCCTTCCATGCGATCGTGCGGTCCAAAGTCGTTACCCGCGTACAAGAACGTCTCGTCCGATACTGACGCACAGCCGGATAACGCGGCGGTGGCAAGCAGTACAGCGGCGATCAGCGCACGCGACATTCCACTGATTGAATTGCGATTCATAGCCTCACTCCTTCATCACTCGGGTTAATCGCAGCAACACTTGTTGCGGCGTGAGTGAACGGTAGAGCGTCGTCGCGCTGGATGCGTCCGGTTAAACGACAGCTGCGATGCTGATTATTCGACGCGGACGATGACCGCCGCCGCCGGCTGCGCGACGCACCGCGAAGGGCGCTGCGGACAATCGAAGATAATCGACCTTTAACTATCCGGCAGCAGTTGTCATGTCTGTAGCGGCCTCGTCGTCCGACGTTCGTCCTCGCTTCATCATCCTGCCGTACGCGAGCACTATATTTCTGTCTGCATTCCTGCTGTTCCTGGTGCAGCCGATCATTGCGAAGCAGATCCTGCCGTGGTTTGGCGGATCTTCCGCTGTCTGGACCACGGGGCTCGTATTTTTTCAATCGACTTTGCTCGCGGGGTACGCGTACGCGGATTTGACGACGCGCCTGGGCGTACGGCGGCAGACGCTGCTGCACATCGGCTTGCTGGTGCTGTCGCTGGCGACGCTGCCGATCCTCGCATCGGCCGATTGGAAGCCGCAGGGCGATGAAGATCCGATCGTTCGCATCTTGCTGTTGCTGACGCTCACGATCGGACTGCCGTACTTTTTGCTGTCGACCACGACTCCGCTGCTGCAGTCCTGGTACTGGCGCCGGTTCAGGGCCGCCGTGCCGTATCGATTGTTTGCACTGTCCAATTTCGCATCGTTGCTGGCGCTGCTCGGGTTTCCGGTGTTATTGGAGCCTTGGTTTGGGCTAGTGGAGCTTGGGTGGTCGTGGTCGATTGCATACGCCGCATTCGCATTGTTGTGTGCGGGTACCGCGTGGGCTTCGCTGCAAGGGGCGCGCGAGGTCGAGCAAAGTCAGACGCAGCGTATGGCTCCGGTTTCTGCAATGGCGCCCAGTGGGCTGGCGCAACTCACGTGGCTGGCGTTGGCGGCGATGGCTTCCGTCATGTTGCTCGCCGTTACCAATCACGTCACCCAGAACATCGCTAGCGTGCCATTCCTGTGGGTGCTTCCGCTGTCGATATATCTGGCGAGCTTCATTCTGACATTCGACCATCCGCGCTGGTATCAGCGCGGATTATTCATCGCTGCCCTTTCGGTGCTGGCGCCGGTCATGGCGTGGTTGATACCTTCGCTCGAGCTGGTGTCCGCCGCGTCGGTTTTTTTCGGTGGACTATTTGTTGCGTGTATGTTCTGCCACGGAGAGTTGGCTCTGATGAAGCCTGATCCGCGCTGGCTGACGCGGTTTTATCTGATGCTTTCACTCGGCGGTGCGCTGGGCGCGGTGTTGATAGCGATCGTCGCACCGGTGGTGTTACCGGGCTACTTCGAGGTCAACATTGCGTTGATCTTGCTTGCTTTGACGCTGTCGTTGCGCCTGCGGGGCGCTTGGCGGGTCGTCGGGCTCGTCGTGTTTGCCGCGACCGCTTTCTTCTCAGTGCGCGGCGCTCAGGAATATGCACGCGACGTGCGTGTCATGGAGCGCGACTTTTACGGGGTGGTTCGCACCCGCGACCGGGCGGATCCGGCCCCGTATCGCTCGATGTTTCACGGCGGTATCGTGCACGGCGGCCAACTGCTGGGCGATCAGTTCCGCAATCAGCCGAGCGATTACTTTGGACCCTCGTCAGGCTACGGCCGCTTGTTCGAAGCGTTGAACAAAACGCATCCACAGCCGCGGCGGGTCGGAATCGTCGGGCTGGGTGCCGGTGTGCTTGCATCGTACGGGCGCATTGGAGACGAGTTCCTGTTTTACGAGATCAGCCCGCGCGTGGTCGATGTGGCGAACGACGAGTTCACCTTCCTGCGTGACAGCCACGCGAAAATTCAAGTGGTGCTGGGCGATGGACGCCTGAGCCTTGAGCGGGCTACGCCGCAGCGTTTTGAAGTCCTGGGCATCGATGCCTTCTCCGGCGATTCGATTCCGATGCATTTAGTGACCCGCGAAGCGATGGCACTTTACGTTCGGCATCTTGCTCCGGGCGGCGTCATCGTTTTTCAGGCGACCAACCGATATATCGATTTGATGCCGATTATCAAGCGCTTGGCGAGCGAGTTTGATATGCAGGCGGTTTTGGTCTCGGACGTGCCTGCGTTCAAGACGGGCCCCGAGTATTGGCTGTCGCCGACCGATCAAATTCTCGTCACGCGCGACAAGGCGCTGCTGCAAGCCGACAGTTTGCGTTACGTCGTCACTCCGATCGAGGATCGCAGTGATCTGCCGACGTTTACCGACGCCCACCACAACATGTTTCGAGTGCTCAAGTGAGCGAAGCCGGACGCTCGCGCGCCGGCTTCGCTTCTCGCGTTCGAGTCGACGCCGTAATCGGCGCGGCTCAACGCTCGGATGCGGTCGCTGTTAGATGAGTCCCGTTGAGTTAATGCGAGCTAGCTTCGACGCAGCGGTCGCGGCCGCTGATCCTTTGCGCGTCGTCGCGGCGCACTTGCCGCAGCGTCCTCCCGGGCGTGTGGTCGTGGTGGGCGCGGGCAAGGCAGCCGCCAGTATGGCGCTTGCGGTCGAACGTGCGTGGCCCGACGTTGCGCTCCAAGGATTGGTTATCACGCGCTACGCGCACGGCGCACCGACCCAGCACATTCGAGTCGTGGAAGCAGGGCACCCGGTACCGGACGACGCTGGCGAAGTTGCGGCGCGCGACATCCTGCGAATCGTTTCACAGCTCCAACGCGACGATCTGCTGTTGGTGTTGATCTCGGGCGGAGGATCGAGCCTGCTAAGCCTGCCGGTACCGGAAGTATCGATGCCCAGCTTGAAATCCGTCACTCGCATGCTGCTGGCCAGCGGCGCACCAATCGGCGAGATGAATATCGTACGTAAACACTTGTCGCAGATCGCCGGCGGCCGATTAGCCGCGGCCGCGGCGAAGCGCGGCGCGCGCGTCCTGGCGCTGATGATTTCGGACGTCACCGGAGACGCACCAACCGACATCGCGTCCGGCCCCTGTGCGCCGGATCCCAGCACTTACGCAGACGCACTTGGAGTTCTATCGCGCTGGAACGTCGAAGCGCCCGCTGACGTATCGGGTTGGCTGCAGCATGGCCTGAACGGTTCAGTTGACGACACACCGAAGCCGGGTGACCCGTTGTTCGAGCGAATAGAAAACCGCGTGATCGCAACGGCGCATCGCTCGCTCGAGGCCGCGGCCGACGTTTTTCGCGCCGCCGCCATTGCGCCGGTCTTGCTGGGAGATACGGTTACGGGCGAGGCGCGTGAAGTTGCCAGGGTCTACGCCGCTTTAGTGCGCGAGATACGCTCGTACGACCACCCGTTCGTGCGGCCCGTTGCGCTCATCTCGGGCGGTGAATGCACAGTGACTTTGCCGACGGGAACAATCGGCCGAGGAGGGCGCTGCACGGAATTTTTGTTGTCGTTGGCAGCGGAGCTCGATCGGATGCCTGATGTGTACGCACTCGCGTGCGATACCGACGGCATCGACGGAAGTGAGGATAACGCAGGCGCCTGGCTGGCGCCGACTTTGATTGAAGAAGCGGACATGCCGGCACAGGCCATGCTGGATCGACATGATTCGTACGGATTTTTCAGCGCAGTCGGGCAGCTAGTCGTTACCGGTCCCACGCGCACGAACGTGAACGACTATCGGGTAATCCTAATTCAGTAGCGGGAGGCTAGCGGATACCGCCTGCGTTACATTTCGCAGCCGAGTTGGTCCTCGCTTCACGGTCGCCGTTGTTCGCTCGTCCATGATTCTTGGGAGATGTAGATGTCCTGTCTAGGCAAGTACTTCGGTGCACTGCTGTTGTGTTCAGTCAGCGCCTGGACTCACGCACAGACAGGTTCGACGCCGACTGCGCCGAAACCGCTGAGCGTGGAGGACTTTCTACGGCCGCCGGCGTTTGCAAGTCCAAGGCTATCGCGCGATGGCAAGTCCTTCGCCGTGACCATCCCGGTGAACGGCCGCATGAACCTCGCCGTCGTCGATTTGGAAACTCGCAAGGGAACCGCTTTAACCAACTTCGGTGACTACGATGTACTCGATGTCACCTGGGTGGGAAATGACTACATCCTTTACTCCCTTGGAAAGCTCAATTCGCCGTCGGGGCCAGGGCAGTTTGATGGCGGCGGACTCTTTATGGTTTCAAAGGACGGTAAGGACGGCCGCAAGCTTTCACCGACGGTCAAGGAATCTCGCGGGCTCAATCAATTGCATCGTGGATATGAGGTTCATCGAACACTTCCCAACTCGAGTGACGAGATCATCGCGCAGGGCAACATGCGCAGTGCTGATTCAGAAGACCTCTATCGGCTGAACGTAAAGACTGGTCGGGCTACGTTGCTGACGCCGGACCGGCCGGAGTATTCCTTCAGGTGGCTGCTTGATCGGAATTTTGTGCCTCGTGTCGTTACTTCGTGGGTGCGCGACACCCAAACTTTCATCGTCTGGTATCGACCTGATGACAAATCTTCTTGGCAAGAATTGACTCGTTACGACCGCGCAAAAGGGCCGACCTTCATCCCTCTGACGTTCGAAGCCGATAACCAGACGATGCAGGTGGCGTACAACGCCGGCCGCGACACGATGGCGATTTACCGATACGACCCCAGTTCGAGAAAGGTGGGCGAATTGGTCGCAGAGCATCCACGTTTTGATATCGGTGCCGACGCATCTGGTGATCGCGTGCCTGGCGTGATTCGGGATTGGAAGTCCGACAACATAGTTGGCTACGCGGTACGTGGCGACAAGCCGGAGGTGGTGTGGACGGACGACGCTTACTCAAGACTGCAGCGCATGATCGACGGGGCGCTACCCGGGACGATAAACAGTTTTGCGCGAACACCGGATGGCAAGCGCTTGGTAGTCACGTCGTATTCGGACACCGTGCCGGGCAAGTGGTTTATGTTGGACGAAGAAAAGAAGACCATGGAGGAGTTGTTTGACGCGCGCCCTTGGATAAAGCCGGGTCAGTTGGTTGAGCAACGTGCCTTCAGGCTGAAGACACGCGACGGACTCGAAATTCCCGGCTACTACTTTCTGCCGAAAGGGCACAAGCCGGGAGATCGTCTTCCGACCGTTCTGCACATACATGGCGGTCCGGCGGTTCGAGCTGATCTGTTCGGGAGCGGCTATGGCGTGCTGGAAGCGCAGTTGCTGGCTGCGCGGGGTTACGCGGTTGTACTTCCCAACTTCCGCGCCACGCCGGGCTTTGGCGGAAAAATCTATTACGCCGGCTACGGCAGCTTGGGTCGTCAAATGATCGACGACCACGAAGACGCCGCGAAGTGGGCTGTCGAACAGGGCTTCGCAGATGCCGATCGCATCTGCATTTCGGGTGGCAGCTATGGTGGGTACGCCACCTTGATGGCACTCGCGCGCTTTCCAACGACGTTTCGCTGCGGGATCTCCGGGCTGATGGTCAGCGACTGGAAAATGATGGCAACCTCGCCGGCGGGAGATACCGCGTATAGCAAGGCGGCCGTCGCCCATGTCAATGAGCTGGTCGGAGCGAAAGATTCGTCCGGATACCCGAACGATGTGTCCCCGGTTCATCTGGCGGACCGGATCAAGCAGCCCCTGCTGGTCTACGCCGGTGCGGACGATATTCGCACGCCGCTGGAGCAGACCAGCGCAATGGTCCGTGCGCTCGAGCGGTCAGGAAATCCGCCAAAAAAAGTCATCATCAAGGCCGGCGAAGGGCACGGATTCGGCAAGCTGGAAAACAATGTCGAGTTGTACAACGAAATCATCAACTTCCTCGACAAACATATAGGTCCGAAGAGCAAGCGTTAGGTATTCGAGTCAACTGAACGGGGCGCTCCGGGGGCTGTTGCCGACGTCTGCCAAGCGGGCGGCGTGTCGCCGCGCGGTCATCTTTCGGCCGCGCTGTCGGCGCGATCGTGTCCGACCGCTCTCAGCGCCGCCAACGCAATCGATCGCCTGTCCACCTCAAAGAACTCGCGCAGCGCTGCGCGCGTATCCGAACGACCGAATCCGTCGGTGCCGAGCGTGACGTAGCGGTCTTTCACCCAGGCGCGAATCAGATCGGGAACGGCCGCGACGTAATCGCTGGCCGCGATGACCGGCGTTCCGTTCAAGGGAAGTTGCTGTTCGATCCAAGAGGGCTCCGGAGCAGCGCCCGGACCAGGGGTGCAGGCGCACTCGCTCGCGGCGCGCCGCAGCTCCGTGAAGCTGGTCACAGAGTAAACATCGGCTGCGACGCCGAACTCGTTCAGTAGCAGATCAGCCGCGGCCAGCGCTTCGCGCAGGATGGTGCCCGCGCCGAGTAAACGCACTTTTGCGTCAGGAGCCGCCCTGATGCGATACATGCCGCGTAGAACACCTTCTTGCGCGCCCTCCGGACTTGACGGCTGCGCGTAGTTCTCGTTCATCACGGTGACGTAGTAGAAGACATCCTGCTGCTCGGACAGCATGCGCCGCATTCCGTCTTCGACAATCAGCGCCAGCTCGTATGCGTAGCACGGGTCGTAGGCGCGGCAGTTCGCAATCGTGCTCGCGATCAAGTGGCTGGTGCCGTCCTGGTGCTGTAATCCTTCGCCGGAGAGCGTCGTGCGGCCCGCGGTCGCGCCCAGCAGAAAGCCGCGCGTGCGTGAATCGGCTGCGGCCCACAGCAGATCGCCGACTCGCTGAAAGCCGAACATTGAATAGAAGATGTAGAACGGCAGCATGGCAAAGCCGTTGGTCGAATAACTGGTACCTGCGGCGACCCAAGAGGCGATCGCGCCCGCTTCGTTAATACCTTCCTCGAGAATCTGGCCGGTCTTGGCCTCCTTGTAGTAACTGATCTGCGCACTGTCTTCGGGTTCGTACAACTGCCCGACCGGCGAATAGATGCCCACGGTGCGAAACAGGTCGGCCATGCCGAATGTGCGTGCCTCGTCGGCAATGATCGGCACGATGCGCGCGCCCAACTCGCGGTCTTTCAGCAAAGCCGAAAGCATGCGCACGAATGCCATTGTGGTGGACATTTCCTTGCCGTTCGCTTCGAGCGCGAAACGGCCGAATGTCGCTGCGTCGGGCGTTGCGAGCGGCGGACACGACGGATCGCGCGCGGGTAAATACCCGCCGAGCTTGTGCCTCCGCGCATGCAGGTACTTCATCTCCGGGCTGTCAGGCGCGGGCCGGATGAATTCGACTTGCTCAGCCTGCGCGTCACTGAGAGGAAGTCCGAAGCGATCACGAAACTCGAGTAATGCTTGCGTATCCAGTTTCTTCTGTTGATGCCCGGTCATGCGGCCCTGGCCCGCGGTGCCCATGCCGTATCCCTTCTTCGTCTTCGCCAGGATCACGGTCGGCTGGCCGCGGTGATTGGCCGCGGCGTGATAGGCGGCGTGGATTTTTACCGGATCGTGGCCGCCGCGACGCAGCCGATCGATGTCCTCGTCGGACAGATGCGACGTCAGCTGCGCGAGCTCCGGGTACTTGTTGAAAAAGTGCTCGCGGTTGAAGCGCCCATCGGTCGCAGACAGTGTCTGGAACTCGCCGTCGACCGTTTCATGGAACGCGCGCAGCAACAGCATCTGGGTGTCCCGCGCGAACAGAGGATCCCAGTCGGATCCCCACAACAGCTTGATCACGTTCCAGCCGGCGCCGGCAAAGAGCCCCTCGAGCTCCTGAATGATCGAACCGTTGCCACGCACTGGCCCATCGAGCCTCTGCAGGTTGCAATTGACGACGAAGATCAGGTTGTCGAGCCCTTCGCGCGCGGCGATCGATAGTCCGGCGAGCGATTCGGGTTCGTCCATTTCGCCATCGCCGACGAACGCCCAGACCTTGCGCTCGCTCGTATCGAGCAGCGCGCGATTCTGCAGATAACGCAGGAAGCGCGCGTTATAGATTGCGAACAACGGACCGATTCCCATTGAGCCCGTCGGAAACTGCCAGAAGCTCGGCATCAGCCACGGGTGCGGATACGAGCTCAGACCTGTTCCGCCGGTCTCGCGACGATAGTGGTCGAGCTGATCTGCGCTCAACCGCCCTTCCAAGAATGCGCGGGCGTAAACACCCGGGGAGGAGTGCGGCTGAAAGTAGACGAGGTCTCCGCGCGACTCGTTCGAAGTCGCGCGAAAGAAGTGGTTGAAGCCGACTTCGAACAAATCGGCGGCCGATGAGTAGCTTGCAATATGCCCGCCGAGTTCGGCGCTCACCGCGTTGGCGCGTACGACCATCGCCAGTGCGTTCCACCGCACCAGCGCGCTCAGGCGCGATTCGATCTCGAGGTTGCCGGGAAACGGCGGTTGATCGGCGAGCGATATCGTATTCAGATACGGCGTGTTCAGCACTTGCGGCAAAGGCACACGGCGCGTACGGGCATGCTGCAGCAGATGTTTCAGCACAAACGTCGCGCGCTCGGGGCCAACGGTGTCGATCAGCGTGTCGAGCGCGTCCAGCCATTCGCGCGTTTCCTGCGGATCAGCGTCGTCATCGCGCATGCGCCAGGCCGCGTTCGGAATCAGTTTCGCCAGGTCGTCGAAATTCATGTGGCGATTATCCACCCGGCGAACCGATGCAGACTGAGATAATCGCTGGATGATTGCTGACTCGTTGACCATCGCACGCCCCGACGACTGGCATTTGCATTTGCGTGACGGTGCGGCGATGGCCTCCGTGCTGCCGCACTCCGCACGCCAGTTCGCGCGCGCGATCGTGATGCCGAATCTGAAGCCGCCTATTACGACGACAGCGCAAGCCGCCGAATATCAGCGCCGCGTTAAGGCGGCGTTGCCGACGGGCTCGGCTTTCGAACCGTTGATGACGCTCTATCTGACGGACGCGACGCCTCCGGACGAGATTGAGCGTGCGCGCGAGAGCGGGATCGTCCACGCAGTGAAGCTTTATCCCGAAGGCGCCACGACCAACTCGCAGTCCGGCGTCACCGACCTGCGCAATTGCGCGCGCGTGCTGGAGGCAATGCAGCGCTTCGGCATGCCATTACTGATTCACGGGGAGGTGACGCGCCGGCAAGTCGACGTCTTCGACAGGGAGGGGGTATTCATCGACGAAGTGCTTCGTCCGTTGCGGCGTGACTTCCCGGCGCTCAAGATCGTGTTTGAGCACATCACCACGAAAGAAGCGGTGGATTTCGTGGTGGACGAGCGTGGTCCGTTGGGTGCCACGATCACCGCGCACCACCTGCTGTTTAACCGTAGTTCTATCTTTTCGCGCGACGATGGCCAGCCTGGTTTGAGTCCGCATTACTACTGCTTGCCCGTACTAAAGCGCGAGACACATCGACAGGCGTTGCTGACAGCGGCTGCAAGCGGCAACGCCCGATTTTTTCTCGGTACTGATTCTGCTCCGCATGCGAAGGGCGAAAAGGAGGCGGCATGTGGCTGTGCGGGTTGCTTCACGGCAGCGTCAGCACTCGAGATGTACGTCGAAGCCTTTGACGAAACGGGTGCGCTCGATCGCTTTGAAGCGTTCGCGTCCTTCAACGGTCCCGACTTCTACGGGTTGCCTCGGAATACAGAGACGATCACGTTGATGAGAGCGGATTGGATTCTGCCGGCCGCGTTTCCGTTCGCCGATAAGACCGTGGTTCCGCTGAGAGCGGGCCAAACGTTGCGGTGGAAATTGAAGAGCTAGCGAGCTTCGACTGGTCTGCCCCGTGGCTTGCGCCCATCGCCGAGCAAGGCCGAACCATTGCGGCTGCTGGCGACTGGCGCAAGTCGTTGAATCGTGCCGCCGACGCGGCAGATCTTCGCAACGCGAGTGGTCTGCGCATTACCTTCGGAGAAGCCGAACCTGCAACGGGCGAGCCCTACGAAACCCGCATCGCCCGCAGCGGTTGCGTGGCAACGCGCGCCAATCTGCATGATTTCTTCAATGCGCTGATCTTCCTGCAGTTTCCCAGGGCAAAGGCACAGTTGAATCGGCTTCAGTCAGCGGCGATCGCGCGCGACGGTGTTCGCGCCGTGCGCGGGCCGCTGCGCGATGCTGCAACGCTGATTGACGAAAACGCCGTGTTGTTGGTGACCGATCGGTCGTACATCGTCGACTCGCTGCGTGGTCGCGATTGGACCGGACTGTTTCAAAGCCAACGCGCGGCGTGGGCAGACGGGGTTAACGTGCTTGCGTTCGGGCATGCATTGTTGGAAAAGCTGCATCGTCCTTACAAAGGCATCACTGCGCACGCTTTGCACATCGCGCTCGCGCCGGGTTCGGCGCCGGATGAAATCGATCGATGCATGGCCGCGGGGCTCGATGAGCGCCTGACACCGCGCGCCCTGATGCCATTGCCAGTGCTCGGAATTCCGGGATGGTGGGCGCAAAACGAGAACCCGGATTTCTACGCAGACCCGGTGGTCTTCCGTCCGGCTAAGATGCGGCCCGATCGCAAAGCGGAGATGGATTCATGAAACGTGGCGAGCTCGAAAAGCGCCAGGCAAGCAAGCTCACCAATCAGATGCGCGCCGCCGGCAATGCATACGGCCGCGCCATTGCACCGGAGCCGGATCGGCGCGCGCAGCGCGACCGCGATCGCGCGCTCGGACTCGTCCCGTTTGCAGTCAAGCTACCGCAGGACCTGGTCAAGGCGCTGCAGGAACAAGCGGTGAAGAAAAGCGTCGGCCTAAACGAGCTGACCGCGGAACTGTTGAAAAAAAGTCTCGCCAAGTAAGTGCTACGCGCGCGATCAGCGCTGCAATCTCGCCGTTGCGCGGATGGCCGACAGCGTGGCATTCGGCGTGATGATTTCAGGATCCATCGTGAGCTCGATCAGCGCGGGCAGGCGCCGCTCGCGAATGAATGCCAGCGCCTGCGACAGGGCAATCCCGAACTGATCGGTCGTCGCGGCAGTAGCGCCGAACGCGCCGTACGCCTGCGCCAGTTGCGCGAAGTCAGGATTGACGAGTGCGGTGCCGTGCTCACGGCCCGGAAACTCGCGCTCCTGATGCATTCGAATGGTCCCGTACATCTGGTTGTTGAATACGAGCACCAGCACACCGGCACCGTACTGCACGGCCGTCGCTAACTCCTGGCCGGTCATCAAGAAGTCTCCGTCGCCGGCCAACGCGATCACGGTGCGCTCGGGCGCCGCAATCTTCGCCGCGATCGCGGCCGGCACGCCGTAGCCCATCGCGCCGGCGGTCGGCGCGATTTGAGTGCGCAGTCCCGGGTAACGCCAGAACCGATGCGCCCAGGTCGCAAAGTTGCCGGCGCCATTGGCGATGATCGCGTCCGGCGGAATTGCGCGCGACAGAATCTGCATCGCTTCCCACAGGTCGAGCGGAGGATCGCCGTGTGCATAGACCGCGGGCCGCTGCTGCCACGCCTCCAGTTCCTCGCGCGCCGCTGTGACGGTGTCTCGCCATGGAGGCTCTTCAATCGGAACCATCATCGCCAGGCGCGATGCGAATTGCGCCAAGCCGGAGTTGATCATCAATTGCGCTTGAAACACACGGCCAAGTTCTTCGGCACCCGCGTGAACGTGAATCAGTGTTTGCGCCGGCACCGGGGCGTCGAGCAACGTGTAGCCCGAAGTCGTCATTTCGCCCAGCCGCGGCCCGATCGCGAGAATCAGATCGGCATCCTTGATGCGCTGTGCAAGCTTCGGATTGATGCCGACACCGACGTCGCCGATGTAATTCGGATGGCGGTTATCGAAAAGGTCCTGATATCGAAACGCGCACGCGACCGGAAGGTAATTCGCCTCGGCGAAGCGCTTGAAGTTGTCGCACGCGGCCGGCGTCCAGCCGAAGCCGCCAAGAATTACCAGCGGGCGCTGCGCGCGACCGAGCAGACGGCGCAGCGCCGCGATCTGCATGTCGCTCGGCGCCCCGAGCACCGGCTGATGGCACAGGGCGTCGCCCACGTCGGCCTCTACCGACTGCATGTCCTCGGGCAGAGCCAACACGACAGGCCCGGCGCGGCCGCTGGTCGCCACTTGAAACGCGCGCGCCACGAACTCCGGCACGCGATCTGCGCGATCGATCTGCGCGACCCATTTGGTCATCTGACCGAACATGCGGCGGTAATCGATCTCTTGAAACGCTTCGCGCTCGACGAAATCGTTGCCGACCTGCCCGATGAACAAAATCAACGGCGACGAATCCTGGTGCGCGACATGAACGCCGATCGCGGCGTTGGTCGCTCCGGGTCCGCGGGTCACGAACGCCACGCCGGGCTGCCCGGTCAACTTCGCGTACGCCTCGGCCATGAAGGTGGCACCGGACTCGTGCCGGTTGACGATGAGTTTGACCATCTCGCGCGAGTCATACAGCGCGTCGAGCACCGCCAGGAAACTCTCGCCGGGCACGGTAAAGGCGTGATTGACGCCCTGGATCAGCAACTGATCGACAAGCAGGCGAGCGCCGGTACGAGACATGGGGCGGGAGTGTAAGGTTAGGTCTGATGGAGCCGAAGGCAGGAGGGCGGCAATGAGCGCACCGATTCCCGCGCGCAGCGTGAATCTCGACGAGGTAGGGAAACTTGTCGATCAACTCGAGCGCGACGTTGCGAAGGCACGAGCGGGCGGGGCAAGCGTCGAGACATTGCGTGCCGAGGTTGAGCAACTGCGATTGGCACTCAGCGCGGCCGAGCCGTCGCACGAGGAAGTTCACGTCGGCTTGCACGGCGTGCGCAACACACTTGATGAGCTGGGCGGGGAATTGAAAAGCGGCGCGTTGGCCGGATCGGACTACCTTGCACGCATCGGCCGTCTGCTTGGATTGGGTTAGCGCTCAATGAACTACGTCAACGTGGACCGTAGCGACCGCAAGGTTTCCCCCATCGCGCTCGGAATGCCGCGATCAAGGCGAGGGTCTGCGGCCGTGCAGTCCGCTCGCGCGGCTTTCTGGCGGGCAATCGTGCGCGGGCTCGGGCGTCAGTGACCGATCGTCGGCGCAAGCAAGCCGTGGCAGATCGAGCGGTTCAGGCGCTCGACTTACCGGTTGGCGCGCGGTCAGCAGCGCTGGCGGCGCCGTATCGACCTCATCCGGTCCTGGGACCAGTAGCGAAAACAAAAACGGCCGCGCAGGCGGCCGTTTGCTTGTGACTGGGAGGCTGCCTAGCAGCCGCCCTTCTTGACCTTTTTTCTGCCTTCGTCCTTTTTGGCCTCGGCCTTGTCGGCCTTCTTTGCCTCGGCTATTTTGATCTCTTCCTTGGTCAGCGCGGGCTTCTTGTCCTGCGCGAAAGCCGGTCCCTGCGCCACGGCGAATGCGCCGACGATCAGCGCGGATAAAAGTGCTTTCATTGAACGTGTCGCAACAGTGATTGACTGAGGCAGTGTAGCCGCCGGCTCGGGCCGCCTTGTTACCAATGCTTATGAGCTAAGTATTGGATCGTTAGGTGGTGTGGTGCCCAAGGCGAAAGGCTGCTCGGCGGGGATCAGGACAGCGCTCCCTCCCTGGGTCCACGCTCAGACTTTCGGCCGAGGCAGGCACTAACTTAAGCAGCCGTCCTCTTTTTATCGAATCGCTTTTTTAGCTTTGGAATTGACGGGCGAGCAGACGTTTTCTCGGCGGGCCCAAGGTGCGAAATCTCCCGCAAACTTGGGAGTCACTATTGAGTCGCGACGTTCGCGCCTGTGCCATGAACATGACCGAGCCGGTTGCAATGCCTGTTGACGGGTCGTCGCCGATGACGGTGCCGATGCTGGATGAAACTCTGGCCGTGCCTATCTTGAACGAACCTTTGACGGTGCCCTCATCGGTGCCTCAACCGTCCCTCTCGCCGATCTGGCGGTGTCGAACGGCGCACGGCGCCCAGCGCCGCGTGAATTGGCCAGCTGGCGCGTGCTCAGGATGTGGCCCAACGGCGATACGCTGGCTGATGCAGTGACGGTCAAGCTGATTGGCGTGCACGAAGGTCACTCGATCGTCGTCACAGCGCCGGAAGACTTGTCGGCGATGGCGGTGAAGGAAGGCGCGATGTATCGATTCCGCAGCTTTTCCGGCGAATCGATCTACGAGTTCATAGCTCCCTTGGTGAAGGCCTGCAGCGACCCGTTCGAATACCTGCACATTGGATGGCCGAAGCAGCAGCACGTCCAAAAGCGCGAGCTGCGTGCGGCGCCCCGTGTCAAAACCGAACTACCCTGCATGGTCTACCCCGGCGCGCAAGCATCGGGACGCTTCGTCAAGGGGACGATCAGCGATCTGTCCACCGGCGGTGCTGCGATCGGGCTGCACGATGACCTCAGCGTTTTCTACGACGAAGTCAAAGTCGTCTTTCAACTCGCGGTTGCCGATCAGGAGTTGATGATCGAAGCGCGCGCACGGCCGGTGCGTAAGCCAGATGAGACGGGCGACCGTCTAATGGGAGTTTCGTTCGTAGCGCTCAGCCCCGCCGAGAAGATCGCGGTTCATGCGTTCGTTACCGCGGGCTTGGTGCGAGAACTCGAAATTCCGTTGTACGCGAAGGTTTAGGGTTGCACTGAGTCGGAGCGCGCAAGCGTTGGGCGGAGCGGGCCTGCCTGGGCGTCGGGCACTGAAGTGCCGACCACTGCGGTAACTCACAACGCCGGCGCAAAAAAGGCTAAAGCGTTTTTTGCTTAACGGCCCCGGCGTTGCTCCGTTCCTCGGGCGACGCCCCGAAGGCAGGCCCGCTCCGCCCAACGCTTGCGCTGAGACACCCTCACTTAATGTGAGGGAAAGAAAAACATCTCGTGCGAGGCGATGTCGCGGCAGCCGCTGCTGCATGACGAACGCAACAAACAAAATCGGCGGCACTTGGCCGCCGATTACTCCGCTTCGATGAAGCTCTAATGCACCAGGTCTGACGATCCACTCACGACTTGCGCCTTACCTTTGCCGGCACGGGCCGGAGGTTCGCACAATCCGCAGACATAATTTTTAGTGAGCTCGAAGGTGTGGGTAACGAATTTGCCGTTACATTTGCAGCACGAGGTCAGAGTCACCATGCCGGCATCGACGAACTTGACGAGGCGCCATGCGCGCGTCACAGATAGCAGCGGCTCCAGGCCTTGCGCGCGAATCTGCTCCAGGTACAGCTCGTACGCCTTGATGATGCCGTCGATCTCTTCGAGCTCGCTCGTTTTGTCTAGGTACTCGTACATGTTCAGGAACAGCGACGAGTGGATGTTCGGCTGCCACGTCATGAACCAGTCGGTCGAAAACGGCAGCATGCCGCGCGCCGGGGACTCACCCTGAACTTCCTTGTACAGGCGCAACAGGCGCTCGTACGACAGATCGGTCTCTGATTCCAGAACTTGCAAACGCGCGCCGAGCTTGATCAGCGCGATCGCGCGCTGAATCTGCTTGCTCTCGGAAACGATGCTTTTGATGCGCATGGTGAGTTTCCTTGCCGATGGTTCGAAGTTACGCGGTCACGTTAGCCAGTTGCCCGGCCATCACGATGTTGGCGTGCAGGCCGGCCACTGCCGCACCTGTCGCGCTCGACTTCGGCTTCGAGTGGCTGGTCAGAAGGTTCCAGACCATATCGTCGTCGAATCGAAATCGCAGGATCAGTTGGTTCGACCCCGCGATCTTCATCAATTGAGCCGGGCTTAGTTGATCGATGATCGTCGCGACTTCTTCCGAAACGCCCAGCCGGTACAGCGCCTGCGCCTTGTCGGCACGGATCATGTGCTGCGCCAGAACCAGATAGGCCAGATTGGCCTCGCGGATTTCCTGCAGAAGTTGTTCGTTGCTGGCGGCGATGGTGCTCATTCGTTTGCTCCTGGTTTGCGGTTTGGTACGTACTTGGTCGGGTTGGGCTGAATACGTTTTGAAGTGACGCCATTGTGGGAAACCGGCTCAATTCGATGAATCAGCGTGTCGCTACGAACGATGTCAGGCGGCCGCTCGTCGCCACGTAAGGTTTTTTCCTACACCCACGGCGACAAGCCATTCAAGTCGGGCGCGTGCGTGCCGTTAAGGAAGTGTGCGAGGCACGCGCCGCAGTCACGTCGCTGGACGGACAGATGGCAAACGCGTTTCGCCAACTTGGTTGAAGTGATTTGGTTTCCTCCCCCGCCTTTGCGCCGGTCTATACCGGCGCTTTTTTTTGATTGAAAAGCGCTTGGAACGGCCCTCCAATCGGACGATGGCGCGTACCTCATCATCGGTACAGTGTTTGTAGCTTGTGCATCTAGATAAGCACTGTAGGCACTGACGGGGAACGGCACGATGCCGAACGAATTTTGCGAGGTGGCCGAGATGATCGAAGCCGCCTCATCGCCGACGGCAGGCGAGCCCGCACGCTCGAACCTGCTACAGCATTACGAAGCAATCGCACAGGCGAGTTGCGCGATGCTCGCGGCCGCTTGCGCGGGCGACTGGATCGAAGTTGCACATCAGGAGGAGCGCTGCGGCGCGTTGATCGCCATCCTGAAGGCGGCCGACGAACGGCCCGCATCGCTGAGTGCGACCGATCACGAGCGGCGGATGGTTTTGCTGCGGCAGATCCTGTCGGACGACGCGCTGATTCGCGGGCACGCCGAGCCCTGGCTTGAGCCGATCGTGCCGTTGATCTCGACGCCGCGCGCGGCCGGAGGCAACGAATCAGCATGAGCTTGACGACACCTTTCCCAGAACCCGACTCGCCGGAGCTCGAGCGCTTCGCGATTTATTCGCGCACTGAGATCGCGGCCCTGCTGCGTCAGTTGCGCGACCGGCAGGTATTGGTCACGCTGTACTACGACCAGGCGGCCGGGTTTACGGTTAGCAACGTGCTCGACGTGAACGAAGCCTTCGAAGAATTGATCCTGGATCGCACGTCCGACGCGGCCGCACAGAGAGCGATCTATGCATCGAAGCAGCTGGTGGTCGTCGCGTTTCTCGACAATGTGAAGGTGCAGTTTTCGGTCGGGACCGCGGAAGCCGTCGAGCACCAAGGACGCCCCGCGTTTCGAGTGCGCTTGCCGCAGCAGTTACTGCGCATGCAACGGCGCGGCGCATACCGGCGACAGCCACCCGCGGTCCGTCCGGCCACGTGCCTCGTGCCATCGCCGGGCAAGAAGGGTCAATACGAGTCGGTACGAGTGCTCGACTTGAGCGTCGGCGGCCTGGCGCTGTTCGTGCATCCGGTCCAGTTCGCCTTGCCTGCCGACCACACGCTCGAGAATTGCTATCTCGATCTTCCTGACATCGGGCAGATCACGGTCACGATGCGCGTGCGCTATGTCGACGACTATCAGGCGTCGAATGACGGTGTTCGTCGCTGTGGATGCGAATTCGTCGATCTCAGCGAATCAGCCGCGCGAATGCTGCAACGGTACATGAACAAGCTCGACGCCGCGGCGCGCTCGAGCGGACCTGCGCCGGACGCAGCCGCTGCTTAGTCAAGCGGGAATAAAAAAGGCGCCGTGCGGCACCTTTGTCTTGGCCCCATCTGCTATTTGGTTGCGGTGGCCGGGTACATGTCATTCCACGTATGAGCGTATTGCTTACCGGTACCAATCCAGGCAACAGTGCCGACCGATAGTGCCGCCGTATAGAGCGACGCGATCAGTTCAGCAGCGTTCTGACGGCAGCTGATCCGGACCGCGCTCAGCAGGTGCAAGTGATTCGCGGCGTACCGGCGTTCGACCAGCTTCATCTCGCGACTGATCGGCAACAGCGACTCGGGCAAGCCGGCGACGCCGCGGCGGCCTTCGAGAGCGCGTGCCGCGGTATCTTCGAACCACACGAAGAGTTCGGTAGGTGCTTCCCCATGGCCTCGGGTCGATGCAGGCTCGGCCGTTGTTGCATCGGCAGTCGTGCTAATGCCGATCGGTCGCGTCGATATTTCCGCGAGTTGCTTGACGAGTTGATTGCGAGTCATCGGTGCATCCTTCAACGCAGTGTTGTGCCTTGGTCTCACGAAGATCGACCGGCGCGGACGCTTCTTTAAAACGCCACGCGGCGCAATTAGCTGCCGATGAGTCGGGATGGGTGGCGATCACCCGCCTTTCTTGTTGCGCCGATTGCGCGCGCAACTGAACGTCGCACGCCAACAAAGGAGGCAGAGCTCTTGATTTGTTTCGGTTTTCGGCACGTTGAGCGCGCGCGTTCGCAGAATTGAAAGCGGCGTTTCAATGCCGCCAGATGTCTTGCTTTTTTGCCACCTATCGGTCGATAGCGCCTGGACCCGCATCCCTAAAGTTTGGGCTTATGAAGAACGACGCATTCCTATACGACGCGCTGTATCAAGCGCTGAACAACGGTCAGGCCGACAGCCAGCAGCTGGATCAGATACGGCCGGTTTCGCTGCTCGAAAGCGACTATGTCAAGCAATACACGCCGCTGGTGCGCAGGCTGGCGCATCAAATGATTGCGCGGCTACCGGCCAATGTGGAACTGGACGACATGATTCAGGCCGGCATGATGGGCTTGATGGACGCGGTTTCTCGATTCGAAGTGACGCAAGGCACGCAATTCGAGGTCTACGCTGCGCAGCGCATTCGCGGTGCGATGCTCGACGAGCTGCGCGCGAATGACTGGCTGCCGCGCTCGGCTCGCAAGAGCCAACGCGATATAGAAAACGCGATTCACCGGCTCGAAGGCAAGCTTGGCCGGGCACCGCACGAACTCGAGATCGCCGCCGAACTTGAATTGTCTCTCGCCCAGTATCAGCAGATGTTGCACGACGCGCGGGGAGCACAGCTGGTGCATCTGGCCGACCTGGGCGGCAAAGTCGACGATGAAGATTATCTGGAGCGGCACCTGGTGGGTGACTCACCCGAGCCGGGCGAGATTCTGCGCGACAAGCGCTTCCGCTATGCGCTGGTCGATGCGATCGACGAGTTGCCGGAACGCGAAAAGCTGCTGATGAGTCTGTATCACGAGCAGGATCTAAACCTGCGCGAAATCGGCGTCGTGATGGGAATCACCGAGTCGCGCGTTTGTCAGCTGCACAGCCAGGCGGTTGCACGGTTGCGCGCACGCCTTAAGCATTGGTAATCGGCGCGCGACGCTCCAAAAGGAGCGCTAGCTTGACAACATCCGCAGCTGCGCCGCTTCCCGCGCAAAACGCTCGAGCTCGTCACTTCCGCCTTGCCGCATCGCGCGCAAAGCGCTTGCCTGCGGTGCGAGCAGCCGCAACAAGTGTTCCTTTCGCCCGCTCGCCTCTTTCATGCGAGCCGGGTCATTGGCGATCAGCGCCTCGCTCTCATCGTGCAGGGCTTTTATCAGATCGGAAAACAAGCGTGCCGGGGTGTCCGCGGGGAGCGTTGAGTTCGAGATGCATTTGAGAAGAGTCAGTGTTGGCCAATGGATTGAAGTTGCGGGTCGACTGCAGCAATCAGCCCGGCCGCGATTGCCTGCGCATCGATGCGATACCGTCCTTCGGCAACGGCCGTGCGCAGGGCAAGTAGCCGGCTCTCGGTGCAGGTTCCAGGCGCGAGCCGGAGGTCGCCGCACGGCGGTGCGGACAAATTGGAGCGCGCCAGGGAAGTCACGCCAGAAAGTTCGGCAATTGACCGTCGAACTTTAGATCGGCGACGAGCGTGGGTCCGTTGAGGGTGCATTATTCTTGCTTAACCTCTGGCGCGGCCCGACTGCCGACCCTCCCGCGTGGCTGACCGACCTACCATTTCGCAGCGTTCGACAAGTTCCGCTCCGCGCGCGGCGGGAACGCCCGCCAATGCGCCCCCTGTTGTTTCGGAGGAGCGCGCCTTGGCGCTTGGTTTGCCGGGCAGTGCGAATAGCCCACCTGGCTCTCAGTCCGCTGGGGACGCCGATACATGCAGCCTGGACCCCGCACGACTTTGTTGCGCCAGCGGCGCCCGACGAAGCCGCGAATCTAGCCGCGCGTCCCGCCGACACCGTCATTGAGACCCTGTTGGCGGCGGCGCATATCGGCCTCGCGCTGCTTGACCGCGACATGAACTATCGCCTGTGGAATAACTGCCTCGAAGAGTTGTTCGATGTGCCGGCCGATGCGTTGCTGGGGCGGCTGTCGATATGGCCAACGGGCTCAATCAGTTGCCCGAGTTGCTTGCAGAGTTGAGACGCATCAGTGGTAGCGGGGACCGCACGCCCGTCGAGCGCGAGTACGAGCTGCCCCTACCCGCGCGTGGCTGGGTACGGATGAAATTGGCGCCGGTGTTCGCCATCGATGGCCGTTTCGATGGCGTGTTGGTGACGTGCGAGCGGATCGATCGGGAGCGCTTTGCGCAGCACTCGCTTGGGGCGCTGCGGCAGGCACTGGAGTCTGTCGGTGAAATGGTGTTTGAAATCGATCAGTGGGGCGCGGTGGTTGACGCCAACGATGCCGCACGGCAACGACTCGGCTACGACCGTGACTCGCTGAAAGGATTATCGCTTAGCGCGATTGACCTCAGCCTTGGCGCAGGTGACGGCACTGGCTTTGCGTCGTTATATGAACAACTGCAAACGCGCGGCTCCTATCAGGTCGACACGCGTTACAAGACACGGTTCGACACTGAATTCGCGGTTGAAACGGTGCTGCAGCGTGTGGTGCACGAGGGACGCGAGTTCATATTGCTGCTCGCACGCGATGTCGGCCAGCGTAAGCAGACAGAATCCGATCTGACTGAGAGTGCGGAGCGCTTCCGCGCGCTGTTCGACGAGAGCCCGGTCGCGGCGCTGTTGCTCGATAGCGAGTTTCGGCTGATCGGCATTAACCGCGCGGCGTGTCAAACGCTCGGCTACGACGCCGACGAACTGATAGGCAAGGATCCGGAAACGCTGCTTCACCCGGACGATCGACCGATGCTGCAACAGGCGCGCGCGGAAATGCAGCGTGGTGCGATGGAGTCTGAATCCGCCGAGCGGCGCTTCATGCATCGCGACGGCCGTGTCGTGTGGACCAAGCTTTCGATGCGCGCCATCGCGTCTGAAAGCGGCTTGCGCCACACATTGCTGGTGCTCGAAAATTTCACTGACCGCAAGATTTTTGAAGAGCAGTTGCAGGTTGCACTACGCGATCAGCAGACGCTGTTCGAAACGATGTCCGTCGGCGTGGCGCAGACGATGTCGGGAAAGATCCTGCTCGCCAATCGCGAATTCGCGGAGATGTTCGGCTACAGCGATGGTGAAGTGATCGGAATGCCGCTGTGGGATCTGTGCATCGACCGCAATCATCGCGCTCCGAACGAAGTGTCCGGTATGCCGGTCGTGCGCTCCAATCAAACGACGAGCGGCGAGGTTGTGCTGTTCCGGACCGACGGCGAGCCGGTGTGGTGCCTGGTTCAGGCGCGCCCGATCCAGGCGCAGGAGCCCGGTCTCGAGGTACTGCGCGAGGCGATCTACACCTTTCAAAACATCTCCGAGAGTAAGCGCCAGCGCGAAGCGCTGTCGCGCTCTTTGCTTGAGCAAGAGGAGCAGGGCGAAGAGCTGCAAAGTGCGCTGGCGCAGCAGCAGCTGATCTTCGACACCGCGCTGGTCGGGTTGCTGTTCGTGCGCGACAGCCGTCCGGTGCGTGCGAACTCTGCGATGGAAGATCTGCTCGCATGCGAACCCGGTGCGCTGGTGTCGCAGATGCAATTGTTTTCGCATCCGACCGATCATTTGCTGCTGGCGAACTTGTCCGAGCACTACCAACGCATCAACGACACCGGTGCGACCGAATTCGAGCTGCACATGTTTCGCCGCAAGGGGCCACCGATCTGGGTGGCGGTGCAGGGGCGTGCGGTCAATCCCGAGCGGCCCGAGCTGGGCTACATCTTCGCCTTCGTCAACGTCGACGAGCGCAAACGCTCGGAGCGCGAGCTGCGCGCGACGTTGTCGGAACTGCAGCTGATCTTCGATAACGCGCTGGTGGCTGTGTTGTACGTAGCGAATGACCTGATCGTCAAAGCCAACGCGGCCACGCAGCAATTGTTCGGCTACGACGCGCGCGATTGGGACGAGCTGCAGATTTCCTCTCTGTTTGCTACCGCCAGTGATTGGGACGACATTCGCGAGCTCCCTTTGGTCGACGTTGATTCCGAAGAGTCCGCAGAGAAGTCGGAAGCGGAGGCAGAGCCGAGCGCGGCCGATGGCGGCGTTTCTTTCGAACGGCTGATGCGTCGCGCCGACGGCACGACTTTCTGGTGTGCCGGCTACGGGCGCCCGATCGACCCGTCGGCGCCCGATCGCGGCGTCATCCTGACGTTGGTCGACGTCGACGCGCGCCGACGGTCGGAGGAAGAATTGCGGCGCGTGCGCAACTACCTGGATCTGGTTGTTGAGAATTTGCCGGTGCTCGTGTCTGTGCGCGAAGCCGAGACCGGCCGCTTCGTCAGCTTGAATCGCGCCGGCGAGATGATGACGGGCTTGACGCGCGAGCAAGTCGTCGGCCGCACCTGGGGCGAAATTTATGCACGGCAGTTTGCCGATTTGTACGCGGAGCTCGATCGCAAGGCGTTGTCCACAGGAACTCAGGTCGACCGGCCGCGCGACGTGATGCTGCGCGCCGACGGCAAGCGGCTGACGATCAATCAGCGCGTGGTGCCGCTGTTCGAATCCGAGCCTGGCCGCTCGGCCGCGGCGGGCGATGCGAATGCGCGCTACGTAATGTCGATCATCGATGATCTGACCGAGGAAGTACGTGCGGAAACCGCGCTGCGCGAAACCGAAGCTAGGTTCCGCCAGTTCGCCGAGAACATCGACCAGCTTGTATTCATCATGACCGGTGATTTTTCGAGCGCGTTATACGTGAACCCGCGCTACACCACGTTAATCGGCGCGCCGGTTACCGAGCTGTTGGAAGATCCGCGCAACGTCATGCGCCATGTGCACTTCGAAGATGTGCAGACTGTAAATCGCGCGTTGCCACGGCTGATCGCGCGGATGCGGCGGCTGGTGCGCTCGGAGTTGACCGCGCGCATTGACCACCCGACGCGCGGCGTGCGCAACGTCAACGTGCGCCTCTCGCCAGTGCGAATGGAAGATGGCGCGATCCGCGTGTTCGGGATTGCCGACGACGTGACCGAGCGCACGCGCGCCGAGCAGCAGAAGATGGAACAAATCGTCAAGCAGCGCGACGTTCTGGTGCGCGAGGTGCACCATCGCATCAAGAATAATTTGCAGGGTGTCGCAGGATTGCTGCAACAAACCGCGGATGCGCAGCCCGACGTGGCCGATATCCTGTCAGAGGCCGCGACACAGATTCATGCAATCGCGCAGGTGCACGGGCTGCAGATTCGCTCGAGCGGCACGCTGCCTGTGCTCGGGGTCGCGCAGGGAATTTTTTCGACGCTTTCGAACATGTTCGGCGTCGAGGTTCGCTTCGAGCCACCCCCGCCCGATCTCTGGCGCTTCGGCTTGCCCGAGAACGAAGCGGTGCCGCTGGCGCTCGTGATCAACGAGCTCGGCACAAACGCCATCAAGCACCGCGCGACGCGACAGGACGGCATCATGGTCAAGGTCGCGACTCGGCCAGACGGCATGGAGCTCGCTATCGAGAATCCCGGCACCCTGAAGGAGGGCTTCGACCTGGCGCAGATTTCCGCCAGCGTGTCCGGGCTGGGACTTGTCAAAGCGCTGCTGCCGCGGCGCGGGGCGCGCCTGGTGGTCGAGCGCACCGGCTCGATCGTGTCGACACGCCTGCAATTGTTCCCGCCTGCTATTCGCGAAGACAGCATCTAATAGCGCTTACTGCACTAAGCTTGCGTCAATGAATGACACCTCGCCTCCGCTGGTCATGGTCGTTGATGACGACCGTTTGGTGCTGGCCACGCTCGTGGCGGGTCTTAAACAAGCCGGCCTTGAAGTCATCGAAACCGATAACGGCGACGATGCGATTCTGCTGGCGCGCAAGCACAAGCCGAAGCTGGCGATTCTGGATATGCGCATGCAGGGCAAGTCCGGCATGGACGTAGCGCGCTACCTGGCGGCCAACACCGACACCGGCTTTATGTTTTTGTCTGCTTTCGGCGACAGCGATATCGTCGAAGAAGCGATGAAAATGGGCGCGCTCGGCTATCTGGTCAAACCGGTGGACGTGCGGCAGATCGTTCCCGCGGTGCGCGCGGCATTGTCGCGGTCACATGACGAAAAACCGGAGCCGACCAAGGCTTCGGGTGAAGTTGGACGCGACGTGCTGATCGCGATCGGCATCCTGATGGAGCGCCTGCGGTTGGACTATGACCGCGCGTTCGAGGCGTTACGCACGCAGGCGAAGGCTGAAGGCAAGCAAGTCGACGGACTGGCCAGTCACATGGTTGAAGCCGCAAATCGCCTGAATTCGGTCCGCCGCTGAAAGTGCGCGCCGATGCAGGTCACGCGCTACATCGAGCGGTATGGTTTCCGGCGCTGGTACGAGCGGCAACTCATCGAAAGCCACGCCTATCTGGCGCTCGGATTCGTGGCCCTCATTCTGTTGCTCTCGGGGGTGGAACTGCTCAGCGACGCCGAAGCCGGCATTCGTTACTTGATCGTTCTCGTGGCCGCCGCCGGAGGAATGTTGGTCGTGGTGTCATGGCGGCGCTTCACCACATTGCTCGCGCGAGCTGAACATTTCGGTGAAGCCGCGACCTGCCCGAAATGCAAAGCTTGGGGCAAGTTCAACGTACTGGCGCAGGAAGCTTCTAGCTTTGATGATCCGCCTGAAGCGGGGCGACCGCATTGGCTGAGCGTGCGGTGCAAACAGTGCGGTGCGGTTTGGAAGTTGCAGTAGCGGGCGTTGCTGCGTAATTCGTCGGGCCGCGCAAGCGTTGGGCGGAGCGGGCCTGCCTGGGCGTCGGGCACTGAAGTGCCGACCACTGCGGTACTCACAACGCCGGCGCGAAATAAGGCTAAAGCGTTATTTCGCTTAACGGCCCGGGCGTTGCTCCGTTCCTCGGGCGACGCCCCGAAGGCAGGCCCGCTCCGCGCAACGCTTGCGCTTGAGGCAGTTTCACTTAGTGTGGGGAAAGAAAAAAACACCTCGTGCGAGGCGATGTCGGACAGCTGCGCCAGCCGCTGCTGCACGATGAACATCTGCCCATCCGACCATCCCACAGCGTGAAGTAAAACGTCGCCCCATGCCCGTCGGCCGGCGCAGGCACTGCTTCGGCCCAAACGCGCCCGCCGTGGCGGTGAATGATTTTCTGCACTGTCGCGAGGCCGACGCCGCTGCCTGGGAATTCGTTGGCGCTGTGCAATCGCTGGAACATGCCGAACATTTTTTCTGCGAAACGCATGTCGAATCCGGCACCGTTGTCGCGCACGAAGAACTCGGCGGATGCGCCGTCTTGTCTGCAGTCGAACTCGATGCGGGCGTCGCGGCTCTTGGCGCTGAACTTCGCCGCGTTGCCAAGCAAGTTCTGCAGAACCAGGCGCAGCAGCGTTGGGTCGCCGTCGGCTCTGAGCCCCGGCGCGACGACAAACTCGATTGCTCGGGCGGGTTCTCGGATGCGCAAGTCATCGCGCAGATCGTCCGCCAACTCGCGCGCGATCTGCGATAGATCGACCCTTTCACTGGCCAATTCACGGCTTGTCATGCGCGACAAGTTGAGCAGCGTGTCGATCATCGAGTTCATGCGCTGGCTGGCGGCCACGATGCGGCGCAAATGGTCGCGGCCCAGGTCGTCGAGCGGTTTGCCGCGATCCCCATAGTCTTCGAGCACGATCGTTGCGAATCCATCGACGACACGCAGCGGCGCGCGCAGGTCATGCGAAACCGAATGGGCAAGACTGTCGAGCTCGCGCCCGGCGTTATCGAGCTCGCGCACGCGCCCGGCGAGCTCACGCGTGCGCTCGGCCAATTCGCGTTCGCGGTCGTCGAGCTTTGTCTGCAGTTCGGTCATCTGGGGTGAGGTCGCATCGGCGGTGGGCAGCGCGCTGTTTGCGGTAGCCGGCGTTGCGGGCGCTGCCGGATTTCGGCGACGCTGCGCGACGGCCACGGCAACGAGCACGATGAGCGCGCCGACACAGACCGCGGCCAGTAGTTGCGCGGTATCCGCGCGTCCAGTCGCGGCAGCTGATGCGACGGACGGCAAGCCAATGGCCAACGCGCCCAACCCGCGCCGCAACACCTGCAAGTCACTGTTTTCATTCCTCCCCATCGCGGCGATTGTGCAGCATCGGCCAATGGGACGCGAGGTCGGCGTCAGCGCGCGCCGGTCGTCCTCAGACCGTCTCCGAAATGCCCTTCTAACAGTCCCTTTTTCGAGGGGGTGCATAAGGGCATTCGGCACTAGCCTGCGCGTTGGATTGCCGCCGTCCCCGCAGGACTTCAATTGCCGTTCGACTTCATGCTGCCGCGATTTTCTTGGCTGGCCAACCGCCTCGGCCAATGTGGCGACGCGCGTACTGGCAGCGGTCGCGCGCGGGGCATAGCGGTCGTGAATGTAAGCCCGGTGCGCGCGTTCCCAGGGGCACCGTCGCGATTCCGTTCGATTGCGTGGCCGCTGATCGGCGTGCTGGTGCTGGTGGCCGGCTGGACGGTGGGCATCAGCTACTACTTCCATCATCAGAGCACCGGGCGTCAGTTCCTGGTCGAGCAACAGGCGCGCGGAGCGCGGGCTGCACGGCTGGTCGAGTCGGAGATTGTTGCCGATTACGCCGCGGTCGAGCGTAGCGCCCGTGCGCTGGTGGAGCGCGGCGATCTGGTGGCGGCGCTATCGCGAAAAGTCGACGCCGAGCGCGCTGTACGCGAATGGGCGCAGAAAGAAGGCAAAAACGCGGGGGTTGGTCTGATCGAGGTGCACGACGCCGGCGGCAGACTGATCGAACGTACGGGTGACGGCGGTATCCAGCGACTCGACAATCAGGAAACGCCGGTCGGTGTAGCCGACGCCTTGCACGGCCAGGAAAGCATGCATGTCATTGAACGCCTGCACGGCCTTTCGATCCGCGCGGTGGCGCCGGTCGTTATCGGCAGCCGGATCATCGGCGCCGTTGTGGTTGAGCGCTTGATCGGCGAACAGTATCTCGATCGCCTGGCGAATCGCATCGGCGTCGAAGTGGCACTGCTCGCGCAGGATCGCGTCGTCGTGGCCACTGTGCCGCCGGAGGATGGTCACTGGCTGCATAAGGCGCGGCCGAGCGTGCGCACCCGTGCCGTAGCGCACATCGCGTTGAACGGCAGCGAGGATCTATCGCTGCGCCCGTTGCCGATTGGGTCTGAGCCGATGGCAGTGGCAGTCACGGTGCCGAACACGATGGCGTACGAAACGCTGTCGGACTCGGGCCGTTCGTTCGGCGCGGTCGTGCTATTCACGATCCTGGCGACGATCGTCGCCGGCATTTATCTGACGCGTCATTTGATCCGGCCGATTAAAGCGCTGACCGAGCGCGCGGAAGAATTGTCGCTGCGTTACGCAGGTCGTGCGACGCCGCCCAAAGGTGACGAGCTCGACTCGCTGGTGGGCTCGTTCGACGCGATGACGACCGCGCTGCTTTCACACTCGGACCGCCTGTCGCAGGCGCATATGACCGAGCTGCAGGGTAGCCTTGAGTTACAGCGTCAGTATTCGCTAATGCGCTTGCTGCGCGGATTGGCCGCCGCCGCCAACGAGTCGGATTCGGTCGAGCGTACTTTGGAACGCGCGCTGAACGAGATCGGCAACTATCTCGAGTGGCCGCTCGGCCGCGTCGCGCTGTTGCCCGACTACTCCGAGAATCGCAACTTGCCGCCGCGCTCGCTTTGGTTCACGCGCGAGCCCGACCGCTTTCGCGAATTCATCGACGCCAGCAACGGCATTCCGATCGTTCCGTCGCCGAGTCACATGATCGGCCGCGCTTATTTGTCGGGTGTCGCCAACTGGGTGTCCGACTTGTCGCGCATGACCGACTGGAACAGGCTCGATGTGGCACTTGCCGCCGGCCTGCAAACCGGGGTCGTGATTCCGGTGATGGCGCATGGACACGTCGCCGCGTTCATCGAGTTTTACAGCGATCATCGCGTCGAGGCGACCAATGCATGGCTCGAACTGATCGAGGCGATCGGAGCCGAGCTTTCGCGAGTTGCGGAGCGTCAGCGTGCCGAGCGCGAGCTGCGCCAGCGCGAGGTCGAGGCGAGCCGTCTCGCGATGGTTGCGTCGCGCACCGAGCAGATGGTGTTGATCCTGGACACCGTAGGCCGCATCGAGTGGGCCAACGACGCAGTGATGCGTTTCTCCGGCATCGGCATGCAGGAGATGCGTGGCCGGCGTGCGCACACACTGATGCGCGGATCGGCCACTGACTCCGGCGCGATCCGCCGGATGGCGGAGGCGGTGGTGCGCGGCGAGTCGTGCAAGATTGAGTTCATCGCCACCGCGCGTTCCGGTGAGCAGCGGGTACTCGAGGTCGAAGGCCAGCCGCTGCGCGACGATCAGGGCCGCTACTTTCAGTATGCGCTGATCAGCCCCGATATCACCGAGCGCAAGCGAACCGAAGCGACGCTGCGCGAAAGTGCCGAATACTTTCGCGCGCTGTTCGACGAATCGCCGGTTCCGTCGACGATCCTATCGTCCGACCATCGAATCGTGCGCGCGAACGCGGCGCACACGCGCCTGCTTGGCTACTCGATCGACCAGATGATCGGCAAGGATCCGATCACGTTCATACACCCTGAAGAAGTCGACACCGCCTATGCGCTGCGCAACGAGATGGATCGTTCGGCCGAGCGATCGCAATTCACGTTCGAGCGGCGGATGCTGAAGGGCGACGGCGCAGTGGTATGGGTGCGCGGCCATAGCGTGCGGTTCTGCGACGCCAACGGCGAGCGGTTCCGCTTGACGATGCTCGAGAACATTAGCGACGCCAAGGAAAGCGAGCGCGTGCTGCGCGATGCGAAGGAGATCGCGGAAACCGCGAGTCGCGCGAAGTCGCAATTCCTCGCCAACATGAGCCACGAGATTCGCACGCCGATGAACGGCGTGCTTGGCATGACCGAGCTACTGCTCGGCACTGCACTGTCGGACAAGCAGCGCCGCTTTGCCGATGCGGTCTATCGCTCGGGCGAAACGTTGCTCGAAATCATCAACGACATTCTGGATTTCTCGAAGATCGAGGCCGGCAAGTTCGAGCTCGAGTCGGTCGACTTCAATCTGCGCACGATGGTCGAAGACGTGTTCGAGATGCTGGCGCCGCGGGCACATCAGAAGCGGATCGAGCTTGCTTCGCGTATCGGGGCCGAAGTGCCGACGATTGCGAAGGGGGATCCGACGCGCATCCGCCAGGTATTGACCAACCTTGTGGGCAATGCCCTCAAGTTCACCGAAACCGGCGAGATCGTCGTCACGGTCAGCGCCGAATCCGAGGGTGGCCGCCACCGCGTTCGCTTCGAGGTGCGCGATACCGGGATCGGCTTGCGCGCTGAAGCGCTGCAACGGCTCTTCACTGTGTTCATGCAGGCGGACCAGTCGATGTCGCGCCGTTACGGGGGCACCGGACTCGGCCTGGCGATCAGCAAGCAATTGGTCGAATTGATGGGAGGCTCGATCAGCGTCGAAAGTCAGTTTGGTGAAGGCTCGACGTTCCGCTTTGATGTTCCGCTGGCGAGCGGCGATACCACGGCCGTCGCCCCTCCAGTGAACCTGCAGCTGCTGCGCGGCCGGCGCGTCATTCTGGTCGAGGACAACCCGACCAATCGCAGCATTCTCGAGGTGCAGCTGCGGACAGTCGAGATGGACGTTGCGACTGCCGACCACGGCGCCACCGCGCTGGAACTGATGCGCGCCGCCGCGCGCGCAAATACACCGTTCGACATTGCGGTCATCGACATGAAGATGCCGATCATGGACGGCTTGACGATGGCGGCGACGTTGCGCAGCGACCCGCATCTGGCAGACGTGAAAATGGTGATGCTGACTTCGCTCGCAAGCGGTAACGAAGCGCAGCTCGCGTATGAGAACGGCGTCGATCAATATCTGACGAAGCCAGTGCGTCAGAACGAGCTGCTCGAAGCGCTCGCCAGGTCGTTGTCGCGCGACGCACCCGCAGCTTCGCGCGCGGCGGCGGTAACCCAAGGGCACCGCGCCAAGGTGCTGGTGGCCGAAGACAATATGGTCAATCAAGAAGTCGCACGCGCCATGTTGCGCGACCTCGGCTGCGAAATCCGGCTGGCCGACAATGGCCGCGAAGCACTCAATGCGCTGCGATCGCAGGTGTTTGACATCGTCTTCATGGATTGCCAGATGCCGGAGATGGATGGATTCGAAGCGGTGCGGCGCTTCCGGTCAGCGGCGCAGGCGGATTTTGAAAGCGCGCTTGATACGCCCATCGTTGCCTTGACCGCGAATGCGTTGGCGGGCGACCACGAGCGCTGTCTCTCAGCGGGTTTCGATGAGTATCTACCGAAACCTTTCAAGCTGCAGCAGATTGATGCGCTGCTGGCCCGCTGGACGCGGCCCGACAGTCAACCTCTGGTCTCAGAGCAACGATCGAAGCAATCGTCCGCGCGGGTGCCGGAAGTGGCGGCCGGCGAAACGGCGGTGTTGGACTTGTCGGTGATCGATCGTATTCGAGAGATGGAGCAGCGCGGTGCCGCGCGGCTGCTCGAGCGATTGATCGATACGTACACGACCACCGCGGCCAAATTGATGGCGGATGCCGAACGCGCGCTGGCGCAGCGCGACCCGGTAATGCTGCGGCATGCAGTGCATACGCTCAAGTCGTCGAGCGCCAACGTCGGGGCCACTGCGCTGTCACAAGGCTTCGGCACGGTCGAAATCCACGCGCGCGAGGGCAAGACGCAGGCAGCAGAGCATGAGTGGCCTGCCGTGCGGATCGAATACGAACGCGCGCTGCAAGCGCTGCATACATTGTTGGCAGTCGAAAACGCGGCCTAGGATGCAATGGATCGGGCGATGAGCGATCGGAAGGACAACACAAGCGGCGGTGGAGCAATGGCCAATCGGCACGACGGCGACGCCGACGCCGGTGGCGAAACCCGCAACGATCTGGTTTTGCTGGTCGACGATGATCCCGTAGCGCGCCTGCTGACTGCATCCGCGCTGGCAGAGCGCCAATGGCGGGTGATCGAAGCCGACGGCGGGGGACACGCGCTCGAACTGTTTGCCGACAATTTGCCGGACGTCGTAGTACTCGATGCATTGATGCCGGACATGGATGGCTTCGTCACGTGTGAGCGGCTGCGGCGGCTGCCCGGCGGCGAGCATGTGCCCGTGCTGATGTTGACGGGGCTTGATGACGAGCCTTCGATCGCGCGCGCGTACGAAGCAGGCGCCACCGACTTCTTTGTCAAAAGCACATCGCAGTGGACGCTGCTGTCGGAGCGATTGCGCTACATGATTCGCGCGTCGCGCATGCGCGAAGAGCTCGCCGAGAGCCGTGCCAAGCTGACCAAGGCGCAACGCATTGCGCGGCTGGGCAGCTGGGAATGGAACATCGCGGCGCGTTGGGTAAAGCTGTCGGAGGAATGTTTTCCGATTGCCGGCCTGCCGCGCCAGGACGACGGACTCGCGGACTGGTTCGTATGGTCGAGAGTCGTCGAAGACGAGCGCGCGCGCATCGAAATGCTGTTTCGCGAGGCGCTGGCCAGCACCGGCCAGATGAAGTTCGAGTGCCGCATTGCGCGGCCCAACGGCCAGATCCGCGTCGTGCACATCGAAGCCGAAGTTGACCGCGACGAAGGCGGCCGCGCCGTCGCGGTGCACGGCGTCGTGCAGGACATTACCGAGCGCAAGCACGCCGAAGATCAAATTCGGCAGCTCGCCAACTACGACAGCCTGACCGGATTGCCGAACCGGAGATTCTTTCGCGATCAGTTCGGCTCCGCACTCGAGCGTGCTCGCACCAGTGGCACCGCGGTCGGCGTCCTGTTCATCGACCTGGACCGCTTCAAGCAGATCAACGACACGCTCGGGCATCAGGTCGGCGATCAACTGCTGCGCGAAGTCGCCAAGAGGCTTTACCAGTGCGTGCGTGAAAACGACACCGTGGCACGCGCGGCCGAGCGCGCCGGCCCGTCGCAGGGCGTGCGGCCGCCGTCGATTGGATCGGCCACGCGCAGCCTGGCGGCGGGCTCGCAGGCGGTGCCGGCACCGAGCAACGCCAACAGCGTTGCCCGCTTGGGCGGCGACGAGTTCACGATTCTTCTGACCGATGTTTCGGAGCCGAGCATCATTGAAGCGGTTGCGCAGCGGATCCTCGAAACGATGCGTAAGCCTTTCAGCTTCTCCGGGCATGAGTTGTTCGTCACTGCTTCGATCGGACTGGCCGCGTATCCCGCCGACGGCAGTGACGTCGATACCTTGCTGCGCAAGGCCGATATCGCGATGTACGCAGTCAAGGACAGCGGACGCAACGGCGTGCTGCGTTTCTCCAGCGCGATGAACACGGCGACCGCGGAGCGCTGGCGGCTTGAAACCGCGCTGCATCGTGCGCTCGAGCGGCAGGAACTAGTGCTGTACTACCAGCCCAAAATCAACGTCGTCAGCGGACAGGTCGTCGGCGCCGAAGCGCTGATGCGATGGAAGCGGGGCGGCGAGCTGGTCCCGCCCGGCGAGTTCATCACGGTGGCCGAAGAGTCTGGCTTGATCGTGCCGATCACCGAATGGGCGGTGCGTGAAGTCTGCGAACAACTCGTGCGTTGGTCCGATCAGGGTCATCCGCCGATTCCCGTATCGGTGAACATCTCCGGCCGCCACATCCAGCGCGCCAATCTGGTCGAGCCGGTACAGGCCGCACTGCACGGCTTCAAGCTCGACCCACGTCTGCTCGAGCTCGAGCTGACCGAGACCGTGTTGATGCACAACCTGAGCGCGACGCTGCCGTTGCTGCAGGCGCTGAAAGACCTGGGAGTATCGATCTCGGTCGATGACTTTGGTACCGGTTACTCATCGTTGTCGTACCTGAAGCGGCTGCCGATCGATACGTTGAAGATCGACCGCTCGTTCGTGCGCGAGCTTGAAACGAGTTCGGACAACGCGGCGATCGTCGCGGCGATCATCGCGATGAGCAAGAGCCTGAAGCTTAAAGTCGTCGCCGAAGGCGTCGAGACACAGGGGCAGATGACGCGGTTGTTCGATCAGGGCTGCCAGTTGATGCAAGGTTTTCTGTTCTCGCCCGCGGTGCCGGGCGATGACTTCCCGGCAATGTTGAAAGCCTCTACCAGCCAGTCGCATTGGCGCATCGATTTTGGGCCTCGCCCGCGCAACAAGAGTGCGAGCGAAGGGCCGGATGGGCCCGATCGGCACTCCAACGGTCAACACTTCGGCGCGCTCGAATCTGAAGTCGTCGGACCGCCAAAGCCGAGCGCACAACAGCAGTCAGCGCCGCGAGACGAACAACAGCCTGCCGAGCAACCGAATCAGAAGGATCGAGCGCTGCGCTGGGCGAATCGATTTATCGGACGCGACACCTAACAAAAGCGCATTTGCACGTTGCGCGCAGCATCAACGGCCGGCGCGGTTGCGCCGCCTACGTCGTGGGCACGACTGCCCGACGCCCAGGCAGGCCAGCTCCCGCCCAACGCTTGCGCGCCGCGATGACTCAAACGCTACTCGACTAACCCGTTCTTGATCGCGTAATGCGTCAACTCGGCATTACTGCCCATCGACATCTTTTCCAAAATGCGCGCTCGATAGACGCTGACTGTTTTCGGACTCAAAGCCAATTCTTCCGCAATCTCAGATAGTCGCTTGCCCGAAGCGATCAGTTTCAGGGTCTGAAACTCGCGGTCGGATAACTTTTCGTGAGGCGCACCGTCAGCTTCGGGGGTGTTCAAATTCTCGATTAGCGCCTGCGCGATCTCGGGGGTTACATATTTGCGGCCGGACACCACCTGCGCCAGTGCCTCCAGCAGTTTTTCCGGCGCGCTGGCCTTGTTCAGGTAGCCGAACGCACCGGCGCGAAAGGCGCGCACGGCGTATTGGTCCTCGGGGTACATGCTGACGATCAACACCTTCAATTTCGGGTGCTCGTCGCGCAGCGCTTTCAGAATATCTATTCCGTTTTTTCCAGGCAGCCCGACGTCCATCACCAGTACATCGGGCTCACCGTGCTTCTTGAGCTCGTTACGCAGCCCCGCGTAGTCAGACGCCTCGGCGATAACCTGCACCTCGGGGTTCTCGCAGAGGACCTGCACGATGCCGCGCCGGACGATCGCGTGGTCGTCGACGACGATGAGTCTGATCGTCATCGCTCCTCCACCGGCGCGAGTCTTCCCGTCGCCGCTCGCGGCAGCGGCGGAATCGAAAACATCACTGTCGTGCCCCGGCCTTGCGAAGACGACACTTCGGCCCATCCTTCTAGTCCACGTGCGCGCTCGACGATGCCGCGCACGCCGAACCCGGGCGTGACTTGCAAGCTTGCCGTTTCGAATCCCTGGCCGTCATCTGCCACTTCAAGCACGATCTCGTCAGCCAGCGCAAACACCTGCATATGAACGCGCTTGGCACTCGCGTACTTGCGAATATTGGTCAGCGCCTCCTGCGCCACGCGATACAACGCAGCAGCGCGGTCCGGGGCGATCTCGAACTCTTCCCGGTTTGCATGAAAGTCGACCTTGATTCCGCTGCGCTCGGCGAAACCGCGCGCCAGCCACTCGAGTGCAGCAACCAGTCCGGCGTCGAGCACCGCCGGTCGCAGTGCGTGCTGAATCCGATGGCTTGCGACGACAGCCGATTCAAGCAATTGCGACATCGCATCGAGCTGAGGCCGCGCAGCCTCATTGGACGTTCCGCGCGCGAGCCGCACCAACTCGAATTTCAGCGCGGTCAACGCGCCGCCGATGTCGTCATGAATCTCCTGCGCAATCGCGCGCCGCTCTTCTTCCTTGGCGCGCTCGAGATGCTGCGTCAATGCGTGCAGCTTGGCTTCGCTTTGCGCCAGCGCAGCGACCGCGGTGCGCGCCTCACGCCTGGAAGCGGCGGCCTGCAGGCTGTGCTGCAACGCTGAGGCGATGCGAAACATGCGCGTCTTCAGCACGAAGTCATCGGCGCCCGCGTGCAATGTGGCCACTGCCAGGTCCTCCGACATTTCGCCCGACAGCACGATCACCGGAATGTCGGTATCGATACTCTTGGCGACCGTCAGCGATGCGAACGAATCGAAGCGCGGCAGATTGTGATCGGTGATGACCGCATCGACGTGGCCTTTGGCGAACGCATCGCGCATCCCCGCCTCGTCTTCGACTCGGGTCGTGCGAGGCTTCAACCCCTCGCGCGCCAACATCGCCAGCAAAAGCTCATAGTCGAGCTCGGAATCCTCGACAACGATGATGTTCAAAGGGGCGGCGGCAGGGCTCATGCTGGCGCGCATTCTGGCGGATTTACAGCGCAAGAGCGCGTAAAATTGCACCGCAAAGTCCGCCGGACGATCGCTGGCAGTCGCCAGAAACTGCGGCTGCGAGAGGCAACGTCCGGACTCCGTAGAGCAACGTAGCAGGTAACACCTGCCCGCCGTGAGGCGAGGATTAGAGCAACAGAGACGAGCTTCGGCAGGGGAGTCGCGCAAGCGGCTCTTCAAGTCTCGTTAAGGAAGAGTTTCGCGAAAGCTGGAGCGCTTACTTGCGGGGCCCTGTCGAAGGTGAAACGGGCAATCTCTACGTGGAGCAACACCGAATAGGCGGCCGATGATCTGACTCGGGGAGGCCGCGGGTAGGTGGCTTGAGCCGGCGAGTGATCGCCGGCCTAGAGGAATGATCGTCACGGCTCTCGCGAGAGCGCCGCACAGAATCCGGCGTACAGGCGGACTTTGCCTTTTCTTCAGCTGACTCGATGAGCGTCGATCGCAAACCGGTAGTGGTGATCATCGGGGCCGGTTTCGGCGGGCTAGCGGCCGCGCGTGGCCTGCGCGACGCGCCGGTCGAAGTGATCGTCATCGATCGCGCTAATCACCACACGTTTCAGCCGTTGCTCTATCAAGTCGCCACGGCAGGACTGTCGGCCCCGCAAATCGCGTCGCCGATCCGGCACATTCTGCGCGCGCAGAAAAACGTTCGCGTCCTGCTCGGTGATGCCATCGCAATCGACACCGCGGGCAAGCGAGTGCAGCTGGCCGATGGCGAGATCGCCTTCGATTACCTGATCGTCGCAACCGGCCTGACCCATTCGTATTTCGGCAACAGCGCCTGGGCGCAACATGCGCCGGGTTTGAAAACGCTCGACGAGGCGCTCGAGATCCGGCGCCGCATTTTGATTGCGTTCGAGCGTGCCGAACGGGAAACCGACGCAGCCAACCGCGCAGCGTGGCTTACCTTCATCGTTATCGGCGGCGGCCCCACCGGTGTGGAACTTGCGGGCACTCTTGCCGAGATCGCTCGCCACACACTGACCGATGAATTTCGCTCAATCGACCCGGCCAAAGCGAGCGTGCAGTTGCTCGAGGGCGGGTCGCGCATTCTGAATACGTATCCGCAAGTGTTGTCGGCAAAGGCGGCGCGACAGTTGCAGCGGCTCGGCGTTGAGGTGCACGTCGGGGCGCGTGTAACTGGCGTCAACGCTGCAGGAGTGTCGATAGATACGGGCGAACGGAAAAGTGAGCAGATAAGCGCGCGCACAGTGCTGTGGGCGGCCGGCGTTCAGGCCACTGCGCTCGCTCAAAGCCTGCCGGGGCCGCGCGACAGAATGGGCCGCATGCTCGTGACGCCGATGTTGCAACTGCCTGGTACAGATTCGATATTCGTGATCGGCGATCTGGCGTCGGTGTCGCAGGACAACCAACCGGTACCGGGCGTTGCGTACGCCGCCAAACAAATGGGTGCGTATGTGGCGCATGCGATTGCACGGCGGCTACGAGGTTTCGAATCGACGACCAGCATTGCCCCGTTTCGTTATCGCGATCGCGGATCGCTCGCGACCATCGGGCGCAAAGCGGCCGTCGCCGTGTTTCCCGGCGGGATTCATTTGTCCGGTCTCATCGCGTGGTGGACGTGGCTTCTGGTGCACATCTTTTTCCTGATAGGTTTTCGCAATCGCATCACGACGATGGTTGACTGGATGCTGGCGTACATCACGCATCAGAGGCACGCGCGTCTGATATTTGCGGAGACGGCGACGCGCGACCCCACTGATGTTCCCTCGTGAGAGTCCACTTGCACCGTATCGGCTATCCCCTTCTTTTCGCACGCAATTTGCGTTTTTCGGTCCGCCGCAGGAAGTGTCTCTAAGTGCTTGTGAACATTAAAAAATCCCCGTAATTCCCTTGACCGCTTGTTTGGCAAGGCCGTACAGTCGCGCCGTGTCAAAAAGTGGGAGATAGTGGGCTAGTCAGTGATCGCTTCGCGATCAACCGCCCACGGGACGCCGTGTTTCAAGGAGCTTCGCAACTCACGCTGGACGGTAAGGGGCGAGTCTCGATGCCGAGTCGGCACCGAGACTCGCTCACGGCCAATTGCGACGGGCGGCTGACGGTGACACGCCATCCTGATGGCTGCCTGCTCGTGTATCCGCGTCCCATATGGGAGGTGCGCCGCGAACAGATCGCACAGCTGCCGTACTCGGCGCGCGCACTGCAGCGTCTTCTGCTCGGCAACGCCACGGATATCGATCTCGACGGCGCCGGCCGCTTGCTGGTGCCAGGCGAGTTGCGAACGGGCGCGCAGCTCGAACGCGATCTAATGCTGCTGGGAATGGGTGCGCATTTCGAGTTATGGGACGCGACGCGCCTGGCAGAGCACGAGCGCGCCGCGCTTGCTGGCGGGCTGCCCGAATCTGCCGCTCAGTTCACGTTTTAGCTGCGCGTTGAACGTGAATGTCTCGCTCAATATCGCCGCGCGCAGGCGAGCACCGTTCGGTGCTCGCGCAGCCAGCAGTCGACCATCTGCTGACCGATCGCAACGGCACTTACGTCGATGCGACATTCGGCCGTGGCGGTCATTCGCGCTTGATTCTCGAGAGTCTTGCGCCGCACGGCAGGCTGATTGCGTTGGACCGCGATCCGGAGGCCGTCGAGGCGGCCCTATCGATCGCCGATCCTCGTTTTCACATCGAGCACACGCCGTTTTCACGGCTGCGCGTCACGCTCGACGCATTGTTCGTTACACGAGTGTATGGAGTGTTGTTCGACCTGGGATTGTCGTCACCGCAGATCGACGACCCGTCGCGCGGATTTTCGCTGCGTGCCGACGGGCCGTTGGACATGCGAATGGATCCTTCGCGCGGCGAAACTGCGGCCGAGTGGCTCGCACGCGCACCGTTCGACGAGCTGGCGCAAGTGATTCGTAACCATGGCGAAGAGCGGTTTGCTGCTTCGATTGCAAAGGCGATTGTTGCTCGCCGCACAGATGCGAAACCAGGCGGCGGGCGCCCGCTTTCGACGACCGCAGACCTTGCGACCCTGGTTGCGAGTGCCGTTGGCCGGAGCCGCAAAGATGGGGCTCAGCACCCGGCGACGCGCACCTTTCAGGCTATACGGATTCACATCAATCGAGAGCTTGAGGAATTGGCGCTAGCGCTCGAACAGGGAGCAGCGATGTTGGCAACCGGCGGACGGCTGGTCGCGATCAGTTTCCACTCGCTCGAAGACCGCGTCGTCAAGCGATTTATCGACGCGCACCATCATCCCGAGCGTGGCAGTGGAGAGCAGCGGCGCGTTCCTTTGCGCGCTGATCAGCTTCCGCGTGCGACGCTGACTGCGGTCGCACGCGTGTATCCGGATGAAGCGGAGATGGCCACCAACCCGCGTGCGCGCAGCGCCGTGATGCGAGTCGCCGAACGCACCGCCGAACCGTGGCCGGCGAGGGAGCAACAATGATTCGGCGAGGGCTGGTCGTGCTGATCGCAATTCTGCTGTTCGCGTCAGCGTTGTCGTTGATCACTGCGCAGCATCGGTCGCGCTCGCTGTTCATCGATCTTGAACGCGCGCAAGTCGACGCAAAGCGCCTCGACGTCGATCACGATCGGCTGCGCATTGATCAGTCGCGTTTGTCGCAGCCGGCATACGTCGAGTCCGAAGCGCGCAAGATCGGAATGAAGCCGATCGACGCGGCCCGAACGGTCTTTCTGACTCTGCCTGCCGCGGAGGCGAAGAAGTGAGTCGCTTCCCGGAGGCGAAGAGGACGCAGCAAGCGCGAAAAAGCGCGCGTCGTGACCGCGCCAATAGCGTCGGGTTCAATGCGAATCCGCTGCTGACGGTCGCGCTGCCTGCATGGCGCTCGAAGCTGATGCTGTTTCTGCTGTTCATCGCATTCATTGCGCTCGCCGGCCGAACTTTCTATTTGATGGGCGGTGTGTCGACCGGCTTCCTGCAGCGCCAGGGCGAAGCGCGTTATGCCCGCACGCTCGACATACCAGCGACGCGCGGCCGCATTACAGATCGCAACGGCGTCGTACTGGCTTCATCGGTGCCGGCGCGCGCGGTGTGGGCAATTCCGGAAGATGTCGATGCGAGCGCGGAGCAACTGAACACACTCGCTCGTTTACTGCAAATGAACGCGAGTGAACTGAAGCGGCGGCTGGCCGATGAAGATCGCACATTTGTGTATTTGCGCCGCCAGGTCGACGCCGACGTTGCGGAACGCATCGCGGCGCTGAAGCTCGCCGGCGTTCACTCCACGCGTGAATTCAAGCGCCATTACCCGGAAGGCGCCACCAACGCGCATGTGATCGGATTCACCAACGTCGAGGACCGAGGGCAGGAAGGGATCGAACTAGCGCACGAGCGTTTGCTTGCCGGACGCGCCGGCAGCCGGCGCGTGATCAAGGATCGGCTCGGCCGTGTTGTTGAAGACGATTGGCTGCGCGAGCCGCTCGATGGCAAAGAACTGGCGCTGTCGATCGACAACCGCATCCAGTACAGCGCACACGCTGCGCTGAAGAACGCGCTCGACAAGCACCGCGCGAAGGCGGGTGCCGCAATCGTGTTCGATGTAAAGACTGGAGAAGTTCTGGCGCTTGCCAGCCTGCCGAGCTTCGACCCCAACCTGCGCGGCCGACTGGCCGGCGATGCGATTCGAAATCGCGTGTTGACGGATACGTTTGAGCCCGGCTCGACGATGAAGCCGTTTTCCGTCGCCGCTGCGCTCGAAGCCGGTAAAGTCAAAGTGGACACCCGAATTCAAACTGCTCCGGGCCGCCTGACGATTGGCAATCGCACGATCGGCGATGCGAAACCGCACGGCATGCTGAGCGTCGAGGAAGTCGTCGCGCAGTCGAGCAACGTGGGTACCGCAAAGATCGCACTCGATCTGCCGGCGCAGACGCTATGGGATACCTACACCAACGTCGGCTTCGGTCAGGCGCCGCGGCTCGACTTCCCCGGTGCAGTCACGGGCCGCTTACGGCCCGCGAAAACCTGGCGGCCGATCGAACAGGCGACTATCTCCTATGGCCATGGCGTCTCGGTCACTTTGATTCAACTGGCGCGGGCCTATTCGGTATTCGCGACCGATGGCTGGCTTATGCCGCTGACGCTGTTAAGGGCCGATACCGCGGCCATGCCGGTGCGGGCGATGTCATCCGAAACGGCGGGCGCGATGCGCAAGATGCTCGAAATGGCGGTCGGCCCCGAAGGTACCGCGCCCCTCGCGCGCATTCCCGCGTACCGCGTCGCCGGCAAGACAGGAACCGCGTACAAAATCAAGAACGGCCAGTACGTGAAGGAGTATGTGGCTTCCTTCGTCGGCTTTGCGCCGGTGTCGGACCCGCGCATCGTCGTCGCCGTGATGATCGACGAGCCCGCCGGTCAACACTACGGAGGTCAGGTGGCGGCACCGGTGTTCGCGGCGATTACCGCGAGTGCATTGCGCACATTGCAGGTTTCGCCGGACGCCCCGCTCGAACCGAGCCGCGAAATGATCGCGTTGCGGAAAGCCCCGTGAGCGGCGGCGCTACGCCGGGCCGCCCCAAGGAACGTGCGGGGGAGCACCATGAGTCGGCGGCGACGGAAGCGCTCGGTTGGCTGCGGCAGATCGCTCCATCGGTGTTTGCCGATCGGTGCGATTTGCACCTTGACAGCCGCCGTTTGAAACGTGGCGATGTCTTTGTAGCGGTGCGCGGCGAGCATGCCGATGGCCGAAGCTATTTGCCGGCAGCGGCTGCCGGTGGAGCGGCCGCTGCCCTGGTCGATTCCGAAGGATGGAATCCAAAGACTTCGGCCGTGCGCGCGCTGCCGACGCTCGCCGTTAACGATTTGCGCGGCGTAATGGGGCCGATTGCGGCGGAGTTTTATCGGCGGCCGAGCGAGCATCTGCTGTCGATCGGCGTGACCGGCACCAACGGCAAAACCTCGGCGACGCAGTGGATCGCACAGCTGTTGACGCGTGCCGGGCGGCGCTGTGCGGTGATCGGCACGATCGGCGTTGGCTTTGCCGACGAACCGCTGACCGAGATGTCCCTCACCACGCCCGACCCAGTGTCGTTGCAGCGTGAGGTGCGAGGGTTGCTCGACGCAGGTGCGCGCGCACTCGCGATGGAAGTGTCTTCGATCGGGCTCGAGCAGGGACGGTTGAACGGCATGAAGATCGATGTCGCGCTGTTCACGAACCTGACGCGCGATCATCTGGACTATCACGGCACGATGCAACGCTACGAAGCCGCGAAGGCAATGCTGTTCGAATGGCCTACGTTGTCGCATGCCGTGATCAATCTCGACGACGCCGCCGGCCGCCGCTTGATACCCGGGCTTGCCGAGCGCGGCGTCGACGTGATCGGTTACGGCGCGAGCGACGCGTTGCGCCCGGAACTCAAGTCGTCCGTCTCACATCGACTAGCTGCGCGGGCGATCCGCGCCACACCACACGGTCTTGCCTTCGAAGTTGAGTTCGACGGCGACGCGATCCGAATCGAAGTGCCGGTGGTCGGTCATTTCAACGTAGAAAATCTGCTGGGCGTGCTCGGCGTCATGCAGGCATGCGGCATCGACTTTGCACGAGCGGTGGCTGCGCTGCCGCAACTTCATCCGCCGCCAGGCCGTATGCAGCAAGTCGCGCTACCCGATTCGCCGCTGGCAATCATCGACTACGCACATACGCCCGATGCGCTGGCCAAGGCACTCGCGGCGCTGCGGCCGCTCGCCGAAGCCCGGGGCGTAAAAGGATTCGCCGGAAAACTGTGGGTGGTATTTGGTGCTGGGGGCGATCGCGATGCCGGCAAACGCGCGCCGATGGGTGCGGCTGCCGCGCAGGGTGCGGACGTCGTCGTTGTCACCAGCGATAACCCGCGATCCGAAAATGCCGAAGCCATCGTTGCGCAGATTGCGATCGGAGCGGCAAGCGCGCGCGAGTTGGTCACGATTGTCGATCGCAGTCAGGCGATTGCGCATGCGATAACCAACGCTGCCTGCGTCGACGTCGTGCTGATTGCGGGCAAGGGGCATGAGAGCTATCAGCTGATTGGCGCTGAAAAGCTGCCGTTTTCGGATTTGGCACAGGCGCGAGCGGCACTCGCCAGGCGCGCGGACGCAGGTGGCAAATGTCGGCATTGATGACCGTCGGCGAACTTGCACGCGTGCTGTCGGCGCGGAGCGTGCCGACAGAAGTACACGGCGACAGCCGCGTCGGGTTCTCAAGCGTCTCGACTGATTCGCGCACGTTATCGCCCGGTGCGTTGTTCGTCGCTTTGAGTGGGGAGCGCTTCGACGGCCACGACTACGCAACGCGCGCACGCGAAAACGGTGCGGCAGCTGCTGTGGTTGAACGCCGGGTTGACGTCGATCTTCCGCAACTGATCGTGGCCGACAGCAAACGCGCCTTCGGCCTCGCCGCCGGCTACTGGCGTTCGCGATTTTCATTGCCGGTCATCGCCGTGGCCGGCAGCAATGGCAAAACGACGGTGACGCAGATGATCGCCGCCATCCTCGCCGCAGCGTATGGCGAGAAAAATCAGCTGGCCACGCGCGGCAATCTGAACAACGACATCGGTGTCCCATTGATGCTGTGGCAACTATCGAAGCAACATCAGGCGGCGGTGTTTGAATTGGGGATGAACCATCCTGGTGAGATTGCTTTTCTCACCGAGCTGGTGCAGCCGACCGTCGCGCTGGTCAACAACGCGCAGCGCGAGCATCAGGAGTTCATGCAATCGGTCGAGGCGACGGCATACGAAAACGGCGAGGCAATCGCCGGGTTGTCGGATGCCGGTGTTGCCGTGTTTCCCGGAGACGATGCATGTGCGCCGATCTGGCGGCAGCTGTCCGGTACGCGGCGGGTGATCGACTTCGCGCTGGAGGCCTATGCCGTTGTCACGGCGACCTTTCAATCCGAAGCAGACGGCGTGCAGATTTCGATGGCGACGCCCTCGGGATTAATTGATGTGCGACTGGCTGCCGGCGGAGTGCACAACGTTCGCAACGCAATCGCTGCTGCGGCTTGTGCCGTTGCTGCCGACATCGGCGCTGACGCGATCTCCGCGGGCTTGAACGCCTGGCGACCGGTTGCGGGGCGGGGTGTGAGGCTGCGAATCAGGGATTGCGACGTGATTGATGACAGCTACAACGCGAATCCGGACTCGGTCCGTGCCGCGATCGATCTGCTTGCTACCGCGCCGCGGCCTCGCGTGCTGGTGCTCGGCGACATGGGCGAAGTGGGAGAGCGGGGCCCGGAGTTTCATCGTGAGGTCGGTGCCTATGCGCACGAGCGCGGCGTCGATGCGCTCCTTGCGGTCGGGCCGTTGATGCGTGAAGCGACGCAGACATTCGGCGTCAATGCGGTTCACTTCGACGACATCGACGCACTGATCGGGGCGCTGCGTCGGAGCTTGCAAGCCGGCACGACGGTGCTGGTCAAGGGGTCCCGCTTCATGCAGATGGAACGTGTGCTGCATGCATTGACCGCGCAACCGATGGAATCGGTGCACCCGAACCTATCTCATGAGCCCACGTGAGCCGCGTTGTCACCAAAACGGGATGGACGCTAGGCGTCGCGACGCAGCCAAGGCTGGACGCCTTGGCAAGGAGCGCAACGACGCAGACGCCCGTTTTGGTGACAACCCTCCGGGAGCGGGGTGCGCGTGGCGCAGCGCGTTGTTGCCTCGTCCTGGTGTGTATCAACACACGGCCTCCTCGGCGCCTAGCTCTGCGCCACGCGCACCCCGCTCGCGGTCACGCGGGCTCATGAGATAGGTTCATGCTGCTCGAACTTTTCGAATGGCTGGCGCGCGACATTCGGTCGTTCAACGTCTTCTCGTATCTGACGCTGCGTGCAGTGCTCGCTGCGGCCACGTCGATGTTGATCGGCCTGGCCGCGGGGCCGTGGGTGATCCGGCGCCTGGCCGCATTGAAAATCGGCCAGGCAGTGCGGCAGGACGGCCCGCAATCGCATCTGACCAAGACCGGCACGCCGACGATGGGTGGTGCGCTGATTCTGATTTCGATCGGCGTCACGACATTGCTCTGGGCCGATCTGTCGAACCGCTTCATCTGGGTCACGCTGATCGTCACGCTCGGGTTCGGGCTGGTGGGCTGGATCGACGACTACCGCAAAGTTGTCCACGGAAATCCGAGAGGCATGAGCGCGCGCGAAAAGTACGCGTGGCAGTCGGTGATCGGACTGGCAGCGTCGTTTTACCTCGCGTTCGCGATCGCTGCGCCGTCGACCGATCGCATCTGGGATCTGATGCATCAGTGGATCACGCAGGGGTTCTACATCAACCTGCCGCCGCGCTCGGATCTGCTGGTGCCTTTTTTCAAGAACATCGCCTACCCGCTCGGCGTGTTCGGATTCGTCGTGCTGTCGTACCTGGTGATCGTCGGCACGAGCAACGCCGTAAATCTGACCGACGGACTCGACGGGCTGGCGATCATGCCCACGGTAATGATCGGTGGCGCGCTCGGGGTCTTTGCCTACGTCGTCGGGCGTGCGGACTTCGCCCGCTATCTGCTGTTTCCGTATATCCCGGGCGCCGGCGAGCTGGTCATCATTTGCGCCGCGATCTCCGGTGCCGGTCTCGCGTTCCTGTGGTTCAACGCGTATCCGGCCGAAGTGTTCATGGGCGACGTCGGCGCGCTCGCACTCGGCGGCGCGCTCGGAACGATCGCGGTGATTACCCGCCAGGAGATCGTGCTGTTCATCATGGGTGGCGTGTTCGTCGTCGAAACCATCTCGGTGATGTTGCAGGTCGCGTACTTCAAATCGAGCGGCGGCCGTCGCATTTTTCGAATGGCGCCGTTGCATCACCACTTCGAGCTGTCGGGTTGGAAGGAAACGCAGGTCGTCGTGCGATTCTGGATCATCACGATGATGCTGGTACTGGTAGGTTTGTCGACGCTGAAAATTCGATGACCGGTTCAGCAAACGAATCGCGCGCGCTCGTGCTGGGACTCGGCGACAGCGGCCTTGCGATGGCGCACTTTCTGGCGTCGCGCGGATACTCGATGCGCGTAGCCGACACGCGTCGCGAGCCGCCGCGCCTGGCCGAGCTACGCGCCGAGGTGCCGCAGGCCGACTTCGTCGGCGGCGACTTCGTTCCGGCATTGCTGGAGGGCGTGCGACTGTTGGCGCTAAGCCCGGGACTGTCGCCGACGCTCTCTGCAGCTGCACCGATCGTCAGAGCGGCGCGCAAGCGCAAGGTTGAGGTGGTCGGTGAGATCGAGCTGTTCGCGCGCGAGATCGCGCGTTTGAAAGCCGAAACCGGATACGTGCCGCAGATCGTCGGCGTGACCGGCACCAACGGCAAGACAACGACCAGCCGGCTTGCAGGGTTGATGATCGAAGCCGCGGGCAGGCGGGTGCAGGTCGCCGGCAATATCGGTCCGGTTGCCCTTGACGCGCTGCGCGCCCGATCGTCCGAAAGCGATTTACCCGAGGTCTGGGTGCTTGAGCTTTCTAGCTTTCAATTGGCGACCACGCGCTCGCTTGCTTGCGACGCGGCCGTCGTGCTGAACATCAGCGATGATCACCTCGACTGGCACGACACGCTGCACACTTACGCCGCTGCCAAGGCCCGCATCTTCGCGACACATACCGTCAGGATTCTAAATCGCGACGACGCGAGAGTCGCCGCGATGGCGAAGAAGGGCGGTGACGACATCACTTTCGGCGCCGATGCGCCTACCTGCGCAGACTCGTATGGAATCGTGGTCGACCACGGGGTGGCATGGCTGGCCTGGGCCGAAGATACGAGCGCGCCCGCGCATAAGAAGAAAGCACGGGATCAGCTGCCGCAGGGGTCCGAGTCATCGCGACTGCTGGTGCATCGACTGATGCCCGTCGACGCACTAGTGATTCGCGGTCGGCACAATGCGACGAATGCGCTGGCGGCGTTGGCACTTGCGCGCGCTATCGACTGTCCGCTGGCGCCGATGATGCACGCGCTGCGACGCTACTCCGGAGAGCCGCATCGGTTGCAACTGATCGCGACGATCGACGGCGTCGAGTATTTCAACGACAGCAAAGGCACGAACGTCAGCGCCACCGTCGCCGCGCTCGAAGGCCTCGGCGCGGAGGGGAAGAAACTCGTTCTCATCCTTGGAGGCGACGGCAAGGGACAGAACTTCTCGCCGCTGGCTGTGCCGGTTGCGCGCGTCGCGCGTGCCGCCATCGTCGTTGGCCGTGACGCTGCCGCGATCCGAAACGTGCTCGATGGGCATGTGGGTGGCGTCCCGCTGTTCGATGCGCACACGCTCGAGCAAGCGGTCTCGATTGCAGCAGGACAAGCGAAGCATGGAGACGCCGTTGTTCTGTCGCCGGCCTGCGCCAGTTTCGACATGTTTCGTAACTACGTTCATCGCGGCGAGGTCTTCGCGGACGCGGTTCGAGAGCTGTCGGCCGAAGCGGGGCAGCCGTCATGAGTGGACTGCTGCGACGACTGTGCGCCCCGTTCAGTGGTCGGAGATCGGCTAGACGCGAACGCGCTGACACGGCGTTCGCCTTTGCCGGTTCGTTGGTCGGTTTGAGCAGTGCAGGCTTGGGTGGACGGTCCATCGCATTGGGACGTCCGACGTCACTTCCAGCGGTCGACGGTCCGCTGGTAGGTGTTGTGTTGACGCTGCTTCTGCTCGGCACGGTGATGGTTTATTCGGCGTCGATTTCGCTTGCCGATTCACCGCGCTACAGCGTGGCGCCTACCCATTTCCTGATGCGGCACCTGCTGTCGCTAGGCATCGCGTTCTGTGCGGCAGCGATCGCGCTTCAAATCCCGATCGGCGTGTGGCAGCGACTGGCACCCTTCGTGTTCGTCGGTGCGCTCGCCTTGCTGGTGGTCGTGCTGATCCCCGGCGTCGGCAAGGGAGTCAATGGCGCCAAGCGCTGGATACCGCTCGGGATTTTGAATCTGCAGCCGTCCGAACTGATGAAGGTCGCGTGTGTGCTGTACGCGGCCAACTTCACGGTGCGCAAGCAGGATTATATGAATCACTTCGGCAAGGGATTTTTGCCGATGGCGTTCGTGATGGGAGCCCTTGGCGTGCTGCTGCTGTTGCAGCCCGATCTGGGTGCGTTCGGCGTCATCGTTGCGATCAGCATGGGCATCCTGTTTCTGGGCGGTGTCAATGGACGCTTATTCACGGGTATCAGCGCTGCTCTTGCATCGGTGTTCGTGCTCGTCATCTGGCTGTCGCCGTGGCGGCGTGAGCGCATCTTTGCCTACCTCGATCCGTGGTCAGAAGGCAATGCGCTCGGCAAGGCATACCAACTATCGCACTCGCTGATCGCCTTCGGGCGTGGCGAATGGTTCGGTGTCGGCCTCGGCGGTAGCGTCGAGAAGCTGCATTACCTGCCTGAAGCGCACACCGACTTCATTCTCGCGGTGCTCGGCGAAGAGCTCGGCCTGGTCGGCGTGGCAACCGTCGTGGTGCTGTTCTACTGGTTGGTCAAGCGCGCGTTCGAAATCGGCCGCCAGGCCATCGCGCTCGAGCGCACGTTCGCCGGCCTGGTCGCGCAAGGTGTGGGTCTGTGGATTGGCGTGCAGACATTCATCAACGTTGGCGTCGCTACCGGGTTGCTGCCGACCAAGGGCCTGACGCTGCCGTTGATGAGCTATGGCGGATCGGCGCTGCTGTCGACGCTGGTTGCGCTTGCAATCTTGCTGCGTGTGGACAGAGAAAACCGCGTGCTGATGCGCGGAGGACGCACGTGAGCCCGCCGCGCGAGGGTAAGTTGCTCCATCACCTGATGATCGTCGCTGCCGGAACCGGGGGGCACGTGATGCCGGGCCTTGCGGTGGCCGAAGCGTTGCGCGAGCGCGGATGGTCGGTGAGTTGGCTCGGCACTCGTGCCGGCATGGAACGCCAGCTTGTCGAACCGCGCGGCATTGCATTCGACGCGATCGATTTTTCAAGCTTGCGCGGCAGGGGCGTGAAGACATTGCTGCTGGGCGGCTTCTACCTGCTGCGAGCGCTTTGGCAAAGCCGCGCCCTGATTCGCACCCGCAAGCCGCGCGTGATGTTTTCCACCGGCGGATACGTCGGGGTGCCGGCGGGAATGGCCGCGAGCACGCTCGGAGTGCCGTTGGTTCTGCTGAACTCGGATGCGGCGCCATTGATGTCGACCAAGATGTTGAAGTCGCTGGCGGCGGCGGTGTTGTGCGGCTTCGATGGAGCAGCTGCGAGAACCGCGGGCGGCAAGGGCTTGGTGACGGGCAACCCTGTGCGCGCCGAAATAGCGCAGATCGCCTCCCCCGAACAGCGCTACGCGGGTCGCGCCGGCCCATTGCAACTGCTTGTGATCGGCGGCAGCCTGGGCGCGCACGTGCTTAACGAGAACGTACCGCGCGCGCTGGCGCTGGCGTCATCCGATTTGCGTGCGAAAGTAGTTCATCAATGCGGCGCTAAACACGTCGACTCGGTGCGGGCGTTGTATCGAGACGTGAGTGTCGACGCCGAAGTCGTCGCGTTCATCGACAACATGCCGGATCGTTACGCGAAGGCAGACGTCGTCGTCTGTCGCGCAGGAGCGATCACGGTGTCGGAACTGGCTGCCGCCGGAGTGGCAAGCGTGCTAGTGCCGCTCGTCGTTTCGACCACTTCACATCAGCGAGCCAACGCGCAATTCATGGCGGCGAATGATGCGGCGATTCACTTGCCGCAATCCGAGCTCAGCGCGTCGAGGCTTGCCGATCTGTTGCGTTCGCTTACCCGCGACCGACTGTTGGCAATGGCTGTTGCGGCACGTTCGATTGGAAAGCCCGAGGCTACGCAGACGGTGGCCGCGGTTATCGAGAAGGTTGCGGCATGAGTTGTGCAACGTCGCGGTCTCGTGCAGCCGCGGCTGGCGCAGCTGCGCCGCCTACGTCGTCGGGCACTGAAAGTGCCGACCACTGCGGTGCTGACAACGCCGGTGCAAAAAAGGGCTGAAGCGCTTTTTTGCTCAACAGCCCCGGCGTTGCTCCGCTCCTCGGGCGACGACTCAAAGGCGGCGCATCTGCGCCAGCCGCGGCTGTCGCGGCTGGGTCGACTTGCGGCGCAAAGGGCGACTACGAGGAGCGCTCAACCTTGAAGCACGCCGTCAAACACATTCACTTCGTTGGCATCGGCGGCAGCGGCATGTCCGGTATTGCCGAGGTGCTGCTCACGCTCGGGTATCGAGTCAGTGGATCGGATACGGCGGCAACGGCGACGACGCTGCGGCTGGCTCAATTAAACGCGACGATCAGCCATGGCCATCGCGCTGAACACATCAACGGTGCCGACGCAGTTGTTGTTTCGGCGGCTGTCGCGAGCGACAACCCTGAGGTTCTGGAGGCGCGGGCGAAACGCATTCCGATCGTGCCGCGTGCGGTAATGCTGGCCGAGCTGATGCGCCTGAAGCAGGGGATTGCGATTGCGGGCACACACGGCAAGACGACGACGACGAGCCTGGTGGCCAGCGTGCTCGCCGCTGGCGGCTTCGACCCGACCTTCGTGATCGGCGGACGCCTGAATTCCGCCGGTTCCAGTGCGCGGCTGGGTAGTGGCGATTACATCGTGGTCGAGGCCGACGAGTCTGATGCCTCGTTCCTGAATTTGCATCCGGTGATCGCTGTCGTCACCAACATCGACAACGACCACATGGAAACCTACGGGCATGACTTCGCGCGCCTGAAACAGGCGTTCATCGATTTCCTGTCGCGTCTCCCGTTTTACGGTCGGGCCATCGTGTGCAGCGACGATGCGAACGTGTGCGAGATCCTGCCGCTGATTCGCAAACCGCTGCTGACGTACGGATTTGCCGAGGACGCCCAGATTCGCGCCTTCGATGCACGGGCTGACGGAATGCGCATGAAGTTTCGCGTCGCGCGCGAAGGCGCCGCCGAGCTCGACGTCACGCTGAACCTGCCGGGCGTGCACAACGTAGCGAACGCGCTGGCCGCGATCGCCGTCGGAACCCAGCTTGGTGTTCCTGATACGAGGATCGTCGCTGCACTCGCGGAGTTCACCGGTGTTGGCCGCCGCTTTGCTGCGCAACGAAAATCTTGCGGCGCCGGCAGGCGGACTGTTCACGTTGATCGACGACTACGGACACCATCCCGCAGAAGCGGCGGCCACGTTGCAGGCTGCGCGCGGCGGCATTTCCGGGTCGCCGCGTCGTGCTCGCATTCCAGCCGCACCGCTATACGCGCACTCGGACAGCTTTGAGGATTTCGTGCGCGTGTTGTCGGCCGCGGATGTTGTGTTGCTTACCGAGGTGTACGCGGCGGGGGAAGCGCCGATCGTTCTAGCCGACGGGCGCTCTCTTGCACGTGCAATCCGCGTGGCTGGAAAGGTGGAGCCGATCTTCGTCGAATCAATCGACGAGTTGCCGGCGGCGTTGCTCGATGTCGTGCGCGACGGCGACGTCGTGATTGCAATGGGTGCGGGCTCTATCGGCCAGCTAGCCTCGAAGTTGACCGGTGGAGGCGGGGAATGAAGGCCTCCGATTTCGGCAAGGTCGGTGTGCTGTTCGGCGGGCGATCGTCCGAGCGCGAAGTGTCGATCATGTCGGGCACCGGGGTATTGAATGCACTGCACGTGCGCGGTGTTGACGTGCACGCGTTCGATCCGGCTGTGCAGTCCTTGGGTGAACTTGAGACAGCGAAGTTCGACCGCGTGTTCATCGCGTTGCACGGACGCGGTGGCGAGGATGGTGCGATCCAGGGCGTGCTGGAGACGCTGCGCATTCCCTATACCGGCAGCGGCGTCCAGGCATCGGCGATCGCAATCGACAAGGTGTTTACCAAGCGCATCTGGGAGACGCACAAGCGGCCGACGCCGAGGTATCGAGTGGTCGAATCCGACGCGCGCGCGCACTTGAATGAAGTGGCCGACGAGCTGCGCCTGCCATTGATCGTCAAGCCGCCCAATGAAGGATCGACCATCGGAATCTCGCGTGTCCTTGGCTATTCCGGCATGGCTGAGGCTTTCGCGGTGGCGCGCAGGTATGACGACGTCGTGCTAGCTGAGGAGTTCATCGAAGGTCAGGAGCTGACGTGCGCAATTCTGGGCCAGGGTGGCGGGGCCGAGGCGCTGCCGCTGGTCGAAATTCGCGCGCCCGATGCGAACTACGACTATCACAACAAATACTTCGGCGAGGAAACAAAGTATCTGTGTCCGGCGCCGATCGATGCGGCGCTGAGCGAAGCGATTCAACAGCTTTCGGTTCGTGCCTACAACGCGCTCGGTGCGCGCGGCTGGGGGCGAGTCGACATCATGCTGAGCAAGCGCGGCGAGCCATTTTTGCTGGAGCTGAACACCTCGCCTGGCATGACCGGTCATTCGCTGGTGCCAATCGCCGCGCGCGCGCTGGGAATCGGCTACGAAGACCTCGTACTGCGAATTCTCGGGCTCGCCACGCTCGAAGGGCGAGGGTCGGCTCAATGAGCGCACGCACCATGAATCTACTGGCCGCACTAGGCATTGCGCTCGCGCTGCTGGCAATAGGATGGGTCGCACTGCCGCGGCTGGCGCAACAGCCCAAGTTTCAGTTAAAACGCGTCGACGTGCGGGGCGATCTTCGTTACGTGACCGCTGCGTCGGTGCGTGCCGCGCTCGCCGGGCGGCTGCGCGGGAATTACTTCACGATACGGCTCGAAGACGCGCGCCGGCTGTTCGAAACGGTGCCGTGGGTCGCTCAGGCTTCGGTACGGCGCGTGTGGCCGGACCGGCTCGTCGTTACGGTGACCGAGCATCGGGCGCTTGGCGTGTGGGAAGACGGGCGGCTGCTGTCCGATCGCGGCGAGCTATTCGTTGCCAATCCCGACGAGGCAGAAATCTACGGCCAACTGCCGGAGTTCAGTGGGCCATTTAGCGCGGCGAAGGACGCGGCTCGGCAGTACTACGCGCTGTCGGCACAATTCGCGGCGTTGTCGCTCCACATTGGTGCGATCGACATCTCCGATCGCAAGGCCTGGTCTCTGCGGCTTGCCCCTGATCTTGGTGAAGAAACAAGGCATGCCGGCGAAATCCGCGTCGAGCTTGGGCGCGATGGGGCGGTGATGCCGCTCGGCGAGCGCGTGGCGCAAGTCATCGCCGCGTATCCGCTCGTCGTTGCGCAACTCGGCAGTCCGCCGTCGCGTATCGATGCGCGCTACGCCAGGGGCCTCGCAGTTTCGACTTCAGCCAACGCGATAACGAAACCGGATCGCAGGCGGCAATGAGCAGTGAGTCATGAGAAACGAAAGCAAAGACCTGATCGTCGGGCTCGACATAGGCACGTCGAAGGTCGTCGTCGCGGTGGCCGAAGTGCTGGCCGACGGGCGCTTCCAGGTGATCGGCCTCGGTCAAGCCGAGTCGCAAGGTCTGCGCAAGGGCGTGGTGGTCAACATCGAAGCGACCGTGCAATCGATACGCCGCGCGCTTGAGGAAGCCGAGTTGATGGCCGCGTGTCAGATCGGCGATGTGTTCACCGGCATCGCCGGCAGCCACATCAAGAGCTTCAACTCGAGCGGGATGGTCGCAATCAAGGACCGCGAAGTCGCTGCAGCCGACGTTTCAAGAGTGATCGAGACTGCCAAGGCAGTCAACATCCCAACCGATCAGCAGGTGCTGCACGTGCTGACGCAGGAATTCATCGTCGACGGCCAGGAAGATATCCGCGAGCCGATCGGCATGAGCGGAGTACGGCTCGAAGTGCGCGTGCATATCGTCACCGGTGCCGTCAGCGCCGCGCAGAACATCATTAAGTGCGTCCGCCGCTGCGGGCTCGAAGTGCAGGACCTCATCTTGCAGCCGCTCGCGTCGTCGCTGTCGGCTCTGACAGCGGATGAAAAGGAGCTTGGCGTCGCGCTGGTCGATATCGGCGGCGGGACCACCGATATCGCCATTTTCACCGGCGGTGCGATCCGTCATACCGCGATCATCCCGATTGCCGGCGATCAGATCACCAACGACATCGCGATGGCGCTGCGTACGCCGGTTTCCGACGCCGAAGACATCAAGCTGCGCTGGGGTGTGGCAAAGGAAGTGCTGGCGGATCCGAACGAGAAAATCGAAATTCCCGGACTTGGCGACCGCGGTCCACGGCTGCTGTCGCGCCAGTCGTTGGCGGCAGTGATCGAGCCGCGAGTCGAAGAGTTATTCACGCTGACACAGCAAGTCCTACGCGAATCCGGATACGAAGAGCTGCTGTCGTCCGGCATCGTGCTGACCGGCGGCACCAGCTTGCTGCCCGGCATGACCGAACTGGCAGAAGACGTGTTCCTGAAGCCGGCGCGCATCGGCTGGCCGAATTACACCGGCTCGCTGTCTGACGTGGTGCGCAATCCGCGCTTTGCGACCGCGATGGGGCTGCTCGTCGAAGCGCACTCGCAACGTCTGCGGGGTCGCAAGCTCGCGCAGCAAACGGGATCGTTCAAGCAAACGGTCAAGCGGATGAAGGAATGGGTGGTGGGGAATTTTTGATTGGCGAAGCCAATGTTTGAAGGGTGGAGCGTCCAATGCCAAGCGCTGGTGTGCCTTTGGCTTTGCGCGTTTCGAATTGAGGTACTTGATGTAGTTAACTTAGCTAAGCAGGAGGCAACATGAGTTTCGAAATTCTTGAGACGGAAACGCGGGGCACGATCATCAAGGTAGTGGGGGTCGGCGGTGCCGGCGGCAACGCGGTTCAGCACATGATTGCGCGCGGAGTGCAGGGTGTCGAGTTCATCTGCGCCAACACCGATCATCAGGCGCTCGCACGATCGTCGTCTAAAAATATTCTGCAGCTCGGCAAGACCGGCCTTGGCGCCGGGAGCCGGCCCGAGGCTGGGCGCGCCGCTGCAGAAGAGGCGCGTGATCGGATCGCCGATGCGCTGCGTGGTGCGCACATGGTGTTCATCACCGCCGGCATGGGTGGTGGGACGGGCACCGGCGCGGCGCCGGTGTTTGCCGAAATTGCGAAGGATCTTGGGATCCTGACAGTAGCGGTTGTATCGAAGCCGTTCGAGTTCGAAGGCCCAAAGCGTCTAAAGCTTGCCGAAGCCGGCGTTAACCAGCTCGAAGACACGGTGCATTCGCTGATCGTCATCCTGAACAACAAGCTCGAAGAAGTGATGGGTGAAGACGCCGAGATGGCCGAATGCTTCAGGGCGGCCGATGACGTGCTGCATAACGCGTGCGCGGGGATCGCAGAAATCATCAACGTCCCCGGCCTGGTCAACGTCGATTTCGAAGACGTGAAAACGGTGATGAGCGAGCAGGGCAAGGCGATGATGGGTACCGCGCTCGCGTCGGGTCTCGACCGGGCACGGATCGCTGCGGAACAAGCGGTAGCCAGTCCATTGCTCGAGGGCGTCGATTTGTCGGGTGCGCGTGGCGTGCTGGTCAACATCACGGCGTCTTCTTCGTTGAAGATGAAGGAGACGCGTGAAGTGATGAACACGATTCGAGCATTTGCCGCGGAAGACGCCACCGTGATCTTCGGGACGGTGTGCGACGAATCGATCGGCGACGGATTGCGCGTCACCGTCGTAGCCACCGGCCTCGGCCGCTCGGCGTCGAAGAAGCAATCGACGCCGTTTACGGTCGTGCGCACCGGCACCGATAACGCGGCTCTCAGCGTGCCCACTGTCGGGTCGAATGGCTCGGGCTCGGATTACAGCGATTTTGAGAAACCCGCGATCTGGCGCACGCGGGAGTCCGCGCAGGCGAGAGTTGCCGCGATGGAAGACACAGGCGCTGAGCGGTACGACATCCCCGCGTTCCTGCGGAAGCAGGCCGATTGAGGCCCACTAAGCGCCAGTAAACTCACGCCATGGTGAAACAGCGCACTTTGAAGCAGATCGCTCGCGCGGTCGGCATCGGCTTGCACAGCGGCACCAAGGTTAGATTGGCGCTGCGTCCGGCGGCGGCCGATTCCGGTGTGGTGTTCCGGCGGATCGACGTCGATCCGCCGGTCGATATTCCGTTAAGGCCCCACAACGTCGTTGATACGCGGATGGCAACGACGATCGGACTAGGCGACGTCAGAGTAGCAACGATCGAGCACTTGATGAGCGCGCTGGCGGGACTCGGCATTGACAACTGCTATGTGGATGTCGATGCGCCTGAAATCCCAATTATGGATGGCAGCGCCGCGAGCTTCGTGTTCCTGATTCAGGCCGCAGGCATCAGCGAGCTGAATGCGCCAAAAAAGTTTGCGCGGGTGGTCAAACCGGTCGAGTTTCGCGACGGCGACGCGTGGGCGCGGCTCGAGCCGTACTTCGGATTCAAGCTGAAATTTTCGATCGCCTTTAATCATCCGGCGATCGACGCTACCGAGCAGATGGTCGAGGTCGACTTCGCCCGCGACTCATACATCAAGCAGGTGTCGCGTGCGCGCACGTTCGGCTTCGTCAACGACGTCGAAGCGTTGCGCAAGGCGGGCCTGGCGATCGGCGGCAGCTTTGAAAACGCGATCGTGATGGATGAGTATCGCGTGCTGAATGCCGACGGGCTGCGTGCCGGCGATGAAATCGCCAAGCACAAAATGCTGGACGCGATCGGCGATCTCGCAGTGCTCGGCTATCCGCTGATCGGGTCGTATGTCGCGCACAAGTCGGGTCACGCGATCAACAACAAGTTGTTGCGGGCGCTGACCGCCGATAACGCGGCTTTCGAACTGGTCACCTTCGACGACGAAGAGAACGCCCCAGCGGGGTTCCGCTTCCAGGCCGAGGCAGTTTAAGGACGGGTTGCGCGCTTGCGCAGCGTCCCTGCAAGCTTCCGTGCCGCCTCTTTCAGCGGCGATTCCCTGACCGACTCCACGAGCGCCGCGACGGCGGCCGTCGCGCGCTCGCCGCTCCGCGGCCAGGGCACCTCTCGACTCGAGCCACTTAAGGAGCTTGAGGGTGCAGGGCTCCCGTCTCCAGGGTAAGACGTGACGGCGGGTTGTACTCGCGTTTTGATCTCGTAGACTCTTAACCCATCGGCCGCCAAAGTTGATAGAAGACGCGGCGTTGCTTGGCGCAATTTGGCCGAGTGAGACGGTGAGGGAAGGCTAAGCCAAAGAGTTTCGCCGCGCAGTTCGCAAACGCCGGGCTCCAGAGGATCGAAGCCGGCCACCAGGCGGCATGCGGGGGCGATAGCGAGAGCAGCTCGTTGAGTCGCTTCCCAGCGCGCGATCAGAGACGCCGCCTCCGGCGAATCGCGCAGGGCGGTGGCGATCAGGCGAGCTGAGCTCGACATGTAGCTGGCAGGCGGCTAGTGAGCAGTAAAGGGTGAGCGCAGGAGGGCGCGGATGCAGATCATAGTGGTCGACAAGCGATTGGCGCGCGCCCTGGCGCTCAGTGTTACCCGGCGCCACGCACTTGCCGCGTCGATTGCTCTTGGACTGGGAGTTCTGCTGTTATCGGGCGCATTCTCGTTCCTGACCGTGCGCGCTGCCTTGGTGTTTCGTATTCCGATCCTCTCCGATTTGGTTTCGTTCGTAACGCGCGACGAGATGGAGCGCAAAGACCAGTTCGTCCGCGACAACGTAGTCGCGCTGGCGCGCAAACTCGGCGAGGTGCAGGCGCAGTTACTTCGGCTGGATGCGGTGGGCGAGCGCGTAGGCAAGGCTGCCGGCATTCGACCCGAGGAATTCCGGTTCTCTCAATTGCCGGGCCGCGGAGGTGCGCTGCAAAGCGACAATCCGATGACCTTGGGCGAATTGGATATCGCACTGAAGCAACTCTCGGTCAGCGTTGAACAGCGCGCGGACTACATGAGTGTGATAGAGGCAGAGTTGCGGGCGCAGCAGGTAAGGCAGGCGTTGCTACCGCATAGCAAACCGGTGTCCGACGGGTTTATCGGGTCGGGCTTCGGGTGGCGATCGGATCCCTTTTCCGGCGATATGTCCCATCACTCGGGTATCGACTTCGCTGCACCGAGCGGCACACCGATCCATGCGGCCGCCGGCGGAGTCGTCGTCGTGGCCGCGTATCACCCGGTATGGGGAAACTTCGTCGAAGTCGATCATGGCAATGCGCTGCTGACCCGTTATGCACATGCAAGCCGGCTGATCGTCGCGCCCGGCGACATCGTCAAGCGGGGACAGAAACTCGCCGAGGTCGGCTCAACCGGCCGATCCACGGGCTCGCATCTTCACTTTGAAGTGCACCATCAGGGCGTCGCGCAAAACCCGGCGAAGTTCTTGTACGCGAAGGGCAGTCCATTGCAACAACACGCCGCCGGATCGGCGCGCGTTGACATGAAGGCGCTTGCAGCGCGCGACTAGTGTCGCGGTGCGCAAGCGTTGGGTGGAGCTGGCCTGCTTGGGCGTTGTCAGTACCGCAGTGGTTGGCGCGAAGTGCCCGACGACGTAGGCGGGGCAGCGGCGCCAGCCGCTGCTGCTGCCGGTACCTCGCCGCGCCTTTGATGTAAGCAGCCACGCCCCACGCCCCACGCCGCGGCACCCAACCCCTATGACATAATTTTCGTTCTTTGCTACTCGCGGCGACGCTTGCTTCTGCGATCGCCAGCCCCAGATCACCTCCATGATGTCGGGAATCCTGACCAAGGTTTTTGGCAGCCGCAACGAGCGCCTGCTGAAAACGTATGACCGCAATGTCGAGCGCATCAATGCGCTGGAAGCCAAACTGTCGCCGCTGTCCGATGAAGAGATAAAGGCGAAGACAAGCGAGTTTCGCCAACGCGTGGCGAACGGCGAAACGCTCGACGATCTGCTACCCGAAGCTTTTGCGGTCGTGCGGGAGGCCGCCAAACGCACCCTCGCGATGAGGCACTTTGACGTTCAGCTGGTGGGTGGCATGGTGCTGCATGCGGGGAAGATCGCCGAGATGCGCACCGGAGAGGGCAAGACGCTCGCCGCGACGTTGCCGGCGTACTTGAATGCACTCGCGGGCAAGGGTGTGCACATCGTTACCGTCAACGACTATCTGGCGGCCCGCGATGCCGACTGGATGGGCAAGGTGTACCGGTTCCTCGGGCTGACGGTCGGCGTCATCCTGTCGCAGCAGGCGACCGAAGAAAAACGTGTGGCGTACGCGGCTGACATTACGTATGGCACGAACAATGAATTTGGGTTCGACTATCTGCGCGACAACATGGAATACGCCGCGGCTGATCGCCGGCAGCGCGGACTTTCATACGCGATCGTCGACGAAGTCGATTCGATCCTGATCGATGAAGCGCGCACGCCGCTGATCATCTCGGGTCCGGCCGAGGATCACACCGAAACCTACGTGCGCGTGAATGAGATTCCGAAGTTGTTGACCCGCCAGGCTGATGAGAAAGGCGAAGGTGACTACTGGGTCGACGAGAAAGCCCATCAGGTGCACATCTCCGAGAGCGGTCACGAAAAGCTCGAGGAGATACTGACGCGCATGGGAATGCTCGCAGAAGGCGAGAGCCTGTATTCGCCTGCCAACATCATCCTGATGCACCACCTGAATGCAGCGTTGCGAGCGCACTCATTGTTCCATCGCGATCAGCAATACGTGGTGCAAAACGGTGAGATCGTCATCGTCGACGAGTTCACCGGTCGCATGATGGTAGGCCGACGCTGGTCAGAGGGCTTGCACCAGGCGGTCGAGGCCAAGGAAGGGGTACAGATTCAGGCTGAGAACCAGACTTATGCGTCGATCACGTTTCAGAATTACTTTCGCATGTACGGCAAGCTCGCGGGCATGACCGGCACCGCCGATACCGAGGCGTACGAGTTCCAGGAAATCTACCGGCTTGAAACGGTCGTAATTCCGACGCACCGGCCGATGATTCGCATTGACTCGCAGGACAAGGTGTATCGGACACTCAAAGAGAAATACACCGCGATCATCGACGACATTAAGGACTGCGTGGAGCGCGGGCAGCCGGTCTTGGTCGGCACGACTTCGATCGAAAATTCCGAGCTGCTGGCGGGTCTGCTGAAAAAGGAAGGCCTGCCGCACCAGGTCCTGAACGCCAAGCAGCATGCGAAGGAGGCGGAGATCGTTGCGCAGGCGGGAAGCCCGGCAGTGATCACAATCGCGACCAACATGGCGGGCCGCGGCACGGACATCGTGCTCGGCGGTAACGTCGAAAAACAAGTGCAGTTCGTCGAGGCAGAGGCCGATATCGACGACGCGGCCAAGGCGCCGCGCATCGACAAGCTGCGCAATGAGTGGCAGTCACTGCACGATCAAGTAGTCGGCGCCGGGGGCTTGAAGATCATCGGTTCCGAGCGGCACGAATCGCGCCGTATCGACAATCAGCTGCGAGGCCGGTCGGGCCGGCAGGGCGATCCCGGTGCGTCGCGCTTCTATCTTTCGATGGAGGACTCGCTGCTGCGCATTTTTGCCGGAGACAAGATGAAAGCGATCATGGATCGCCTTAAGTTGCCCGAGGGCGAAGCGATCGAAGCCGGCATGGTGACGAGGTCGATCGAAAGTGCACAGCGCAAGGTCGAAGCGCGCAACTTCGACATTCGCAAGCAGCTGCTCGAATACGACGATGTCGCCAACGATCAGCGGCGGGAGATCTATCGGCTGCGCAACGACATTCTGGAAACCGATAACACCGGCGAGATGATTACGAACCTGCGCACCGGCTACTTCACCGACATGTTCCGCGCGCACGTTCCCAGCGAGTCGGTCGAAGAGCAATGGGACATCGCCGGACTCGAAGCGGCGCTGGCCAACGACTGGCAGCTGCATGTGCCGCTCAAAGGGGCGCTGGAGTCGAACGATTCGCTGACCGATGAGGATCTGCTGTCGAGAGTGCTCAAGGCTGCGGACGAATCGTACGAGGCCAAGGTGGCGATTGTCGGTCGCGATTCATTTTCGGGATTCGAACGGTCGATCATGCTGCAGTCGCTTGACCAGGCGTGGCGCGAGCATTTGACCGCGCTCGATGCACTGCGCCAGGGTATCCATCTGCGCGGCTATGCACAGAAGCAGCCGAAGCAGGAATACAAGCGCGAAGCGTTCGAGCTATTCGGCTCATTGCTGGACCGCGTGCGTGCGGACGTAGTACGCGTGCTGATGAATGTGCGGATTCAAACGCAGGAAGAAATCCAGCAGGCAGAGCAACAGATCGAAGAAGAAAGCGAGCGGCGGGTCGAGCAGGCTCGAGCGCAGCACTCGGAATTCGGACTGGGTGTGTCGGAGGAGCCCGTTGCGGTAGAGGCAATGACGTTGCCGGATTCCGAAGAGGGCATAGCGAGGCCTACCGTGCAGCAAGTCAGGCGTGTAGGGGAGAAAATCGGCCGCAATGATCCGTGCCCCTGTGGATCGGGCAAAAAGTACAAGCAGTGTCATGGAAAACTCTAGCGCTCCTCGTGTACGCGACGGCTTTGCCGCCGCACGTGCACTCGTCGCGATTAGTTAGGCGCGCTCCCTTCGGAGCGGCCGCGCGTACGCGCGCAGGACGAAAGCAAGGGACGAGCCGCTCCGCATGTCACGACCTTCACCGATCACTGTTCATCGATCACCTATCACCCTTCCGGAACATGGCCGTTAACCTTCGCGCGCCGGATGCGAAGTCGCTTTTTCCCGTGGCGGGGATCGAACTCGGCTGGGCGGAAGCGGGAATACGCAAGCCCGACCGCAAGGATCTATTGGTCGTGCGCGTTGCCGACGGTGCGAGCGTTGGCGGAGTGTTTACTCAGAATTCTTTCGCTGCCGCGCCGGTACTCGTTTGCCGCGAACACTTGACAGGCAGCGGCGGTGTGCGAGCGCTGGTCGTCAACACCGGCAACGCGAATGCAGGCACAGGCAATGTAGGACTCGAAGCCGCGCGAGCGAGCTGCGCGGCATTGGCCAGATTGATCGGCTGCAATGCCACGCAAGTACTGCCGTTTTCTACCGGCGTGATCATGGAGCCGCTACCTGTCGAGCGGTTGATCGCGGGGCTGCCACAGGCGCTCGGGCGGCTTGGGAACGATCACTGGCTGCAGGCGGCGCAAGCAATCATGACCACCGATACCGTGCCGAAGGCTGTGTCGCGCCGACTCGATATCGCCGGAACCACACTCACGCTGACGGGAATAGCGAAAGGCGCCGGGATGATCCGGCCCAACATGGCAACGATGCTCGGCTTTGTCGCAACTGACGCCGCGATTGCGCCCGCGTTGCTGCAGCAGCTGACGCAGCGCGCTGCCGATCGATCGTTCAACTGCATCACGATCGACGGCGACACATCGACCAACGATTCGTTTGTGGTGATCGGGACGGGTCGCGGCACGGTGCAGATCGACTCGGAGGATGCTCCTTCGTACTCCGCGTTCTCCGGTGCATTGAACGAACTTGCGCGCGAACTTGCACACGCTATCGTGCGTGATGGTGAAGGCGCAACCAAGTTCATTGAGGTACGGATTGAGCAGGCGGCGACCGAAGCCGAGGCCCGGCAGGTGGCTTATGCGGTAGCGCATTCACCGCTGGTCAAGACCGCATTTTTCGCTTCCGATCCGAATCTTGGACGCATCCTTGCTGCGGTCGGCTACGCTGGCATCGGGGGTCTGCAACCTGAGCGTGTTCAAATGCATCTGGACGATGTGCACGTAGTGCTCGACGGCGGCCGCCACCCCGAATATCGCGAGGAGGACGGGCAACGAGTGATGAAGAATCCGGAAATCGTCGTCCGTTTGCAGTTGGGCCGCGGGCCTGCAAGTGCATCGGTGTGGACTACCGATCTGTCGCACGACTACGTGTCCATTAACGCCGACTATCGATCGTGACCCGCGCCGTTTCGAACGCTGACACCGACTCCACTCTGCAACGGCTGGCCGCCGCGCTCGAGCGCCTGGAGTGTCTGTTGCCGGCGCCTGCGCAGACTGATTTTGCTTCGTCACCGGCTTTTCGCTGGCGCAAGCGACGGTATCTCGGGCTCGAACGGGGAGAATTGCAGACGGTGCTACGGCCTGCGCTCATTCCATTCGACGATCTAAAGCATGTCGATGATCAGAAAGCTGCCATTCGACAAAATACCGAGCGCTTCGTACGCGGGCGACCGGCCAATAACGCGTTGCTGACCGGCGCGCGCGGTACCGGAAAGTCTTCGCTGATCCGAGCGTGTCTGCACGAATTTTCCGCGCAAGGCCTGCGTCTGATCGAAGTCGATAAACGCGACCTGATCGATGTCGCTGACATCGTCGACCTCGTGGCCGAGCGAGCCGAGCACTTCATTATTTATTGCGACGATCTGTCGTTCGACACCAACGAAGCCGGCTACAAGGAGCTGAAGGCGGCGCTCGACGGTTCGATCGCCGGCACCGCGAAGAATGTCCTGATTTATGCGTCGTCGAATCGGCGCCACTTGATGCCTGAGCTGATGCGCGACAACCTGAATACGCGTTATGACGGCGATGGCGAGATTCATCCCGCTGAGGCGGTAGAAGAGCAGATATCCCTTTCCGAGCGCTTCGGACTCTGGCTTTCGTTCTATCCGTTTCGCCAGGACGATTACCTGGATATCGTGGCGCATTGGCTACAACGCTTCGGCTTGCAGGAACACGAGGTTGCTGAGGCGCGCGCCGAGGCGCTTCAGTTCGCCTTGCAGCGCGGCTCGCGGTCGGGCCGCGTGGCGCTGCAGTTTGCTCGTCATTGGGCCGGCGGCAGGCGCCCGGCCGACGACACCGCGTCACGATGATCGATGGCCGCACTCCGGTCGAAGTCGCGGCCGGCGTGTTGATTCGGCGCGACGGACGTTTTCTGTTGGCCAGCCGGCCAGCCGGAAAACCGTACGCGTCGTATTGGGAGTTTCCAGGCGGAAAAGTGGAAGCCGGCGAGCCGGTCGCCAGAACGCTTGCGCGCGAGCTGCTTGAAGAGCTTGGCATCGACATCGGCAGCGCGTATCCGTGGGTCGTACGCGTATTCGATTATCCGCACGCGCTGGTACGGCTGCATTTTTTTCGGGTATTCGAGTGGAGCGGCGAGATTCATTCGCGCGAGCATCAGAGCTTCGGCTTCTTCTCGACCGTCGATCTACCCGACGGTCCGCTGTTGCCTGCCACTATTCCGCTTCTACGCTGGCTTGCTCTCCCACCGTACTATGCAATCAGCGCCGTTGCCCTGCTCGGCCGCGACACGTTCTTGCGGCGCCTAGAGTCGGCGCTCGCACGCGGGTTGAAGCTGCTTCAATTCCGGGAACCCGAACTCGATAGTCATGCAGCAGCGGCAATCTTCGATGCTGTCCGTGCTCGGATGCGGACTGCCGGGGCGACGCTGCTGGTCAACAGCCGGCATCACCCTGCACTCTGGGACAAAGCCGATGGTGTGCATTTAACCGCAGCCGATCTTGCGGTGGCAGAAAAGCGGCCAGAGTTCGAGTGGGTCGGAGCGTCGGTACATTCGACCGCGGAGATCGAACGTGCCGCTGCGCTGCAGTTGGACTTCGTGGCAGCGGGGGCAGTGCGTCGGACAGGTACTCATCCACATCGGCTGCCACTCGGATGGAGTGCTTTCGCAGCCCTGATCGCGGACGCTAGCCTGCCCGTGTTCGCATTGGGAGGAATGCGCGCTAGCGATCTGACGACCGCAATGCGTCATGGCGCGCATGGCATTGCATCGCTGTCTGCAATGTGGAAAGACGATCAGTGCGAAGAGCTCGATGCATCGGACTTGTTATCGGCGTCCGTCGAGTCCGGGCCGGCGATTGAGTAGCCGTCGGATGCCCACGCGCCGAGGTCGATGACTTTGCATCGCTCGGAACAAAACGGCCGAAACTTCGACTGCGCGTCCCATTTCACGTCACGCCCGCACGTCGGACACCGGACCTTGGCCATTTAAAGCTAAAACGCGCAGAGTGCCAGTTCGAACGGAACATCACGGTCCATCGAGCGAGGCTTGGGCTCGCGGTCCTGCGTCGAAAAGCGTATCCACAGCATGTACTTGTTGGCGCTGATTTCTGGAATGGCATGCAGAGCGCCATCCACGCTTACCTGCAACAGCGCGTACGTCCGTCCCTGCAACATCTGCTGAAACGCGCCCTGCGCGGCGACCTGCTTGCTGCGATGAGCGGTTTCGCGCAGCAACTTCAGGACAATCGCCAGCGCTGCATGAAATTGCAGCATCGGGGCCACCCAGCTTTGCAAATCACCCGCTCGCGTATCGACGTCGCGTGCCAACCAGGCGTGATACGACGGAAGGTCGAATTCGCACGTCCCGCCTGGAATGATTGCGCGGCTGCGAATGCTCATTAGCCACTCGTTATCCCGTACGTGCTGGCCGGCTTTGCCCGTGGTGGCGTTCAGGCCCTGCTGTGCCCGTTCGATTTCGGACAGCACGCCGGACAAGGCGCTTTCAGACACCTGTGGATTGTTGCGCAACGCTTGCAGAGTCTGCTTGTGGCGCTCGAGCTCTTGCAGCAAGTCGGATCGCAAATCGGCGCGCGAAGTGACCTCGAGTATTTCGAAGAGCGTCAACAGCGCTGTGTGGTGGCAGTAGGCGTGTTCCTGCGCGCAGAAGTACAGCAACTTGTCGAACAGGTCTTCGAGACGCAGCAAGGTCCGGACGCGCTCGCTGAAGGGGTACTCGTACAAGACCTTACCGTCGGTCGACATCTCGCAACGAACCTGGGAGCATGGTCGAAGATATCACAGGGTTTCGCGTGATCTCTTCATCGCCGCTGATCGCAGGTACGCGCTATGCAGACGCTTGGCCCTGTCGGCGACCTGATCGAGCGGTGCCTCGGTGATCAATACATCGTCGGCCGCGGCTAACCGCTGCTGGCGCGTCGCCTGCGTGGCGACGATTTTGCGCGCCATTGCTTCGTCGATACCGGCGCGGGCGCACACGCGTGCTAACTGCGTCGCCTCGCTGCAATCGATCAACAGCACGCGGTCAACGCTGCCGTGCCAGCCTCCGGTTTCGACCAACAGGGGCACAACGAATACGACGTACGGCGAACCGCGTTCGAGCAGCTCCGCAGCGCATTCGCGCATTGCGTTGCGGATCATCGGATGCAGCAGTGCTTCAAGCCGCATGCGGGCGGTCGGGTCGGAGAAAACGCGCGCGCGCATGCTGGCGCGGTCCAACGATCCATCGGCGGCAATCGCCTCGGCGCCGAAGGATTTGCGCAAGGCGTCAATCGCCGCACCGTCCGTACTCGTTAGTTGATGAGCGATCGTGTCGGCGTCCACGATCGCCGCACCGTGCTCCGAGAGCATCGTCGCGATCGTGGACTTGCCGCTGCCAACGCCACCCGTCAGGCCGACGCTGAAAGCGGAGAGCATCAGAGCGGCACTAACCAGCGAGTCAATCGGTCGCCAGTGAGCATCACGATCATGCCGGCGGCTGCCAGATACGGTCCGAACGGGATCGGAATTTCACGGCCACGCCGCGCGAGAGCGATCAGCGCAATACCGACTACCGCGCCCACCAGCGAGGACAGCAAGACAATAGGCAACAGCGCCTTCCAGCCCATCCACGCGCCGAGCGCGGCCAGCAGCTTGAAGTCGCCATGGCCCATGCCTTCCTTGCCGGTGGTTAGCTTGAACAACCAGTAGATCGACCACAGCACTAGGTAGCCTGCAGCGGCACCCATGACCGCCTCTTTGAGCGGAACGAAGAGCCCTACTACGTTGGCCAGCAACCCAAGCCAGAGTAAAGGTAGCGTCAGGTCATCCGGCAGCAACGTCGTGTCAGCATCGATGAATGTCAAAGCGATCAGCATCCACGTAAAGACGAGCACCAGTGCCGTCTGCCACGTCAACCCGAACTTCCAGGCAACGACGGCGGATAACACGGCGGTAAGCGCTTCCACGATCGGATAGCGCGCCGAGATGCGAGTGGCACAGTGCGCACACTTGCCACGCAGTGCCAGCCAGGATGCAATGGGGATGTTATCGATGGCACGCAACGGCGACTTGCACTGTGGGCAGTGCGACGGCGGCACCAGCAGGTTGTAGCGCGCGGCCGGTTCCGATGAACCGCCCGCCAGCTCAGCGCACTGGGTGCGCCAGTCCGCCTCCATCATTCTCGGCAGACGATGAATCAGGACATTGAGGAACGAGCCAATCGCTAGGCTAAAAATAGCGACGACGGCGACGAGAAGGGAACCTTCCAACAAGTTTCAGTTGCCGGTGTCGCATAACACCGGCTCCCTGAGTCGTCAAACCACCTGACCGAGCTTGAAGATCGGCAGATAAATTGCGATCACGATACCGCCAACGACGACGCCAAGAATCACCATGATCATCGGCTCGAGCAAACTCGCCAGCGCATCGACGGTTTCATCGACTTCGCGCTCGTAATAGTCGGCGACCTTGGACAGCATCGAATCGAGCGAACCCGATTCCTCGCCGATCGAAGTCATTTGAATCGCCATGTTTGGAAATACGCCGGTGTTCTGCATGGACTGCGCCAAGCTCGTGCCGATGTTGACCTCGTTCTGCACCTGCTTGGTGGCTTCCTTATAGACCCAGTTGCCGGAGGCCGGCCCGACCGAATCGAGCGCTTCGACCAACGGTACACCGGCAGCGAATGTCGTGGCCAGGGTTCGGCTCCAGCGAGCGATCGACGCCTTTTGCAGCATCTCACCGAGCACCGGAAGTTTAAGCAATGCGCGATCGACCGCAGCCTTCACCTTGGGTGATCGGCGCCACGCCTGCAATATGAAGTAAAACGCGCCGAAAGTAATGCCGGTTATGACGTACCAATATGCGACCATGAAATCTGACATCGCGATCACCACCAGCGTCGGTGCGGGAAGGTCGGCGCCGAAGCTGGTAAACACGCTCTTGAACGACGGAATCACGAAGATCATGATGATCGCGGTGACCAGAATGGCGACCAGAATGATCATAATCGGATAGAACATCGCCTTTTTGATCTTGCCCTTCAGCGCAATCGTTTTTTCCTGGTAAGTAGCAAGCCGATCGAGCAGCGTTTCCAAGATACCGGCTTGCTCACCGGCGGCGACCAGGTTGCAGAACAGCGGATCGAAGTACAGCGGGTACTTGCGGAACGCCTGGTTTAAGCTGGTACCCGTTTCCACGTCAGCGCGGATGTCGTTCATCAGGCGCGCCATCGATGGGTTCGAATGCCCCTTCCCGACGATGTCGAACGCTTGCATCAGCGGCACGCCTGCCTTCAACATCGTCGACAACTGCCGTGAAAACAGAGCAAGGTCCTTCTCGGTAATCTTTTTGCCACGCGAAAAGCTTTGCTTCTTGATCTTCGTCGTCATGATGCCGCGCCGGCGCAGCGAAGCCGCGACGACAGACTCGCCGCCGGCGCGCATGTCGCCCTTCACGACGCGGCCGTTCTTGTCACGCCCTTCCCAGTGGAACATCGACTCGCGTACCTGAGCCGTGGGGCGTGCTTTGGCAAGTGTTCCGGTGGCCATCAATTTCTCCGCTTCGACTGCTAAACGTTAGTACAACCCAGCACTTCCTCAAGGGACGTGATTCCCTGCTTAACCTTGACCAATCCCGACTGGCGCAAGTCGCGCACGCCATTTCTCTGCGCCTCGCGGCCTATATCAATCGCGGTCGCGCTCTTCAAAATCATGTCCTGAATCGTCTCGGTGATCGGCATGACCTGATAAATCCCGAGCCGGCCCTTATAGCCGCTGCCCTTGCAACGCTCGCAGCCGATAGGCTTATAGGGAATCCAGCCACCGTCGATGTCGGCAGCACTGAATCCGGCGCCAATGAATGCGTCTCTGGGCAGATCGTACGGCTGCTTGCAAGCGCAAAGTTTACGCGCCAGCCGCTGCGCAGTAATCAAGATAATGCTGGACGCGATGTTGAATGGCGCGACCCCCATGTTCAACAATCGGACCAGAGTGCCAGGCGCGTCGTTGGTATGCAGCGTGGATAGCACCATGTGACCCGTTTGCGCCGCCTTGATCGCGATGTCCGCGGTTTCGAGATCGCGAATCTCACCCACCATGATGACGTCCGGATCCTGCCGCAAGAACGATCGCAACGCATTGGCGAACGTGAGCCCCGCCTTTTCGTTCAAGTTGACCTGGTTGATACCGGCGAGCTGAATCTCGGCAGGGTCTTCGGCGGTGGAAATATTGATGTCGGGCTTGTTCAGAATATTCAGGCACGTGTAGAGCGATACGGTCTTGCCCGAACCTGTTGGCCCGGTGACCAGGACCATGCCGTAAGGCCGCTGCACGCAGTCAAGCAGAACCTGTTTCTGGTCCGGTTCGTAACCGAGCGCATCGACTCCCAGCTTGGCCTGCGATGCGTCCAAGATGCGCATCACGATCTTTTCGCCGAACAGTGTCGGTAACGTGCTGACGCGAAAATCGATGGCACGCGTGCCGGATAGCGCAATCTTCATCCGCCCGTCTTGAGGGACGCGTTTTTCTGCGATGTCGAGGCGAGACAAGACCTTGATGCGTGTCGACAACCGTTCCTTGATTGCCAATGGTGGCTGTGCAACCTCGCGCATCTGCCCATCGAGCCTGAAGCGAACGCGATAAAACTTCTCGTAGGGTTCAAAGTGCAAGTCGGATGCGCCTTCGCCGATTGCGTCGAGTAAGAGCTTCTGTAGAAAGCGTACGACCGGCGCGTCATCCACTTCCGCAGAGGCTGCGGCATCCTCCGCGGAAATTTCGCCGGGCTCGTCCATCATCCCGAAATCGATATCCTCGGTGCCGCCGCTCATCGTGTCGAGCGCCTGCGACACGCTTTGCGCCTGAGCCTCGACATGGCGCATCAACTTATCGTGCTCTACGACGATCACGTCGATCGCGAGCTGCGTTTGAAACTTGATTTGATCGAGTGCGTGCGTGTTGGTGGGATCAGAAACGGCGACCGCGAGACGATTTCCGCGCTTGCGCAACGCCAGCACGCGGAGCGACCCCACTAACTTCTTGTCGATGATGTCCTTGGGGAGTTGCTCGACGTCAACCGCAGCCAGGTCCAGTAAAGCATGCCCGAACGTGTCCGCTGCGAACTTGGCGATTGCAGCGGACGTCAGACCGGTCACATCGGCCGAACCGACCAGTTCATCGATGAACTGGGTATTGCTTTGTGTTGCTTTGCGCGCAAAGTTCTCTGCGCGATCGGGCCGCAGCTTGCCTTGCTGAACGAGCGCGCGCGCAAGCCCCGTGAGCGCTCCCACGGCAGCCGCAGAACCTTGCATTACGGTGGACATCAGGTATTGAGCATCCCTAAACGCTGACCGGGCCCGAATCTAGTCGAGCGACTTGAGGTTCGCGCAACTCGAACCGTAAAGTTATAGCCGGCCGGCCCCCCTGGAGAAGGCGAAAGATACCGCTGATAAGCCCGGGATTTGTAAACCTAAACTACCGCAAACTGGGCAAGACGATTGGCGCCGACTGATGTGGCGAGTAAATCGATTTCCTGGGAGCCGCGGAGAAAGAGGGAGCGGTGGTGAATGTGGTCGGGGTGAGAGGATTTGAACCTCCGACTCCTGCGTCCCGAACGCAGTACTCTACCAGGCTGAGCTACACCCCGAGGACCAAGAAGAACTAGCGGTTGCGATCGATCGCAAAGCCAATTAAGTGTAGCAAGGAATCCTTGAAAATCGTCTGAGGCAGATCGCGAATCGCTGCGCAGGCGTCGCTCGCTTCTTGCTCGGCCAGCGCTCGCGAGTACTCGAGCGAACCGTTTTCAGTCACGATTTGCGCGATGGCGGTAAAGTCGCCACGGCCGTCGCGCACCGCTGTCGTGACAAAGTCGCGCTGCATCGGCGTGGCGCAGCGCAGTGCGTGGATCAGCGGCAATGTCATCTTGCCTTCGCGCACATCGTCTCCCAGCCTCTTTCCGATTTCCTCGCTGTCGCCCGAATAATCGAGCACATCATCGATGATCTGAAAAGCCTTGCCGAGCGAGGCACCGTAGCGTGCGCAATTTTCCTCGACTCCAGAATCCGCACCTGCGACGACGGCGCCAATGCGTGCACCCGCCTCGAACAAGGTAGCGGTCTTGCGTTCACAACCTCAAAGTATCTGCCTTCATTGACTGACGGGTCATGGATGTTCAGCAGCTGCAACACTTCGCCCTCGGCAATTCGATTGGTCGCATCGGCCATGATGCGCATAACGCGAGCGCTACTGGCTTCCACCATCATCTGGAAAGACCGCGAGTACAGAAAGTCACCGACCAACACACTAGCCGCGTTGCCGAACAGCGAATTGGAAGTTGATCGACCGCGGCGCAGATCCGACTCGTCGACGACATCGTCGTGCAACAGGGTGGCCGTGTGAATGAACTCGATTACCGTTGCCAAGTCGACGTGCCTTTCGCCACCGTATCCCAGGGCCCGCGCGGTCAGTATCAACACAGCGGGACGCAGTCTCTTGCCGCCCGCGGACACGATGTACTCGGCGATGGTGTTGATCAGTGCTACGTCCGATTCGAGCCGCGCTCGGATCGTTTGATCCACGAGTCGCATGTCGGCGATGATGGGGGTCAGCGCGAAGTGGAGTCCTCTGTCAGTCGCGGCAGGTCGCATTGCCGTTACGACAGAAGAAACGGGAATCGCCAGGTCCGTCATTGGCCGATTATAGGTGCCGGGCTCAGTGGCCTCTTGGTGGTTTGACGCGTTTTGCCGAACAGGGGATAATCGTCAGCCTTTTTAGGCAGTCATCGCGTCAGGAGTTGTGATGTACGCAGTCATCAAGTCGGGCGGCAAGCAGTATCGAGTTGCCGCGGGCGACACCGTCAAAATCGAGTCTGTGCACGGTGATATCGGCCAGCAATTGAAGCTGACCGACGTGTTGACGATAGCCGATGGTGACAATCTCCGCTTTGGTGCTCCGTTTGTGTCCGGTGCTTCCGTGATGGCAACCGTGCTCGGTCACGGGCGTCACGACAAGATAACGATTTTCAAGATGCGCCGGCGCAAGCATTTTCAGAAGCACGGCGGGCATCGGCAGAACTACACCGAGTTACGGATCGATAGCATTAATTAGTTCAGGGGCGCCGGCGCGCTTCGCGGTCCGGCGACAGATTTGGTTGACAGCAGTCGAGGTTACGAATGGCACATAAAAAGGCGGGCGGCTCGTCGCGCAACGGCCGCGATTCACAGTCCAAGCGTCTTGGTGTCAAGGTATACGGTAACCAAGCAATCACAGCCGGCGCAATTATTGTGCGGCAGCGGGGAACCCAGTTTCATCCCGGCGAAAACGTTGGCATGGGGCGGGACCATACTTTGTTTTCGCTGATCAATGGCACCGTGCAATTCAATGTTCGCGGCGCGCAGAACCGCCGTGTTGTAAAGGTCGAATCGGAAGTTCAGCCTGCACGCGTCGCCGCATAGCCTTCGATTCGATTTATGAAAAGGCCCTGCCGCTCGCGGCCGGGCCTTTTTGTTTTCGGATCCAACCACCGGACGCAACGTGAAATTTATCGATGAAGCGACTATCGACATCGCGGCCGGCGACGGCGGCGATGGCTGCGCATCGTTTCGTCGTGAAAAGTTCATCCCGAAGGGCGGGCCAGACGGCGGTGACGGTGGACGCGGCGGCAGCGTGTGGGTGGCCGCGGACCGAAACATCAATACGCTCATCGACTTCCGGTACGCGCGCCGTTTCCAAGCCAAAAAGGGGGAAAACGGCCGCGGCTCCGATTGCTATGGCGCCGGAGGAGAAGACATCGACCTGCGCGTTCCCGTGGGCACCGTGATTACGGACGCCGACACCGGTGAAAAACTGTTCGACATGATTGCGCATGGCCAGCGTTCGCTATTGGCGCAAGGCGGCCGCGGCGGGATTGGAAATCTTCATTTCAAGTCGAGTATCAATCGCACCCCGCGGCAATTTACAAAAGGGGAGCCCGGACAGCGGCGCAAGTTGACTCTCGAATTGCGCGTGCTGGCCGACGTTGGATTGCTGGGGCTGCCAAACGCTGGTAAGACAACGTTAATTCGCGCGGTATCGAACGCTCGTCCGAAAGTAGCCGACTATCCGTTTACCACGTTGCATCCACATCTCGGGGTGGTTCGAGTCGGTCCTGAGCAGAGCTTTGTTATCGCCGATATTCCCGGCCTGATCGAGGGTGCGGCCGAGGGTGCGGGCTTAGGGCACCAGTTTTTGCGGCACTTGAGCCGAACCGCTCTGCTATTGCATGTGGTCGATTGCATGCCGCCCAATGACGGTGATCCGGTACGCGACGCGAAAGCGATCGTGGCCGAGCTGCGCAAGTACGACGACAAGCTTTACCGGAAACCACGCTGGTTTGTGTTGAACAAGATCGATCTAGTCCCGGCTGACGAGCGCGAGGCGTTGCTAGCTGAATTCCGCCGCCGGTCGCGGAGCAAGGCGCCGGTCTTTGCGGTATCAGCTGTGAGCGGAGAAGGATGCCGGGAGCTGATGTCGGCGGTGGCGCGATTTCTCGTCACGCAGCGCACCGATGCGAAGGAAACAGTCGAGGCTGACAAGCGCTTCGGTTGTGAGCGCACCGAAGACGTGCAGGGCGGCGCATGACGTCCGTAATCGCTGCTGCGCGCCGAGTCGTCGTCAAGATTGGCAGCAGCTCAGTGACTGCCGAGCGCGGGCTCGATCACGCTGCTATCGATAGCTGGGCGCGCCAGGTCGCGGCGCTGCGTGCCAGCAGCAAAGAAGTGCTATTGGTATCGAGTGGAGCGATCGCAGAGGGCATGCAACGGCTTGGTTGGAAGCGCCGGCCGCACGAAGTCCACGAATTGCAGGCCGCCGCCGCGGTTGGCCAGATGGGTCTGGCGCAGGCTTATGAAGCGAGCTTTCGCGCACACGGTTTGCAGACTGCCCAAGTGCTCCTAACGCATACCGATCTTGCCGACCGTGCGCGATATCTCAATGCGCGATCAACGCTTTTCACGCTGCTCGAACTCGGAGTCGTACCCGTAATCAACGAGAACGACACTGTCGTCACCGATGAGATCAAGTTCGGCGACAACGATACCCTTGGGGCATTGGTTGCCAACCTCGTCGAAGCCGATGCTCTGATTACTTGACCGACCAGGCTGGGCTTTACTCGGATGATCCGCGGCGCGATGCGCGGGCAACCATAATCCGTCAAGCCTTTGCCGGAGACCCCGCACTCGAAGCGATGGCCAGAGGCGCGGGAAGCGCTACCGCGCGCGGCGGCATGCTGACCAAAGTGTTGGCGGCCAAGCGTGCTGCCCGCAGCGGTGCGCATACCGTCATCGCCGCGAGCCGGGAGCCGGATGTTCTGATTCGACTAGCGGAGGGCGAGGAAATCGGGTCGCAACTGACGGCTGGGACGGCCGTGCTGACGGCGCGTAAGCAGTGGCTTGCGAGTCACCTGCAATGCCGCGGACAAGTGGTGATCGATGATGGGGCCGCGCGTGCTTTAGTGGTTGGAGGCAGGAGCCTGCTGCCGATCGGAATAGTGAACGTCAATGGCGAATTTCAGCGCGGTGACGTGGTGGCTTGCGTTGATCACGTGGGGCGGGAGGTGGCACGCGGACTCGCCAATTACTCCAGCGCGCAAAGCCGTTTGATTGCCCGCAAGCCAACGTCGGAGATCGAGAAGATCCTCGGATTTATCGAAGAGCCTGAGCTGATACACCGCGACAACCTGGTGCTCACTTGAGCGCACCTTGGTCGACAGATCAGGCTACGTCGTTGGGAGGCTCCGCTGCGGAGATGCTGACGGTCGATGCCGGGGGGCAATCGAGACCCGTAGGACGAACGCGAGCCGGCTTGGTATATCCGCGCACCGGCTTGAACACAAAGCGGGAAAGCTCGAGCAGCGCTTGTTGATAGACCTGTCGCTTGAACTCAATCACCGCATCCAGCGGAACCCAGTAGTCATGCCAGCGCCACGCATCGAATTCAGGGTGCGCGGTGGCTCGCAGGCGCACGTCGCAATCGCGTGCGACCAACCGCAATAGAAACCAAATCTGCTTCTGACCGCGATAATTGCCGCGCAGCTCGCGGCGAATCCACTGATCCGGCACGTCATAGCGGAGCCACTCGCGTGTGCGACCCACGAGCTTCACGTGATCGCCGCAAAGCCCGATCTCTTCGCCGAGCTCGCGAAACATTGCTTGCTCGGGTGATTCGCCGTACTTGATCCCACCCTGCGGGAACTGCCACGAATGCTGTTTGACGCGCTTACCCCAGAAGACCTCGTTGCGACCGTTGAGCAGGATGATGCCGACGTTCGGGCGATACCCGTCCTTGTCCAGCATGCCAACCTCTGAACCTTTACTATTTGCTCGATTATAGGGATAGATTGTGTTGTCGCTTACCACGTAGCCACGCCATGCGCGCGCGCCAGTTTTTCGTTTCCACGCTTAAAGAAGCGCCGGCCGATGCCGAGGTGATCAGCCATTCGTTGATGCTGCGCGCCGGCATGATCCGGCGCCTGGCGGCGGGCATTTACACCTACATGCCGATTGGATTACGTTCGATTCGCAAGATCGAGACGATCATTCGCGAGGAGATGAACCGCGCCGGCGCGGTTGAGCTGCTGATGCCGATAGTGCAACCCGCCGAGCTATGGATCGAATCAGGCCGATGGCAGAAGATGGGTCCGGAAATGCTGCGGCTAAAAGACAGGCACGAGCGTGACTTCATCGTGCAGCCGACCAGCGAAGAAGTGATCGCCGATGTCGTGCGTGAATTGATCGGTAGCTACAAGCAACTGCCGCTCAATTTCTATCATATTCAAACCAAGTTCCGCGATGAGCGGCGTCCGCGTTTCGGTCTGATGCGTGGGCGCGAGTTCACGATGAAAGACGCCTATTCGTTCGATCGCGACGAAGCGAGTGCACGCACGAGTTACCAGGCGATGTACGACGCTTATGGCCGAATCTTTTCGCGCATGGGGTTGAAGTTTCGCGCGGTGGCGGCCGACACCGGCAACATCGGCGGCAATGCGAGTCACGAGTTTCAGGTGATCGCCGACACCGGCGAAGACGCGCTCGCGTACTGCCCGACGTCGGAGTACGCCGCCAACATCGAAATGGCAGAAGCGTTGCCACTCGTGAGCCAACGTGCCGCACCGACAGCGCCACTACACAAGACGCCGACGCCCGGCAAGGAGAAATGCGAAGACGTGGCCGAGTTGCTCGGTCTGCCGCTGACGCGCACGGTCAAGTCCATCGTGCTGGCGGTCGACGATCCCGCAGCGGCGTACGCGGGCATTTGGCTGGTTCTGATACGAGGCGACCACGAGCTGAATGAAATCAAGGTCGGAAAAGTGCCAGGATTAAAGGGTGGATTTCGCTTCGCGACCGAGGCCGAGATCCTGCAACACTTCGGCTGTAAGCCGGGCTATCTCGGTCCGATCGGAACATTGAAACCCGTGACGGTCGTGGCCGATCGAACCGTTGCCAACATGAGCGATTTCGTCACCGGAGCGAATGCTGAAGACTTTCACTACACCGGTGTTAACTGGGGCCGCGATATCCCTGAACCGATCGTCGCCGATGTTCGCAGCGTGGTGGCCGGCGATCCATCACCCGACGGCAAGGGCGTTCTCGCGATTCAGCGGGGCATCGAAGTCGGGCATGTGTTTTCAGGATTGCCGTACGCGCAGAGCATGAATCTTCGCTTTACCGACGAGGCGGGCAAGTCGCAAACGATGCTGATGGGAAGCTATGGCATCGGCGTGACGCGCCTGCTTGGCGCGGCGATCGAACAAAATCACGATGACAAGGGCATCGTGTGGCCCGATGCCATCGCGCCATTTACGGTCGTTCTCACTCCCATCGGCTACGGCAAGTCGCAGCAAGTGCGGCAGGTCGCCGACCAGTTGTATGCACAACTGCAATCGTCGGGCGTCGATGCGCTTCTCGACGATCGCGACGAACGGCCCGGCGTGATGTTTGCGGAAATGGAGCTGATCGGAATTCCACACCGGATCACGATCGGCGAGCGCGGGCTGAAGGAAGGCAATATCGAATACGTCAATCGCCGCTCGCTGCAGACGACGGCGATTCCTGTAGTCGACGCTGTTGCGGTCATCCAAGCGCAACTGGCGCGACCCGATGCCGACGACTGAAGTTTCGCGCAGGCGCTTTCTGATCGCGGGAAGCGCCGCCGTAGCAACGCCACTGCTGATGCCGGCCGCGGCGCGGGCAGGTGCACAACAGTACGAGCCGATGGCCGACGCCGTGCGCGTTGCGCTGGCCGCGCAAATTGCCGACCCCAAGCCACCAGCGCGGCGCTTTGAAAGGATAGAAGAGCGCATTGCCTACCTGGCGTGGGTGGCCGAGATGTCGGAGCGGCTCGGTAATAAGGTCGGCGACTATTCAGCGCGCGTCGAATTCCTCAAGACGCTGGACTATGAAGCGACGCGCGCCGGACTCGATCGTCAGATGGTGCTCGGGCTGATCCAGGTCGAAAGCAACTTTCGCAAATATGCGATCTCGATCGCGGGCGCACGTGGGCTGATGCAGGTGATGCCATTTTGGACGCGCGTGATTGGAGACGGTGAATCGCGCCATCTTTTTTCGATGCGCACCAACTTGCGATATGGCACGGTGATCTTGCGGCACTACCTCGATATCGAACGCGGAGACTTGTTCATGGCGCTCGGCCGCTACAACGGCAGCCGCGGGCGAGCACCATATCCAGACTCGATCCTCGCGGCATGGAAAAATCGCTGGAGCTACGAGTCGAAGCCGAGCGAGCTAGCAACGCCGAACCCGCGAATCGGCTGAATCCTCTCGCAGCAGCGGCTGGCGCAACTGCACCGCCTTACGTCGTCGGGCACGACGTGCCCGACGCCCAGGCAGGCCCGCTCGGCCCAACGCTTGCGCGCTGCGACACCGCCGCCTCTCGCTGACGACTATCGCGGCAAGCCCGGCATGCCTTTTAGTGCGCCAAGTCCTCTCATCATCTTCGCCAGGCCGCCCTTCTTCATCTGCTTCATCATCGTCTGCATCTGTTCGAACTGCTTCAGCATTCGATTGACCTCCTGCACCGGGACACCGGCACCGGCGGCGATGCGGCGCTTGCGCGACGCCTTGATCAGCTCCGGCTTTGCTCGCTCGGCCGCAGTCATTGAGCTGATGATTCCTTCGGTGCGGCGGATTTGTTTCTCCTGGTCGTTGGCGTTCACCTGACCGGCCGCCTCTGCCAGCTGAGCAGGCAGCTTGTCGATCAGACCCGACAGCCCGCCCATCTTTCGCATCTGCGCGATCTGCTCCTTGAAGTCATTTAGATCAAAGCGTTCGCCCGACTGCATGCGCTTGGCAAATTTCTGGGCGCTCGCCTGATCGACCGATTTCTTGACGTCTTCGACCAGTGCGACGATGTCGCCCATGCCGAGGATCCGGCTCGCCATCCGATCCGGCTAAAAAGGCTCGAGCCCATCGAGCTTTTCCCCGATGCCGACGAACTTGATCGGCTTGCCGGTCACGTGACGCACCGACAGCGCCGCGCCGCCGCGCGAATCACCGTCCAGTTTTGTCAGGATGATGCCGGTCAGTGGCAACCGGTCCGCGAACACTTTGGCGGTTGCCACCGCATCCTGTCCGAGCATCGCATCGACTACGAAAAGCGTTTCGATCGGATTCAAGCGCGCTTCGAGCGCTGCGACTTCCTGCATCATCGCTTCGTCGATCGCGAGCCGGCCGGCGGTGTCGACGATCAGCACGTCGAAGTAGTGCCGCTTTGCATGATCGATCGCGCGCGCGGCAATGTCGATCGGCTGATCACCGACGGCGCTGGCAAAGAACTGAGCGCCGGCTTGTTCCGCGACCGTCCTTAACTGTTCGATGGCGGCTGGCCGGTAAACGTCGGTCGACACGGTCAGGACTTTCTTGTTGCGCTCCGTCTTCAGCCAGCGCGCCAACTTGCCCGCCGTGGTGGTCTTGCCCGCACCTTGCAAACCCGCGAGCAGGATGACCGCCGGGGGTTGCGTCGCGAGGTCGAGCTGGCGCTGCTTATCGTTGAGATCGCCGCCCATCAGCAGGGTCAGCTCACGTTGCACAACGCCGACCAGCGCCTGCCCCGGCGTCAAGCTGCCAGCGACCTCCTCGCCGAGCGCTTTGTCCTTGATGCGAGCAATGAAGTCGCGCACGACGGCCAATGCGACATCGGCTTCGAGCAGTGCTACGCGCACCTCGCGCAGCATCGCCTGCATGTTTTCTTCGGTCAGGCGCGCCTGACCGCGCATCGTCTTCACGACGCGCGCGAGCTTGGTAGTGAGTTGATCGAGCATCGGAAAAGGAGTGACTTTCGGTCTAATGCGCAGAGGAGAAACTCAATATCTGCATGGTATAAACATTCATGCAGTTGCGCCTCGAGTGGCTCGCATTGTACGTGGCCGTCGCCGCGCTTTACCTGCTGGTTGCATGGCGCGAGTGGGGCGACCAGAGGCCCGGCTCCGTGCGAGCGCCGGCATGGCATGCGGTCGTGCTGGCGCTGGCGATCGTCTTGCATGGCACGCTGCTGGTGCACGGCATGTTCGAGAGCGGCGAGTTGCGGTTCGGGTTTGCACACGCGTTGTCCGCCACGCTGTGGATCACTGCTTTGATTGTGTGCGTCGAGACCGCGTTTTCGCCATCGCGTGGCATGTTTCTGTTGGTCCTGCCGCTGACCGCAATAGCGGTCCTGCTTCCGACGTTATTTCCGGGCGCGATCGTCGGGAAGTCGAGTGGGTCGCCGCTGTTTCAAGTCCACCTGTTACTGGCGATTCTCGCCTACAGTTTGTTGACGATCGCGGCGATCCACGCCCTGCTTATGGCGACTATGGAACGCCGGCTGCATGGCGAAGCTGCCGGCGGGTCGAGGCGGCTCGCATTTGTCATCGATCGTCTGCCGCCATTGTTGGCGATGGAAGGCGTGTTGTTTCGATTGATCTCGGTGGGATTCGTTTTGCTGACGGCGACGCTGGTCAGCGGCATTTTTTTTTCGGAGCAACTGTTTGGCCGTCCGCTACGGTTCGATCACAAGACGGTGTTTGCGATCGCCTCCTGGATCGTGTTCGCTGGGCTGCTGATCGGGCGCATGGCGTTTGGCTGGCGTGGGCGCACAGCGTTACGGTGGACCCTTACCGGATTTGTGATGTTGATGTTGGCTTACGTCGGCAGCCACTTCGTGCTCGAAGTGTTATTGCAAAGGGTCTGAGTTGATGAGTCGGATCGTGTTTTTCGTGCTGCTCGCGGTGGCGGTCTATCTGGTATGGCGCCTACTGCAAAAAAAAATGCAGCGACCCCCGGACGGCGTCGACTCCGGCGTTCCTCGTCTGGCAATGGTCAGCTGCGCCACGTGTGGCCTGCATGTTCCGCGTGAAGAGGCGCTGATGCAGGACGAGCGCTTTTTCTGCTGCGAAGAGCATCGTAGCGCGACGCCTCCGACGCGTGACTGATGCGGCGCACGAATGCGGTGAGCCACTGCTTCCCCACTTGGATTGACAAAGAGTGATCGCTTCCGACACGTCGATCCATTCGGTCGAGTTGCTGCTGGGCGAAAAGCCGGCGGCAGAGAGCGAAACGCCTTGGCGCGCACTCGAATATTTCGCCAGCACGCGTGTGATCGTCGCCGCGGCGCTCGTGTTTGCGAGTGCGGCCTTTGGCGCGCGTCCGTCGGCCGCCAGCGGTATGGCCGGGTTGACGCTTGCCGCATCATTGTCGTACTTCGCGCTGGCGGCGTTATTCGCCGGTCTTTCGCTTTACGTGCATCGGCGTTTCCTGGCTCAGGTGATCGGCCAGCTCGTACTGGATCTGATCGTCATCACTCTCCTGGTCGTCAGTAGCGGCGGCGTGGCGTCCGGCTGGGTCATTTTGTTCCTGCTGCCATTGGCGGGCGCGTCGCTGCTGTTGCCGTCGACGCTGGTGTTTTTCGTGTGCGCCGTCTGCGTGCTGGCGATCCTGATCGACTCCGGGTTGCGCACCTTGTCGGCCAATGCTTCGGACCCGCTGCTCTTTCAAGCGGGTGTCTATGGCGCTGCGCTGTTCGCAGTCACTGCGCTGCTACGCGCGTTGAGTTCGCGATTGGCGAGTCAGGAGCGCCTGGCGCGCTCGCGCGGCCGCGATCTGCAGAATCAGCTAGCCATCAACCGGCTCGTGATTGCGCAGATGCAGCAAGGTGTCATCGTTGTGGACCCGACGACGCAAGTGCGCGCGAACAATCGAGCTGCGCGCCGCATGCTCGGACTCGAGCCGTCGGCGCAACTTACCGGCGTGCGCCTGACCGAGCTGCCGCCCGCCGCCGCGTTGGCGCAGGCATTCATGCTGTGGGTCGATGCGGGGCGCAGCGAGGGTGCTTGGTCGAACACCGTGGTGGCCGGAGCGGACGCGGCGATGAGTCCGCTTCTCGAGTCGCGCATGCGCGCGCGCTTCGCGCGGCCGACGTCCGGGTCCGACGAAGAGTTCGTCATCTTTATCGAAGACGTGCGCGACGTCGAAGATCGGGCGCAGCAGTTGAAGCTGGCGGCGATGGGCCGCTTGACGGCATCAATTGCGCATGAAATTCGCAATCCGCTGGCGGCGATCAGTCATGCCGGCCAGCTGATGGCAGAAGACAGCGCCGATCCGTTGCTCAAACGCCTGGCAGGCATCGTGCGCGAGAACACTCAGCGGTTGAATCGGCTCGTCGAAGATGTATTGAGAGTGGCACGGCGCGAGCCGCCGCTGGGCGACGAGATCGACATCAATGAGTTCGTACAGTTATTCATGTCGGAGTTCGTGCGTGACCGGGCGCTGGCTCCGACCACGATCCAGCTCGAAGGCGAACCTGGATTGAGCGTCAAATTCGAGCAATCCCATCTGCGGCAGGTGCTTTATAACCTGGTCGACAACGCATTGCGCTATGCAACCGGAGGCGCGAAATCGGTTCGAATTCTTATTGAGCGCGCGCCCGAGCAGGATCGCGGACAGTTGTGGGTGTTCGACGATGGAGCGGGTGTACCGGTCGACGCGCGCGCTGCCTTGTTCGAACCTTTTTTTACCACCCGCACGCAAGGAACCGGACTTGGGTTGTATCTTGCGCGCGAATTTTGCGTCACCAATCGTGCGGTGTTGTCGTATTCCTCGCGGCGCGAGGTCGACGGTTCCTCACGCGACGGATTTCTGCTGAGGTTCGGGGGCGGTGCGCCGGTGGCTAATGAGCAACAGGGATTTCTCGATACGCTGCCCATTCGCTAATGAACGCTGATGAGCGCTCGGCGCGTTAACGCATTCAAATGAACCAGCCTGTCGGCTCTGAATCTGCCCCGGCCCCGCTGATACGGCGCAGGTTGCCTGCGGTCCTCGTGGTCGATGACGAAGCCGATCTGCGCGAGCTGCTGTCGCTGACGCTGGTGCGTCTGGGGCTCGATGTCGATACCGCAGAGTCGGTCAGCGCCGCGCGCGTGCTGCTCGCCCGCAACGCATACGCATTGTGTTTGACCGATATGCGATTGCCTGACGGCTCTGGCCTCGATCTGGTGCGGCACGTGACGGGAACGGCCGGGCCGCCGATCGCTGTGATCACTGCCTACGGCAGCGCCGAGAATGCAGTCGCTGCGCTAAAGGCCGGCGCGTTCGATTACCTGACCAAGCCGGTGGATATCAATCAGCTGCGCATGCTGGTGCGCTCGGCGGTGCGTGAGGCGGACGCGGCCGATGAAAACTCGGGTGCAGCGAGTGTGCCGGCGGGCGGAAGTGCGCTGACCAGCCTCACCGGCAATACGCCGGCGATGCAGCAGATGCGAACGATGATCGGCCGGCTCGCGCGCAGCATGGCGCCGGTGGCTATCCGCGGCGAATCCGGCAGCGGCAAGGAACTTGCGGCGCGCGCGATCCACGATTCTTCGAGCCGCAGCCAGCAACCCTTCATCGCGGTCAACTGCGGCGCGATTCCCGAGACGTTGATGGAGGCCGAGTTCTTCGGTTACCGCAAGGGGGCATTCACCGGTGCAGAGCGCGATCGAGAGGGCTTTTTTCAAGCAGCGGCAGGCGGCACGCTGTTTCTGGATGAGGTGGCAGAATTACCGCTAGCGATGCAGGTCAAGTTATTACGCGCCATTCAGGAGCGCAGAGTGCGCAAGGTCGGCGCGTCGGTAGAAGAGCCAGTGGACGTGCGGCTCGTCAGTGCGACGCACCAGGATCTGGGCGCCCTGGTCACTGCGGGAAGATTTCGGCAGGACCTGTTTTATCGTTTGAATGTGATCGAGTTGCGCGTTCCGGGATTGCGCGAGCGCCTGGACGACATACCGCTGCTCGCCGAATCGATCTTGACGCGCATTGCCGAGCGCGCAGGTGGCCGGCGTGCGCATTTGTCGCCGGCGGCTGTAGTTGCGCTAAAGCGCTACCGATTCCCCGGCAATGTGCGCGAGCTGGAGAATATTCTCGAGCGCGCCGTCGCGCTCGCCGCGGACGAAGTCTTATCGGCAGATGATTTGGTGCTGCCGAATGCGGAGCTCGATGCGTTGGTCGACGCCGAATCGATTCCGGTCGAGGAAGTCGCGGAGCCGCCGCCCGAACCCGCGGAAGTTCTAACGCCTTCAGGCATTCTCGACTTCCAGGTGGTCGATGGAGTTCCGACGTCGCTGGGCGCCTACCTTGACTCGCTGGAGCGTGATGCGATTCGCTGCGCGCTGGCGAAGACGCGCTACAACCGCACGGCGGCGGCCCAGCTTCTGGGCATCACGTTTCGGCAACTGCGCTATCGAATGCAGAGGCTCGGCATCAAGTGATCGTCGGTGGCGACGGCTGGCTGGCCGAAGTTAACCGCGTCGAGTCGCCGAACTTTGATACAAGGCCTCCCGGTAGTTCGATCGAGTTGATTGTCGTCCATAACATCAGCCTGCCGCCCGGCTGCTACGGTGGCGGCCATATTGGGGAGCTGTTTACCAATACGCTCGATCCTTCACTCGACGAATTCTTTGCGCAGATAGCCGGCGTGCGCGTATCGGCGCACGTGTTGATCGATCGCAGTGGGAAGACGACCCAGTTCGTTTCGCTCAATCACCGCGCCTGGCACGCCGGAGTGTCAGCATGGTGCGGCCGCGCGGCTTGCAACGATTTTTCGGTGGGCATCGAGCTTGAGGGAACCGATTTCGAATCGTTCACTGACCTCCAATACCGTTCTCTGAACGCAGTCATCGCGGCGTTGCTCGCCGCTTACCCCATCAGAGCCGTGGTCGGCCACTCCGACATCGCGCCCGATCGAAAGACCGACCCTGGTCCGTACTTCGACTGGCGTCGAGTTCAAGTTCCGTCAAGCGTTTCCGTTCCCGCGGTCTAAATTTTTTACGAAACGTCGCACGACGCGTCTTCGATGCGTTGCGCCATCAACTCTTGTTGAGTTTCGAAAATTCTGCGCATATGATGCGGACACTATTCGTAGTAACGAAGTGGCGCTGACATACAACATATTGTGCATCGAAGCGGAATTGCATACGTCGGAGAGTTTCTTAACAGGCTCGGCAAGCAAGGCAGTTTGCGGTGCTTCGATCGAGATGTGTTGACCAGCGACTGTTTCGGCGTCGGCGTCGGTGACTAGAACTTGTGGTGTTTGCATTGATGACGTGCACCGGGCGAATGTGCGAGCGCTCGCGCTTTGCCGGAAATGAATGCAGGCAGCTGCTCAATTTGGAGGTGAGATGCAGTTTCAAGAAATGACGGCGCACGCTGCCGCGCTCGGAGGTGCCGCTGCGGTGGCGGGCGCGCAGCAGCTTGACCAGGATGTGAATTCGAGCAGTGCAGGGATTAGCGCCGTTCACGCAACGTCGTTCGGCGAGTACAAGGTCATCCGCCGCAACGGTTCCGTGGTTGCTTTCGAGCCGTCGAAAATCGCCGTTGCAATGACCAAGGCGTTTATTGCGGTTCACGGCGGGCAGGGAGCCGGCTCGGCGGCGGTGCGTGAGCAGGTGCAAAAGCTGACCGACAGCACCGTGCGCGCGTTGCTGAGGCGCCTGCCTGCGGGCGGCACCTTTCATATAGAGGATGTGCAGGATCAAGTCGAGTTGTCGCTGATGCGCGATGGCGCCCACGACGTCGCCCGCTCGTACGTGTTGTATCGCGAGAAGCGAGCGCAGGAGCGTGCAAAGCACGTCGTGTCTCAGCAGGCTGCGGCGCCGAAGCTGTCGATGATCGAGAACGGAGTGCGCGTGCCGCTGGATTTGCCGCGCGTTGAAGCGATCGTGCGCGCGGCGTGCGTTGGGCTCGCCGACTACGTGACGCCAGAGGCGATTCTGTCGGAGACCGTCAAGAACCTGTACGACGGAGTGCCGCTCGACGAGGTTTACAAATCGGCGATTCTTGCCGCGCGCGCGTTGATCGAAAAAGATCCTGCCTACTCGGCGGTCACCGCGCGATTGCTGCTGCATACCGTTCGGCGTGAAGTGCTGGGCGAAGAGGTCACGCAGGAGCAGATGCACGAGCAATATGCCGATGCATTCCCGCGCTTGATCAAGCACGGCATCAGCGCCGGACTTCTGGACGAACGTTTGGGCCAGTTTGACCTGATACGCCTCGGCACAGCGCTCAAGGCGAGCCGCGATCTGAGTTTCAACTACCTTGGCCTGCAGACGCTGTACGACCGCTACTTCCTCCATCAGGACGGCCGCCGCTTCGAGTTGCCGCAGGGATTCTTTATGCGGGTCGCGATGGGACTGTCGTTAAATGAGATCGACCGGGAGGCGCGCGCGATCGAGTTCTACGAAGTGCTGTCGAGCTTCGATTTCATGAGCTCGACGCCGACACTGTTTAACTCCGGGACCCGGCACTCGCAACTGTCGTCTTGCTATCTGTCGACTGTCGGCGACGATCTGGACGGAATCTACGAAGCGATCAAGGAAAACGCGCTGCTGGCGAAGTACGCGGGCGGGCTGGGCAACGACTGGACGCCCGTGCGCGCGCTTGGCAGCCACATAAAGGGAACCAACGGCAAGAGCCAGGGCGTGGTGCCCTTCCTGAAGGTCGTCAACGACACGGCGGTTGCCGTCAACCAAGGCGGCAAGCGCAAGGGTGCGGTGTGCTGCTATCTAGAAACGTGGCACCTGGACGTTGAAGAGTTCCTGGAATTGCGCAAGAACACCGGCGACGACCGCCGGCGCACGCATGACATGAACACCGCCAACTGGATTCCGGACTTGTTCATGAAGCGCGTTTTCGAAGGCGCGGAGTGGACGTTGTTCTCGCCTTCGGATTGCCCGGACCTGCACGATCGGACCGGCCGCTCCTTCGAGGAAGCGTACGTGCGCTACGAGGAAAAAGCCGCGCGGGGCGAGATGAAGCTGTTCAAGAGGGTTTCGGCGCCGGCGTTGTGGCGAAAGATGCTGTCGATGCTGTTCGAAACCGGGCATCCGTGGATCACGTTCAAGGATGCATGCAACCTGCGCTCCCCGCAACAGCACGTGGGCACGATTCACAGCTCGAACCTTTGCACTGAGATCACGCTGAACACGTCCGACACCGAAATTGCGGTCTGCAATCTCGGCTCGGTCAACCTGCCTGCGCACATGAAGGTCGGCGAACAAGGCGGCTTCGAGCTCGATCACGTCAAGCTGAAGAAAACGATCCGTACGGCAATGCGCATGCTCGATAACGTGATCGACATTAACTACTACGCGGTCAACAAGGCGCGCAACTCGAACGTCAAACACCGCCCGGTCGGCCTCGGCATCATGGGCTTTCAGAATTGCCTGCACATGATGCGCGTTCCTTACGCATCGGCCGACGCGGTCGAGTTCGCCGACCGCAGCACCGAGGCCACCTGTTACTACGCCTACTGGGCGTCGACCGAGCTGGCGCAGGAGCGCGGCCAGTATTCGTCGTTTGCCGGCTCGTTGTGGGATCGCGGCATCCTCCCACAGGACTCGCTGGCGTTGCTCAAGGAGCAGCGCGGCAGCCTGAAGAGCGACTCCGCCCTCTCGTTGGTCGAAGTCGACACGAGCGCGACGATGGACTGGGATGCTTTGCGCGACCGTATCAAACAGCACGGCATGCGCAACTCGAACTGTGTAGCGATTGCGCCGACGGCCACTATTTCGAACATTGTCGGCGTCGACGCCTGCATCGAGCCGACCTTCCAGAACCTGTTCGTCAAGTCGAACCTGTCGGGCGAGTTCACCGTCGTCAACGACTATCTGGTGCGCGATTTGAAGGCACTCGGCGTGTGGGACGAAGTGATGGTGCACGAGCTGAAGTACTACGACGGCTCGCTGGCGAAAAGCGAGCGGGTGCCGGCCGAGGTACGTCAGCTGTACGCCACCGCTTTCGAAATCGATCCGGCGTGGCTGATCGAGTGCGCGGCGCGGCGGCAGAAGTGGATCGACCAGGCACAGTCGCTCAATATATATATGGGCGGCGTTTCGGGCCGGAAGCTGGATGAAACCTACCGGCTGGCGTGGCGGCGTGGACTGAAAACCACGTATTACCTGCGCACGGTCGGCGCCACGCACGCAGAGAAGTCGACGACCAACACCGGGCAACTGAACGCGGTACCGACCGACACGCTGGCCGGTGCGACACCGTTGGACAGTCAAGCCTGCATGTTGAAGCCCGGCGATGGCGCTTTCGCCGATTGCGAGGCATGTCAATGAGCGCGCTGGCCTGGGAGGAGAACGTCGTACCCGTTCCGGCGTTGGCGCTCGGGTTGCACGAAAGCGCTATGCCTTCGGCCGAGCCGATTGTGGCGACGGACGCACCCGAGTTTCGGCGGGTCAACGTGGCCGACAAGCGGATCATCAACGGCCGCACCGATGTCAATCAGCTCGTCCCATTCAAATACAAATGGGCCTGGGAAAAATACTTGTCGACCTGCGCCAATCACTGGATGCCGCAGGAAGTGAACATGTCGCGCGACATCGCGCTCTGGAAGGACCCAAACGGACTGACCGATGACGAGCGCCGGTTGGTCAAGCGCAATCTGGGATTCTTCGTCACGGCGGATTCGCTCGCCGCCAACAACATCGTGCTCGGCACCTATCGCCACATCACCGCGCCCGAATGCCGCCAGTTTCTGCTGCGGCAGGCGTTCGAAGAGGCGATTCACACCCACGCGTATCAGTACATCGTCGAGTCGCTGGGGCTTGAGGAGGGCGAGATATTCAACGCCTACCACGAGGTCGGATCGATCCGCGACAAGGACGAGTTCCTGATCCCCTTCATCGACACGCTAACCGATCCGCACTTCACCACCGGCACCACCGAGAGCGATCAGGCGTTGCTGAAGAGCCTGATCGTGTTCGCCTGCCTGATGGAAGGGTTGTTCTTCTACGTGGGCTTCACGCAGATCCTTGCGCTCGGCCGCCAGAACAAGATGACGGGTGCGGCCGAGCAGTACCAGTACATCCTCCGCGACGAGTCGATGCACTGCAATTTCGGCATCGACCTGATCAACCAGATCAAGCTCGAGAATCCGCAGCTCTGGACGGTGCCGTTCCGCGAAGAGATCCGCGCGCTGTTTCGCAAGGCGGTCGAGCTCGAGTACGCGTACGCCGAGGACACGATGCCGCGCGGCGTCCTGGGGTTGAACGCCCCGATGTTCAAGGGCTACTTGCGGTACATCGCGAATCGGCGCGCGCAGCAGATCGGCATCGAGACGCTGTTCCGCCAGGAAGAAAACCCGTTCCCGTGGATGAGCGAGATGATCGATCTGAAAAAGGAGCGCAATTTTTTCGAAACGCGCGTGCTTGAGTATCAAAGCGGCGGCGCATTGAGCTGGGATTAGCGTGATCAGATGAAGCGCAACGAATTGAACGAACAACGTTGAACGTTTGAACAGTGGAACAAATCGCACACAAATCGATGTTCATCGCAAAAAATTCTTGCGATGAAATTATTTTGCGCGTAAAACGCGATCCATTGTTTAACAGTTCAATCGGTTTGTTATTCGCGGTGTTTAACAGGCAGCGATTGATCACTGAATTGATTACGCAACCTCACAGTTCAAGAGCTCATACGCACTCAGGCGCCAAGACATCCCGGTCTTGCGGCTCTTTTTCCTCTTCAAAAACTCCCGATCATTCAGATGCCGGTTTTGCTCCGGCGTCTTTAACGCGTGCGCGCCTGCCTTGGTCTTGTCGCGCGCGCCGTGCCGAATTCATCAGCGTCAGCGGTCAGTGCGCTGCCCGTTCCGCGCATTTCTCGGATTTGCGGAATCACAAACGCATTTCTGGGGGTGTCGCGGCGACAGAGCATCTGCATGCGCCGATGAATAGCCCGACGGGTTCTGCCCTTGCTCACGCATGGGCGGCTCAGCGGGTTTCCTTCTCAACCTCCGCACTGACGTGCATCGAAGGAGATTCATCATGGCTATGAAGAAAAAATCAGCTAAGAAATCCGCCAAGAAATCGGCGAAAAAATCAGGCAAAAAAGCTTCCAAAAAACGGCGGCCAGCAGCCAAGAAAACTGCTAAAAAGTCGACCAAAAAACGCGCAGCCAAGAAGGCTGCAAAAAAAAAAGTAGCTAGGAAAGTTGCTAAGAAGTCGGCCAAGAGGCCAGCCAAGAAATCGGCCAAGAAGTCGTCGAGAAAGTCGGTGAAGAAGGCTGCGAAGAAGCGGGCAGCGCCTAGAAAGGCTGTGAAAAAGTCAGCCACGCGCAGGCCCTCTGCTCCAATGTCGATGCCGAGGACCGCACCGCGGCCCACGACGATGCCGACTCCGGTTTCCTCGTCGACCGCCGCAGCGCCGGGTGCAAAAACCGCACTCAATCCGGCAGCGGCGTGGCCTTTCCCGACGGGCAGCCGGCCTTAGCAGGGTTGTTCAATTGCCTTTGGCAAGGGCGCCGTAGCCGGCGCCCTTTTTCTTTGCGGCGTTATCCGGATCGCGCCTGCCGCTTAGAATCCCGCTCCGATGTTGAATTCACCTCCTCGTTGACGCCTGCATGCTGCTGGTCGATATCGCGCGCTTCCTTCTCGACGTTCTAGGCTCGCTGCTCGTCGGCTTGCTGATTCTGCGGGTGTGGATCCACGCCATAGGCATGCCGGGCCGCAATCCGGTCGTTCAGTTCGTGGTCGCGCTGACGCGCTGGCTGGTGCGGCCGCTGCATCGACTGCTACCTGCGCAGGGCCGAATCGATTGGGCCTCGCTGCTGGCTGCATTCCTGGTTACGCTGCTCATCGTCATATTGATACGGCAGATCATCGGCGCCGAAGTTGCCCTGGAGTTTGTTTTGCTGGCCGCAGTCCGCCAGCTGATCGTGTGGGCACTGAACGTCGTGGTGTGGATCACGATCATTTACGCGATCGTCAGCTGGGTCAATCCGCACGCGCCATTTGCGCCCGCGCTTGGCATGTTGTTGCGACCGTTGCTGGCGCCGATCCAGCGCATCCTGCCGCCGGTGGGCGGTTTTGACTTGTCGCCGCTGGTGCTGTTGCTCGTGGTCTACGTGCTGCAGATGGTCGTCGCCAGAATTTGACTCACCATGGGCGGTATCCGAACGCTTCACTGAACCTGGCGGCGATAGATTCGCGATCGGCAGTGTGATTCTGTCCGCCGGAGTTCTCGATCTTTATCGATCCCATCGTTGCCGCTAGTTTGCCGATGGTTTCCCACTCCATGGCCTCCGTGATGCCAACCAGCAACCCGGCCCGATAGGCATCGCCACATCCGGTCGGATCGACCGGATCGCCGACCGGGGCGACAGGAATCTGCAGAACCTTGCCGTCGGTGTGAACTTGCGATCCGGCGGCACCATGCGTGACGATCAGCGCACGCACTTTGCGGGACAACTCATCCAGTGTGAGCTGCGTGCGGGCGCTGAGCATTTTGGCCTCGTAGTCATTGACGGCCACGTAGCTCGCCCGCTCGATAAACCAGCGCAGTTCTTCGCCGGAGAACATCGGCAAGCCTTGCCCAGGATCGAACACAAAGGGGATGCCGTGTTCGGCGAACTGCGCAGCGTGCTGCAACATGCCGTCGCGGCCGTCGGGCGCAACGATGCCGAGCTTGATCGAGCCGTCGCTCGGAATCCGGTTCAGATGCGAATCCGACATTGCGCCCGGGTGAAAGGCCGTGATCTGGTTGTTGTCGGCGTCGGTGGTGATGAACGCCTGCGCGGTAAAGCTGCCTTCGATCCGGCGCACGAACCGTTGGCTGATCTGCAGTCGATCGAGCCGGTCCAAGTACGGCTGCGCGTCGTCACCGATCGTCGCCATCGGCCACGCCTGCCCACCGAGTAGCTTGACGTTGTAGGCAATATTTCCGGCACACCCGCCGAATTCTCGCCGCAGTTTCGGAACCAGGAATGCAACGTTGAGGATGTGCACCTGATGCGGCAGGATGTGGTCGGCAAAACGTCCGGGAAAGACCATGATCGAGTCGTACGCGATCGAACCACAGATCAATATGCTCACGGCGGGGTTGCTTAGGAAGAACGAAGAGAGCGTCTAGATAAAAAACGGATAGACGAGAAATCCGGCGGCCTGCACTCCGCGCGCCTCGAAGAATAAACGGATCGTGTAGTCGGCGCCGCTCCCGAGGCCGTCTTCAATGCGCGACGAGGGCTCACCTGCGGCGGCCAGATAGTCGGCTGGCGTGAACACCTTGCGCGCGATCGGCCGGTTCAGCGAGTCGGTCAGCGTGACCTCGACTGCGGGCAGCGCCTGCCTGAATCCTGCCCGGTTTCGTACGACGGCGGTGAGCTCGAGCACATCAGTGCCGGGGATCGTCTGCAGCTCGCTGCCGATGACTGCCAATTGATCGACCTGAGTGGGCCATCCCACGGTGCATCCGAACACCACACACAGCTGCACCAGTGCGTCGCGTGCCTGCGGAACTCGTGCGAGCAGCTCGGCGCGAAAAATAATGGCGAGCTGCACCGCTATCAAGGCCGCCAGCAGCGCCGAGCCACCGCCGAAGATGATCGAAAAGCCGCGCCGCACGCGCGAACGGTCAGATCGAATGAACTCCGGCTCCTCTTCAGCGGTGGGTGCGCGGGTGGACGGGGAGGGGCGCGCCTCGGTTTCTCCCGGCAAGGCCGCCAGTTCGATCACTTCGATCCCATCGACGATGGATGGGGCGTCGACTCGTTCCCGCCCCCCCGGGGCAATCAGTGTTGGAACGCCGAGGACCGCTTCGGCCTCCTCCTGAATCGCGCGCTCCCGTCTCGATCGCGAATGGCGCTTCTCGTCGTCGCCTTCGCGGTCCCTAGGGTTGGAGGTGGCTGCCGGCAAGGGCGCCGAGCGGCGCAATGACACATTGGCGAGCGTCGCTGGTGCAGTCGGTGCGATGCGGAGCGTCGTTGCCGGACCCAGCGCCTGCTTGCTGGGACCAGTGTTGACGTGCGCCGGACGCGTGCGCGGCCCACGACGCGAGGGTGCGGTGGGTTCGGTTCGCGATGGGCGCGCGCTGGCGGCCGGCGGCGGCAGCGGTTTGGTGAGCGCGGTGATCGTTCGCGTCTGCGCCAGGGCCGCATCATCGACATAGGTCAGGCTGCCGATCGCATCGAATACGGCGCGGCATTGCCCGCAACGAACCAAACCTCCGCGCAGTTTCAGCTGGTCCGCAACGACGCGAAACAACGCGCTGCATTGAGGGCACTTGGTTGCGAGCGCCATGGCTAGTGCGCCTTCATTGCGCGAGTTCCGGCCAGGCAAACCCAGCCGTCCTCGCTGCGCCAGGCAGTCAGCGCCACCGAGGCATCATGGCGCGCGAACGCCGCCCTGACTTCGTTGCTCTGCCGTTCGAGGATCCCAGACAGCACCAGAAAACCGCCGGGAGCGACGCGCGCAACCAGCGCGGGGGCCAGCAATTTCAGCGGATTCGAAAGGATGTTGGCAAGCACGACGCCGAAGGTGGTTGCACTCTGACTGAGTCCGTGCGAGTCAGTGTAGCTGGCGTCGACACCGTTCAATCGAGAGTTCGAGCGCGCTGCCTCGAGCGCCTGCGGATCGATATCGACGCCCACCACGGCGCCGGCGCCAAGCTTTGCGGCGGCGATCGCAAGGATGCCCGAGCCGCAACCGTAGTCGAGAACGCTGGCTCCGGGCGGTAGCGTTTCCTCCAGCCAAGCAAGGCACAAACGTGTTGTCGGATGAGTACCCGTGCCGAACGCAATGCCGGGGTCGAGTCGCACGACCACGGCGGGTTCGTCCGGGGGCTGATGCCAGCTCGGAACGATCCACAACCGCGCGCCGATGTGGGTCGGACCAAATTGCGACTGCGTCTCACGCACCCAATCAATGTCTCTAACGGGTACCCGCGTTTGAACCGCAGTGGCAATCTGGATTGCGGCACAGGCGGTTTCTATCATCGCATCGGCGGTCATTTCTTCCACCAGCACGCGTAGCCGGCTTCGTGCCCACGCGTGGCGCTCCGGCGTAAACCCTGGCTCGTCGTAAAGCGGCTCTTCGGCACCGGTACCGGCATGGGCGTCTTCGATCGACACCGAGAGCGCGCCATGCTCCAGTAATGCATCGGCGAGAGCCTCGGCCGAACGGCCGTCTGCAGCAGCCAGCGTGATTTCAACCAGCACGATCGTCCGTTAGGCCAGGTGACGGGCTGCCAGCCTCTTTTCCAGATAATGAATGGACGTGCCGCCGAGCACGAATTTTTCGTCGATCAGCAGTTCGCGGTGCAGTGGTATGTTGGTCTTGATGCCTTCAACGACCATCTCGGACATCGCAATGCGCATCCGCGCCAGCGCCTGATTGCGCGTATCGCCATAGCAGATCACCTTGCCTATCATCGAGTCGTAATTCGGCGGAACGAAGTATCCGGTGTAAGCGTGCGAGTCGACGCGCACGCCGGGGCCGCCGGGCGGATGCCAGGCCGTGATGCGTCCCGGTGACGGCGTGAACCGCTCGGGGTCCTCGGCATTGATGCGGCATTCGATCGCGTGCCCTTTTTGCACGATGTCGCGCTGACGCAGGCGCAATTTTTCGCCGGCAGCGACTCGAATCTGCTCCTGAACGATGTCGATGCCGGTGACCATCTCGGTGACTGGATGTTCGACCTGCACGCGCGTGTTCATTTCGATGAAATAGAACTCGCCGCCCTCGAACAGAAACTCAAACGTACCGGCGCCTCGATAATTCAGCTTCTTGCACGCCTCTACAACTTTGTCGCCCATCTTGTCGATGACGCGGCGATTGATGCCGGGCGCCGGCGCTTCCTCGATCACTTTCTGGTGACGTCGCTGCATCGAACAATCGCGCTCACCCAGCCAGACCGCGTTGCGATGCTGATCGGCCAGCACCTGGAATTCGATATGGCGCGGGTCTTCCAGGAATTTTTCCATGTAGACGGCCGGGTTGCTAAACGCCGAATTTGCTTCCTGGCGCGTCAAGTTCACGGCGTTGAGCAGCGCCGCTTCGGTGTGCACGACGCGCATGCCGCGTCCGCCGCCGCCGCCCGCGGCCTTGATGATCACCGGGTAGCCGAGCGCACGCGCGATCTTGACGATCTCGCGTGGATCTTCCCGCAGCACGCCGTTCGATCCCGGTACCGTCGGCACGCCTGCTGCCACCATCGCCTGCTTCGCGGCCACTTTGTCGCCCATCGCACGAATCGATTCGGGCCGCGGACCGATAAAACAGAAGCCGCTTTTTTCGACCCGCTCGGCAAAGTCTGCGTTTTCCGACAGGAATCCGTAGCCGGGATGAATCGCCTCTGCATCGGTCACTTCGGCCGCGCTGATGATCGCCGGAATGTTCAGATAGCTGTCTTTGGGTGGCGCCGGCCCTATGCACACCGACTCGTCGGCGAGCTTTACGTACTTTGCATCGGTATCGGCTTCCGAATGCACGACCACGGTACTGATGCCCATCTCACGGCAAGCGCGCTGTACCCGCAGCGCGATCTCACCGCGATTGGCGATCAGAATCTTCTTAAACATGGTCGACGTAGAGCCCGCGGCTAAGCGCCGCGGAACATAATTCGGAAGTTTTATTCAATGATGAACAGCGGCTGGCCGTACTCCACCGGCTGCCCGTTCTCGACAAGGATCTCCTTGACCTTGCCGCCGACCTCCGCCTCAATTTCGTTCAGTAACTTCATCGCCTCGATGATGCACAGCGTATCGCCTGGCTTGACCACTTGACCGAGCTCGATGAATGACGCAGCCCCTGGGCTGGGGGAGCGATAGAACGTGCCGACCATCGGCGACTTGACGGCGTGCCCCTCAGGCTCCGGCGGAAACGCAGCAACTGCAGGCGCCACTCCATTTGAAGGCGCTGACACGGCTCCCGGCACATTCACCGTCGTGCCCGCGGCAGGCGTCGGCGCTGTCGGCGCGGGACTGAACTTTGCAATGCGCACGCGATCTTCGCCCTCGGTGACCTCAAGCTCGGCTATGCCGGAGTCTGCGACCAGATCGATCAATGTCTTTAACTTGCGTAGGTCCATTAGATCGCTGATTCAGGACGTAGTCGCTGCAGTGCTGAGCGCGAAATCCAGCGCGTATCGGTATCCCGCTGTCCCAAGCCCGACGATGGTTCCCACGGCGAGCTCAGTCAGATAGGATCGATGCCGAAACTTTTCGCGCCGGTGCAGGTTGGACAAGTGCACCTCGATGAAGCGCACGGACACAGCAGACAGCGCGTCGCGCAAAGCGATGCTTGTGTGAGTCCATGCGCCGGCATTGATGATGATGAAATCGGTTCCATCGGTACGCGCCAGATGAACGCGGTCGATCAGCGCGCCTTCATGATTGGTTTGAAAAAATGCGATCTGCGCATTTTGTCGCTGCGCAATCGCGGCGAGCTCTTTTTCAATGTCCGCCAACGTCTGGCTACCGTAAATAGCCGGCTCGCGCGTTCCCTGCAGATTCAGGTTCGGGCCGTTCAGCACCAAGATGCGGTTAGCCACCCCGGCTCCCGAGGGATTTCAAAATCGCACACATCTTGAAAATTCGGGGAATTTAAGCGACAAAGGCGGGAGAAGGCGCCGAGTCTCCGCTTTTTCAGGCAGCCTGTCTAGCCCCGCGAGTGTCCACCTAGGGCGGGCGCTGAGCGCTCAGAGCCGCGTCCAACCACGCGCGTAACTCGCTTTCATGCAACCGTCCAAGCTTCGACTGCACGACGATGCCGCGGCGATCGACCAGCACTGTATACGGTAGTGCGCCCGACGCGTTGCCGAGTTGACGAACCAGTTCGGTACCGGCGGCGCCTGCAACGAGGAGCGGTAAGCCGACGTTTTGCTCGTCTCGAAAACGTTTAACGGCGCTCGCGTTGTCAATCGCGATGCCTACTGTGGTCACGCCGCGCGCCGCATACTCGACTTGGACCTTCTGCAGATCGGGCATTTCTTCGATGCAAGGGGCGCACCAAGTGGCCCAAAAGTTAACGACGAGCAAGCGCCCCTGCCACTGATCCATCGGTTGCAGGTCGCCGTTAGCGTCATTGAAGCTCTGCGCAAAGAGAACCGCGGTCTCAACGGGCGCCGTTTCGGGACCCGTTTCGAATCTGAGCGCTAACAGAGCGCCGGCGGCCATAGCCATCAGCGAGACAGCTACCGCAGCCAAATTGAGCGTCAACTTCTTGGTCAAGGTCGTGCCACAGGAGTGCTCAGGTCGATTCGTGGATCAGTCTGCGGACCGAGCCGAGGTTGGCGCGTCCCGCCGCTTCGATCGGATGCATTTCCTCTTCGGCCGCATTGTCCCGTTTACGGCGCGCTGCGACCCGGATCGCGTCGCGCGCATAAATGTGCAATCGAATGCCGATCATGCGCGGTCTCAAGGGGTCGATCGCCGCGGCGGACACTACAAAGTTCAATCGCTCGAGGGCGGCGGGGCGATCGCGGTCGCCGTCCCCGTCGTCCACATCGAATTCGATGCCAAGATTCATCAGCCGCAGCTCCACGTCCTTCGCGCTATCGACGAACAGTTGCAAATGAATGTCGGAATGCTCGGTCGCCGTGCCGTTTAAAACGGCCCCGATCAGGTGCGGATCGAATTCATGCAGCGCCTGCATCGTGTCGGCAGCTACGCTGCGCAGCGCGGCCAATAAAGCGCGATGCGCATCGCCGCCGAACAGTTTCAGGTAGCGCCGCAACTCGTGCTCGACCTCGCTGTTATCGGGCAGCGTCAATCGACGGGCGCCATCGCCGAAAATTTCCTGCACCGCACGGCGCTTCGCTTGCGCGTACTCGCAACCCTCTTCGGCGATCAAGCGCGCGGCGGTCACCGCAAGTTCGGTTCGTAGATCGCCGGCAGCCATCGGCCGAGTTTATCGGCAGCGGGAAAGATCTTCGCGCCGCCCGCGCATTACAATTCCGCGCCCTTTCGGGCTCCTTCCTGCAACTTCGCAACTTCGCGGTTCAACCTTGCACCTTCACATTCTCGGCGTCGGTGGAACTTTCATGGGCGGTCTAGCGCAGCTTGCGCAAGCCGCCGGCCATGTAGTGAGCGGTTGCGACGCGAACGTCTACCCGCCGATGAGCGATCAGCTCGCCGCGGCGAATGTGCGTGTGATCGAAGGCTACGGCGCTGACCAACTGTCGCTGGCGCCCGATGTCTGGGTCGTCGGCAACGTAGTCACACGCGGCAATCCGCTAATGGAAGCGATACTTGACCGTGGCGCCCGGTTCGTATCCGGGCCGCAGTGGCTGGGCGACAACGTGCTCCGCGGCAGGCATGTGCTGGCGGTGGCCGGCACGCACGGCAAGACAACGACCAGTGCGATGCTCGCGAAAATTCTCGATCGTGCGGGCATTGAGCCCGGTTTTCTGATCGGCGGAGTGCCCGACGATTTCGGCATCTCCGCCCGAACCGGCGCCGGCCGCCATTTCGTGATCGAGGCCGATGAATACGACACGGCGTTTTTCGACAAGCGGTCCAAGTTTCTGCACTACCACCCGCGCACAGTCGTGCTGAACAACCTGGAGTTCGACCATGCCGATATCTTTGCCGATCTGGCCGCGATCGAAACGCAGTTCCATCATCTGGTGCGCACCTTGCCGTCGAGTGCACGTATCGTTGCCAACGCCGGCGACGCCGCGATCGAGCGCGTCTTGCAGCGCGGCTGCTGGTCGGAGCTCGAGGAGTTCGGCGACCCCGAGGGGCGCTGGCGCGTCGAAGGCGAGCCGCCGTTTGCAGTCCGTCTAGACAATCAACGTGTCGGCGCGCTGAAGCTCGCGTTGGCGGGTCAGCACAACCGGATGAACGCACTTGCGGCGATCGCTGCCGCTCACCACGTCGGTGTCTCTGCCGCCGATGCCCTGGCCGCGCTTGCCGAGTTCCGTGGCGTCAAGCGCCGGCTTGAGGTTCGCGGCGTGGTCGACGGGATCACGGTGATCGATGACTTTGCGCATCATCCGACTGCGTTCGCGGTGACAATCGCTGCGCTGCGCGTGTCACAACCGCATAGCCGAATCATTGCGGTATTCGAACCGCGCTCAAATACGATGAAGCGCGGCGCCGTCGACGCGCTGTTGCCCGATAGTTTCTCCCAGGCAGACCGCGTGTTTTGCTACGCGGAAGGAATCGAAGGCAGCGTTGCGTCCGCGCTGGCGCCGCTCGGGACAAAGGCGACCGTTCATGACGGTCTCGACACGATGGTCGAAGCAATCGTCGAGTACGCCCAGAAGGATGATCAACTGGTGGTGATGAGTAACGGCGGATTCGGCGGCATTCATGCGAAGCTTCTGACGCGGCTCGCGCAGCGTGCCGACTCTGCCAAGCGCGCCGCGTGAGCTAAGCGACGCGCGCATGATTGTTTACCTGCATGGGTTTCGCTCGTCGCCGCAGTCGCGCAAGGCGCAACTGCTGCGCGAGCGTTTGCATCAGCGCGGATTGGCTGATCAATACGTCTGCCCGGCATTGCCGGCGTCGCCGCGCATGGCATCGGAGTTGGCGCTTTTCGCCGCCCGGGCAAAGTCGCCCGATCGCGTTGCGCTGGTCGGATCATCGCTGGGTGGCTACTACGCAACGTGGGTCGCCGAAAGGCTGGGCTGCCGCGCGGTGCTGCTAAATCCGGCAATAACCCCGGCGCGCGATCTTCAGGCGCACATCGGCCGGCAGCCGGTTTTCTTCAACGAAGATGAGATCGATTTCCGGCCGGAGTACATCGACGAGCTGCGCGCGCTGGACAGCGGTGTGACCCGACCCGAGCGCTACTTTCTGATCGCCGCGACCGGCGACACGGTGATCGACTATCGAATGATGGTTGCCAAGTACCACGGCGCCCGGCAGCGGGTGATCGACGGTGGCGACCACGAACTGTCTGACTTCGCGCAGTACGTGGACGAAGTCCTGTCTTTCTGCGGCATTAATCAAGGAGTGTGAGTGAACCAGCGGTTGCAAGGGAAAGTTGCGATCATCACGGGGGCCGCGCAGGGCATTGGCTACGCGACCGCGCGCAAGTTTCTAAACGAAGGAGCCACGGTCATTGCATGCGACATCAGCAAGGGATCGATAGACGCCGCGCTGCCGTCGTTGTCGGGACGCGGCACGATCGATGGAGTCGTCGTCGACGTGACGGTGCGCGGGCAGGTGGATGCGATGACGGCCGCCGTTGTGCAACGCCATGGACGCATCGACATTCTGATCAACAACGCCGGCATTACGCTCGACGCGCGGCTGCAAAAGATGACCGAAGACCAATTCGACCGTGTGATCGCCGTCAATTTGAAAGGCACTTACAACTGTGCGCAGTCGGTGCTGGATACGATGGTGAAACAGGCAAGCGGCGTGATTCTGAACGCTTCGAGTGTGGTTGGCATCTACGGTAACTTTGGACAAACCAACTATGCGGCCAGCAAGTTCGGCGTGATCGGCTTCGTCAAGACGTGGGCGCGCGAGCTGGGGCCGAAGGGCATTCGCTGCAACGCGGTCGCTCCGGGGTTCGTCGCCACGCATATTCTCGACACGATTCCGGAAAAGGTGCTCGAGCAATTGACTGAGCGCGTGCCGCTGCGCCGACTGGGAACGCCGGAAGACATCGCCAACGTGTACGCATTCCTCGCTTCCGACGAAGCGTCGTATATCAATGGCGCGGTGATCGAAGTGTCCGGCGGATTGACGGTTTGATGCATCGTATCGGCCTTGGCGCAGACCCTGCGTGAGCGCGCATCTGCTGTTTGACGACGATGGCGCGTTCAAGGCGGGGACCGAGCTGGCGAACGCCGGCACGGCGCATCAAGTCGAGTTGCCGAGCGGCAAGCGCACCAAGGTCAAGTCCTCGCATGTGCTGCTGCGCTTTGCCGAGCCGACGCCGGCCCAACTGATCGAGCGGGCGCAAACGCAAGCTCAGCTGATCGATCTCGACTTTCTATGGGAAGTCGCGCCGCAGGATGAATTCGGATTTGTGGACTTGGCGCGCGACTACTTCGGTGCAGAACCGAGCGCCGAACAAGCTGCGGCACTGCTTTTCCGCCTGCATAGCTCGCCCGTTTATTTTTACCGCAAAGGGCGAGGCCGCTACCGGCCAGCGCCGGCCGATACGTTAAAGGCGGCGCTGGCCGCAGTCGAGCGCAAGCGCAAGCAGGAAGAACTCCGGCAGCAGTACGTAGACGAGCTGAAAGCTGGGCGGACGCCGGATGCCATTTCGCAGCAGGCAATCGCGCTGTTGACCAGATCCGACCGCAGCTCGATCGAGTTCAGGTCGCTCGAACAGGCGGCGAGCGACCTGCACATGACGCCGCTGCGGTTGCTGCTGACGCGTGGCGCAATCGCTTCGCCCTATCGCTGGCACGTTGACAGTTTCCTCGCGCAGCACTTTCCGCGCGGCACGCAATTCGCTGCGGACCTGCCCGCGCCGGATGACATAGGCGAGCTTCCGCTGTCCCCGGCGCGCGCATTTTCGATCGACGATAGCGCTACGACCGAAATCGACGATGCATTTTCGGTGCAGCCGCGCGGCGATCGCACACGCATCGGCATTCACATCGCGGCGCCGGCGGTCGCACTATCGCGTGGGCATCCGCTGGACACGATTGCGAAGGCGCGCATGTCCACCGTCTACGCTCCGGGCCTGAAGTACACGATGCTGCCCGACGATTGGATCGACGCGTTCTCGCTGAACGAAGGCCGCACGGCGCCGGTGTTGTCGCTGTACGCGGAGATCGACACCGAAACACTCGAAGTGTTGTCGACCGAGTCGCGATTGGAGCGGCTGCGCATCGAAAGCAATCTGCGGCACGACCTGCTCGATTCAATCGTCACGGAAGAGACGATCGCCACCGGTCGTTTCGATTCGCCACACGCTGCGGAACTAGGCACGCTGTGGCAGGTTGCTCGCAAGCTTCTGGCGCGTCGCGAAAAAGTGCGGGGCCGGTCCGAGCCGATTGGTCGTATCGATTATTCCTTCGAACTGGACGGTGTCGACGATCAAGCGCGAGTGCTGATCCGACAGCGCCGCCGCGGAGCGCCGCTCGACTCGATCGTCGCTGAACTGATGATCTTCGCCAACAGCGCCTGGGGCGGATGGCTCGCTACGCGTCGAACCGCCGGCATCTACCGCTCACAGGCCCTCGGGCGCGTGAAGATGGGGACCGCTCCCGCCGCGCATGAAGGTATCGGCGTTGAACACTACGCATGGTGCACATCGCCGCTGCGCCGCTATGTCGATCTGGTCAATCAGCGGCAGCTTCTGGCGTGCGTGCACCAGCTGCCGCCGCCGTACGCATCGAACGACGCCGAACTGTTTGCCATCGTCTCGGGATTTGAGGCTGCCTACGGCGCGTACGCGGAGTTTCAACAGAAACTGGAGCACTACTGGTCGCTGCGATGGATCGAGCAGGAGAACCAGTTGCGTATCGACGCCACAGTTCTAAAAGGCGATGTATTGCGCATCGACGGGCTGCCGTTCATTACGAGGCTGCCTGGGCTTCCACAGTTGGCGCGCGGGCAGCGGCTTGAACTCGACATCGTGGCGACTGACACAGTTGATCTGATTCTCGAAGCACGAGTTCATCGGGTGCTGGCTGCGCAGACCGTGGACGTCGATGATGAGGAGCTCGCTGAAGTGAGCGTGGATGTTGGTCCACAGCTGGTGGCCGAGCAAAGCGCAGAGGCGGCAACAGAGACGGTCGCAGACGATCCAGAGAAGACCGCGTCCGAACCTTCCGGCGGCGAAGCACCTTCGTAGCCTCAATGGCTGTGCGCGGCTGCCGCGCGCGGATGTGCTTGCCCGTGGCTGCTCGACCGCAACTCGCGGCGGCGAGACTAGCGCGATCTTGTCACGCACTGCCTCGATAGTGCTGGCTACAATCGATCGACCGATGTTGCAAGACCTCGAACGAAAAGAATCGACTGGCCGAATGGATATAGATTGCCGGGCTGGGCTGAATGAACGTGGCTGAATTGAGTTTGGCCGCTTCCGCCTACGGGCTGCGCTCGTTACTCGCCGACAAAGTTCTGGTGATGGCGATGACGGTGTCCATTGGTTTGCATATCACCGCGCTGGCTGTTCGTTTTGTTGATCCGGAACTTTTTCGCGTGCGTTCGACCGACCCGCCGGTCGAGATCATTCTGGTCAACGCCAAGAGCGAGACCGCGCCCGGCAAGGTTGAAGCGCTGGCCCAAAACAATCTTGATGGCGGTGGCGCCAACGACGCGGGCCGGCGGACTTCTCCACTGCCCAACAGCTTTGAAATGCGGGATGGCGATTTACTCGAATCGGCGCGCAAGAACGTGCAGCAGCTTGAAGAAGAGCAAAAGAAACTGCTGGCGACCCTGCGTGAGTCACTGCAGCTGCGGCCCGCGCCGGTGCGCGACACGACCGCCGACCCGCTGCAAAATGGCAGTGCGGAGGACGAAACGAGCGAGCAACTGGCGCGCGCCCAGGCTGAAATAGCCAAGCAGATTTCGGATTATCAGAAACGCCCGCGTAAGCACCACTTCATGCCGAGTGCATCCGAGTACCGTTATGCGCGTTACGTCGAAGACTGGCGCGCACGCGTGGAAAAAATTGGCAATGAGAATTATCCAAACGATGCGCGCGGACGGTTCTACGGCGCCCTGCGCATGACCGTGGCGCTTCGCAAGGACGGTTCGGTGGCCGACGCGATGATTGATCAATCATCGGGCTCGCAGATACTCGACCGTGCGGCACGCCGAATCGTGCAAATGGCCGGGCCATACCCTCCTTTTCCGCCGGAGATTGCACGCGACACGGATATCCTCGAAATTACGCGTACCTGGATATTCACCAACGATCAGTTAGCCACCCGTAGCGCGAAGCCCTGAATCGACTAAATGACCGCCGTCGACAAGTACGGAGTTGTCGGTAACCCGATCGCGCACAGCCGTTCGCCGGAGATTCATCAGCGATTTGCGCAGCAGGCGAAGCAACATCTTTCGTACGAGCGCATCGAAGCTCCGCTCGACGGCTTCGAAGATAAAGCGCTGACGTTGCGCGAAGCCGGCTACGGCGGTCTTAACGTGACTCTGCCGTTCAAGATCGACGCTGCGAAGCTGGCTGACGATCTGACGCCGCGCGCACGGGTTGCAGGCGCTGTGAATACGCTGAAGTTCGACGGCGACACGATCGTCGGCGACAACACTGATGGCATCGGCTTTGTGCTGGATTTGCGCGAGCGCCTGAAATTTTCATTTTCCGATTGTTCGGTGTTGGTGCTTGGGTCGGGTGGCGCAGTCCGCGGACTGTTAGGATCAATGCTCGATGAAAGTCCGCGCTGGCTGGCAGTCGCCAATCGCTCGCACAAGCGCGCCGAAGAGCTAGCCGAGGAATTCGGCGTCGAGGCCATTCACTTTGACGAGATTCCCGCGGAGCACTTCGATCTGATTATCAACGGCACGACCACCAGCCTGAATCACCAAGCTCCGGCCATCGACCCGGATACGTTCAACGATTGCACGCTGGCCTACGATTTGGCGTACGCGGCCGAGCCGACGCCGTTCATGCAACTGGCAAAGTCGGGCGGTGCGAAGCAGGCCGTTGACGGCCTCGGCATGCTGATCGAGCAGGCTGCCGAATCATTTCTGCTGTGGCGCGGCGTACGGCCGGACACCAGCACGGTGTACCGTGAACTGCGAGAATTGTTGAAGCGTCAGTCAGCCGAGCACGTCATCGCAAGATAACGATGCGGGTCGCGTTGCGGTGGATGCTGCGCGGCGCGCTGCTCGCGCTCACGGTCCTGCTGTCGATTCAGCTGTGGTACTTCGGCTGGGTCGCATGGTGGAAGTGGAACAATCCCGGCGAAACCTCGTTCATGACTCGGGAATTGGTCTCGTTGCGCGAGAAGAAGCCCAACGCCGAGCTCAAGCACCGCTGGATCGACTACGAGCGCATATCGAATCAGCTGAAGCGCGCCGTCATCGCCTCCGAGGATGCGAACTTCACCGAACACGAAGGCGTCGATTGGCAAGCCATAGAGAAGGCGTACAAGGAGAATGTACGAAAGGGCAAGACCGCGCGCGGCGGCTCGACGATCACGCAGCAGCTGGCGAAAAATCTTTTCCTGTCTTCCGAACGAAGCTACTGGCGTAAAGCGCAGGAGCTCGTCATCACGTACATGATCGAGGCGCTATGGGACAAGCGCCGGATTCTCGAGGTGTATTTGAACGTAGTGGAGTGGGGCGACGGGGTATTCGGCGCCGAAGCGGCAGCGCGGCAGTACTTCGGCATTGGCGCGGCTCAATTGAATGCTGAACAATCGGCGCGACTGGCAGCATATCTGCCTAACCCGAAGCGCTACGGCCGCGTCCGGTCCGGCCCTTATCTCGATCGCAGGACGGCAGCCATTCAACGCTTCATGCTCGACGCGCCGGTCCCGTGATCGGCTGAGTTTGCCGCCTACAATCCGTGCGCCGCGGGACGGCACACTTGCGGGCACGCACGATCGATATGAACGAACAACAACTCGAACGCGACGCGCGGGACGCTGCGCAGGCACACGATCCGGAAGCGGCGCAGCGCGCGCTCGCGCGTGTTGAGTTGCTGCTGGAAAAGCAACACCGCGTCGAAGCACTCGTGCAACGCGAGCAAACGCCGGGCGAAGAAAAGAAGGCCCTGGTCGAACAGCTCGTGCAGCGGCAGCACTTGAACGAGCTGAAGGCGATTCTCGATCGTCTGCATCCGGCCGACATCGCCTACATCCTGGAGGCACTTCCGCTCGCGGACCGGCTCACGGTGTGGGACGGCGTCAAGGCGGATCGCGATGGCGAGATCCTGATCGAGGTCAGCGACGCGGTGCGCGAGACGCTGATCGCGTCGATGAACCGCGAAGAGCTAGTTGACGCCGTCGAGAGCCTCGAAACCGATGAGATCGCCGCCATTGCCGATGACCTTCCGGCCGACGTCGTCGACGAAGTGCAGCAGGGGCTTACGAGCGAAGAGCGCGCGCAGCTGCGCGCGTCGATGTCGTATCCCGACGATTCGGTCGGGGCGTTGATGGACTTCGAGATGATTTCGATTCGCGAGGACGTGACGCTCGAGGTCGTGTTGCGTTATTTGCGGCGCTTCGACGCGTTGCCGAACCACACCGACCAGGTTTTTGTCGTTGATCGGCACGACGTGCTGAAGGGTGGGTTGCCACTCGACCGTTTGCTGCTGAACGAGCCCGACGTCGAAGTCGCGTCGGTAATGAACACCGATTTGATGACGCTGTCACCGCTCGACGAAACCAGCGAAGCGGCGCAGGCGTTCGAGCGCTACGACCTGGTCTCGGCGCCGGTCGTCGATGAAGCCGGCAGGCTCGTGGGCAGGCTGACGGTCGACGAAGTGGTCGACGTCATCCGCGAGGAGGGCGAGGACGCAGCGCTGGCGCAAGCCGGCCTGCGTGAAGACGAAGATTTGTTTGCATCGGTGTGGAACTCGGCACGCAATCGTTGGCTCTGGCTGGCGTGAACCTCGGCACCGCGTTTTTCGCATCGCGCGTGATCGGCGCGTTCGAAACGACGATCGAGCGGGTTGTCGCACTCGCCACCCTGATGACGATCGTGATGGGGATCGCGGGCAATTCCGGCAATCAGACGATGACGTTGATGATCCGGTCGCTGGCGCTGGGACATGTGACCGGCGGCAATACGAGGCGGCTAATACTCAAGGAGTTGGTGATTGCCGGGTTAAATGGGCTGGTGTGGGGCAGCATCGCCGGACTCGTTGCGTGGTGGATTTACCTGGACAGCCCGTACGGCTGGCTGATCGGCTTGACACTCCTGCTCGCGATGGTGCTGAACATGTTGATCGCGGCTTTGGTGGGCACGTTCGTCCCGCTGGTGCTCGAACGCGCCGGCCGCGATCCGGCGCTCGGATCGTCGGTGCTGCTGACGTTCACGACCGACAGCATGGGAGTGTTCATATTCCTTGGTCTCGCGACGTTGTTCTTTTTGTAACGTTGGCCGGGCTACCTTCGGGGCTGCCGTGCGTCGGCCGGCAGAACAAAGGCACGTAAAGACCAACGTTATTTGACGCGCTTGACCGTGAATTCTTCCTGAATCGTGTCCTTGTAAACGCTCGCGGGCGATCAGCTCGCAATGAAACGCCGTGCGATCTCCTCGCCGACGGCGGTGTGTTGAATGATCGATCCGTTATCGAACTCGATTTCAAGCACGCGGTTATTGCGGTCGTAACCTGCGGACTTGATGCCTCCGCGGCGGATCGGCTTCCGTTCCATCGCTAAATCCCCAATTCGTCCCAGATCGCATCCACCCGCGCCTTCACCGCGGCGTCCATCGCGATCGGACGGCCCCACTCGCGCTGCGTTTCGCCCGGCCATTTGTTGGTGGCGTCGATGCCCATCTTGCTGCCGAGCCGGCCACCGGCGACGCGAAGTCGAGATAGTCGATCGGCGTGTTATCGACCAGGAGCGTGTCGCGGGTCGGGTCGACGCGGGTGGTGATCGCCCAGATCACTTCCTTCCAGTCGCGGATATTGACATCGTCATCGACCACGACGATGAACTTGGTGTACATGAACTGGCGCAGGAAACTCCAGACGCCGAACATCACGCGCTTCGCATGGCCGGGATACTGCTTGCGCATCTGCACCACCGCCATCCGGTAGCTGCAGCCTTCCGGCGGCAGGTAAAAGTCGGTGATCTCGGTGAACTGCTTTTGCAGCAGCGGAACGAACACTTCGTTCAGCGCGACGCCGAGCACGGCCGGCTCGTCCGGCGGCTTGCCAGTATAGGTAGAGTGATAGATCGGGTCGCGCCGCATGGTGATGCGGTCAATGGTGAAGACGGGAAACCAGTCGCGTTCGTTGTAATAGCCAGTGTGGTCGCCAAAGGGCCCTTCGAGCGCCATTTCGTACCCGGTCGGTTCGGCATCGGCATAGATATGCCCTTCCAGCACGATTTCCGCCGAGGCCGGCACCAGCCGGGCGCTGCCCGATGCACTTCGTACGAGCTCGGTTTGCGGCTCCGCGCAGCAGCCCGGCAAACTGGTATTCGGACAAGGTGTCCGGCACCGGCGTCACCGCGCCCAGAATGGTGGCCGGGTCGGCGCCCAGCGCCACCGCCACCGGAAACGGCTGGCCCGGTGGCAGCGCGTGTTCGCGGAAGTCGAGCGCTCCGCCCCGGTGAGCCAGCCAGCGCATGATGACCTTGTTGGCGGTCAGCACCTGCTGGCGGTAGATGCCCGGGTTCTGGCGCTTTTTATGGGACCCTTGGTGATCACCAGGCCCCAGGTAATCAGGGGCGCGGCATCGCCCGGCCAGCAATGCTGGATCGGCAGCCGCGCCAAATCGACATCATTGCCTTCCCAGACGATGTCCTGGCAGGGGCGCCCGCATCTCGCTCGGCGACATGTCCCACACCGCCTTACCAGCTGGGCACCATGCCAAGCGGGTCGGAGTCCGGCGGGGGGCTCCGGTTCTTTCAGCGCGCCAGCACATGGCCGATCTTGCGCAGCGCACTGACGTCCTCCGCGCCCATCCCCAGCGCCACGCGCGGACGGTGCCGAATAGGTTGCCGAGCACCGGCATCGTCTACCCGGTGGCGCGTTCGAACAGCAGCGCCGGTCCGCCGGCCCGCAGCGTCCGGTCGCAGATTTCGGTCATCTCCAGCCGGGGCGATACCTGTGCTGCTATCCGTTTTAAGTGGCCCGCCCGTTCGAGCTGCGCCAGGAAGTCGCGAAGGTCGGCATATTTCATACGTTCGGGGCCATGTAACGACGAACGGCAGGAGGATAAGTGAGCGCCAACATGAGCCACTCATCTCTGTATAACTCTTTGATTCTTCAGTCATTTATTTATTCCATCGCGCGAGCCGATGCCGTTTGGCAGCAGATGTAGAAATTTACTGAACATTTATAGGCAATACCGGCTTGACCCCGATCCCTCGCCCCCTAGAAACTGCGAACCGTTTGGCCGTACCTCTACCGTGTGCGCCGCAACATTGCAGCCCAAGAGTGGTCAGATGGAAGGCCGAACCGGTGGGCCTCGGCATTGCTTCGGGAAGGGGCAACGCTCCAAAAATACCGCGCTCAGCTGGAGTGGGGGCAAGGGAAGTTTGAAAGACTGGTGAAACAGCAAGACGATCCGGGCAACGTTCCGACCTGTAGTTCGCGGCTCGAACACTCGACGCCGTTCGAAATTGGGAGTGACGAGTTGGCTAACGCTTCGAATTATGCGCTGCACAAGTTCAAGGTCATCGGGCCGGTGTGCGCTTGCGCGGTCGTTACGTTTGCGCGCGACATCGCGCATGGCGCACTGTCGACCAGCAAGCTGCTGGTGATGGTCGTCGGCTGCACGGCCTTGCTTGCGACGGGTGTGTTAGTCAGCAGCGAGGAGGCCCGCTCACTGGTCGAAGCGCGGCTTTCGCCGCTCCCCGAGGCGACTGCGATACGCGAAGACTCGGCGGACACCGGCACATCAGGCGAGCGTGCGCGTCCTTCCGATGATCCACAGCAGAAGCGTATCGCCCAGTACCTCGCTCGCCGTTATCGCGTAGCCGATGGGGCAGTGCGGTTGCTGGTGGCTACCGCGTATCAAATCGGTAGGGAAAAAAATCTGGACCCGCTGCTTATTTTGTCCGTGGTTGCGATCGAATCCAGCCTGAATCCGTTCGCTGAGAGCGCGATGGGCGCTCAGGGTCTGATGCAGGTGATGACCCGGGTGCACGCGCAGCGTTTTGAACCGCATGGCGGCGAGACCGCGGCGCTCGATCCGATCACGAACATGAAAGTAGGTTCGTCAATACTGCACGAATTGATCTCGCGCGGCGGGTCGGTCGAACGCGGTTTGCAGCTGTATGTCGGCGCCGGGAACATGCCCGACGATGGTGGCTACGGAGTGCGCGTATTGAGTGAGCGAGGCCGGTTACAGATGGCCGCGGCGGGAAAGGTCGATGCTGCTCTTTCTGCTGCAATTCGCGCCGCCGCGCCACCACCAGTTCCAGAGGCGAAGCCCGTGGTGCTTCCGGTCAATGCAGATCTGGGCGTTGGGCGCGAACCTACGGGCCTGCCGTCGCCGGACTCGACCGGTGAAACGCACCATCTTCCTGCGGCGCAGGAAAGCTCGGTATAGACGCTCTCGCAGCTGGCAAGGTAGTCTGAAGTAGCAGGCGCGCGCCGCCGCGCATGCGGCGGGGATAATCAGGGCTTGTCCCGTTGCTGTTCACGTACCGCTGCTATGTCGACTGCCGATCAAGAACAACAAAAGCGAGATCAAAAGAACGCAGCTCTCGAATATCACGAGAAGCCGACCCCGGAAAAATTTCCGTAACGCCCACCAAGCAATTGGTGAATCAGCGCGATCTTGCGCTTGCTTACACGCCTGGCGTCGCGGCTGCCTGCGAAGCGATTCATACCGGACCCCTCGGCCGCGTTTCGCTATACCGCTCTCGCGGGAATCTGGTCGGCGTGGTGACCAACGGCACTGCAGTGCTGGGGCTGGGCGCAATTGGCCCGCTCGCCGCCAAGCCCGTGATGGAAGGCAAGGCGGTTCTGTTCAAGAAATTTGCCGGCATCGATGT
>CAVVAI010000012.1:0-86438 GCA_963746085.1 uncultured beta proteobacterium
CGTCTATCTTGCGTTGCTCCGCATGAGACTCGGCTTTGCGCAACAGCGCGCTCAAGCTTCCGAGCATTTGCGTGAACACGGGCACGGAGGCGGCATGCATCGAGATCGACATTCGTTCAGTCCGGTTGATGAAGATGCACAAGCATAAGCCGTGGCACTACTGGCGCTTGAAGATCACGGCATGCTGCCAGGGTAGGTCGTTCGCGGTGCGCTCCCACAGCAGCGGATGCACTTCCGCCTCGCGCCGGATCTGCGCTTCGCTCATCTTGTGCAGTCGCTTGATCGGAACGCGCGGGTCTTCGGCTCGATACTCGACGAACACGACACGGCCGCCGGGCTTGACCGCGCGCACGGTGCTGGCCAGCACTTCGTACGGAAACTCGAGCTCGTGATAAACGTCGACCATGATCGCAACGTCGACCGAGGCCGTGGGCAGCTTGACGTCGTCAGTAGCGCCTAGTAGCGGCGTGATGTGGCCGTATCCGCGCTGCTTCGCGACCGACTGCAGCATCGCGAGCATTTCGGGTTGAACGTCGATTGCGTACACCTTGCCGTTCGGTCCAATCGCATCGGCAAGGCGGCGCGAGTAGTAGCCCGATCCTGCCCCGACGTCGGCAACGATACTTCCCGGCGCCGGTGCGAGTATCCGCAGCAGCAAATCACTGCGCTCTTCACGCTCACGCTCTTCACGCTCCAGCCATCCGGCACCTTGCCACCCCATCACATGCGCGATCTGCCGTCCCATGTACGCCTTGCCGATACCATCGGCATTTGCCGGTACGCTGCGATACCGGTCGCTGATTTCCCTTGGTATCGCAGACGTGCCCGCGAGGCCGAGCGAGACAGCCAGGCACAGAAAAATCCGCACACCCCAACAATTCTTCATACGGCTTCTATTTGGCGACGCATCGCTTGATGGCAACGACGGCTGATCTTATCGACTCGCGCGCTGCATGGGTCAGGCTCATCGCTGCGGTGATGCTGAGCACACTCGGCGGAGTCGGCATGTGGTCGGTCGTCGTCGCACTGCCGGCTATCCAGGCGGAATTCGGGGTCACGCGCGCCGCGGCGTCTTTCCCTTACACGCTGACGATGCTCGGCTTCGGTGTCGGCGGCATCATAATGGGTCGGCTATCCGACCGTTACGGTGTCCGACTGCCGTTGGTGGGTGCCACATGCGCGCTTGCGATCGGCTACGTCGCAGCAAGCTTCTCCTCCAGCTTGTTGATGTATGCGCTCGTGCAAGGTCTGCTGATCGGCATGCTCGGCAGTTCCGCCAGCTTTGGTCCGTTGCTGGCAGACATTTCGCATTGGTTCGTGCGGCGGCGCGGCCTGGCAGTTTCGATCGTCGCTTCAGGCAACTATCTCGCGGGCGCGGTGTGGCCGCCGATCGTGCAGTACCTGATCGAAACCGTCGGCTGGCGAACGGCGCACTTGTACATCGGCGCGATCTGCCTGCTGACGATGTTGCCGCTGACCTATGCAATGCGACGTTCTGTGCCGCATGTGGGCGTTGATGCGACCAGCGCGCCGGTCACTGCGCGCGCTCCCAGGTCGCTCGGCATCTCGCCACGTGCGCTACAGACGTTGCTGATGATCGCCGGCGTCGCATGCTGTGTGGCGATGTCGATGCCGCAGGTGCACCTCGTCGCGTATTGCGCAGACCTGGGTTACGGCCCAGCGGTCGGAGCGCAGATGCTGTCGATCATGCTCGCCTTCGGCATTGTCAGCCGGCTCGCATCGGGTTGGGTCGCCGATCACATCGGCGGGCTGCGTACGCTGCTTCTCGGCTCGGCGCTGCAAGGGGTGGCGCTGCTGTTCTACATCCCGTTCGACGGGCTAGCGTCGTTATTCATCGTGTCCGCAATGTTTGGATTGTTTCAGGGCGGCATCGTGCCGAGCTACGCGATCATCGTGCGCGAATATTTCGCGCCGAACGAAGCCGGGGCAAGGGTGGGACTGGTTATGATGGCTACGTTGTTCGGCATGGCGCTCGGCGGCTGGATGTCGGGGGCGGTGTTCGATCTCACGGGTTCCTACCGGGCCGCGTTCGTGAACGGCCTGCTGTGGAATCTGGTCAATCTTTCGATCGTTATCTGGCTGCTGCGCAGACCTGCTGCGCGTTCGCTCGCCCATGGTTGATGGCTGTAGGGAGCTGCGCTCATGATGGTGGCAGTGTTTGCAACGATGACACTGGCGCTGATCTGCGGTTGGATCGGCCGTCGGTCGCTAGCGGTAGCGCTGTTTGTTCTTTGTCTCGTGTTGTCGATCGGGCTTTTTCTGTTTGAGATCTACAGTCCCGAATACGGGTTTCGAATGCCTTGGATCCAGTCCGAATTTCACGGCATACCGCAGATAAGCTCGTGATGACTTCACATCGCCTGCTCGCGCTGCTGAATTACGTCTATCTGTTGATCGTGATGTTCGTTATCGCCGGGATTCTGACCACGGCAATGACGCTGCAGTATGCGAACGGCGAATTGCCGTGTCCGCTCTGCCTGCTGGAGCGCGTCGCAATGCTCGGCGTGTGTTTCGGCGTCATACTGAGCTTTCGCCACGGATTCTCTTATCAAAACACGGGTTTCAGCCTGTTGTTTGCCATCGTCCTGCTGGTCATCGCCGTGCGTCAAAGCCTGCTCGACATCTACCCGCGCCCGGGCCATGAGTACATCGGCAGCGCAGTATTCGGCATTCATATGCCCGTGTGGTCGATCATCATCGCGTTGAGCTTGCTGACAGCGTACGCAATCAAGCTTGCAATTCTCGGTGGCGATGAATACTTGCGGCGGACTGACCTGGCGGAGTTTCCCACGGTCCGGAAGATCGCCAACATCCTGAGCCTCTACGTTATCGCTATCTGCGTGACCAATCTGATCTCGGTAGTGGTCCAGTGCGGCTTCGGCGAGTGCCACACGTTCAGTTACAAGCTGCTGCAGTAGTCAGCGCGAGCTTCGACTCGTCGATGGAATAACAGGCGAGCACTCGTCCGGCAGCGTCGAACAGGGCGTTCGTATTCTCTTCGCTGATAATTCCGGCATTGATGAAGTAGTCGACGAAGCGAGACGTGTTGAAGAAATACGACCTGGGCAGATCGGCCAGCCCCAGGTAATGCACCTCGTACGTGTAGCGCGCGAGTTCGCTGACGAGCCCCAGCTTTTCGTCGAGATGGGGGCGCACATTGGTGCGGACATACATTTGCATCTCCTCACCCGGTAGCAGTTTCGAGCACATCAGGTTCGACAGATAGTCGCCGACTCGCGCCAGCGTCTTGCGCGCAAGAACTACAGGAAGTTCGCTCGAGCTGAGCGAGAGGGATGCTGTTTCCGGATCTCTGGCGCGCACTTTCTCGGGAATCGCCGCGATCGCCTGTACAAAGCAAGCGCCCAGTTCAGCGCGAGCTTCCTTGTACGCAGCCTTGTTTTCGTCGGCGACGCGCAGGAATTTTGCAGCATGCGCCAGATGCCCCCATTCGTGCATGACGCGCGCACCAAGGAACATCCGGAAGAAGAAGGGTGCGGGGGCGGCCAGACAGTCGAACGCTTCCTGCTTCAACTTGTGTACCACCGCGCGGCGCGCGGGATCGATGTAGGTGCCGCCTTCGAGCTCCAATACCGCGTAACTCTTTGGCAGTGCGTCAATATCAATAACGCGCGCGAGAAATTGCCGCGAACGCTCATCTATCGTGCGCAAGTCCTCGTGCAAACTCGCGACCGCAGCATCGCTGGCATTGACGAGTGCGCGGCGCATCCAGCGCGGATCATTCATTTCCGGTGACCACACCGTCGCACCGTCGTGCGCGACGACGATCACATGGGCACGCGTTTGCTGCAGCCAGTCGCACAGCGCATCGACGGTGGGCGAACGTGCGGGCATGGAGGCAGCCGGCGCAGTGATTTGCACCGCATTGGTAACGGCGTTGTCGCCGGCGTCGCAAAGCGCGGTTACCTGCGGCTGCAAACGCGTCGGCACGTACAGATCGGCTCCCTCCACGTGCAGATAGGGCTCGGTGGGGTCCTGCAGTGGTTCGCGCAGCGGAATGTGCAATAGCTGATCGATCCAGGCGAACGCGCCCGCCAGTGCAGTGAAACACTGCGCATCCGGCCGCTGCGCGCGCGCGGCGGCGCTCGCAAATGCGCTGCGACTTGCATCGTCGCGGTCGAACCAGTAACTCAGATTGCAAACGAGCGCGGCACGGACTGAAGGCAGCAGCGCGAGCCGGTCGACGTGCACCAACATGTAAGCGACGTACTCGGGATGCGTATTCAAATCAGATGCGTACAGCAGCGAAGACGTGCCGATGAATGGCTCCATGTACGGAAAGATGCCGCGCTGCTCGGAAAGGATCAGAAGATTCGACTGGCGCGGTGGAAACCATGAGCCGGGTGCGCGCGCGAAAAGATCGCGGCAGCGTTGCCAGTACAGCGCGGTGCCACGCTCCAGGCAGTCAACCTGATCGGCGGACAGTCGGCCTTCGTTGATCAGCAGTTTGGCGAACTTTGGGTCGAGGCCGCGCTCATCGAGCGCCTCGGCCGGAACCACGACAATGTTCGGGTGCGCCAGGGTAAAGCGACGCATCGAGGGTGAGATTGACATGCGATTGAATTTATCACCGCGACCTCACTAAACATCGAAGAAAAACCGCATTCAAAACAACGAGACACCATGCCGAATTCCAGCGTGCGTCTGACCTGGTTTTGCGGTAATCCGATCGGCTTAACTGATCCGCCAAAACCCAGCAAATACGCGGCTTTGGCGAGGCCGCGAAAAACCAAAGGGTAGTCACTAGTCATCCTTCCCCACGAGTTATTTTTTACTCGAACGCAGGCACAGTTTGCCTCCGGTAAGCCTTGCAAATCCCTTAGGGAGAGAACAATGACGGACAGACTCAACGCACGCATCGCGATCCCACTGCTCGCAGTGGTGGGCGCGCTTTCGGGGTGCGGTGGTGGCGATACAGGAACCACCACGGCGGCACCGGCACCGGCTCAAACAGCCGCGGCAACGTGCGCAACGCCGCCACAGGCCTTTACTGCGACAGTGTGGCCAAGCATGTCCAGCACGTGCGTGGTCTGCCACCGCGCAGGCGCGGTCGCCAGCGGAACGCGGCTTGTATTCGCGGCCGGCGGTTCGGCAGAGATGAACTACGGCGTGCTGCGCACCTTCGCAGCCGCCAATGGCGATCTGCTGATGTCGAAATCGATCGGCCTGCCGACCCATACCGGCGGCAAGGTTTACGGCGATGCGAATTCGCAGCAATACAAGGATCTTGCAGCGCTTCTTCCGAAACTAAAGGAAAGCTGCAGCACTGAAGTACTTGCGACCGGCCAGTTCTGGACCGACGTCAAGTTTGCGGACAGCGCGACGACGCTGCAGAAGGCGTCTGTTCTGTTTGCCGGACGCAACCCATCGGGAACCGAATCCGCGGCCGTTGCGGGCGGTGGCGAGGCAGTGCTGCGTCAGCAGATACGGGCCTACATGGATAACGGTCCAGTGTTTGACGCCTTCCTCAATGAAGCCGGCCAGGTGCAATTCCTGACGAACGGTGTCGTGGTATTCGATCAGGATCGCGGGTTGGACGCCGCCGACTTCCCGCTGGCTGCAGACGTGATCAACAACAACAACCCGCCGGCTGGTGTTCGTGCACGGTTCGAAACGACGATCCGCAACGAGCCGATCAACATGTTGAAGTACATCGTGAAGAGCGACCGGCCATGGACCGACATCGTTGCGGGTAAGTACACCGTCCTGAATGGCGTGACCGCCCCGTTGCTGGGCGCACAGGTGACGGGCACTTTCATGAACCCGGCCGACGACAATGAGTTTCTGCCGGCGGTCATCCCCAATGCACGCCTCGGGGGCAATCGCGAGCAGGCCGGTGCAATGACGACGCACGCGATGCTGGACCGCTTTCCGACCACCGAAACGAACCGCAATCGTCACCGCGTAAGCGAGATGGCAGAGCGGTTCCTCGGCCTGTACATCCCGCTGTTGGCGTCGCGGCCGTTAGAGGACGGGCAGTTCCGGGTCACAGTGATGGACAACCCTGGTTGCGCCGTGTGCCACGACGTCATGGATCCAATGGCGGCGGCATTCCAAAACTGGGCGCCGGACAATCGTTTCCGCCCGATGGGTGCAGGTGCGACGGCGCACGCGCTGCCGAACGTCTACATGTCGACCAACTACATGAACGACGCCAAGGGCAATGAGTTCTACAGAATGGGCGACAACTGGTTCCGCGACAGCAAGGCGCCCGGCTTTGGCAACACCACGATGCCGAACGGTTACAACAATCCGAAAGCGGCGGAATGGCTGGGCGACCAGATGGCGGCCGACGCACGCTTCGCGATCGGTGCGGTCGGCTTTTGGTACAAGGCCGTGTTCCATCGTGAGGTGCTGCAGCCGGACACGGATTCAACCGGACCGGAAGCTGCTGGCCGAGCGGCTGCGTACAACGCGCAGCAGGAAGAGTTTAAAGAACTCGCTGCACGCTTCGCTGCTGGTGGTTTTAAGGTCAAGGACCTGCTCGTCGATCTGATGCTGAGCAAGCAGGCTCGCGCCAATGGCGTAAGCGGCACGGTAAGCGCCCAGCGTGCAACCTCTCTTGCAGCGATCGGTGGCGGTAATCTGCTGTCAGCTGGAAGGCTTAACCGGAAGTACATCGGAGTGCTGGGGTCGGCGCACGCGGGGTTCAACAACCCATACGCCGGTGCGGCCTTGTCTTACTCTGAGTTTGACGGCGTTGCTCGCATCACGATGGCGCAGCACTTCACGTCAAGTCAGGTCAGTGCGATCGACGGGGCGGCCGTGCAGAACGCCTGCCGGTGGGTGCAGGCCGACTTCGCGAAGCCTGTGGCGACCCGCTTGTTGTTCCCGCATGTCACGTTGGCCGACACACCGGCCACCCAGGCGGGCACCGACAAGATCCTGCAGAACATCGTGTTCATGTTTGACAAGCTGTGGAACCAGCGCGTCACGACCACGGATCCCGAGGTGCAGCGCATGTACAAGCTGCTGGTCGACATCTACAACGACCGCGCCACTGCGTCGCCACGGCCACTGAACTGCCAATTGAACGCGGGTAACGATCCGACGGGCATGGGACGGGCATGGGCGAGTGGCGGCGTCGATGTACATGATCAGTGATCAAGCCTTCAATTCGTTCTAACCGGTTGCCGACTAAAGGAGTTACTTAAATGGACCGCAGAGAATTCCTCTTAAATACGGCAAAGGCAGCTGGGGTAACACTGCCATGGTGGGGACTGTTACCGATCTCCGCCAATGCCCAGACCGCTGCTTCGAAGATTCTTGTCTACATGCACCTCGACGGCGGGCTTACCCAAGATTTTTGGACAGACCCGTCGGTTGATCCGCGTTACAACTTGTATACACAGCAAGGCTTGGCAATCCCCGGAAGTGGCAACCTGCGCTGGGCGCCGATCGGCAACAACACGGCGTTCTTCACCAGGTTCCGCGACCAGATTCTCGTCTTGAACGGAGAAAACACTCAGACAAACAGCCACTCGGACGGTCAGCGTGTTCAGGAGTCCGGCAAGCTTGCGATGGGCTTTGCGCCGATATGCGAGCTGCACGCGGCCAAGTTCGCGGGCGGCGCTCCGGCAGGATGGATGCTGAGGGATGGCGGCACGTTGAGCACTGGCGTCTATCCGGCTACCGCGATCCCGGATCAGAACCAGCTGCGCGCGATGATTGACCCGCTTGCTGTGAACGGCACGACCGACTATGTCAAGCGGGCTGACTTCAACAAGACGGTTGAGGCGCGTGCAGCGCGTCTCGAAGCGTTGAAGGCAAACGGAGTCACGCTGCCGAAAGAGCGTTTGATTACCGACGAGTTCATGGCCGGCAAGGAAGCGCGCATCCGCCTGGCCGCCGTAGCCGCCAATATTCCTGTGACTTTCGGTCAGTTCCCAGATATCGAGGTAGGGCTGATCGCTGCCCAGTCCGGTATCACGGCGGCGATACAGGACTACACGCGGATCGTTTGACACTCATGGCAGCGTTGCCGCCAACGACGGGGCTAACGGATCGTTTGCACGTGCGACCAATGCGCTGACGTACCTCTGGGACGAGGCGGGGCGACGTGGGATTGCCGACCGGCTGCATGTGGTGGTGGCCGGCGAGTTCAGCCGCACTGAGCTGAATGGCAGCAACGGCAATGACCACAAAGGCGTAGGTGCTGGCGCACTAATCATGCTTCCTCCGGGCACAGGACTGGGTAATCGCTGCGTCGGCTACACGGGTCCAAACCATACTTCCAGGGCAATCAATCCGAAGACCGGCGCGCCTGATCCCAACGGCGTGATGCTCACACCGGCCCACCTGCACGAAGCGTTGCGTACCTATCTCGGAATCCAGCCAACCAACCCGATGCTGGGGCTCGGGGTGCCGGCGAACGAGAAGATTGATTTGTTCAACCCTGCTATGTCAACGGGATACCCGACGCTTACCGCTTGATCGATATCAAAGCCAAACGTCGCGCCGACCGCCGAAAGGGGGTCCGGTGCGCGTTTGCTTTCTGCGCGCTCGGCATTGCCACTACCGCCAGCGTCGCAGCGGACCTGCGCGGCTTCGTCAGTGAGGGTGGCGCAGGTGTGCTGCAGTATCAGCCCTGCAATGGGGCAGTCATGTCGCAGCAGCTGTTCCCGATCGACGACAAGACGCCAAACGGCTCTTTACGGTCAGGAGTGGGTGCGGTTCGGCAGATCATGCTGCATCGCTACGGCCGCTCTACGTCGAAATGCGGGGCGAGCGTACCAAGACAAATGTAACCGCCCATCAGTTTCAGAGAGCGATAGGTCCGGTCGAGTCATGCAAGACTTTGCCGCGCGATATTCCCTCGAACGTGCGCCTGCTTGCCGCTGGCGAAGGACCGTCATGGCGCCTTGTCGTTACCGACACGACGGCCGTGCTCGAGATGCCTGACAAGGTGTCGATGAAGCTTCCCGCGGCAGCGTTCAAATCAGCAGGCACAGACCAGACAGGAAGGAAGCGATGGCGCGTGCTTACGAGGCGCGCTCGCCGGATGGTAAATCTGTCCGCGTCGAAGTCAGCCCGCAATGTGTAGCGACGGTAGATCGGAGACTGCCTACGGCGCCCGTGTGAAGTGCGTTTTGAAAAGCGCGTCCTACAGGGCTGCGCACCGCGGTTCTAACCAGGCTTTCCTACCGTTTCAAACATCTCGCCATGCGAGACCGGCTTCGTGCATGACGATCGTTGTTGTCCGAAATTCTTTGACGAAATGAAGAAGGAGCTCCGGCAAGTCGGCTGAGTTCGAAAAGCTCGAGTCCGCGTCGGCTCGGAGGATAATGAGCGAGGCTCACTACTCGTATGCCATGAGACTTTCTCGCGCTAGCGTGAATCATGAAGACAAGCTTCCAGATTGGGCAGGAGACATTCGGAACTTTCGCTCGTTGATTTGCGCCATGCCATCAAGGCTCGCGCATTGACGACTTGAGAAGCCACCAATATCCTGGAACTTAGAAGAAGTGTTGCGACTATTTCGTGGCGCTACCGGACGGTTCGCTCATTCAGTCAGACGGCGCGGACGTTTTCACCCATCTGGCCGGAATTTCTCCTCAGCAGGGCGCTCGCCAAAATGCTCAAGCGGCGTCCTACGGGGCGCGATGGCGATTGCCATCGGAGACCAACCGCAATTCGCGCGCGCGCGCAGACAAAGAAGGGTTTGCACTTGCTCAGCTCGGTCGGTTCTCCGAAGCGACCATTGCGCAGGCGGAGGCATGGCTGCTTGCTCGCGAGTTTCAGATCTAAGGTTGGAAATGTTCGCGATCTGGGCCATGGGGGACGATTTGCACCGCAATGGGCCAATGGAATGAGGCAATCCGGTATTACAGAAGGATTCATCAATTGGCGGAAGAGGTCGGCGCTGCTCGATTATGAAACGCTGCATGACGTAACACTCATCGCTGAGTCGCGATTCAACTCCGAGACCCCGGATCTGGGCGTGTTAAGCACTTTCGAAGGTCGCCGCGAATCCATCCCCTTAAGAGGACCGATACGGTCATTCATGGGGGCGCCTTGGCCGCTCTTACGCACTTGTATCTGCAGATCGGAGATGTAACTACTGCGCGTTAAGTCTCGGAACGAAGCCGACCGTGGGCTGCCGTGCTCGGCGACGATCCGATGACAATCCAGAAGCGCCATGCATCGAAAGCCCTCGTCCTTATACGGTCAGGCAAAGTCGAGGACGGGCTGGCAGCGCTTACAACGGTCGTTAGCATTCGCTAAGCATCAAAGTTTGCCGACACTTGTACCCGGTGCCTTTTGAACACGTGCATAGACGCATACGAAGCGGCTGGCCTACCCGGACGACTCACTGGCGCATCTCCAGGAGCTAGTAGATTGGAAAAGGAATGGATTGAATGCGGCGGTAATCCCGCTCAGTATGTCGAACGGCCGCAACCGCCGAAAACGCCGAATTTCAAATGCGAATGCCGATCGTGGCGTCTGATCGCCAAGTCGCATTTACTACATGCGAGGTATTAAGATTCGTGTACGAGGGTCTGAGTCGAAACGGCACTGAACGCAGAGATCGCTCAGCGGACATGGCATACGATCTTCAGGGTTTCTCGAACTTGCGCGATCAACTTGCTGAAGGCATCGAGATGGAACTCGGAGACGAATTTCCAGCTCGTCCTCGGCGCGCAGAGTCTGCAGCGTTGGAATGCTTGCGGTACCTTCTCAACTTCTGCTCAGAAGTCGAGTGAACTGTCCAAATGTAACGAACGTAATCTAATTCGTGATCACGCGCACTTACGGAGCGAGAATTATTACGCAAGGTCGAATTTGCGAAATTTGGAGACGGGCGAATGATCGCTGAACAATTTCGGGAGCGTCACGACGGAAGTGGTTACCCGCGCGGTATTGCGAGGCGACACTATCACAGAAGAAGCACGGCTAGTATCCATATGCGACGTCTTTGACGCGATGACGCATCGGTCGTCCATGGCGCGCCACCGTACAGGTCTAGATGAGGCAGCTCTAGGCGAACTGCGTAGAGTGCTGCCGGAAGTCAGTTCGACCCGCTTTCGTTAAGACATTTATCGACTCGATTTAGGTGCGGAGCATTTCCGGGACGAGCTGACCTCGATGTCTTTCTTGCGCGAGAGTGCAGAAGAGTTTGAGTATGTGCGTGCGCGTGCACGAATGGAGGCAAGTTTGAAGTGCTGACGCGCTTATTGAGACGCGCCGCCATGGACATCGGTCGCCGTTAGGCTAATCAAGCGCAGGCGCGTTACTTTTTCTTCAAACGAATGAAGATCGCAACGTTCAACGTCAATGGCATCACGTCTCGCCTGCCACGTCTTCTCGAGTGGCTCGAAGAGGCCAGTCCAGATATTGCCTGCCTGCAGGAGCTGAAGACTTCGGACGCAACCTTCCCGCAGCTCGCCATTCAGGCGGCGGGCTATGGCGCGATCTGGCATGGCCAGAAAGGGTTCAACGGGGTCGCAATCCTTTCGAAGGGCGCTGACCCAGTCGAGAGACGCCGCGGATTGCCGAACGACCCTGACGACACGCACAGCAGGTACCTCGAGGCGTCGGTCAACGGCATCATCGTTGGGTCGATCTACCTGCCCAACGGCAACCCGCAGCCTGGGCCGAAGTTTGACTACAAGCTGGCGTGGTTTCAGCGGCTGATTGACCACGCCGCGCAGCTGTATGCCTGCGGCGAGGAAGTCGTGCTGGTGGGTGACTACAACGTGGTGCCGACCGACAATGTGCATGACATCTATTCACCGCGCTCGTATCTCGACGACGCGTTGCTGCAACCGGAAACCCGCGCCGCGTGGTTTCGGTTGCTTGAGCAGGGCTGGACCGATGCGATTCACACGTTGCATCCGAACGCGGCGATGTACACGTACTGGGACTACTTCAGAAATCGGTGGCCGCGCGATGCCGGGCTTCGGATCGATCATTTGTTGTTGAATGCTAAAGCTGCAGCACGGCTAAAAGAGGCGGGCGTGGACAAGGCAATGCGCGGCAGGGAGAAGCCGAGCGATCACGCGCCTGCCTGGGTCGTCCTGGAGTAGCGGTCAGGGTGAAAGATTCGGGGCTTCTGTGCGACGAATCGTGTACCAGGAGCAAAAATGACTTCCAAACTGAAGTCCGTGTTCGCCGCAATCGCATTGAGTGTGATTGCCTTCGGGTCATATGCCGGCGAATTCAATGAAAGCAACGGTATTGCTATCAAAGGCTATGACCCGGTAGCGTTCTTCACGGAGGGCAAGCCGGTGCGTGGCAGGGACGACTTGCGCTTCGACTACAAAGGCTCGACCTTCGTCTTTGCCAGCGCCGACAATCGTGCGGCCTTCGCTGCTGATCCGGAGAAGTACGCTCCGCAGTACGGCGGCTACTGCGCCTTCGGCACTGCGCGCGGCTACAAGGCCGACATCGATCCCGCGACTTTCACGGTCATCGACGGTCGGCTCTATCTGAACTACAACGCGCAGGTTCAGCGTGAATGGACGGCCGATCGCCCACGCTTTATCCGACAGGCCGATGAGCGTTGGCCGACGGTGAGCAAGACGGAAAAAGTCTTCCGCTAGGCCTCGGCTATTTGCCAGACGCCTCTCTTAGCGTCACCGCCAGATTGAACACCGGCTTCTCGCTCGTGTGATCTTCTCGATCCGCCACAAAGTACCCGTTCCGTTCGAACTGGAATTTGTCGTCCGGGGTCGCGTGCGCTAGCGAGGGTTCGACGTAGGCGCGTAGCACCTGCTTGCTATTCGGATTGATCAGCGCTCGGAAGTCCTTATCGCCGGTGTCGGGATAGGGATCGGTAAACAGTCGATCGAATACCCGGACTTCCGCGGGGATGCTGTCGGCCACTGACAGCCAGTGGATCGCGGCGCGGGTCTTGACGCTGTTGGCGCCGGGCGAGCCGCTTTTGGTTTCGGGCAAATACTCGGCGTGTACTTCGACGACATTTCCTGCTTCGTCCTTAACGACACTGTGCGCGCGGATCACATAGCCGTAACGCAGGCGCACCGGCTGCCCGGCGCCTCCCGGGCCGAGCGCAAGGCGGTAGTAGTCGGGCGGCGCGTTGTCCATGAAATCTTCAGCCTCGATCCACATTTCGCGGCCGATGCGCAACGTGCGTGTACCGAGCTCGGGCTTATGCGGATGCACCGGTGCTTGAGTTTCCTCAGTCAGGGCGACGGGGAAGTTGTCGAGCACCAGCCTGATCGGCCGCAGCACGGCGGTCGCGCGCGGCACCGTGGGTTCGAGATCGTCGCGCAGGGCTTGCTCGAGCAGCGCGTAATCGATCCACTGCGGCGATTTGCTGACGCCCGTACGATCCATGAATAGCTGCAGGCTCTGCGGCGTATAGCCGCGCCGGCGTAGTCCGACGATGGTTGGCATGCGCGGGTCGTCCCAGCCGTCGACCAATCCTTCATCGACCATCTGAAACAGCTTGCGCTTGCTGGTGACGACGTAAGTCACCGCGAGGCGATTGAACTCGTGCTGATGCGGCAACAAGAAGGGGTTGGCTTTGCGATCGTCGAGTGCGGCTTGCAGCAAAGGCGTGAAGCACTGGGTCTGTTCGCGCAGCAGCTTGAAAAATTCATCCGCGTCATGCGCAGCCAGGTCAGGTTTCTGACCCCACGACGCGAACATCGCATCGGCGCGCCGCTCGTAGCGGCTCGCGCCGAGCTTGTCGCGATACCGGCTGCACAGCAGACCGAAATCTCGGCGAGATTCAGCTCCGGCATCATAAATCTTGCCGAGCATGCGCTGCGCTGTTTCGTACTGCGGCCGGCGCAACAGCGGCACGATCCGCTCAAGTACCCAGTCGTACCACGGGCGCTGGTCCTCGAACTCCAACGTGCAGATCGAGTGAGTGATGTTTTCCAACGCATCCTCGATCGGATGCGCGTACGCGTACAGCGGATACACGACCCACTTCGTACCCGTCATGTGGTGCTCGGCAAAGCGAATCCGGTACATCACAGGGTCGCGCATGTTGATGTTGGGCGACGCCATGTCGATCTTCGCGCGCAGCACCATGCTGCCCTCGGCATGCTTGCCGGCGCGCATTTCGCGAAACAGGCGTAGAGACTCGGCGTTCGGCCGGTCGCGGTACGGCGAGTCGCTGCCGACCTGCGTCAGCGTGCCGCGGTTGGCGCGAATGTCGTCGGCACTCTGCTGGTCCACATATGCATAGCCTATTTCGATCAGGTATTCGGCAAAGCGATACATATCCTCGAAGTAATCGCTCGCGTGATACAGGTTCGATTCCTTGCCATGCTCCCAATCGAATCCGATCCAGCGCACTGATTCGAGAATCGAGTCGACGAACTCCTGGTCCTCCTTGACCGGATTGGTGTCGTCGAACCGCATGTGGCAACGCCCGCCGAAGTCGCGCGCGAGGCCGAAGTTCAGGCAGATCGATTTCGCGTGGCCAATGTGCAGATAGCCGTTGGGTTCGGGCGGAAAACGCGTGCGGATCTTGGCGGGGTCGTCGGGCGCGTTCGCATGCACCTCATACGGACCGGGATGACCGGCCCAGCGGCGCGGCTCGTAGGTCCCGCGCACCAGATCTTCGGTGACGATGTTGCGGATGAAATTGGTCGCATGGCCGCTCGACTTTTCGTCTGCCGCCTTACCCTTGCCGCCGCTCTTGCCGCCATCGGCGGCCCGCTTGTCCATCGATTTGCTACCGCGCCACCTTCGGAAGACGCGCGATTGTAGCGATGGAGTCGGGCGTTAGATCGGCTCCGTGCGCATCTGCAACCAAGTGGCTGCTGCGCCACTGACGTGCGAGCCCACCCGGCGCCGCACTTCGGCGTGATACGCGTTCAGCCACCTGACTTCATCCTCGCGCAACAGCGAGCGCTCGATCACGCGCGTGTCGATCGGCGATAACGTCAAGGTTTCGAATTGCAGAAACTCGCCGAACTCGCTGGTTTCATCGAGCACAGCGGGTACGTTGAGCACCAGGTTTTCGATCCGCACGCCCCAGCGACCCGGTCGGTAGATCCCCGGCTCGTTCGAAGTGACCATGCCGGGCTCCATCGCCGTCTGCGGCTCGGGCGGTAGGTGCGGTGTGATGCCGTGCGGACCTTCGTGAACGTTCAAGAAGTAGCCGACGCCGTGGCCAGTGCCGTGGCCGAAGTCGACTCCGGCGGCCCAGATCGGCGCGCGTGCGAGCGTGTCGAGCAGCGGGCTGCGCGTGCCGCGCGGAAATTTCGCCATCGATAGCGCGATCATTCCTTTCAGCACCAGCGTGTAGTCGCGCCGCTGCTCGGCGGTTACTTCGCCGACGGGAACAACGCGCGTGATATCGGTCGTTCCGTACTCGTACTGCCCTCCGGAATCGATCAACAGCAAGCCGTTGCCGATCGTGCCGCGCATGCAGATCGTCGCGTGCGAATCCTCTGTCGCTCGATAGTGCGGCAGCGCGCCGTTGGCGTTGAAGCCTGCGATCGGGTGGAAGCTGGGGCAGACGTAACCGGGGCGCCGCTCGCGTGCTTCGACGACCCTCTGGCCGACCGACATCTCGGTAATGGTCTCGTGACCGAGCGCAGCTTCGAACCACGAAAAAAACTCCGCGAGCGCCGCGCCGTCCTGCTCCATGGCGTGCCGAATGTGATGCGCTTCGGCGGCCGTTTTGCGGCTCTTCGCCAGGGTCGACGGATTGATCGACTCGATCACCTGTATGCCATCGGGCACCAGCTGCCGCAACCCGAGCGTAATGCGGCGCGGATCCACCAGCAGCTTTGCATTCGCCGGCAAGGCCTTTAACGCGGCGCCTGCCTTGTCGTAGGGGGCGATCGCAATACCGTCGGCGGCAAGCCGTGATGCAAGCTTGGCGTTGACCTTGCCAGCGGCCACAAACAACGTCGCGCTGCTCGCTTCAATCAGCAGGTGCGCGATGAACACGGGGTTGTAGCTGACATCGGCGCCGCGCAGGTTGGTGAGCCATGCGATGTCGTCGAGTGTCGAAATCCAATGATGCGTGGCTCCATGCTGCTTCATCTGCTGCCGGACCGCGGCCAGTTTGTCGGCGCGCGCCGTCGCGGCGAAAGGCGCCAAGTGCTCGTAGACCGGCTGCGCCGGCAGCGCAGCTCGGTCCTCCCACACATTGTTGAGCAGATCAAGATCAGTGCGCAATTCAATGCCGCGCTCATCCAGCGTCGATTGCAGCGCACGCGCGCCCGACAGTCCGAGCACCGCGCCATCGACGGCAACCTGCGCACCACGCGCAACGTGTTCAGCCAGCCAATCGACATGCGCGGAGCTGCCGGCGCCGCCGATCTTCATCAGCGCGATACCTGTGCCGGCCAGCTGCCCCTCGGCCTGCGTCCAGTAGCGACTATCGGCCCACACGCCTGCAAAGTCCTCGGTGACCACCAACGTTCCGACCGAGCCGGTGAACCCCGATAGCCATTCGCGGCCCTGCCAGCGCTCCGGCAAATACTCAGACAGGTGGGGATCGCTCGACGGCACGACCACGGCGGCGATGCCGTGACGCTCCATCGCGCGGCGAAGTTTTTCAATGCGAGAACGAACGGTGCCGCGACGGGCGTCGAGAGTGTCCATTGCGAACTCTGTGGAGACAAAATCGAAGTGTAGTGCGCCCGTACGGGCGGCGTTCAGCGCGGGTTCAGACGCTGCGACCAGCCGGGGACGCGGCGATCCATCGCGTGTACCAGCGCTTCGTGCACGCGCTGCCGAAAGTCAGCGTCGGGTCCGGAGACTCGAACCGAAGCGACGCGAAACGCTCGCTCGTTGCCGCCCGGCGTAGCTGCCGCGAGCGGCAACGAGCGCATCGGAAGTGCAAACACATCGGTGCGGTTGGCGAGATTGCCGCTGTTCGTGCGCACGAAAACCGGAACGAAAACATTGTTTGCACTGGTCAGCGCGTGGTAGTCGCCGATGAACAGGCCGCGCGAAAATGGAGCGGTCGACATGTCGAAGGTGGCGGTCAGTCGGTTTTCCTGCCACGTTACGCCGTCGGCGGAACGCGCAAACATCAGTTCGGTCGGCAACGTGGCGGGATCGGTGGTGTTCGAACGTAAGTCGTAATACGTGATGCCGATCGTCCCGTTGGCGCGTACGTGAACGCTCGGCGTGAACGCCTGCACGGCGGGCTCCGAGTTGATTTGCAGCGGTGCACTCCACGTGAGCCCGCCGTCGATCGAGCGCGACAGTGCAATACCGTCGCGTGCACCGCCTGAAAATCGCGCGTCTTGCCAGATCACAAACAGTTGCCCGTTTGGGGCGACCGCAATCTGCGCCAGGCCGGCGCCGTCGCGGATCAGCGTCCCCGTTTCAGGATTGCGGGCGCCGATCGAAAGCAGATCGGCGATTCGAATCGGCGCGCTCCAGCTGCCTCCTTTGTCATTCGATCGCAGCACGTTGAGCGTCGCGCTGATTTGCCCGCTGGCGCCTTCATCGAGCTGAGTGAACAAGTTGACCAGCGTTCCGTTCGGCAGGACCGCGATCAGGTTGCCGATCGTCTGGCTCTGCGGACCGGGGTCGAAAATCGAGCGCGCGGCCTCCCACGTATTGCCGGCATCGGTCGTGCGCGCGAATACTGCCGGGCCGCCACCGCTGGCAGCGAGCCGATCCCATACGGCGTAAACATAGTTCGCGTCGGTCGGGTCGGCAGTGATCGTGTTCTTGTCGTTGAAAAACAGGGAGCCGTCGCGGATCAGCGTCGTAGGATTACTCCAGGTTTGACCCGAGTCCGTTGAGCGGCTCACCAGCATCGCGCTCACCGAACCCGGCGCCAGCGATGCGCCTTGCGTCGCCAGGGCCATCTGAAATGCGTTTCCGTTCGGTGCGAAGGTGACCCACGGATCGGTCGCGCGCTCGTAGTCGCCGCCGTTGCCTGCATTGCCGCCAGCGCAGCGCGTAAACGGCGCTGTCGTGCGTGACCAGGTCGCGCCGCCATCGAGCGTGGTGGCGGTCGCAAGTCCGTTGGCCAGTCCGGAAGACCAGCGATCTTGTTGCCATACTGCAACGATGTTCGCGGAATTAACCGGGTTAACCGCCGCGTGCGGCTCGACTTCGGCGTTGCGATACTCGGTGCCACCAAGCGTTCCGCCGGTGCAATTGACTGCAAATGGAGTGTCGCCGGAAGTACGGACCGCGGCGTCGGCGATCAGCGGCGGCAGCGTCGCCGCGGGTGCCACAGGAGCAGGCGGAATCGGCGCGGGCGCCGGCGCTGAATCGGAACCGCCGCCGCATCCGGCGAGTGACGCACACAGGATGGCGGCCCAAAGGCGCGGGCGAAGCGCGCTCATCGGTTCTGTCATCGGGATGCTCCAGGAATCGTTAACAAGCAGGAGCGCATTCTGACAGCGCGATAGCATCGACTGACACGATTAGCCATCTCACGGGATACTGACACGCAAACGATCATCCGGAAAAGGTGTGAATTCAGTGGCGTGAGCGGCCGATCGTGCCCGTTCATTTTGCCCACGCGTGAGTTACGCTGGAGCCGTTATCGATGCGCATGGCGATTGCATTCGACTCGTTGCAATGGCGTCTGAACTGATCCGCAAAGCCAAGGTGCCGACGCTGGCGGGCGCCGACGCGGCAGAAGTCACTGCCGCATGCGATCAGTGCGGCGATTCGCTGGCGGGTTTGCGCGTGGTGCGGCGCCCGGTCGGCGCATCGATGCGGGCCTTTTGCTGCAACGGCTGCGCTTTCATCGCCGAACAGTTGTTTCTGGCGCAGGCCGGTAGCCGCGATCGAGCTTTGCTGAATGCATCGATCGCGGCCGAGGCCGAAGCGAGCTCGGCGGCGTTCGAAGCCGCCACGGCGGCGGGTTCGCACCTACAACTTTCGATTCGCGGCATGGTGTGCAGTGCGTGCGCGCTGATGATCGAGCAGAGCGTGCGCGGTGTGGCGGGTGTGACCAAGGCGAGCGTCGATTTCGCAACACACACGGCGTACATCGCATTCGATCCGAAGCAGGTGACGCGCGGCGAGTTGCAGCGCGCGATCGAGCGCGCCGGCTACGACGCCGGCAGAGTGCCGCGCGACGACGTGCGCATCGACGCGCAGGTTCGCCGCATCGATCTTTTGCGAGTCGTGATCGCGTGGCTGGCGGCGACGCAGGTATTGATGCTGTCGCTGCCGCTGTATGTCGCCGCCCCGGGCGCCATCAGTCCAGAGATCGAGCGGCTGCTACAGGGCGGAAGCTTCGTGCTCATTTTGCCTGCGCTGCTGTTTTCGGCGCAGCCTTTGTATCGCGCCGCGTGGAGTCAGCTTCGAATGTGGCGCATGGTGGCGATCGGGCTCGAGTTACCGACCGTGATCGCCATCAGCGTCGCGGTAGGGGCGAGCGCATGGGGAGCGATCCTGTCGCGCGGCTCGATCTACTTCGACGCGGTGGCACTCGTGATCGCGCTGGCGATCAGCGCGCGCTGGGTGCTCGCAGGCGGCGTGTGTACAGCGCGCGCACATGTCGACGCCGCGCGACGCCAATCGACCAGCGCGCTACGGCTGGTTGCTTTTCCATCGTCGCTCGCGACCGAGTCGGTCACAGCGCAACAATTGAAACCTGGTGCGAGAGTATTGGTTCCGCCCGGCGAAGCGGTGCCTTCCGATGGTGTCGTGGTGCATGGGCGTTCGAGCTCTTCTCAAGCGTCGCTAACCGGCGAATCGCTGCCGGTTGAGAAATCTGCCGGCGCACCAGTGCTTGCAGGTGCGATCAATCTGGATCAACCGCTGGTCATCGAGGTTGCTCGCGGCGGCACCGAGTCGAGCTCGCTCGCGTTGCAGCGGATGGCAGAAGAAGCGGGCCGCGAGCGCCCGCGCACCGAGGAACTCGCGGCGCGCTTCGCTGTGCCTTATTTATGGCTGATGGCAACCGCAGCGTTGACCACATTGCTCGGCTGGTTGCTGGTCGATCCGTCGCAGGCCGCGTCGAGTGCGATTGCGGTGCTGATCGCGGCGTGCCCGTGTGCACTGTTGCTGGCGTCGCCGGCAGCGACTGCAGCGGCTCAAGCGGCGCTGGCGCGACGTGGGGTATTGGTCGCGCGCAACTGTGCGATCGAGGCGCTGGCCAGTGCAGACCTGCTCGCATGTGACAAGACCGGTACATTGACAACCGGAGAGCCGCGCTTGCTGCGGCAACTGCTGCTGCGCACGGCCGACCCGGAATACATTCTGGCGATTGCCGCCGCGATGGAAACGCTGTCGACGCACCCGTACGCGCGCGCGTTGATCGGCGCGGTGCAGTCGCTGGGCAAGTCGCTGCCACCGTTGACCGACGGACGGGTGGAAGCGTCGGCAGGAATCGAAGCAACCGTCGGCGGCCGCCGTTACCGGCTTGGCAAAATCGAGTTCGCGCTGGTCGACAAGCAGGCCGCGCAGCGCGCCGATGTCGGCGCCATCGCAGCGCGCGAAGGTTTGCACGCCGCCAGCACGATCGTGTTGGCGGATGCCGATGGGCCGGTGGCGCTGTTCGTATTCGGCGAGCGCTTGCGCGAAGATGCCGCCTCGATGATCGACACGGTCGCCGAGAGCGGTGTCGAGCCGATCCTGATTTCGGGGGACCGGCGCGCGCCGGTGCACGCCGTCGCATCCTCGCTCGGCATCGAGCGTGCTCTGGCGCACCAGACGCCACACAGCAAATGCGAATGGGTTGTGGGTCAGCAGCGGGCCGGTCACAAAGTGGCGATGTTGGGCGATGGCATCAACGATGCACCGGCGCTGGCACGCGCCGACGTCTCGATCGCGCTGGCCGACGGTTCAGCGACCGCGCAGGCGCGCGCAGATTTGATCGTGCAGTCTTCGCGGCTGGCGGACATCGAGTATGCGTTCACGGTCGCGCGCCGGGCAATGCGGCTGGCGCATCAGAATCTGGGCCTCGCACTGGGTTGCAACGTCAGCTTCATCGCGCTCGCGATGCTGGGAGTCACGTCGCCCGCGGTTGCGGTCGCGGGAACGGCGGGCAGTGCGCTGATAGTGCTGGGTAACGCGGCCCGCTTGCTGCGCAGCGAAAGCATTCGCGCAGGCGGCGCAAAACGCACACGCAGCGACCGATTCGGCGCGACCGGAACGACCTGAGCCCCTAGGTTATTGCGTTCGAGGATCACTGGCGCCCGCCAGTATCATTCGCGGTCGATCAGCCAAGGCGCGCCGCGCGCCTGAAGTCATGAAAAGCGCAGACATCCGCGAAAAATTCCTGCGGTATTTTGAGTCGAAGGGCCACACGATCGTGCGCGCTTCGAGCCTGCTGACGCCGTCCGACGATCCGACGCTGCTGTTTGTCAATTCCGGCATGGTGCAGTTCAAGGACGTTTTTACCGGGCGCGAGAAGCGGCCGTACACGCGCGCGACCACCGCCCAGAAGTCATTACGCGCCGGCGGCAAACATAATGATCTGGAAAACGTCGGCTACACCGCGCGGCATCACACCTTCTTCGAGATGCTGGGCAACTTCAGCTTTGGCGACTACTTCAAGCGCGATGCGATTCGATTTGCGTGGCAGCTGTTGACCGAGGTTTACAAGCTGCCGCAAGAAAAACTGTGGGCTACGGTGTACATCGACGACGACGAGGCGTACGACATCTGGACCAAAGAGATCGGCGTGCCCCCCGAGCGTTGCGTGCGCATCGGCGACAAGCCGGGGCAGCCGAAGTATGTGTCCGACAACTTCTGGCAGATGGCCGATACCGGACCGTGCGGGCCGTGCAGCGAAATTTTCTACGACCACGGCCCCGAAGTTGAAGGCGGCCCTCCGGGGTCGCCCGACGCCGAAGGGGACCGCTACATCGAAGTCTGGAACCTCGTGTTCATGCAGTTCGATCGTGATGCCGCCGGCACGTTGACGCCGCTGCCGCGCCCGTGTGTGGATACCGGCATGGGGCTAGAGCGGCTCGCGGCGGTGCTGCAACATGTTCATTCGAATTACGACATCGATCTATTTCAAAACCTGATCAGCGCAGCGGCGCGTGAAACCGGCGTCGCCGGCCGCGACAACAATTCGCTGAAGGTCATTGCCGATCACATCCGAGCGTGCTCGTTCCTGATTGCGGACGGTGTGATCCCTGGCAACGAAGGGCGCGGCTATGTGTTGCGGCGGATCATTCGCCGCGCGCTGCGGCACGGCTACAAGCTGGGTCAGACGAAACCGTTTTTTTACAAGATCGTCAAGGACGTGGCCGCCGAAATGGGTGCTGCGTATCCGGAGCTGATCGAGCAGCAAGCACGCATCGAATCGGTGTTGAAGCAGGAAGAAGAGCGCTTCGGCGAGACGCTCGAAAATGGGATGAAGATTCTGGACGCTGCGCTCGGCCAGATGAAGTCGGGCGATGCGCCGATGCTCGACGGCGAAACGGTATTCTTGTTGTACGACACCTACGGTTTTCCGGTCGATCTGACAGGCGATATCTGCCGCGAGCGCGGCGTGGCGATCGATCACGCCGGGTTCGGCGACGCGATGGAGCGGCAGCGTGGGCAGGGGCGCGCCGCGGCGCGGTTCAAGCTCGCGAGCGGGTTCGAGTATGCGGGCGACAAGACGCGTTTTACCGGCTACTCCTCGCTGGCGGAAGACGCAAAGGTCATCGCGCTGTATCAGGAAGGCGCACCGGTGCAGAGCTTGCAGGCAGGCAGCGATGGGATTGTCGTTCTGAACACGACGCCGTTTTATTCGGAGTCAGGCGGCCAGGTTGGCGACAAAGGCGTGCTGGAATCGATCAACAACCGGCATGTCGTTCGATTCGCAGTGGCCGACACGCAAAAGATCCAGGCCGACGTTTTCGGACATCACGGCACGCTCGAATCTGGAATCTTGAACGTTGGCGACATCGTGCAGGCGAAAGTCGACGCGCTTGCGCGTGAACGTACGCGCAACAATCATTCCGCCACGCATCTGATGCACGCGGCGCTGCGCGGAGTCCTGGGCAAGCACGTCCAGCAGCGCGGCTCGCTGGTCGATGCCGAACGCACGCGGTTCGACTTTTCGCACGACAAGGCAATGACGCCCGAAGAGATCCGCAAAGTCGAAGACATCGTCAACACGGCGATACGCTCGAACGCGCCGGTGTCGGCCAACGTGATGAAGTACGACGACGCGATCAAGGGCGGCGCACTGGCGTTTTTCGGCGACAAGTACGGCGACGAGGTCAGAGTGCTGCAAATGGGCGATCACTCGACCGAGTTATGCGGCGGCACGCACGTCGCCCGCACCGGCGACATCGGATTTTTCAAGATCATCTCTGAAAGCGGCGTAGCGGCCGGCGTGCGCCGCGTCGAAGCGGTCACGGGCCGCGGTGCAGTCGATTACGTGCAGGCGCTTGACCGCGATCTGCAGCACGCAGCGTTCTTGCTGAAAGCGCCGACCTCGGAAGTTGCGCAGAAGATCACGCAGATTCAGGAGAACGTAAAGTCGCTCGAGCGCGAGTTGGCGCGATTGAAAAGCAAGCTCGCCGCTTCGAAAGGAGACGATCTTGCGTCGCAGGCGGTAGACGTCAACGGCGTCAAGGTGCTCGCCGCGTCGCTCGACGGCGCCGATGCGAAGTCGTTGCGCGAAACGATGGATCAACTGAAATCCAAGTTGAAGAGCGCAGTGATCGTTTTGGGCGCCATAGAAGGTGATCGAGTGCAGTTGGCCGCGGGCGTTACGGCCGATGCGACGGCCAAGGTCAAGGCAGGCGATCTGGTCAATTTTGTGGCGCAGCAGGTCGGCGGCAAGGGTGGCGGCCGTGCCGATATGGCGATGGCTGGCGGCAGCGATCCTAGCAAGCTGCAGAGCGCACTCGCGAGCGTGCAATCGTGGGCGCAGCAGCGTCTTTAATCGAATACCGGCGCGCGTCGCCTGACGATGCCGCTGCGATGTTTCGCTTGATGAGCGATCCGCAGGTTTTCGCTGGCTTACTGCAGATGCCCTATCCGAGTGTTGAAGGATGGCGCAAGCGTCTCGAGCAACAAGTCGAGCAGGACGATGGTCTGCACTTGTTGGCGATCGACAACGGCGATGTCATAGCCAGCGGCGGAATTCACAGCGCTGGTTCAAGGATGCGTCGCCGCCATGTTGGCGGTCTCGGCATTTGTGTTGCGCGCGAAAGACAGGGGCAGGGGGTGGGTTCAGAAATGATGAAGCGTTTGCTCGCGTGGGCCGACAACTGGGCGGGTTATCTGCGGATCGAACTGAACGTGTACACCGACAATGAGCGCGCAATCGCGCTGTATCGACGCTTCGGTTTCGAAATGGAAGGTACGCATCGCGCGGACGCGCTACGCGAAGGCGTGTACGTCGATACGCATACGATGGCACGCTTTCATCCGAATCCACCCCAGGTGCCGCGATAGCGCTAATCGACTTCCAGCTACGAACCCCATGCGACTATTTCTGATGCTCTTTCTAGCGTTGTCGACTTCCGGCTGCGCGGTCGTTGCCGTCACTGCCGCAGTGGGCTCCGCCGCCGTGGCCGTTGGATCGGCTGCGGTATCGGTGGGTACCACCGCAGCGGGTGTCGCGACCGATGCTGTTATCGGCACCGCCAAGGTCATCGGTGGCGCCGTTACGCCGGGCGATGACAAGCCCGCGTCCAAATAGGAGTTGCAATGCTCGTCAGCAATCTCGAACTGGTGCCAGGCCGCCGCATCGTCGCGCACTACGGCATCGTTCAAGGCAGCACCGTGCGTGCCAAGCACGTCGGCAAGGACATCTTTGCCGGACTGAAGAACATTGTCGGCGGCGAGCTGAAGGGCTACACCGAGCTGATGCAGGAAGCGCGGAGCGAGGCGGTTGAACGCATGATCGCCGAGGCGCAATCGATGGGCGCGAACGCGATCCTGAACGTGCGGTTTGCGACGACATCGATCGCTGCCGGCGCAGCCGAGATACTGGCGTATGGAAGCGCGGTCCAGCTCGACGGGAGTTGACGCATGCTGGACCTGATCGAGTTTGGGCTCTTTATCACTCTGCTGATCGTTGGCTTCTTTGCCGGCACGATCGTCGAAAAGCGTCACTACGCGTCGATTCGCAAACGCGAGCGGGAGTACGCAGACGTGCTTGCGTTTGCGGTGCGGTTTCCGCCGGATCGCGTCACGCCGCAGCGCGCATTCCTGGTGCACGGCACCGTCGTGATCAGCTCCGACTACTTCAAGACATTCGTTGCGGGGTTGCGCAACCTGTTCGGAGGCCGCTTGCGCACGTACGAGACGCTGATGGAACGCGCGCGGCGCGAAGCGCTGCTGCGTTTGAAGCACGACGCACGCCGGCAGGGCGCGAAGCTGGTGATCTGCGTGCGCTTCGAGACGACAACGATATCGACCGGCTATGCAGCGTCGATCGAAGTGTTCGCGTTCGGCACGGCGCTGATTCCGGATCGCAATGTGGAATCCAAAGCGGAGCGCGATGCGCTTGCGTTCGCAGCGCGGTCCGTACCGACCTAACCTGCACGCGTGAAGTTCGAAAACCGCGCGCCCGCTGAGGGCATCAATTCTTCGTCTGGAAATCCGCTAATCGAGCTCGGATGGCTGCTTGCCGGCAGCCTCGGCGTCATCGTCGCCCTGGTGATCGTCGTCTCACTGGCCGCGCAATGGATCGCCCCGCGCATTCCCTACCGATACGAAGCGAAGCTCGCCGCAACGCTGCCGTCGTTTGCCACTGCGCCCACCAGCGAATCGGGGCGGCAAGTGCAATCGGAGTTACAAGAGTTGGCTGACCGGCTGGCAGCGCGGCTCGATATGCCCGATGGCATGGTCGTGCGTGTCGGGTATCGCGACGACCGGACGGTAAACGCGTTCGCAACCATTGGAGGCCAGACGGTGTTCTTTCGCGGGCTATTGACCAAGCTTGAAAACGAGAACGCGCTGGCGATGGTGATGGCACACGAACTTGCGCACCTGAAGTATCGCCACGTTTCGGCCGCGCTTGGACGAGGCGTAGCGGTGGGGGTGATCCTCTCGGTCGTCTCGGCCGAGCTTGGCCGCAACGCGGCGGGCGGTGTATTGGGTCAGGCCGGCGCGGCGACATTGCTGTCGTTCAATCGCGAGCAGGAAAGAGCCGCCGACCAGGCTGCGCTCCGTGCGCTGCACGCCGAATACGGTCACGTCGGCGGCGCGATCGATCTGTTTGATGTGTTCGCACGGCAGCCGAACGCTCAGCGCGATCCGAACGTACCGGCCGTGGAGTTCCTGCGTACGCATCCGTTGACGGCGAATCGGATCGCTGCAATCAGGCAATGGGCCGTCGAAAACAATGCAGCGATCGATGGTCCACGGCGGCCGTTACCAACCGCAATCGCGGCGCTGCGCAAACAATGAGCTGCGGATGACAGCCATGCGAGCGGTTAATATCGCCCGCTCCACGTCCCGGTCAACGCCCCATGCTGCAGCCGATTTCCGCCGACAAAGAAATTGATACGCGCGGCCTTAATTGCCCCCTACCGATATTGCGCGCAAAAAAAGCGTTGTCGGATATGACGACCGGCCAGGTGTTGAAGATCGTCGCGACCGATCCCGGCTCGATGCGCGATTTCCAGGCGTTTTGCAAGCAGACCGGCAACGAGCTGCTGATCCAGCAAACGATCAACAAAGACTTTGTTCACTTCCTGAAACGCCGATGAGCAGTCCGATCCCGCCACCTTCCACCGTCGCGCCGGGCCGCCGGACTTCGGCGCTGAAGATGATGTTCTGGCTGCTGGTGGTTCCTATCGTCTTGATCGTGGGTTACTTCGCGGTCGTTCTTCAGTGGAACTACTCGACCGGCGAGCGCGCGGGATGGGTTCAAAAGCTCAGCCGCAAAGGATGGCTGTGCAAGACGTGGGAAGGTGAGATGGCGATGGTGTCGATGCCGGGTGCGATCCCTGAAAAATTCCTGTTCACGGTGCGCGATGACGCAGTGGCCGAAAGCATCAACAAAGTGATGGGTAAGCGCGTGACACTTCACTACGAAGAAAAAGTCGGCCTGCCCACCACCTGTTTCGGCGAAACCCGGCACTTCGTTACCGGCGTACTTCAGGTCGAAGAAATTCCACTGGTGCCGGGAGTTGTCGTCCCGAGTAAGTCCGCAGTGCCACCAACTACGCCGTCGACCAGTACGCCGGCCGCACCCCCGGTGCATCCGGCGCCACCGTCAACGACCCCAGCGTCGCCTTTGCCGGAACCACCTCCCGCGAAAAGCGAGTGAGTAACTCCTAGGCCTGACCGACCCCCACCAGCATTTCGCACGGCCCGACGAAGCCGTTTGTGGTTTCGAACTTGCGTAACTCGCGTTCGATCTCGTTCCAGGTTTCATCACGCTCGGCGTCGCTCAGCGTGCTCATCATCTGATGCAGAGCGCCGAACGATTCACGCTCAAACCGCACACATTCGGCAGCGCTCGGCAGGCGGACGGGAGAGTCCACTTTGCGCACCTCGATCGCCTTCAAACCAGCTTGCGCGTACGCCGCGGCCAATACGCCGTCGCTGCCCAGTGAGAACGGGCCCGGCTGGCCCGGCAATGGCGGCGGCAGTTTGGCGCGGCGGCGAATGATGCCGACCGGAATCGAGAAAAACGCATTTTTATCGGGCGTCGAATAGACAACCGCCGCAAAGCGGCCACCCGGCTTCAGCGCACGACGGATTCCGGCCAGCGCGCGCTGCTGGTCCGGGAAGTAGATCAGTCCGACGCGTGAGATCACCGCGTCAAAGCTAGCGGCGGGCAAGTCTGCGAGTGCCTCGCCGTCGAGCTCGCGTGTCTCGATGTTCGATAGTCCGGCCGCGCGCGCATCTGCAAGCGCGTAGTCGAGCAAAGCGGGCGCGATGTCGGTGGCGAGCACATGGCCGGTCGGCCCGACACGTCGCGCAGCCGCAAGCGATTGCTCGCCGGCGCCGGCGGCAATGTCCAGCACGCGGCTGCCTGCCTTGATGTGCGCCAGGTCGAGCATCTGCTCGGTGGCTGCGCCGAGCCATTCACCCAGGAATGGCCCCCATCGGTGCCACGCTTCGGCGGCGGACTGCCATTGCGCACGCGTCGTGGTCTTGAATTTTGCTGCATCGAAAACGGGTCGGTCGTCCATGTGAGCCTCCTCTGAAGTGAGGAACGAAGCGTCGATCCTGTGCGCTGTGGCGTCTAGTCAATAATCTGGACTTGTCGCGCCACGGTGGCGCCTCTAGGCTACATCGCATGATCAACTACGGACAGTTTTGTACCGTCGCGCGCGGCGCCGAAGTATTCGGCGAACGCTGGACGCCGCTGGTGGTGCGCGAACTGCTGTGCGGCAGTACACGCTTCAATGACATTCGACGGGGCGTGCCACGTATGTCCGCGACCCTGCTCGCACAAAGGCTACGAAAGCTTGAAGAGATCGGCGTAGTCGAACGTGTCCGCGGCGGAAGTACGAATGAGTACCGGCTCACCGCCGCCGGTGAGGAGCTGCGCCCGATCGTGATGGCGCTCGGCCACTGGGGCGCACGATGGATCGGCAGCCGGTTGCAGCCCGGCCAGCTCGATGCAGGTTTCCTGATGTGGGATGTGCGGCGCTTCGTCCAACTTGGCGAATTTCCGCGTGGCCGCCGCATCGTGATCCAGTTCAGCTTTTCCGATGCGCGGCCACGCGAGCGTATTTGGTGGCTCGTCGTGGAAGATGGCAGCGCGGATCTGTGTCGCGATGATCCCGGACACGAAGTGACGCTGATCGTCGAATCGAGCGTGTTGGCGTTGACCGATGTTTGGAGCGGTGAGCGCGAGCCTGCACAAGTACTCGCCAGCGGAGAGCTGCGCGTCGTCGGACCCGCAAGTGATGCAAAACGCCTGTGGCATTGGCTCGGATGCAGCGCATTCGCGGCCACGCGCGCCGAGCGTCGCGCGGCGTTGGCTGCATAGCAGCGCTGTTGGTTGAGCGTCAAGCTGGGGGCAATCGGCCCCGCTGTTCTCTCAGCTTTTGCAAAGTTGCGTCGAATCCGGCCAGCCGCTCCTTCATCTGCGCGACGACTGCAGCGGGTGCGCGCTGAACAAAGCTCGCGTTGCCAAGCTGGGCTTTCGCTTTGCCGACTTCAGCTTCATGACGCGCGATTTCCTTGTCAAGCCGATCACGTTCGGCGCCGACGTCGACTTCGATCCTAAATAACAGCCGATAGTCGTCGACCAGCTTGATCGGGGCAGCGCCATTGGCTGCAGCGTGGACGTCCGCCGCTGTATCTACGGACGACAATTTCGCCAGCGCTTGCATATACGGCGCATAGCGTGCCAGTGTCGATTTGTCGCCGGCAGCCACCAGCGGCACCTTCTGCGCGGGCGACAGGTTCATCTCGCTGCGCAGATTTCGCAGCGCGTCGATCATTCGCTTCAAAAGCGCAATGTCGGCATCGGACTGCGCATCGATTTTCTCGGGTTGGCACTTCGGATACGGCTGAATCATGATCGACGTTTGCTGCTCCGCCGTTCGCTTGCCGGCCAGCAACGAAACTTTTTGCCACAGCTCTTCCGTGACGAATGGAATGATCGGGTGCGCCAGTCGCAATGCGGCTTCGAGCACGCGCACGAGCGTTCGGCGCGTGCCACGCTGCGTCGTGTCGTCGCCCGCCGACAGCTGCACCTTGGCAAGCTCCACGTACCAATCGCAGTATTCGTTCCACACGAACGAATAGAGGGCATTCGCGACGTTATCGAGCCGGTAGTCGGCGAAACCCTTCGCTACCTCGGCCTCGGTGCGCTGCAGCTCGCCGATGATCCAGCGATCGACGAAGGACAAATTCACCGGGAGGGTTTCGTCCAACCCGCAGTCGTACCCTTCGGTGTGCATCAGTACGAATCGGGTTGCATTCCACAGCTTGTTGCCGAAGTTGCGATAGCCTTCGCAGCGCTTGATGTCGAAGTTCACGCTGCGGCCGAGCGTTGCCGAAGCGGCCATCGTGAAACGCAGTGCATCCGCGCCGTACGGCGCAATTCCGTTAGGAAAGTGTTTGCGCACCTTCGCGGCGACTTTCGGCGCATCTTCGGGCCGGCGCAGACCGGTAGTGCTCTTGGCCACGAGTGATTCGAGATCGATGCCGTCGATGATGTCGAGCGGGTCAAGTGTGTTGCCTTCGCTCTTCGACATCTTTCTGCCTTCGGCATCGCGGATCATGCCGTGCATGTAGACGTTGCGGAACGGCACGCGGCCGGTGAAATGCATCGTCATCATGATCATCCGCGCGACCCAGAAGAAAATAATGTCGTGGCCGGTGACTAGTACGGTCGACGGCAGGTACAGGTCGTAAGCGACCTTGTCCTTCACGGCGGGCCAGCCCAGCGTGGAAAACGGCAGCATCGCCGATGAAACCCACGTGTCGAGCACGTCCGATTCGCGAGTCAAACGTGCCGCCGGCCCGGCTTTCTCGCGCGCTTCTTCCTCACTTCTTGCCACGAATACGCGGCCACTGTCGTCGTACCACGCCGGAATCTGGTGGCCCCACCACAGTTGGCGCGAGATGCACCAGTCCTGAATGTTTTCCAGCCACTGGCTGTAAATCGTTTTCCACTGTTCGGGAAAGATATTGACTTCGCCGCGTGCAACGACGTCGAGTGCAACGCGAGCGATAGATTGCCCCGGGTGCAGCGTTCCCTCCGGCGCAGGCTTGCTCATCGCCATGTACCACTGCTCCGACAGCATCGGCTCGATCACTTCGCCGGTGCGCTCGCCGCGCGGCACCGTCATCTTGTGGGGTTTTTCGGAAACGACCAGGCCCGCGGCGCGCAGTTCGGCGAGCACCGCCTTGCGCGCGGCGTAGCGATCCATCCCGCGATATTTTTCGGGGGCGTTGTCGTTGATCGTCGCGGTGGGTGTGAAGATCGATATCGGCTCGAGCCCATGTCGCTGACCGAGCGCGAAATCGTTGAAGTCGTGCGCCGGCGTGATCTTCACTGCGCCAGTGCCGAACTCCATGTCGACATAGTCGTCGGCGATCACCGGGATCGTGCGATTTGTCAGCGGCAGCGTCAGTGACTTCCCGACCAGGTGACGATAGCGTTCGTCGCCCGGATGGACCGCGACAGCAACGTCGCCCAGCATCGTCTCCGGCCGCGTTGTTGCCACCGTGATCGACTCGTGACCCTCAGTGCTTGGATAACGAATCTCCCAGATGCGGCCGTCTTCTTCTTCTGTTTCGACTTCGAGATCAGCTACCGCGGTCTGCAGTTTCGGATCCCAATTGACGAGGCGCTTGCCGCGGTAGATCAGCCCCTGCTCGTACAACCGCACGAACGTCTCGACGACGACCTGCGAGAGATCGTCGTCCATCGTGAAGTACTCGCGGCTCCAGTCGACCGACGCGCCAAGCCGCCGCATCTGCTGCAGGATGGCGGCACCCGAGACGTGCTGCCATTTCCACACTTCCTCGACAAACTTTTCGCGGCCGATCGCGCGTCGATCGATTCCCGTGGCGGCGAGCTGGCGTTCGACGACGATCTGCGTCGCAATGCCGGCGTGATCGGTGCCGGGCAGCCACAATGTGTTGAATCCGAGCATGCGGTGGTAACGCGTCAGCGCGTCCATGATCGTCTGGTTGAACGCGTGACCCATGTGCAGGATGCCGGTGCGATTCGGCGGCGGCAACTGGATCGAGAACGACGGCTTGGCCGGATCGGTGCCTGCGCTGAAGTAGCCGCGCGCTTCCCATATCGGCGCCCAGCGCGATTCGATCGCGGCAGGGTCAAAGCTTTTCGCCAGCTCGACCGCGGGCGCAGCGTTCAAATCAGCGGTCGTCACTTCCAAGTCGAACGCTGACGCTCGAGCTCGTCGGAAATTGCGCGGGAGATCGTTTCCCGCACGGTGGAATCGAGTGCTGGACGCAGATCGGAGATCAGCGCGGTCAGCGCGCGCACCAGCGTGGGCTGCAGGCGCTCCCGCACCTGGCGCTCGAGTTCCGCCGAAAGCTGCGGCTGCAATTCGCGCAGCAGGCTCTCGCGCAGCTGCGTTTCGACCTCTTGCCAATCAACCGGCGGCTTGGGGATCACGGGCGCGGGTGCGGGCGGAAGCGCGGGTGCGAACACCGGCGGGGGAGCGACCGCCGCCACCGAACCGAACAATGTCGACGGCGGCGGAGCAGGTCGAACCGCATGCGGCGCTTCAGCGACGGTGGCTGGTGGCGGCGGGGGCGGTGCGGGCGTGACAGGGGCGACTACCGGCGGCGGAGGCTGCGGCAGCGAAATGTCCAGATCAAGCGAGGGCAATGTCAGCCGCTCGGTCAACACGGGAATCGTCGCGTCGTCGGGCATGACTTTCCCGCCCGGCTGCGTCAGCCGCTCGAGGTCGGTCGCTTTGCGCGGGCTAGTCGCCATTTTTCACTTCGATTGCGGTTGGCTGAAATCCGCGCTCACGGTAGCTCTTGAAGCGCGCGCGCGCACGCTGGCGGTCTTCGTCATCGCACGACACGACTTCGATCACTCGTTCATAGCGTGCAAAGAAATTCTCGCAATCGGGCGGTACTTCGTCATCTAGCGTCAGCAGAACGTCGCTGTCGGGTGCCGAGCCGGTGTCGCGCGCCAAAATAACCGGAGTCGTCGCTGCAAAGGGCGAGCCGGCGTAAACGTGCGGCACAAAGTCCAGAGCGGAGAACGTCCACAGTGCGGCGTCGAACTGAGCCAGCCGATCTGACTCCGTACTGTAAACAACGGCTCGCTTTTGCGCAGCGCGCGCCTTGCGGATCACGCGGCATGCATAGTGCAGGCGGTGATTCACTCCGATGTGAAAGTCAATGCGTGTCACTCGGTTATTTCGCGCGATCGATCAGGTATTGCGACAGCAACGGCACCGGCCGGCCGGTGGCACCCTTTGCAGCACCGCCTTTCCACGCCGTGCCGGCGATATCCAGATGCGCCCACGGATATGCCTTCGTAAAGCGCGCCAGGAAACAGGCGGCGATCACCGCGCCCGCACCTGGCGTTCCGATGTTGGCCATGTCGGCAAAGTTGGATTTCAGCTGCTCCTGGTAATCCTCGTCGATCGGCATACGCCATGCCGGATCGCCCGCTTCACGGCTGGCCGCGATCAACTGATCGGCGAGTTGATCGTTGTTCGAGAACAAGCCCGAGTTGACGCCCCCGAGGGCCACCACGCAAGCACCGGTCAGCGTGGCGATATTGATGACCGCCGCCGGCTTGAAGCGCTCGCTGTAGGTGAGAGCGTCGCAAAGGATTAAACGGCCTTCGGCGTCGGTGTTCAAAATTTCGATCGTCTGCCCCGACATCGAAGTAACGATGTCGCCCGGCTTGACCGCCGCACCCGACGGCATGTTCTCGCAAGCCGCGACCACGCCGACGACGTTTATCTTGAGTTTCAATTCAGCCAGCGCGCGCATCGTGCCGATCACGCTGGCGGCTCCGCACATATCGAACTTCATTTCGTCCATCGCGGCGCCGGGCTTGATCGAAATGCCGCCGGAATCGAACGTGATGCCTTTGCCGACCAGCACCACCGGTGCGCCTTTGGCGGAGCCTTTGTACTTCAGCACGATCAGTCGCGGCGGCTGCGCCGATCCCTTGGCCACCGATAAGAACGAACCCATTTTCAGCGCTTCGAGCTGTTTCGTTTCGAGCACTTCGATCTCGAGCTTCCATTGCTTCGCCAATTTGCGGGCTTCGTCAGCGAGAAAGCTCGGCGTACAGATGTTGGGCGGCAGATTTCCGAGCCGCTTCGTCAACTCCATGCCGTTCGAAATCGCGCCGCCGTAGCGAAGCCCCCGTTCGGCGGCCGTATTGCGCGCCTTCAACAGCAGGCCGACGGTATCCGCGCCGTTGGTTTCGGGGTCGCGCTTGCTTTTCAGTTCATCGGTGCGAAACGAAGTTTCCCGCGCGGCGATCGCGACGCTGCACGCCTGCCATTCACTGTCGCGTCCCTTCACCTGCCAATCGAGTGCGGCCACCGTCACATTCTTTGCGGCACCGTTGAATGCTCTGACGCTGCTACGGACCGCATCGGTAAAGTGGCGCTCGTTGAAGTCGTGCTTATCGCCAAGCCCCGCCAGCAGGACGCGGGGGGCCTTGACGCCATCGAGCCCGAGCAGCGGCAACAATGTGCCGCGTTTGCCGGTCATGTCTCCGCTTTTGACGGCGGCCTTGATCACGCCCCCGCTGGCGCCGTCGAGTGACTTCGCGGTGGGCGTCAGCTCGCCATCTGCGTGAACGCCGACCACGATGGCGTCCGTCTTGATCGCGTCGGGCCGGCCGACTGCTGTGATAAATTCCATCGGCGTTTCTCCTCGCCTTCCCTATTCTCGTTAACAACCGCCCAGCTGATTTGCCTATCAGGCGTCTCGCGATCGTATGCAGCGTAATGTCGCTCGCGGCGGGCGAGGCAGTATATAGCGCCCAAGCGAGCGCACCGATCGCCGACCTGCTCGCAGCACGATGATCTTCCGGCGCTCGATTGTCTCGGAGTTGACCGGCACCGCGAGCGCGGTATTTACCGTGCTGTTTTCAATAATTTTCTCAGTCGGCCTGGTGCGCATCATCGGGCAGGCGGCGGGCGGCAGAGTCGACAACCAGGCCGTCTTCGAGCTGGTTGCGCTGACGGCGCTCACGTGGCTGCCGATCATTTTGACGCTGACGCTGTTCGTGTCGGTGCTGATGACGCTGACGCGCGCGTACCGCGATTCCGAAATGGTGGTGTGGTTTACCGCCGGCCGCAGTTTGACGGCCTGGATCGGCCCGGTGTTGCGCTTTGCTTGGCCGATTGTCGTATCGATCGCGTTGCTGGCGTTGTTCGTCACGCCGTGGGCGAACTCGCAGATCGAAGAAAGCCGCGAGCGGTTCCAGCAGCGCGATGATGTGAGCCGCGTCGCGCCGGGCCGGTTCATCGAATCGGGCGGAACCGATCGCGTGTTCTTCGTCGAGTCGGTCGACATCCTCGATGGCCAGGTGCGTAACGTGTTCGTCAGCATGCGCACTGCAGGCCGCGAAGGATTGATCGTGGCGGCCAAGGGCGTGATCGAGCTGGCCAAGAACGGCGACCGGTTCCTCGTGCTCGAGCGGGGACGCCGCTATGAGGGAACGCCGGGCAAGCTCGAGTATCGAACGATGGAATTCGACCGGTACGCGATCCGTCTCGAAAGCCGCGCCGATCAGCCGATCGGTGAGCGGCGCGCCAAATCACTGACCCTGCTGCAACTCGCCTCTGACCCTTCGCAGCTGAATCTGGGCGAAATCATGTGGCGCGTGGGGCTGCCCGTCGTGGCGCTGCTGGTTAGCCTGCTCGCGATTCCGCTGGCATACGTGAATCCGCGCGTCGGACGATCATTCAACTTGATCGTGGCGGTACTGCTGTTCGCCTTTTATCTGAACGTGTTGAATACGGTGCAAGCCTACGTGCAACAGGGACGGTTGAGTTTCAACATTGGCGTGTGGCTTGTGCACGCATTGTTTCTGGTGCTCATTGTCGTTTTGTTTACGCGGCGCGTGTACATGCAGCGCTCGCTGCCGCGTTGGCCGCTGCGGGCGCGGCCGAGAACGGCGGAGGTTGCGTGAAAACGATCCGCCGTTATCTGTGGATGGAGATCGCAAGCGCGACTTTGTTCGTGCTGTTTGCATTGCTGGCGCTGTTTCTGTTCTTCGACATGGTGGCGCAGCTCGACGAGATTGGGCAGCGCGGGTTCCGCTTTCGTGACGCTTTGTTCTACGTCGCGCTGACGCTGCCGTCGCGCACTTACGAGCTGATGCCGATCGCGGCGCTGATCGGAACGATCTACGCGCTTTCGAAGCTGGCTGCGAATTCTGAATTTACGATCATGCGTGTTTCGGGCATGAGCACGCGCCGCCTGATGAACAGTGTGATCGGTATTGGGCTGATGATCGTCACGCTGACCTATGTACTGGGCGAGTTCATTTCGCCGCCCGCTGAGCAGTTGGCGCAGAAGGCGCGGCTGCAGGCGACCGGCTCGTCGGTCAGCGTGCGCGAGTTTCGCTCGGGCGTCTGGGTGCGCGACGTCGTCAGACAGCCAGGTGGTGGCGTTACAGCGTTTCGCTTCATCAACGTGCGGCAGGTAGCGCCGGACGGCAACACGCGGGACTGGCGAGTGTTCGAGTTCGATCGCGATTACAAACTAGGCTCGATCATGACCGCCGAGACGGGACGCTACGAACCCGGCAGCGGCTGGACGCTGTTCAACGTCGTTGAAACGCGATTGCCCGGGCCCGTCGCCGCCGCGACCGTGCCGCAAATGAAGGCCGCGCGAACCGAAGTCGTGCGAATCGAGCAGCTTGCGTGGCAATCCGAACTAAAGCCCGACATATTCGGCGTGATGATCGTCCAGCCAGAGCGCATGGCCGGCTGGGACCTGGCGCAATACATACAGCACCTGGCCGACAACCGCCAGCAGACCGAGCGCTACGAGATCGCGTTCTGGAGCAAGCTGTTTTATCCGTGGGCAGCGCTGGTGATGATGGTGCTGGCACTGCCATTCGCCTTCCTGCACGTGCGCTCAGGCGGGGTCAGCTTCAAGATTTTTGCCGGAGTGATGATCGGAGTTGCGTTCTACGGACTGAACAAGTTGTTTGCACACTTGGGACTGCTGAACACGTGGCCGCCAATCATCGTCGCTGCGTTACCAAGCTTGGTGGTCTTGGCAACGGCAATGAGTGCGTTGTATTGGCTCGAGCGTAGGTAGCAGCAGCGGCTGGCGCAGCTGCGCCAGCCGCTGCTGTCGCGACATTCGCCTCGCGCGAGATGTTTTTCTCTTCCCCCACACAAGTGACATTGTCTCAAGCGCAAGCGTTGGGCGGAGCGGGCCTGCCTTCGGGGCGTCGCCCGAGGAACGGAGCAACGCCGGGGCCGTTGAGCGAAATAACGCTTTAGCCTTATTTCGCGCCGGCGTTGTGAGTACCGCAGTCGCGGCGGCTTGCCGCCGCTCTGTGAACCGCTTACGCGGAGCGGCGCAGCCGCTTCGCACTTCAGTGCCCGACGCCCAGGCAGGCCCGCTTCGCCCAACGCTTGCGCGCCGCGACGCTTTTAACTCAAAGATCAAACGTCACATACACCATCGGCTCTTCATTCCCTCCGACTGCCGCGTACAACCCGCGCGCGGCCGTGTTGCTCTCTTCGGTTCCCAACCAAGCCTCGGTGCAACCCAATTCGCGCCCTCGAACAAACAAAGCGCGAATCAACTGCTGTCCAACTCCTTGCCGTTGATGAGAAGGAGCTATCCCGACCTCATTGATCCAGAGCTCCGGCGGTTTGTCGGGATGTACGTAGTTCACCGCAGATGCCATGCCGACGACGAGTCCACCATCGAGCGCAACCGCCATGTGATGCCTGGGGTCCGCCAGAAACTCCGCCATCCAGCGCGGATCGATTGCGTTATCGAACACGCCCGGTGCAACGTTGTCCAGCACCGCCGTATCGGCCGGACCCAGCATTTGAATCGTCAGCGATGTGCTCATGCGCTACAGCTGAGTGAAGCGTCAACTGGCCAGCGATGGCGCACTCGTCAGCGCTGGGGTATGTATATGAACTTCAACTTCATGCGGTTGGTGGTCGTCGATAAGCAAAATGTAATCGGTCTCTTGAGCGGCGCCATCGATCGCCACACTAATCATTTCCGGTTTCTCTTCATCCGTTTCAGAGCGCCGCACGGTGATGCGGTATTCGGTTGTGCGGTAGCGGTAGCTCAGCTTGAATTCGTTCCATTCGGCCGGCAGGCACGGAGCGATATGCAAGTTATCGCCTTCGAGCCTAAGCCCCAGCAATGACTCGACGATCAGCCGGTACATCCAGCCCGCCGAGCCGGTGTACCAGGTCCATCCACCGCGACCCGTGTGCGGCGCGACCGCGTAGACGTCGGCCGCGACGACATACGGCTCGACCTTGTAGATTGCCGCGGTTTCGGCGGTGCGCCCGTGATTGACCGGATTGATCATCGACGTCAACTCCCACGCGCGCCGGCTGTCTCCGAGCGCGGCGAATGCCATCGCGGTCCAGATCGCAGCGTGCGTGTATTGCCCGCCGTTTTCGCGCACGCCCGGCACATAACCGCGGATGTAGCCGGGATCGAGATCGGATTTGTCGAACGGCGGGTCTAGCAACTGGATCAGGGCGTGGTCGCGCCGCACCAGGCGCGCGTACACCGCGTCCATCGCACGGCGTGAGCGCACGGCTTCGCCTGCGCCCGATAGCACCGACCAGCTTTGCGATATCGAATCGATCTGGCACTCGGTATTGCCTTTCGAGCCAAGCGGCGTGCCGTCGTCGAAGTACGCGCGGCGATACCAGTCGCCGTCCCACGCGTTCTGTTCGATCCGCATCGAAAGCTGCGTGGCTTCGTGTTCGCAGCGCGCCGCAAACGACGTATCGCCGCGCATCCGTGCGATCGGTGCGAACTGCCGCAACACATGAAAAAGAAAAAAGGCGAGCCAGACACTTTCGCCCTTGCCCTTCATGCCGATCAGATTCATCCCGTCGTTCCAGTCGCCGGAGCCGATCAGCGGCAATCCGTGTTCGCCGAACGTCAGGCCGCGCAGGAGGGCGCGCACACAATGTTGATAGACATCGGCGCTTTCCTCCGACCGCACCGGCATGTCGTAGTACGAATCGTCCTCCGCGTTGACCGGGCGGCCCTCGAGAAAGCGCGACGTTTCGTCGAGGATCGACGTATCGCCCGTCGCAACGACGTAGCGGCTGGTCACCAACGGCAGCCACAAATAGTCGTCGGAGCAATGGGTGCGCACGCCGCGGCCCGAGGGCGGATGCCACCAGTGCTGCACGTCGCCTTCAATGAACTGGCGGCTCGCACACAGCACGATCTGCGCGCGGGTCGCGCGCGGCTCCGTATGCACCAGCGCCATCACGTCCTGCAGCTGATCGCGAAAGCCGTAGGCTCCGCCCGACTGGTAATAGCCGCTGCGTGCCCACAGGCGACATGCCATCGTTTGATAGACCAGCCAGCCGTTGGTCAGGACGTTCAGCGCCGCGTCGGGCGTTTCGACCTGCAGCGCGCCCAGCGTGTGCCGCCAATGCTGTATCACAGCCTCGAGCGTTTCATGCGCGATTGCAACGCCGCGGAAACGTTGCACCAGCGCATTGGCGGCCGCAAGACTGTTCGCGGCGCCGAGGCGGAATACGATTTCGCGCTCCTGCTCGGGGGCGAGCTCAACCGTCACCTGCATCGCGGCGCACGGATCGATCGCCGCACCGACTCTTCCCGACAGGCGCGTGCGCCGTAGCGCGACCGGGTTGCGCCAGGTGCGATTGCGCCCGATGAACTCGGTGCGGTCGCCGGTCACGGTGCGTGCAGCATCGTCGACGTCGAAGAAGCCGATCCATTCGGCGAACTCGGAGTTAAAGGAGTTGCGGGCATACATCGCACCGGTCTTCGCATCGACTTCGGTGGTCACGTGCATCGCGGACTTCGTGCGCAGATCGCCGAGCACCCACTCGACGTAACCGGTCGCCGAAACACGGCGCGGCCGGTCCGAACGATTGGCGAGCTTGAGCACCGAAAACTTGACGGAAGCGTCGAGAGCGACGAATACCGTTAACTCCGAATGGATATCGTCCTCGATGCGTTCGAACACGCTGTAGCCGAATCCATGCCGCGCGACGGTGGGGGAGGTGTCCTCCGAGGCTGACGTCTCCGACGAGCTCGGCGACCAAAACTGCCCGGTCTCTTCGTCCCGGATATACAGCGCTTCGCCGTTGGCCTCGCCGACCGCGTCGTTCTGCCACGGCGTCAAGCGATACAAATGCGCGTTTGTGCTCCACGTATAAGCCTTGCCGGTTTCGGAAACCACCGTGCCGAAGTTCGGATTGGCCAACACGTTGACCCACGGCGCCGGCGTCGCTTCGCCCGCCGGTGGGGCGATCACGTACTCGCGCCCGTCCGGCGTGAAGCCGCCGAGCCCGTTGAACAGAATCAAGTCATCGATGATCGGCTGCAGCGGTGGCTCCGGCCGGTACGTGCGCGTCGGCGTCAGACGCGGCACGCGCACTTCGAGCGGAGCACGGCGGCCGACCTGTTCGGCCAGCGTGCCGTTCGCATCGGAGATGATCACGCGCGCCACCGATTCGAAGAGTAATCGGTCTTCGTTCGATATCTGCTCGGCCTGACGCACGAATATTCCGCCGGGACGATCGACGAAGTGCGCTTCGACACCGGCAGCGATCAGCCCAAGAATGTGTTCCTGCAACTGCTGGCGGTAGACATCGTGGTCGTCGTTCCAGATCACCAGATCGACCGCGAGTCCTTTGAGCCGCCAGTACGCGTGCGCCTGGACGAGCTGGCGCACCAGATCGATGCTGGCTGCCTTCGAGATCTGTAGCAGCACGATCGGCAAATCGCCGGAAATCGCGTAGCCCCACAGCCCCGATTGGCTGCGTCGGTTGCGCATCAGCACGCCCGGCGCACCGCGCAGCGATGCGTTCGCGTACAGGACCGAGCTTGCCAGCCGGCCGTACAGCTGCGCGTCGGCCTCGGTGGCGTTCAATTGCCGCAATACCACCTGGCTATGCGTCCACGTCAAATCAAATACGCGGTCGGCAAGGCGCCGATCCTGGTACTTCTCGATCAGGCCGAGCACGACGTCACGCGTGTCGCCTACCCCGCACACGATATCGACCGTCGCCGAGTCACCGGCATCGATCGTGACCTGCTGGCGGATCGCCGCGACCGGATCCAGCACCGATCCGGCGGAGCCGGAGAGCGCGCTGCGGCCCAGCAGCGCGCGGGGCGCCGCCATGGTGCCGCCGCGTCCAATGAAGCGCACGCGGTCGGTCTCAAAGGAGGGAACGCCGGCGTCGCCATGCACGGTCATCAACTGGAACGATATTGGCGTGTGCTCGTCGCGTGAGCGCGGCCGGCGCGTGCACAGAATGGCCGCGCGCCGCTCGATGATTTCGGTCTGCACGAACAGGTTGCTGAACGCGGCGTGCAGCGCGTCGGCCGCCGCCGGCGCGAGCACCATTTCCGCATAGCTCGTGACTTCTATCGTGCGCCGCGAGCGGCTGCGGTTGGTGATGCGCACGCGGCGCAGCTCGATGTCGTCTTCGGGCGAAACGACGATCTCGGTGTGCGTCTCGATATCGAGATCACGCCGGCGAAACTCGGCGCGGCCTTCGGAGAAGATGGCCTCGTAGTGATCGGTGGCCCGCAGCGTGGGCTGGTGCGCGACCGACCAGAATGCGCCGCTCGCCACGTCGCGCAGGTAACAGAACATTCCCCAGTTGTCGCAGGTCGTGTCCTCGCGCCAGCGGGTGATCGCGAAGTCTTTCCAGCGACTGCTGCCGCCGCCCGCGTTGGTCACCATCACGTGGTAACGGCCGTTGGAGAGCAGGTGCACTTCGGGCACCGGTGTATTCGGAGTCGCAAGCACTCGGATCGGCAACTCGGTACCGGTGCCGCTGACCGCGACGTCAGGCGCGATCGTCGACGTCGCATAGAACGGCGTCGCGCGGGGTATGCGCTCCTGCAAAAGCAGCAGCGTCGACTTGAACAGCGGATCCGACTCGAACCGCCTTTGCATCGGCCGCGCGAGAAGCGCGTGCGAAAACGCGAGCAGGCTCATGCCGTGGTGATGCGCCATGAACGATCGCACGATGCTGCTCGACTCGCCGCGCCGCTGACGCGATGGTGTGTAGTCGATCGCTTCGAACATGCCGTAGCGGCCGTACAGCCCGGCTTCGGCGAGCCGCTGCAGATTCGCGCACGCGGCTTCGGGTGCCACCATCAACGCCAGCGCCGACGCGTACGGTGCAATCACCAGATCATCGGCGAGTCCCCGCTTCAGCCCGAGCCCGGGGACCCCGAAGGCGCGGTACTGATAATTGTCGTGCGCATCAACCGTGTTGTAGCCACACTCCGATACGCCCCACGCGACACCGCGTTGGCGCCCGTACTCGATCTGCCGGTCGACCGCTGCGATGTACGTCTGATCGAGCAGCGTGTTTTCGTACGTCGGCATGATCAGCAGCGGCATCAGATACTCGAACATCGAGCCGCTCCATGACAGCAGCAGCGGCTCGCCGCCGACCGACGTCAGCAGCCGGCCGAGCGCAAACCAGCTTTCCTGCGGCAGCTTGCCTTGTGCAATCGCAACGAAATTGGCGAGCCGTGCTTCGGACGCCAGCAGGTCGTAGTAGCTCGCGTCGGTGCGGCCGTCGCCGACGTTGTAGCCGATCACAAACTGACGGCGCACCTTGTCGAACAGGAAGCTGTAATCGACCTCGGCCAGTGCGCCGGCCTGCTGCACGAGTGCGTCGATGGCGGCGATTCTGGCGCGCGCGTGCGCTGCAGCTTGCGCGCGCGGCGCTCCGGAATCGAGCAGCGCCCCATCGGCTGTTTCGCTAAACGTGGCCAACTCGCGCAGCGTGGGAACATGCGCTCGATCAGCGACTGGCGCGCCGCTGTCGAGTTCGCCTTTCGGTGCAGTCAGCCACGGAGCCAATAGCAGCAACTCATCCCGTAGCGCGGCGCACTGGCGAGACAGTGCCTTCGCCCATCCATCAATTTCGATCAGGTGTTCATCGGCAGCGTTCGGCACTTCGGGCCCGGCAAAGACCGGCGGCGCGGGTAACGCAACCGGCAACGCAAGATAGTGCTCGGCAACTTCAGCCGCACGCGCGGCAAGCGGCTCCACGTGATTCCACACCGAAGCCAGCGTGAAGTCGCGCTCGGCAATTGCGTGTTCAAGCGCGGCCGCGAAGCGAACTACGACCCGTGGCGCCTGCAGCCCGATTGACTCGCGCAGTACTTCGAACGTGTCGCTGAGCCCTTCGACCCAGCGCGGTGACACGATCGGCGCGTCGGCGAGAGACGCAAGTCCCGCGCGCAGCGTCAGCAGGTGACCAACCAGATTGCCGCTGTCGACCGTCGAAATGTATCTGGGCGTCAGCGGCGTCAGCGTGCGCGTGTCGTACCAGTTGAAAAAGTGGCCGCGATGCCGCTCGAGCGATTGCATCGAGCGCAGCGCATGCGTCGTGCGGGTGAGCAGTTGCCCGGCCGTTTGATAGCCGAAGTCATGCGCCGTCAGATCGGCGAGCAGCGCAAGCCCCATGTTGGTCGGCGACGTGCGGTGCGCGATGACGACGCCGCTTTTTTGCTGCACGTTGTCCGGCGGCAGCCAGTTGTCCTCCGCGCTGACGTAGATTTCGAAAAATCCCCACGTCTTGCGCGCGAGCCTGCGCAGGAATCGTGCTTGAGCGAGCGACAGATCCTCGCTGCGCGGCGCAAGCGGCCGGCTGATCCACCATGCCAGAGCCGGCGACACCAGCCACAGCAACAGGATCGGCGCGGCGATCCGCAATGCCGACACGTTCATTGCGGGCAGCACGGTCCAGGTGAGCACCGCGATCGCCGGCGCAATCCACATCGTTTGATAAACGGCGGCCAGCGCGGTGTTGTCGCTTTCTTCCAGCTGCCGCTCGACAATGTTCGACGGCTTCCACTCGAGCAAACGCTTGTGCGAAATAAGCTTGCGCCACAGCGTGCGCACGATCGCGTCCAGCGAATAGAACGCTTCATACGGAAGCCAAGCGAGCGCCAGTAGCGCTTGCGCAAATTGCGCCTGCGCCGTGCGCGCAACGGCGACGATGTGCTGCTCGAGTACGGCTTCCTCGGGTGGGCGCAGAAGGTCGGTCAACGCAGCCGCGAGCGCCGGTACCAACAGCACCGCAACGACCACGGCGGTCCATAGGAAGGGATCTGGCAGCGCAGCCCAACCCAACAGCAGCAGCAACAGCAACGCGGCCGGCACCAGGCTGCGTCGCAGGTTGTCGAACACTTTCCACTGAGACAGCCATGACAGCGGGTTGCGCACGCGATGGCCATCGAGCGTCGGCACCCGCGCGCGCAACCATCCGACCAGCTGCCAGTCGCCGCGGATCCAGCGATGGCGTCGCGCAACGTCGGCGCTGTAGCGGGCCGGAAATTCCTCGTACAGCTGGACGTCGCTCAGCAACCCGGAGCGTGCATAGCAGCCTTCGAGCAGGTCATGACTCAGGATCCGGTTGTCGGGAAACCGGTTCGCGAGCGCGCTTTCGAACGCATCGACGTCGTAGATGCCTTTGCCGATAAACGAACCTTCACCGAACGCGTCCTGATACACGTCGGAGACCGTGCGCGTATACGGATCGAGTCCGGGCTCGCCGCTGTACAGCCGTGCATACGGCGAACGGCGGGTGCCGGGCAGGCTGACGGCAACACGCGGCTGCAGAATTCCATAGCCGGTCGTGACGACACGCCGGCTGGCGGCGCGCGCGGTGCGATCCGAAGGGGCCTGACCAAAACGAGGGCGATCGAACTGAGGCCGGTTAAGCGGGTGTGCCATCACCCCGACCAGTTGCCTTGCGCTGTCGCGCGGCAACTGCGTGTCCGTGTCGAGCGTGATGACGTACTTCACTTGCGAAAGGACCTCGATGTCGCCGACGATCAACGAAAACGCGTCGCGCGGATTGCCCCGCAGCAGCGAATTCAGGTCGCCGAGCTTGCCGCGCTTGCGCTCGTAGCCCATCCACGTTTGTTGCTGCGGATTCCAGCGGCGCGGACGATGCAGCAGATAAAAAATGTCGCCGCGCGAATGTTCTTTTGGAGCTTCGTCCGGATCAGGCGAGGCATTAGCGGAAGGTCCGTACGTGCGATTGAGCGCATTGATGCCGTCCTGCGCAAGCTGCAGCAACGGCGCGTCGGTCGGTAGCGACTCCTCGGCGGCATCGGGAAAATCGGTCAGCAGCGCAAAATGCAGGCGCAGATCGCGATTGGCGAGAAAGCGCACCTCGAGTGCCTCGATCAGACCTTCCACGCCGGCCGCGTCGGTCAGCAGGGTCGGAACCACGACCAACGTGCGCGCTTCGGGCACGATCCCATCGCTGTAGTCCATTCGCGGCAAGGAATTCGCATCGACCAGCAGCGTCGCCAGCCAATTGACGATCGAAACCGCGATCTGGCTGGTCGCCAGCAGCGACAACACGATGACCAACGTCAGCAACGCGATCGATGCAGCATCATCCGGGTCGGCCAGCCCCGCGTAGACATGGGCTGCGAGGGCCGCGCTCAGTGTCCCAGTGATGACTGCAATCGCTCCCAGATAGATTGGCAGCGGATGGCGGCCGCCGAACGCTCGCAGCGAGTCGAGGGCGGAACGCTGGGCGCCAACCGCGCCCTCGAGTGTGGGCAAGCCCTGATCGATCAGATAAAAACCGACGTGCCGCGTACGCGGATCGGCTGTGTCCGCATCGGGAGCGTTGCCGCGGGCTTGGGCAAGCTCGATCGCCTTGGCGGCCACTTCGGGCTCCGACAACGCGCTGCGCCTTGCGATCTCTTCGGTCGCATGACGGTAGCTATCGCGCGTCGCGAATTCCATCGAGGCGTGGACGCCGGCGGGATCGCCGCGCAAGATCTTTTCGACTGCGCTCATTTGCTCAACGAACTCGCGCCAGTCGATCGCGCTCAACAACCGCAAGCTGCCGATGCTGTTACTGATCGACACCTGATGCGAAGCCTGTACCTGCGCCTCGAGCTGCACCAGCTGATCGATCGTCAGATGCGTTTCAGCGAGCTGTTGCTCGATCCAGGTCAGCGCGAGCGCCAGGGCCGGGCTTTGTCCCTGCAGGCGGCGCGTCAGCTCGGCCACGAACGCACTGCCCAGCGGCGGCGACGAGCGAGCCATGTCGGCGATCACCAGGATCAGGCTCTTGGGATCGTTCTCTGCCATTTCCATCATCTGGTCGGCCCACACGTTCGCCAGATCGCGATCGGCGCGCGCTGTGGCCATGCGTACACCGACCCGGCGCAGGTTCTCGATCAGCGCCAAGCGCAACATGATCGGAATCGCCCACAGCTCGCCGAGCTTCAGCGCGGTCACCGTCTGGTAGGCAGCGAGGAAGCGGCTCAGGCGCTGGGCGTCGACCAAACCGTCACCGTGTGAAATCGTCTCGAGCGCGATGTCGTAGACGCGCGGCAGGCCGGCCGACGGTCCGCTGGCCAGGCGCGGCAGCTCGCGGCTGTAGCCGCGTGGCAGGTGTCGCTTGGCCGTGGCGATCTGCTCTTCAATCAGATGGAAGTTGTCGATCAGCCATTCACCGGCCGGCGTGATGCGTCCGTGGGCGGATGCAGACGCCGTCAGCAGATTGCACACCTCGATCAGCGTGTTTTCGTTGTCGGCCAGGCGCGCCAGCAACGGCTCGCGCATGCGGCGCGACGTCACCTTGTGCGCGGCTGCCAGCGTCTTGCCGTACTGCTCCATCTGATCGGCGCTGAAGAGCTCCGATCGCAAAGGCGCCTCTTCAACGGACGACGCAAGCGATAAGCCGCTGATTGAAAAGCGCGTCTTAAATTGGGTCAGGTGCCCGAGGATGGAACTGCCGCTCGCCCTCAATGAAGACGTCCAACACGTGATGTGCGATGGGGCAGGATACCAAGGTACAAGATTCTGCTTTGTAGTACAGGTGCGGTCGCCGCTGCACTATCCTGTCGCCTGAGAATCGCAGGTTGATATGCCACCGCCCCCATCGGATGCTTTTGTTTTTTTCGGCGCCACCGGCGATCTGGCGTACAAGAAAATCTTTCCGGCACTGCAGGCGATGATCCGGCACGGCGAGCTCGAATGCCGATCATCGGCGTCGCGCGTGCCGGCTGGTCGCTCGACAGGCTGCGCGCGCGGGCGCGCGAGAGCTGCAGAACAACGGCGGCGTCGACGAAGCCGCGTTCGCCAAGCTGGCTGCGCAGCTGCGCTATGTCGACGGCGATTACACCGAGCCCGCCACCTACGAGCGCGTGCGCCAGGCGCTCGCTGGTGCGCAGCGCCCGATGCACTACCTGGCGATTCCGCCGAGCATGTTCGGCACCGTCGTGCAAGGCCTGGCCGCAAGCGGGCTGCGCGACAGAACGCGCGCGTCATCGTCGAGAAGCCGTTCGGCCGCGATCTCGCATCGGCGCAGGCGCTGAACCGCACGTTGCACGAAGTGTTTCCGGAAGCGGCGGTGTTCCGCATCGATCATTACCTCGGCAAGGAGGCGGTGCAGAACCTGCTGTACTTCCGTTTCGCCAACGCGTTTCTCGAACCGATCTGGAATCGCAACTACATCGACAACGTGCAGATCACGATGGCGGAAAAGTTCGGCGTCGCAGGGCCGCGGCGCGCTTCTACGAGGAAGTCGGCGCGGTGCGCGACGTAGTGCAGAACCATCTGCTGCAGGTCATCGCATTGCTGGCGATGGACGCGCCGGTCGGGCGCGATCCCGAGTCGATGCGCGCCGAAAAGTTGCGCCTGTTCCGCGCAATGCGGCCGCTCGATCCGAAGCATGTAGTGCGCGGGCAATTCCGCGGCTATCGCAACGAGGCCGGCGTCGCGCCCGATTCGGAGGTCGAAACGTTTGCTGCGTTAAGGTTGCGCATCGATACGTGGCGCTGGGCCGGGGTGCCGTTTTACATCCGTGCCGGCAAGCGCTTGCCGATTACCGCCACCGAAGTCAAGGTCGATTTGAAAACTCCGCCGCTGGCGATCTTCGATCGGACCGATCCCGCGCAATCGAATTACTTCCGCTTTCGGCTCGGCCCCGAAGTCGTGATCTCCGCCGGCGCTCGCGTGAAACGCGCGGGTGATGAAATGCTGGGCGAGCCGGTGGAGCTGGTCGCGCGCCGCTCGCTCGCCAGCGAGGATCTGCCGTACGAGCGGCTGCTGGGCGACGCCGTGCGCGGCGACGCCTCGCTTTTTACGCGTGACGACATTGTCGAAGCGGCATGGTGCGTGATCGATCCGATCCTGCACAATCCGGCACCGGTCGAAGAATACGAGCCCGGCACGTGGGGACCTGCGGCCGCCGCGAAGCTCGTTGCCGGCGACGAAGGCTGGCACGACCCGGAGGCCGAAACCATGCCCGCGAAAGAAACAGAGACCGCATGAACAACACGCAACGCCTGCACGATCTCGGCCAGAGCCTATGGCTCGACAACATCACGCGCCGCCTGCTCGACGACGGTACATTGCGCCGCTACATCGACGAGTTCTCGGTCACCGGGCTGACGTCGAATCCGACGATCTTCGACGAGGCGATCGGCGCCAGCGACGCCTACGACGACGGTATTCGCGTCAAAGCGGCCGGCGGCAAATCAGGCGAGGCACTGTTCGTCGAGCTCGCGCTTGAAGATCTGCGACGTGCCGCCGACATGTTCCGCCCGATCTTCGATGCGACCGGCCATGTCGACGGCTGGGTGTCGATGGAAGTATCGCCGCTGCTGGCCGATGACACGGCAGGCAGCGTCAAGGCGGCGCAGCAGATTTATCAGCAGGCGGATCGCGCCAATCTGTTCGTCAAGATTCCCGGCACACCTGCCGGCGTACCGGCGATCGAGGAATCGATTTTCGCCGGCGTTCCGATCAACGTAACGCTGCTGTTTTCGCGCGGACAATATCTGCCGGCGGCAGAGGCTTACATGCGCGGCATCGAGCGGCGCATCGCTGCCGGGCGTGACGCCAGCGGTCGGCTCGCGTCGCTTCGGTGTTCGTCAGCCGCTGGGACCGCGCGGTCAGCGACAAGGCGCCGGCACGAGTTGCGCAACAAGCTCGGCATCGCCGTCGCTGCAGCGCACCTACCGCGCGCTATCGCGAGCTGCTGGCATCGACGCGCTGGCGCAAGCTTGCCGCGGCCGGCGCGCAGCCGCAGCGGCTGCTTTGGGCGCAGCACCGGTACCAAGGATCCGGCTGCGCACCGACACGCTGTACGTCGAGGCGCTGGCCGCGCCCGACACGATCAACACCATGCCCGAAAAGACGCTGCGCGCCTTCGCCGAGCACGGCCAGCTGAGCGCGCGCAATGGCCCGCAGACGGCGGCGACGCCGAAACGGTGATCGCAGAACTTCGAGCAAGCCGGCGTCGACGTCGTCGCGTTGCGCCGCGCAGCTGCAGCAGGAGGGCGCCGGCGCCTTCGTCAAGTCGTGGCACGCAGCTGCTGCGGCGCATTGCCGAAGAAGCGACGCACTGGCTGGCGCCAGCGCTCGCAACGCATGAGCGCGGAAGCGGCTGCATCGGAGGACGGAACCTGCCAGCTGCCGAGCGAGCGCCCGCAATGGCAGGCGCTGCTGCGCGCACTGCCGACACGTCGATCGCGCAGGCACCTGCGCGAGCTGTTCGCCGAGCGATCCGAAGCGCGGCGAGCGCTTGAGCGCTGGAGGCCGCCGGCCTGTACCTCGACTACTCGAAGAACCGCATCACCGACGAGACGCTGCGCCTGCTGCTCGAGCTCGCCGACGACTGCGGCGTGCGCGAGCGCATCGCGGCGATGTTCCGCGGCGACAAGATCAACGCGCACCGAGAACCGCGCGGTGCTGCACGTCGCGCTGCGCGCACCCGCGAGAGCGAGCGACGCATCGTCGTCGACGGCGTCGACGTGGTGCCCGACGTGCACGACGGTGCTCGACCGCATGGCGGCGTTCGCCGAGCGGTGCGCAGCGGCGACTGGACGCGGCCACACCGGCAAGCGCATCCGCAACGTCGTCAACATCGGCATCGGCGGCTCCGACCTCGGCCCGGTGATGGCCTACGAGGCGCTGCGCCACTACAGCCAGCGCGACCTGACGTTCCGCTTCGTCTCCAACGTCGACGGCACCGATTTCGTCGAGGCCACGCGCGACCTCGATCCGGCCGAGACGCTGTTCATCGTCTGCTCGAAGACCTTCACGACGCTGGAGACGCTGACCAACGCGCACGCCGCGCGCGACTGGTGCGCTGAGCGCGCTCGGCGACGAGGAGGCGGTCGCGCAGCACTTCGTCGCGGTCTCGACCAACGCCGAGGGAGTCGCGAAGTTCGGCATCGATACGGACAACATGTTCGGCTTCTGGGACTGGGTCGGCGGCCGCTACTCGATGGATTCGGCGATCGGCCTGTCGACCATGATCGCGATCGGCGCCGGAGCACTTCCGCGCGATGCTGGCCGGCTTCCACGCGATGGACGAGCACTTTCGCAGCGCGCCGCTCGAGCGCAACCTGCCGGTGCTGCATGGGCCTGCTGGCGATCTGGAACAACGATTTCCTCGGCGCGCAGACCGTCGCCGTGCTGCCCTACGAGCAGTACCTGAAGCGCTTCCCGGCCTACCTGCAGCAGCTGACGATGGAGAGCAACGGCAAGCACGTCACACGTCGACGGCGCGCCGTCGACTACCAGACCGGCGCCGGTCTACTGGGGCGAGCCGGGCACCAACGGCCAGCATTCGTTCTACCAGTTGATCCACCAGGGCACGCGGCTCGTGCCGTGCGACTTCATCGGCTTCTGCCAGCCGCTGAACCCGCTGGGCGACCAGCACGATCTGCTGATGGCCAACCTGTTCGCGCAGAGCGAGGCGCTGGCGTTCGGCAAGACGCGCGGACGAGGTCGCGCGCCGAAGGCGTACGCCGGACGAGCTGGTGCCGCATCGCATCTTCGAGGGCAACCGGCCGAGCAACACGATCCTCGCCGAGCGGCTGACGCCGCAGACGCTCGGCGCGCTGGTCGCGCTGTACGAGCACAGCGTGTTCGTGCAGGGCGCGATCTGGAACATCGATTCGTTCGACCAATGGGGCGTCGAGCTCGGCAAGGTGCTGGCGCAGCGCATCGGCGCCGAGCTCGCGAGCAGCCGAGCCCGAGCTCGCGCACGACAGCTCGACCAACGCGCTGATCCGCCGCTATCGCGCCTGCGCGCGCGGTGATCGCCTTCACGCGCCGCTTGCATACGGCTGCGTGAGGATCTCCAACAGATGACCATCCGGGTCTGCGAAGTAGACCCCTCGCCCGCCGTTGTGGTGATAAATCTCGCCGGCGCGCTTCTTACCGGATCGGCCCAGTACGGAATTTCCGCGCTCGCGAATGCGGCCGAAGATGGGATCAAAATCGCCTTCGTCGATCAGGAAAGCATAGTGATGGGATGCAATGTCGCCTTCGATCTCGTCGAAGTCGAGCGAGGCACCGTCGTCGAGGTGAACCACCTGAAACGGGCCAAAGGGCGTCGGCGCGGGTAGACCAAGAATGTCTGCAAGAAAGGTCGCCGAACGCTGTTGGTCGCGGCACCAGACGATAGTGTGGTTGAATCGAACGCTCATGGATGTTCCTTCCCTGACCGATAAAGTGCGTGCAAGATTGCGGCAGCCGACTGATTATCGAGGAGACGCCATGAATCGAACGGTATCCATTGTCACGACACTGTTGGTCATTGCGCTTACGGCGGCCGGTTGCGCCAGCCAGACCAACGCCGGGTGGGTCACGCTGATAGACGGCGGCACCGGGCTCGATAACTGGCTTCGCGTCGGGGACGCCAACTGGCGCGTCGTAGACGGCACGATTCAAGCGGATAAGAAGACCGATAAGGCGAACAGTTTTCTCGTTACGAAAAATTCGTACACCGATTTTCGAATCCGCGCCGAATTCTGGGTCAGTGACGACGCCAATTCGGGTATCTATATGCGCTGCGCCGACGTCAAGAACCTGACCGACAAGACCTGCTACGAGGCCAATGTCTTTGACCAGCGTCCCGACCCGACCTATGGCACCGGAGCCATTGTTCATCTGTCTCCTGTATCGCCGATGCCCAAGGCCGGTGGCAAGTGGAACACCTACGACGTCGCTGTCAAAGGCACGCGGTTGGTCGTGACGTTGAACGGCGTTGTCACCGCCGATATTCAGGACAACAAGTTGGCGAGCGGGCCGATCGCGTTGCAATACGCAGCGGGCGTCGTCAAGTTCCGAAAGGTCCAGATCATGCCGCTCTAGCGCGCACTGATCGTGTGACTACAGCCGCTCGACGATCGTCACGTTCGCCAATCCGCCGCCCTCGCACATCGACTGCATTCCGTAGCGCTTGCTCCGGTGCGGCGCAGGGCGTGCACCAGCGTCGTCATCAGCTTGGCACCGGAGGCGCCGAGCGGATGGCCGAGTGCAATCGCGCCACCGGATGCGTTGAGCCGGGCAGGGTCGGCGCCGGTCGCCTTCAGCCAGGCTAAGGGCACCGATGCGAATGCTTCGTTGATTTCGAAGAGATCAACGTCCTGCGACCGCAGGCCGGCCTTGCGCAAAGCGATCGGTGGCCGGAATCGGCGCCTCGAGCATGATCACCGGATCGTGGCCGAGCACCGTCATCTGATGCACGCGCGCCAGCGGCTTTGCCGATGCACCCAGCAGCTTCAACCCGCGTTCATTGGCTACCAGAAGCGCCGCGGCGCCATCGCAGATCTGGCTTGCGGTGGCCGCTGTGTGCCGGCCGCCCTCCTGCAGAAGCTTGACCGCGGCGATGCCTTCGCGCGTTGCGTCGAAGCGGATGCCTTCGTCGACAGCGTGGGGTTCGCTGGTTGCAACACCTTCAGTCGTGCGGACGGGAAGCGGCAGGATTTCCGCGCTGAAGTTACCGGCGCGGGTCGCTTCGCTTGCCCGCAGATGGCTGCGCAGCGCGTAGTCGTCGAGTTCGTCCCTGGTCGAGTCCGTATTTCACCGCAAGCATTTCGGCGCCGGCGAACTGGCTGAACTGGACGTTGGGATAGCGCACCTGCATGCCCGGGCTCATGTAGCTGCCGAACCCGTGCTTGAACGCGAGCGTTGCCGGCAGGCCCATCGGCACCCGCGTCATGCTCTCGACGCCGGCGGCGATCACGACGTCCATGCTGCCCGCCAACACTGCCTGCGCCGCAAAATGCAGCGCCTGCTGTGACGACCCGCACTGCCGGTCGATCGACGTGGCGGGCACCGTCTGCGGCAGCTGCGATGCAAGCACGGCGTTGCGTGCGATGTTGTTCGACTGCTCGCCCGCCTGCCCGACGCAGCCCATGATTACATCTTCGATCACGCTCGGGTCGATGCCGGACCGCGCCACCAGCGCGTCGAGTACGGCAGCCGCGAGATCGGCCGGATGCCATCCGTTCAACCGCCCACCCTTGCGTGCGCCGGCGGTGCGTACGGCGTCGACGATGAAGGCTTCAGTCATCAGAATTCCGGCAGGTGCCTAGGGGACAATCGTACCGATATGGCGATGAAAACAAGACCGTGGTTCGCCGCCGCACTCGTTGCGTTGTGTGCGGGATGAGCGCCGATCGTACTGGCTGCAAGCGATGCGCCGATGGCGTTCATCGACGCGCAGATCGCGGCGAATGCCGGAAAGAGCGGTTCGACCCGCGTTCCGAGAACCTGAATACCGAGGTCGGCGCGATCATCCACGACGCAGCACTCGCGCGCGCGGTGGAGGCGTCGATCGAGACCGATATGGCGCCACCAATAGCTGGAACGCCGGCAGCGATGATCCAGACCGATATGCATCGTTGGCGAAGCGAACCAAGGCGCGCTTGTTGCAGCTGATGCCGATTGGTCCGCTGCTATGACGAAACGCCCGCGCGAGATGGCAGGTAACCTTCGTGCGAACGCGGGTAGCAGTTTTAACTTGGAGGAGTTTGCTATGGGTAATCGTGACCGGCCACGCAAAGAACAGAAAAAACCTAAGCAACCCAAGAAGCCGGCGCCACCTCGTTGAGTTGAGCAGGGAATTCGGCGCCCGAAAGAGCGCTATGGACGCTGACGTTCTGGTCGTCGGAGCCGGCCCGACCGGGCTGATGCTCGCGAATCAGCTGGCGCGACACGGCGTCCGAGTGTTGATCATCGACCGGCATGCAGGTCCGGCTTTGCAGACGCGAGCGTTGGGCGTGCAGGCGCGCACGCTCGAGATCTACGCGCATCTCGGCATCGTCGAGCGCGCCCTCGAGCTTGGAAAGCGCGCGACCGGTGCGAATCTGTGGGCCGAAAGGCGGCGCACCGCCCGAATCCCGATCGGCGATATCGGACGCGACCTGAGCCCGTATCCGTTCCTTCTGATCCTTGGCCAGGATGACAACGAGCGGTTGATGGGTGACGCGCTCCGTGGCCATGGGAACACGGTGCGCTGGAACACCGAGCTGGTAGCGCTCAAGCAAGACAGCAGTCACGTCACGGCGACGCTGAAGCAGCCCGACGGAACGATGGCCGAGATAACGGCCGCGTGGGTCGCGGGCTGCGACGGCGCGCGCAGCGCGGTGCGCGAGCTGAACGCGATCGAGTTTGTAGGCGCGCCGTACGAGCACGTGTTCTTCGTCGCCGATACAGAAATGACGGGACCGATGGTGCCAGACGAGCTCAACGTCTACTTCTGGCGCGAAGGATTTCACCTGTTCTTTCCGATGCGCGGCACGGATCACTGGCGCGTCGTCGGCATCCTGCCTGCGGAGCTGCGAGGCAGAGAAGATCTGACCTTCGAAGATGTGATTCCGTCGGTGCGACGGGAAGCGGGCGCGGACCTGTCGTTCAAAGCGTGCAGCTGGTACTCGACCTACCGCATTCATCATCGGTGTGCCGCGCGATTTCGTGACCGCCGCTGCTTTTTGCTCGGCGATGCGGCACACATTCACAGCCCGGTCGGCGCGCAAGGCATGAATACCGGGCTGCAGGATGCGTACAACCTCGGCGTGGAAGCTCGCGCTTGTCGTCGCGGGGCGGGCGGGTCCGGCGCTGCTGGATTCCTACGAAGAAGAGCGCATGCCAGTGGCGAAGCGGCTGCTGAATACGACCGACCGCGCCTTCTCGCTGATCGTTTCAGACACCTGGTTGGCCGGGCTCCTGCGCACTCGCGTGCTGGCGACGGTCGCGGCTTTTGCGATGCGCTTCGAAAGAGTACGAAAACTTGCATTTATGACCATCTCCCAGATTGGCATCGAGTACCGCTCAGGCCGTCTATCGGAATCGCAAACCGGCCTCGCTGAAGATGCGCCGCGTGCAGGAGATCGTTTTCCTTGGCTGCGAGTCAAGTTGCAGCCTAACGGCGCTATCGAAGACTTGTTTGCGAAGCTCGACGACACGCGATTCAATTTGATTGTGGTCGGGCAAGTCACGCCTTCGATTGAGTTGCCGGAGTGGGGCGATCTATTGCACATCCACGCGGTTGCGAGCGATCCTGCCAACGACAGGGAACTCGCACGCCACCGGATCCCGCAGCCTTCTTTCTATCTGCTGCGTCCCGATGGCCATGTCGGGCTTGCCGGGAATCGCGTGGACGCCGTCGCCGTGACCCGTTACGTTTCCGAACGTCTGAACGCGCGTGCCGGAGTTTCACCCACTACGGAGAACACCAGAGCACCGAGTGCAATGATCTGAAGAATCGCGCGCGCGGCGTGCGTGTATTCCCATTGGCTGCGCAGTCCCATCCAGTCCGCCGGCACAGTTCCGGGAGAGGCCGCTGCGATCGTGGCATTGACCGGGGCGAGCCAGATCCAGAAGGCTGCATGTGCGGCCACGACGCACACTGCTCCCAGCAGTGTCCAGCCGAACGCGGGGCGTCGATGGCGGACCAGCATCACAAGTACAACGGTGGTAACAACCGCGCCCACTTCGAAAGCGGCGCCAAGAGTCCCGAAGGCTCCGTATAGCGATTGCTGCAACCGCAGCCATAGCGCTCCGTCGTAGGTCATCTTGGCCGGCAGCTCCAACAGATGAGCCAGCGCGGGCGCCAGGCTCAGCGCCGTCAGCATGATCGTCAGCCAGCGCCACGCTCGCAGAAACATGATCGGCTCCTCATCGATTTCAGAGCAGTAGTCGCGGCAAGCGCTGTGCCGCCCAAAGCGGTTTATCTACGCTCGGTTTCGGAAAGCAGCTTGGATTCGAGCAGCACATCGACACCGGACGGCGGCCGGATCGCTTGCGCGGGAATGTTTTCGCCGGCGCGCCAGCGCTTTACCGCCTCACGCTTGGCATCGCCCGCGATCAGAAACAACACTTCGCGCGCTCGGCTTAGCCGCGCTGCACTCAATGACACCCGCTCCGGCGGTGGCTTCGCGGCGTCGAACACCGCGAGAACCGCAGGTGCGTCCGGCGCGCTACCCCACTCCTGGTCCGGAAACAGGCTGGCCGTGTGGCCGTCATCTCCGAGTCCCAGCAATACCAGATCGAACTCTCCAACGTCGCACAGGGTGTTCGCGTAGGCGAGGGCGGCGGCGCTCGCTCCGAGCTCGGCGGGAATCGGGTGCACGCGATTCTTCGGGATCGGCACGTGGTCAAGCCATTCGGTAGCGGCCATCTTGCTGTTGCGTTCGACGTCGTCGGGCGGCCGGCAGCGCTCGTCGCCGAAGTACACGATCCAGCGCGACCAGTCTGCGTCTTGCTCGCGCAGCAATCGATACACGCCGCGCGGCGTGGTGCCGCCGGCCAGCACGATGAAGAATTCTCGACGCTGGTTGATTGCGCGCGCGGCGGCACCGATGATGCGGCTGCATGCAGCCCGTTCCAGTTCAGCGACGTCGGCAACTGCGAGCCAGCGTACTTCGCTGGCCGACGTGTTCATTGCTTCCCGCTCATCGCTTCTTGATCTCGTTCAGATCGATCGCTTCGGCAACGGTCCACCGTCCTTCGCCGGCGCCAGGGTTTCAAGGATCGGCCGCAGCCGATCGACGACGGACTCTTCCGCCGACCATCATGCTGTAGCCCTCGGCAAGTCCCCACACTCCGCCGCTGGTGCCGGCGCATCGAGCGAGGCCACGGACTCGGCACCTGCTGCTCGGGCCTTCCTATGCCAGCTTGGCGAGAACTCCGTTCATTTCTTCTCGGGAGAAAGCTCGCATCGTCTGCGTCCGGACGTTTCCTCCCGCACCGATCGCCAATCCAAGTGCGGTCATGGACGCGTCGTCAGGCGCCTCGAAAATTCCGACCACGTCGTAGCTGCCTAGGGTCCAGTAAAACTCCTTCACGGTGACGCCAAATTTTTTTGCCTGCTCCTTCACGGCATCGGATCGCTTACCCGTGTCTTTAGCGGTGCGAACGCCTTGATCTGTGAGATTCGTGAGGACAATGTAAGTGGCCATGCTGAGTTCCTCCTGGTGGCTTTTGAGGCGTTCGACGAGTCTGCAGAGCGACGGCACGGCCTCGATCTGTGCCTGCCTGGCTTGATGCTACGCGCCGCAATTCGCGGCGCGCGAGCGGCATCGACTGCCGCCTAATTCAGGTTGATCTCGCCGTTGAAACTGACGTTCAACTGCAGGCCATCGACTTCGAGCGTCATTCTTGCGGGGAACGACTCCGATCCTGAGATGGCGTGAGCGGCAGTTGCCTTGGCCACCGCTTGCTCAATTTCACGCTGCGAATTCACCCCGACCATCTTCAGGAATTTGCGAATACTCAGATTGAATGTTTCCTCGTTCATCGATGTCTCCGTCCTCTGGTGAAGCCGAGCTGTTCCTAAGGCCGCCGTGCGCGTACAGCCCACGCCCGCGCGATCAGCGAGGATGGAGCGTCGCACGAATCTGATCCCGCAAAGCGCTGCGGCGTGCGGGGCGGCGATAACCGTTGTCGGCCGGTGCTCGCACGAGCGGCGACTAGGGGGCGCCCTCGGCCGCCTCGGTTCGGCGCAGCCCGAAAATCCAGCCTGCCGACAGGCGGGCGGCAGTGCACGTCGCCAGAACTGTAGATTCTCTGTACCATCGCCGCCGTCCCAGCAGCACGCGTTTGTGGGACCAGTAGGTTCTCCCCGATTAACCACTAGCACTGCAGATTCTCTGGAGATTCTCCCGACTGACCACCGCCGGTCCGGCCATGCACTCCCGCTTGACAAGAAAAGGGCGTTTGTTTTCCCAGTTCCCCAGCATGGATTCGGTTGGGATTTTCAGTCGGCTTGTGCGCGCACGTTACGTTGGGTGGCAACGACGTTCAGAGCCATCGGCTATACCGCAAGGACATTTGGTGACTCGAGTGTCTGGCGCACTTGTCTCGTCAGCGCGCGGGCTGCAGGCCGGAATCCTTGAGTAGGCGATCTTGCTGAAGCTGGAGCTGCTGCGTCAAAGCCACCGAGATGTCAAAGATACCGCCGCTCCAGTGCCTGTTCTGCAATCAGTGCAATGGAGCCAGTGCAAAGTACTGCAATGAGTGTGCCTCGCCATTGCACCTGCAGCCGTGCAATCAGTGCGGCGCGATCGGCGAGCGAGCTGCAGTAACTTGCTACAAATGTGGCGCGGAATTCACCGTGCCTGCTGCCCCCGAACCTGCGTTCGTGTCTGCAGCATCCGAGCTTGCGCCCGTGCCTGCAGCGCCCAAGCGTGCGCGCGTGCCTGCGGCATCCAAGCGTGCGCGCGTGCCTGCGGCATCCAAGCGTGTGCGCGTGACTGCGGCACCCAAGCTTGCGCCCGTGCCGGCAGCCCCCGAACTGGTGGCTGTGCCTGCGGCACCTGTACCGGAGTCCGCGCCCGCGCCACCCATAGTTGCGGAACAGATTGCGAAGCCAACTCTTAACGAGGGCGGCTTCGCCATCGATCGCGCCTTTCGCTCCAAGTCCTCCGCGCAAGTGGTGGACATGATTCGGCAGGGATTGCCTCGCGAAGTGATCGAAACTGAGGGCCAGGCTGCCCGTGTTGCCCATCGGGATCCGACATACCTGAATCCGGATCCAGCGCATTCCGCCGCCGAACCGCAGCCGATGGACGAAACGGTCGCGGCCGAAGGTGTTCAGAATCCCGATCTGGCTTATGCCGCCGTTGAGCCGCAGCCGGATGAAACGGTCGCGCCCGAAAGTGTTCAGTATCCTGTTCTGGCGCTTTCGGCCGTAGAGTCGCACCCGCGGGACGAAACGGTCGAATCCGAAAGGGCTATGAAGGCGACCGCGTCGCGACGCGCGCGGCGTCTTGCCTTTCTGACCTTGTTGATCGCGGCGACTGCCGTCTTTGGCTATAACTACTTCGATCGCTCAGCGCAGCAACTCGCGCAGAAGCAGAGCGCGGCTCAGCCGGCTCCAAGCACGCCCGAGGGCGGCCAGATTTCCGTAGACGCCACGACGGCAGCCGTGGCGAAGCAGGTTGGCGCCACTTCGGTTCCGAAAGACGCACCGTCACAACCTACAGCCGGAGCTGACGATGTTGAGAAGGCGCCGTCACCTGCTGCAGGGGTGGTCGCCAAACCTCAGATAGATCGGGAGCCGGTGTCCGCCACTCGGCCTCTCGACGACTCAGAATCAGTAAATCGCCCAGTTGCGACGACGAAGGCTCCTGCCGGGGCATCGAGCGTGCGGCGATCGTCGGTGATCGACGCCGGTGTGAAAGGCCGGAACGATCCACCGGTTTTCAAAGAATGCACGGAAGCCGTCGCAGCACTTGGTTTTTGCGGTCCGATTAAGCCATAAGTGGAGAAATCGCATGAAAAAAGCAGTGTTCGCGCTGCTGATCTCAGCGTTGTTGTGCCACGGTTCGAAAGCGATCGCCGCCGTGGAATACAAAATCGTGACGGCCTCCGCGCGCGGGACCTATATCATCATCGGGCGCGATCTGGCCCAGTTCGTTGCTTCCCCGGCAGGCATAGACCTCGACGCGCAGCCTTCGGCCGGATCAGCAGAGAATGTTCGACGGTTGCGTTACGAGCCGGGCGTGAAGCTCGCATTGGTGCAGTCGGACGTCTATCAGGCCTTCCTCGACATGTCCGCTGCGGGAAACGCGGAGGCCGGCAACATGATTCGGCCGCTGCGGGTCATCATGCCGCTGTACAACGAAGAGATCTACTTTGTAGTGCGCGCCGACTCGGACCGGAACTACATCCACGAGATCAGGAACGCGAAGATCAATGCCGGCCAGCTCGGGAGCGGCACCGCGCTGACCTCGGCGACACTCTACCGTTTGATGTTTGGTGAACCCATGGCGGAGGCAAACGCCACCTACGTCTCCAACGAGGAGGCGCTGGTCAAGTTGATCACGGACAAAACCGTTGACGTGGTGGCACTCGTCTTAGGCCAGCCCGCCAAACTCCTTGCTGACATGAAGCCAGAGGCGCGCCAACATATCAAGCTTCTCAAGTTCGATCCCGATCATCCATCCAGCAAGGCAGCCCTCAAGACCTATTTTCCTGCCACGGTACGTGCCAGCAGCTATCCAAACCTGCTTGCGGAGGATCTCCCCGGGTTGGCGGTCAAGGCCTTTCTCGTCACCTACGATTTCAATATGAAGGGCGCCGGGAGTAACTTGAGGGAGTTCGCGCGTTCGCTATGCAAGAACTTCCCGACGTTGCAAGAAAAGGGGCACCCCAAGTGGCGCGAGGTCGAGCTGGCTCTGCCTGATCTCGGTCGCGGGTGGTTTTACTATGCCCCGACAGCGCGTGAGATCCGTTCCTGCGTTGCTGGAGGCTCGACGGAACCATTGCGGGTGTCAAAGCCGTGCTCGCAACAAGAACGGATACTGGGTCTGTGCAAATAGGCGCGGCGCACTCAGCGCCGTCGTCGCGAGGGCGGTCGCAGCAGAGCGAGCGCATCAGCGCCCGGCAACGTACGCGAGTCTCACGGTGTCGCGAAGTGTGAAAGTCTTGGCGTCCTCGGGATCAAGCCCCAATTCGTGGTCGAGGATGAACCTGACCGAGCGCGCGCAAAGGTTGCATGCCCCATCAAAAATCACGACGTTGTCATCATGCATCAGCGAAAGAGAACCAAAGCGCCAGCTAGGATGTAAAGACCCAGAGTAATTAGACCGACAGGCAAGATGACCGCACTGATGCCCACATCGGACACAAGCGTATTCATGCAGCCCGTGATGCCTGACACTAGCCGGGCGCGATGCCCTTCACGGCCCAGGCGAGCGCCGCATACGAGCGCGGGCCATCGGGTTCGCCATCGAGGTACGCAAGCTTTACCGCGTCGCGAAGTCTGGATCGCTCGGCATCACTGAGCGTGGCGATGTACTCCGCCTGCGGTCCGTCAGTGCCGACATAGGGCGCCCAGTAGTCTTCGAACGACGCGAACTCCATCCGAATAACCAAGGTCGTCTCGACGACGTCGGTGAATCCCGCTGCGTGCCACGCATTCGCCAACTCTCCTGGGCGGGTCATTGGGCGCGTATAGCTGCGCGCGCGGCGCTCATTCGCTTTAGGGTCCAAAACGGCTGCCGTATCGAAGAACATTCGCGTTGGCGACAAAGCCCCCGCGAGCGTCCCACACCGCCGCACCGGTGATGGCGCCCGGTCGGGCGACTCGCCGCATCTCGGCAATCGCTTGATCCGCTTTCGGAACGAAGTGCAGCATCAGCAGTGACAGAACGCGGTCGAAGCTGCGGTCCGGAAACGCCAGCGCGCAGGCGTCTCCTACTTCGAAGGAAGTTCGAGGATCCTGAATGTTCCGCTTGGCGTGATCGATGTAGGCGGGCGAGAAATCGACGCCGCGCACCTGCTTGACCTGGCATCTCTGGGTCAGTGCAACGGTCAGGCAGCCGGTGCCGCAGCCTACATCGAGAACACTCTCGCCATCTTCAGTGCCGACGAAGTCCAGGAAGGGTTGTGCAAGGCGCCGGCTCCAGCGACCCATCAGCAACTCGTAGCCGGCGCCGTCAGATGCAGTGAAGGTGGAGGAAGCGGTCATGGCGTTCTTTTGTCAGCGACTTTTTCCGTCGCAAACTCACTTCGTTGTGCGTTCAATCGAGACTTGGCAGCAGACAGTAGCGCCTTCGAGTACACCTTGTGAAAACCTAATAAAGCAAGGAAGCTCAACCCAAGTGGGGGCGTGCCGGTTCTAGCGCTGGTTACTGGAACGACTGCCGAGCCAAAGTACAAACGCGTTCCTTGGCCGCTGTCCGTTCTCAACGGAGCGACCATGAGCCAGGATCTTGTGCGCCGTTGAAAGTCGCACATCAGCAACTGATTTTCACATCGCTTCTCAACGTGCCATGCGGCAAACGTGTCGGTTGCTCCCGAAGTTAATTGTTCAGCTTGAACATCCGTCGATGGTTTTGATACAGCCAGTTTCAGGATCATCCTTTCGAGCTTGAATAAGCCGGTGGTGTAGAAGGCAGTCACAAACTGCTTGTGTGAAATCGAACCGTCGATGTCGGTCGCGTAGCAATCCGTGTAAGCACCATTCGCTCGATAAAAGTTCAACAGCGCACCTTCAGGAATCGAGCAAGGCTTAACTGAGAACATCGAAGCAATCTCCCTGGACTGTAGGAATCGGCGTTATCCCGGCCGCAACGCACGCGTCGCGAGGCACACTGGAGAGAAATTGCTGAACAACCATGTTTCATCGAACCAGTGATCTTCGAAGAAGCCAGTGATATGGAAGCCGGCCTTAATTTGACCGCCAATTTGAGCATCGAGCGAATGACTGAACTCGATAGGCTCCTGTTCGGCCAGTTTGCGTTGCAGCTGCGATGGTGAAAGGCTGGAGACATCGGAGTAGGGCAGCGAGTACTTGACCTTTAGTTCGTTGGTTCTGTCGGCCTCTTCATGGTCGAACATGAACACCGCTGGGTTCATGAAGCCGGAGAGAAGGTGGCCACCTGGGCGAAGCACTCGGTGACATTCCTGCCAGACCGGCGCCGGATCAGGCACGAACACATTGGAGGCCGGATGGAACGCGAGATCGAAAGACTCATGCGCAAAACAGCTCAGGTCAGCCATGTCGCCCTGAATGCAGCGAACGTCCAGCCCCTCGCGTTCCGCGACCATGCGGTCCTTGGCGAGTTGTTCATCGGAGAGATCAAAGCTCACCACGTTCGCTCCGGCGGCAGCAAGAATGGGGACTTGCTGCCCACCGGCTGAGGCAAGGCAAAGAATATTTTTCCCTCGAACATCGCCAAACCATTCGCGAGGAACTGGCAACTTAGGGGTCAGGATGATCTCCCACTCTCCGGTCTTCGCGCGTGCCACCGCTGACGAATCGACCGGAGTGGACCAGACTCCGCCTGCAATAGACCCACGGTTCCAGGCTGCGCGGTTGTGGTGCAGATGATTCATGGCGCCTATCGTGGTCTGCGGCAAATCAGTTGTATCGGATGGGTACGTCCTTCTTCGATGTTCCGTGCGGCATTGCGGGTCTTCTGCAACGCGGTTTCGCCCATCAGGATGTGAATTCCAAGCGGAGGCAGGATGCCCTTTTCGGCTTTTTCAATCGCAACCTTATATCCCGCGACATACTTCGCTCCCGTGTCCTCGACGACAATGCCTTCGAATCCGGTTTTTTCCAGAATCGCGCGCGTCTCGGAGGGCGTAACCAGGTAGGCGCCAGCGCCATCCGCCGACCAAGGCAGCGGATAGTGCGGATCGCCTTTCGTCCCAAGCCGTGCTCCGTGAGCGCGAAGAATGCGCCCGGCTTCAGCACCCGATAGGCTTCTGCGAAGAATCTCGGACGATCGGCCACGTTCATGGTGACGTGTTGCGTGTAGGCGCCGTCGAAGTGGGAATCTCGGATAGGGCAGGCGCTGACCGTCGCCATGCTCGATTCTCACTTGCCTGCTCCATTCGGACGTAGTGCCGTCAGCTTATTGGCTGCGTCGACGAAAGGGTTCGTGATGTCCACGCCGCTTACATTGCAGTGAAACCGTTTCGCCATGTAACGCGCGGGGCCACCGAGCCCGCAACCGATGTCAACAATGTGTTGGCCTGCCTGACCGGAAGCCGATCCGCAAGTTCCACGGTCGCCGGGAAACCGCGGGCGTGGAAATGGTCAACCGGCGCCAGATCTTCAACCGTCAAGCCGTCTAGGGACATCGACGCTTTGTTCAGGGCAGACACGATCAAGCTGTAAACGTCGCCCCTACCCCAATGGTCTGCAATTGCGTTGGTCATTTAACTCTCCGGATCGGGATACGCTTCTCACGCTTGACAAGGAACACGAGTGCTGCCTGCCTACACGCCTCCGGTTGTTCGCTCCACATGTCGTGCGATGCGTTCGAGATCAACACCCTGTCCCCATTCAGCAGGAGAGGCTGAAGCTCGCCATCGACGAACTTATGGATAGTAAGAGTCCGCTCCCCACTTAACATCAGTGCGGGTGCCTTGATTCTCTTGACATCCACACGGCTCAAGGCGGGAAAGGCGTCGCGCGACGTGGTCAGCGCCTGCCACTCCCGAAGGTTTGCGATCCAGTATTTGCGTTGGGCTTCCGGCACTTGCTCGAACACTCCTTCGCCCGCGAAATACGTGACTGTCATCCTCAGGGCTTGCTCCTTGTCGCCACGCCGAAATGCTTGCCCGGCCGGCGTCCACAGGTTGTCCATGAACTCAGTGAAGAGAGCGCTGCCTCCGGTTTTTCCTGAGCCCACCCGCGCGCTGGCGGCTCTCCAGGACTAACGTGCGAACCAGCTCGGGTCTCGCACTGCGAGGAACAGAGCTGTGAAAGCCCCATAGGAATGTCCCACTATGTGAGCGCGACCGAGTTTGAGCTTCTTAATCAGCGCGGCCAGATCATCCGCTTCGACGACGGCTGAGTGGTCGAGTCGGATGTTCGGATTGTTGTTAGGGTAGTTATAGCGCCGGCTGTATGCGATGACGCGGTAACGCTGCGAAAATGGCTTTAGCTGCGCCTCCCACATACGATAGTCATCCAGCCCGCCGTGCACAAAGATGATCGGGACCCCTTTACCAGTTTCCAGGTAGTGCAAGTCAACGCCGTTGACTCGCACTCTTGTAAGTTGCACGGGCTTTGTCTCGGTAGTTTCTGCACTCTGCGCGAGTGCTGGTGGGGCGAAAGCAGCCCCGAGCAGTACGGTGACAGCTGCCCTGAATAAGACAGAAGCACGATTGCGAAATACCGCAGGCAACTTGTCCCTCCTGCGCGGAAGAGTTTGGTCCTGAGACTAGCCGGCCGCAACGCCCTTCACGGCCCAGGCGAGTGCCGCATACGACAGAGACGACAATATCGGTCGCGTAGCAATCCGTGTAAGCACCATCCATTGCTCGATGCCCCCGATGGACACGAATTGTTCTTCGTGAATTGAAGACGAAGGTGACGTGCACACCGATGTAGCCTGGCTTCTCTCCTGTGCGCCAGTAGCAAGGAAGGACGCGCTAACGCACGCAGTCGCCAGCACACCTCGACTCCAAACTTTGGCAGCGTTGTCAGGGTCACGGCTCCCATCCGGTTCAGCAGATAGCCCGCTTCGCGCCGGCTTTCACGCCGCCGTCCAACGACGTTGACTATCCTCACTAAGGCGTTCGACGCAGCGGCACGGCAAAGCCGCGGGCGACGGCTGGCCGCGCCATCATCGTCTCGTACCAGCGCCGCACGTGCGGATAGTCCGCCAGATCGATCTTGTGTCGCTCGTGGCGCCAGGCCCAGCCGAGGATTGCGAAGTCGGCGATCGACATCGCGTCGCCGGCGAAGAACTGGTGTTCGCGCGAGCCGCCGTGTCCATCACGCGCGTAGAGCCGCCGTGTCTCGTCCATGATAGCGCTCGAGCCCGTAGCGGCGCTCGCTCTCGTTCTCGAGTCGCGACGAAGTGATGGACCTGCCCGGGGATCGGTCCGAAGCCGCCCATCTGGAACATCAGCCACTCGAGTACCGGCACGCGCGCCGCAGGTCGCGTCGGCCAGAAGCGTCCGGTCTTCTCGGCGAGGTAGAGCAGGATCGCGCCCGACTCGAAGACGCTGATCGGTGCCCCGCCGGGCCCTCGGGATCGACGATCGCCGGGATCTTGTTGTTCGGGCTGATCTTCAGGAACGCCGGCGCGAACTGCTCGACCCTTGGTGATGTCGACCACATGCACATCGGTACGGCAGCCCCATCTCCTCGAGCGCGACGCTGATCTTGCGGCCGTTGGGCGTGTCGAAGGTATACAGCTGATATTCGCGCGGTCTCCTTTGCGCTTCGCGCGGACGTACTGGGCCGTACCCGCCGCTGGCTGGCCCGCGACCAATGCGGTCAGCACGAGGCCGATGATGTCCTAGGCCAAAGGGCTGGAGCAGGCTATATCGGCATAAACACGCAGAAGCAGGCGAGCCGATCGGTGGCGGGATCACGGCTCCGATCCGGACTTCAGCGGGTAGCCCGCTTCGCGCCAGGCTTTGACGCCGCCGTCCAACGCGACCGCGCGCTGGTAGCCCAGTTCGCGCAGCGTCGCCGTCGCCAGTGTCGAAATACGGCCGAACTCGCAACACGCGACGATGCGCCGCGTCGGGTCGGGCAGGTCATCATTGACGCGCAGCTCGAGCTGGCCGCGTGGCAGCAGCCGCGCCCCCGCGATGTGCCCCTTCTCGTAGGCGTCGCGCTCGCGCACGTCCAGCACGATGAAATTTTCGTCCGCGGCTTCGACGCGCGCCTTGAGCTCGGCGAGCGACATGAAAGGCACTACAGCAGCCGCTTCCGCGAGCAACTGCGCGACGGTCTTTCCTCCGCTCATGTTGCTGCGTAGCGCCTCGGTGATATGCGTCGGCATGCTCAGATTGAGGCTGCGCATCATGTCGACGAAAGCGGCGCGGTCGCGCTTTTGCAGGCGTGGGTTCTCGGCGAGTTCACGTGCGATCGTCGACTCGATGCCGCCCTTGTAGTCGTGCGCCGGATGCACCTTGAGCGCCGGGTCCAGCCGCAGGATGCGCCCGAATAAACTGTCGTAAAGCGCGTCCGGATCGCCGGTGGGCAGATCGGTGCGGCCGGTGCCGCCGAAGAGCAATGTGTCGCCGGTGAACAGGTGGTCTTCCACCTGCAGACACATCGAGTCGCGCGTGTGGCCCGGCGTGTGGATCACCTGCAGGCGCAGGCGGCCGACCAGAATCATGTCGCCATCATCGAGGCGCATGTCCACGAACGGCGCCGGACTCTCGCGATGCATCACCACGGGCACACTGAGTTGCCGCGCGAGTTGCCGCGTCCCGGAAAAATGATCGGCGTGCGTGTGCGTATCAATCAGGTAATGGATGCGCAGCCCGTCGCGCGCGGCGAGGCCAAGATAGCGATCAACCTGGCTGGCCTCCGGATCGATCACGACGGCCGCGCAGGTCTCGCTGCAGCCGAGGAGATAGGACTGACAACCGCCAGTAGCAATCTGTTCGTAGATCACGATGCGTCTCCTACGTTAAGCATGGCATTTGCCGTTAAGGCTGATCAGCATCGAATATCGCACTACGCATTATCGGGCGGCTGTTCCAATGTTGCCCGGCTCGCGATCCTTAGCCGTGACGTTCTCCTCGGCAGCGCAGCTCACAGTTGTTTACATCCATTCCGGAAGTCATTCGTCGAAGCTGTCTCGCTCGATCTCCAGGTATGCGCGGTTGATGTTTCTTCCAATGACATATGAGCGTTCCAACGCGTCCCAGTTCGAAAGATCCAACGACTTGCGGATCTCGCTTTCACTGTCGCCTCTTTTGAAACCTGTCTTGACGCCAGCATAGAAATCAAGATCGCGCGCGCAGGGCCGTGACTCGTTTGGCGTCATCAGGTCGCCGTGCCCCGGCACGAAGTGCTCGACGCCGAGCGTTTGTATCTCGTCGAGCGTCTCGATCCAGTTCTTCACGAAGCTCCTGGAATGTCGGGACGACGCCGCTGACAAGGATGTCGCCTGCAATCAGCACCTTGTCGTCGGGCAGATGCACCATCAGGTCACCGATCGTGTGCGAGCCTTTGGGAACCCAGAACACAACGCGCACGCCGTTAATCATCGCCTCCGTGCGCGTCGCTGCGGCATAGGTAACGCTGGCGGCCAGCGGTTTCGTTCCCGGCAGCTTGCGTCCGATATCGCGCTCCATGATCTCGAGCCACTCGTGACCAGTCTCGAGAACCATCTTGTGGCACACTCGGAGCTGATGAACGTGGTCCTACGAACGCCACGTTTCCGAGGTAGTGATCGCCATGGTGGTGCGTGTTCACCACGTGCGTGATCGGCTTGTCGGTGAAGCCACCGCACGGCCGTCGCGATGTGCCGACCTACCTCGTCTGACCCTCCTGAGTCGACCAAAATCACGCCCTGGTCGCCCACGATGGCCGTCGAATTGATCATGTAGCCCTGGTTGAGCTTGTTCGCGTGCTGGATGGGCCCGAGAAGAACATAGACCCGCTCGTTGATCTTGAGCGTTCGAGGCCGCGGAAACGTCTGCGCATACGCCGTCGCGAAGAAGACGATCGTCGCACCAGAACACAGAGCTGTCGCATGAGGCTAGCCGGGCTCAATGCCACTCAGTCGGGACTTCGCGGCGAACAGCAGTGCCCTCGAATACAGCTTGTGAAAACCCAGCAGAGCCCTGAAACCAACTCCAATTGCGGGTGTGCCCGTCGAGGCACTCTTTACCGGAACTACAGCTGATCCAAAGTACAAACGCGTTACCTGGCCACGGTCCGTTTTCAGCGGAGCGACCATCAGCCAGGATCTTGTGCGCCCGTGAAGGTCACACATCAGCAACTGATTCTCAGATCGCTTCTCGACATGCCATGCGGCGAACGCGTCGATTGTTCCTGACGCCAATTGTTGGGCGTCGGCATCCGTGGAGGGTCGTGATACGGCCCATTTCAGGATCACTCTTTCGAGCTTGAACAAAGTGGTGGTGTAGAAGGCAGTCACGAACTGTTGATGTGACACCGAGCCGTGAATCTCAGTCACGTAGCAATCCGTGTAAGCACCACTCGTTCTATACCTGTTCAACAGCGCAGCGCTGGGAAGCGAGCAGAGTTGAATCGGAGACACGCGAAGCTATTAAGCAGTTGCGGTTTTGCGCGTCACCGCCAAAGCGGGCGGATTCGCCAGCGTTTGATAGACCACGCAGTACCGCTCCGTTAGGCGCAACAGATCGCGAGCTGCTCCTCCGAAGCATCGGTATCGAGCGTGAACTGCAGCCGGATGTTCTTGAAGCCGACAGGAGCATCCTTCGTCACGCCCAGCGTTCCACGGAAGTCGAGATCGCCTTCAGCTTGCAGAGTGGCGTCTCGCAGCTCGATGCCGAGCGCGGTGGCCACCGCGTTCAGCGTGACGCCCGCGCATGCAACCAACGCTTCGAGCAGCATGTCGCCCGAGCACGCAGCCTGTCCGCTGCCACCGGTGGCCGGATGCAACCCGGCAACGACCAGGGCTTTGCCTGTTTCGACCTTGCAGCTGACGCCTTCAACGATGCGACCTTGCGCACGCAAAGTGATCAGCGCCGCCTCTGGAGTTTCGCGATAGCGCTCTTTCAGCGGAGCCTGGATAGACCGCAAGTGTTCGGCATTCATGATGAACGCTTCCTCGTGCTGCACCCGTGGCCGGACCGGGCGACCGGTCGGCCAACGCTGTCTCAATTAGGAGCGATATTCTGATTCGTGCGAAAGAGGTTGTCCGGATCGTACTTCCGCTTCACTTTTGCCAGACGATCGTAGTTGCCCCCGTAGGCCGAGCGCACTCGATCACCTTCGTCGTCGGTCAGGAAGTTGACGTAAACGCCGCCGCTGGCAAACGGTGCCGACGCTCTGAAGAAATCGCGCGCCCAGCTGAATGCCGCGCTTGTCGTCGGCCGCACTTTCCCAGCGCCCATGGACGTTCATGACGAACTTCGCGTCGCGGTGGCCGTAGGCGGCCGAGTCCGGCGCTGGCTTTTCGGTCGCACCACCGATCGCACCGAAAAAGATTTCGCACTGAGGTGACGGAAGCTTTCCGATGTACTCGATGACGGCGTCGAACAGCCCGTCTTTGAGCGTCGAGAAATTGTGCGACTTCCAATAGTTGCGGGCGCCAGGCGCGAGCAGCGGGTCAAACGCCTGCTGCCACGCGACGTAGGGCTGCACACCAACGTGTTCGCCTATGGGCGTGCCGAACTTGCGCAACGGGTCGATAAGCCGCTCGCCCTGCTTCGGGTCGCCCGCATAAAGAAGCGCGAGCGCGATCATTCCCTTTCCATGAACACTCTCTGGCAGGAACGGCAGCGGCGGCGCCAGCCGCAGAACGATCCACACAGAAAGCTCGTCGGGCGCTCGGGCGACAAATTCGCGGTATTGCTGCAGCACCGACTTTGCCTGCGAGATCGGGTACACGATAAGTCCGCTCAGCACCTGTGGGCCGACAGGGTGAAGCCGGAATTCGAACGCGTGACCACGCCGAAGTTGCCGCCGCCTCCGCGCAGCGCCCAGAAGAGGTCAGGGTGCTCGATCGCGTTCGCGTGCAAGACTTCACCTCTGGCCGTCACGACTTCGGCCGACTCAAGGTTGTCGACAGTCATGCCGTATTTGCGACTGAGCCAGCCGAAGCCTCCGCCGAGCGTAAGTCCGGCGACGCCGGTCGTCGAGTTGATGCCCAGCGGAGCCGCGAGACCGTGTGCCTGAGTGGTGGCGTCGAGGTCTGCCAACGTTGCACCGCCTTCGACGCTGACGCGGCGCTGAGCTGGATCTACGGTCGCCGCTTTCATCTGCGACAGATCGATAACGATGCCGTCGTCGCACACGGCACTGCCGGCAATGTTGTGTCCGCCGCCGCGCACGGCGAGCACCAGTCCGTTGTCACGCGCGAAGTTGACTGCGCGAACGACGTCTGAAGTGGTGGCGCAGCGGGCGATGAGTGCCGGACGCTTGTCGATCATCGCGTTCCAGATCTTGCGTGCGCTTTCGTAGCCTGCATCCCTCGGAAGGACGATCGCTCCCTTGAAACCATGTCTGAACTCTTCAATCGTCCGGGTTTGCAAATTTGTCATGTTTCCTCCTTGCTCGGTCGCGGTTGAGGGACGTCGTTGTCAGGGCTGCGATTCTTTCGTCGCATGATGCACCACCAGTATTTATGGGTCACCCGCGAACGCACTACGAATGCGCGATTTGCTTGGTAGGGTGCGGCCCGCGTAGTGGCAGCGCGCCCGATAGGCAGTACTGTAAAACGGCGTCGCAACGCCCAATCGCGGAAGGCGCGCCCTCTAGTGGACTGGCTGCCATCGGCCTGACGGAACAGCGAGCGATTCACCGGCCCTATCTGTCGAATATGTCCCGGCGCTTCGATGATGGCGCGATGTAAGTGACCCCGGGCAGTACTGCGGCCTTGTCGATGTAGACCGAACCAGAGCAGATTCAATCTATGTCTGCTTGGCTAGCGCACCGGCACTTCGGATCGCGCACTCTCAGTCGCCTCCTGCTCAACAGGAATCGACCGCACCGACAGCACGCCGTGGATCGCCGCGATCGCGGCGATCACGCTGTCGTCGACCGGGCTGTCGACGTCGACCAGCGTGTACGCCATCTCGCCGCGCGACTTGTTCACCATGTTGTGGATGTTGAGGCCGGCGTTCGCCATCGCGGTGCGAGATCTGGCCGAGCATGTTGGGCACGTTGGCGTTGGCGATGGCGACGCGGTACGGCGACTCGCGCGCCATCTCGACGTTGCGGGAAGTTGACCGCGTTGCTGATGTTGCCGTGCTCGAGATAGTCGCGCACCTGGTCGACGACCATCACCGCGCAGTTCTCCTCGGCCTCGGCGGTCGACGCGCCCAGGTGCGGCAGCGCGACGACGCCGCGGCTCGCCGAGCAGCGCCGGTGCTCGGAAAGTCGGTCAGAGTAGGCCTTGAGGCGGTCCGGCGCGCAGCGCCGCGACGACCGCGGCGTCGTCGACGATCGCGTCGCGCGCGAAATTGAGCAGCACCGCGCCGGGCTTCATCACGGCGAGGCGCTTGCGCGTCGATCAGGTTGCGCGTGACCGGCACCAGCGGCACGTGCAGCGTGACGAAGTCCGCCTGCTTCAGCACTTCCTCGATCGACTGCGCCTTGCGCACGCGCCGAGGGCAGGCGCCACGCGGCGTCGACGGTGATCTCGGGATCGAAGCCGATCGACCTTCATGCCGAGCTTGATCGCGGTGTCGGCGACCAGGCTGCCGATCGCGCCGAGGCCGATGATGCCGAGCGTGCGGTGCGGCAGCTCGATGCCGGCGAACTGCTTCTTGCCTTCCTCGACCCGCGCCTCGAGGTCGGCCGCATCGCGCGGTCGAGCGCACGCGACATACTCCAGCGCCGGGACCACGTTGCGCGCCGCCATCAGCAGCGCGGCGAGCACGAGCTCCTTGACCGCGTTGGCGTTGGCGCCGGGCGCGTTGAACACCGGCACGCCGCGCTCGCGACATCGCGGCGACCGGAATGTTGTTGGTGCCGGCGCCCGCGCGGCCGATCGCCTTGACGCTCGGCGGGAATCGTCATGCCGTGCATGTCGTGCGAGCGCACGAGGATCGCGTCCGGATGCTCGACGGCCTTGCCGACGGTGTAGCGGTCGCGCCGGAAACCGCTGCAGTCCCTGGCTCGAGATCTGGTTCAGCGTGAGGATCCGATACGTGGCTCATCGTGCTTCAGCCGTGCTCTCGCTCGAACTCGCGCATGTAGTCGACCAGCGCCTGCACGCCTTCGATCGGCATCGCGTTGTAGATCGACGCGCGCATGCCGCCGACCGCGCGGTGTCCCTTGAGCTGCACCATGCCGCGCTCCTTCGCGCCTTTGAGGAACGCGCCGTCGAGCGATTCGTCGCGCAGCTTGAACGGCACGTTCATCCGCGAGCGGTCTTCCTTGCGCACCGGGTTCGTAGTAGAAGCTCGGCTCGCATCGAGCGCGTCGTACAGCAGCTTCGGCCTTCGCGATGTTCTTCTGTCTCGATCGCGGCCAGCCCGCCCTGCGCGAGCAGCCACTCGAACACCAGCCCGGCGATGTAGATCGCGTACGTCGGCGGCGTGTTCAGCATCGAGTCGGCCTCGGCCTGCTCCTTCCAGTGGAACGCCGACGGCGTGATCGGCAGCGCGCGGTCGAGCAGGTCCCTGCGCACGATCACGAGCGTGAGGCCCGGCGGGGCCGACGTTCTTCTGCGCGCCGCCGTAGATCACGCCGTAACTGCGACACGTCGACCGGGCGCGACAGGATGTGCGACGACATGTCCGCGACGAGCGGCACGCTCGCCGACGTCCGGCGTCCAGTGGTATTCGACGCCGCCGATCGTCTCGTTGGTGCAGACGTGCACATAGGCGGCGTCCGGACGTGAGCTTCCACGCTCGCGCGTCCGGAACGTAGGTGAACTTCTTGTCTTCCGACGACGCGGCGACGTTGACCTGCGCGTACTTCTTCGCTTCCTTGATCGACTTCTTCGACCATTCGCCGGTGTTGACGTAATCCGACCGTTGCTTGCGCCGCCGAGCAGGTTCATCGGCACGATCGCGTTCTCGCCGATCGCGCCGCCCTGCAGGAACAGCACCTCGTAGTCGTCGGGGATCGACAAGCAGCGTGCGCAGATCGGCCTCGGCCTTGTCGGCGATCGAGATGAACTCGCTTGCCGCGATGGCTCATCTCCATCACCGACATGCCGCTGCCATGCCAGTCGAGCATTTCCTCCGCGGCCTCGCTGCAGGACTGCTTTCGGGAGCACCGCGGGTCCGGCGCTGAAATTGAAGACGGTCATCTGATTGTCGGGTTCGTCGATGCAAAGTAGGCATGTCGAGGGGGTCGCCAGCATAAGCTGCTTCACAGGGGACCACGGGTGAATCAAATTAATGCATGCCGGAACGTATTGATTTAACAGGGATCCACCGTGGGCAGGAACTCGACTTGCCCCAAAATATGAGCCAGACGAAGCAGGTCGAGTCTGGCGAACCAAGGGAGGAAATGATCTATGAATTATGTTGAAGGATTTGTCGCTGCTGTCCCGGCGGCCAACAAGGAAGCCTATCGCAAGCGTGCTGCCGAGTCCGCGCCTCTGTTCAAGGAATACGGCGTGACGCGCGTCGTAGAAGCCTGGGGCGACGATGTTCCCGACGGCAAGGTCACCGACTTCAAGGGCGCGGTCAAGGCGAAGGACGATGAGGTCGTCGTGTTCGGCTGGTGGGAGTATCCGGACAAGGCCACGCGCGATGCCGCCAACAAAAGGATGATGGATGATCCACGCATGAAAGAGATGGGCAAGCAGATGCCATTTGACGGTAAGCGCATGATCTACGGCGGCTTCGCGCCCTTCGTCAATGAGAGCGCGGGCGGGCGCATGGGCTATGCCGACGGCTATCTGCTTGCAGTGCCGACTGCCAACAGGCAGGCCTATCGCGACATGGCCGCTCGGGCCGCGGCTGTTTTCAAGGATTACGGCGCGACCCGCGTTGTGGAGGCGTGGGGTGACGACGTCCCTGATGGAAAAGTTACCGACTTCAAGGGCGCAGTGAAGGCCACGAAGGATGAGAACGTCGTCTATTCGTGGGTGGAATGGCCCTCGAAGGAGGCGCGCGACAAAGCGTGGCCCAAGATCATGGAAGACGAGCGGATGAAACCGGATCACGCCAACATGCCGTTCGATGGCAAGCGCATGATCTACGGTGGCTTCGCGCCGATTCTCGATCAGTAGACAGGACACCCGCGCTTCCAGGCGCGGGTGGACCTGATGAAGTTGTCGAGCAGCGGATCAGCTAGGCGCTGATAGTGACGACAGTCATTTGTGTTTGAGCCCGGTGGCGAGTTGTCGCGTGAGTTCAGCGGCCGGGATTTCCTTGCAGCCGCTTACATTCTGGCCCGCCCACAACGGCGAGAAATCGCCGCTGCCCTGACTTTCGGCTCTAGCGCGTAACGGCGCAACGGCCGCGGGTGCTAATGGAAAAGCAGGCGCAGCGGCACTGATCGGCCCGAGTTCTCGCATGACGCGATTCACGATTCCGCGAGCAGGCCGGCCCGTGAATACGTTCGTCAGCGCCGTGTGGCGCGCGGCGTCGCTCTTCAGCGCCGCACGGTGTAGCGGGCTCGTTGTGGCCTCGGGGCAAAGCAGATACGCCGTCCCGACCTGCACACCCGCCGCGCCGAGTGCCATGGCTGCGGCAACGCCCTTGGCATCCGCAATGCCGCCGGCGGCAACGACCGGCAGGTTCACCGCCCGCACGATCTGCGGCAACAAGGCGAATGTACTGACTTGAGCGGTCAGGTCTTCCGTCAAGAACATCCCGCGATGTCCGCCCGCCTCCAGACCCTGCGCGATGATCACATCGACGCCATGCGCTTCGAGCCAACGGGCCTCTTCGACGGTGGTGGCCGAGGACCATACCTTTGCGCCCCAGCTCCTTACGCGGGTCAGCAGCTCAGCTGAGGGCAGGCCGAAATGAAAACTCACCACGCCCGGCTTGAATTCGCTCAGCACCTGCGCCGCTTCGACGCTAAAGGGATTGCGTCCCGCCCCTTGGGGAATGGTGTGCGCATCGATCCCGAACTCTGCGTAATACGGCGCCAGTGCATCCCGCCAACGCGCTTCGCGCTCCGCGTTCGGCGCTGGCGGCACATGGCAGAAGAAGTTCACGTTAAAAGGCTTCGTGGTCTGCGCTTTGATCGTTGCAAGTTCAGTACGGATGGCGCTCACATCCAGCATCGCGCACGGCAGTGAGCCGAGTCCGCCGGCATTCGAGACCGCGATGGCGAGTGCGCTGCCTTGCACACCCGCCATCGGCGCCTGGACGATCGGCAGCTCGATGCCCAGCAGTTGTTGCAGGGTCATCTCTTGAACCTGTGCTTCAACTGCAATGGCCGGTATAGCCGCACGCGGTACAGAACTCGCACCCGTCGCGCTTGATCATCGCGGATGCGTTGCAGCTCGGACACACCTTGCCCTTGATCGGCGCGGACTCGTGATCGATTAGCTTGACCGCATCCGGTAGCGCGAGGATTCCGGCGGACTGGATCGCGCGGCCTTCATCGTCGAGGATGCCGAGCACTTTGTAGCGATGCAGCAGCAGCGTGGCGATGTAGGCCACCGTGCTCGGGTATTGCGTCGACCGCTCGGCGCCCGGCATCGGTGCCCAGAACTCGCCATTCTGTTCGCCGAAGTTCAAAAGCTTCTTCAGCTTCAAGCCGATCCAGTTCGCATCGACAACGCGCATGTCGAGTGAGATCAGCTTGCACAGGCCGTCGAGCACCTTCGGATACTCGCCCGCCAGCCAGATCGAATACGGGCGGCGGCTGCCGTCGGGCAGATGCAGCTCCTTGACGCCGAGCACGAAATCATCGCCGGTGTTCGCGTTGGAAATATCGACCGTCCAGCTCATCGTGCCGAGCGGGCCGGCCTTCGGTTCCTTCTTCGAGAACAATGCGTTCAGCATCGGGGTTGGATGCTGATCGAGATCGCCGAACACTCCGAGCTGCTCGCAGCGCAGGCTCACGATGTTGGCAAATGCCGAGACGACGCCGCTTTGCCATTGGCGCTCGCCGTCGGGCGGCATCGGAATCGCAAAGCCCTGTTCGTCTCTCGCGCGGGCGAGCGCGTCGAGTTTCATCTTCAGCCACGCCCGATCTTCGCTGCGCATATCCATCGACAGCGCCTTGGCAATCGCACCGAGGCCACGCGGCTGTTCGGCACCGTTGACCCACACCTCGAACGGCACCGGTGGGTCACCGACTTGCCCGATGAAGATCGCGAACGATTCCTTGCGTTCTGGAATTTCGACCATGTAGGTCCACGCGAGATTGCCGCCGGCCAGATCGGGACGGCCCGGCCACTTCAGACTTTCTAGAGCAGGTTCCGGGGTTGAATCGAGCCTTACCCGGCGATCGGGATCGTCTTTCAGGTCCTGCGGCTCGCGTGCCCGCGAATCCTTGGTGACCTCCAGCACTGAGCCGATCACGTTGTTCGGCCGGTAGGTCGTGATGCCTTTCAGCCCGGCGTGCCACGCTTCGAGATACAGGCTCTTGAATTCCTCGAACGGATAGTCTTCCGGCACATTGACGGTCTTGCTGATCGCGGCGTCGATGTACGGCTGCACGGTGGCGCTCATGCGCATGTGGTCGCGCGCCGACATCTGCATCGCGCTGACGAACGCATCCGGCAGATCGCGCTCGTTGCCGCCCATGCGCCGATACAGCCGGTACGCGTAGTCCTCGACTGCGTATTCCTGCTTGGTGCCGTCCGGCATGCGCTTCTTGCGCACATACGTCCACGAAAAGGTCGGCTCGATGCCGCCCGACGCGTTGCTCGCGAAGGCCAGCGAGATGGTGCCGGTCGGCGCGATCGACAGCAGGTGCGAGTTGCGAATGCCGTTGGCGCGAATCTCGCCCTTCAGCTGCTCGGGAAGACGAGAAGCGCAATGCGGGGACGCCAGGAATTTTTCAGCGTCGAACAACGGAAACGCGCCTTTCTCTTGCGCAAGCTCAGCCGACGCTTCGTATGCCGAGTCACGCATCGTGCGTGCGATGTCGGCGGCCATGCTGCGTCCCTCATCGCTGTCGTAGCGCAAGCCGAGCATCGTCAGCGCATTACCGAGTCCCGTGAAGCCAAGCCCGATGCGGCGCTTGTTCGCTGCCTCGTCCGCTTGTTCCTGCAATGGCCATAGCGTCGCATCGAGCACGTTGTCGAGCGCGCGCGTCGAGACTTTGGAAACTTCACGGAACTTGTCGAAGTCAAACGACGCCTGTTCACCGAACGGATCGTTGACGAACTTCGTCAGATTGATCGAACCGAGGCAGCAGCAGCCGTACGGCGGGCAGAGATCTGTTCGCCGCAGGGATTAGTGGCAGCGATCGTTTCGCAGTACGACAGATTGTTGTCGTTGATTGACGCGGTCGATGAAGATCACGCCCGGCTCGGCGTGGTTGTAGGTCGACTGCATGATCTGTTCGAACAGCTCGCGCGCGCTTGGCTTTGCGATACATCCACGTGCCGTCCGTTGCCGCTGATAACTGTTCGACGTATCGAACGGCTCGGCTGCATGCCACAGCTCGATCTCGCCATCGTTCTCGACCGCGCGCATGAATTCATCGCTGAGCGCGACCGACATGTTGAAGTTCGCCAGCGAGCCGTCGCGCTTGGCGTTGATGAATTCTTCGATATCGGGGTGATCACAACGCAACACGCCCATCTGCGCGCCGCGCCGCGCACCCGCTGATTCCAGCGTCTCGCAGCTCTTGTCAAAGACGCGCATGTACGAGATCGGGCCGCTCGCGCGCGAGTGCGTGCCGTGAACGCGCGCGGTCTTAGGGCGGATCGGCGAGAAGTCGTAACCGACGCCACCGCCGCGCCGCATCGTTTCTGCCGCCTGATTCAGCGCGAGATAGATCGAGGGCACGCCATCGTCGACGCCGCTGATCGCGTCTCCAACGGGCTGCACGAAGCAGTTGATCAACGTTGCGGCGATCCCGGTGCCCGCCGCCGAATTGACGCGGCCGCCCGGAATGAAGCCGTCGACCATCGCCTCGTAGAAGCGCTGTTGCCACGTGTGACGCAGCTCGGGCTTTTCGACCTGCGCCAGGCCGCGCGCAACGCGGCGGCGCACTTCGTCGACCGTCTGTTCGTCGTCTTTGGCGTACTTTTCTAGCAGTACGTCGATTGAGATGGGCTGCTCGTCGAGCAGCAGCTGGGCATTGTCAAGCTTCATGAAATTTGCTGCCTCCGCTAAGGCCAAATTTTCTCACAATGCCGGCCCTATAAACTCGCCGCTGGCTCACATCGACAAGAAAGTTTTGCGTGAACTTGCAGCAGTTTCGTTTCCTGCGCGAGGCGGCGCGCCACAAGTTCAGCCTGACCGAGGCGGCACGCGCATTGCACACGTCGCAACCCGGTATATCCAAAGCGATTATCGATCTCGAAGCCGAGCTCGGCGTGCCGATCTTCGCGCGCCACGGCAAGCGCGTAAAGGGCCTGACTGCGCCGGGCCAGATGGTGCTCGATGCGGCAGAGCGCATCATGCAGGACGTCGACAACCTGAAAAAGCTGGCGCGCGACTACGCGGGCAGCCCCGAAGGAACGCTGCGCGTGGCGACGACGCACACGCAGGCGCGTTACGTGTTGCCGAGCGTCGTCCAGACATTCGCGGCCAAGTATCCGCAGGTTCGACTGAAGTTGCTGCAGGCCAACCCGCCGCAGATTGCATCCATGGTAATTCACGGGCAGGCCGACATCGGCGTCGCGACCGAATCACTAGCCGATCATCATGGCCTGCTGTCGATTCCGGTCTATGACTGGCAACACGTTGCGATCATCCTGCCCGGCCACCCACTCGCGAAATTTGCAACTACCCCGGGCAAGCTCACGTTGAAGGATCTCGGGCGTCATCCGCTGATCACTTACGAGCAGCAGTTTGCCGGGCGCGGAAAGATCGACGCCGCGTTCGAAGCGGCGGGCATTGCACCGTCGATCGTGCTCGAAGCCATCGATGCCGATGTGATCAAGACCTACGTTCAGATCGGAATGGGCGTCGGCATCGTCGCGGGGGTGGCCGCCGATTCGCAGCGCGATGGCTTGATCGTGCTGCCGTGCGGACACTTGTTCGGCCGCAACGTCACGCGGCTGGCGGTAAAGGAGGGCGCGTACTTGCGTGGCTTCGTCTATTCGTTCATCGAGACGCTGGTGCCCGGGTGGGACAAGCGGCGCATCGAAGAGGCATTCAAGGCGTAGCGCAGCGTCGCTAAACTGCGGGCATTGATGACGGAGGCTCTGATGTCAACCGTTCCCTCAATTGTTCCTGACGCCGCGCCTATCAACGGGCTGCACCATTTCGCGTACCGCTGCAAGGACGCGGAAGAGACTCGGCACTTTTACGAGGACATCCTCGGGCTGCCGCTGTATCACATCATTCAAAGCGATCACGTGCCGTCGACGGGCGAGTATTGCCCGTACACGCACATTTTCTTTCGGATGACCGATGGCTCGTGCATCGCGTTCTTCGACCTTGGCGACGACGTCGCTGCCGAGAAATCGCCGAACACGCCCGATTGGGTCAACCATATCGCGCTCCGCGTCGACTCGGTCGAAGAGCTATCGCGGGTGAAAGCGCGGCTCGAAGCGCACGACATCGAAGTGCTCGGCGTCACCGACCATGAGATTTTCAAGTCGATTTACTTCTTCGATCCAAATGGCATTCGCGTCGAACTGACCGCGCAGCTCGCCTCCGAGATGCAGATGCAGGAGGAAAGCAAGACCGCGCGCGCGCGGCTCGACGAGTGGACGCAGCGGAAAAACAATGGCGGCATGAACGTGAGAGCGCGCCGCAAGCGCTCGTCGCTGATGCGGGTTGCAGTCGTCGGCGCCGGGTCGATCGGCGCCGTGCTCGGTGCCAAGCTCGCGGCAACCGGCCACGAAGTAGCACTGATTGCACGCGGTGCGCATCTGGCGGCCATTCTTGACGGCGGTCTAAGGCTGGTCGACAGGGTAGGCAAGCATTCAGGCAACTATCGCTTACCTGCGGCCCAAGATCCGGCCGCGTTTGGCGCTCAGGATTTGGTCATCATCGGTTTGAAGGCGCACGCCATCGCTGCCATGTTGCCCCGCATGCGAGCGCTGATCGCGGAGCACACCGTCGTCGTTCCGGCGATCAACGGATTGCCTTGGTGGTACTTCCACGGCGCAGGTGGCGCGCTGGAGGGAACGGCGCTGCGTTCGCTCGATCCGGATCGTTCGATGTTCGCGGCGCTGGCGCCGCAACACATCCTGGGGTGCGTCGTTCACATCGCCGCCGAAGTGCGTGCTCCGGGCGAAGTGCATCACACGAACGGGACGCGGATCATTCTCGGCGAGCCCTCCGGCGCTATCAGTGAACGTTTGCAGCGCGTTTGCGCTGCGCTCGATACAGCGGGCTTCGAAGCGATCCGCTCTAGCGACATCAGGCTCGACGTATGGACCAAGCTGGTCGGCAACTTGTCGTTCAACCCGATCGCCGCACTCACTGGATATCTGATGAGCGAGATCGTTGCCGACGAAGACGTGCTCGACGTCATCCGCGCGATGATGCGCGAAGGCATGCAGGTATCAGAGCATTACGGCGTGCGTATTCCGATGACGGTGGAGCAGCGCATCGACCTTGCGCGGCAGCTCGGAGCGGCAAAGATTTCGATGCTGCAGGATCTGGAGCAGCGCCGTCAGCTCGAGCTCGATGCGATCGTAGGCAGTGTGATCGAACTCGCCGAGCTCGCGTCGATCGCAGTCCCGACGATCCGGCACGTGCATGCGCTGACGCAGGCGCGCGTTCGCGCCCTGGGAATCGGCGCGGCCTAGACGCGGCGAATCAGCTCGAGCGCGGCGTCGAATAGCGGCGACGCCGGGTTGGCCAGCTCGTCGCAGACGGTCAAATGATTTGCGTGGGGCAGTTCCAGATGGCGCACCAAGTTGTTGGACCACGCCGCGCCAAACTCCGACGACTGCCGCTTGAACTCGCTTGATTCGGCCGCGCCCACCGCCGTGATCAGCGGTGCGCTGGTCGCGCTCGACATCTGTATCGGCGACAGCGCGCGCGCCCGCTTGACGTCGAGTTTCAGGTCAGCATTGACGAAAGGTGCGCGGACCAGCGGCCGCAAGTCGAACAACCCGCTGATGGCCAACCCTGCCTTCACCAAGCCGCTGGGCAACGTCGAGTCGAACTGTTGCCAGAGTGCCGCCATCATCATTGCCGTCAAATGACCGCCCGCCGAGTGGCCGGCGACGACGATGCGGTCGGGATTGAATCGCAGCTGCTGTGCATGCCGATACAGCCATCCGAGCGCCTTCAACTGTTGCCGCACGATGTCTTCGATCGACGTCTGCGGCGCGAGTCCGTAGTTCGTCAACGCGACCGCGACGCCGTGCTGCAACAGTGGCGGCGCTACCCAGGAAAAATCCGATTTATCGAGTGAGCGCCAGTAGCCACCGTGGATGAAAACCAGCAGCGGCGCATCGTGCTGATGCGCATGAAAAATGTCGAGCCGCTCAATGCTGAGCGAGCCATACTGCAGATCGACCTCACACGCGCGCAACCGCCGCGCTGCGGCGCCCTGTTCCGCCCAGCGCGCAAAGATCTGCGGATGCTCGCGAATCGAGACGCGTGCGTTGTATTCGCGCTCAAGGAAAGCGGTGGCTGAACTCATACGGCGAGTCTAGCTGCCGCCGACTTGGACAACCATTTGTCACGCGTATAACATTCGCTCCCTCGCCGCCAGCTCAACGGCGGGCGACATCTCAGGGGAAGTAGCTCAGCTGGGAGAGCGCTGCGTTCGCAATGCAGAGGTCGGGAGTTCGATCCTCCTCTTCTCCACCATCTATCGATGCACGAAGCCGTACTGCCGAAGTCGCTTAAGCCGTAATGAGGACAGCGCCTTGGTGCTGTTCCGCTTGTGTTTGTACATGGCCACGCACGGCGCGGCCGATTGGGTCTCGACTCGATATTGGGGCGCCGCAAGGTTTGATCGCGCCGCAACGAAACCGTCAGCACTTGTCAACGTGAATATTCAGCATTTCGGCGTCATCATTCGGCATTAGCATCGCAGCGGGGGATTAGAGGATGTTATGCGTCGCCGTGTCCAGCACGAGGGGCTGACTGTCAATGTGATTGCTGGAACCCATGTCGTGTTCTTCGGCATGGATCTCGATTTACGGCAACGATCGAAGTTCAGAGGGTTCGCCTTGCGCCGCACCGATCATGCGGAGAACGAGACGATCTGGCTCGCGGCGCTGAAAACTTTCGAGAAGACCGAGCCGCATCCGAGTCCCAGTGAGCGGTTTTCGACCCGCTTCCATCCGATTCAAAGCTTTCAATGGGCGGACTACAGCGCCAAGCCCGGGCGGTCCTACACGTACGACATCGTTACGAGATACGGCGACCCGGCCGCCTTGACGTCCGGCTCGAGCCTCACCGTAGAGGTCACGACGGAGCTGGAGACTGGTCCCACTCACTCTGCGTTCTTCAATCGCGGTTCGGTCGCAACGCAGGAATATGCGCGACGCTTCGAAAACAGAAAGCCGAGCGAGGCAGGGCCCGCCGCGTACGACTGGTTGTCCAGAGGGTTGCTGGAAGCGCTGGTTGCGTTTATCGGACGCGCCGGAAGCGGCTGGAAGATCCACGGCGCGGTGTACGAATTCCAGTGGCCCGCGGTGTTGCAGGCATTGAGACAGGCGAAACTGCGCGGAGCGAAAGTCTCGATCCTGTACGACAACCGCGAGACGCGCGACAAGAACGGCAAAGCGACCGGGCCGTGGGAGCGAAATCGGGAAGCGATCGCAAAGGCGCGGATCAAATCCGTTTGCAAGGGCCGCGCCAACGGCAGGCTGATGCACAACAAGTTTTTCATCCTGAGCCAGGGAAAGAAGCCGGCCGCCGTCTGGACCGGCTCGACCAACCTGACCGAGAACGGCATCTTCGGTCATTCCAACGTGGGCCACATTGTCGAAGACGCGACGGTGGCGCAATCGTTTCTCGAATACTGGGAGCGTTTGCGCGACGATCCAGAGATCGATGCCGACTATCGCAGCGCCAACGTATCGGCCACTGCAACGCCACCCGTACCGTGGGACTCGACCACCACATCGGTGTTCTCGCCGCGCAACAGAGACCTTGATTGCCTGACCTGGTACGCGCAGATCGCGGGCACCGCAAATAGTGCGTTGCTGATGACGTTCGCGTTCGGAATGCATCCGAGTTTCAACGCTGTCTATCAACAGAACAGTCACGTGTTGAAGATGGCGTTGATGGAGAAGGAGTATCGAAGCCCGCAAACGAAGGAGGCCGACAGCAAAGAGCTGGCTAAAGCGCGCCGACGGCACTGAAGTCGTGGTTGCCGTGGGCAACCGCATCGTGACCAACAGCTTCGACCGCTGGCTCGCCGAGCTTTCACGCATCCTCGACAGCGTTCACGTTTACTGGGTGCATACGAAGTACATGCTGGTCGACCCGTTCGGCGATCAACCGATCGTGGTCAGCGGCAGTGCGAATTTCAGCGAAGCGAGCTGTCACACCAACGATGAGAACATGCTGGTCATCCGCGGAGACAAGCGCATCGCCGACATCTACTTTGGCGAGTACATGCGCCTTTACACGCACTACGCGTTCCGCGAAGCCGTGAAGTGGGCGATGCAGAGCAAGCAAGTCGGCAAGCCCGAAAAGTGGAGGCCGAACTACCTGACAGACGACGACTCGTGGATGAAGCAGTACTTCGATCCACGGGACCGATCCGGGCGGTTTGCCCGGCGATGCTACTTTGCCGGGCCGTTGTCGCTTTAGGAATGCCCGCCTACGCGACGGCCGCTAGCGAAACCCATACAGCGCAGCAGGGGTGTCCACCAGGATTTTTCTGCGTGTCGCTTCGTCCGGCGCCCAATCAAGCAGCAGATCCATCAGATCGGCGTCGTCGGGAATGTTGTCCCGGGGCGCAGACGGATGTGGCCAATTGCTCGCCCACAACATGCGTTCGGGTGTGTGGGCTACCAGCGCCCGCGCGAGGCGGCTGACATCTTCGTACTTCGGTGCGCCGGTTTTTGAAGTTTCATAAGGCGCTGAAAGCTTCACCCAGCAGCGTCCGGTGTCGAGCAGACGCAGCAGCGATCTGAACCCTGCGTGCTCGGGAGCGACGGGCTCGAGGAATTTTCCGTTGTGATCGATCACGAAATTGCCGGGAAGCTTTTTGATCGTGTCTTCCCACTGCGGCAGCTCGCGGCTGTCGAGCTGGAGGTTGGCGTGCCAGCCGAACTCATGCACACGCGGCATCAGATCGTGCATGCGATCGAAGCCAACCGCGCCCCATGGCAGTTGGAAGATGCGCTGCGCGACGATGCCGCCTTTCGTCAGCCGTTCGATCTCTGCATCGGACACGCCCGGCTTGACGACGCCCACACCCTTGGCGTTGGGACCGAGCGCTCGGATCGCGTCCAGCGTGACGCGGTTGTCGTCTTGATAGGCGTTCGGCTGCACGACGATCACGCGCGAAAGGCCGAGACGCCGCTGAACTTCTCGATATTGGTCTTCGCGGAAATTTCCGGGCAATGGTGGGCCGCCGGGTGCGGACGGCACGTCGCTGTCGTAAACGTGCATGTGCGTGTCGGTCGCGCCGGCCGGCACCGCGAGTCTGGGTTTGCGTGCGCTCATTTTTTTCTTTTCTTTTTCGGCAGGGGCGCAGGATTTGGAACTTCCTCAGCCACAGTGAAAGTCCCGCCCTGGTATTTCTCCGCTATCGGATCGCCGCCCGGCTTCTCGCGCGCCATCACTTCCTTTGCAAAGCGCTCGGAGTCGTCCTGCGGCTTGTAGCCGAGCCGGTACGCGTTCGCGTTGTCGTACCAGCTGCGCTTGTTGCGCGACACGCCATAGACGATTTCGAACCGGATCTTGGGATGCTCGATGCCGATGGTGACGAGCTGCGCCAGGTCACGCGGCGAGAGCCAGATCGACAGCCGCCGCCTGTCGATCGGCACCGGATTCACGTTGCCGATGCGAATGCAGAACACTTCCATGCCGTACTTGTCGGCGTACAAACTGCCGAGCGCTTCGCCGAAGACCTTGGACACGCCGTAGCGGCCGTCAGGCTTCGGATAGACACGGTGGTCAATGGTCTGCCTGCGCCGGTAGAAGCCTGTTGCGTGATTCGAGGTCGGGAAAAGAATCCGCTTGACGCCGTTGCGGTGCGCCGCCTCGAACATGTTGTAGCAGCCGACGATGTTGGCCTGCAAGATCCCGTCCCAGGGGCCCTCGACCGAGTAGCCGCCCAGATGCACAACCGCGTCAACTCCCTGGGTGATGCGAAGGGCATCGGAGAACTTGGAGACATCAGCGCGGACGAATTTTTCTTCTTTGTTGATTTTCTTCAGCGAGCGAAGATCGGAAATTTTCAGAGCATATTTCCCTGCCAATTCGCGCCGCAGGTGCGTGCCGACGTCACCGGCAGCGCCGGTAATAAGAATGGTCTTCACGGAGAGGGGGCCACGAACTACGGCGCCACCGCAGCTGCTGCGAGTCCTGACAAGGCCTTGCGAAGATTCTCGACGGCCGGACATTGTGCGACGCCGTGCCGCTGAGCCAGGAACGCAGGGTCGTTGTATCCGAGCCATACCTGGCCCGAGGAGTCCTCCCATACGAGCGCCTTCAGCGGAAGGTCGATGCCTACAGACTGGGCACATTCCATGAATGGTGTACCGCCCTGTGGGCTGCCGAAGATGATCACCTCCGTCGGACGAAGCGTCTTGCCGACCTTTGCGGCTCCAGCCGCGTGATCAACGCGAGCGAACACAACGAGGCCACGCTGCTTTGCCAGCTCATCAAACCGATTCGCCGTGTCGGTTGCGCTGCGCGGGCTCTTAATCGCTATCAGGCCGTCCGCGGCCGATGCAAGCGAGGCGAGCGAAATGAGGAGAGCGGCGAAAAGTGAGCGCGCAAGTTTCATGATGGGTTCCTCTATACGGAAGGTGTGCGGGCCCAATAGCGTCCTTGTGCCCAAACGCATTTCGTTAATCGAGTATGGCAGCCTCCAGTGCATCTGGAACCGCACGCGGCTCCTTCACGGTGATGCGCCACAGCGTGCGCGCACATTCGGATCGATCAGCGTGGCCGAATGCAGCAGCGACGCGTTGTCCCAGATCACCAGATCACCGACGTTGTACTTGAGCTGTAATGATACTTCGGCTGCGTCGCGTGCGCCTTCAGCTCGTCGAGCAGCGCGATGCCTCATCGTCGGGCATGCCTTCAATGCCGAACGAGCTGCCAGACACCGCGTACAGCGCCTTGCGGCCGGTCACCGGGTGCGCGCGTGCGATCCGGTGCCGCACCCAGATCATTCGGTTCTTCTGCTCGTCGGTCAACACTGAGGCGACGGTGCGCGACGCTTCGTTCAGATCGTCGCGGTTGCCGTAGTGGTGCAGGCCGATCAGATTTTCGATGCGCGCCTTCATCGCCGCGGAGAGATCGTGATAAGCCGCGTACTGGTTGGCGAACACTGTGTCGCCGCCGACCTTCGGCACGACGATCGAGTACAACATCGTCGCGCGCGCGGGAACATCGAGATACGAGTAGTCGGTGTGGAAATACGTGCCGGCGTCCGCAAGTCCGGTCGGCTTGCCGTCGCTGAATTACGTTCGACAGAATCAGAATGTCGGAGCACTCGGGATGGTGAAACTGATCGATGACGTGCGGCTCGGGCGGCCCGAAACGCCGCGCGAATGCGTGGAATTGCGCAGGTGTCAGCCGCTGGCCGCGAAACACCAAT
>CAVVAI010000013.1:0-24205 GCA_963746085.1 uncultured beta proteobacterium
CATCCGAACTTACGTCACTCCCACGAGTAGGTGATCGTCAGGCCATCCTCGCCGAGCTGCGCAGGCACGCCCTCGCGGTTCATCGCCGCGCACATCGCCGCGGCGACTTCGGGGTCGGTCAGCACCAGCTCGCCGCGCTGGCCGAGATCCTCGTGGTTGACGCCCGGATCGGTGCGAATCGCCAGGTTCCAGTAGTGCGCGCCATCGTCGGCACCGGCGCCGCGTTGGTGAAGTAGGTCTCGCCGGTGCGTTTGTCGTAGATCGTCTGCGTCATGCGGATCTGGTCGTCCCCGGCAGCGGACGAGTAGTAGCCAGGGATGTGCTCGAGCAGATCGCCAAGCGGGCCGCGCTCGCCCGTGCCGTTGGTGTAAAGCCCGATCTCGCCACCGAATGCGCCGCCGTTCCCGTAACTGCCCTTCCACAACTCGAGCCGGTAGCCGACGCCATCGACTTCGAATTCGATGACCTCGTCATCGAGGTCCATGCCCAACAACTTGCCGACCTTGTCGTAGGCATCGTGGAATCCGAGGTAGCTTTGCAACGAGGTCTCGTTGGTGGTGTAGAAGTCTCCGCCCGGAACGTACTCGAAGCCGAAAGCCTGACCCACCGCGCCCGCGATCATGGGGTTGTCCATCGCAGCGTCGATGACATCGCCGATCGCGTCCTGCAAGCCAGGCACGAGCGCCGTCTGATCCGCGAAGCTCGGTCCCTCGGGACCTGCGAGCCAGTCGACGAAATCCTGTGGCGAACGACGGCCCAGCTCCGTCAGGATGCGCGCGCCCTGCGCCATGTTGTGCGTGGCAAGGTCGAGCGCCACATTGGCGACGCCCTCATCGACGACGGCCTCCGCGACATCGCCTGCCGCATCGGCGACGGCAGAGCCGACATCGTGGGCAGCATCGGCCACGTCGCCCGCGATGTTGGCCACATCATCCTGGAGCGGGCGGATGGACCGATCGTAGAACTGGCGGATGGAATCGATGGGACCGCTCATGATGGATGTCCCTGGAGAGGCCGAACCCGAAGATCGCATCGTGCTTCCGGTTCATCGTGAAAACAGCTGGGGATAACCCTAGTGGGCCCGTGGCCTTTAGACCTTGCTGCGACCGGCGCCAGCGTATCCAATGGGGAATGCCGATTCGTCCAGTTCCAGACCGCCGTCGCTTTATTGCTGGTGCTGCTGCGCTCGGCGTGCTTGGCGTGCTGCCTTCCGTCCGCGCGATGGCGGCTTCGTGCAAAAAAGAGGTGAACCGTTCCTGGATTCCAGACGACGAATTCCTCGCCGAGCTGCCAAGGATCATGCAGGCGTTCGCCGTTCCCGGTGTCGGCATTGCCGTGGTCGAGGACGGTACGGTGGCCTGGAGCCGAGGCTTCGGCGTGACCAACGCGCTGACCGGCGCGCGCGTCGATGCGCGGACGGTGTTCGAGGATGCATCGCTGAGCAAACCGGTCTTCGCCTATCTGGTCATGCAGCTGGTGGACCAGGGCCTGATCGATCTGGATCGTCCGCTGGTGCAGTATCGGCGTCCCGACTACCTGGCCGACCATCCATCGATCGCGCTGATCACCCCGCGCGACGTGTTGCGTCATACCACCGGGCTGCCGAACTGGCGCACTTCGCCGGCGACGGAAAAACTGGTGCCGATGGTCAAGCCCGGTACGCGCATCGACTATTCCGGCGAGGCCTTCTTCTGGCTGCAGCTGGCGGTGGAAACGATCACCGGCCAGAGTCTGGACGATGCCATGCGCACGCATCTGTTCGGCCCGGCCAACATGCAGGACAGCAGCTATACCTGGAATGCGGACCTGGCCGCGCGATCCGTCTACGGTCACCCCGCACACGACCAGGCGGATGCAGGCATGCCGCGGCAGATGTTCCGCGAACAATGGAGCATCGCCCAGCAAGTCGCGGATCGCTGGGGCAAGCCACTGTCGGCATGGAAGTACGAAGATGCCGAACGCGCGCTGCCCGAAGTGAAGGCGCTCGCACCGGCCGGACTGGTGACGTGGCCGGGCGACATCGTCGCCAACGCGGCGGCGAGCCTGCGCACGACCGTGCAGGACTACGCGACGTTCCTGACCCTGATGATGGCGCGCAAGCAGCGCGCGCCATGGGAGATCACCGAGGCCACGCGACAGGCCATGCTCACGCCGCAGATCAAGCTACCCGGTCGATGGACGGAGAAAGGCCTGGGCTGGAACATGGAGCAGACCCGCGACGGCCCGGTGTTCTACCACTCGGGCAGCAACGGCGGCATCTTCAAGAACTTCGCGGTCGGCGATGCGCAACGACGCCGCGGCATCGTGGTGTTGACCAACGGCGGCAGCGGCTCTTTCGTCCATCAGCGCGTGGTGCGGGCGGCAACGGGATACGACCTGCTTTCCTACGACCTCTAGCCGCTTCGCCGCGCAGTTTGATCTTGCGAGAGGAACGGGGTCAGAGACCGTTCTCTTGAAAACGGCCTCTGACCCCCGTTCTTTCTTTTCCTAACGGCGAGGCCTGCGAAGCATGGGCGTGACGGGCGGTGCCGCACCGACCTGGATTTCGCCTATCACCTCGAAACCATGGCGCTGGTAGAACGGGATGTTCTCCGGTTTCGACGCCTCGAGGTACGCCAACGCTTGTTCCTGGTCGCAGCGGGCGAGCGCATGACGCATCAACGCCGCTCCGATGCCTTTGCCTTGCGCATTCGGCTCGACGCCGATCTGCGGCAAATACCAATGCGCTTCTCGGGGATGCGACTGTTCCATCTTCTCGAACGTGGCAAGCAGGTCGTCAAGGTGTTCGCGCTTTGCAGTGTCGCGGAACATCTTTTCGAGGGCCTCGCCGTTCGGCTCCACACCGGGAGGCAACCAGAGTGCGGCGCCGCAGAAGTCTGCGGACACATAGGCCGTGCCGTGCTCGAAACAGCTGCCCGCGAACTCGCGCGGTGGCCAAGGGCATGGCCAGGAGATAGTCGTGCGGAGAAGGCCACGCGAATCGCGCGGGCGGGTCTGTGATGAATGCAGCTACGATCGCTGCGACGGCGCGCGGCATCTCATCGGATGTGGCGCTGCGTATCTCGGTCGACGGTTGGGTCATTTCGTCCTCCGTTCTTGGCCGCCCAACGCCTGAATTAAGCCGACCCGCGAAGCGGGTTCGGCTTGAATGCATTGTTAGGTGCCATCCGATGATCGCCCCTTAAGCCGGTACAGCTCGGGAATGTCTTTTACGACAAAAGGCAAGTAGTCGCTACGACCGCACATGCTTAAGGAGTATGGCTCTTTACCTTGAAGATAGAGAAGAAAAGGGTCGCCCTTGCGCACCGACCTACCGCATGGGCCAGAAGTTCTGGAGGTGAACGTCGACTTTTCGCCATGCAGGCCTTTCCACGATTCAAAGACGAGCCAACGAACTGTCTCTCGATCCTCCGCGTTGCCAACAGCATTGGGCACTCGCCGAAGCGAAACCACCTCTGGCACAGCCACTACCACAGCCGTAGCATTAGCGTAAGCATCTGCCGCATCGCCCGGCGGGATGCATGAGCAAGCCAACGCAGGACACGGACTAGAGGCAATTGCAGTTGCTAAGAACCAACGACTGATTTTCATGGCACCTAACTACTGAATAGACGGACCCATCGGTCCCGGTGATACATCCCGCGCTGCAGCGCGTTGTAGACCACGCAACTCCCTGATTAGGAGAACGGGGCCAGAGACCGTTCTCTTGAAACCGGTCGCTGAACCCGTTTTTCGCGAATGGCAAGGTAGCCGGCAAAAGCATAGCGACTGCGGACTAGATGCGCATCACCGGCGACGCGTGGTTTTCCTGGGCTCGCTGCTGCGCCAATTGCTGTGCTTGCGTTTGCTCTTGTGCGAGTCGCAGGTTCACCGATTCAAGCATGGCATTCGATTCCGCAACGGGCGTTTGCGCAGCGGTCTCGGTTTTCATCACCGTGCGCAGGTGCGCCGGGTCGCTGAGGCTGCCCTGGACGATGAACAGATGTGCGCCGGGTGGCACGCTCTCGCTGGGCAGGACATGGTCGACTCGCTTGAAGCGCTCGCCCTTCGCCAGCGTCAGCAGGCTGTGGCTGATCCGCTCGCTCGTGTCGTCGAACGCACGCCCATGACGTCGATCGAGCTCGCGGATGTGGCCGCGGATCTGTTCGAGCATGGCGTGGTCGGGATGATCGGGGTCGGCGGGCGTGGGCTTGCGCTCGGCTGGGATGCGCGGACCCGGCGTCTCCATCAGCGGCGTGGGATCGTGATCGGAATGACCGTGATGGTTTGGCGTTCGGCCCGTTCTCGCCGGGTCGATCGGAGAGGCGTTGTCCGGCGCGGGCGCGCCGGGCCTGGGTGTGTACTGCGGATCCAGGCCGCGCTCGATGTTGCGAAACGGACGAGACACTTCGATGTCGATGACCGGCGCATCCTCCGGTAGCGTCGGCACCGGTCCGAGCTGCTTATCGAGATTGACGCGCAGCGCGAGCTGATACGTCGCAACATCGATATCCCCAGTCTGCGGAATGCGGTGGTCCTGCTGGAACGCAATCAGTGCGCCCTGCATGTCGGGACGATAGACACCGTCCATTTCGATGCGCTTGTCACCAACCGCCCGATAACCGTCGGCCACCAAGGCGCGCTGCACGGCGGCGACTCGCTCGCCGGATTCGCCCAGGCGCATGACGCCGTCGTCAACAACGAGCCGAGGTTGGACGCCGACGCGATGCTCGGCTTGTACGGGAAGCCGTCCACTCGTCAGATCTGAAATGTAGTTTTCGAACTGCTGGTAGTAATGGGTGTCCATTTCCAGGTGGACGTGCTTCCCTGCCTTTGGCTTGAGCCCAGTCTTGTTCTGCGTACCAAGCGACTCACCGTACGCGACCTCATCTCCGACGCTTACCGAAATCGGCCCCAGGTGCCGGATTCTCGCGACCACATCACCATCCTTACAGTCGTAGATATCTACGACGCCGTTTCTCGTGTCGACTCTGCCAACGTATCCGGCAACGGGCGCTGGAACATCCACTTCGCGTGAGTTGGTCTTACGAACGTCGTCCAGGATGAAATCTTTGATTAGTAGTACTTGATCTTGTTTCAGCGCGCTGTACTCATCCGATCTGAGCATCTCCACTTCTTGGAATTCTCCACCGACAAAGGCGTAGGTGCGTTTCAACGAGTTTTCAACACCAACTGGTACGCCGCCTCGGAGAGACGCGTCCTTATTCAGTTTTGGATGATGCGTAACAAGGTCTTCAAAGATCTCAACGTCGACATTAACTTGGTTCTCTCTTTCGTCTGGCCGACCTAGTTGTGTAACTTTGTACGAACGTGCGCTGTCGTTTAGCATAAAACCTCCTTGTTTTATCTGGCCCTACTTGCACCGCACGTAAGTACGCGCGAACGTGCCATCGCTGATGGTGAGGTAGTCTCCTTCCAGAATGAATATTTCTGCGCCTCCTTGAATCTCCACTGGCGCGATATCCGATATCGCGACAATGCGCCACGCTTGCGGCGCATCAGATATTCTCCTGATCGACCTTGGCGTGTCCGTGTGCTCGTATCCTTGCAGCACACTTCTGCTGATTTCAAACCTGGAATCACTGTCTGACATAGCAGACGCGTTGCATGCATTGGGCGCCAGATCCCAAACCCCGCGTAGCACCTTCGGATAGCTGGCACGCTGTACAGCACCGAGTTCGTCTGAATGCACCGGGGGGCTGAGGACCAAGATCGCAATTGCGAGTAGCAGAATCGTCGTTGTTATGCCTATACGCATACATCCTCCTTTCGCACGCTTGTCCCTATGCGACTCCGCAACGGACGTAGACCTTGGTGGACTCCCCGTCACTTATCGTCAGCCGGTCGCCACCCAGAACATAGAAGACAGCGTCTCCCTGAATCTCTGGCGGTGCGATGTTTGATATTGAAATCACGCGCCAGACCAGAGGCGCCTCCGATATTTTCCGTATGGATATGAGCGACTCAGCGTGTTCGTATCCCTGAAGCACGCGAGCGCCGATCTCTATCCTGGAGTCGCTTTCGTGCGTATCGATTGCGCGACACTTGTCGTCTGACAGGTCCCACGCACCACGCAACTCGGAAGGAAAAGACACTTCCTGAGGTGTGACGGCCTTGCACGAGTGAGCAGGAAGGACCGGTGCACCAGTCGAAACGAGTAGCAACAAGAACGTCCTGTTTAATCCGACACGACTCAAAGCAATATCCATTGCCATCGCATTTCTCCTTATCTGCATCTAATAAAAATGCTTGATTCCCTATCACTCGCTATCGTGAGTTTGATCCCAGTCAAAACGAATATTTCTGTGTGCCTCCCGGAGTATTCGCCGGTGCCCGGACTTGCTTCAGATACGATCTTCCACACTCTTGGGCGGCTTGAGAGCCGTGATACCTCCAGGGGCCTGTTTGTGTTTTCGTACTGCCCCATGATCTCTTCATCAACCAGCAGCAACGTTTCGCTGTCGTAGTTGATCGGCTCACCGCATGGCGTACCGTCAGGCGTCCACGCGCCGAGAATGTCTTTCGGATAGGTAGGCAGATTGGTAGCTGCTCCCGGGCCCACCGCCGCCGCGAGCACCAGCGAGGCTATGAGCGGGACGATGCAGATCCTTTGCATGAGCATGGCTTCCATCCTAGAGTCCGTAGTTGCCCGCTCGTTTTACCTGTGGGCGCGCAAGCGATCAACCTTCGTGAGCGATGCAGCCGAGGTTGCCGGCGAAGCACAAAGTCCCAGCGCGCGCCCGAAAAGAGCCGACGCCGACTCGTTCGGGCCGGACGGCCGAGCAAAATGCGCCGACGTCGGCACGCTCGTGCCTTGGCGGCAAGCCAAAAAGTCCCGAGGGCCACTCTTTTTGTCTCAGCGTCCGGGCAAAAAGAGGTCGCACCCGACCGATCGAGCCTCGACGACGGAGCAAAAAGACCCGACGCCGAGGCGCTCGAGCTTGCGTGCCGAAGCAAAAAGACCCGAGGCCCGCTCTTCGAGGGCCGACGTCCGGGCAAAAGGCGTCTTGGCCGGCACTGCGCGCCTTGCGGCCAAGGTTTAGGGCGCCGCCGGCAACCCTCTAAGCGTGCGCAGGCGCGGTCGAACGCAGCGACTCCGGTACGGAATCAACCAGCGAGGGGAAGGGATGATGACCGACGCCCGCGGCGCCCTGCCCGAGCGTCGACTGCCTGGTGCGAGCGGCCCAGGCCGGAAATTCCAGAATTGCCGACCGCATTCGCACTTGGGCCCGTCGTTGGGAGTAAGGTCGGCGCTCGCTTCGGGACTGGGGGGTGTCCGATGTCGACTTTGCTTCGCAACGTCACGCTCGCCGTGCTGGCCCTGGCCAGCGGCGCGGTGGCGGCCCATGGCGGTGGATTGAACGCCGAGGGGTGTCACAACGACAGGAAGCACGGGGGCTATCACTGCCACCGTGGCGCCGCGTCGCGACCACCGCCCGCGCAGAACTTCGCGCCTGCTTCCGGTTTCGGCAATTCGCTTAGCGATGCCTCGGGCGGCTCGGCCTACCGCAACTGCACCGCCGCGCGCGCAGCAGGTGCGGCGCCGGTACACCGGGGTGACCCCGGCTACGGTCCGCATTTAGACAGCGACAACGACGGTATCGGCTGCGAGCCGTATCACGGGCGCTGACGCTGCTACCCTGGCGCGGGGAGAATCGATGGCGTTCTGGTGGGTCAACCACAAGCAGACTCGGGACCACGAAGTACGTGGCGGCTATCTGTGGTCGCCCATGCGCAACGCCAACGGCGCGTTCAACCAGACTTACCAAAACCTGACACTCGTCCGCCCCGGCGATATCGTGTTTTCTTATGCAGATAGACAGATCGGCGCGATCGGCCAAGTGACCGAAGCCGCCTCGGCGAGTCCAAAACCGAGTGAGTTCGGAACAGTGGGCGACTACTGGTCTCACGAAGGTTGGCTGGTCAGCGTCTACTTCACGCCTGCACCCAAAGCCCTGCGGCCTAAAGCCCACATCGAAACGATTGCTCCACTACTCCCAACTCGCTACTCACCTATTCAGTTAAACGGTGATGGCAATCAATCCTGCTATCCTGGCGGCCATCTCCGATGCCCTTGGCAATCTACTACTTGCCTTGCTAGGCGTCGAAGCCGCGCCGGACCTTCGCACTCGCCGCTCAGATACAAGACGTCCAAAACGATGCGGAAGTACTCGACGACATCCACCAGATCGAAGCCGACAATACCATTCCCGAAACACAGCGCCTGCAGCTCACGAAGGCACGGATCGGACAGGGCTTGTTTCGCAAGCAGGTCATGCTGGTAGACCCACGGTGCCGCGTCACAGGCGTGGAAAGACGCGGCGCCTGCTCATTGCGAGCCACATCAAGCCATGGCGCGACGCATCGAATGCCGAGCGCATCAACGGACACAACGGCATCATGCTGTCACCGCATGTCGATGCCTTGTTTGACGAACGCCTGATCTCTTTCAAGGACGACGGCCAGATGCTCGTGCATCGGTCCTTGTCGCAGGACGTTCTCGATCGCTGGTCCATTCCCCGCCATGTACGTGTCAAAGGTTCGGCCTGAGCACACCAAATTTCTGTCGCACCACCGAGAGCTGTTCGCCGCCAAGGCGGCTTGATCAAAGTTGCTATCGAGGTCTTTTAAATGGAGGAGCTGGTGAAAGAAATCATTGCAGCAGGCGGCTCGGCCTTGCTCATACCGGCCGTGCTCTTTGTTCTGGTGCTTTACGTGATTCGAGGGTTGTCCGGCTTACACGGCCGTCGCAGCCAGAACCGCAAAGAATTCCTTGACCTCTGGGACAGCACTCGCAGCCAGGACGATCTGTGGCTGGAGGTCGTGGTTCGACATCTTTTTGGGTCCTACCTGCCAGCTCGGGTCATCCGGCTAGCTTTGGCGCAACCAGACAAAGCGCAATCGCTGCTAGATCTTGCGGAGTTGTGGCCTCTCTTCCGTTTCGATCCCGCGTCGCAAACGGTGAGTTGGCTGCACAAACGTCATGACACTCTCAAGAGGCTCAAAGCCGGCAGAACGATGCTTCTCGGCGGGCGATTTCGCCTTCGCTCTTATCGCTGTACTGTGCACCTTTTATCGCCTTCCAGTACGGACCGGCCAGCTTCTCAGGCTGGGTGTACGGCATCTGTGCGCTGGTCTTCGGTTCCCTTGCTCTCATCATTTTGATGCGCGAGGACACGATCAAGATAGCGGCTACAGTTGGCGAGGACTGGCTGGAACGGATAAATCGATCCGTAGCACAGCCGACGCAGCATCGAATAGACGAACCTGATCCCTTTTCGCCTTTTTCGTAGCTTCATGGAAGGTGGATGCTATGTCTCGATTAAAAATTGCCCTCTGTCTCGCTATTGCCGTCTTAGGGCTGCTGCTTGGATGTGGGGGCGGCGGGGGTGGGCGTTACGGTGACGACGACGGCGAGTACGCATATGAAGAGGCCGAAGTAGAGTCGGAACCTGCCGATGTGGACGCCACGGATGTGGAGCAACCAGAGTTTGACGATTGTACGATTGATTGCTCCGGTCACGAGGCTGGCTTTCAGTGGGCGCAGGAAAACGATGTAACGGATGAGTCCGAGTGTGGCGGAAACTCTGATTCCTTCATGGAAGGCTGCGAGTCCTTTGCCGAAGTGCGAGCGGAGCAAGCCGAGGAAGAAGCGATCGAATCTGCCCAATATGAGGACGAGTCGTACGACGACGATGATTCCGGGCGTTATTGACTCTCGAGAGAACAGCGTCAGAGTCTGCTCTCAGAACGGTCTCTGACCCCGTTCTTCACCATCGAATATATGAACCTGACCCTTTTTACAGCCATAGTTCCGATGAACATCTAATGCAATCCCCGTGGAGGGATGAATGTCACTAAACGCCGAACTTGAAGAATGGCGCTCTCTACGTCGGGAAGTCGACTTTAGTGGTCTCCTTGTAGGAAACGGAGCCAGTTGTGCGGTGTGGGAAGGCTTCTCTTATCCGTCATTGTTCAATATCGCGAGAAATGACAATGCGACACATCGCTTAGAAACACAGGACGTCGCTCTGTTTGAGGCGCTAGCTACCACAAATTTCGAGCAGGTTTTATCGGCGCTAGTAATCTCGCGCCGTGTGAGCCAAGTATTCGGCCTACCGCATACGCAACACGACCAGTGCTATGAAAGCGTGCAGTCCGCCCTAATCGAGGCGGTACAAACCAAACATGTCGCTAAGAGGGATGTGTCAGACGACGCGTTCGCCTCGATTCGCGACGAACTTGCCCGCTATAGATGTGTGTATTCAACCAACTACGATCTCTTGACCTACTGGGCAATCATGCATGGCGAGACTGGATCGTTCAAAGATCTATTCTGGGGAGAGCGGTTTGACCTCGCAAACACAGACGTATGGGGGCGTTACACCATAGTTCTCTACCTGCACGGCGGACTGCATCTGTATCGAGCTGAAGACGGAGAAACTCTTAAGCGGCGGAGCCAGGCTGGCGCCAATCTCCTCGAACTTTTTGGCACGCCTATCGAAGGCGCTGAGGACGCAACGCCATTATTTGTTTCAGAGGGGACGTCGGCGGACAAACTTAAGTCGATATACCGCTCAGACTACTTAGCGTTTGCTTACACTAGCCTGGCCCATCATGACGGCCCACTTTGCATTTTTGGAAACGGACTGGGCGAGGAAGACCGCCACATAGTCGCCGCCATTGAGAAAGCGGAGACAACTGAAATTGCCATATCAATTCGGCCAAGGGATAGAGCGCAGATTATTGCGGACAAGGCCCACTTCTACGAACAACTTCCAAAGGCCAACCTCCGCTTTTTTGACTCCACGTCACACCCTCTGGGTGCAGCGGCGCTTCAGGTTGACGATGGCGCGGTCGATTTCTAAGTAGGTAGAAATTCTACCTTAAGGTGGTCCGCCGGCTGTCCGTGGTTTGCAGCCTCCTTCCAGTTCATGCCCCGCAGAGAACGGAGTCAGAGACCGCTTTTAAGAAAACGGCCCCTGATCCCGCTTTTCTTCATGCCCATGACGAGGCTGATCCCGGACGCTGTGAAGGCGAGCGGTTCCTGGTAGACGGTACTATCGTGGCCATAGAAAAGGGACGATGCGCTGAATGACGACGCCTTGCGCGTCTGATCCAGTCGCAGTCGAAATGGCCCCTGTCGCGCGATAATTGCCTGAGCGCTGTAGCGCGCTTTACGCCCGAATCGGCTCACATTTCACAACCCTCGTAGGAGTCATAAATGTTAGACGGCCTTTACTTCGTGAAATTTGCCGCTGCAACGAAAGACTTCGGGGAAGGTCTAGTTGCTATCAAGGATGGACGCATCAACGGCGGTGACCGTGGATATGTTTATCAAGGGTTCGCCGCTTCAGCGGACCGCCAAATTTCCGGCGACCTTACCATTCGTCGCTGGAATAAGAGCGTGGCGTCAGTTTTTGGCAGTATCGACTTGTTCCGGCTGGACTTGAGCGGAGAACAGACTGCCGATTCGGGGCTTTTACGTAAGTGGAAGCGTCAAGAATCAGCCTGGCCTGAGAATAAGATCACGGCAACATTTATCGCTGAGCTCTATTGACGTTCTAGCTATTAGAAGTCCTGGGTGAAGTCACGCCATTTGCTTCGAAGACCCCCAGCAACATATGTATCGCGTGCTGCCGACCTTTCTTTTCGCTCAACTCGCCAGGGCCATCTGGTGGCCGATCTCGTTTTATCTGCTCGCGGAGTGCGTCTAAGAATCCAGCTAATAAGATGATGTGCCAGTGTGAAAAGAAATCTTTCTCTGGAACATGTTCGACGTTGTACACTCCTTCAGTGCAATAGTCTTCGCGATGGGCTGCCGTCGCAACACCACGTATGTCTGCCACACGTGCATGCAAGTAGCCGACGTACTTGGGATGTTCTTCAGGTGAAAGCTGGCCCTTCTCTGCAAGCTTTCGTTCTGCGTCGTCTGCGGCTTTGCTCCGGCCGCGTTCAAAGACTTCATGGTCATCGCACTGCTCGGACCAAATTACGGATTCGACGGGTCTTCCATCATCATCTCGAGTCTTGAATCGGAAGGCAGAGGGATATCCCAAAAGGCTGTTGACGCTCCCGAGGGCGAGGGACATATGTGGAGAAATACCTGACGGCAGACGTTGTGCTCGTCAGGTATATGTTGTGAGGGAGGAGTTGATTCGCCAGCGTGCATTCCTCAGAGCCCCCAAATCTAGTGAAGTCTGCTCCGTCAACAGTGAGCTCGTTGATGACCTGTTCCGACCCTAGGTAAGCGATGCGACGGCCGTCGGAGACGATCGACGAAACCTTCTCGCCCTCAATCACAGCACTACCCTTTAGTCGACCTCTATGCCATGTCAACACGACGTCCCCATCGGCGTCCAGCGAGGCGACGGGTGCAACCTTTTGACCTCGACGCGACAGAGCTTCGACCAGAGCCCACGCAGATTCGACCGACTGTAGGTTGGCTTCAGCCTCAAATCCCATACGTTGAATTGCGTTCCGAGGCTCGTTCCAAATGTCGAACGGCATGCTTTCGTTCATGAGGACGGGTAGGCAAGGAAGATTTTTCATGATGCACGCTCGCGTAATCGGTCTTGCACCCGTCCAGTTAGTTCACCGAGGAATCGACGTGCCGCATCGCCTTCAGCGAGGTGCGCGCCACTCTCTGCGTTAGTGTTCAGGTCGTAAACAGTTCGCAGAACGACCGACTCGCTAACGTTTATGCCAGCCGGCCCAACAGCGAACATGTGAATCTTAGCCACTTGCCAGCCCTCCACAGAGTTCAGGAAAACGCCATCAACCGAGGCAGAGCGCACAGGTGAATTGAATTGGATCGCAACCTCTCGCAATTCAGGCGGCAGATTAGCTTCGAACGGGAGATGCTTCGATAGAGCGCTTGTTGCTGATTCAGACGACTCAAACTGTTCAGCGCACTGGCCCACCACACCAATTCTCACTAATGCTCCGACGTGGAAAGTCAACTTTTGCGCAACATCTGACGCTGCCTGGAGCATCTCGATTCCCTTAAGGGTGCCGAACTCAGGAAGAAGCTGCTCGTCGGTGCCGACATTGGGGGTGAAATCTATGTCCAGGCGAGTCGGCTGAGCGATCAGAGTGACCGACCAACTGCCGCTTTGCGCCTTAACGGTGGTGGGTCCTACCGAACCCTTCCGTTCCACGGACTCAGGAAGCAAGCCGATCTTCTCCACGATCGCTGCAATATCCAGCGAACGTGGCGAGTTGAAAAACAAAGCGATCTTGACGCTTTCAGTTCTAACGCCTGCGTCAGTCATCAATTGCTTCCTACAGGCGATGCAACTCCACAGCGCAACCTAGCCTGACAGGGCTCTTGGACAATTAGTCGTCTCATTGGTTCCCCCGCCCTCTATATCAGCTGTTCTACCAGAAAGAACGAACTTCAGCGACGTCCAGGACAGTCGCCGACGCGGTGCGTGGAACGCCAGCGTGGAACTCAATTGTCAGGAAAAATAGCGTGGAGGCACGTTTCATGTGATCCAAAATTTGGCCTAAGTGTCTGATTTCGCTGGCCCGCCCGACAAGACTCGAACCTACAATCGCCGACTTATAAGGCCGACGATCGATCAGACCCCAACCGGATTCGGCTTCTCCACATCGATCTTGTACTGCTTGATCGCGCGCGCGACGTCCTTGCGCGGTCATCTTGCCTTCCGCGGCCAGCGCCGCAATGGCGGCGTGGGCGATGTAGTAGCGGTCGACTTCGAAATGGCGGCGCAGGTTGGCGCGCGTGTCCGAGCGGCCGAAGCCGTCGGTGCCGAGCACGGTGTAGGTGCATCGGCATGAAGGCGCGGATCTGGTCGGCGTAGGCGCGCACGTAATCGGTCGCGGCGATGGCCGGGCCCTGGCGGCCTTCGAGCAGCGCGGTGACGTAGGCCTTGCGCGGGGTTTGCGCTTCCGGGTTCAGGCGGTTGTGGCGCTCGACGTCGAAACCGTCGCGGCGCAGTTCGGTGAAGCTGGGGCAGCTCCAGATGTCGGCGCTGACGCCGAAATCCTTGTCCAGCAATTCGGCCGCGGCGATCGACTTCGCGCAGGATGGTGCCGCTGCCGAGCAGCTGCACGCGCAGGTCTCGCCCTTCTTGGCTGTTGCCCCGCCCGCCGTCCTTGCAACAGATACATGCCCTTGATGATGCCGTCGGCCGCGCCTTCGGGCATGTCCGGGTGGGCGTAGTTCTCGTTCATCAGGGTGAGGTAGTAGTACTCGTCCTCCTGCTCGTCGAGCATGCGGTGCATGCCGTGTTGCAGGATCACCGCGACTTCGTACGGCGAAGGTCGGGTCGTAGGCGCGGCAGTTCGGAATCGCGCCGGCGAGCAGGTGCGAATGGCCGTCTTCGTGCTGCAGGCCTTCGCCGTTGAGCGTGGTGCGGCCGGCGGTGGCGCCGAGCAGGAAGCCGCGCGCGCGCATGTCGGCGGCTTGCCAGGCGGCGTCGCCGATGCGCTGGAAGCCGAACATCGAGTAGTAGATGTAGAACGGCAGCATCGGCAGATCGTTGGTGCTGTAGCTGGTGGCCGCGGCCATCCAGCTGCGAGAACGCGCCGGCTTCGGTGATGCCTTCCTCGCAGCACCTGGCCTGCTGCGTCTTCGCGGTAGTACATCAGCTGGTCGCGCATCGACCGGCTTGTACTTCTGGCCGTACGGCGCGTAGATGCCGATCTGGCGGAACATGCCTTCCATGCCGAAGGTGCGCGCCTCGTCGGCGACGATCGGCACGCAGCGCGGGCCGACCTGCTTGTCGCGCAGCACGATGCTGAGCGACTGCACGAAGGCCATCGTGGTGCTGATTTCGCGATCGCCGCTGGACTTGAGCAGGCGGTCGAAGACTTCCAGCTTCGGCGCTGAAGCGATCTGCGTGCTCTTGCGGCGGCGCTGCGGCAGGAAGCCGCCGAGCGCGTGGCGGCGCTCGATGCAGGTATTCGACTTCCGCGCGAATTCTCGCCCGGGTGGTAGAACGGCACGTCGCCGTCTTTGAGCTGGTCGTCGCTGATCGGGATGTTGAAACGGTCGCGGAACGCGCGCACCGCTTCGTCGTCGAGCTTCTTGGTCTGGTGGGTGGGGTTGAGCGCTTCGCCGGCCGCGCCCATGCCGTAGCCCTTCACCGTCTTGGCGAGGATCACGGTCGGCAGGCCCTTGGTGTCGACGGCGTTCTGGTAGGCCGCGTAGACCTTGTGCGGATCGTGGCCGCCGCGGTTGAGGCGCCAGATGTCGTCGTCGGAAAGATTGGCGACCATCGCCAGCGTTTCCGGATACTTGCCGAAGAAATGCTCGCGCGTGTACGCGCCGCCGAAGGCCTTGCAGTTCTGGTATTCGCCGTCGACGGTTTCCATCATCAGCTGCGCAGCATGCCGTTGGTGTCCTGGGCGAGCAGCGGATCCCAGTAGCTGCCCCAGACCGGTCTTGATCACGTTCCAGCCGGCGCCGCGGAACGCGCCTTCGAGTTCCTGGATGATCTTGCCGTTGCCGCGCACCGGGCCGTCGAGGCGCTGCAGGTTGCAGTTGACGACGAAGACCAGGTTGTCGAGGCCTTCGCGGCCGGCGAGCGCAGATCGCGCCGAGCGATCTCGGGCTCGTCGGTTTCGCCGTCGCCCAGGAAGCACCAGACCTTGCGGTCGGACTTCGGCATCAGGCCGCGGCCTTCGAGGTATTTCCAGTTGCGCGCCTGGTAGATCGCGGCGATCGGGCCCAGGCCCATCGACACGGTCGGCGTCTGCCAGTAATCGGGCATCAGCCACGGATGCGGATAGGAGCTGATGCCGCGGCCGTCGACTTCCATGCGGAAGTGGTCGAGCTGCGATTCGCTGATGCGGCCTTCGAGGAACGAGCGCGCGTAGATGCCGGGCGAGCTGTGGCCCTGCACGTAGAGCAGGTCGCCCGGGTGCTGCCTCGCTCGGCGCGCGCCAGAAATGGTTGAAGCCGACGTCGTACAGCGTGGCGGACGATGCGAAGCTGGCGATGTGGCCGCCGAGGTCGCCGGGCTTGCGGTTGGCGCGCACGACCATCGCCATCGCGTTCCAGCGGATGATCGAGCGGATGCGCCATTCCATCGTCGGCATCGCCCGGGCATCTTCGGCTCCAGGTGCGCGGGGATGGTGTTGACGTATTCGGTGGTCGGCGCGAACGGCAGGTGCGCGCCGGCGCGGCGGGTCAGTTCGACCATGCGCTCGAGCAGCTGGTGCGCGCGCTCGGGGCCGTCGGCGTCGATGACGGCCTTGATCGACTCGATCCATTCCTGGGTTTCGGTCGGGTCGGGGTCGTTCTGCAGCATTCGTTCGAGCCAGTTCATGCGTCTCGCGGCCCCGTGGCCGCGCCTCTTTGAATGGGGACAGGGAAGGGTTTCGATTCTAGCAGGGGGTCGGAGTCGGGCCGGTGCCGTGCGGTGGCCTGGAATGGTGCGTCGCAGGAACTGCGACTGGGTGCGTGCAGGGTGGCGCGTGCGCGCTGGAACATGCTCGTTGTAATGGGGGCGAAAGTCCCCAGTTCACGAGTTCGAAACAAATCGCCAGGACGTCCGCGCGCGCTACGCCGGCGGATCGCCACGGGCCCTCGTTCGGCCCGCCCTGTTCATCCTTCGACCCGCTCCCGCGGGAATACTGAGCCCATGCCGCTGCAGGATTTCCACCCCGCCGTCTCCGCCTGGTTTGCAGGCGCGTTCCCGGCGCCGACCGAGGCGCAGGTGCTTGCGTGGCCGGCGATCGCGTCGGGCCGCAATACGCTGGTGGCCGCGCCGACCGGGTCGGGCAAGACGCTGACGGCATTCATGACGGCGATCGATGCGCTGGTGCGGGAAGGGCTCGCGTCACCGGATGGGTTGAGCGATGAGACGCATGTGGTCTATGTGTCGCCGTTGAAGGCGTTGTCGAACGACATCCATCTGAATCTGGAGGCGCCGCTGGCGGGCATCCGCGCGGAGCTTTTGAAGCAAGGGTTGCCGGACGTCGATATCCGCACCGCGGTGCGCACCGGCGATACGCCGCAGTCCGAGCGCCTGAAGATGCGGCGCAAGGCGCCGCATATCCTGGTGACGACGCCGGAGTCGTTGTATGTGCTGCTGGGGTCGGAGTCGGGGCGCGCGATGCTGGCGACGACGCGGACGGTGATCGTCGACGAGATCCATGCGGTCGCCGACAACAAGCGCGGCAGTCATCTGTCGTTGACGCTGGAGCGGCTGGAAGCGTTGTGCGGGCGGAAGCTGGTGCGGATCGGATTGTCGGCGACGCAGAAGCCGATCGAGGAGATCGCGCGGTTTTTGGTGGGGGCGGCGGCGGTTGTTTCCTCGTCCGGTGGCGCCGTCGTCCCCGCCCCCGTTGATGCGGCTGCCCGCCTCCCAACCTTCCCCCGCTTTGCGGGAGAAGGGGCAGAAGCGGGGGCGGCGCTGCGCGCTGGCGTGCCCGACTGCCAGATCATCGACATCGGCTACGCCAAGCAACGCGACCTCGCGCTGGAACTGCCGCCGGTGCCGCTGCAGGCGGTGATGTCGAACGAGGCGTGGCAGCTGGTCTACAAGCGCCTCGCGCAGCTGGTGCAGGCGCATCGCACGACGCTGGTGTTCGTCAACACGCGGCGCATGGCCGAGCGCGCGGCGCGGCATCTCGGCGAGCTGCTCGGCAAGGAGGCGGTCGCCGCGCACCACGGCAGCCTGTCGCGCGAGTTGCGGCTCGATGCGGAGCAGAGGCTCAAGCGCGGCGAGCTGCGCGTGCTGGTGGCGACGGCGTCGCTGGAACTGGGCATCGACATCGGCGATGTCGACCTGGTCTGCCAGCTGGGCTCGCCGCGTTCGATCGCGGCGTTGCTGCAGCGCGTCGGCCGCGCGGGGCATCACGTCGGTGGCGTGCCGAAGGGGCGGTTGTTCCCGCAGTCGCGCGACGATTTGGTCGAATGCGCGGCGCTGCTCGACTGCGTGCGCCGTGGCGAACTCGACGCGCTGGAAATCCCGCGCGCGCCGCTCGACGTGCTCGCGCAGCAGATCGTGGCCGAAGTCGCCGCCACCGAATGGAACGAGGACGCGCTGTACGACTGGCTGCGCCGCGCCTGGCCGTATGCGCAGCTGTCGCGCGCGGAGTACGACGCGGTCGTGCGCATGCTCGCCGATGGCTTCACCACGCGCCGCGGTCCGCGCAGCGCGCTATATCCATCGCGATGCGGTGAACCGCCGCCTGCGTGGCCGCAAGGGCGGGCGCATGACGGCGGTGATGTCGGGCGGCACGATTCCCGATACCGGCGATTACGCGGTCGTGCTCGAACCGCAGGCGATCACGATCGGCAACGTCAACGAGGACTTCGCGATCGAGAGCCTGGCCGGCGACGTGTTCCAGCTCGGCAACACGAGCTACAAGATCGTGCGCGTGGAGCCGGGGCGCGTGCGCGTCGAAGATGCGCAGGGCGCGCCGCCGAACATTCCGTTCTGGCTCGGTGAGGCGCCGGGGCGTACCGACGAGTTGTCGCGTGGCGTGTCGCGGTTGCGGGCGGAGATCGATGCGCGGCTGGGCGCCATCGCTGCGAACAGCGACCAGGCGACAACGGCCTCGGACGGCCAGCACGGTGCCGCCCTCGCCTGGCTCACCGACGAAGTCGGCGTCGACCACGAAGCCGCGTTGCAGATCATCGACTACTTCGCCCGCACGCGCGCCGCGCTCGGTGTGATGCCGACCCAGGACACGCTGCGTGATCGAGCGCTTCTTCGACGAGTCCGGCGGCACGCAGCTGGTGATCCACACGCCCTTCGGCAGCCGCGTCAACCGCGCCTGGGGCCTGGCGCTGCGCAAGCGCTTCTGCCGCAAGTTCAATTTCGAGTTGCAGGCCGCGGCGACCGAGGACGCGATCGTGCTGTCGCTGTCGACCAGCCACAGCTTCCCGCTGATCGACGTCGCCCATTACCTGCATTCGTCGTCGGCCTGCGACGTGCTGATCCAGGCGCTGCTCGACGCGCCGCTGTTCGGCGTGCGCTGGCGCTGGGCGGCGACGACCGCGCTGGCGTTGCCGCGCTTCTCGGGCGGCAAGAAAGTGGCGCCGCAGTTGCAGCGCATGCGCTCGGAGGATTTGCTGGCGACGGTGTTCCCCGATCAGGTCGCCTGCGCCGAGAACCTGGTCGGCGAACGCGAGGTGCCCGACCATCCGCTGGTCGCGCAGACCCTGCACGACTGCCTGCACGAGGCGATGGACGTCGATGGCTGGCTGGCGGTGTTGCGCAGGATGGAAAGCGGCGAGATCAAAGTCGTTGCGCGCGACCTCACCGCGCCGTCGCCGATCGCCGCCGAAGCGCTCAACGCGCGGCCGTATGCGTTCCTCGACGACGCGCCGCTGGAGGAGCGCCGCACGCAGGCGGTGATGAGCCGTCGTTATGCCGATGCCGATAGCGCCGATGATCTCGGCCGGCTCGATCCGGCTGCGATCGAGTCGGTGCGCGAGGAGGCCTGGCCGCAGGCGCGCAGCGCCGATGAGATGCACGAGGCGTTGATGGGGCTCGGGTTCGTCACCGAGGATGAGGCGCAGGCGAATCCGCCGTGGTCGGAGTGGCTGCAGCAACTTGCGAACGATCGGCGCGCGACGCGAATCACCCGACCACATTCCGTTGTCATCCCGAGCGCAAGCGATTGTCATCCCGAGCATGCATGAGCGAGCGAGGGATCTGTTGTTGCCGGCGAGCGCGACGGACAAGCAGATCCCTCGCTGTACGCTCGGGACGTGGAGGGACGCTATTGGCGATTGAGAGCGGCGCTGTGGGTCGCGGCCGAACGCCTGCCGCAACTGCAGGTGCTGTTTTCGACGCGCGCGCTGCAACCGGCGATCGAAGCACCGGCCGAGTATGCAAGCCAGCCCTGGACGCGCGAAGACGCGTTGCTCGAACTCGCGCGCTCGCGCCTGTCAGGTTTCGGACCGATGCCGGCGGCGACGCTGGCGCAGCCGCTCGGCGTGTCGACCTCCGACATCGAAGGCGCGTTGCTTCGCCTGGAAAGCGAGGGTTACGTCATGCGCGGCCGCTTTACCGCGGCGGCGACGCAGGGCGACAGCGCCGAGGAGTGGTGCGAGCGCCACCTGCTCGCGCGCATCCACCGCTACACGATCGGTCGGCTGCGCCGCGAGATCGAACCGGTCGAGCCGCGCGACTTCATGCGCTTCCTGTGCGACTGGCAGCACGTGTCGCCGGCGACGCGCATGAGCGGGCCGGAGGCGCTGGTTGGTGTGCTGGCGCAACTGGAGGGTTTCGAAGCGCCCGCCGCGGCGTGGGAGAAAGCCGTGCTGCTGGCACGCCTGACCGACTACACGCCGACGTGGCTCGACGACCTGTGCACGACCGGCCACATCACCTGGGCACGGCTGCGTGCGAGTACGGTCGACGCCGGCGGTGGCAAGACCGTGCGCAGCACGCCGATCGTATTGTTGCCGCGCCGGCAGCTGGCCTTGTGGAGCGGCGTCGCTGCGAGTGCGTCGGACGACGAGGCGCCGTTGTCGTCACGCGCCGAGCTCGTGGTCGAGTTCCTGCATGCGAACGGTGCGTCGTTCTTCGACGAGCTGCTGCAGGGTGCGCACCTGTTGCGCACCGAACTGGAGGACGTGCTGGCCGAACTGGTGGCGCGCGGGCGCATCACCTGCGACAGCTTCGCGGGGCTGCGTGCGTTGCTGGTGCCTGGATCGAAGCGTCCTACTGCCAACCCGCGGCGTGGGCGGCGGGCGTCGGTGTTCGGCATCGAAGGCGCGGGACGCTGGACGCTGACGCGGCGTGCGCTTGATCGTCATCCCCGCGAAGGCGGGGATCCAGCGACTTTCGCTCTCACTGCCGATGCCAATGCCAAGTCACTGGGTTTCCGCCTGCGCGGGAACGACGAACGGAAAAGCAGCGATGCCTCTTTCGAGCGCAAGAGCAACGGCGGCGTCGCTCCGCGCAAGCACGATCCCGCTGCCGTCGAACACATCGCCCTGACCCTGCTGCAACGCTACGGCGTGGTCTGCTGGCGCCTGCTCGAACGCGAGGCGGCGTGGCTGCCACCGTGGCGCGAGTTGCTGCGCGTCTACCACCGGCTCGAAGCGCGCGGCGAGATCCGCGGTGGCCGTTTCGTCGCCGGACTGTCGGGCGAGCAGTTCGCGTTGCCGGACGCGATCGCCGTGCTGCGCGCGATCCGCAAGCGGCCGCACGACGGCGCGCTGCTCGTGTTGTCGGCGCTCGATCCGCTGAACCTGGTCGGCACGCTGTTGCCGGGCGGCAAGGTGCCGCGCGTGCTGGGTGCGCGCGTGGCGTATCGCGACGGCTTGCCGCTGGGCACGCTGGTGGCGGGCGTGGTCGAGTTGCTCGGCGATCTTGCGCCGGCGGACGAGCAGGCGGTTCGGCACGCCTTGCTGCGCGGCGCGGCGCCAACCCCTGCGTTGCCGCCAACGCCCGCGTCGATCAGCGTGATCCGGAACCAGGAGAACCCTGGGCAAGCGGCCACTCGTCATTAGGCCGGTGCCCAAGAAGTAAGAATCAGTGCCGCCACGCCCTTCGCTCGTCGTTCCAGCGCAAGCTGGAATCCATTTTGACGTTGCGATGCAAAGCCAAGATCAAAATGGGCCCCAGCTTTCGCCGGGGTGACGATTCATCGCGTTGGGCCGATGCCAGGGAAGAAGGATCAGTGCCCGGGCGCCCTTCGCTCGTCGTTCCAGCGCAAGCTGGAATCCATTTTGACGGCGCGGCTCCCTCTCGCGCTTTCGCGAGAGGCGTGGGGTGAGGGTGCGTGGCGATGTCCCGGCAGAGAAAGAAGGATCGGTGCCGCCACGCGCTGCGCTCGTCGTTCCAGCGCAAGCTGGAACCATTGACGTTGCCGCGCAAAGCCAAGATCAAAATGGGCCCCAGCTTTCGCTGGGGTGACGATTCATTTCCCCGTACGCCGACATTCCCTAGTCGGACGCTACTTCCCCGCGTGCAACGCCTTGCGAATCTGCGCATCGACCGCCGCCAGCGCGGTCATGTTGACCACGCGCCGCGGCGTCGAGGCCGGCGTCAGCACGTGTGCGGGCTGGTCGATGCCCATCAGGATCGGGCCGATCGCAACGCCGTCGGTCATCACCCGCACCATGTTGTAGGTGATGTTGGCGGCATCGAGGTTCGGCATCACGAACAGGTTGGCGCGGCCGCTGAGCGTGGTGTTCGGAAACATGCGCTGGCGCAGCGGCTCGTCCCAGGCGGTGTCGCCCTGCATCTCGCCGTCGACCTCGAGCTTGGGCACGCGCGATTTGAGGATCTCGCGCACCTTGCGCATCTTCGCGCGCCGAGGCGTTGTCGTGGCTGCCGAAATTCGAATGCGACAGCAGCGCCACCTTCGGCTCGATGCCGAACAGCTTCAGCCGATACGTCGCCTGCAGCGTGCTGTCGGCGATCTGCTCGGCGGTCGGGTCGAGCTGCACGTGCGTGTCGAGGAAGAACCAGGCGCCGCGGTCGTTGATCACGCCGGTCATCGCCGAGGTGCACTGCACGCCGGGATCGAGCCCGAACACGCTGCGCAGGTAGCCGAGCTTCTTGTGGAAGCGGCCGACCAGGCCGCAGATCAGCGCATCGGCTTCGCCGCGCTCGACCATCAGCGCCGCGATCAGCGTCGGCCGCGAGCGCATCAGGTTCTTGGCCGCGGCCGGCGTCACGCCGCGGCGCTCGGTCAGGGCGTGGTACTGCTGCCAGTAGTCGTTGAAGCGCGGATCGTCGTTGATGTTGGTCAGTTCGAAATCGACGCCCGGGCGCATGCGCAGGCCGAGGCGCTCGATGCGCGTCTCGATCACGTCGGGCCGGCCGATCAGGATCGGATGCGCGAGCTCCTCGTCGATCACGGTCTGCACGGCGCGCAGCACGGTCTCTTCTTCGCCTTCGGCATAGACCACGCGCTGCTTGTCGCTGCGCGCGCGCTCGTACACCGGCTTCATCACCAGGCCGGTGCGGTAGACGAACTGGCCGAGCTTCTCGCTGTACGCCGCCATGTCCGCGATCGGCCGCAGCGCGACGCCCGAATCCATCGCCGCCTGCGCCACGCACGGCGCCAGCACCACCAGCAGGCGCGGATCGAACGGCCGCGGGATCAGGTAGTCGGGGCCGAACACCGGCACTTCGCCGCCGTAGGCGCTGCCGAGGTCGGACGATTCCATGCGCGCGAGCTCGGCGATCGCGTGCACGCAGGCGAGCTTCATCGCCTCGTTGATCTCGGTGGCGCCGACATCGAGCGCGCCGCGGAAGATGTAGGGGAAGCACAGCGCGTTGTTGACCTGGTTCGGGTAGTCCGAACGGCCGGTGGCGATGATGCAGTCCGGGCGCACGGCCTTGGCGGCTTCGGGCAGGATCTCCGGATTGGGATTGGCCAGCGCCAGGATGATCGGCTTGTCGGCCATGGTCGCGACCATCTCCGGCTTGAGCACGCCGCCGGCGGACAGGCCCAGGAAGATGTCGGCGCCGTCGACGATGTCGGCCAGCGTGCGCTTGTCGGTGTCGCGCGCGTAACGCGCCTTGTCCGGATCGAGGTGCGGCGCGGCCGGTGTAGAGCACGCCGTCGCGATCGACCGCGAGGATGTTCTCCGGCTTCATGCCCAGCGCGACCAGCATGTCGAGGCAGGCGATGCCGGCCGCGCCGGCGCCGCTGGTGGCCAGCTTCACGTCTTCGATCTTCTTGCCGACCACTTCCAGCGCGTTGAAGACCGCCGCGCCGACGATGATCGCGGTGCCGTGCTGGTCGTCGTGGAACACCGGGATCTTCATGCGCTCGCGCAGCTTGCGCTCGACGATGAAGCATTCCGGCGCCTTGATGTCTTCCAGGTTGATGCCGCCGAAGGTCGGCTCGAGGCTGGCGATGATGTCGACCAGCTTGTCCGGATCGTTCTCGTCGATCTCGATGTCGAACACGTCGATGCCGGCGAACTTCTGGAACAGCACGCCCTTGCCTTCCATCACCGGCTTGCCGGCGAGCGGGCCGATGTTGCCCAGGCCGAGCACCGCGGTGCCGTTGGTGATCACGGCGACCAGGTTGCCGCGCGCGGTCAGTTCGCTGGCCTGCGTTGGGATCGGCGACGATCGCCTCGCAGGCATAGGCCACGCCCGGCGAATAGGCCAGCGCCAGGTCGCGCTGGGTCACCATCGGCTTGGTCGGCGCGACCTTGATCTTGCCGCGGCGGCTGCGGTGGTAGTCGAGCGCGGCCTGCTTGAATTCGTCGATGAGAGGCTGCTCAACGGCACGCTGCTCCGGC
>CAVVAI010000014.1:0-42267 GCA_963746085.1 uncultured beta proteobacterium
CCTACGTCATCGAAGCGATCAGCGGACAGGATTTCGCGATCGTGCACGTGATGGTTTTCCTAGGGTATCTGCTGTACATCCTCGCGTATCTGGCCACCGACATCGCGTACACGTTCGTCGACCCGAGAGTTCGGCTTGCCTAAGTTTGTTTTTCTGTGGACAGACTTTGCGCTGTGGCTAATCGCCGCCGGCGTGCCTTTCTATGTCTGGCGCGTGCGCCACAACGCGCAGTCAAAGCCAACTGGTCGCACGTCTTGCGCGACGCGCCGGCGATGTGTGCCGCGGTGGTGCTCGGCGTGTTCATCACGATTGCGCTGCTCGATCGGTGCATTTCCGGCCGCGCCTGTCCGCAGTTGAAGGCGCCTCGGCGGACGCGCAGGTTGCCTACGGCACGCGCACGCTTTCGATCTTCGACGCATTAATGGCGCACGCCATCGAGGCGCGCAAAAAACGTATTCAATGCCGTTGGCCTACTGGTCGTTCCAGAAGGAAACGCAGGTCGTCGACGGCAAGGAAGTACGCGGCAACCCGCGCCTCGCCCATGGCGGCTCGCATTTGAAACAGCCTGAACGCGAATGGCGAGCCGATATTGCAGCGCGGTCGTTTCAAGGCGCGCTGATCGGCATGCTCGCCGGCATTGCGATCGCGGTGGCGGCCGCAGCGTTGATTGGACGCAAGCATGGTGGCCTGCGTCTCTGGTTATCGCAGATTGGTCGCGGCGCGACAGACATCCCGTGGCGGCCGATGCTGATCACGGTGATCGTGATGGCGATGGTCATCGGTCGGCTCGCTGCCCTGTGGCCGTACTACCACGTGTTCGGCACCGACAGCACCGGCAACGACGTGCTGTACCAGGCGCTGAAGAGCATCCGCACCGCGTTCGTGATCGGCACGCTGGCGACCATCGCCACGCTGCCGCTGGCGTCGTGCTGGGCATCATGGCCGGCTATTTCCGCGGCTGGGTCGACGAGGCCATCCAGTACTTCTACACCGTGCTCTCGTCGGTGCCCAACGTGCTGCTGATCGCCGCCTGCGTGCTGATGGTGCAGGTCTTCCTCGACAAGCACCCCGGGATGTTCGAGACCGGCGTCGAGCGCGCCGACTCAAGCTCTTCCTGCTCTGCCGATCCTCGGCCTGACCGGCTGGGCGACCCTGTGCCGCCTGCTGCGCGCCGAGACGATGAAGCTGCGCGAGCTCGACTACGTGCAGGCGGCGAACGCGTTCGGCGTCGGCCGGCGCGCATCATGGCGCGCCACATCTTCCCCAACGTGGCGCACCTGGTGCTGATCGTCACGGTGCTGGACTTCTCCGCGCTGATCCTCTACGAGGCGGTGCTGTCGTACGTCGGCGTCGGCGTCGACCCGTCGATGAACAGCTTCGGCGGCATGATCAACCTGGCGCGCAGCGAGATGAGCCGCGACCCGGTCGTCTGGTGGAGCTTCGCCGCCGCGTTCGGCTTCATGGTCGACGCTGGTGCTGGCCGCCAACCTGTTCGCCGACGGCGTGCGCGACGCGTTCGACCCGCGCGCCCGCGCGTTCCGCCCGCGCCTGATCGCTGCGCAAGAAGCCGCGTGCCGACGACAGCAAGACGCTCATGCTGGAGATCGAGGACCTCAAGGTCGCGCTCGACGCCGAAGCCGGCTCGTCAGGGCGATCGACGGCCTGACGCTCGCGATCGAGCGCGGCGAGACCTTCGCGCTGGTCGGCGAGTCGGGCTGCGGCAAGAGCATGACGGCGCTCGCGCTGATGCGCCTGCTGCCCGACAACGGGCGCGTCGACGCAGGCGAGTCGACCTCGACGGCACCGAGGTCATCGCGCTGCCCGAGGCCGGATGCGCGCGATGCGCGGCGGCCGCATCGGCATGATCTTCCAGGAGCCGGCGACCAGCCTGAACCCGGTGATGCGGGTCGGCGACCAGATCGTCGAGGCGATCGAGGCGCACACCGCGCTGCGCGGGGCGGCGGCGCGCGCCAAGGCGATCGAGTGGCTGCAGCGAGTCGGCATCCCCGAGCCCGAGCGGCGCATCGACGAATACCCGTTCCGCTGACGGCGGCCAGAAGCAGCGCGTGATGATCGCGATGACGCTGGCCGCCGAGCCCGACTTCCTGATCGCCGACGAGCCGACGACCGCGCTCGACGTCACGATCCAGGCGCAGATGCTCGACCTGCTGAAGCGAACTGCAGGGGAGCAGGGCATGGGCCTGCTGCTGATCACGCACGACCTGGCGGTCGTCGCCGGCATGGCGCACCGCGTGGCGCTGATGTACGCCGGCCAGATCATCGAGGTCGCCAAGGCGCGACGAGTTCTTCGCCGCGCCGAAGCATCCGTACGCGCGGCTGCTGCTGCGCGCGCTGCCCGACGCCGAAAGCGCGGCGAGCCGCTGGCGGCGATACCCGGCACCGTGCCGCCGCTCACTCAGCAGTTCGCCGGCTGCCGCTTTCGCCGCGCTGCGACGCGTGTGGCGCACGCCGAATGCGTTGCCGCGCCACCGCCGCTGTTTGAACCGGCCAGCAAGCCATCTGCGTGCGCTGTGTTCTGTATAAGCCGGTGTGACGCCGGATGCCCGCCTCGCGCGCGCGCCGGCCTCACCGGCGATGCCGGCTGATGCACCAACTGCACGGGCCGCGCCGGACCGACCCCTCTGCGCCGCCGCTGCTCCAGGTTCGCGACTTCCGCGTCCGCTTTCCGATCCGCCAGGGCCTGCTGCAGCGCACCGCGCGTACTTCGAACGCGGTCGACGGAGTGTCGTTCGACCTTGCAGCCGGTCAGACGCTGGCGCTGGTCGGCGAGTCGGGCTGCGGCAAGACGACCACCGGCAAGGCGATCGTGCAGCTGCTGCGCGGCATCGCACGCATCGAAGGCCAGGCGCTGCTGGACGGCCAGACCTGTTCGAGCGCTCGACGGCGACGCGCTGCAGCGGGCGCGGCGCGAGATCCAGATCATCTTCCAGGATCCGTTCGCCTCGCTGAACCCGCGCATGCGCGTTTCGACATCCTCGAGGAAGGCATGGTCGCGCTGCGGCCGGATCGTCGACGGCACGACGCGCTCAGCAAGTCGCGACGCTGGTCGACCAGGTCGGCCTGCGCGCGCGATGCGCTCGACCGCTATCCGCACGAATTCTCCGGCGGCCAGCGGCAGCGCATCGCGATCGCCCGCGCGCTCGCCGGTGCAGCCGCGACTGATCGTCTGCGACGAGCCGACCTCGGCGCTCGACGTATCGGTGCAGGCGCAGATCCTGAACCTGCTGCGCCAGCTGCAGCGCGAGCTCGGCGTGTCGTACCTCTTCATCACCCACAACATCGGCGTCGTCGAGTACCTTGCACACGACATCGCAGTAATGAAAGAAGGGAAAATCATTGAAGCGGGCCGCGCGGGAGACATACTCGACCGGGCGCAAAATGCGTACACGCAGGCGTTGCTCGCAGCAGTGCCGCGTGTAGGTTCTTTGCGTCGCGCAGCATAGGGTTACTCCTGGACATTGATCGCGCGTGTCGCAGTGCAATAGATTTTCGAAGTTGGCCGCAGTCGTCCGTGTGTGTTCGATACAACACGCACACATCGGCATCGTGCACTTTGTTGCATTAGCGTGACCCGACGTTGAGAATCGGCCCGTTCGCACGCCTGAGTTCAGGAGGCTGGAACGCCGAACAAACCCGTGTTCCTTGGACCCGGGTTTTGCATATCCGGTGGCCGCATTCCAACCAGGCAAGCGTCAACTTTCAAATTCCTCGGGGGAATTCGCATGTTGTTCAGAGTGAAACCGATGGTGCACGGCCTCGCGCTCGCCTTCGGCGGCCTCGCGGTCGTCGGCACCACAGCGTATGCGCAGCAAACGCCGCCAGCTCAGACTCAGCAGCAACTGGAACGCATCACCATTACCGGCTCCAACATTCGTCGTACGGACCAGGAGACGGTCGCCCCGGTCGAAATCATTACGCGCGAGCAGATCGAGCGCTCAGGTCGACCGACGGTCGCCGACGTGCTCAGAACCATTCCGGCCAATACTGGGGGCAGCTTCGGCGAGAGCTTTTCCAACAGCTTTGCGCCTGGCGCGGCGGGAATCTCGTTACGTGGCTTGGGCCAGAAGAGCACCTTGGTGCTGCTTAACGGACGCCGCATCGCGGGGTACGGCTTTGCGCAGAATTTGCAAGAAACGTTCGTTGACCTGAACTCTATCCCTTCGAGCGCAGTTGAGCGCATTGAGGTGCTGAAGGATGGTGCATCTGCCATCTACGGCTCAGACGCGATCGCGGGCGTGGTCAACATCATCTTGCGTCGCGACTACAAAGGGATCGAAGCGGCGGGCGATGTGGGCTTCTTTGAAGGCGCCAATGACTATCGCGCCAGCATTGTCGCCGGCTTCGGCGATATGGGCTCGCAGAGATTTAACGTGTTTGGGGTGCTTGACTATTACAAGCGTGACGAGATCCTGCTGTCCGATACGAAGCACGGCGCTGACCGGGACTATCGAGACGAAGACGGCGGCCGCAATCATCAAGGTCTTACCACGGGCGGCACCTGGAACAACGTCACCGGTACCACGGCCGGCGGCACGCCGATCATCGGTACCTCGCGCCGCGCGATCTCCCAATGCTCTCAGGTAGGCGGCATGGTGCTCGATTACGCCGGCGCCACCGCGGCCGGCTTGATCGCACCGCCGAACAATAATCTGGCGCCCGGCACCGGGGTCAACCAAGTGGGTAATACCTGGTGCGCGATCGACTTCAATAACCAGTTAACCGCTATCCCGGGCACCGAGCGCATTGGTCTGCTGGGTCGCGGCATATTCGACTTTACCCCGCGAGTGCAAGGCTTTGCGGAGCTCGCCTATACCAATACAGAGACCGAGCAAACCTTTACCAAGCCGTTCTTCGCCAACACGACCGGATTGCTACCGACACCCGCTGGCTTGCAGCCGTTTACCTACAACATTGTGTATGGCCCGGGCGTTGCAGGTAATCCTTTTGGAACGAACGCCACCTTCTCGGGCAATCTGCAAGGTCTTGGCACGCGTAACGCAACCATCGAGTCCGATACGTGGCGCGTGTTGGCGGGTCTCAGATATGGCTTCGGAACCTGGGACCTCGAGAGCGCCGTCGGTTGGTCAAAAAACGAGGTGGAAGCCATTTTCACCAACCGCCTTTTGAAGAGCGGCGTCAGCGCCGCGTTCGGAGTTCCGAGCACACCGCAGCCGCCGACGCCGATATCGTCCAGTGCTACCTACAACCTCGACTTGCCACTAAGTAATGCTTCGCCTGCCTTCCTGACGGATGTGTCACGTAAGTCCGAATCCGAGCTTAAGTTTGTCGATACCAAGGCCACCACCGAGATCGGAACCTTGCCGGGCGGCCCGATCGGCTTGGCCCTAGGCGCGGAGTTTCGGAAGGAGAGTTTGCAGGACCGCGCCGGATTCTCTGGCCATCAGCGGCGAGATTCTGGGTCAAGGCAACACGTCACCGACGCGAGCCGTGACAACTTCGCGACCTATGCCGAGCTTGCGTTGCCGCTCACGCGCGCTGTTGAGTTGCAGGCTGCGCTGCGCTATGACGATTACAGCGACTTCGGCACTACCCTCAACCCAAAGCTGGGCCTCAAGTTCAAGCCCGTTCCCCAGGTCCTGCTGCGCGCCAACTGGGGTCGCGGTTTCCGGGCACCGACGCTGGTGGAAATTACACCGTCGCGCGGGGTGTTCTTCGTCCAAGTCAATGATCCGTTTACGGGAGCGACCAACGTTCAGGTTTCGGGCGTCTTTACGGGCAACCCCGACCTGAGGCCTGAAAAGTCGCGCAGCACCACGGCCGGTATCGTCTGGGAGCCGAGCAACTCGTTTAACGCGTCCCTCGACGTGTACGACATTTCCTGGTCCGACATTGTCGTTGCGCCTAATTTTCAAACCATCGTGAACACCAATAATCCGGCGGTTGTCATCCGCTTACCGCCTCAGCCGGGGCAGGCGTTTGGACAGATCGTTACCGTGCTGAACGGTTTCGTTAACGTCAACCGCACGGAAACGCGTGGTGTGGACTTTGACGTTAGACATATCGCACGTACCAACTGGGGGCGCTTTACGTCCCGGTTGAATACGACCTACGTCGCGAAGTTCGAAGAGGACGGTGTCGAAAACGTGGGACGCAACGGCGGCACGGTGACCGTTCCGAGGTGGAAGGGCTTTGCATCGCTGGATTGGGATCAGGGGCCTTGGACAGTTTCGGGGCGGATGAACTACATCCATTCGTACTATCAGGATTTCCTCGCAGGGTCTTTCTTCACACCGCAGGATCCGCGCTTCCAGAACGGCACTTATCCCGTCAGAGTACCGTCGTACACGACGTTCGACGCTTATGGCCGCTACAACATCACGTCTAACTTGTCGGTCTCGGCCTCGGTGCTCAACATCTTCAACCGCACGCCGCCATACGATCCAGGGATCGACTCGACCAACTTTTACGACTTCACGCAATATGATGTGCGCGGAACGATTTACCGCGTCGGCGTTAGTTACAAATTCCGCTAAAGGAACATTCAGCGGTAAGGAGGCGGGTCTTCGGACCCGCTTTTTTTTGCCTCGCACCCCCATTTCATGTTGGCCGGATGAGACACCAGTCAGCGTTTGGACACGACTAAAGCAAAAATATCGTGACCCGTGTATCGCAATGAGTACGCTTCCGAAGTACCGAAAAACGGCCGCGTAACACAGCGAGACGAACGCGATCCGCTCGGACAACTTTTCTTGGGGGCAAAAATCATGTTGAAACGTACGCGACTTAGCCTCGCGGTCAGTGCTGCCTTTGGCGCGGGTCTGGTGGGTATCGCGCCCGCTGTCCTGGCGCAGCAGCAATTGGATCGGGTGGAGATCACGGGGTCATCGATCCGGCGTGCAGACGCAGAAACTGCGCTGCCGGTGACAATCATCAGAGTCGAAGACCTGATCAAGCAAGGCGTAACTACGGCCGAACAGGCACTCCAACGCGTTACGGCCAACCAGTCCACCCTCGGCATCAGTGGGTCGATCGGCGCGACGACCGGCGGCGGTTCCTATGCCGACCTGCGCGGCTTGAGCGCTGCCACCGGTACTGACGCTAACAAGACGCTGGTATTGCTCAACGGTCGCCGCATCGTTAATCACCCGTTCGATGCTGCATCCGTTGACTTGAACTCCATTCCGCTTGCAGCAATTTCCCGCATTGAAGTGCTACGTGACGGGGCGTCGGCGATTTACGGAACGGACGCGATCGGCGGCGTGATCAACTTCATTTTGCGCCGCGACTTTCAGGGCATTGATGTCGCCGCGGAATACCAAGTACCGCAAGAGTCGAGCGCCGGGCAAACCAAGCGTGTCACTCTAGCCGCCGGGTTTGGCTCGCTGGCCAAGCAGGGCTTCAACGTCATGGGCTCGTTCGACTGGCGTGAGCAGAAAGTGATGAAGGCCACGGATCGCAGCTTTGCTTCAACCGGCATACTGGGTCCCACACGCGACGACCTGACCTCCGGCTCCAGCGGCACGAGTTTCCCGGGCGATGCAGGGGGGTTCGAGCCGTCGGGACCAAACTGCAATCCACCCAGTTCATTGCCGAGATTCACGAATCCGGACAACACCGGCGCGTTTAACAGTTGCCGCTACGACTTTACGCGCGACATCGACATCATTCCGGAGAACGAGCAAAAGACTTGGCTGTTGCGCGGATCCCTCGGGTTCGCCAAGAACCACGTAGCTTCCGTCGAATACCTGCGCGCCGAGAACGAGGCGACTGCGCGCGTGGCACCGTCACCGGTCAATCAATTCATCCCCGCCACCAGCCCGTTCTTTCCGGCCGGAGCTCCGGTAACGATGGTGCCGGGATTTGGTGCCGGCGCGGTTGCCAACTGGCGGCAAGTCCCGGCCGGTAAGCGCACCAGCCATGACGACACGACCACCGAGCGCTTGCTGTTCGATCTGACCGGCGCGATCGCAGGTTGGGACTACCGGTTCGGCGTCGGCCGCTCCGAAAGCGAGAGCATCGCGTCAGTCAGCAACGGCTATCTCAGCGACTCGATTGTGCAGGCGGGTGTCATAGCGGGCACCGTTAACCCCTTTGGCCCGCAAAATGCGGCCGGACAGGCTGTGCTGGATACCGCGACGATAAAGGCCGACACGTTGATCGGAAACGCCAAGGTGGACTTCATCGATGCGCGCGTCACTCGCGACCTTTTCCAGATGCCTGCGGGCCCGCTGTCGATGGCGCTCGGCGCCGAATACCGTAAGGAGGAATCGCGGTTCGAGGCGACCGCTATCAATTCAGAATTGATCAACACGCTCGGCATCGATCCTGACAGCGATACCATGGGCGATCGCAAGGTCAAGGCCCTGTTCACCGAATTCGCCGTTCCGCTTATGCGTAACGTGGATTTGACGCTGGCGGGTCGCTATGACGACTACAGCGACTTCGGCAACACGTTCAACCCGAAGGTCGGTCTGCGCTGGCAGCCGATCCGGCAGGTGCTGCTGCGCGCTTCGTACAACACCGGTTTTCGGGCCCCAACGTTGTACGAGATCTTCGAGCCGCAGTCGCTGACGTTCACTTCGGATAACTATGACGATCCAGTGCTGTGTCCCGGCGGAACAGCGGTGCCCGGCGCTGCGCCCGGCGTTGTCTGCGGGCAGCAAGTCCTGGAGCGCCATAGCGGACCCGCTAGCATCGGGTTGCCGTCGAGCGCCTTAAATCCGGAGGACTCGAAGACCTTTGGCTTTGGCGTCGTTTTTGAGCCCACTCCGCAATGGACTTTCGGCATCGACTACTGGAACATCAAGATCGAGAAGCTGATCAGCCCGTTCCCCGAACAAGCGGTCTTTGGGGATCCGGCCGCGAACGCGTCGCGATTCTTCCGTTGCAGCCAGCTTGCTCCCGGCCCGGGACCGGGGATAGATCGTTCCGATATAGATGTTTGCCTGAACTTCCCAACGTTTGATCCCATCGCGTTCATCGACACGCCGAATGCAAATCTTGGCGACCTGAAAACGGACGGTATCGACTTCTCGATCGGTTGGCGCTCGGGCGCAACGGCCTACGGCAACTGGGGCTTCACTTTGGACGGGACGTACATCCGCAAGTACCGGTATCAGCGAGAACAGGGTGGTGAGTTCATCGATGCGGCCGGTAACTACTCCGACAACGCGCCGGTGTTCCGCTGGCAGCACGTACTCGCTGTGAACTGGGGAGCGGGGCCGTGGAGCGCAGTGCTTGCCAACCGCTACAAGGCCGGCTATACCGATCAGGGCGGCGCCAGCGATGTGCGTCACTACTCTGTGTTCGACGCCAGCCTGACGTGGACGGGCTTGCGCGGGCTCACCCTGACGGGCGGCGTGCTCAACATGCTCGATGAAGATCCGCCGCGCTCGGTACAGGCCACTACGTTCCAGCGGGGTTACGACCCGCGCTTCACCGATCCGCGTGGTCGTACGTTCCTGATCCGGGCCGCCTACAACTTCAATTTCTTATAGGACCGCCGCACGAAAAAGCCCGCCAGTTATCGGCGGGCTTTTTATTTTTTTCCTCTCGCCCCGTGCGCCGGGAGTCGGGCGTAAGTGCGCTCAACTCATGCAACCCGCATCCACAGCCTTGCTAAATCCGCCGCACCGTCGGTGCCACCCACCGACTTAAATGCTTCCCGCGCTTTCGCCTTCTGACCGGCGCGCAGGTAAGCGATTCCCAAATGCAAATTCGCTTCGTCGTTGCGCTTGAGCTTGCCCTTGGCGATTCCCTGGCGCATCAGCGCAATGCCTTTGTCGAACTGACCCAGGCCGGTGTACGCAAACCCGACGTTGACCAGGTCAGAGCCATCAGCCGACGCAAGCGCTTCGACTTCGGCCTGCTTCAGTTGTGTCGGCGCCTCGGCAACGCGCTCGCTCGCCAGCGCCAGCAACCTTTTCTGCCGCTCGGCTTCGGCTCCCTTGCCCAGCAGCCCCGAGGCGAATGCATCATCGAGCAGCTTCTTGGCTTCACCCGCCTGCCTCTGTTGCAGCGCGAGCTGCGCCATTTCGACAACTTCGTTCGGTGAATCAAGTGTTTTCGTCGCGGCGCGCAGCCGATAGAGATCCAGCGTCAAACGGTTCGAGAAACCGGGCTTGGCTTCCAGTCGGCGCAGCAGGTCGACCCAGTATTCCTTCTTCGGGTAGTAGGCGACCAGCCGCTCGATACCCGCAACATAAGCCGCGCGATCACCGGTCTTCGACGCAATATTGGCGAGCAATTGAAGGCGATCCTCGGGAGGAGTGCGCCCCGCTTTCTCGGCTGCCTGCACGTCTTCCAACGCTTCGCGCGAGGCGCCCGCCAAATCCCCTGCCAGGTAGTAGGACTGGATCTGCAAGCTGCGCATCGCTCCATCCGACGGATTCGATTGCAGCGCCCGGCCCGCCCACTGCGCGGCGTCCTTGTAGTCCTTCTCGCGGTAATACAGAGACGCCAGACTCGCGGCGTACTGCGCCCGCTGCGAGTCGGGCAGCCGGCCCGAATTGAACAGAAAATGAATTGCCTTGATCGCCTGGCCATTGTCGCCGGCCGACAGCGCGGCTGACGCGCGCATCTGCTCGAGCAGGAAGTTTTCATTGGCATTGCGATTAGGTACGGCATCGGCTTCGCGCAACCTGGCAAGGGCTTCGGAGTACTTCCTCGCCTTGATCAGGTCGCGCGCGGCTTGCAATGGACGGCCGATCTCGCCGCGAACCGCCTCCTGCGCCTGCGCAGCGGACCACGTCATTTCACCATCGGGTGCGGTCTGAATGCCAAACGCTGCCGCGACGGCGATGGTGGCCAGCGACAGCCGCATCGCTTTCGCTGGGAATACTGAACTTTCATTTCGCATCGGACAGTTCCCGGCTAGCGAACAAATTGCTCGTTGCCCACGAGCCCGAGCTTGGTAACCCCGATCCGCTGCGCGGCCGCCATCACCATAGCGACGTCCCGGTACTCGGCCAGTTTGTTCGGCCGCAAATGGACTTCGGGCTGCACCGGCATCGCGGCGGCGGCGGTCAGGCGCTCTTCGAGGACCGCCTTGTTCGTAAGAATCTCGCCGTTCCAGTAGATCGTGCCGTCGAAGTCGACGTCGACAGTAATAACAACGGGCTCTTCGAGCGGCGGAGGTGGCGTACCGATCGGCATGTTCAGATTGACGGAGTGCAGCTGGATCGGGATCGTGATGATCAGCATCACCAACAGAACCAGCATCACATCGATTAACGGGGTGGTGTTGATATCGAGGATGACGTCGGGCTCCTTGTCGCCACCTCCACTGCCAACATTCATTGCCATGTGTACTCCGGGTCCCTGTCAGCCGCGCGGTGGAGGTTCAGTCACAAACCCGATCTTCTGAATACCCGCCCGCTGCGCGGCGAAGACCACCCGTCCGACAAATTCATAGCGGCCTGCGAGATCACCGCGAATGTGCAGTTCAGGCTGCGGTGTCAAAACGGCGACCGCCTTGAGCCGGTTTACCAATTCATCGTTGTCTTTGATCAACTGCATGCCCCAGTAGACATCGCCGTCCTTGGTCACGGCCAGCTCGATGTTCTCGGGCTTCGTCTGACGCGGAACGTTCGACTCCATCGGCAGCTGCAACGCAATCGACTGCGTAACGACGGGAATCGTGATCAGGAAAATAATCAACAGCACCAGCATCACGTCGACCAGCGGCGTGGTGTTGATGGTCGAGATCGCTTCTTCTTCCGCCCCTTCGCCGGGACCGATACTCATCGCCATGTCGAGCCTCTACCGCGCTTAGCGGGAGCGAGCCAGCGCGCCAGCCGGAGCGGCTTTCATCTCCGGACGGCCGCCGAGCAGCACCGCGTGCAAGTCGGCGCCGAAAGTGCGCACGGCATCCATCGCGACCTTGTTGCGGCGAATCAGCCAGTTGTAGCCCATCACCGCCGGCACCGCGACGGCAAGCCAATCGCCGTCATGATCAGCGCTTCGCCGACCGGACCGGCCACCTTGTCGATCGAAGCCTGACCTGCGATACCGATCGCGGTCAGCGCGTGATAAATGCCCCAGACCGTGCCGAACAGCCCCACAAACGGTGCGGTCGAGCCGACCGTCGCCAGAAACGCGAGGCCGTCCTGCGTGCGCGCCTGTACCGCATCGACCGAGCGCTGCACCGACATCGTCACCCACGTGTTCAGGTCGATGTTTTCGGTCAGCGCGCCTTCGTGGTGCTCGTTGGCCTCCAGACCGGTTTCGGCGATGTATCGATAGGCGCTTTTCTTGTCGAGCCGCGTCGCACCTTCGCGCAGCGAGGGTGCCTTCCAGAACGCACTTGCGCACGTCACGCCTTCGCGCATCAGCTTGTACTGCTCCCACAGTTTCACGATCAGGATGTACCAGCTGCCCATGGACATGATTCCAAGGATCGCGAGCGTGCCAAGCGACACCCAGTCGCCCTGGCGCAATATCGCTTCCAGCCCGTAAGGGTTGTCGACAGTTTCCTTCGTGACAACGGGCGTGGATTTAACGGGCGGCGCGACTGCAGCGGCCGGCGGCGTCGGCGTCGCGGGCACTGCTTGCGGGTCAGCGGGCGGGATCAACGCCGGTGGCGCGGACTTGCTTGGATCCTGTTGCGCCGCCGTTAAGCTGGGCGCCAATCCTGAAATCAGCGCAACTGCGATCAGCAGAGCCGCAGGGCGGCGAAAAAACCCGGTCATTGGAATTCTCCTTGTAGGACGATTGTGTGGCCAGCTGCCTTATGAGCCATGCTGACCATTTTGTTAATTAAGTTTAAAGCTGATCGGCAATGACAACTTGATGTCCTGCCCCTGGCCTTTGCAGCTCAACCTCGACTGGATCATCTGTATCGCGGGCTTGTTAAATACGCGATTCGTCGAGCTCTTGATGACGATGTCGCGGATCTGCCCGTTGGCGCCAAGCGTGAACTCGGCCAATACCTCGCCCTGGATGTTGTCGAGCGCCGCCTCGCGCGGATATGCGACCGATCCCAACGCTTCCCGATAGTTGGGGCAGACCACTGCGGCGCTTTGCACCACTGGCGTCGGCGGAGCCGGTGCAGGCGCCGGCGGTGCGATGACGGGGGCCTGTGGCGCGGGCGGCGCTTCGGGCGTCACTGCGGTGATCGTCGGTGCTGGCGTTGGAGGCGGCTGAATGTTGATCTCCGGCGGCGGAATGAACGGCGGCGGAGGCGCTTGCAGCTTGGGCGGAGGCGGCAACAACTCGGGCGGAGGCGGAGGCTTCTTGATTATTTCTTCAATGACCTTGACCTCGATCGGACCTTTGACAACTTCGACGACCTTGCGCGCGAGACCGGTGATCAGCGCGTACACGATGATGATGTGAAAAAGCAAAACTGCGCCGATGCCGACAAACCTCCGAGTCGGATCGCGCTGTGTTTGGGAGAAGTCCACGTCAGTCCTCCGCCACTAGCTGTTCAGTTGCCCGACCATTGGATCTCCCGCAGCGCGCCTTGCAAAAGGCGGCGATTCTAGCCAGTTTGACCCGGCAAAACTATGCAATGTTAGTGCCAGCACTGCGGCACCGCAGCAGCAGATAGCCAAGCTCACCGCCTTCTAGGTGCTAGAACAACTCATCCGCGCCGCGGGCGCCGCGCGGTTGAACGAGCCCGAAGTGACGATACGCCGTCACGGCGGCAACCCTACCGCGCGGAGTTCGCTGCAATAGTCCTTGCTGGATCAAATAAGGCTCGACGACATCTTCCAAGGTGTCGCGTTCTTCGCCCACCGCGGCAGCCAGGTTGTCGATGCCCACCGGACCGCCCGCGAATTTTTCTATGACTGCGAGCAGCAGCTTTCGATCCATGATGTCTAGCCCTAGGCGGTCGACTTCCAGCATCGCCAGCGCTGCATCCGCGACCGACTGCGAAATCTCGCCGGTGCCTTTGACCTCGGCGTAATCCCGCACACGCCGCAGCAGCCGATTGGCCACGCGCGGAGTTCCGCGCGATCGTTGCGCAATTTCGCGCGCGCCTTCCTCCGTCAGATGCGCTTTGAGCAGGCGTGCCGAGCGCCGCACGATCGCCGTCAGTTCTTCTGCCGAATAGAACTCGAGCCGCGCGACGATGCCGAAGCGATCGCGCAGCGGATTGGTCAGCATGCCGGCGCGCGTCGTCGCGCCGACCAGCGTAAACGGCGGCAGATCGATCTTGATCGAGCGCGCCGCCGGACCTTCACCGATCATGATGTCGATCTGAAAATCTTCGAGCGCGGGATAAAGAATTTCTTCGACGATCGCGCTCAACCGATGAATCTCATCGATGAAAAGCACATCGTTTTTTTCGAGGTTCGTCAGGATCGCAGCCAGATCGCCCGGCCGCTCCAGCACCGGGCCGGATGTCTGTCGCAGATTGACTCCCATCTCGCGCGCGATGATGTGAGCCAATGTCGTCTTGCCGAGACCCGGCGGTCCGAACAGCAGCACATGATCGAGCGACTCCGCGCGGTTGCGCGCGGCTTCGATAAAAATCGCAAGCTGTTCGCGCACCTTCGGCTGCCCCACGTATTCGGCGAGCGAAGTCGGACGTAGCGCGCGCTCGATCGCTTCCTCGTTCGGCGAGGTCGCAACGGACGCGACGATGCGCTCGGCTTCCGTCATTTCGCGAGGGACTTCAGCGCATACCGAATGCCATCGGACACACCGACGTCGGGAGCCATGCCGCGCACGGCCGCGTTTGCTTCGCGCTCGTTGTAGCCGAGCGCCAGCAAGGCGCGGATGACATCGGCCGCAGCGTCGCTTGCCGCACTCGTCTTCGCAGTACCCAAATCCGCACCCAGCTTGCCTTTGAGCTCGAGCAGTAGCCGCTCCGCGGTCTTCTTGCCGATGCCCGGCACGCGCGTCAAGCGCGCGCTTTCCTGCAGCGTGATCGTCTGCGCCAGCTCGTCGACTGAAAGTCCCGAAAGCACCGCCAACGCGGTGCGCGCGCCGACTCCTGAAATCTTGATCAGCTCGCGAAACGCCGCGCGCTCGCTGCTAGTGCCGAACCCATAAAGCTGATGGGCGTCCTCTCGCACCGCCAAATGGGTCAGCAACGTGACGCGCTCGGAGATCGCAGGCAGCTGATAAAACGTGCTCATCGGGACATCGATCTCGTAGCCGACACCGTTGGCATCCACCAGAATTCCTGGTGGATTCTTTTCCAGCAGGCGGCCTTCGATGCGGCCAATCATTCAGCTACTCGATGCCTTGTACGCGCGCAGTCCATGCGCGCCGGCCATTCGCCTGCGAGCGCGCGCGTGGCGCAACGGCCGCCTTCAACTGCATGGCCATGGACAGACTCGCGGAATGCGCGTGGCAGATTGCGCACGCAAGTGCATCTGCGGCGTCGCTGGTCGGTGCGCGGCTGAGCGAGAGCAGCCGCTGCACCATCGACTGCACCTGGCGCTTGTCCGCCCGGCCAAAACCGACCACCGCCTGCTTGATACGCAGTGCGGCGTACTCGTGAACGACGAGGCCTTCGGTCACGGCCGCACAAATCGCCGCACCGCGCGCCTGGCCCAACAGCAGCGTCGACTGCGGATTGACGTTGACGAACACTTTCTCAATCGTCGCAACGTTCGGCTGGGTCTCGCGAATGACATCAGCCAGCGCTCGCAAGATGGTGCCGAGCCGTTGATGCAAATCGCCTGCCGGCACGCGAATCACACCGGCAGCAATGCAGACCAGCTTCCGCCCTTCGACCTCGACTACACCATAGCCCGTCCGGTTCAGACCGGGGTCAATGCCGAGAATGCGAATCAGAGGGGATGGCACGCGAGGATTGTGCCATTGGTTTGTGCGCGTAAGCGTTGTGCTGCCTACGTCGTCGCAGAGCGCAAGCGTTGGGCGGAGCTGGCCTGCCTGGACGTCGGGCACTGAAGTGCCGACCACTGCGGTACTCACAACGCCGGCGCGAAATAAGGCTAAAGCGTTATTTCGCTTAACGGCCCCGGCGTTGCTCCGTTCCTCGGGCGACGCCCCGAAGGCAGGCCCGCTCCGCCCAACGCTTGCGCTTGAGGCAATCTCACTTGATGTGGGAAAAGAAAAGAACACCTTGTGCGAGGCCATGTCGCGACAGCAGCGGCTGGCTCAGCTGCGCCGCCTTTGAGTCGTCGCCCGAGGAGCGGAGCAACGCCGGGGCCTTTAAGCGAAATAACGCTTTAGCCTTATTTCGCGCCGGCGTTGTGAGTACCGCAGTGGTTGGCACGACGTGCCCGACGACGTAGGCGGGGCAGCTGCGCCAGCCGTTGCTGCTACTGCACGACCGCAAACAGCGTCAGTGCACGTGCTGCGACAAAGCTCCAGTCGTGTATTTGTGCGCGATGGTCGTCAGCGGCAATGGCTGAATTCCGCTGGCCTGCCCTTCGCATCCAAATTGCACATAACGCTCTTTGCAAATTGCCTTTGCTGCCGCGCGCGCAGGCTTTAGGTAGTCGCGCGGATCGAAGTGGCTCGGGTTTTCGTGCAGGAACTTGCGGATCGCGGCGGTCATTGCCAGGCGGATGTCGGTATCGATGTTGATCTTGCGCACGCCGTGCTTGATCGCTTCCTGGATCTCTTCGACCGGTACGCCGTACGTTTCTTTCATCTCGCCGCCATGCTTGCGAATTTGCTCCAGCAAGTCCTGCGGAACCGACGATGAGCCGTGCATCACCAGATGCGTGTTCGGAATCCGGCGATGAATTTCCTTGATGCGGTCGATCGCCAGAATGTCGCCGGTCGGCTTGCGTGTGAATTTGTACGCGCCGTGGCTGGTGCCGATTGCGATTGCAAGCGCATCGAGCTGCGTGCGTGCGACGAAGTCGGCAGCCTGATCGGGATCGGTCAGCAGCATTTCCTTCGTCATCGTGATTTCGGCGCCATGGCCGTCTTCCTTGTCGCCACGCATCGTCTCGAGCGACCCGAGGCAGCCGAGTTCGCCCTCGACGCTGACGCCTTGCGCGTGCGCCATGTCGACCACTTTTTTCGTCACCTGCCAGTTGTAGTCGTAGTCGGCGACGGTCTTGCCGTCTTCACGGAGCGAGCCGTCCATCATCACCGATGAAAAGCCGAGCCCGATCGCACCTTCGCACACCGCCGGCGATTGGCCGTGATCCTGATGCATCGCGATCGGCAGCTTCGGATACGACTCGATCGCGGCCTGAATCAGGTGTTTCAGGAACGCTTCACCTGCATACTTACGCGCACCGGCAGAGGCCTGCATGATGACCGGCGCGTTGACCTCGTGCGCAGCCTCCATGATCGCCTGTACCTGCTCGAGATTGTTCACATTGAACGCCGGCACTCCGTAGCCATTGTCCGCAGCGTGGTCCAGCAATTGACGCAATGAAACGAGCGCCATGGTTAATCTCCCTAGTTGGAAATACAAACGCGTTAACGGACCAATTCTCTACTGCACCGCGGTGTCCAGCAACAAACGATCCAGCAGGGCTTTTTCCGCCGTCTCCAATGCGCGATCACGACCAGCACGCAGGTGGGCGAGCGTCGGCGGCGCATAAATCGTCGGGGCTAGCGGCTCACCCTCCATTCGTCGTCCCTGTGCAGAGCGAAATCCCGTTTCCGAAACGCGTACACCGCCCGCTCCTGGCAACACATATTCTGAACGCACCGCAACCACGCAGCCGCAGGTCGACTCGCCGACGATCAGTGCATCGCGCTGCTCCATCAACGCCGTCGCGGTCAGCTCTGAAGCGCTCCCGGAGCGCCGATCGGTCAGCACCGCGAGCGGCTTGAGGAAAGGTGTTTCCGCCGGAGTGATGCGGAGCTCGCGCGCATTTTGCTCTCCGCCTCTGCGCGACAACTGGGTCAGTACCACGCGAGGCTCCGGCAAGAACTGACGCACCAGCCACATGAACTGGCTGTAATCACCGCCGCCGTTGCCGCGCAGATCGAGCACCAGCGCGCGGGCGCCCGCCACGCGCTGGAGCGCCTGTTCGACGTCACCGCGATTGCGCACTGAAAAGCGATTGAGCTTCAGCACCGCGATGCCGGTATCTGAAACATGCGCAGTGACTGCGGGTGGCCGGATCAGCGGCTCCGGCATCAGTGTCAGGGTGATCTGCTGGTCGCCGTCGCGCTGCAGCGTCAGATGCTGTTCGCGCGGCAGAGCATCGGGCATGCGGTGCAATGCACGCCTTACTGCGCGCAACTGCGCAAAGCGACTCGCTTCGTCCTGCCGCGCCGGCTCCGCTTCGGACGACGTGACGTCGGCACCCGTGAGCGGGAGATCGCGTGCCGCACGCAAAAATGCAAAATCAAACTGCCGATTATCGATGGCGACGACGACGTCACCCTTGCGCACATCCGCGCGCGCGGCTGGCGAATCGGGATCGACGTCGATGACGAGCAGTTGGTCGTCTATCACCGACAGCGCGATGCCGGACGCAAGCGTTGCAAAGCGGCGATGATCTGCACTCTCGCGCGGCGTCACGACCCGCGTATGCGAATCCTTCAACTCGCGCACCATCGACTTCAACGCCAGATACATCTCGGCATCGCTCTTGGCCGCGATCACCGGCAGCCGATACTTTTCACGCACGGCCTGCCAGTCGACGCCGTTGAAAGCGGGGTCGTAGTGCCGCTCGGCAACGATCTGCCACGCCCGCTGTTGCACTTCCAGACGCAGTTCGGCGGTGGCGAACTCGGCACTCAACTCGTGTTGCAACGACCGCGCGGTGTGCTCCGACAATCCCGCCGCCGGGCCGCCCGCCGGGCGCGTAGGAAGTAACGCCAGCGCGCTGGAAGAGGCGATGAACGTCAGCGCAAATGACGCAGCGCGCAGAACGCGCGCCAGAGCACGGTGAGGTGACGGGCCGCCGATTCTCACAGGCGTTCCCCGACCCTGACGATCTTCAACGCGTTGGTTCCACCCGGCTGCCCCATTGGTTCTCCGACCGTCAACACGATCAAGTCTCCACGTTTGACCAGCTCCTTGTCGAGCAGCAGCCGCTCGGCGGCGGCCAGCGACTCATCCCGGTCGGTGTGTACCTGGAAGTGCAGCGGTCGCACGTTGCGGTACAGCGCCAGCCGCCGCGCGGTCGATACATTCGGCGTCAACGCGAAGATCGGCACGTCGATGTCGTGCCGGCTCATCCATAACGCGGTCGAGCCCGAATCGGTCAGTGCACAGATAGCAGCGCAGCGCAGATGAAACGCGGTGAACAGTGCGCCGTAGGCAATCGACTGGTCGACGCGGTTGAATGTTTGATTGACGAATTGCAGGTCGAGCTCGACCTGCTCCGACTTATCGGCCTCCTGCACGATCGACGCCACCGCCTCCACGACTTCGACAGGGTACTTGCCGGAAGCGGTCTCGGCCGACAGCATCACGGCATCGGTGCCGTCGAGCACGGCATTGGCGACATCGCTGACTTCCGCGCGCGTGGGCGCGGCGTTGTAAATCATCGACTCCATCATCTGCGTCGCGGTGATCGCCAACTTGTTCGACTCTCGCGCCAGCTTGATCATGCGTTTCTGCAAAGCCGGCACCGCAGCGTTGCCGACCTCGACCGCCAGGTCGCCACGCGCGACCATGATGCCGTCCGACGCGTCGAGAATCTCGCGCAACATCGGAATCGCTTCGGCGCGCTCGATCTTCGCGATGATCTGCGGCTTGATGCCGTGCTTCTCGCCGGCGATCGACGCCAGCTGGCGCGCCATCTCGACGTCGGTGCGGCTCTTGACGAACGATATCGCCACGTAATCGGCGCCGCATTGCATCGCGGTTTCTATATCGCGCACGTCCTTGCCGGTCAACGCCGCGCGCCGACAGGCCGCCGCCGAGCTTGTTGATACCTTTGTTGTTCGACAGGTCGCCACCGATCGCACCGAGGTGTGAATCTCGCTGCCGGCAACGCGCTCGACGTCGAGCACGATCAACCCATCGTTCAGAAGCAGCGTGTCACCCGCTTTCACTTCGCGCGGCAGATCCTTGTAATCGAGCCCGACGCGGTCTTCACCGCCCAGCGCAGTGCTCGCATCGAGCACGAATTTCTTGCCCCCGCGCAGCGTGGCTTTCCGCCTTCAAACTTACCGACGCGGATTTTCGGCCCCTGCAGATCAGCCATGATCGCCACATCGCGGCCGAGCTTGGCAGCAGTCTCGCGCACCAGCTGCGCGCGTGCGAGATGATCTTCCGAAGTTCCGTGCGAAAAATTGAAGCGAACGACATCGACACCCGCGACGAGCATACGCTCGAGCACCAGCGCTTCGCTCGAGGCGGGTCCCAAAGTGGCGACTATTTTCGTACTGCGTGGCATCGTGTTGACATTCGGGAGTTGCGGCAGCTCATCTTGCGGAACATTGTGCCCGCCCGATCAACGAATAGCCCGTTGTTCGAGCACCTCAATGGCCGGCAGAACCTTTCCTTCAAGATATTCCAGAAACGCGCCACCACCGGTCGAGATATAGCTAATGCGGTCGCCGAGATCGTACTTGGCGATCGCCGCCAGCGTGTCACCGCCGCCCGCGATCGAAAACGCGCCGTTGGCGGTGGCTTCAGCCACTGCCAGCGCCATCTGCTTCGTGCCTTCGCCGAACGCGTCGAACTCGAACACACCGATCGGGCCATTCCAGATAATCGTGCCGGCGCCGCGAATCATCTGTACCAACGCCAGCGCACTTTGCGGACCGATGTCGAGAATCATCTCGTCAGGCCGCACATCATCGGCGCGCCGCATGGTCGCCGGCGCGGTCGCCGAAAATTCCTTCGCGACAATCACATCGATCGGCAGCGGCAGCGTCGCACCCTTTTCGGCAAGCGTCGCCAGCACCTTCTTGCATTCCGCGATCAGATCAGGCTCCGCGAGCGACTTACCGATCGCGAATCCTCCGGCGAGCAAGAAAGTATTCGCGATTCCGCCGCCGACGATGAGCCGATCGACCTTGCGCGCCAGATTGTTCAGCAGCGTGAGCTTGGTCGACACCTTCGAGCCGGCAACGATCGCCAGCAACGGGCGCTCGGGATCACGCAATGCTTTCGACAGCGCATCGATTTCGGCCGACAGCAATGGACCCGCACACGCTACTTTCGCGTACTTCGCAATACCGACCGTCGACGCCTCTGCCCGGTGCGCGGTGCCGAACGCGTCGTTTACATACACATCGCACAGCGCCGCCATTTTCTTCGCGAGCTCGTCGCTGTTTTTTTTCTCGCCACGGTTGAACCGCGTGTTTTCGAGCAGCACCGCCTGGCCGGGCGCAACGCTGACACCACCGACCCAATCGCGCACCAGCGGCACTTCGAACCCCAGAACATCCCCCAGCCTGCGTGCGACCGGCGACAACGAAAATTTCGCTGCGAATTCGCCTTCCGCCGGCCGCCCCAAATGCGACCCGACCATAACGGCAGCGCCGGCACGCAATGCCGCGCGAATTGCGGGTGCGGAAGCTCGAATGCGCGTGTCCTCGGTGATGTTGCCAGCATCGTCCTGCGGAACATTCAAGTCCGAGCGGATAAACACGCGCCGTCCAGCTAACTGCCCGTCTGCAATCAGCCGATCAAGAGTATTGACGTGCATTGAGGCGGAGCTTGGTTAAACCGTCCGCAACGAGCGCGGTTTGGTAAACGATCGAGTGAAAATTCGGAGTTGGGCATTATACGAATGGTGAAACCCATCTCGCTCTCGCGCGACGAACTCATTGCGATCGCCTTTGCACTATTGATGCTGGTGTTACAGGCATCGCCGGATCTTTCGTTGCTCGAATACCGAAGCACGAACTCCGTCGGCGAACCTTGGCGCTGGCTAACGGCTCACTTCGTGCACGTCAACTGGCAGCACGCGCTCATCAACGCCGTCGCGCTGTGGGTCGTCGCACGTTTGTTTGCGCCAGATCTGAAGCCATCGCGGCAGCTGTGGGCGTTGCTCACCGCCGCGCTCGCGATCAGCGCTTGCCTCGCGTTCATCTACCCAACGATCGCGTGGTACCGCGGCCTATCCGGTGCGTTGCACGGGCTGTTTTTCGCCGGCGCCACGCTATGGTTGATCAAGGCGAAGCCGCGCAGTCTTCAACAGTTGTGGCTGCCGTCGGCGCTGTTCTTCGGCGGCTGGATCAAAGTCGTACTGGAGCAGCCGGGCGGCGCGACCACTCCCTATGTGGAATGGCTAGGTGCAGGGGTGGTACCGCAAGCGCACCTGGTCGGTGCAGCTTGCGGCACGCTTCTTGGACTACTGTTTGCGATAAGCGACGCGAACGCGCGCTGCGATCAACAGCGAAGACAGCAGTAGCAACTGCCATATTGGCAGCGCACCGCCACCGGATGATGGAGAGTTTGCCGCCGCGCTAGTCACTGTCAACACGGCCGCTGGACTGGTCGTACCACCGAACGAGTTGGACATGTTGACTTGAAACGCGGCGTTGTTGTCAGTGGCAGCGAGTGCCGGGGTTGTATAAGTCGGCCCGGTCGCACCGGCGATGGCCACGCCGTTACGAATCCATTGATAGGTAACGGCCCCGATCGCTTCAACGGTAAAGGATGCGGTCCCGCCGGCAGCTACGGCTACATTGGCTGGCGGTGTGACGACGAGCGGGGGCCCGGCGGCTTGCAGCGCGCGCGTGGCGTCCAGCATGCCAGCGCCGCATCGACCGGCGAACTCGCGGCCGGGGGCGCACAGGCCGAGGTCCGGAAAAGGTCGCGCGCTGGTAACGATCGCGCTCTTGATTTGCGCAGGTGTTGCCGCGGGAACGGCTGATTTGATCAGCGCAGCAACTCCTGCGACCTGCGCAGCAGCGGGGCTGGTGCCGATTCTGTCTGTGTAAGCGGCTGTCGGCGTGTTGGCAATCGGACCGGTGGCGCCGCTAGAGGTCGTGGACCAGATGTAATAGCCATCCCAAGCCGGATCATCAATGCCCGAAGGGGCGCCTGGGCTCGAACCCAGGGACCCGGGTGAACCACCACCCGGCGCGCTGATACTCACCTGCGTGCCGCCGGGCGCATCGATGTTCGAGTAAACCGCATTCTCGCCATTGATCGCGTGCGCGGTGACGGCGATGACGTTGTTGCAGTTTGCGGGCGCACTTATTCCGGTAACGCTGCCCTCGTTGCCCGCTGCCGCGACAACGACCGAACCATCCGCCACTGCTGCGTCGATTGCGCTCTGCAGCGTCGCACTGCATGCAACACCCGCTTTGCCTCCGGCACCCACCAGGATTACCTTGGCCGGGTTCGCATTGTCTGGTCGCCACGCCTGTCACAGCCCTCCCGCGGCCCACAAAATCGCGTCGGCAACGTCGGACATCGCGCCGCCGCAGCGTCCAAGCGCACGAACCGGCAATACTTTGACGTTCCAGCCGATGCCCGCTATCCCAGTCGCGTTATTGGCCGTGGCAGCGACCACGCCCGCGCTGTGAGTACCGTGCCATGTGCTGGGAAATGCAGCCGTTCCTGGTTGGGAGTGTTGTCATTGCAAAGCGGGTTCGCCCTGTCGCCTGCCGACACCGCATCGCCCGGATCCGCGGGGTTCCCATCGCGTCCGATCTGGCCAGTCGCCTTCCGCGCCCTCCACGGTTCCGTTTGGCAGACCAAGAGCATTCGTGGATACAAAGTCGTAACCCGGGAGGAAACGCGGCCCCCGGGCACGTATGTGAGCGGAGTGTTAAGGCCGGCATTGTTCAAGTCCGGGTGATTGACGATCCCGGTGTCGATGACTGCGACTACCACGGTGTCAGACCCGGTCGTACGGTCCCACGCGGTAATCAGGTTCGCGGCGCCCGCTGCGGGTGCCGATGTGGTTTTCGCAGGCTGACCCATCGGAACCACGACGTTGCCAGGGTAAACGCTGGCGGGCGGAAACAGATTCCACTGTTTCAACGCAAAATCCGGTTCGGTAGGCGCAGCGAATGGCCTCATCGCGACGTCGGGCTCTGCGTATTCCACCATCGGATCACTTGCCAAGCGCGCAGCAACCGCACGGGCTTCCGACAGGGTCATTGGACCTTCGAGCGCGACATGCGCAGCGCTGTCACTGATCGGACGCACCGCCTTAACGCCAACACCGGCCATATTCGACAGCGATCGCACGTACGCGCCGCCCTGAGCCTGTGCCAGCTGCGATCCAGTTGCGCGCATTTTGACGATCAGCGCACCGACCATTTCCTCACTCGCCGCTTGTGCAGGAGCCGGCAGACCTAGTAGCGCCGCTTGCTTGGCGGTGAGTCTCACGCTCGATTGCGCAAGCGCCGCCGGCAATGCAACGCTCGCGATAGCAGCGATGGCGCTCAATCCCACTGCACTTAAACCGATTCTTTGACGCAACACGGTAGTTCCTCTCGCAAAGTTCCAGCCATCGCAAGTGTCAGATATTGAATGCGCCCGAAACTCGCAATCGCTCGATTAGCACCGCAATCCATGGTCGTGCGAGCGCGTGCTCAGAGATCACAAGGGCGTTGAACTGACACGCAACAAGTGAAACGAGCTTACGTGAAGACGTCGTCGCAGAGACTCACGCGGCGGTCAGCCAAAAGGCGTACCGCGCGTCTCTTTTTTAGACGACTGCCGAAGCGCTGACGCATGCACGCGGCAAGCGCGCCGGATAGGCGCTTACCGCTGATGAAGCGAAGTTACTTTGCGCGATTGCTAATGCGAACGCGCGCAGCCAGCGACAGAGCGCCGAGCAGTAGCAGTTGCCAGAACGGCAGCGAACCGCCGCCACCACCACCGCCGGTCGGCGGTGGTGCACCCGCCGGGCGGTGGAGGCGGCGGCGCCGTAACTGAAAGCGTCGCGGCCGAACTGGTGGCCGTGCCAGGAGCAGTTGGTGATGACGACCGAGTAGGTCGTCCCGTTATCGGCTGCAATCGTCAACGCCGGCGTCGTATACGAGGCTGAACGTAGCACCGGCGATCGGAATGCCATTGCGGCGCCACTGGTACGAGAGCGCCGCACCAGTTGCATCGACGGAGAATGTGGCGGTCTGGCCTTCGACCGCGGCGCATTCTGCGGTTGCGCAAGAATGACCGGCGGCGCAATGAGCGCTGCAGCGCGCACAGCAGATTGGCGTCGAGCAAGCCCGGCTCCGCACTGGCCAGCGAATGCGGCCACCGGTGAGCGCACAGCACCGCCGGCCGGATGCGGCCGGACGTTGTTGACTGATGAAGTGCGCGAATCTGCCGCGGGCGTCGCGCTCGGGATCATCGATTTGATCAGTGCAGCAACCGCTGCCACTTGCGGAGTCGCCGCACTGGTGCCGGTAAAACCTCCGTAAGCCGGCCCTGACGCGGTGCCTTCGAGCTATCGCCGCACTGCCGGCGTCGTGTTGCCGAACAGAATCGTCGACCAGATGTAGTAGCCAAACCAATTCGGATCGTCAGTTGGCCCACCGCGCCCAGCAAGGTCGGGCGTTCCGCCGCCCGGGGAGCTGATCGTCGGCTGTGGGCCCACGCCCATCGCGGCGCCGATATTGGCGTAGTCGGCGTTCTCGCCATTGATCGTGTGCGCGGTGACAGCAATCACGCCATTGCAATTCGCCGGCGCTGAGGGACCGATGTGCGCCATCATTGCCGGTAGCTGCGACCACGACCGACTCCCGCTGCGATCGCTGCATCAACCGCACTTTGCAGGTGTCGCGCGGCAAGCTGGCGCCGCCGCCCAAACTCAGGTTGATAACCTGCGCGGTGTCGTATTGGTCGGCACCCGGGCACCGGAAGTCCCGCCGCCCAGCGAATCGCCTCGGCGATGTCGGACAACGAACCGCCGCATTTCCCAGCGCGCGAACCGGAAGAATGCGAACATTCCAGCCAACGCCGGCAATGCCCATGCGCATTATTCGTCATCGCGGCCGCGACGCCCGCCATATGAGCTGCCGTGCCAGCTGCTGTTCTGCTGGTCCTGCTTGTCCGTCATCGCAAAGGATCGCGATAATCGTTTCTTCTGCGTCGTGACCCAGTCGCCCGGATCGGATGGATCCGCGATCGCGCCCGTCGCCGTCATTCGCAACGAAGTTCGCCGGCAATGCGTTCCGGCGCCGACATTTTCGGAAATGAAGTCGTAGCCGGCGAGGAAGCGGCCGTTCGGAACATAGGTTTCGCTGAACGGTGCGATGCCGGCGCCATTCAAGTCCTGATGATTGACGATGCCAGTGTCAATCACCGCCAACACGACGCTGCTGTGGCCAGTAGTCACATCCCAAGCGAGCGGCAGATTCGCGCCACCGGTAGCTGGCGCGGACTTTGTGCCGCCGCCAGATAAGCGCGCCCGTGTAGGTCGAGCTCGGCGCGAACAAATTCCACTGACAATCGATTGAAAGCGAGTGTCGTTCGGCGTCGCGACTCTCTTGAACATGATGTCCGGCTCGGCATACTCGACCACGGAGTCGAGCGCAGGCGCGCGGCGACCGCACGTCGCCTCGGACAACGGGAGCGGCAGTATCCAGAGCCAGCAGCGAAGCGTTGCCCGCCATCGCCCGCAGCGACTTCATGCCAACACCCGCCGTCGCCGACAACGCCTGCACGCGCGATGCCGACATCGGTTGCACCAGCTCGCTCGCCGATGGAGTGCGCAACTTGACGATCAGCCGCGACACCATCTGCTCGCGCGCTGCCTAGCTCGTAGCGGGTATTCCTTTCAGCGCCGCCTGCTTGGCAGTGATCTTCGTCGAATTCGCGGTCGACGAAGGCAAGGCGACGGCGACGCTGGCAACAAAAGCGCCGGTCAGACCAGCAGTTGACGGTTCACGGACTTTCCTTTCAACGGACTGCGCAAGTATTGTTATTGAGTCTTCATCATCGAATCGAGCTCGACGTACTGAAAAGCGCCTGAAGCTTTCAGGCGCTCGATCAATTGCGGAACGTCGCTGCGCTGCGCGGGCGCGGTCAGATGAACGACGTGCGCATCGCCGGCCATCGGCCGCACATACCTAACGCCCGCCGTTTGGCCCAAGCGTCGTTCGAATTGGCTTCAGCACGGCCGACGATTCGCTGGTCGCAACGCGGGGTTTGACGATGATCGCAGCGACGACCGGAGCATCCGGAGGAGTCATGGAAGCAGGTGCCGAGCAGGCGGCAAGCGCCACAGCAGACAACACTACAGACGGCAACAGACGCTCGAGCGATGTGCATTGCGCGGACTTCAGTTTTGGCAAGTAACGCGGAGGCGGCAAAAGCGCCTACGCAACGGTACCGACATTCCGACCAACGCGCCTGTCAGCCAAAAGGCGTACCGCGAGGCGGCCTGGTGACGAAATAAGCTATCCGCCGGGCGGTTATCGGGCGCTCATCAACGCAACCGCCGTGTCCAGCATGCGGTTTGAAAAGCCCCACTCGTTGTCGTACCAGCTCGAAACTTTGACCAGGCGGCCGACGACCTTGGTCAGCGTCGCGTCGAAGATGGACGAACGCGAGTCATGGTTGAAATCGCTGGACACCAGTGGCGCGGTGTTCACGCCGAGTATTCCTTTCAACTCGCCGTCGGCGGCCGCCTGCATGATCGCGTTGACTTCGTCGACCGATGTATCTCGCGCCGCAATAAACGTCAGATCGACGATCGACACATTGATCGTCGGCACGCGAATCGAATAGCCGTCGAGCTTGCCGATCAATTCGGGCATCACCAGGCCGAGTGCCGCTGCGGCGCCGGTTTTGGTCGGGATCATGTTGTGGGCGGCGGCGCGCGCGCGGCGCAAGTCTTCGTGATAGACGTCGGTCAGCACCTGATCATTGGTGTACGAGTGGATGGTCGTCATCAGCCCGCTGACGACGCCGATCTTCTCGTGCAGCGGCTTGACCAGCGGCGCCAGGCAGTTGGTCGTGCACGATGCGTTCGATATCACCGTGTGTGCGGCTTTCAAGCGTCCGCTCGTTGACGCCATAAACGATCGTCGCGTCGACATCTTTTCCGCCGGGCGCCGAGATGATCACTTTCTTTGCGCCGCCTGCCAGATGCGCCGACGCTTTTTCCTTCGTTGTGAAAAATCCGGTGCATTCGAGCACGACATCGACCCCGAGGTCGCGCCACGGCAGCTCGGCCGGATTGCGCTGCGCCAATACGCGAATGCGGTCGCCATTGACAACCATCGAATCGCCTTCCGCCGACCGCGGTGCCGGGAAACGGGCCGTGCGCGGTGTCGTACTTGGTCAGGTGAACGTTGGTTTTCGGGTCGCCCAGATCATTGATCGCCACGATTTCAAGGTCGTGTTTCTCATCGCTTTCGTAGTGAGCGCGCAGGATGTTGCGGCCGATGCGGCCGTACCCGTTGATTGCCACCTTGATCTGTCATTACTGCAGCGCCCTTATGCGATCATTGTCTTAACGGTCGGCCACGCACGTTGTCCGACCGTGAAGCCGAAATACTCGAACACGTCCTTTGCGGGCGCCGACTCGCCGAAGCGATCGATGCCGATAACGGCGCCGCTCGCTCGCACGTACTTCCACCAGAAGTCGGTAACGCCCGCCTCGATTGCGATGCGCGGCACGCCTTCGGGCAGCACGTCCGATTTGTACTTGGCGTCCTGCCGGTCGAACACCGTCGTCGACGGCATCGACACGACTCGCACCGCGACGCCCTGCTCGGCGAGCGCCTTCTGCGCCTGCGCGGCCAGGGCGACTTCGGAGCCGGTCGCAATCAGCACCGCGCGCGCTTTGCCCATACCGCCCGCCGCCTCGCTGATGACGTACGCGCCGCGTCCAACTGCAGCAGCATCAACTTCGCGCGCGATGAACGGCAGCGACTGGCGCGAGAACAGCAAACTGGTCGGGCCGTCCATGCGTTCGATCGCAGCCGCCCACGCCACCAGCGACTCGACCGTGTCGGCCGGTCGCCAAACATCCATATTCGGTATCAGACGAAGCGTCGCCGCATGTTCGACCGCCTGGTGCGTTGGTCCGTCTTCTCCGAGGCCGATCGAATCGTGCGTAAAGACGTAGATGACCCGCAGCTTCATCAGCGCGGCCATGCGCAGCGCATTGCGCGCGTAGTCGGAGAATGTCAAGAATGTGCCGGCAAATGGCACGAATCCACCGTGCGCCGCAATGCCGTTCGAGATCGCGCACATGCCGAACTCGCGCACCCCGTAGTTGATGTGACGGCCTTCGAGCGCGTCGGGGCGAAGCGCGCCGGCCTTGCTCCACTTGGTCAAGTTGCTGCCGGTCAGATCGGCCGAGCCGCCGATGATTTCTGGCAGCGCGGGTGCCAGCGCTTCGAGCGCCAGCTGCGACGCCTTGCGGGTCGCGACGGACTCGCTTTTCTGTGATGCGGCGGCGATCGCGTCGTCGCGCGCAGCAAAGTAGGCCGCAGGCAACTCGCTCTTGGTGCGCCGCTCGAACTCGCCCGCCTCTTGCGGGTACCGCTCGGCGTATGCATCGAACCTCTGTTTCCAATCGCCCTCGCGAGCGGCACCGGCGCGCTTCGCGTCCCAGGCCGCGTATACATCGTCCGGCAAGGTAAACGGCTGGTATGGCCAACCCAGTGCAGCACGCGTTGCCTTGACCTCAGCTTCGCCTAACGCCTCGCCATGCGCCTTTTCGGTACCCGCCCGCCCGGGCGAACCCTTGCCGATGATTGTCTTGGCAACGATCAACGTCGGCTTTGCCGACTGTTTTTTGGCGGCGACGATCGAACGATCGACCGCCGCCGACGTCGTGACCATCAATCGGGCCGATCACGTTCCAGCCGTAAGCCTCGAACCGCATCACCGTATCGTCGGTAAACCAGGGTTTGACTTCGCCGTCGATCGAGATTCCGTTGTCGTCGTAGATCGCGATCAGCTTGTTCAGCTGCCAGGTGCCGGCGAGCGAGGCGGCTTCGTGCGAGATGCCTTCCATCATGCAGCCGTCGCCCATCAGGACGTACGTCCAGTGATCGACGATGTCGAATGCCGGGCGGTTGAATTCTGCCGCTAGCAGTTTTTCCGCGAGCGCCATGCCGACGGCATTGGCGAATCCCTGCCCGAGCGGCCCGGTGGTGGTTTCGATCCCGGGCGTCAGACCGCGCTCCGGATGCCCCGGTGTGCGGCTATGCAACTGCCGGAAGTTTTTCAGCTCCTGCAACGGCAGGTCGTAGCCGCTCAAATGCAGCAGCGCGTACTGCAGCATCGAGCCGTGACCATTGGAAAGCACAAAGCGGTCGCGATTGGCCCAGTGCGGATTGGCCGGGTTGTGCGATAGATGCCGGCCCCACAGCGCAACCGCAATCTCCGCCATGCCCATCGGCATTCCCGGATGGCCGGAATTGGCTTGCTGAACCGCGTCCATCGCCAACGCTCGGATCGCGTTGGCCATCAGCGCTACCGGCAGGTCGGACAACGCAGGTGGCGCGCTGACGTTATTCACAAACCGGTCGTTCATTTCGGCTGCGGCTGCAAAGCGCACGATGGTAGCAAAGCGACGCGGCGAATTGAGCGGCAGGCGCGGCGCTTGCAAAGGAAGTTCACATCTCCATTTAGGAGTGTCAGTGCAAGCGCGGCGTGAGGGAAAAACACTGCGTTTGCTGATAAATCCGTGGTGATTTCATATATGATTCGCCGCTTTTCCAAATTCGATCCGGAACCAAAAGGAAGCAACGGGCGCCAGATGTTCGTTACGCAAGTGAGCGCAGGGTTTTCATTGCGAACGAGCGAAGGCAACGAGCCGTTAGGTTAGGCAGCACTCCCGTCAGAGCCAGCAGGGCAGCGCAAGAAGTTCTTGTGCTGCATGACTCGCACGCCGCGCCACAGCGCGCGAGTCCCGTATCGTGGGGTTGCGACGCAAGTCGCGCTTCAGGTCGATTAGGGCGGACCTGCTGGGGGACGAAGATGAATGGCCTTCACCTGACTGGCGATCTGTTCGACTGCAGTTGTAGTGCAGCGCTTTTGACGGATCTCGAAACACTTTCCAAGACGTGTCGTGACTCGACCAACGATTCAAAGCTGACGATCGTTGATCAGGCGTGGCATCGATTTCCTGAGTGGAACGGCGAAGCCGGGGGTATTACGGGAACGCTTCTGCTCGCTGAATCGCACCTGGCCATTCACACATGGCCCGAGCGCAACGGCGTCACGCTCGACGTTTACGTCTGCAACTTTACCGACGACAACACGGGCAGGGCGGAGCAGCTTTTTGCCGCCCTAATGCTTGCTTTCCGGCCCAAGAGCCAGGTGGTCAATCGCATTACGCGCGGTGATGTGGCCTCCGGCACGGTGGGCGAATCAGCGGACGCGCAGGTCCAGCCCGAGCAAGGCGAGCTGATTTTCGACTGGCTGAATGCTCATTCCGGCTACGGCACGACGGCCACGAAAACGTTGGCACAAATCCAGTCGCCGTATCAAAAAGTCGAGGTGTTTGACACGCAACAGTTCGGCAAACTGTTTCGGCTCGACGGCCGCATGATGACTTCGGAAGCCGATGAGTTTTTCTATCACGAATGCATGACGCACCCGGCTGCGCTGTCGCACCCGAATCCCGAATCTATATTGGTGATCGGCGGCGGCGACGGGGGCTCGTCGGAAGAACTGCTCAAGCATCCGAGCGTGAAGCGAATCGTGATGGCCGAGCTGGATCCTGTCGTGATCGACATCTCGAAGAAGTGGCTCGGTTCGATCCACAACGGCGCATTCGACGATCCTCGGCTCGAAGTGAAGATCGGCGACGGATTCGAGTTCGTGAAGTCCACGCCCGAGCGGTTCGACATGATCGTGCTCGACCTGACCGATCCGGATACCCCGGCGTTTCATTTGTACTCGGAGCAGTTTTTCCGCATGTGCCAGCGCATCCTGCGGCCGGGAGGCATGCTGACGCTGCACCTGGGTTCGCCGGTGTATCAGGCGGAGACAGTGGGCAAGAACGCAGCCAATCTGCACAAAGTGTTTCGCCATGTGGCGCCGATGTCACTGTACGTGCCGCTATACGGCTCACTTTGGTGTCTCGCGGTAGCGAGCGACGCGACCGATCCACGCACTACGGCGACCGATACCATCGAACAGCGGATAGCTGAGCGGAATATCGGCGGGCTGCGTTACTACCATCCTGCAGTGCACTCCGCCTTGTTTGCGCTGCCGCTGTTTGTGCAGGAGCAAGTGCAGCCGAAAGCTGCACCCGCTGAGATGCCCCGTATCGCGCACTTGCAAGCTGCCTAGCCCTATCCGCTGCTTACAACATGCGAGTGGCGCGTTTCTTCATTGACGCGCCGCTCGCACTGGGCACGCTGATGGAGTTGCCTTCTCGTACCGCGCATCACGCACTGCGTGTCCTGCGGCTGCGCGACGGTGATGCCATTGCTCTGTTCAACGGTAAAGGCGGCGAATTCTCTGCACAGCTGGCGATCAACGGCTCGCGTGTCATCGCTGAGATTGAAACATTCGACCCCGTCGAACGCGAATCGCCCCTCACCGTCACGCTGGTGCAGGCGTGGATCTCCACCGACAAGCTCGACTGGATGATCGAAAAATCGGTCGAGCTCGGCGTGCACTCGATCGTGCTGGCGCCGGCGCAGCGCTCGGTGGTGCGCGTTACGGGCGATCGGCTTGACAAGCGGCTCGAGCGGCTGCGGGAGCTGATCGTTGCCGCCTGTGCGCAATGCGGGCGCAATCGCATCCCGCGAGTCGGGGCGGCTTCGACTCTTGCCGATGCCCTGCGTTCGGGACGAAGTGAGGGATCGACGGGCGTGTTGCTCGAGCCGAATGCTGCAGTTCCTCTATCTGAAGCCGAACTTAGCAGTCGGCGATTAGCGCTCGCAGTAGGCCCCGAGGGCGGATTCGATAACGATGAACTCAAACTCGCCCGCGAACTCGACTATCGTGCCCACCGCCTCGGACCGCGAACCCTACGAACGGAAACTGCAAGCCTCGCCGCGCTTGCAACGCTGCAGGCGGCCGCAGGAGACTTTCGCTAGCTTTCCATCCGGGGCGCTCGCTCGTGCGTCCGAGTGTGAAGTTGCTGAAGGTCGCTAAAGCAACTCGGGCTGCCGTACGGAATTCGCTTCCAGCACTGTCAACGCGGTCATGTTGACGATGCGCCGCACCGTCGCCGCGGGTGTCAGGATGTTCGCTGGTTTCGCAACGCCGAGCAGCATAGGCCCGATTGCGATGTTGTTGCCAGCAGTCGCCTTCAACAAGTTGTACGAGATATTGGCGGCATCGAGCGTAGGGCACACCAGCAGATTGGCGTCGCCGGTGAGTGCCGAAAACGGCATGATCGATTTGCGGATCGCGTCGTCGACCGCGCCGTCAGCATGCATTTCACCATCGACTTCGAGCTCCGGCGCCAGCTGACGAATCAGCGATAGCGCGCTACGCATTTTGACCGCCGACGGTGCATCGCTCGAACCGAAGTTGGAGTGCGAAACCAGCGCGACGCGCGGGGCAATTCCAAGCCGCTTTAGCTGCTCGGCGGCCAACACCGTGATTTCGGCGATCTGGTCGGCGTTTGGATCGAGGTTGACCATCGTGTCGACCAGCGCCAATTGTCGCCCTGGAACCATCACGATGTTCATCGCGGCGTAGACGTTAGCGCCGGCGCGCCGGCCGAGCACCTGATCGATGTACGTCAAATGCGGCCCGTGCGTGCCGAAGGTTCCGCACAGCATGCCGTCGGCTTCTCCTTTGTGCATCATCATCGCGCCGATCAGCGTGAGTCGGCGGCGCATTTCTATTTTCGCGTACTGCTGCGTCACCCCTTTGCGCGCGGCAAGCCGGTGATACGTTTCCCAGTAGTCTCGGTATCGGTTGTCGAACTCGGGATTGACGAGATCGAAGTCCACGTCGGGACGCATGCGCAGGCCGAAGCGCTCAAGTCGCTTGGCGATGACCGCGGGCCGACCGATCAAAATCGGCTTCGCCAATTTTTCGTCGATCACAACCTGAACCGCGCGCAGAACCCTTTCTTCTTCTCCTTCGGCAAACACGATGCGCGATTTGCCACTGCCGGCGTGCGCGTTCTTGGCGATCGCGAAGATCGGCTTCATGAACGTGCCCGAGTGGTAGACGAACTGCTGCAGCTGATCGCGATACGCCTGGATGTCGTCGATCGGCCGCGTGGCGACACCGCTCGCCATCGCAGCCTGCGCCACCGCCGGCGCGATGCGCGTAATCAGCCGCGGATCGAACGGCTTCGGAATCAGATACTCGGGACCGAAGCTGACGTCGGCTACGCCGTACGCGGAAGCCACGATGTCGCTCTGTTCCTCTCGCGCCAGGCCGGCCAGCGCGCGCACCGCCGCTGTTTCCATCGCCGTCGTGATCGTGGTCGCACCGACGTCGAGTGCACCGCGAAAGATGAACGGAAAGCACAAGACGTTGTTCACCTGGTTGACGTAGTCGGAGCGGCCGGTGGCGATGATCGCGTCACTGCGCACCGCTTTGACCTGCTCCGGCATGATCTCGGGCGTTGGATTGGCAAGCGCCAAAATCAGCGGGCGTGCTGCCATTTTCTTCACCATCTCGGGCTTCAGAACGCCGCCGGCCGATAACCCCACGAAAACGTCGGCGCTATCGATGACCTCCGCCAGCGTGCGCATAGGCGTGGCCTGCGCGAAACGGGCTTTGTCTTCGTCCATCAACGCCTTGCGGCCTTGATAGACGACGCCTTCAATGTCGGTGACCCAGATGTTTTCGCGCGGCAAGCCAAGCTCGAGCAGCAGTTGCAAACACGCGAGCGCAGCGGCACCGGCGCCGCTGGTCACCAGCTTGACCTGCTTGATGTCCTTGCCGACGACGCTTAGGCCATTTAGCACGGCCGCGCCGACGATGATCGCGGTGCCATGCTGATCGTCGTGAAACACCGGAATGTTCATCCGCCCGCGTAATTCGCGCTCGATGTAAAAACACTCCGGCGCCTTGATGTCTTCCAGGTTGATACCGCCGAATGTGGGCTCGAGCGCTGCGATGATCTCGATCAGCTTGTCTGGATCGAGCTCATTGACTTCGATGTCGAACACATCGATGCCGGCAAATTTCTTGAACAGAACCGCCTTGCCTTCCATCACGGGCTTGGCGGCGAGCGGGCCAATTGCGCCCAGCCCCAGCACTGCAGTGCCGTTGGTCACCACGCCGACCAGATTCCCGCGAGCGGTATAGCGAAACGCGGCCGAGGGATCCGTATGAATCGCTTCGCAGGCAGCTGCGACGCCAGGCGTGTACGCAAGCGCAAGATCGCGCTGATTCACCAATTGCTTGGTGGGCGTTACGGAAATTTTTCCAGGAGTCGGCTTCTCGTGATATTCGAGAGCTGCGTTCTTTAGATCTCGCTTTTGTTGTTCTTGATCGGCAGTCGACATAGCAGCGGAACGTGACCGGCAACGGGACAAGCCCTGATTATCCCCGCCGCATGCGCGGCGGCGCGCGCCTGCTACTTCAGACTACCTTGCCAGCTGCGAGAGCGTCTATACCGAGCTTTCCTGCGCCGCAGGAAGATGGTGCGTCTCACCGGTCGAGTCCGGCGACGGCAGGCCCGTAGCTTCGCGCCCAACGCCCAGATCTGCATTGACCGGAAGCACCACGGGCTTTGCCTCTGGAACTGGCGGCGGCGCGGCGGCGCGAATTGCAGCAGACAGAGCAGCATCGACCTTTCCCGCCGCGGCCATCTGTAACCGGCCTCGCTCACTCAATACGCGCACTCCGTAGCCACCATCGTCGGGCATGTTCCCGGCGCCGACATACAGCTGCAAACCGCGTTCGACCGAGCCGCCGCGCGAGATCAATTCGTGCAGTATTGACGAACCTACTTTCATGTTCGTGATGGGATCGAGCGCCGCGGTCTCGCCGCCATGCGGTTCAAAACGCTGCGCGTGCACCCGGGTCATCACCTGCATCAGGCCCTGAGCGCCCATCGCGCTCTCAGCGAACGGATTCAGGCTGGATTCGATCGCTACCACCGCCAGAATAAGCAGCGGGTCCAGATTTTTTTCCCTACCAATTTGATGCGCGGTAGCCACCAGCAACCGCACTGCTCCGTCGGCTACACGATAACGGCGAGCGAGGTACTGGGCGATGCGCTTCTGCTGTGGATCATCGGAAGGACGCGCACTCTCGCCGGATGTGCCGGTGTCCGCCGAGCTTTCGCGTATCGCGGTCGCCTCGGGGAGCGGCGAAAGCCGCGCTTCGACCAGTGAGCGGGCCTCCTCGCTGCTAACTAACACACCCGTCGCAAGCAAGGCCGTACAGCCGACGACCATCACCAGCAGCTTGCTGGTCGACAGTGCGCCATGCGCGATGTCGCGCGCAAACGTAGCGACCGCGCAAGCGCACACCGGCCCGATGACCTTGAACTTGTGCAGCGCATAATTCGAAGCGTTAGCCAACTCGTCACTCCCAATTCCGAGCGGCGTCGAGTGTTCGAGCCGCGAACTACAGGTTGGAACGTTGCCCGGATCGTCTTGCTGTTTCACCAGTCTTTCAAACTTCCCTTGCCGCCCACTCCAGCTGAGCGCGGTATTTTTGGAGCGTTGCCCCTTTCCCGAAGCAATGCCGAGGCCCACCGGTTCGGCCTTCAATCTGACCACTCTTGGGCTGCAATGTTGCGGCGCACACGGTAGAGGTACGGCCAAACGGTTGGCAGATTCTAGGGGGCGAGGGATAGGGGTCAAGCCGGTATTGCCTATAAATGTTCAGTAAATTTCTACATCTGCTGCCAAACGGCATCGGCTCGCGCGATGGAATAAACAAATGACTGAAGAATCAAAGAGTTATACAGAGATGAGTGGCTGATGTTGGCGCTCACTTATCCTCCTGCCGTTCGTCGTTACATGGCCCCGAACGTATGAAATATGCCGACCTCCGCGACTTCCTGGCGCAGCTCGAACGAGCGGGCCACTTAAAACGGATCGCAGCACAGGTATCGCCCCGGCTGGAAATGACCGAAATCTGCGACCGGACGCTGCGCGCCGGCGGCCCGGCGCTGCTATTCGAACGCGCCACCGGGTCGACGATGCCGGTGCTCGGCAACTTATTCGGCACCGTCCAGCGCGTGGCGTTGGCGATGGGCGCGGCGGACGTCGGTGCGCTGCGCGACGTCGGCGAATTGCTGGCGGCGCTGAAAGAACCGGAACCCCCCGCCGGTCTGCGCGACGCGCTTGGCAAGGTGGCCCAGCTGAAAAGTGCGCTGTGGGACATGGCACCCCGCGAGGTGCGGAGCGCTCCGTGCCAAACCATCGTCTGGGAGGGGAATGATGTCGATCTTGGCCGGTTTCCAGATGCAGACCTGCTGGCCCGAGGATGCGGCGCCGCTGATTAACTGGGGATTGGTAATCACTCGCGGTCCTCATAAAAAGCGGCAAAACCTCGGTATCTACCGGCAACAGATGCTAACCGCAACAAGGTGATCATGCGCTGGCTGGCTCACCGAGGCGGAGCGCTTGACTTTCGCGACCATGCGCTCGCCTTTCCTGGCCAGGCATTTCCCATCGCGGTCGCGCTGGGCGCGGACCCGGCGACGATGCTCGGAGCTGTTACGCCGGTACCCGATAGCCTCTCCGAATTTCAGTTTGCCGGTCTGCTACGCGGGGCGAAAACGGAGGTTACGAAGTGCATCGGAGCGCGCTAGCTGTTCCGGCCTCTGCAGAGATCGTGCTTGAAGGCCATATCCAGCCCGATGCCGGGAACGCGAGCGGGTACGAAATGGCGCTCGAAGGGCCCTTCGGCGACCACACCGGCTATTACAACGAACGCGAATGGTTTCCCGGTTTTCACGATCGACCGCATCACAATGCGGCGCGATCCGATTTATCACTCCACCTACACCGGCAAGCCGCCGGACGAGCCGGCGGTTCTCGGCGTCGCGCTTAACGAAGTGTTCGTTCCGCTGTTGCGACGCACGTTTCCCGAAATCGCGGACTTTTATCTGCCGCCCGAAGGATGCAGCTATCGGATGGCGATCGTATCGATGCGCAAGCAGTATCCCGGTCATGCGAAGCGCGTGATGTTCGGCGTATGGAGTTTCCTGCGCCAGTTCATGTACACCAAGTTCGTCGTCGTGACCGATGACGACATCAACGTACGCGACTGGAAGGAAGTGATCTGGGCGATCACCACACGCGTCGATCCGGTGCGCGACACGCTGCTGGTCGACAACACACCGATTGACTATCTAGACTTTGCGTCGCCGGTGGCCGGACTCGGCGGCAAAATGGGCATCGACGCCACCAACAAATGGCCGGGCGAAACGCAGCGTGAGTGGGGTCGTCCGATCGCGATGGACCCCGCGGTCAAGGCGCGGGTAGATGCGATGTGGGGCGAATTGGGGATTTAGCGATGGAACGGAAGCCGATCCGCCGCGGAGGCATCAAGTCCGCGGGTTACGACCGCAATAACCGCGTGCTTGAAATCGAGTTCGATAACGGATCGATCATTCAACACACCGCCGTCGGCGAGGAGATCGCACGGCGGTTCATCGCGAGCTCATCGCCCGCGAGTGTTTACAAGGACACGATTCAGGAAGAATTCACGGTCAAGCGCGTCAAATAACGTTGGTCTTTACGTGCCTTTGTTCCGCAGGCCGACGCACGGCAGCCCCGAAGGTAGGCCGGCCAACGTTACAAAAAAAACAACGTCGCGAGACCAAGAAATATGAACACTCCCATGCTGTCGGTCGTGAACGTCAGCAGCACCGACGATCCGAGCGCCGGATCGCGGCCGGCGCGTTCAAGCACCAGCGGGACGAACGTGCCCACCAAAGCCGCGATCAACATGTTCAGCACCATCGCCAGCAGGAGTGTCAAGCCGATCAGCCAGCCGTGCGGGCTGTCCAGGTAAATCCACCACGCAACGAGTCCGGCGATGCTGCCCCACACCAGCCCATTTAACCCGGCAATCACCAACTCTTTGAGTATTAGCCGCCTCGTATTGCCGCCGGTCACATGTCCCAGCGCCAGCGACCGGATCATCAACGTCATCGTCTGATTGCCGGAATTGCCCGCGATCCCCATCACGATCGTCATCAGGGTGGCGAGTGCGACAACCCGCTCGATCGTCGTTTCGAACGCGCCGATCACGCGCGATGCGAAAAACGCGGTGCCGAGGTTCACAGCCAGCCAGAGCCAACGATTGCGTGCCGAGTTCCACACCGATGCAAACAAATCTTCGTCTTCACGCAGGCCGGCTTGCGCCAGCGCTGCGTCCTCGCCCTCCTCGCGGATGACGTCGACCACTTCGTCGACCGTCAGCCTGCCCACGAGCCTGCCGGCTTCATCGACGACCGGCGCCGAGACCAGGTCGTAGCGCTCGAACGCCTGCGCCGCTTCGCTGGTTTCGTCGAGCGGTGACAGCGTCATCAAATCGGTGTTCATTACCGACGCGACTTCGACGTCGGGCTCGTTCAGCAGCAAACGGTCGAGTGGCAACCCACCCTTCAGCACGTCGTGCCGATCAACGACAAAAACCTGATCGGTGTGGTTCGGCAACGCGTCGAAGCGCCGCAAATAACGCAACACGACCTCGAGCGTCACGTCCTCGCGAATCGAAATCATCTCGAAGTCCATCAACGCCCCGACCGAATCGTCGGGATACGACATCGACGCGCGCAGCTGCGCGCGCTCTTCGCTCGTAAGCCCCTGCTGCACTTCGTCGACGACGTCGGCCGGAAGGTCATCGGCAATGGCGGCGATCTCATCGGTTTCGAGGCTCTCGACGGCGTCAACTAGCTCTTCGCGGTTCATCGACGCGATCAGCGTCTCGCGCACCGCGTCGCTGACCTCGATCAGGATCTCGCCATCGCGATCCGCCTTGACGCCGTCCCACACCGTGAGCCGGTCCGCGAGCGGAAGTGCCTCCAGGATGTAGGCGATGTCGGCCGGATGCAGACGATCGAGAATCGCCTTCAGCTCGTTCAAGTGCTGCCGCTGCACGAGCTGTTCGACCAGGGCCTTCTTTTCTTCGCCCGGCGTTTGCTCGCGTTGCACGAGCGCTTCGACGCGGTGTTGCTTTTCCAGCAGCAACTCAACGCGCGCGAGCGCGCGCTGCGCCGCTTCCGGATCGTGTGCCTGCGCAGCGTCCCGCGCGTCGCGTTCGAGTTGTTGTTCGTTCATATCGATCGTGCGTGCCCGCAAGTGTGCCGTCCCGCGGCGCACGGATTGTAGGCGGCAAACTCAGCCGATCACGGGACCGGCGCGTCGAGCATGAAGCGTTGAATGGCTGCCGTCCTGCGATCGAGATAGGGCCGGACCGGACGCGGCCGTAGCGCTTCGGGTTAGGCAGATATGCTGCCAGTCGCGCCGATTGTTCGGCATTCAATTGAGCCGCGCCAATGCCGAAGTACTGTCGCGCTGCCGCTTCGGCGCCGAATACCCCGTCGCCCCACTCCACTACGTTCAAATACACCTCAAGAATCCGGCGCTTGTCCCATAGCGCCTCGATCATGTACGTGATGACGAGCTCCTGCGCTTTACGCCAGTAGCTTCGTTCAGAAGACAGGAAAAGATTTTTCGCCAGCTGCTGCGTGATCGTCGAGCCGCCGCGCGCGGTCTTGCCCTTTCGTACATTCTCCTTGTACGCCTTCTCTATGGCTTGCCAATCGACGCCTTCGTGTTCGGTGAAGTTCGCATCCTCGGAGGCGATGACGGCGCGCTTCAGCTGATTCGATATGCGCTCGTAGTCGATCCAGCGGTGCTTGAGCTCGGCGTTGGGTTTCTTCTCGCGCAACGAGACCAATTCCCGAGTCATGAACGAGGTTTCGCCGGGATTGTTCCACTTCCACCATACGACCCAGCCGAAGTACCACAGCTGAATCGACAGCAGGACCGTGAGCGCGAGCAGCGCGCCGCTCAGCATCCACCGCAACGCGACCCGCATCGTTATCTTGCGATGACGTGCTCGGCTGACTGACGCTTCAACAATTCTCGCAGTTCACGGTACACCGTGCTGGTGTCCGGCCGTACGCCGCGCCACAGCAGAAATGATTCGGCAGCCTGCTCGATCAGCATGCCGAGGCCGTCAACGGCCTGCTTCGCACCGCCCGACTTTGCCAGTTGCATGAACGGCGTCGGCTCGGCCGCGTACGCCAAATCGTAGGCCAGCGTGCAATCGTTGAACGTATCCGGGTCGATGGCCGGAGCTTGGTGATCCAGGCCGGCGGTCTACGTTGATAATCAGATCGAGTGCTCCGCGGGAATCTCGTCAAAGTGAATGGCCTCGACGCCGAATTCCTCGGCTAGCTCTTCGGCGCGCTTGTGCGAGCGATTGGCGACTGCCAGCCAGCGCGGACTTTCATCGAGCATTGATCCTAACAGTCCGCGGACTGCGCCACCCGACCCAAGCACCAACACCGAACAATCGGAAAATGAAAATTTCAGGCGCTCGCGCAAATCCAGCACAAAGCCGATGCCATCAGTGTTGTCGCCGACGATCGTGTCGCCGTCGAACTTCAGCGTATTGACAGCGCCTGCAACCCGTGCGCGCGGCGTCAGATCGTCAGCCAGCTTCGCAGCGTCGATCTTGAACGGCAGAGTCACGTTAAGACCGCCGTAGCCGGCTTCGCGCAACGTCAGCGCTTTATCTTCGAAGCCGTCGAGCGGAGCTTCGATGCGCTCGTACGTGAGATGTTGCTTCGCCTGCTGCGCAAATCGCTGATGAATCTCCGGCGAACGGCTGTGCGCGATCGGGTTACCGACAACTCCGTACTTGTCGACGGCGGTCATTTAGTCGATTCAGGGCTTCGCGCTACGGGTGGCTAACTGATCGTTGGTGAATATCCAGGTACGCGTAATTTCGAGGATATCCGTGTCGTGTGCAATCTCCGGCGGAGAAGGAGGGTATGGCCCGGCCATTTGCACGATTCGGCGTGCCGCACGGTCGAGACTCTGCGAGCCCGATGATTGATCAATCATCGCGTCGGCCACCGAACCGCTCCTTGCGAAGCGCCACGGTCCATGCGCAGGGCGCCGTAGAACCGTCCGCGCGCATCGTTTGATAAATTCTCATTGCCAATTTTTTCCACGCGCGCGCGCCAGCTTCGACGTAATGCTGGCGCGCATAACGGTACTCGGATGCACTCGGCATGAAGTGGTGCTTACGCGGGCGTTTCTGATAATCCGAAATCTGCTTGGCTATTTTCAGCCTGGGCGCGCGCCAGTTGCTCGCTCGTTTCGTCCTCCGCACTGCCATTTTGCAGCGGGTCGGCGGTCGTGTCGCGCACCGGCGCGGGCCGCAGCTGCAGTGACTCACGCAGGGTCGCCAGCAGTTTCTTTTGCTCTTCTTCAAGCTGCTGCACGTTCTTGCGCGCCGATTCGAGTAAATCGCCATCCCGCATTTCAAAGCTGTTGGGCAGTGGAGAAGTCCGCCGGCCCGCGCTTGTTAGCGCCACCGCCATCAAGATTGTTTTGGGCCAGCGCTTCAACCTTGCCGGGCGCGGTCTCGCTCTTGGCGTTGACCAGAATGATCTCGACCGGCGGGTCGGTCGAACGCAC
>CAVVAI010000015.1:0-112109 GCA_963746085.1 uncultured beta proteobacterium
GTATAGGTGGTCAAAGGGATATTGCAAGCATGGACAATGAACTCAGCTCTGCCTACGACCCCCGTGAAGACAAAGCGCTGACGTTCCACCAGGTCACGCCACGCTTCCCGCGACGGTTCCGACACTCCTCGCGAGTATCTGGAGCGCTGCCTTGAAACCATCGCGGCGCGCGAGCCAGTGGTACGTGCCTTCGTCGTTGTAAACGAGACGGGCGCGCGTGCAGCCGCGGACGCCAGCACCGCGCGCTGGAAATCGGGACGTCCGCTGTCGGGCAATCGACGGTCTGCCGATCGCCATTAAGGACTTGCTTGAAACGAAAGACATGCCGACGCAGATGGGCTGCGAAGCTTTTCTCGGTAATTTTCCGAAACGCGACAATGCTGCGGTGTGGGCACTACGACAGGCAGGCGCCGTGGTGCTCGGCAAGTCGGTCACGACGGAACTTGGCGGCGCCCACCCAGGTCCGACGACGAACCCGTGGGACCCGAAGCGCACGCCCGGGGGTTCGTCCTCTGGTTCTGCCGCAGCCGTGGCTGCACGCATGGTACCGGCTGCTCTCGGCACGCAAGTCAGTGGCTCCATTGTCCGGCCGGCCGGCTACTGTGGCAATGTCGCGCTCAAGCGAACACAAGGCGCTATCAACCGCGGCGAACGCCAGATGACAAGCATGAGTACGACCGGTGTCCACGCTGGTTGCATTGAAGATATGTGGCAGGTTGCGATTGAAATAGCGTGTCGCGCTGGGGGTGACCCGGGACACTCCGGCCTTTGCGGTCCGCCGATACCGCCCGCTCCCGCAGAGCCTGAACGCCTTATCGTCCTCGAGAGCGAGGGCTGGCCTGAACTGGACGGCGCCAGCAGATCTGCTTTCGAGGCGCTGTTGGAGCCGAATCACGTCTGCCATCTCGATCACCTCGATTTGTTCACTGGGCGTCATGATGTCAGCGACTGAAAGCTCTTCCCGGCGCATTGCGAATTGGCGCATATGCACTAGGGGACGCTCGCCGTCGATGTCAGTCGACGTGATCAATCCAACGATGGTGTTGCGCTGGTCTGTAACGAGCAGCAAATGCACCCTGTTCACGCGCATTCGCTCCGATGCATAATCCATCGAGACTGTTGCCGGAACCGTGATCGCCCGCACGCGACCAAAGTCGGTCATCACGTCGGCCGCGGGGTCCTCGAGGTCGACGTGCGGCGACGGCGGCAACACGGGTTGCTGATAGCTAGTCTTCGGAGCCATCGCGTGCGATGGGAGTGGCCTGTAGGTGCGCTCCATTGATTCGACTCCATTAAGATCGATGCGGCAATCGACTACTGACGTGAGTGCCGCCGTGACTCTACTTTGCACCTGACAGCGCCTGTGCGCGAATGAACTTTCAGATCGACGCATAAGCTCGCTGTATCCCTCCCTCGATAGTGTCATCTTGTTGACAAAATCGATCGCCTAACTCGGCTATCCTGACTGGACGGGTTGGGAGACAGCAGTGAATGAGAAAGCCGTCATTCGGCTCAGAATCGCTTACTCGTTTCTGACGCTACTCATCGGGCTCGTACTTGCCACATGGTTCGTCGTGTCGTCTGGCGGTGCGAATCCGGCCGCAGGCGGCGTTGTCGATCCGGCCGCGTGGCCGCGCACGATGCTGCTCGGCATCGCGTTTTGCGGCGCGCTCCTGGTCGTGCGCAATGTGCTTCTATACGTCCATGCGCAGCGAGCAGACAGCGCCGCGACGCCTTCCGCTGATCAACAATTTGATAACCGCAGGGCTGCGGTCGGAATTGGGTTGCTGATCTCGTACGTCGTCGCGATACCGATAATCGGCTTCGCGCTGGCGACCGTAGCGTTTTTTCTGGTCTGGCTCCCGTTCGGCAGCGTGCGAAAACCATCCGTTGTAGCGAGCATCGCCATCATCGGCACCATCGTGCTGCTCTACGTGTTCGTCAAACTTACGACGCTACCGCTCGAGCGTGGCATCGGCGTATTCGGCAGCGCGACAATTGCACTCTACAGAGCGCTCGGGATTTACTAGGCTGTCATGGAGGCCTTAGCCAGCGTATTTGGCGGCATCGCGGCTGCGCTGCAGCCGATGCAGCTTGGCGTGCTCTTGCTGGGGTTGTTTATCGGCGTGGTAGCCGGTGCGCTGCCGGGGATTTCGTTCGTCAACGCCATGGCGTTGTCGCTTCCCTTCACGTACTTGATGTCACCGCTGGTCGCAATGGCCTTTCTTGGCGGCATTTACGTCGGTGGCGTCTTTGGTGGTTCGATATGCTCGATCCTGCTCAATATTCCCGGCGATCCTGACTCTGTGCCGAGTTGCTGGGACGGCTATCCACTGTCGAAGAAGCAGGGTTCAGTGTATGCACTGAGTGTCGCGATCACTGCATCCGCGATTGGTGGATTGGCGAGCGCGCTCATCCTGACGTTCGCAGCGCCTCCATTCGCGCGCTTTGCTCTTACCTTCGATCAGCCGGAATTTTTCGCCGCCACGCTTCTCGGCCTCGTCAGCGTGCTCGCTATCTGCAAGGGCAAATTGCTGATGGGGCTCATCTCGCTATTCACCGGCATCGCGCTGGGCTCGGTAGGCGCAGATCCGCTATATGGCGTTCAGCGTCTCACTTTCGGCGTGCCGATGCTCGAGAACGGCATCGACTTCGTCGTCGTGATGATTGGCATTTTCGCGATCGGAGAGGTGCTTGAAGCATGCAGTGTGCGGACCCAGCTCGACTTGCGGGTCAAGGATTCCGCGCGAATGGGGCTGCTCTCCCTGCGGGACATTTGGAAGCTTCGCGGCTCAATCTCACGCGGCACCGGTATCGGCTGCACCATCGGTACGATCCCAGGCGGTGGCGCGGCCATCGGCGCGCTAGTCGCCTACGGAATCGAGAAGCAAGTCAACCGCCGCGGCGCCCAGTTCGGCACCGGTATTGCAGATGGGCTTGCCGCACCAGAAGCGTCGAAAAATGCGACGACCGGCACCGCGCTGATTCCGATGCTCACGCTGGGAATTCCTAGCAGCGCAGGGTCAGCGATCATGCTTGCCGCGCTCACGTTGCACAGCGTCCAACCGGGACCGTTGTTGTTCACTAAGCAACCGGAAATGCTCTATACGATCTTTGCGAGCTTCCTGCTCGCAAACGTCTTCATGATCATCGTGTCGATGGCAGTCGCACGCGGTTTCGGCTTGGTGATGAAAACCAATCCGACGATCCTCTATGCGTTTATTTTGATGCTCAGCCTCGTTGGCGCATTTGCAGTGCGCAACAACATGGCCGACGTGGTCGTGTGCGTCGGCTTTGGCATCATCGGCTACCTAATGCATCGCTTCGACTTTCCGACGGCGCCGCTGGTCCTCGGTTTGATCCTCGGGCCGCTTGCCGAAGGCTACTTCATGACGTCGCTTGCGAACTACGGGACACCCACCATCTTCTTCGAGCGTCCGATAAGCGCCGTCATCATTTCAATCGCGTTGCTATTCGTCGTTTGGTCGCTGTTGCCGAGACGGTCCAAGTCAGTTCTTGCGCCGCCGCAAGAGAGCAGCAGTTTGACGCAGCCCTGATTTCGTTGTCCGATGGCTTGCTCGTCAATCGATTGCAAAGGAGGTTCGCTATGTACAGGATGATGTTCATTGCCGGAGTGGCGGCCGCATTTACGTGGAGCGGTGTGGTCGGCGCACAAGAGAAGTTTCCATCGAGACCGATCGAAATGACCGTCAACTTCGGCCCCGGGGGAGGCGCTGATCAGCTTGGTCGCATCTCAGCACAGTTGTTGGAGCGCATTCTTGGCGTGGCGGTTCCAGTAGCGAACATCGTCGGTGCATCGGGTAATACGGGCCTGGCAAAAGTGGCAAGCGCGCAACCTGATGGCTATACCGTGGGCGTGATCACCGGAATATCGATTTCTTCATGGGCTGCCGGAATGGGGCAACTGAAGGTCAACGATTTTGCGTATCTCGGCGTCGTTCAAGCCTCACCGTCAATGCTGTTCGTGGTTATCGACAGTCCGATCAAGAACTACCAGCAATTGCTCGACGCCGCGAAGGCCAATCCGGGCAAACTCAAGGTCGCAACGGCAGGCTTCGGAACGCTCGACGATTTTGCGGTGAAGTTTCTAACGAAGAAAGGCTTCGCGATGGTCAATGCTCCCTATGCGAAGCCGGCTGAGCGCTATGCCTCAATACTGGGCAAGCACACCGACGTGCTGTTCGAGGAGCCGGGCGACGTCACGCAGTTCCTCGCAGCAAAGCAGATGCGGCCGCTCCTGGTATTTGGCGAGAAGCGTCATCCGGAATTTCCTGATATACCGGCCTCCGGCGAATTCGATCAACATATCGACTTGCCGAATTGGCGTGCGTTCGTCACTGCGCCGAATGTTCCGAAGGACCGCCTCGAAACGCTCACTGCCGGGCTTGCGAAGCTGACGGATACGGCAGAGTGGAAGAAATTTTGCTCCGAGACCTATACGTGCATCCCGAAGATGAACTCGGCCGACAGCATGAAGTTCGTGCAGAAAAATTACGACGACGCGGTTGCATTTCTCAAGGAAGGGGGCGCCGACGTCAAGAAGTGACACTTATGCATGAGGAACGAGAGCGGCCTCTATCTGCAACCTCTCGTGCATGGCACGTTCGCCACATCCGACCGCCGATCCGCTGTAAGCTGGCACTGCTTGGCATTTTCACTCGGCAGTGATGCGCTGGTGAGCCGATTCGCCTCAACCAACCGCATCGTCTCGATACGCGGTCGTATGTTCGCGAGAATGCTGATGCCGGTGTTTTTTCGCTTTCGTACGGGGAGCCTGTTATCGAGCCCGTCGCGCGGCGGTCCGGCGTCATGCGGTCTACCAGCTCAAGCAATCCGGCCTGGTTACTTGCATCGCCCGATCTTCAAGTCCGCATTCCGTGTTCTGATTTGCACAACGGTATGCGATTGTGCAAGCGGAGCGCGGATGGCAAATGTGTCTACTACTTGATAGTCGAGGGGTTGTCCGAAGCTTAGCGTTATCGCTTGGAGGAACGTTCAGATGGCTATCAGCGCCTGCAACCGCCTAGACGGGGAGGTGATCGAGCTCAAGAAGGGTAAGGCCACGACCAACGTCCGGGTGAAAACTGATCTCGGAGAGACCACGCTGGTGATTACTAGCTCTGCGGTCGAAAGGCTCGAGCTCGTGGCTGGAGACCGAGTTGGTGTGCTGTTCCGCGAGATCGACGTGATGCTGATGACGGGTAGCGGCATGGTCAGCACGCGCAACCGGTTTTCCGCCAGTATCGTCGACATAAAAAAGGGCGGTGTGACTGTTGAAATCAAGCTGGACGTCGGCGGCGGCCGTCACTTCATCGCTGTCATTGCCCGTACCGCAGCCGAGGAAATGGGCCTGGACGTCGGGAGTCGCGTGACCGCATGTGTGCGCGAGGGTGACATGCTGCTGCAGAAGGGCAATGCGATCAACGTTCGCAATCGTATCGCGGGCACGATCACGGATCTTCGCCCCGGCACGGTGACTACCGAGCTCACTGTGGCCACTAACAACGGGGATCTCTTTGCGCTGCTGGCACGTTCCGTCGCCGATGACATGAAGCTCGCGGACGGACGCAGCGTCACGGCGCTTATCCGCGAACGTGACTTCCTCGTCGAAATCGAGGGACACGCTACCTGATAGGAGTGATCGAGCAGGCGCCGGCCACGCTTAGTGGCGACCCAACGCAGTCGTCAGGCCACCTCGGCGTTGTCCATCAACAGCCGCTCAACGACCTTGCCGCCGATCACATGCTCGCGGAGGATTTCTTCGGCATCCGCCACCGTCGGCACCCGATACCAGATGGCTTCGGGATACACCACGACGCTCGGGCCGAACTTGCAATGCTCCATGCAGCCGGCACGGTTGATGCGCACGTCCTCGCCCAAGCCTGCTTTTGCCGCGCCTGCTTTCAGCGTGGCGAAGACCGCGTCAGCGCCTCGATGCTTGCAACAGCCCTTCGGGTTGTCCGGCTCGCGCTCGTTCAGGCACACGAAGACATGTCGGCGATACCCTGCCTTTTTGGTCGTTGACGTTCCACTCACGCCGTCAGGCCCAGCGCGTCGATGGCTGCACGCGAGAAGAACTCCATCTTTGCTTCTTGGCTGATGTCCTTGAAGCGCTCCATGTACCGGACCACACCCGACACGCCACTCGAGTCCCAGTGCGGATAGTCACTGGTGCACGCCATGTTCTTTCCATCCAGCCATGCGACGGTTTCCGTCAGCAGCGCCTCTTCCGGCTCGAAGGAGGCGATGACGCATTGACGCTTGAAATACTCGGACGGCAGCATCGTCAGCGGCACGAGCTCATGCTTGGGTCGGGCGCTGACGTGGCTGTCCAGTCGAAACAGCATGTAAGGTACCCAGCTGGCGCCCGCTTCGCAGAACAGCACCTGCAGCCTCGGGTGCCGATGCAAAACTCCCATGCCGATAATCCCCGCCACCGCGGCAGCCATCTCCAAGGGATGCGAGACCGCGTGCGCGACCCAATACCTGTCGAACTTGTAGTCGGTGCTGTACGTTGCGTTATAAGTTCCCGTGGCCTCGTGGAACACGAGGGCCATGCCCAGGTCCGTCATCGTCTTCCAGACCGGATCCCACGACTCGTCCCACCAGCGAACGCCGTTCATCACGTTCGGTCGCATCCATACGCACGTGGCGCCGAGTTGCTTGCACCGCTTGATCTCGGCCACAGCCCACTCTGGCTTGCCTTGGGGAATCGTCACGCACCACAAATGGCGCTTGCCCGTCGCCCAGATCTTCGCTGTCCAGTCATTGAGCGCGCGACAAACCGCATATTGAAGTTCCCAGTTCTGGATGTCGGGAACGAAGAGCCCGAGCGTTGGAATCCATACGGCGACGTCGATGCCGCTGAAATCCATGTCGATGTTGCGATTCTCGAAGGCATGCTTGTGAGCTCGCTCGTAAGCCATGCCTTCGCCGCGCGGGCGCTGATCGCCGCAACCTTCCGGCCGGCCTGCGCCCCAGCCTGCTGGCTTCTGGTACAGCCGCCCTTCGATCATCAGCCGCGGGGCCCCCGCGTTGTCGGTCGTGGCCTTCGGCGCCATCTTGGCAAACTCCGGATCGAGGAACATCGAGAAGGCTTCGGGCGGCTCGATTATGTGCCGGTCACAATCGACCACGAAGTATTCCTTGCCGAGTTTCTTATTTGTGGACCTATACGCGTCTTCGACTGCCTGATAACGGTCTTCAGGGCTTTCTTTGCGCAGTGCTTGCACGTTGGCCATGTTCTTTTAGCTCCTATGGGATTGGTGAGGGAAGCGAAGGCGAGGGTACCGCGACCGCCGGCTCTCTCCGCGACGTGGGGCGATAACAAAATTCTATCCACCTCGGCATGCTCGCTCAGTCAAGGATTTGACACTTCTCTTCGCAATCTACGCAGATCTGTCAAAAATATGACGCGCCTTTGGTAGCGGGGGGGGGCATCATGGAGATTGAAAGAATGAAAGCATCGAACTTGATCGCGATCTGCAAGGTCTCCGACGTGCCCGAGAATGGCATCAAGCAGTTCGACGCGGGCGGCAGGAGCCTTTGCGTCCTCAACGGAGGGCAGCGCTTCTTTGCCTGCGAAGCAGTATGCCCGCACGAGCAATTCCCACTGTGCGAGGGCATTTTCGACGGCGAGAGCCTGACTTGTCTCGAACATCTCTGGCAATGGAACCTGGTCGATGGCGGTTCGCCACAGGGCTTGGCTGAAAAGTCTTTGCAGATGTATCCGGTAGAGGTGGTTGGAGAAACGGTCTACTTGAAGGATTAGTTCGCTAATGGGCTGCTTGCCTATTGGATCAGGTAAATATGTAGTACAGCCCGGTCGCGAACAGAACCGCCGCGACGAAGGTCTTCAGAGCTTTTTCGTTGAAGTGCTGGTTGAGCTTGGGTCCGATCAGTGATCCGATCAATACGCCGGGAACTTCGGCGGACATCAGATCCCAGTCGACGTGCGCGTCCAGCGCGAGATACGTCATAACACTGATCGCAAGTGGAATCATCAATACACTAAGGCTGGTTCCGACCACGATGAACATCGGTAAAAGAAGAGCGCTTGCTAGAAATGGCGTCGCTAGAAAGCCACCACCGACACCGAACAGCGATCCTACCAACGAAATACAGAAGCCGCCCGTGATGGCCGTCCACGGATTGAATTCAAACGTTTCGCCGCCGAACATTACGCAGATTCGCGTCCGACTCCATCTCACCGTGCGCGGAACATCGTCGGGACCCAGGCTGGCGAATCCGCCGGTACGCACGCGTTTGCCGACACGCTCGGATGCTTCACGTGCACGCCGATGACCGGCGTGCTGCAGAAGCGCCTCGGCCCAGCCTTCGTATAGAACGCGTGCGGCGACCAATGCGACGAGGACGCCGAACGCCCATCGGTACGCGGTGATGCTGTTGAGATAGGACTTCGACAGCCACGCGCCGCAGATCGCCCCGATCGGCGCACCGATGCCGTAGGCCAGTGCAACGCTCCACGCTATTCGCCGCTGCCGGTAATAAACCGGGAGCGACACCAGTCGACTGGAGAGCTCGAGAATTTGGTTCATGACCTTGATTGTGTTGGCGTCGGTCACGCCGAGAATTGATATGTGTCCAACACCGGCCAGAATGCCGCCGCCGCCGCCGCCCATCGACATCAGAAAGCCCGCCACTACGCACCAGCCGAACGCGAGCAGCGCATCGGTTACGACCATCCACCCCTCGTCGATTCGCAGAATGCGGTGCGATGACTATAAACTTCCGCTAGCGGTCGCTTATCCATGCGTGCACCTAACGACGGTCAGAACTCAACCGGACATCTCGACGTCCTTGCGGCTATTCCGCCCGAATATCGAGCCGCCGTCGTTGAGCAATGTGATCGGCGCACGTTCCGCAGAGGTCAGACTGTCTGGACGCAAGGCGACCCGGCCGAGTACGTCGGGTTCGTTGTCAAGGGTAACGCGATGTCGATGTACCAGAGTCCGAGCGGCAAAGTGGGCACGACGGGGTTCTGGTGCGCCGGTGACATCGTCGGCGCGGGCGATCTCGGCTCGCGCACGACGCGCCAGATGACAGTGCACTGCCTCGAACCTTGCGTGCTCTACACGCTCGCATTTGACCGCTTCGCTGCGCTGGTCGAGCGCTTTCCCGAACTTGCGCACACAGTCGTTCACGCGGTGTCGCTTCGTTTGCGATGGGTCTCGCGCTTGGCCGTGATTCTGCAAACCGAGTCGGGGTCTCAGCGGATAGCCGAGGTTCTGCTTGCGTTGGCCGATCGATTTGGTGTTCCGTCACCGAATGGAGTGCGGATCGATCTAAAGCTCACGCACGAGGATCTCGCCTCGATGTCCGGCGTCTCACGACAGTACGCGAACATCACTCTTGGCCAGCTTCGCAAGCGAGGCCTCGTGCGGCTGGAGACGCGTTCGATCATTCTGATCGATTCTACGAAGCTTGCTGAATCGCTATCAGGCTGAGCGTGGAGCTTCCGTACAACCTCTACGGCGTCTTTGGCGTCTTGTATGGGGCTTCGTTCTGCAACGGCTTCAGACTATTTTATAACCCGCGAACCGCTTTGCGTCATCGGCACCAGCTGACGCGTCGTATAAAAGCGCGTAAGCCAGTCAGGCACCTTGGTGATCGGTACTTACTCGCTCATAGGTCACCTCATTTTAGTGAAGTCAGGATCGCCATCGCGTTCAAGCGGCCCTGATGATCGACGAATGTGACGTTGCAGCGCGTAGCCATTGCGTCGGCCGCAAACCGGTGAATCTCGCTATGCGCCCATAGATCGATTGAATGCGCCGGAGTGCCAGGCACTGCGACAATGCCGCGTAGTGAAGGACTCAATGCTCGCGTGCCAGATCACCGACCTGCACATTCGGATGCCAGGCGAGCTGACGCGGCGCGTCGTCGACTGCGCCGCGTTGCTCAAGCAGTGCGTCGACACGATCCTGCGGTTGCCGCAGCGGCCGGATGTAGTGATCGTAACCGGCGACGTGGTCGACGGCGGAAGATCGGACGAATACGCGCACGCCCGTCGGCTGCTGGCTCCGCTGCCAATGCCGGTCTACCTGGTCGCCGGCAACCGCGACGACCGCGCGGTCATGCGAAGCGCATTTCCGGATCACGACTATTTGCGTCAGTCGTCACCTTTCATCCAGTACGTCATCGACGATTGGCCGGTGCGCATCGTGGCGCTGGACACGGTGATGCCGGGCGAGAGCAGCGGTCGGTTGTGTGTCGAGCGTCTCGACTGGCTGCAGCAGATGCTCACGGCGAAACCCGACGCCCCCACGCTGCTGGTTATGCATCACCCGCCGTTTTCAACGATGATCGGGTCGACATCGCGATTCGGCTTCAAAGGCGGCGAAGCGCTCGAGCGAATCGTTGCGCGCAACCCGCAGATCGAGCGTGTTCTGTGCGGCCACATTCATCGCTCCACAACGTTCCGCTTCGCTGGCACGATCGCTTCAATCTGCCCCAGCACCGCGCATCAGACGACGCTGAATCTGTCCGATCAGATGCCGACGTTCGTGCTCGAGCCGCCGGGTTTTCAGCTTCATGCGTGGAAGCAGGGTATCGGCGTGGTCACCCATACTGCGACTATTGGTCAGTACCCCGGTCCGTATCCATTTCGCCCGACGGTTTAGGCCAATGTTGTTCAAAAATCTGTTCCAACGCGCCCGCCGCCGACTCCGCGCGCATCGTGCTGCCGGAAGCTGGCGACGAATGCATCGTCCAGGCTGTGCGCAGATTGAAAGAGCAAGGACTCGGCGACCCGATTCTGCCGCTCGGTCCGAGTCGAACCCTCGGCTGGTGTACGCCGAGCTTTACGGCAACCCGAGAATCGCTCAGCGAGCGTTGGGCAAACGCCAGATCGCGATCACGTGAACGCGACCTGCAGTTCGGGTTACTGCATTAGTGTCCCTTTACGTAGCTCATGTTCGATCCTATGCAAGTCCCAATGCCGAGTCGAACTAGCTCTTAGTTGCGCCACGCTCTGAGTTACGTTCAGCCTCGATAGCGCGGCTGGAGGATGAGCCAGGCAAGGTGTCAAGCAGTTGACAGGTTTATCACGCGTCCTCTGGCAGCATGCACGCCAAGAAATATCAAAATGCAGGGAGGCGCGTCTATGGCTACAGCATCGAACGGCACGCGGCGGCTCTTTCTACGAGGTACCGCTGCGATCGGGGCGACGTTCGGCGGACTTGCTGGTGCAGGCAAGGCAGTTGCGCAACAAGACTTCCCGCTGACAGTGCCGCCGTGGAGCACGATGCCGGGCCTGCCGCTATCTGAAGGAAATTACGGCACGCCGTCTTCGTTCGAAAAGAACGTGGTACGTCGAGGGCGGAAGGATTACCGGATGCCCGGCTCAGGTTCGATCATGACGCCGCTCGGAAATCTTCGAGGCACGATTACGCCGAACGGTCTCGTCTTCGAACGCTCACATGGAGGTGTTCCCGAAATCGATCCTGCGCAGCATCGGCTCGTGGTTCACGGTCTCGTTCGTCAACCGTTGATATTCACGATGGAAGATATTGTGCGGTTCCCATGCGTATCGCGCATTCATTTCCTGGAGTGTTCTGGCAATACGTCCCAAGGCTGGATCGCCCGCCCACCGTCGGTTCAATTGAGCCACGGTCTGCTGTCGTCGTGTGAATGGACCGGCGTCATGCTTTCGACTGTGCTCGATGCGGTGGGACTTGCGCAGAATGCACGCTGGATAATCGCCGAAGGCGCTGATGCTGTAGGCCTCAATCGCAGCATACCCATCGCGAAGTGCCTGGAAGATGCCATGCTGGTCTACGCACAGAATAGTGAGGCGTTACGGCCAGAGAACGGATATCCGCTGCGCCTATTCCTTCCCGGTTGGGAAGGCAATATGAGCATCAAGTGGCTGCGTCGCATCAGGGTCGCAAGCGAGCCCGCGATGACGAGGTGGGAAACATCGGCCTACACCGAATCGATGCCCGACGGCACTGCACGCCAGTTTACGTTCGTGATGGAAGCTAAGTCGGTCATCACGCATCCGACGCCGGAGAATCCGCTCCGCATGAAAGGCTTTCTGGAGATCAGCGGCATCGCATGGTCTGGGAATGGCCGCATCAAGCGCGTGGACGTGTCAACCGACGGCGGCAAGAGCTGGCGGCAGGCCGAGCTTCAAGAGCCGGTACTGAATCGTGCGCTGACCCGTTTCAAGCTTCCCTGGCAGTGGAAGGGCGAGCAGACAGTCCTTATGAGCCGCGCGATGGACGAGACGGGCTATGTCCAGCCGACGCACGCCCAACTCGTTGCGGTGCGCGGCACCACCAACCGCTATCACTACAACGCAATCCAGCCCTGGCAGATTGCAGCCGACGGAAAGGTGACCAATGTGCTCGCATAAGCCCACGCTTCTCGCGCTCGCACTCCTCGGCCTGCCAACGGGTGTAGCCGCGCAGACGTACCAGATCGGCCACAAGATAACGGAAGCCCAGATCGCGCCGTGGACTATCGACGTTTTTCCCGACGGCAAGGGCCTGCCGCCTGGTAAGGGCAGCGTGGCGGAAGGCAAACCGGTGTACGACGCGAAGTGTGCGGCGTGCCATGGCGCCACTGGAGAAGGCGGGCTCGCCGACCGGCTGGTAGGCGGTATCAATACACTTAAGTCGGGCAAGCCCGTCAAAACCCTCGGCAGCTACTGGCCTTATGCCAGTACGGCATACGATTACATCTATCGTGCGATGCCATACGACCGCCCGAAGTCACTCACGCCGAACGAGGTTTATGCGGTCGTTGCATTCTTGCTCCATCTGAACAATATCGTGGATGCATCGACAACACTCGACGCAGCAACCCTGCCCAAGGTAAAGATGCCCAACAGTGCCGGCTTTACGTCAGATCCACGTCCGGATGTGGCTAACATTCCCTGCATGGCAGACTGTCGGTAGCTGGGCCGGAGGGGCGCACTGCATTCAGTTCACGCAACGCCAACCGGGAAGTGTTACTCCAGATGGCTTCGCAGCATCCAAGCGTTTTTCTCTCAGAACGCGCGGCCGCTATTGCTTAGATGCCTACGCGATTACGATATGGACTCCCGGAGAGCAACATGAAAATCGCGAGACTCTTGCTATTAGTCAGCTTCTACCCAGTCGGAGCGTTAGCCGACTACCAGGCAGACAAGAAGAAGTACGACGAGTGCGTGGCGAAGGTAAAGAAGGAATATTCGCTGCCACCCGCAAGTGTTAATCCGGCGAAACAGTCGATCGCTTCTTTGTGCGGTCCAGCGCCAACGCCGCCTCCGCCCGTGAGAAAAGAAAAGAAAAGGGGTTGCTTCTGAGGTGGTACGAAGCTCTCTCAGAAGGCGACTGACACTTTGCGTGCCCGAACAAGGACGCGCGTCTTTCTGACGGGTAGCTTTAGTCAGGCATTCGTCAAGTCGAACTTTCAGCCTCGGCTTAGGCCGTGCTTTGAGCGTCGGTTTTGGCAAATTCGCACGTGCGCAATGGGCCGCAAGCCGACATGGATAAGGAGTAATCCTCCGCAAAGCGTCGTGGCGCACTGAGCGGAACCTTAACTAGGTTGTGATTATTCCTACGCTAAGGCCGCAACCGCTTTTAAGCTTCTCGTTCGCAGTCCGGTATGCATACTTCAAGCGGGCGGTACTTGCCGGCACACCGCATTTTGGTGTCAGAAAACCGGCATCGACGGCGAAGTGCTACTCGAGTCGTTGATTCGCGTCGTTGCCAGTCAGGCAAAGAAGATATCCACTGAAGAAGACAAGCCACGCCCGAACAGGGAATTGATTGCGCGCTGGAAGAAGCAAGGCGATGAAGCAATGAGGATCAATCGCACCCTGAATGTGCGCGACCGCGAAGCCGTCGAGAAAGCTCGCAAGCGCCTCGGTGCGCTGCTCGCCCAGAACTGACCATAAACTCACGTAGTGGCCAGTCAGCGCGAACTGCTTAGCGAGGCTATGGCGCACGTGGGCGCGCACTAGAAGCGCCAGGTAGGTTGCTGGACGCATCTCCCTGCCCTTCGCTCGTGCATCGATCTGGGCGCCGTCCTGGGCCAGTAGACGCACCGTGTATTTCACGGGCTCGGCGTCGGCGTCGACCTCCGCGACCACGGGTGTTTTGGGCTTCGGGTTCTGCTCGAGAACGGTGTCGACCAGCAGCGCGAGCAGTTTGGATTCGGACATGCCACGCCTAGTGGCAAGTGCGTTGAAGCGCTTCTTCGTCTCGCGCGGCACCCAGGTCTGCAGGGATGGTTTGGCGGCGCTCATGCCGATCTGCTCGTCCTTTTCAAACTCTTTCGGGCGCTCGTACCGCAAGCTACTTAATGTATTTTGCTGGCGCTAGCCTATCCTCAACAAGAAAGCAAGCAGTTTGTTCGGCCTGCCGAACAAACTGCTTAACAACGGCGACCTGCAGTTGGGAGAGTGAACCGCGCTGCGAAAGCGTTGCGAGCTGCCTACCTACCAGCGCGCGGCGCGTAGGACTGGCGGCTGTTCCGGTTCGTTATGCGGAATCCGATCGCTCAGTCGTCCTGACAATGACAATGCTTGCCTGTCGACTGCAAAGAACCGCTTGCTAAAAACGCGCGGCCCGCCAACAGCCGAACGGAACTCCCATCAATCCCGAAATCGTGATGAGCTACGCAACGAATACGCCGCGAAATGCAGGTCTGCTCTGATCCCGGTTCTGTTGTTGGGCTGCTCAGTCGCCTCGACGATACAAAGAGCAGACGGAAGCCAATCAGCTTTTGAGGGCGCCGTATACGGAGGTGACAAACAGTCAATCGTTGTGAGCACCGCAGTGGTTGGCACTTTAGTGCCCGACGACGTAGGCGCGCAGCTGCGCCAGCCGCTGCTGCTACCGGAGCTGCAACCTACCGCGTTATTCTTGAAACATGGACCGCAAGCCGCCGCGCCGCACCCGCGAACGCATTCTCGACGTCGCCCTGCGCCTTTTCAATGACTTCGGCGAACCCAACGTCAACACCACGCTGATCTCTGAGGAGATGAAGATCTCACCGGGAAATCTGTATTACCACTTCAAGAACAAAGATGACATCATCAACTGCATCTTTCAGCAGTTCGAAAAGGAGATCGATCAGTTACTTGCCGTTCCGACGGGCCGTGCAGCCGACGTTGAAGATGCCTGGCTGTTTCTGCATCTGTTGTTCGAGCAGATCTGGAAGTACCGCTTCTTCTATCGCGACCTGAACAATCTGCTGGCGAATAACCGCACGCTCGAAATCAAATTCAAGGCGTTGTTGAACGAAAAGATGCAGGTGGCGCACCGGCTGTGTGAAGGATTGCAAAGCGCCGGCCAGCTCACTGCGGACGCTCGCGAAATCGAAGCGCTGGCCACGAATATGGTCGTGGTGGCGACCTACTGGCTGTCGTTTTCCTACGTACTCGACCCGCGCCGCTCGAACGAGCCCGCGGTGGTCGGCGCAGCACTGCAGCGCGGCTGCTATCAGACGATGGCGCTGACTTCGCCTTACTTGAGCGGCAACGCACGTGCACTGTTTGAAAAACTGGCCGGCGAGTATCTGGTCGACTAACGAAAATAAGGGAGACAACGATGGTGAAGACGTGGGCAAAGTTTCCGCACACGGACAAGAAATTCGAATACACGTCCGCCACGTTGAAAAAGTCGTGGGACCGGCTGCACAAAGGCGACGCTGAGTCTTTCCCGAAGAGCGCCGAGGTCATCGAGGCGTGGTTGGCGTTTCATGCGGGGGATTTTCAAAGAGCGGCTGGGCTGGGAGAAAAAGCCGACGCGGACGGTGTCAACGTCGCCAACAAAGCGCAGGCCATTTACGCAAACTATCTGGAGTCGAGCGAAAAGAAAAAGCTGGAACTGTTCGAAGAGGTCGCCGCACGAGCGGAGCGGCTGCAGCGCGAACAACCCAAAAATGCCAATGCGTTCTACTGGCAGGCTTATGCGCTGGGCCGCTACGCGCAGGGGATATCGATCGCCAAAGCGCTCGCGCAAGGCATCGGCGGCAAGGTCAAGGCGGCGCTTGAAACCACGATCAAGCTTGCTCCAAAGCACGCCGATGCGCACATCGCGCTGGGGGCTTACCACGCCGAGGTCATCGACAAGGTCGGTGCGATGATCGGCGGGTTGACCTACGGCGCGAAGAAAGACGCCGCAATGAAGAACTACCAGACCGCGCTGAGACTGAATCCCGACTCGGCGATTGCGCGCATCGAATACGCCAACGGGCTGGTGATGCTCGAGGGCAACAAAGCGTTGAAGCAGGCGGAGCAGCTATACGCGGAAGCGGCCGCGTGCGAGCCGATGGATGCAATGGAAAAGCTCGACGTTGAGCAAGCAAAGGCCGAAATCGACGATTGATCTAAAACCGCGAGCCCTGCTCCTTCAGAAATTCAATTTCCTCGGCCGTCGACTCGCGCCCGAGAATCGAGTTGCGATGAGGAAAGCGCCCAAAGCGTTCGATGACTTCGCAGTGCTTGATCGCCCACGGCAGAGGCTCGGGCAAACCGTCGTGCGCGAGCTGCTGAAATAACCGCACCGATTCCAGTTGGTCGCTCAGGAACTCCGAGTGCTCGAACGGCATGTACGCGAACCAGCGCTCAACCGGCGCTAGCGAGCGGTCGTCGTTTCGGTCAACGAGACCTGATGCAAGTCTCAACGCCTGGCCGTCGCCGGCGAATGATCGGGGAGTGTCGCGGTAGACGTTGCGCGTGAACTGATCGAGGACGAGGATGGAAGCCAGCGCGGCGCGCGAAGTTTGCGCCCAGGCGTCCAGCTCGCCGCTCAGTGCCGCCTCGACGGTGCTGCCAAACCGGTCGCGCAAGAGCTGATCGGTCGCGTCTGACTTCGTGAACCACAGCGGCCGCGTCTTCCCGAAGTCGGGATCGCCCGGCGCTCCGAACCAGAAATCGAGAACCTCGGTAGGCTTCACGCAATAAAAAGGCGCCGGGATTAGCGGCGCCGTTTCATAAATCAAGCGATATTCAGGCGGCTGCGTACATCGTTGCCCGCTTGCGCACGACCTCAAGCAGACCTTGGCACGCATCCTCGACGTAGTCGAGCACGGTTCCGAAGCCCTCAGGCCCACCGTAATACGGATCGGGAACCGTGGCAGCGTCGAACTCGCCGGCGTACCGCATCAGCAGGTGGAGCTTGTGCTTCTGCTGGCGGGGGCACTGCTGCTGCAGCAACGACAGGTTTTCCCAGTCCATGGCAAGGATCAGGTCGTACTCGTGAAAGTCCGACTGCGTGATCTGCCGTGCGCGCAGATCGGTCAATTCATAGCCACGCTTGCGCGCCGCCTGCTGACCTCGCACGTCGGGCGGCTCGCCAACGTGATACGCATGCGTCCCGGCCGAGCCGATCTGCACGATGTCCTCAAGCCCGGCGTCGCGCACCATCTTGCGGAAAACCCCCTCCGCTATGGGTGAGCGGCAGACATTGCCCATGCAAACAAACAGAATTTTTGTCATACCCGTTCGCCTTTCAAGTGGCGGTCCAACCGCCCCGGCTCCTAATAGCCCTCATTAACCCTAATAACCCAAACTTCTTAGCGGTGCCCTCGCCCTTCGTTTCAGCAGACCCATCCGCCTTGGCAAAGTTCGCGCCACCTACGACATTTACAAGATCGGGCCCCCACGCTCGGCACAAGGGAGCCCTACGCCGCCCGCTCCCCGGGCACCAAAGCGACCACGTTGGTCGACCCTCCCGAGCCAAATACCTGCTCTTTAAGCAGCGCCAGTTGGTCCCGAACGCGCGCAGCTTTTTCAAACTCCAAATTCTTGGCGTGCTCGAACATCTGCTTTTCAAGCCGCTTGATCTCTTTGGAAACCTGCTTTTCCGACATGACCTCGTATTCGGCCGCGGCCGAAGCGGCTTTCAGCTTGTGCCGCGACTCGGTCGCGTCGTACACGCCATCGATCATCTCGCGAACGTCCTTGACGATGCTGCGCGGAACGATGTCGTTCGCCGCGTTGAACAGCGCCTGCTTCTCGCGCCGCCGATCGGTTTCGTCGATCGCACGCTGCATCGAATCCGTGACCTTGTCGGCATACATGATTGCCATGCCGTCCAGATGGCGCGCTGCGCGGCCGATGGTCTGGATTAACGATCGCTCGGAGCGCAGGAAGCCTTCCTTGTCGGCGTCGAGAATCGCGACCAGCGAAACTTCGGGCAGGTCGAGCCCTTCGCGTAGCAAGTTGATACCGACGACGACGTCGAACACGCCGGCGCGCAGGTCGCGGATGATCTCCACCCGCTCGACCGTGTCGATGTCCGAATGTAGATACCGAACCTTGATGCCGTGCTCGGATAGAAACTCGGTCAGGTCCTCCGCCATACGCTTGGTAAGCGTCGTGATCAGCACGCGGTGACCTTGATCGGTGCGCACCTTGATCTCTGAAAGCACGTCGTCGACCTGCGTCCGCGCCGGGCGCACCTGAATCTGCGGGTCGACCAACCCGGTCGGGCGCACCAGTTGTTCGACCACCTGGGACGAGTGCTCGAGCTCGTACGCAGACGGTGTCGCAGACACGAAAATCGAGCGCCGCATCTTGCGTTCGAACTCGTCGAAACGCAGCGGCCGATTGTCAAGCGCCGAGGGCAGCCGGAAACCAAAGTCGACCAGGGTTTCCTTGCGCGCGCGGTCGCCACGGTACATGCCGCCCAGTTGCGGGATGGTGACATGCGACTCGTCGATAACCATCAAAGCGTCCGGCGGCAGATAGTCGACCAGCGTGGCCGGCGGCTCGCCCGGCATCGCACCCGAAATATGACGCGTGTAGTTCTCGATGCCGCGGCAAAACCCAAGCTCGTTCAGCATCTCGATGTCGAAACGCGTGCGCTGTTCGATCCGCTGCGCCTCGACCAGCTTGCCTTGCGCCAGGAACGTCTCGATGCGCTCCTTCAATTCGAGTTTGATCGTTTCGATCGCGCGCAGCACGTTCTGACGCGGCGTCACATAGTGCGATGACGGATACAACGTAAAGCGCGGAATCTTCTGCCGCACACGCCCGGTCAGCGGATCGAACAGCTGAATCGAATCGACCTCGTCGTCGTACAGATCGACCCTCACTGCGAGCTCGGCATGCTCGGCCGGGAAGATGTCGATCGTGTCGCCGCGTACCCGGAACGTGCCGCGCGTGAACTCCATGTCGCTGCGCTTGTACTGCATCTGCGTCAGCCGCACGATGATGTCGCGCTGGCTAAGCCGATCGTTATGTCGCAGCGTCAGCACCATCGAGTGGTAGTCCGACGGATCGCCGATGCCGTAAATCGCCGACACCGTCGCCACGATCACCACGTCACGCCGCTCGAGCAGCGACTTGGTGGCCGACAATCGCATCTGCTCGATATGCTCGTTGATGCTGCTGTCTTTCTCGATGTAGAGATCGCGCGAAGGAACGTAGGCCTCGGGCTGGTAGTAGTCGTAATACGAGACGAAATACTCGATCGCGTTATTCGGAAAGAATTCGCGCATCTCCGAATAGAGTTGCGCTGCCAGCGTCTTGTTGGGCGCGAGCACCAACGTGGGGCACCCGATCTGCGCGATGATGTTGGCCATCGTGTAGGTTTTGCCCGAACCTGTGACACCGAGCAATGTTTGGAATGCAAGCCCGTCCGCCAGTCCTTCGCTCAGGCGCGCGATCGCCTCCGGTTGATCGCCTGCGGGCGCAAACGGCTGGTCCAATTGAAACGGCGAATTCGGGTAAGTAACAACCACGGTTTTTGCGGTGCGGTATATAAAGCAAAGCGCGAATCCTAACAGTTGATGCGCCAAAAGCCTATACCTTGGCTCAATTATCAAGTGCGATTAGACTGACTGATCAATGACTTGGATCGAGTTTAAAGAATGAATCTCAAGTGTGTCGGACTTGTGCAATCCTTTGGGCGCAGTTAGCCAGGGCATCCATGCTGCATTGCGACACCTGTGAACTTGCGGCGCTAACGTTTTGATTCCTCATAAAAACACGATGAACAACTCACTGTTTGCAGGCGTTCCAATGGCACCCCGCGACCCGATTTTCGGACTGACCGATGCTTACAACCACGACTCGCACCCTGCAAAGGTCAACCTCGGGGTCGGCGTCTACTTGAACGATGACGGCCGCATTCCCGTGCTGCGCGCCGTCTCGGAAGCCGAGCGGTTGCTGGCTGCCTCGCCATCACCGCGCGGCTATCTACCGATCGACGGCATCGCGATATACGACACAGCGGTTCAGAAGCTACTGCTCGGGGAAGACTCACCGCTGATTGCCGACGGCCGTGTGCTAACCGCGCAATCGCTCGGGGGCACCGGTGCGTTGAAGATCGGCGCGGATCTGCTGCAAAAAGTGGTGCCCGATGCAACCGTCGCGATCAGCGACCCGACGTGGGAAAACCATCGCGCCGTGTTCGAGAGCGCCGGCTTCACTGTCGTGACGTACCCGTACTACGATCGTGCGACGCGCGGCGTGCAGTTCGACGCGATGCTCGCATTCCTGCGAACCCTGCCGGCGCGCTCGATCGTCGTGCTGCACGCGTGCTGCCATAACCCGACCGGTGTCGATCTGACGGCGGATCAATGGCAGGCGGTGCTCACGCTGCTGCGTGAGCACGAGCTGCTGCCGTTCCTGGACATCGCTTATCAGGGCTTCGGCAAGGGCCTCGATGAAGACGGCGCAATCGTTCGTGAGTTTGCGCGATCGGGCATGCCGGTGTTGATCGCCAGCTCGTTCTCGAAAAGCTTTTCGTTTTACGGCGAACGAGTCGGCGCGCTGACGATCGTCGATTGCAGCAAGGACGAGTCGACGCGCGTGCTGAGCCAGCTGAAGCGCGTGATCCGCGCCAACTACTCGACGCCGCCGACGCACGGCGGCATGGTCGTGACCACCGTGCTGACCACGCCGGAGTTATGCAACTCGTGGAAGAAGGAGCTCGATCAAATGCGCGAGCGCATCGCGTCAATGCGTTACGCGTTGGTCGAACGCTTGCAAGCGCTCGGCGCCAAGCAGGACTTTTCGTTCGTGCTGCGCCAGAACGGTATGTTTTCGTACAGCGGCCTGACAGCCGAGCAGGTCGATCGGCTGACCAAAGAGTTCGGCGTTTACGCGGTTCATACCGGGCGCATTTGCGTCGCCGCGCTCAATCACAGGAACGTCGACTACGTAGCCAAAGGCATCGCAGCCGTGCTGTAGCGACGATTGCGAGACCACGGCCGAGTGCGCCGATGACCCGCAGCGGCCGGATCATGTCGCCGGCCTCCGCGTTTCCCGCAGCGGACATGTCGAGGAAGGCCTGATAGACGTCCGACTGCACCAATGCGAGTTTCACACCCGGCTCGTAACGCAACCGTCGAACAGATATAAGTCCCGCGCGCGGAGGCCGTCACGATTTTGTATTCCGCCGCTGCGATCACGGCCGTACCGTGGCACAACAGCCCTGTGAACTTTAGTTCTCCCCTTACTGCCTAATCGGACTGCAGAGCCCAAGCGCTGCGACGGCCTCCGTGCAGTCTTTGAATATCGGCGGATCCCTACGGCTTTTCACACCTGCGTCGATCACCGGCGATGGCCGCGCGCTCGATGCAGAGCCAGCAGCCTGACGAACCGCAGCGGGGCGACTTACTGATGCAGAGCCGTCGAGAGGCCGGTTGGCGGATATCGACTCCGAATTTGTTCGAGGTTTGGCGACAACTCGTGGCGCCTTATCAACTTCTTCAGCATCGGTTGTGAGGTGCGAGCCAGCGTTCTTTGGCGCAAGCAAAGCGTCACCCTGTGTCGCCAACGTTTCCTTAGTGCCACCCGCGAAAATCGGAGCGTCGGGCGTGCTTGAAGCCCTTGGCACCGGGCTCTGCATCTGCGCGAGTTGATGTGCTGAGCGATCGTAGTAGTAATAGCCCGCGACGGCAGTCGCCGCGAGCAACAAGATCAGCAAAGCAACCGGGCGCGCGCCGCGCGACCCGGACGTAGTCAGGGCCCTCTCCGACGGTAACGTTTTGTCCATCGGCTGCGGCTCGACAGCGGAGTGCGCCAGATCAGCCTCCTGAACACTGTCGGGCACAACCGCTTCATCGCTCGGCCGCAGTTCGGCGGCGGAACTCGCCGGATCGGGATTCAGGTGCGTCGCCTCGTGAACAGCACCGGCCGCGGCGCCTCGTTCTATCACTTCGCGGCGCGATCCTTGCTGCAACATTTCAACCGCCTGCGCGGGGGACTTGGACAGAAAGAAGCGCTCGATGGTGAAGCCGCGACGGTTCAGGACGGGCTTCTCAATCTGATCCTCAAGTACCGGCGGCGTGGCTGCGGGTGCAGGTGCGGGGTTCGCGGCCGCCGGTTCTGGTCTCCCAGGTGCTGGCGCAGGTTTGCGTGCCGTACGCTCCGACGCTCGCTTGGGTGCCGCACGCGCGCGGGCGCGCTTGGGTTCTGCAGGCGCGCTGAATTGCGCGCCGCATTTGTAACAGTTTTCGGCAGCCCGGTTGTCGATCCCGCCGCACTGATTGCAGGGCTGTAGGTGCAATGGCGATGCACAGTCATCGCAGTACTTTGCACCCGCCCGATTGCGGTGATCGCAGAACAGGCACCGAAGAAGCGGCATCTTTGACATCTCGAATAGGCGACCTTGTTCAAGCTGGAACAGTTGCGCCCGCCACTGATCAACCCTCGTAGTCGCTGCGCTTGCCGATGGCCCCGACCGTCGTTGTCCCATGAATAGGAGCTTTTGGGACGCTGGCGATGGTACCGAGAATCTACATGCTCCGGGTGGGTTTCGGCCTAAGGCAAGGTGGGCCAGCCGAGGTCGACATCGAATGCATCTACGGTTGGCGGAGATCCCGCGCAAAGCGCTGTAGAATTCCGAAGAGCGGCCGCAACTCCAAAACGTACGAAAATTGCCGCTCTAACTCCTTGATTCCTCGATAGCTCAGTTGGTAGAGCGACGGACTGTTAATCCGCAGGTCCCAGGTTCGAGCCCTGGTCGAGGAGCCAACTCCTTTCAGATAACCAGCTTGCGCGCGTAAAACGCTTCGGCCAGGCCATGCGGTGCGTTGCATTCAACGCCTCGCAATCGCATCAGGCCCAGAAAAGTTTCACTGGAGAACCAGCGCTTTCTTCGTTGCGTCGAGTACGCATGCAGCACGTGGCGCGTCTTTCGCTCGGCGACGGCGCGTGAAACCGGAACGTACAAATTGGGCTGCCCCAACCCGCCCTCGTACTTTGGAATCTCGTACTCGAGTATCACGTGGTCCCGAAACGTGTTCCACGTCAGTTCCGAAATCACGCGATGATCCTGATGGCGGTCATGCAGGTCGTGCGTAAAGATCAGATCGGACGTCGCAAGTGCCGTCAGAGATTCGATGCGTTCTTTCACCTGCCCCCAATGCGCCGGCAGGTAACCGTCGCGAAACGTCTCGATGTTCACCTTATGCGAGCGCGCTTTCTTCAGAAATGAAGCGGCACTCGAGCGGGCCTCGAGAGCGCGACCGGCTGTCGAGCACAGGATCAGCCACGTGACATCCAGCGGACGTTCGCCCGCCAGCCGCAGCAACGTCGCACCGCAGCCAATCTCAATATCGTCGCAATGAGCGCCGATGCACAGTACCCGCAGCGCTTTGCTGCTGCCGAGTAGAGACGCCAGCCCGATCACTGGCTGACCCGGGCATTCATCTGGGTCGGCGACTTCCACACCGCCCACGGACAGTTTCCGCGGGCCTCCATGCGGTCGAACGCGATCTTGTCTTTGAAAGTGTCCATGGCCTGCCAGAAACCGTGATAGGGAAAGGCAGCCAGCCGACGCTGCTCGATCAGCCGGCTGAACGGCTGTTCAACCAGTTCTTCACCCTCGTTGATGTAATCGAATATCTGCTGCCGTAATACAAAGAAGCCGCCGTTGATCATGAAATCGCCGTTGCCCGCGGCTCCGATGCCGGTTACGTAGCCCTCGTCGTTCGTGTGCACGGTATGGAACGTTTGCCGTGAATGGACGGCAGCAAAGCCGGCGATCGCGTTCTTGCGCTCGAAGTCGGCGATTTGATCATTCAGCGGCAGGTCCGATAATCCGTCCGAATAGTTGGCGAGGAAAACCGATTCACCGGCTAGATAGTCGCGCACGCGAAGCAATCGTTCTCCGATAGTTGTGTTCAATCCAGTATCGACCAGGGTGATGCGCCAGTCCTGAATACTGCTGCCGTGAAGCTTCACCTGGCGCCCGCCCTCACTCAAAGTGAAGTCGTTGGTCATGCATTCGTTGTAAGTGAGAAAAAATTCTCGAATCAGGTCGCCGCGGTAACCAAGGCAAAGGATGAAGTCTTTGTGCCCGTGGTGCGCGTAGTAGCGCATCAGATGCCACAGGATCGGCTGATGACCTACGCTGACCAGCGGCTTCGGAATCGTGCCCGCGTTCTGGCGTAGTCGCCTCCCGAGGCCCCCGCAAAACAAAACGACCTTCACTTTCTTGCGCTCATCAAAGTAGTGGCCTGGAAAACCCGCGGTTTTGCGCTCGCTGTTGTAACGCCCTTAAGCGGCCCGGAATGGACGGAAAAGAGCCGGCGCGATCGGCTATATCCGCGCGGCCGTCAACATAGAATGCGGTTCGTGCAATAGGAGAAGAAACGGATTGGATGGTGGAGTGACGACCTTGCTGTGCCGGTTCTGCTCGGCGCCTCTGCGGACCACATTCGTCGACCTCGGGATGTCGCCGCTGTGCCAGACGCACATCCGGCCCGATCAGCTGCATCAGGTCGAGCCTTTTTACCCGTTGCATGCTTTGGTGTGCGGGGAGTGCTTCCTGGTGCAGCTGCAGGAGTTCGTAGCTCCCGCCGAGATTTTTTCCGAGTACGCGTATTTCTCGTCGTATTCGACCTCGTGGGTCGAGCACGCCCGATGCTACGCGCAAGCGATGATCGATCGCTTCGAGCTTGGCTCCGCCAGCTCCGTGATGGAGATCGCCAGCAACGACGGTTACCTGCTGCAGCACTTCGCTGCGCGCGCTGTTCCGGTGCTGGGGATCGAGCCGGCGGCCAACGTGGCGGAAGCCGCCATCCAGAAGGGTGTGCCGACAACGGTGTGTTTCTTCGGCCGGGCAACCGCAGAGCGGATCACCAACGAGCGCGGCAGGCCCGATCTTCTGATCGGCAACAACGTGCTCGCCCACGTGCCTGATCTGAACGACTTCGTCGCCGGACTGAAGCTGTTGCTCGCACCGCACGGCGTGATCACGATGGAGTTTCCTCACCTGTGGCAATTGATGGCTGGCAACCAGTTCGACACGATCTACCACGAGCACTTCAGCTACTTCTCGTTCGTAACGGTCGAGAAGGTATTTGCGTTTCATGGCTTATCGCTGTTCGACGTTGAGGAGATGCCGACCCACGGTGGGTCGCTGCGCATCTATGCTCGACATACGGAGAACACCGCGTTGCCGTTTGGCGAGCGCGTCGAACAGCTGCGGCAGCGCGAAATTGAGGATGGGTTTCTGTCGCTCGATCGCTATCTTGGCTTCGACCTGCAGGTGCAGGACACGAAGCGCAAGCTGTTGTCGTTCCTGATTGACGCCAAGCAGCGCGGCAAGAGGATCGCGGGCTATGGCGCGCCGGGCAAGGGCAACACGCTGCTCAACTACTGCGGCATCCGCACCGACTTTCTGGATTTCACGGTCGATGCCAATCCGTACAAGCAGGGCAAGTACACGCCGGGGACGCGCATTCCGATCCTGTCGCCGGAGAGCATCCGCTCGGAGCGACCCGACTACGTACTAATCCTGCCGTGGAACCTCCAGGATGAAATTTCGCGCGCAGCGGCCTACATCGACGAGTGGGGCGGGCGCTTCATCGTACCGATTCCCGAAGTCAGGGTACTTTAGCGAACGCCAGAAAGGATCATCGCCGGCGCCGGCTTTGACAGAATGCATCGCATGAAAACATTGATCACCGGCACCGAGGGTTACATCGGCTGCCGGCTCGCTCCAATCCTTATCGCTGATGGTCACGAGGTGGTCGGTCTCGACACGGGATACTACCGAGACGGCTGGCTTTACAGCGATCCGCATTCATTGCCGGTGGTGCCGCGCACTTTGCTGACCGATTTGCGGCGGCTGACGCCGAGCGACCTGGAAGGCTTCGACGCGGTGGTGCATCTGGCCGAGCTGTCGAACGATCCGCTCGGCGAGAACAGTCCTGAGGTCACGTTCGAGATCAATCATCGAGGCTCGGTCGAACTGGCCAGAATGGCGCAAGCTGCCGGCGTGCAGCGCTTTGTCTATGCGTCATCGTGCAGCGTCTACGGCGTCGGTACCGGCGAATTCCTCGACGAAACGTCGCCGACCAACCCGCAGACCGTGTATGCGAAATGCAAGGTCATGGTCGAACGCGATGTGCAGGCGATGGCCGACGAACAATTCTGTCCGGTGTTCCTGCGCAACGCCACCGCGTACGGCCCGTCGCCGCGCATGCGCTTCGACATCGTGCTGAACGACCTGTGCGCGCTCGCGTGGACACGAGCGCAGATCGCGATGATCAGCGACGGCACGCCGTGGCGTCCGCTGGTGCACGTCGAAGACATCTGCGAGGCGATTCGCTGTGCTTTGCGGGCCCCCGTACGATGCGGTCAACGGCGAAGTTTTCAACGTCGGGCAAACGGAGGAGAACTACCGAATTCGCGAGATCGCCGAGATCGTTGCGGACGTGTTTCCCGGCTGCGAGGTCACCTTCGGATCGAGCGCCGGCGACAACCGCAGCTACCGCGTGGCGTTCGACAAGGTCGCCAACAGGCTGCCGGGATTCAAGTGCCGCTGGCGCGCGCGCCGAGGTGCTGAAGAGCTCAAGGCGCTGTTCGAGCGCATTGATTTTTCGACGGACGTCTACCGTTTTCGTGCCTTTACGCGTTTAAAGCAGCTCAACTACCTGCAACGGACCCGCCAGGTCGACGAACGGCTCTTCTGGCGCCATCGTTGAGCAGCAAAATAGCGCGATGACCACGATTGTCGGCATTTCGGCCTACTACCACGACAGCGCGGCCGCCGTCGTGCACGACGGCGCGATCGTCGCTGCCGCGCAGGAGGAGCGCTTCACCCGCAAGAAGCACGACGCCGGCTTTCCCGCACAAGGCGCTCGACTACTGTCTGCGCGAAGCCGGCACATCGCTCGAATCGGCAGACCTCGTCGCTTTCTACGACAAGCCGCTGATAAAGTTCGAGCGGCTGCTCGAAACCTATCTCGCGTACGCGCCGCGCGGCATTCGCTCGTTTCTGGCCGCGATGCCGGTGTGGCTAAAGGAAAAGCTGTTCCTGAAGAAGCTGCTGCACGACGAGCTCGGCGCAGCACGCGTCGAACGGAACGCTGCCGAAGCTGCTGTTCACCGAGCATCACCAGTCGCACGCGGCCTCTGCGTTCTTTCCGCGCCCGTTCGATGCGGCGGCGATCCTGTGCATGGACGGCGTCGGCGAGTGGGCGACGACCACTGTGTGGCATCGGGCGCGGCAACAAGATCGACCCCGCTGTGGGAGATCGACTTCCCGCATTCGCTCGGCCTGCTGTACTCGGCGTTCACCTACTTCACCGGCTTCAAGGTCAACTCGGGCGAGTACAAGCTGATGGGGCTCGCGCCGTACGGCGAGCCGAAGTACGTCGACTGATCCACGAGCAGCTGATCGACGTGAAGCCCGACGGCACGTTCCGCCTGAACATGGAGTACTTCAACTACTGCCACCGGCCTGACGATGACCAACGGCGCGCTTCGACGCGCTGTTCGGCGGCCCGCCGCGCGAAGCCGGAATCGAAGCTCACGCAGCGCGAGATGGACCTCGCGCGCGTCGATCCAGGAGGTGACCGAGGAGGTCGTGCTGCGGCTCGGCGCGCACGCGTGCATCGCGAGACCGGCGATGCGACAACCTGTGCCTGGCCGGCGGCGTCGCGCTCAACTGCGTCGCCAACGGCGCGGCTGCTGCGCGAAGGGCGCGTTCGAGAACGATCTGGATCCAACCCGCGGCCGGCGACGCGGGCGGCGCGCTCGGCGCCGCGCTCGCGCGTGGCACCAGTATCCTCGGGCAGTCCGCGCGTCGGCCAACGGCGCGACGATCGCATGCAGGGCGCCTACCTCGGCCCGCGCTTCGCGCACGACGAGATCGAGCCGGCTGCTCGGACGCGGTCGGCGCCGTATCGCGCGCTCGACGACGACGGAGCTGATCGCAGCAGTCGCCGGCGCTGCTCGCCGACGAGAAGGTCGTCGGCTGGTTTCAGGGGCGCATGGAGTTCGGCCCGCGCGCGCTCGGCGCGCCGCTCGATCATCGGCGATCCGCGCTCGCCCGAAGATGCAGTCGGTGATGAACCTGAAGATCAAGTACCGCGAGTCGTTCCGGCCGTTCGCGCCGTCGGTGCTGCGCGAGCGACGTCGCCGAGTACTTCGAGCTCGACGTCGGACAGTCCCTACATGCTGCTGGTGGCGCCGCGTGCGGCAAGAGCCGCGCATGCCGATGACGCCGGAGCAGCAGGCGCTGTTCGGCATCGACAAGCTGAACGTCCCGCGCTCGACGATCCCGGCGGTCACGCACGTCGACTATTCGGCGCGCATCCAGACCGTGCACGCGGACACCAACCCGCGCTACCACGCGCTGCTCGACGGCGTTCGAGCGCGCTGACCGGCTGCCCGGTGCTGGTCAACACCTCGTTCAACGTGCGCGGCGAGCCGATCGTGTGCACGCCGGAGGACGCCTATCGCTGCTTCATGCGCACCGAGATGGACGTGCTGGTGCTCGAGAACTTCATTTACTGCTCAAAAGCGAGCAGCCTGAGCAGGAACGCGACGATTCGTGGAAGAAGGAGTTCCAGCTTGACTAGCGTGACCGTCGTGGAGGAAGCGAAAGAACTCCGCAAGTTCGGGTTCGTCGTCGGCGCAGCATTTGCGCTGATCTTCGGCTTGTTTCTGCCGTGGTTGTTTTCGTTCGGCACTCCTTGGTGGCCGTTCATCGTGTGCGCCGCGTTGGTCATTCCGGCGCTTGTCACGCCCCGACTGCTGCGGCCGGTGCAACACGGCTGGATGAAGCTCGCCGAGCCGATCGGCCGTTTCAACACGAAGCTGATTCTCGGGCTGGTGTTCTACCTCGTATTTACCCCGGTTGGCGCAATCCGGCGTCTGATCGCCGATCCGTTGGTGCTGCGCGAAGGTGGAAGCGAGTCGTACCGGAAGCCGTCGAGGCAACGTAGTGCACAAAGCATGGAGAGGCCGTTCTGATGATCGACCTGCTGAAAGATCTGTGGGGCTTTATGGCGGACCGCAAGAAATTCTGGCTGGCGCCGATCATCGTGATCCTGCTGCTGCTCGGCGCTCTGGTGGTGTTCGGTCAGGGCTCGGCGATCGCGCCATTCATCTACACGTTGTTCTGATGTGAATTTTCCGCATTCGCAGCGGTTGATCCGCTGCGACAATCGTTGCGAATGACAGGGAGGACGTGCAAGTGAAAGTAGTGATTCTCGCCGGCGGTTTCGGAACGCGCATCAGCGAAGAAAGCGCGGTGCGTCCCGAAGCCGATGGTCGAGATCGGCGGCAGCCGATCCTGTGGCACATCATGAAGATCTACGCGGCCCACGGCCTGAACGACTTCGTGATCTGCTGCGGCTACAAGGGCGACATGATCAAGCGAATATTTCGCGCGACTACGTGCTGCACGACTCCGACGTCACGTTCGACCTCGCACGGCGATCGATGCACGTTCATCGCAACGGCTCGAGCCGTGGAAGGTCACGCTGGTCGACACCGGCGACGACGACGATGACCGGCGGGCGCGTCAAGCGCGTCGCGCGCTATATCGACGACGAGACGTTCTGCCTGACCTACGGCGACGGCGTCGGCGAACATCGACATCACGGAGCTCATCGACTTCCACCGCGCCACGGCAGAGCTGGCGACGGTGACCGCCGTGCAGCCGCCGGGCCGCTTCGGCGCGCTCGACATGGGCGCCGAGCAGACCGCGTCAACGGCTTCCGCGAGAAGCCCAACGGCGACGGCGGCTGGATCAACGGCGGCTTCTTCGTGCTCGAGCCCGAGCGTCATCGACTACATCGACGGCGACGACACCTGTTCGAGCGCGAGCCGCTGCAGGCGCTGGCCGAAGAAGGACAGCTCGCGGCGTACCGGCACGACGGCTTCTGGCAGAACATGGACACGCTGCGCGACAAGCAGGTGCTCGAGGACCTGTGGGACGGGGGCGAGGCGCCGTGGAAGTGCTGGGACTGATCGTGCCGAGAAGAGAATCCGTGAACAAGACTTCGTCGTCAGCGCGTCACGCGTCGGTCACCAGCGCAAAGCTGCAGCGGCCGCCGTACGTCTTCATGAACGGCCGCATTACGCCGTGGGAAGAGGCAACAATCCACGTCGCAAGCGAAGCTGCGCTGCGCGCAGCGAGCGTATTCGAGGGTATCAAAGGGTACTGGAGACACGACGGCAGCGAGTTCGCGCTGCTCGCGCTGCGCGAGCACTTTGACCGATTGCGGCGCTCAGCGCTGTTGCTGCATCTACCGTTTTCGATGTCGTACGACGAGTTCTGTGCCGCCTGTGGGAGCCTTGCGAAAAAGCTGCTGGTCAAGGATCGGGATCTGTGGCTGCGCACCACTCTGTTCGCCATCGAAGGCCATTGGGGCGAAGGCACGGTGACCGACCTCGTGATTACCGGCTATCAGCTCGATCAGAAAAGACCCGAGCCGATCGAAATCGGAGTCAGTACCTGGCAGCGGCCCGGCGATGCCGCCCTTCCGGCGCGCATCAAATCGACGGCCAATTATCAGATCGGACGGCTGGCGCGCATCGAGGGGCGCCGGCAGGGATATGCCGACATGATTCTTCTGAACCCGTACGGCCGTGTCGCGGAGGCTTCCGGCTCGTGCGTCGTACTGGCGCGCGATGGCGCGCTGGTCACCCCGCCGGCGTCTGAATGCTGCCTCGAAAGCATCACAGTCGAGATCATCGGCAAGCTGAGCGCGGCGTTGGGCATCGCGTTCGAACGCCGCCCGGTTGATCGAACCGAGCTGTATATCGCCGATGAGATGTGCCTGGCGGGCACACTCGCCGAGTTGGTACCGGTGCGAGCTATCGAGGCCTACGAGTTGCCGGAACGTGCTCCGTTGACCGAACGCGTCGCTACCCAGTTCTGGGACTGCGTGCGCGGCGTGCGCGAGCACGCGGGAATCGTATTGACGCCGGTCGGCCGATCCTGAGCAGGCTTCCTGTTTAATGAAAAGCGCCATGGCGAAAGGTGCCGCGTGGATGCTGCTCGCCAGGGCAGCCGAGCGCTCTATTGGGCTGGTCAGCCTGCTGGTACTGGCACGGGTGCTGGTTCCGGCGGATTTCGGCCTGGTCGCGATGGCGATATCGGTCATCGTTTTCGTCGAGCTGGCAAGCACGTTCGGCTTCGACCTCGCACTGATTCAGCGAGAGCATTTGACGCGCGAACACTACGACACTGCGTGGACGCTTCAAGTGGCGTTCGGTCTTCTGTGCGCGGCCATCATCGCCGCGCTTGCTTATCCGGGCGCGTGGTTCTACGACGAGCCGCGCTTGGTTCCGGTGATGCTGGTGCTTGCGGCGAGCCGCGTCTTGCAGAGTTTCGAGAACATCGGCACGGTCAATTTCCGGCGCGAGATGAATTTCTCGCGCGAGTTTTCTTTCAGCGCCTGGAAAAAGGTCATAGGTTTCGTCGTCACGATTTCGCTCGCGGTGGCGTTCAAAAGCTATTGGGCACTGATCGCCGGCACAGTCGCCGCGCGACTCGCCGGTTTGGTCCTTAGCTATGCGATGCAGCCGTATCGCCCACGCTTCAGCCTGGCCGCGCGCGCCGACCTTTTTACGTTTTCGATTTGGATCTTCGTGGTTGGACTGGCGAGCTTCGCAAGCCAGCGATCGTCGCATTTCGTGGTCGGGCGACAACTCGGCCCGGCCGCGCTCGGGCTTTATACCGTCGGGTCGGAAATCGCGCTGCTTCCGGTGACCGACTTGATGGCACCCATCAACCGTGCGGTCTTCCCCGGATTTGCGCGGATGACGTCGGATCCGGCGCTGATGCGACAGAGTTTCGTCGATATCCTCGGGGTGATCTGGGTGTTCGCGCTTCCCGCGAGCTTCGGAATCGCGGCGGTGGCCCATCCGCTGGTCCTCACGCTGCTTGGAAGCAAGTGGGAAGATGCAGTGATCGTGGTTCAGGTTCTTGCGCTCGCCGGCGCGATGCACGCCGCGACGTCCAACCACTATTCCGCCTGGCTGGCGTTAGGCAAGACTCGGATCACCGCGTTGATGGAAGCGCTTCACTTCGCGATACTGCTGCCGTTACTGCTGGTGCTGTCTCGGACTCTCGGACTGGCCGGAGTCGTTTACGCCGAATTTTTTGCGACCACAGCATCGGTGCTGGTCGAATGCGTGTTGATTTCGCGCGCCCTTGCCCTGTCGCCTTCCGCTTACTTGCGTGGGCTATGGCGACCTCTGATCGCCGCCTCGACGATGGCGGCCGGCGTGACGCTGCTTTTGAGCCAACTGAATACCGACCCGCTGACCGCGAAGCCGCTGTTGCAGCTGGGCATCGCAGTCCCGGCCGGGGTTGCCGTATATGCGAGTGCGTTGACGATTTTGTGGTTGCTGTCGGGCCGGCCGCGCGGTGCGGAGTCGCTTATGCTGCAACGCCTGTCGCAAGTTTTTAGCGCCTCGAGCCCGGTCTGGCGGCGGCGTTACCCATAAGAAAGCGGTCGATGAATTATCGTAGATGGATCGATTCGTTCAGGTGCCCCGATTGCGAAGCTGCATTCTCGTTTACGGCGGCTTCAGATCGAGCGCAAACGAGCACGCATTCGGAGCCGTCGAGGGCCCGAAGTGAAGAGCAAGAGCGCCTTCGTTACGGGCTGCTGCAGTGTCGCTGCTTTCGTTACCCTGTCGTCGACGGCGTGCCGATTCTTCTCAAAGGCAATATCGGCCTGTTTGACCAGGGTGGCAACTTCGAGTCCAAAGGCCCCGCGGTCGAGGAGATTGCGGCGCTTGTCGAGCAAGGTCTGGGCTCGGAAGCGCTGGTGCGGTGCCTCGGCTTCACGCCTCGTTTCGAGCTGCTCGACAAATTGCCGGGTTGGCGGCTATGGCACAGCGATCGCCTGCAGGGGTTCGGCCGGCGAAGGATCGAGGCGCGGGTGCGGGCGATGCTCGATCGCGATCGGCGAGAGCTATCCGCAGAAGACTGGTTCGAGTTCTACTTCAGTGGGCCGACCGCGTCGGATCCCAACCACTTGCCCTACTACCGCAACCGCCTCGTATTGCCGCGCACACTCGCGGCGTTCTCGTTGCTGCGGCTCTTGCCGGCGGGCGGCAAGCCGGTTCTGGACATCGCCTGCGGCTACGGCCCGTTTGCGCACTACCTGACAAAGCGGCGCAACTCGACGCCGGTGATCGGCTTCGACTTCAACTTCTATCTGGTCTGGGGACAAAAGCACTGGATCGCTCCCGATGCGGAATTCATCTGCGCCGATGGCAACAAGCGCCTACCGTTCGCCGACGGTACATTCTCGGCGGTGTTCTGCTCCGACGCGTTCATGTATCTGAAGGACAAACCGGGCCTGCTCGCCGAACTCGACCGCTGCGCACCCGGCGCGCCGGCCATCCTGTCGCGCGTCGGAAACAAGACCGCCTCGCCACGCGAAGTACGCGGAGACTCGCACAGCGCGGAAGGCTACATGGAGCTGCTTGCGAGCGGCGAGCCGCGCATTTTCAGTGAGTACGCACTGGTGCGGGATTATCTGGCGCGCCGCAGTCCGCTTGGCGCGCAGCCGACCGATCCGGCCGATCTTCGATGGGATAAATGGCTGCACTTCGTGCTCAATAGCCAGTCGCTCGAAGGTGTCGCGGTGGACCCGGCCCTCGAATGGCCGCATCGGGTCGGCAAGCTCTCCTTCAGTCCGATGTTCGAGCGCACGCCGGTCGACGGCGGGAAGTATCGGCTCGATTTGACCTTCCCGACCATCTGGTTTGCGTATCAGAATGGCGATATGTACGGCTACCACGGCGATCTGGTCGAATGCAGTGCCGATGCTCTCGAGCGCGCGCGCGCAGGTGAGATCGGTCCCGAGATCGAGAATCTGCTCGAGCGCTTCGTGATCATCGGGCTGCCCGAGCGCTATCTGAAGGCTCGACATTGATGTCGGCTGCCAGGCCCGCCTCGGAGCGCACCGGCGTCATCGCGCTCGTTCCCGATCAGTGGGGTCCGCCGTGGAGCGTGCGCCACCACGTGTTGCGGCGTCTGGCGCTGCACTTCACAACCGTCTGGGTGACGCCCGCGCTGGCGCTGGGTGACCGGCCCGATGCGCAGACCGAGGACAACCAGCCGGCGAGTGCCTACGGCAACGTGCCGGGTCTGCTGATCTACCGGCCAAGCGGCTGGCTGCCGCGCCTGTATCGGCCGGCGTTCCTCGCCAGGCTGCTGGAAAAGATGCGGCTGCTGCGAGCGCGGCGGCTGCTGTACGCAGCCGGCTGCGACCGTGTCGTGCTGTATCTATGGCGGCCCGAATTCGCCTCTGCGATGGACTTGATTTCGCACGACGTGAGCTGCTATCACGTCGACGACGAATACACGTTTTCCGAAGTCGAAAAGCCGACCTCGGACTTTGAACTGCGACTCCTGCAGCGCGTGGATCTGGTGATCGTGCACTCGGCCGCCCTACTGGAAAAGAAGGGCAGCATCAATACTCACACGATCCGCATTCCCAATGGTGTCGATTACAGGGCATTTTCGACGCCTGCCATGCCGCCGACGGACCTAGCAGCGATTCCGCGGCCGCGCATCAGCTACATCGGCGTCATCAAGACGCAGCTCGATATCGATCTGCTATGCGAGCTCGCGCAGCGGCACCCTCAATGGTCGATCGTGCTGGTGGGTCCGGTGGGCTACCTGGGTTCGCGCGCCGATGACTATCGCCGCCTGTGCGCAATGCCGAACGTACATGCGCTCGGCGCGAGGCCGCTGCAGCAGCTGCCGGCCTACATGCAGCACATGGACGTGTGCATGCTGTGCTACCGGCTCGATGACTACACCAAGTTCATCTATCCGCTGAAGCTGCACGAATACCTGGCGAGCGGGCGCCCGATCGTTGGATCGCCGATTCCAGCACTGGATGAGTTTCGCGACGTCATCTCGATTGCGAGCACGCCGGAAGAGTGGTCGCGTGCGATACAGCGGGCGCTCAGCGATCCGGACGACGATGAGGCACGCAAACGCCGCCAGCGAATCGCGGCAGGCTACGACTGGAACATGCTGGTCGCCCGTATCGCAGCAAACTTCATCGAACGGCTCGAGAGGGAGGGACGCTATCGGGCGCGCGCCGGCGAGCCGGCGACCACGGTCGCGGGGATGCGCGCGTGACGGCGCCAAGCGAGGGCAGCGGGGCGTCGCAGCCGTTGGTCAGCGTCGTCACGCCTTTTTACAACACTGCGCCGTATCTCGCTGAATGCATCGAAAGCGTGCTGTCGCAGGACTACGGCAACTTCGAGTTCATTTTGTCGGATAACTGCAGCACCGACGGCTCGCGCGAGATCATCGAGCCGTACGCAGCGCGCGACGCGCGCATCAAATACATCCGGCACGACGCCTTCGTCAATCAGGTGCAGAACTACAACCGTGCATTGCGCCTTATCTCCGCTGATTCCCGCTACTGCAAAGTGGTCCAGGCCGACGACTGGATCTTTCCCGAGTGTCTGTCGCGCATGGTCGCAGTCGCGGAAACGAGCAGCTCGATAGCGCTGGTCGGCGCGTACGGCCAGATTGAGGAGCGCGTGTACTTCTTCGGGCTTCCGCTCGGGACCTCGGTGTTCAGCGGAAAAGACGTTTGCCGCAAATTCTGGGCCGAGGACATCTATGTCTTCGGCTCGCCGACCTGTGTGATGTACCGCAGTGACATGCTGCGTGAACGGCGCGACTTTTACGACGAAGCGTGCCCGCTGGAAGATGCCGATGTCTGCTTCGAGTTGCTGAAGGGCCGCGATTTCGGCTTCGTGCATCAGGTGCTTACATTCACGCGGCGCGAGCCCGGTTCGATCCACGATGAACTCAGCCAGTACGACCAGCGTCCGCTGCTTGCGCTGATGACCATCTCCCGCCACGGGCAGGCGCACCTCCCAGCCAACGACTTCGCGCACCTGCGCGATTCACTGTCGCGCGGATACCATCGCAGCCTCGGGACCAATATCCTGCGCGCGGTCGGGCGCTCTGAGAGGTTCTGGCGTTTTCATCGTCAGGCCATGAGCTGCTTTGACTTTCAGCCTTCGTGGATGAAGGTGGGCGCTTATGCAGTCTGCTCCGCTCTCGATCTGGTGCTGAATCCGAAGAGTACGGCCGAGAGCGCGTGGCGGCGTTTACGCCGGCGGAGCGGATCGGCTGCATGAGGATCATTCGATGAACGCTGCTTCACGGGCGCAGCCGCGCACCGACATCGTCTTGCTGGGCGCGCTGTACGTTGCCGAGTTCTGCGCGCTGGCGATGGCGCTTTGCATTCACCGGCTGGGCGAGCGGTCACTCGCGAGCTCGATTCTTTCCGCGCCGGGGGTCGCGTTCGTCGCCGCGCTGGGCGGTCTGCTGGTGGCCGGCGGGTTGATCGTGCACCGCTATCTTTCAGCGCGCCGCTCAGACGCCCGCGGCTTCGGACTGACGGTCGCGATGAACCTCATCAGCGTCGCACTGATGTTCGGCTGCGTCGAGATTGCGGTCCGAATTCAGGCGCGCAGCACACCGGACACCGCAGTGTTTGCCAATACGGTCCTTTCTCCGCGCAGTTGGGAAAAGGCCAGCGCGTTTTACAAGCAGATCCTGGCCAAGGCGGAGGGCGACCTGCTGTATCTGGTGTACGACGAGACGCTGGGATGGACGGTCGGAGCAAACCGTCGTGCCGCAAAGGGTTTGTATCTGTCCAGTGCCGAAGGTCTGCGCGCAGCAAGCCAGGGAGTCGTGCTGGCCGCTCCCACGACGAAGCGCCGCGTTGCCATCGTCGGTGACTCGTTCGCATTCGCGGAATTGGTCGCCTTCGAAGACTCGTGGGGACACCTGCTCGAAGCAAACTCCGGCGGCGCGTTGCAGGTGCTCAACTTCGGGGTCGGCGGGTACGGAATCGATCAGTCGTACCTCAGGCTGAAAAAAGACATCGTCGCCTGGAAGCCGGATGTCGTCATCATGGGGTTTCCGCTGGCCGACATCTATCGAACGGTCACTGTCTATCCATTCGTCAACTGGCCGGAGTGGAGCATGCCGTTCTCGAAGCCGCGCATCGTGCGAGACGGCGGCGCGCTGAAGGTTCTGAACCTCCCGGCGATCGCACCCACCGCCATTTTTGCGAAGTCATCGATAACGGACCTGCCCCACCTCGAGTACGACGCCGGTTACAGCGCGCATGAGTGGCGGCACAGCCTGGCCGACGCCTCGTACGCGAAGCGGGCGCTGTTCAGCCTAGTGGCGCCGTGGTCGGAGCCTGCTCCGCATCAAACGGAGGAACTGATCCGGCTCAACGCGGCGATCTTCCGCGCCTTCATCGATCTCGCGAATGACAATCAGATCATCCCGCTGCTCACGTACTTTCCGGGCAGCCGGAAATCGAGCGCCTCTCGCGGGGCGAACAGACTGCGGCACAGCACATCCTGAAGAAGATCGGCGTTCCGTTGATCGACACGACCCCGTGCATCATGGAAGTCGGTCCGGTCGAAAGCTACATTCCGGGCGATCCGCACTATTCGGCGCGCGGCAACGCAGCGGTCGCAAAGTGCGTTGGAGCCGAGTTGGACCGCGTCCTCGCGCAGCGCCCGCCACAGCGTCGATGATCTTCGGCGCGACGAAGATCGCCGGTGTGTACCTGGTTGACGTCGAGCCGCGCGAAGATGATCGGGGCATTTTCGCCCGCACGTACTGCGAGCGCGAGTTTGCGGCGATCGGGGCACGCGCGCAGATGGTGCAGGCGAGCGTGTCCTGCAGCAAAAAGCGGGGCACGGTGCGCGGCATCCACTTTCAGCGCCCGCCGTCGCGCGAAGCAAAGCTCGTTCGATGCACCCGGGGCCGCGTGTTCGATGTGGTCGTCGATCTGCGGCCCGAGTCGAAAACCTACACAGATCATCTCGCCATCGAGCTCGACGCGGCCCATCGGCGCGCCGTCTACATCCCTGCGGGCCTGGGTCACGGCTTCCAGACACTGGCCGACGACGTCGAAGTGTTTTATCAGATGAGCGATTACGCCGATGCGAGCCTCGCTGCCGGCGTTCGCTGGAATGATGCTGTGTTCGGCATTCAATGGCCGCTCGCCGATGTCACGATTCACGAGCGCGATGCGAGCTACGCCGACTTCGATGCTGAAGCTTTTGCGGCCGAGCTCGCCGCACTCCAGCCGGCTTCAACGCGGTGAGCCACGCCGTGTTTCCGGCAATCGATTCGATCGCCGATTGCGCTTCGCTCGCAACGCGGGCAATCGAGCTGATGCGCGACATCTATCCGATCTGCCGCAGCATCACCGGCGCCGGCGTGCGCGAAACGCTGGCGCACGTTGCGCGCCGGGTGCCGCTCGAATGCTTCGAAGTGCCTTCGGGCACAGCGGTATTCGACTGGGAGGTGCCGCGCGAGTGGAATATTCGGGACGCGTACATCGCCGACTCGCAGGGCCGCCGCGTGGTCGACTTCCGCCGGCACAATCTGCACGTTGTCGGCTATTCGGTTCCGGTGCGCGCGCAAATGACGCTGAACGAACTGCGCCCTCACCTGCACTCGCTGCCCGACAAGCCCGATGCAATTCCTTACCGCACCAGCTACTACCGGGAAAGCTGGGGATTCTGTCTCGCACATGGCGCGCTGCAATCGCTGGCGGAAGGCGAATACGAGGTCGTGATCGATTCGGAATTGCGAGCGGGCAGTCTGACGTATGCAGAAGCCTATGTCGCAGGCGCGAGCGAGCAGGAGTTTCTGATCCATACGCACATCTGTCATCCATCGCTCGCCAACGACAACGCGTCAGGCATCGCGGCGGTCGCAGTGCTCGCCGCAGAGCTCGCGCAGCAGCGACCGCAGCTTTCGTATCGCTTCGTTTTCGCGCCGGGGACGATCGGCTCGATCACATGGCTCGCGCGCAATCAGCATCGTCTGCCGCACATTCGCTCGGGTCTGGTGGTCGGCTTGGTCGGGGACGCAGGGCCGCTGACATATAAGCGCAGCCGGCGCGGCACCGCCGAGATCGATCACATCGCTGCCGGCGTCGTGCGCGAGCTCGACGCGAACGCGCACGTCATCGATTTTTCGCCGTACGGGTACGACGAGCGGCAGTTCTGTTCGCCCGGCATCAATCTGCCGGTCGGACGGCTGACGCGCTCGCCCAACGACGCCTACCCCGAGTACCACACTTCGGCCGACAACCTCGAACTGATCGAGCCTGGCGCGCTCGCCGAATCGTTTCTCGCGCTGGTGCGTGTGATCCGGCGGGTCGATTCGAACCGGCTTTTCCGTAGCCTGAATCCGAATTGCGAGCCGCGCCTCGGAAAGCGCGGCCTATTTCGCAGCGTCGGCGGAACGAGCCCTGCTCAACGCGACGAAGCGTTGCTGTGGCTGCTGAACCAGGCGGACGGTTTGCACGGCCTGAACGACGTAAGCGCGGCGTCGGGTATTGCGGTGTCCGTTCTGTGCGAAGCCGCGGAAGCGCTGATGGCGGCGGGGCTGCTGGAAGAAATTTCGCCCAATGCGCGCGTTACTTCGCAGGCGGCAACGCTAGCGTGAATAGTGCATGCCCGGACATGATCGCGATGAACTGCCGGCCATCGACCGCGTACGACACCGGCGCCGCGTTGATTTCGCCGCCCAGACGTATCTGCCAGAGCTTCTCGCCGGTGTCCGAGTCGAACGCGAAAAACTCATCGCGATAGCCTGCAAACACCAGGCCAGGCGCGGTCGAAAGTGCACCGCCAACTATGCGGTGCAGCACCGCTCCCTGCGCCAGCTGAGTCTGCCAGCGTATTTCTCCGGTGTCGGCAGCAATCGCCTTTATCGCAATGGTCGTCGGCTGGTTGGTCGCGTTGTGGGCGATGCCGCCCATGAACAACTGCCCGTTCTTGAAACGCACGTTCTCATCGCGGAAGTAAATGCTGGCGCCGTCAACCGACGGGACGAAGAGCAATCCCCGTCGACTGTCGTACGACGGCGGCCACCAGTTGGTGCCGCCGCCGACCCACGGCCACACCAGCGTACCGGTGCTGGTCGGACGCGAAGCCGGCCTGCGAATCGGGCGCCCGTTTTCATCGAACCCGTCAGCCCACGTTTGCTTGACAAACGCTTTGGCCAAGAGAAACTTTCCGGACTCGCGATCGAGCACATAGAAAAATCCGTTCCGGTTCGCCCATAGCACGACATCGCGCGCCTCGCCCTGCCATGGAATGCGCGCCAGCACTGGCTGCTGCACGGCGTCCCAGTCGTTCTCATCGGCCGGCGTGAACTGATAGTGCCAGCGGAGTTTTCCGGTGGACGCATCGAGCGCGACGACCGAGTTTGCGTACAGGTTGTCGCCTTTGCGTACGCCCCCGTGGTGGGCCGGCGCAGGATTGCCCACCCCCCAGTAAACGATATCGCGCTGCGCGTCGTATGCGCCGCTGGTCCAGGTCGCCGCGCCACCGGTCTTCCACGAGTCTCCGGCCCAGGTTTCGTGCCCGGGTTCGCCCGGCCCCGGCGCTGTATAGAACTTCCACAGTAGTTTGCCGTCGGCAGCGGAATATGCAGCAACGAAACCACGCATGCCGTAGTCGCTTCCGGACATGCCTACCAGCACGCGATCCTTCAGCGCCAGCGGCGCGCCCGTCATGGCATAGCCATCGCGGTTCTCAGCAACCGGAGCCTCCCACAGCATTCGACCCGTATTCGCGTCGAGAGCCACCAGTCGCGCATCGAGTGTGGCGACAAAGACTTTGCCGTCCAGGATGGCGACGCCGCGGTTGACCGAGCCGCAGCAGAGCAGGAGGTTTGGCGGCACCGGCCTTCTGAACTGCCACACCTTGCGGCCGGTTTGAGCGTCGAGCGCGACAACACCGCCAGGCGACTCGGTGACAAACAGCAGGCCGCCGGCAGCAATCGGTGAGGCTTCGAGCCAATTGTCCGCCGAGCGCAATTGCGCGATCCATGCCACGCGCAGCTGATCGATATTTTCTTTGTTGATCTGCGACAGCGCCGCGTGGCGGTGCCCGGTGAAATTGCCCGCGTATGTCAGCCACTCGTGCGGCCGGTCCGCCGCTGTAACGATCGACAGCGGATCGACGTTGATTGGCTTGTGCCGGGGGCCGTTAACGTCCTCGGCTACGGCCGCAAAACCGAGGTCTCGCAAATATGCGTGGGCCTGCCAGATTTCGAGGTCCGACAGCGGCTGCGCGGCCATGGCCGTGCCGGGGCGGCCCCACCTAGTGGCCGCGAAAAACGCCCAGTCGGTCGTACTACCGACCGATGCCACGAGATCCGGCCCGGCCAGTCCGCGGCCCGAGTCGCCATGGCAACTCGCGCAGAACTTTCCGAAAACCTGCTTGCCGTTTTCTACAACGGATTCGCCGCGGAAAGGATTGCGAATGCCGGCGTAGACATTCGGGCCTTCAGCCAATGGTTCCAGATACACCGCACTATTGGGAGCGAGCCATGTCACGAGCTCGCGATACGGGATTTCGGGCAATTGTCCGGTTAGCTTGGCGTACACGACGCGCGCGCGCCAGTTGAGCGCGTCGGATCGCATCACCACGATTGCAAGCCCAATCGCGGCAACCGTGATCGCGAGCAATAGAAGACGAACATGACGCAGCCGCATACGTCGCTATCTTGCCTCAATTGTCCGAACCAGATGAAGCGGCCGGATCGAAGCGCTCCCGTATGATCCCGGCGCGCTCGATGGCAGACCCTCCCTTCGCTTTACCTATGCAGCGTTCTCACGTGTCCCGTCGTCTGCTTCAGGCGCGCGCCGGCCTCAAAGGGTTCGCCAAGAAAGCGCGCGCGCGTTACGTTCGGATGTTCTATTCGTTCGGGCCGGTCGAGCTTGCACGAGCGCTGCGCCGGGTCGACTTGCGTCAGGGTGATTCGATCCTCGTGCATAGCTCGTTTGATGCGTTCGAAGGCTTCGAAGGCAAGCCCTCCGATGTCATCGATGCGCTCAAGCAAGCGGTCGGAACGGACGGACTTCTGATGATGCCGACAATGCCTTTTTCCGGCACTGCGATCGACTGGGTGCGCAGCCATTCATCGGTTGATCTGCGCCGCACGCCTTCACGGATGGGGCTGATCAGCGAGATTTTTCGCCGCTCGCCCGATGTCATCCGAAGCGTGCACCCGACACATTCGGTGGCAGCGTGGGGTGCGCCCGCGGCCGAGTTCGTGGCCTGCCATCCGGCGGCGCGCACGCCCTGTGGCGTCGGCTCGCCCTATCATGGCCTGCTCACGCGCGATGGCAGCGTTTTGCTTCTCGGTGTGGACGTGAACTCCGTGACGCTCTACCACACCGCGGAAGAGCTCCTGGAGAAGCAATTGCCCGTTTCACCCTTCATGGACGAGACTTTCAAGCTGCAGTGCGTGGCGCCCGACGGCACAACGATCGCCGTCGAGACGCGGCTGTTTGACCCCGCGGTTTCGCGGCGCCGCAATCTGGAGCGGCTCGGGCTCGAGCTCAAGCAGCGTGGCGCGTGGCGCGAAGCAAGGGTGGGCCGTCTGGCAATCGTGTCGATCAAGGCGCGGCACGTCATCGAAGCCGTGACGGTGCTGGCCGGGCGAGGTATTTACTGCTATGACGAAGATCGCCCCTCGGAAACCACCAGCGTCTGACTGCGAAGCGATCCTGCGGGCCGAGATCGCCTCGCATCTCGAGCAGGGCGATACGCCGCGTGCGTGCCAGGCTGCGCGAGCGTTGCTGCTCACCTCACCGTCGCTACGCTCCGCACGCGCCCTGCGAAACGCCGTTGACATGCACCGCGAGCGCAATCCGTGGCTGAAGCCGGTGCGCGTGGCTTTGCTGTCTTCCTTCTCGAGCGAATTCCTGCACGATCACCTGATCGCGCACGGTCTCGCAAACGGCCTCGCGATCGACATCTATCAGGGCGCGTTTGGGCTTTTCCGGCAGGACATTCTGGACCCGCAGAGCGGGCTTTACCGGTGCAATCCAACCGTCGTGGTGCTGGCAGTTGAAGGCGAAGACTGGGTTCCCGAGGGGTACCGCGACTTTCTGCGCCTGGGCGCCGCGCAGCTCGACGCCGTCGTCAGCCGATTCCGCGACGAAGCAAGCGGCCTGTTGCACGCCTTGCGTGAGCGCTCCACTGCGCCGGTCGTCCTGCACAATTTCGCGCCGCCGACGTATCTGTCGGCTGGCGTGTTCGATTCGAAGCAACCAGAGGGGCAGCAGGCGTTTATCCGGCGCTTGAACGAGGTGCTTGCAGACATCGGTCGGAGCGTTATAGACGCCCACGTGCTCGACTACGCCGCACTGGTCGGACGGCACGGCGCAGTCAACTGGTACGACGCGCGGATGAGGCACTTCGCTCGCGCTCCGATCGCGGCGGCGATGCAGACCTACCTCGCAGCCGAGCACCTGAAGTACCTGCGAGCGATGACCGGGCTCTCAAAGAAATGCCTCGTGCTGGACCTGGACAACACGTTATGGGGCGGCGTATTGGGAGAAGAAGGCCCGATGGGGATCGAGCTTGGCGCCAACTATCCCGGCAGCGCGTTTGTCGAGTTCCAGCACCAGCTGCTTGATCTGCACGCCCGCGGCGTGGTCCTCGCCATCGCCAGCAAGAACAATCCGGCCGATGTCGACGAGGTTTTCCAGGCGAACCCGGCGATGGTGCTGAAGAAATCCCATTTTGCCGAGCTTCAGGTTCACTGGCGTTCCAAGACTGAGTCGCTGCCCGAAATCGCCCGCCGGCTGAACCTCGGTCTCGAACATTGCGCATTCGCAGACGACAATCCGGTCGAGTGCGAAGAGGTACGGCGCGCGTTGCCGATGGTCACGGTGATTCAGCTGCCGCCGCAGCCGGAGCGCTACTCCGAAGTGCTGCTGAAGGAAGGCCTGTTCGACACGCTCGGCCTGACCGACGAAGATCGACGGCGAGGCGAGCTGTATCGCCAGCGAGCCGAAGCCGAAGCGCTGCGGGGGGATATCGGATCGCTCGAAGACTATTACCGCGATCTGAAAATGGAGCTTTCGCTCGCTCCGGTCGACCGCGTCTCGCTGGCGCGCGCAGCGCAGCTGACGCAGAAGACAAACCAGTTCAATGCGACCACCCGGCGCTACAGCGAGGCCGAGGTGCAGCGCCGCACGAGCAGCGCGAATTGGATCGTCACGACGGTCGGCGTTCGCGACCGCTTCGGCGACAACGGTATCGTCGGCCTGGTGATGGCGGATCGCGCAGAGGGCGCGCTGAATTTGGACACATTCCTTCTGAGCTGCCGCGTGATCGGACGCGGCGTCGAGACCGCGATGCTTGCGCATTTGTGTGATCGGGCGCGCGCGGCTGGGTGCGCGCGCTCTTAACGCCACCGTGGTCCCCACAAATAAGAACGAGCCCGTGCGCGATCTGTTCACGCGCCACGGTTTTGCCAAGGCGGGTGAAGACGCCGATGGGACGACGCGGTGGACGTTGGACCTCCTACAATCTGAAGTTGCCTGGCCGGACTGGTTCACGGCGGGTCGCACACGCTCGCCCCTTCACGAGATGAACGAGTGAGCTCGCGAAATCGAACAGCGGATTCGCGAAGTCCTCGCCGAAATCCTGCGCCTCGACCCGTCTGAGGTGGGCAATGACGCCGCGCTCGGCACGACGCCCGGCTGGGACTCGGCCAACCACATCAATCTCGTTCTCTCGCTGGAAGAAGAATTCTCGATAACACTCGATGTCGATGAAATCGAGCAGATGACCTCGCTGCGCGAGGCGGCGCGGATGGTCGAGCGCAAAACTCTGACTGACCAAATGAGGTTTCGCAACCTTGATGCGCATCCTGGGCGATCAGTTTGTGCGTAAGAGTCCGCGCGAGGTCTACTGGAGGGCTGCCAGTCTGGGCGGCGAACTCGCCCGGCTACATACCCACGGTGATCGATCATTTCGATCGCACGCGCGGCGCGATTTCGCTCGTTACATCCTCGGCACGGTGCGTCCGATTGTCGGCGAGACCGAAGCTCGCGCCCGGGCGGCGGCAGACTGGCTCTTGCGCGCGCAGGCGGCCACACCGGACGACGGCGTATCGCTTGGCTACTTTCCCTGGGATCAGGCGGGTAGCCGCTGGCGCCCCTCCTATCCTGAGACGACGGGTTACATCATCACTTCGCTTCTGTCGTATGGCGAGCGTTCCGGAAATCCGGCATTCACGCAGGCAGCGCTCAGAATGGCGCGTTGGGAAGTCGAAGTTCAGATGCCTTCAGGCGCGGTACAGGGGGGGCCCGTATGCCCGCCTGAGCGGCAAACACCAGCCGCTTTTAATACGGGCATGGTGCTCGACGGCTGGTGTTCGGCTTACCAGGTTAACCGCGACGAAGACGTTCTGCAGGCTGCGCGGCGGGCCGCAGACTTCCTGGTCGCTGATCTGGACGAGCATGGGTACTACCGCACTAACGGAGCTTTCGTCAGCAGCGGCGAGATCAAGACATACACCTGCCTGTGCGCCTGGGCAATCCATCGGTTCGGCAGTCTGGTCGGCGACACGAAGTATCGGACCGCAGCGATCCGCAGCACCGAGGCCGCACTCAGGCAACAGCAGCCGAATGGCTGGTTCGCGCACAACCGCCTCGAGCGCTCCGAAGCCCCGCTCACTCACACGATCGGCTACGCGCTGCAGGGCGTCGTCGAAGTCGGCTTGCTCGCGCAGCGCGAGGACTTCGTCGCGGCCGTGCGGCCCGCAATGCAGGCAATCGCAGCGCGGGTTCATGCGGACGGGTACTTGTCCGGCGCCTTTTACGACAACTGGGAGCCTGCCTTATTTTCGTCTTGCCTAACCGGCTCGGCCCAGCTCGCGGTGGTCGCGTATCGTCTGTTCGAGACGGATGGACAGACGCCCGATCGAGTGCTCGCCGACAAGCTGACGAATTTCCTCAAGCCGCTTCAGGCAATGGACGCGGGAGACGAGGCGATCAACGGCGCCCTTGCGGGCTCGTTTCCGCTTTTTGGACGGTACATGCGAGGCGGCTATCCGAACTGGGCGACGAAGTATCTTCTCGACGCGCTCCTTCTGCAGCAGAGGGCTCGATTGAACGAGTCTGTCGACATCGGTTATACGAAGTGAGCGAAGGTTCCAGTGCCGGCCGGAAAATTTAGCCGACGCGACGCGCTAAAGACGCTGGTCGCAACAACCTCCGTGCTCGCGGGTTGCGGAGGCGGGTCGCAGAGCGCTGCACCGGCGGCGGCCGCCCCACCCGCCCCGCCCTTGCCCGGTTCACCACCACCGCCGGCACCAACACGATCACCTCCGGTCTTTCCGTTGCGAGCGCTGCCCAGCACTAGTTACCTGACCGATTCCGCCGGACTCCCGTTCTTCCTCATGGGCGATACCGCATGGTCGATGGCATGCAATCTGTCTCGGGGGGAGGTGATCGAATACCTAAACGATCGACAGGCGAAAGGATTCAATACTTTTTCGGTCAGTCTGGCCGAACACTATTTCTCGAAACAGAATCCTCCGTGGCTGAACTACTACGGCCATCAACCGTTCAGCGTGCCGGGCGACTTCTCGACACCGAGCGACGACTACTGGCAGATGGTTGACTTCATTTTCCAGCAGGCGTCATCACGCAACATGCTGGTGCTTGCCTTTCATTCTTACAACGGCTACCAGGGGGGCATCGAAGGTTGGTACCAGGAAATGACAGCGAACGGCGCGTCGAAGCTGAATTCGTACGGCCAATTCATTGGCAATCGATACGGCGCTTTCAAGAATGTCATCTGGATATCGGGAGGAGACTATGACGCTCCTGATAAATCCCTGTTGAAAGCCGTCGTTGACGGCATCGACAGCGTTATACCAGCGGCGCTTCACTCACATCACGGGCACCGCGAAACGGATGCCCTGGCTTGGTGGTCCGGCGATCTCGACTGGCTCACGATGAACTCGCTGTACGACCGTTTGGACGCGTCGGCGACGCTTGCCCACAACGCTTATTCCTCACCAAACCGGAAGCCGTTTTTCCGGATCGAAGACACCTACGAGCAGGAAGCCGTTTCCGACAGAATCATCCGCATGCTCGCTTACGGCTCGGTCCTGCAGGGCGGCATCGGTGCCGTCTACGGCCACGTTGCGGTATGGCCGTTCGGTGGTCGTCATCTGGTCTTCTCGCCGCTAACATGGCGCGAAGCCATGGACTCCGCCTGCGCCCGCTCGATGACGCACTTCGCCGCGCTGTTCACCGCAAGAAATTGGACCCGACTGGTTCCTGACTACGGCACCCGAACATTCATGACGGATGGCTGGGGTGGTGCTCCCGACTTCAACTTTGCCGCATTGGCCTCGGACGGTTCGTTTGGCATTGCTTATCTCAGCAGCGCCCCAAGCGGCGTAACGATAGACCTGGGCCGGCTTGCGGGCGCCAGTATCCGATGCCGCTGGTACGACCCGACCACCGCTGCGTATCGGGAAATCGGGACGTTCGCGGCGAGCGGAATACGGATGTTCCGCCCCGATGCAAACAACACCGGCGGCTACAGCGACTGGGCTCTGGTGGTCGAGTCGACGGCGTGATTGTCTATCCGCGCATGGCGGACGCAAACCGTCGCAGATCCCGCCAGATCGAACGATCGAGCGCTGAAATCAACAGCAAGTAGGTGACACTGCCGGCGGCGATCAGCAAAACCAATTGAGCGGCTAGATTCATCTCAAGAACAAATCTTCGCGTCAACACTACGACGCCCAGCATCGTCAGTGCAGCCAGCACACTGGGAAGCATCGAGCGGCCGATGTTGCGCAGGGACATTCCCAGCAGCCCAGCCACGCGCGGCATCAGGAATCCGTAGATCAGGACGATTCCGATCACCCAGGCCCAGGCAAGCCCCACCGCGCCCCACTGAACGCCGATTAGAAACGCGGGCGGCAAGATGATGATGGCCGCCAACGCGCTTCGAACCTCGCTCACTCCGCTGCCGCCGGCGACGGCCGCCGTCACCAAAAGAGATCCCAGCATTCGAAACGGAATGACGACGCAGAGAATCTGAATCGGCAGCGTCGCACCGGCCCACCGATCGGTCAGCACGAGCGTCACAAATTCCGGGGCAACGGCGGCAATCCCCCACGCAGCCGGCACTCCCAGGAACGAGATCAGGCGGATCGCATCCATCAGGTGGCGCTGCAATCGCTCTGGATCCGATTGCATCCGCGCAACGGTAGGAAAGGCAATCTGATTGACGATCGTCATTATTTTCTGCATCGGCAACGAGGCAATCACGATCGCAACCGAGTAAATGCCCATCGCTTCTTTGCCGAGCACCCTTCCGCCGATCAGCACATCGAGTTGCGACGTGAACTGCCAAACCATTCGGCTTGCGGTCAGCGCCCCGCCAAAGCGCAGGTGTTCCCTGAGGCCGGAAAATCTGAAACTCGGCCATACCCAATGCGATCCGGCCGATAGCAGCAAAGCCTTCAGCCCGCCGCCCGCGATATAGCCGACGACAAGCGCCCAGATTCCGGCGCCCAGCCACGCCAGCGTCAGCGTGCAGAGATTGGTTGCGAGACCTGCGCCCATCTCGATCCACGCCAGCCGTTTGAATTGCATGTTGCGGGTTGCGACGGCCTGCGGCACCGAGCTGACCGCGGCGAACGCGAACTGCGCAGCGAGAACCTGAATCACCAACGTCAGCCGCGGTTCGCGAAGCAGCCATGCAGCTACCGGGGCCGATGCCACCAAAAGCAACCCTGCGCCGAGATTCAGCACGATCACCAGGCCGTGCATCCTGGCCCATGTAGATCGATCGACTTGCGCCACCCGCACCAGCGAGGCGCCGAGGCCGAGATCCGCGGCGATTCCCAACACCGCCATGATCGCGAGCGACATCGCCATCAAGCCGAACTCTTCCGGCAGCAGCAGCCGGACCACGATCAGCGTGATGGCCCAGTTGAGAATCTGCGCGAACGTCTTCGACAGCGCTGCCCATTTAAGGCCGGCGGCCGCCTGCCGTTCGATGCTCACGATTAGCGATGAGCGCGAGAAAAGTAGTCGGTAAAGGTCGCAGCGGTTTTCAGCAAGTATGAGTAATCGCGAATCCGCGTGCGAGTGAGCCACCATGCGAGCAGGAAAAAGTTGCGCCGCAGAATTCCCGACGGAAAACGGTCGCTCGCGATCGCTTTCGAAGACTGCGACAACAGCTGATCGAAAGCGGCGCGCTTGGTCCCATGCGAGTAGTACCCTTCCTCCCACTGGCTGTGCAGCCCCGGCGGCATCGGCAACGGGCAAGGTTCATGACCTCCATAGGCCTGCCACGGAATCGAATCGATCTCGAAAGGAAATTGCCTGAGCCAGGCGTTGTAGAAACGGTGGCCCAGAAACGGCTCGATCGGTGCCGAAAGCACCAGCCGCAGGAACACGGGGTCGAAGAAGGGATTGATCAACTCGAACCGGAACAGATCAATGTTCTCGTGGTGGAACGTCAAATGACGCCGTTGGTCATTCAGCATCAGGAAAAGGTGAAGACGCCGTCCTTCGTCGAAGCTTTCCAACTGCTGCAACTCATCCAGCACACCTTCGGAACAAACGGATTCTGCGCTGCCGCGAAACTTCGGCCGGAACGCTTTCTCGCTGAGTCCGATGTTGTTGTTGCGCAGATCAGACTTCGACCGCCTCAACTCGCCGGCCCTGCCGCATCAGCGCGACCATTCGATCGTCCAGGTAAACATGTCCCATGGCCACGCTGCCGCCGTGACCTGACCACGCCGCGGAAGGAAACCTGGGCCGATCCTCTGGTCCCAGCGACGCAACCCAGGCAGCATGCCCCGCCGCCACTCTCTCGAACCCGTCGTCGGAGCCATGCGGAAACTCGAAATGCCGGGTCTGCAGATGGCGGGCGGCCAGCCGCCCCAATTCGAGATCCAAGGAACCTTCAGGGGCTACGTTGATGCTGTGAACCACCACGTCGTCGGCGCGCAGAGCAGCCACAACACAGCGTGAGTCAAGCCCGCCGGAAAACAACGAGACGACACTGGTACTGTCATCCCGACGCCAGCGTACTGCGTCTCGAAAAGCGCGATGAAGGTCAACTGCCAGATCGCCGGGCGTTGGGTCACCGGCAGCACCCTGATCCAGCCGCGAATGTTTCTGCCTGCGCACGCCGCTATCTCGCCGGATCTCGACCATCTCGCCGCCGTAAAGCAGCTCGACGCCCTGATACTGCGTCCGCGTCGAAAGGGGGAATCCGAAGGCTGCGGTCTCGAGCAGCCCGCGGCGATCGATGCGACGTTGCAGCATCGGTAGCGCTTCGAGAACGCGAAGCGCGGTGGCAAAGTAAACGAGCCCGTCGGTAAACGCCACATAGAGCGAGCGGGCGCCCAGCACATCGACCGCAAGGCGGAGGATTCCGCCTGCAGGATCTATCTGAACGACAGCGAAGGATCCCCGCATCTTGGCAAGCAGAGAGTCATCACTCTGAAGCCAGGCCCGGTGAAGCATCATCAGATCATCGTCGCGGGACGCCTGCAAGCGCGGCCTGAGCAGAAGGTCTCCGGCAACCAATGTGACTGCGCCGCTCTGATCGACCACCTGACCGCGGCCTGGCAGAAGTTGCAGGTCCAGAAACGCCGCCGCGTAGCCCGAACCCGAGTACAGCGTCGCTCGATCCGCGGGGTTACGTGACAAGGCACGCTGAAGGTGCTGTGCGGTGCCTGGATCTACTTGTCGACTGGCATCTAGCGCAAAGACGCCACCGAAGATGGTCATGAACGGCGCGTCACTGTGGGAACCCTTCCGTAGACTTTAACGATGGCCCCGCCGGACTATGAACCGCTCGATGCCGTACCGGGCAACCGTAGCATGAACAGAAGTGCCTCCGCAAATCTGCCGATGCGCACTCTAATCACAAAACGTGTACCGGCTTCAGCGTCCCGCGTATGCGACGCAGCGCAGGCTTCAGATGAAGCATCCAAGCCGATAGCGCCTTGCCTCTCAGCGTGCGGCTGAACGTGACCCCTTCGAACAGCGGTTCCGCTTGCTCGGTCCACCGAAATTTATACAGGTTCTGGCCCGGGCCCATCAGATACCGCCGCAATGCCTGTCCAAAGAGACGCTCGAGGAGATGGCGCGACAGATACGATCCCGGCGAAACGTGTTCGTGCCGGCCGTCGAAATCGGAACGCAGCGCGTAGACGTTGCCATCGGCGACCAATTGATACTCCATCGCCACCGGCTCGCCGTCGAGGTGCACGATCCAGATCGAAAGCCACCCGCGCTCGTGCGCGCTCCGCGAGAGCATTCGAATGAAGGCTTGTGGACCCGCTTGATCGAGCGAATACTCGGTGCGCCCTTTCCAGCTTCGCGCAGACACGGCAATTGCATTCGACAGGAACTGATCCACTTCTGCGGAACTGCCGGCCCCGGCCGCAAGCTGCTCTACGAAGACTTCGCCAGCCCTGTGCAGACGATTGGCGGCGAGGTTGGCGGCCTTCTTCAGGCTGCGACTGCGGGTTGCGTAGTAGGTTTCCCAGCCCGCGTTCAGCGCCACGTACGGATTGGACGCCTCCGCGCGGTGCAGCGCACTCAGGCCGCGCTCAGCCAATCCTGCGAGCAGCCCGCGGATGGCGATAGCGTCCGGCGGAAGATAGCGCAGGCGAAGAACATCCCATTCGCTGCATTTTCCGGCGAGTTCCGCCACGAAGGCTTCGTTCGCGTCACCATAGTGCTCGGGCCTCACCACAACGTCGCAAAGCTGGGTGTCCGGAACGGTCAGAAACTCGAGCACACGGAGCGGGCCCTGCCGCGAACGCACCAGGGGACATACCGCGCTCAACTTGCCGTCGCAGTGGTAGCACAGGAGGTGCAACCGCGCCGACTGCTGACGCCATTGCCACGCCGCTTCGAACCATTCGTGTGAAAAAAAAACGGAAGAGCGAGGCGAGCATCCGAGCAATTCAGTCCATTGCTCGCGCAGCGCGCGAAACTGATCGCTGTCAGAGACAACGCTGACGAAGGCGCTCACGTCCGTGCAGTATGAGTTCTTACGATAATACCCATCCGATGCGTCACGCACTGTTCGTCGCTTTCCATTTTCCGCCGGAGGCTAGCAGCAGTGGCGTGCTGCGGACACTGAAGTATGTGCGTTACCTCGACCGCTACGGCTGGCGGGTCACCGTGATCACTCCTGATGTTGCGGCTTACACCGTCACAGATCCGGAACTCGGAAGGCAATTGCCTGCTTCCTGCCGCATCGTGCGGACAAAGTACCTGAACACGAAGCGGCACTTCGCGCTGCGTGGCCGCTATCCCGCGCTGCTTGCTCTTCCCGACGTATGGGCCGGCTGGTATCCGTGGGCAGTTGCCGCTGCGCGGCAGGTGGTCGAAGCCGATCCGGTCGATCTAATTTACTCGACCAGTCCACACGCGACCGCACACCTTGTCGCCCGCAGTATCGCGCGACGCAGCGGAAAGCCGTGGGTCGCGGATTTTCGTGATCCGTGGTTCGAGGACCCGCCCGAGCCCGGCGCGCCGAATGGATTGCTGTTTCGTTCGCTGAACCGAAGGCTTGAACGAAGTGTGATCGTATCTTGTAACGCGGTCGTCGCGAGCACCGACGCACTCCGTGACGTGCTGCAGCAGCGCTATCGGGACGTTTGCAGTAATAAATTCTGCACGATCTTCAACGGCTACGACGAAGCCGACTTTCAGCGCATCGACACCCGAAGCGGCGGCCGCGGCGAGCGCATGAACATCGTGCATGCCGGACTGCTGAATCCTGAGTTTCGAGATCCGCGGCCCCTGTTTCGCGCAATCCGGCGCTGTGCAGACGCCGGCACGATCGATCTTGCGCGAGTGCGGCTGCGGCTGATCGGCGGCGGGCCATTTGCCGAATCAGGGCAGGTGCGCGCCGAGGTCGCACGCCTGGGTCTCGGCGACGTGGTTCAGGTCGAGGCGCGCATGCCCTACGCGCAATCATTGCAGGAACTCGCGAACGCGGATCTACTGCTTCTTCTGCAGGCATCCCCCGATACCGTCAACCTGGTGCCTGCGAAACTTTATGAATATTTGCGCACGCAACGGCCAGTGCTCGCGCTGACGTCTCCCGGAGCAACCGGCGAAGTCATCGAAATGACGGGCGGCGGGTGGGTGGTTGCACCCGAAGATGAGCGGCGGCTGGCTGATTGTCTGACCGAGGCATACCGCGGTTGGACCGAGAACACCCTGCGCGATGTGGCCGCCGATCTGAATTCTTTGCGCCGCTTCGATCGAAAGATACTGACCGGAGAACTCGCAGACCTGTTCGATCGCCTCGTAAAGCCGAGCGTGCCGGCGTCCTGTAGCCCGGAGTACGATGCAAAGCGTTAGCCCATGATGGCTTGTCTGGCTCGAATATGAACGTTACTTCGCTGGCAGTGTTTCTTGTTCTGGGTGTCGCGCTGCGACACGCGCAGGCGGCGCCCGAGTGCGAACCGTTTACCTGGCAGGAGGAGAAGCTGGACTTCACCGCCGCCAAGGATCAACTGAGGATCTCGCAGGTCGAACAGCACCACTTTGATCTGGAAACCGAAAGCCTGATCCGCGGCATGACCGGTCCACCGGGAGGCGACATCAATTTCCTGGTGCGCTACTCGCCCAATCATCACCGGGGCCTGGCGGCGCTCGTTCGACTCTCGCTGCGAGACAAGACACCCAAGCCCAACGGCGTCAAGATTCCGGTCGAGTGCTTTTTGCTGCGCGCTCTCGAATTCAAACCTGACGACGTTGAAGTGCTCAAGATCTACGGTACGTATCTCGCGCGGCTGGATCGCAACCCGGAGGCTCTGGCCAGATTCGAACAGGCTGAGAAGCTGGCTCCGGAAGACCCGGTTATTGCCTACAACATGGGGTTGCTGCTGACCGAGAACCGCGACTTCGAGCGCGCCAGGGCGTACGCCAAGAAAGCTTACGCGAGCGGAATACAGTTTCCCGGCCTGAAGGACAAACTCGCTCGCGCGGGTCAGTGGCGCTAGCGCCTGCCTGCGATCGTCAAGGCTTCAGAATCGCAACTCGGCTTCGTTCGCCGGCGATCCATGCGAAGCATCCGATCGGCGGCACGTAGCAAAACCGCGCGTTGTGAACCGCGCCCTCTTTCGCTTGCGCGCCCTGTGCTGGCAACGTCGCGCCGCCGATTTGCACCGTGCTGCAGGTCCACGTTTCAGTCAACGGATTCGAGGCGGGCGGCTGGATCTTGTAAATGACGTTGCCGCCGTCGCCTTCGTACGTGTACCAGCAACCATCCGGCGGATACAGGTGCCAACGCGTCTGGTTGTCCGGCGGCAAATTCCCTGTCGTTCTAAGAATGACCGGACCGGCGCCCATATTGTTCAAGTCAATGGCTCGCAGCTTGCCGGTCGAGGTCTGCACAATCAACAACCTGCGCGCTTCATCGATGAATGCCGTCTTGTTGTTACCTTCGGCTCTGGGCTGCCCGATGTTTACGGTTTTCCAGGTCCAGTCGGCGCCGTCGAGGTAGTCGAGATTCTGGCTTTCGCTCAGTTCAAAGCGGACAAGGTAGTACCGGTTGGTGACCGGGTCATAGGCTGAAGTTCGATAGCTGCTGTTGCCGCTCGGCCCATTGGCCGAGAGCCGGGTCCATTGTCCGGTCGCGAGATCGAACCGATGCGCATAATTGGAGCCGAAGTTCGATGAGTATCCCGCAGCCGACGAGCGCAAGAGCACCGTCGAGCCCCTGCTTCCTCCCCCCTGGCGGCGGACAGCGGCTGCACGTTGCCGTACAAATGCGCCGGCGCCGGGATGCCCGGCAGACACGCCGGGATAGTTGACTTCGCCGAAGCTGTTGATTTCGCCCGAAAACCCGGGGGAATTCAGGTCGCGATTGATCCAAGGCATGCCGTTGGCGTTATCAATGCGCTTCCAGGTGGCGTCGGCAAAGTCGAACAGGCAGCCGCCGAAGTTCGGCGGCACCGCATGCCCGCCGGAGCCGGCGATGACATACGCCCCGCCGGCTGAATAATCTTCGACCAGCGTGCCACCGCCGTAGAAGAGAAAACGGCATAGTTCCACTCGAACGCAGAGTGTGTCGGCGGTCTGACATCCTGCGCGAAGTTGCTGCCGATCAACATCGCCTGGCCCGGCGGCGGCAGCGAGTATGGGAACGAGGTGACAGAAACGGTGGCAGGGGTGGAGATCAGGACAGACATCATTTGTTCCTAGGATAAGCGCCCCAACGCGGATCTGCGCCGAAGCCGGCGCTCCACGTCGACAAGTTGGTCACGTTAGCTACGACTTTGCTCCAGGCGGCGTCCGCGCCCGGCAGCCCGCGTTCAACCGCCGCCACCAGCGCCGCCCAGAAATAGGACGGGTACAGCGCTCCGGCCACACTGTCCTCGCGTGCAGACGAGTAACTCGACGATCTCCAATCGCCGGTCATCCACGGCCCTGCAGCGGGCGGAGGCGCGTCGCTGTAGTTCCACGCGAACTGCTGCGCCCACGTCGGCATTGAATCGATCGTCGTCCTGCTGCGGCCGGCGGGAGTCATGTAATAGAGAATTCGCCAGCTGCCGCCTTCAGACTCGTTGATGTATCGAACCGGCTGAGCAGCCACCCAATCGGCAACTGCGGCCAGCGCCGCTTGTTGCGGCCCGGAAAGCAATTTGGCGCCGGCCGCCTTGTGGACCTCGGTGACCAGATAATGGTGCTCCCACAGCGATTGAATGTATCCCTTGCCGCCGTGGATTGCGGCGAAGTCGCTGACATCGCCCGGTGAATAGTTCCAGACGAAACCGAGCGTGGACTCCGGATCGTCCTGAAAAATCTTCAGCAGCTGCGCATTGCGGTACAGCGCCGAGCGCCCGGCATCTTTCCACCCATCCCCGTCGGGCGTCCAGGAAAATCGCGTCAGCAAGGCTGCGGATGCACCACCCTTGCCGCGCGTCTGATAGTAGGTTCGAAAGGTGCCGTCGTAGCTCGACCAGGTTCCGTTCCAGACCGCGATTTTCTGTGCGATCTCGATGAACGTGGGTGACGGACGGCACATGAAGGCCATCAAGCCTGCTGCTGGATGATGCGCGACTTCCCACGCGGGTTCGACGCCGTTGTTGGGCCACGCCTTGGCTGGGTCATTGCCGACTTCCTGCTGATTCTTGTTTGCCAGCTGATCAAAGTTGGGCACAAGTCCGGTGCCGGCGTCGCGATAGTTGACGTTGAATGACAACACCGACATCGCCGAAGCCAGCACTGCGCGGCGCGCCTGATTGTCGCCAGTCTGCAGATAATGCACTTCCCATTGCGGTAGCGGGCCGATAAACGCCGAGTCGCCGGCGCCGCCCATGCCGCTCGCCGGGTGGCGGCCGACACCCCATGGCCGATACTGATCGGCCGCGTATTGCGTCATGCTGCCGCCCGACTTCCAGACCTTGAAAAACAGCGGATGTGCCTGCATCGAAGCGATGTCGTGCGTGACATCGATGCCGGGATCGCCGCCGACCCAACCCGATGCAAACCAGGCGCGAAAAGCCTGATGGGTGCCGCCGGGCCCATTCGCGGACTGAACGGTCGCTAGTGGCGCGCCGTTCACACTGACTGCGGCGGAATACGAGACTGCAGCGGGCGCAACCGGTGTTGCGGTCGCCATCTTGCAGTTTTCAACAACTACCTCCACGAGCGCCCGGTTCGACGAGAAGGCATGGATGTCGATGACGGCCTCCAGCGTCGGATGTGTTCCAACCGGCGCGCGATACCGGCAGCAGATCACTCTTTCATTGGCCCACCAGACCTTCGACGGCGCGCCGAAGCTGGCGAGTGTCGCAGCACCAGCAGCGCCGCAGTCGACTGTCACATTGGAAACGAGCTGGCCAACTCTTGCAGCCGTCAATGCATTCGAGCCGACGGCAGCGGCCCGCAGACGGATTTGTTTCGACGTGCCGAGCGTGAGCGCGGTCTCGCCTGCGATCACGACCACCGCTGCGGAGCCGTCGGGCCATCTGGAGATTACGCTGGAGCGCGCAGCGGGATCGTCGGGCGAATCGACGCTCTGCCCCGCGGGAACCAGACCTTGCAGCGGGTACACCGCCGCGACGTAGGGTCCGGCACCACTCTGCGTCGGGTGCAGCGTCAAGGTCGGAAGCCCGTTAAACGATGGCCCGGCACCAGGCGCCGGTGACGGCGCCGGCGCCGGCGGAGCAGGAGGTGCCGCATTGTCCTGCGCGGCGACATTGCCATCTCCACCACCGCAGCCGGCCAGCGTCGCAGCGAGCGCAACCGATGAATTCAAAAAGTGACGTCGATGCATTAAGAGTTAGCTGCCTTGCCGTTTGGTTTCAAATCATCGGCCGCGTGAGCTAACCGAGAGCTTCGCAGAAGGCGCCCCTGCGTTCAGGGCGACCCGTAAGTGAACACGACGCCGGCAACGCTGCCGACGCTAGCCGTTCCCACCGACAAAATGCCGGCGGGCGTGAGCGTCATACCGGAGGGAAGCCGAGCGCCTGACGTGCTGACGCCGAACACGCCGCCGCGAGTTACGCCGGTAGGCAACGTGTTTGTCAGGTTGAACGTGGCGCCGCTTCCGACCGCGAACGAAGGGGGATTGACAACCCACGCGCTCGGCGCCGCCTGCGGTGGCGGTGCGGCTCGGGCACCGTAGCTGACGCCGACGCTTCTTCTTCTCTAACTTCACAACCGAGGAGCAAAAGCGCGCTGGCTCCCAATCCGAAACATAAGACGGTGCGTCGACCAAACACGTTCATCAGTGCACTTTCAACGAGGGCGTTTTAATATCGCACGACTCCCGGCCCCGTTTGGGTACGCCAGCCCCGCGTTCCAGCAACACATTTGACAACGTTAGGCACATCCGATCAATTCCCGCATTCGTCCTAATGCATTACGTTATACGGATGGCGGCCTGATCCCGTCCAGTCGGTCAAGCTTTACGACATCGTCAAACGATTCACGCCGACGCAGCGTCGTGACACGGCCGGCGTCGACCATCACGACAGCGGGGCGAGGATGCGAAAAGTTCATTTGATTGGGAATGAAATACGCGCCGGCGTCCATGATCGCCACCAGGTCGCCGGGTTTCAGATTGCGAAAGGCTTTAGATTGAAAATGGAGATCGCCCGGGTGGCACAGGGGGCCGTAGAAGTTATACGTCGAGGTGCGCGCATCCGCAGCACCGTTGACGGCGAGTAGTTCGTGGACCTCGTAGCCCAGCGGCAGCGCGATGTTCTTGCCGCCGTCGAGAATCACGCTGCGCTCGTCCTTGATCGCGAGGACCCGCAGTATAAGGCACTGCGCGCTCGCGGTAATCGCACGGCCCGGCTCGAAGACCACGGTCGGCGAAGAGGCCTTATCCGGCGGATAGTATTCTTTTAACAGCGCCACGATACCGCGCGCGTAGTCAGCCGGCCGCGCCGCGATCGCCACATCGACCGGTCCTGCCGGCCGGCCGTTCAACGTCAATCGAGTGTCCCACTCGGTGAACGGCCGCACGGTGGGCACGCCGAAACCACCGCCGAGATCGAGTTGAGTGATTTCGATTCCGAGCTCGGCGCGCAGCGCCTGCGCGAATCCGAGCGTCTCTTGCACCGCCTGCAGATAGATCGCAGCGTCTCTGATCCCGGTGCCGAGGTGAAAGTGCAGTCCAGCGGGCACCAGACTGTCATTCCGGCGAATGCGGCGGAACGCCTCCATCGCAGCGCCCGAAGTAATGGACAAGCCGAACTGCGCCGACCATCCGACCGACGTGATGACGCGAACACCGACATCCTGCCTGCGCTGTGCGCTGTTCGCAGCCCGAGCGATCTCGTCGATTTCGGAAAAGCCGTCGATGTTGATGATGCGGATGCCGCGCTTCACCGCCAGCTCGATCGCATCGCGCGTCTTCCCCGGTCCGTTGAAAATGATGCGCTCCGGCGGCACGCCGAGCTCGAGCGCGAGCCACAATTCGAAGTGCGAGATGACTTCGGCGAGCGCGCCGGCTTCATGCAGAACTTTGATCACGCCGGGCAGCGGATTGGTCTTGTACGAGTATCCGATCGCAGTGTTTGGATACAGGCTGCTGAAGCTCGTCTCGAATCGCCGGTAATCGGCGAGCAACCGTGATCGGCTCACCACGTGCAGCGGCGTGCCGTATTCATCGGCAAGATGGGCGATATCGACTCCGTCGATGACCAGATTTCCGGCGTCGTTGACCGTCGCGTCCCAGGCGGCAGGAGCGATTCCATCGTTCTGCTGCATACGGCGCCGCTCGCGCTCGTTGCGCGCGTGTACGGCGTGAACCAATATTTTCTTTACAACACGCCGTGGCGTGCTAAGCATGCGCACCGCTCGATACCTCGTCGAACAATTGTGCGAGCCGGCTGGCTCCGGCAGCGCGCGCATGCTCCTCGAGCAGCCCAGCTGCCGGAACGAACGTTTCATTGCGCCGGCAATCTGCGATGAATTTTCGGAGCACACCGGCAATCGCCGGCGCCGATTGCATGTCCGCGACGTAAGGCACTTGCCATTGGCGCACGATCAGCGCGTGCGTGTCGCCCCCTGAATCGATCAGGCCGATGATTGGACGCCGGCACGCAAGGTATCGTACGCCTTCGCGAATATGCCGGTTGCACTGAGCGCCCTGAAACAGAAGCAGTCCGTCCGCGCGCCGCATCTCTGCAACGGCCTCCGAATGCGAAACCCGTCCTTCAACCGCGACAATGTCGCCGATTCCAAGCGCTGCGATCTGGCGCCGGTATTCTTCATCGCGACCGGTCGCCCGCAGCACGACACGCAAAATCGCGCTTGTTATATCGCCGTGTCTCAGCATTGCCGAGACCGCCTCGAAGAACGCGGTCGGATCACGATCAGGAACTTCCATCAGCCCGCTGTGAATCAGCACGATCTGCTCGTTCAAGGCGCTCCGCTGAGAGATCGGAGCATCGAATGATTCGTGATACCGTTCGCAATGATCCGGAAGCGCGACTCGGGCATGCGCGGATAACGTTCGAGATAAAGACGGCGCGCACCCGGCGTCGTGACAACGACCGCGGAAGCGGCAGCAACGGCGCGCTTCTCGATTCCCGCGAAGCTTCGTCGCATCCAGGGATCCTCGGGCCACCCTTCGTAAACCAACGGATCGCGCAGATCGACAATCAGCGGAATCTTCGTGAATCGATGCAATGCCACCGCGGCAACCAGCGCACTGGCTATCGGAAATGTGGCCCACACGACAGCGGGGTCATCACGCCGAACGCAGGCAAGTCCGGCAAGCAGCGCCGCGAGCGCCCACGTGTTCCAGCGATCCGGCGTCGCAAGCCAAGCCGGGTAGCGACCTGCGATTGCGAGGTGGCGCGCGATATCCACGCCGGGAGCACGCAAGACCCGCAAACACGGCGGCACGGCTGCCAGGCTGTGCCGATCGACTTCCGGGTACGCGCGTGCGTGAGCGGTCAGCACGATCGGACGCCAGCCGTGCTCGGGCAAATGGCGCGCAAAGCTCAGCGTGCGAATGCTGCCGCTGCTTTGGGCGAACGGCGGAAAGTGAAACGCGAGCATCAGGGCGTTTCTCATCGATGCCGCAAAGAGTGGAAGAAAGGTCGCGGGTCGCGCCAATCGAACAGCGCGAACACGTTGCATCGAGCAAGCGACCGAAGATAGGCAAACAGATTAAAATGCCCATGGTGAATCATTCCAGCTGAACGAGAGAACGCGACAAAGAGATCTTGATAGAGACTGATCCACGTTTTCCGGATCCGCACGGCGCTGTTCTCATCCATCGCGGGAAGCCCAAGCACCAGCCCGAGAAAGTCGTGATTTGACGCCGGCGCCAACGCGTATTGCAACCACGGGCGCGCATTGATTTCGATCAGATAGTCTTTGCCCGTGTGACGATCGCGCAATATCTCGACTTCGCCGATACCGAAGTAGTCCAGGCGTTCAACAGCGGCCCGACCCAGCTGCTCTATGGGCTCGTCCACACACATCTCGACGCACGTGCCGGTTTGGCAAAACTCGGCCGACGGCCGGATCTTGCGCGCAACAAAGATCAGCGTCTTGCCATCCTGCCGGGCGAACGGCACTGAATATTGTTCGGGCGATCGACCCAGCAGTGACTCGCTGACCAGTGGGACAACCTGCTTTGCGGCGAACTTCTCGAGCCAGCGATCAAGCTCGGCCTCGCTGCGTGCTTCGACTGCTTTTGGCAGGTCGACGTCGCGACGGCCATGCAGTGTATGCACCGGACGCAACAGCAGCGGAAACTTCAACGATGCGGGTCGCGGCCCATGGCCCGGAATCCAGGCGGCAGGCGTCGGCAGTGCCGATCGAACACACCACTCGGAGAACGCCATTTTGTCGAGGCAAAGCTCAAGCGTGGCGTTCTCCGGATGCACGATCGTCCGATACGCAGAGCACAGCTGGGATCGATGCGCGATCACGAAGCGAACCCATTCATCGGAAGTTGCAATCAAAGCTGCGTCAGCGCCGCCGATACTCAAGATTCGTTGCAGTGTCGCCGTCTCAGTACGGGCGGCGACGCGAACCGGCGAGATCCATCGACTGTGGAGCGCCGGACCGTCTTCCGAATCAACGACTATCGGGCGCAGATTGTGCTGATGAGCGTGGCGCGCGATCGCAAGGCCGGTGATCGACGCGCCCAGGATCACCAATGTGGACAATGCGCCTGTCGAGCTGGATCTCGCCGGAGTCGTCGGTGGTTTACCCTGGATCGTTATAGCTATCAAGTTGAGCGTTTAGCGGCGGCGGCGCTTCACCCTGTCGGTGATAGCTTTTGTTTGAGTAACCTTAACATGCAAAACGTGCATCGATTTTTATCGCTTCTTTTCGCGGGCGCCGCTGGCGTCCTCGCGCCAGCTGGGGCAGCTTCACAGGAGCGCCCGGCGGGCGATAAACCGGCGATTGCCGGCAAGGTGATACAGGTCGGCGCTACCCGTGAAGTTCGCACGCTCGGCCGCGCCTCGCAGATCGCGCGCGACGGCGATGTCATCGAAATTGACCCCGGCGAGTACAGTGCCGACTCCGCCGTCTGGACTCAGAACGATCTCGTCATTCGCGGCGTTGGCGAACGTCCCAGGCTCGTGGCCGATGGTATCAACGCGGCGGAAGGAAAGGGAATCTTCGTCATTCGAGGAGGCAGCGTAGCGCTGGAGAATCTGGGCTTTTCCAACGCGCGCGTAGCAGACCGCAACGGCGCTGGAGTGCGGCTGGACCGCGGTCGTCTCAAAGTGATCCGGTGCGCGTTTGACGGCAACGAGAACGGCATCCTCACAGCGAATGATGGCGCGAGCGAACTGCACGTGGTCGATTCGACATTTGTCGACAATGGTGCCGGCGATGGGCATAGCCATCATCTCTATGCGGGAGCGATCGCGAAAGTACACGTGACCGGTAGCTATTTCGGACCTGCGCGCGTGGGGCATCTGCTGAAAAGCCGCGCCAAAGAAACGTCGGTCCAATACAGCAGGCTGACAGGCGAAGGTGGAACATCGAGTTACGAGATCGATATTCCGAACGGCGGAAGATTCAGGGCGATCGGGAACCTGGTGCAGCAGGGCAATCAGACCGAGAACCGCACGCTGATCTCCTATGGCGCCGAGGGTTACCGCTGGCCCGACAATCAGGCTCACATCGCTTTCAACACGCTGGTGAACGATCGGGTCGAAGGAGGCGTTTTCGTCGCAGTACGCTCCGGCGCCGCCGAAGCGACGATCACCAACAATATCCTGGTCGGCCGCGGGGAAATTGACGCCAAGGTACAGGCAATCGTCAAACACAACGTTCAGGCGCGCGCGAGCGACTTCGCAGATCCGTCGAAATTCGACTATCGGCTGCGTCTGGGCAGCAAGATCGCCGGCGCCGCCGGCCCTGCGGGATCCTTTGCCAGAGACGATCGTCCGGCGAGCGACTACAGGCACGTGGCCGGCGCCGACGCGTTGACCGGACTGACGGAGTTGACACCGTTGAGTCCGGGCGCTTTCCAGCGCCTGGCCCGATAGCTCGAGCATTGAACGCCGTGTCCGACGAGCGCTCCGCGCCGGCCTTGTCCGGCTGGTTCGACTACGAGGCGGCTGCGCGAGATCACACCATTGACGCACGCGTGGTGCGCGATCCCGGAGGAGACACGATCGTCGACGCGCCCGCGTTTTTCATCCGGCTGCAATCGAAGCACGGGGCCGTGCATGTTGCCGAGCGCTCCGTCACTGCCGTCATCGGCGAACCCCGCAATGAAGAGATGCAGGCGCTGAGCGCAGAGCACGTGGCGCGCTTTGCTCCCGAGGACGACGCGCATTGGGATCGATTGCGCGGACGCTTTGCAGTCGTTCACCTCAACCCGCAGAAAGGCAGGGCGACGCTTGTCACCGATCGCTTTGCCGTCCTGCCGTTGTGCTGGTCAATCGACGGCTCGAAGATCGCATTTTCCGATCGAGCGGATGGCGTGCCACCGACCGGTCAACGCGAGATCGATCCGCAGGCTATTTTCAACTATGTTTACTTTCACGTGATTCCCGCGCCGCGCACGATTTTTAGCGGTGTCCAACGGATAGAGCCAGCTACATGCCTGTCGTTCGATGCACGCGGGCTGCAGTCGCGTTCGATCTGGCGGCCAGCGCCGCTCGTCAGACAGCCATTCAATCTGAAGACTGAGCAGCACCGATTCCGAACCGTGTTGCGGCAATCGGTCGAGAGAGAAGCCACCACGCCGCGCATCGGCGCTTTTCTGAGCGGCGGCACCGACAGCTCAAGCGTCGTCGGGCTGTTGCATCAGGTGACCGGCGAACCGGTCGATTCCTTTTCGATCGGTTTCGACGCAAGCGGATACGATGAAATGTCCTATGCGCGAATCGCAGCCCGGCACTTTAACTCCAGACACCACGAGCACTACATCACGCCGGATGAACTGGTGCGGGCGATTCCGCGCGTTGCCGGACACTACGATCAACCATTCGGAAATTCGTCTGTTCTACCTGCCTACTACTGCGCGGCACTGGCGCGCGAGCATGGCGTTGACAAGCTGTTGGCCGGCGACGGCGGCGACGAGCTTTTTGGTGGTAACACGCGATACGCCCGGCAAAAAGTGTTCGGTTTCTACGACGCCATCCCATCGGCGATTCGACGTGCGGTGGTTGAGCCGGCTCTACTCGGACCGCGCATTGCAGGTCGGTTGCCGGGTGTTCGGAAGCTCGCGCGCTATGTCGAACAAGCGAGCGTGCCGATGCCCGAGCGCATGGAGACGTACAACCTGCTTGACCGCTTCGGTGCCGCTCAGGTGTTCACGCCGATGTTTCTGAACCGCCTTGACACCGGTGAACCACGAGCTCTGCAACGCGAGGTTTATCGCGCCAGTAAAATGCATTCGCTGCTCGACTGCATGCTTGCCTATGATTGGCGCTTCACGCTGGCCGACAGCGATCTGCCGAAGGTGCGGTTGGCGGCGCAGCTTGCCGGCGAAACGGTCGGCTTTCCGCTGCTCGATGACGAGCTGGTCGACTTCTCACTCACGCTGCCTGCCTCGATGAAAGTTCGCGGATTAAGCTTGCGGTACTTCTTCAAAAGCGCCCTGCGCGGCTTTCTTCCGGACGAAATCATTCGCAAGAAGAAACATGGCTTCGGCCTGCCGTTCGGACCGTGGCTGCTGCGCGACAAAGCGCTCGCGCGGTTCGCGGCAGATTCACTCGAAAATCTTGCCGAGCGCGGGATCGTCCGGCGCGAGCTTGCGCACGATCTGTTTTCAGCCCGGCTGGCGGAGCATTCGGGGTTCTATGGCGAGATGGTGTGGGTGCTGATGATGCTCGAGCACTGGCTTGCCCGACACGCTTCGTCCTACAAGCCGAGCTGAACCACTCGCAATGCGCGACATTCTCGTTTTCCTGATCGTCATCGGCGGCATTCCGTTCATCCTGCGCAATCCGGCAGTCGGTATCGGCTACTGGGTGTGGCTGAGCCTGATGAACCCGCATCGGGCGGCGTGGGGCTTTGCGTACTCCTTTCCATTCGCGTTCGTAGTCGCCGTGGCGACAGTCATCGGATTGATTCTGACCAGAGAGCCGCGTCAGCTGAAAGGCGGCGCAGCCGTCTGGGTAATGATCGCCCTTATGGCGTGGATGTGCGTGACCACTCTGTTCGCACTCGAGCCGGAGCGAGCCACGCCGATGCTGGAGCGGGTGATCAAAATTCTGTTCGTCACCCTGCTCGCGTTGTTCACGCTCTACAAGCGCGAGCACGTGAAGTGGCTGATGCTGATCATCGTCTTCTCGATTGGTTTCTACGGCGTCAAGGGTGGTATTTTCACGCTCACCACAGGCGGTACGAGTCTCGTCTGGGGGCCTCCCGAAACCTTCATCGCGGACAACAATGCGCTTGCGCTCGCCGTCATCATGACGATTCCGCTGCTCGCCTACTTCTACATCATGACGACCAGGCGTTGGATTCGGGCAGCCATCATCGTATCGATCGCGTTGTGCGCCGTCAGCGTCTTCGGCACGTACTCTAGAGGTGGCCTGCTCGCCATCGTTGCGATGTCCGGATTCCTGTGGCTGAAGTCAAAGAGCAAGCTGTGGCTGGGGCTGGTCGTAGTCGTCTTCGCGCTTGGCTTTTATTCGTTCATGCCGCCGGCCTGGGAACAGCGGATGAACACGATCAGCACCTACGAGGAAGACGAATCGGCGCAGGGTCGGATCAAGACGTGGACGATGTTGACCAATCTCGCGTTGGATCGGCCCTTCGTCGGAGGCGGGTTCGAGCCGTATACACCCGAGGTGTTCCGCCGCTATCTGCCCGACTACAACAACACGCACTCGGCGCACAGCGTCTATTTCCAGGTACTTGGAGAACACGGCTTCGTCGGGCTCTCGCTGTTCGCGCTCTTCTGGCTGCTGACGTGGCGGCTGAGCCGCAGGATCATCAAGCACACCAGGGACATTCCTGATGAAAAGTGGGCCTACTGGCTCGCGAAAATGGTGCAAGTGAGCTTGATCGGTTACTTCGTCGGCGGCATGTTTCTGAATCTCGCTTACTGGGATATGCCTTACTTCCTGATGCTTGCCCTCGCCGTCACTTGGCATATTGTCCGAAGCCGGGTCACCGATGTTGATGCGCGGCAAACGGAGCGCCCGAGTCTGCCTTTGCCGCCGCGTTCACCCATCACGTCGACTTGAGTGCGAACAGCACCGTACCTGGCGTCAGCACATGTCCCAAAAAACGCGCCGGCTTGAGCGCACACGCAATGTTGACGAGCAAACGCTGCGGCGCTCGCATGCAACCCCGGTCGATCATGTCGAATCGATCGAGGCAGTCGAATCCCAGTGGGCGAAGATAGTCGCGCAGTTCATAGAACGTGAACCAATTGACAGCGGGATACTTTGCGTAGTTGGCAACCGCCGGCCGCGTGGTCACGGCTAGGCGCTCATAGCGACGCTTTACGACCCCGGGATACCAACTGTAGAGTGGTAGGTTGAACTCGCTCTGGACCGGGCACAGTGAATTTGTTGTGCTCACGTAAAGCAAACCTCCTGGCGCGAGCGACCGCGCCGCTTCACGCAGGCAGGATTCCCAGTCAGCAACGTGCTCGAGCAACTCCGGCATCAGGCAAACATCCACCGATGCGGTTTCGAGCGGCAGATCGGTCGCCGTACCGACGATGAAGTCAACTGCCAGTCCCCGCTCGACGGCTCGCTGCCGTGCAACCTCGATAAGCGGAGCATTGACGTCAAGACCCGACACCGAATGCCCGAGCCCGGCCCATAGCAATGACTGCGTGCCGGCTCCGCAGCCAATATCCGCGACGCGAAGCCGCCTGGTATCACGGCCGTGCCCGGTAAGCAGCGCGAGCGCCTTGTCGCGAACCGTGCGAAACCGCTGCAGAGTCGCTTCGGAAAGACTCGCCTCCTCGTAGTACGCGAGAAAGTTTGGGTCTGAGCTGTGGTCGAACGATCTCCGGTTCTGGTGCGGCGGGACTGAATTCATCGCATCACTTTCTGGACAGAACCGCGTTTCGAAAGCGTTGTCCCCGCGCCAGGCTCAGAATCGGCCGGCCTGCCGCCGCACAACTGGCGCGCAAGCGCGAGTACGCGCTCGGCGTTGCGCTCCCAAGTAAGCTCGCGCTCGGCAATCGTGCTGACCGCACCAAGAGCGAGGCGCTGCCGCGTGTCGGTATCGTTTAAGAGCTGTTCGACCGCACGCTGCAAGGCTCCCGGCTCGGCCGGGTCAAACAGCCAGGCGTTTTTTCCGTGTGCGAGCACTTCACGCAGATTGGGTTGATCGGGCGCGACAACCACCCGACCCAGCGCCAGATACTCGAAGAGCTTCAGCGGCGACGCGTACGGATTGGCGGCAGGCTGCAGCGCGATGTCGAATGTGCTGATCAGCGACGCAATCATCTCGCGCGCAACCACGCCGGTGAAGATGACTCGCGCACCCACGCCTGCGGCATGCGCACGCGCCTCGAGCGATGGCCGCGCAGGGCCGTCACCGACGATCAACAGGACGACCTCAGGCGGCAGGCGTGGCAGCAGATCGACCGCTGGCTCGAGCCCGTTCCAGTCGCGGACGAATCCGGTGAAGCCCAGTACCGTCTTGCCTTCGAGTTGATGTTTGCTCTTGGCGTCACGATCGATCCGCTCGGCGGCAAATAGTTTGCGATCGACTCCGTTGGGCATCACTTCGATCGCGTTTTTATTACCGCGACCTTCAGCCACGATGTCTGCCAGCACGCGCGTCACAGCTACAACGGCATCGGCGCGCTTCCAAACCAGGTTCACTCCAACGCGCGAGCCACGGGATCGCGATCCCGCTGTGCAGCGAGCGCTCGATAAAAAGCGGCGAGTTGACTTCCTCAATGATGGGTAAGCGCGAGCAGCGCGCGGCCACGATGCCCGAGAGCAGATACAAGTTGCTGCGCTGGTAAATCACATCCGGGCGATGCCGCGCTATCGCTGCCTGCAGCCGAAGCCATTCGGGTATGTTGTAGGCTACCTCAAGCAGCTCGTGCAGCCAGCGCGGAATTCTCTGTCGCAACGACTTTGAATTGGAGTGGTCAACGCGGGCGTTGCCGCTGCTGACCGGCGGCTCGATCATGACCACTTCGGCATTCAGTGCGCGCAGCGCCGACGACAAACCCTCAATGTGAACAGCGCTGCCGTCGCTGGCCGTGGTGCGATGGTGATACAGAATCTTCATCTAACGGCCGCATTCCCGGCTGTCGAATACGGCGCCGGCGTTGCGGCCCGCGCAACAAAACGTGACGTCAAAATGGCGAGGTCATCGGCGCGATACCTCTCAAAGGCGCTATCGACGCGCACCCGTTGGAGGTCTTCGAGAGTACGCGCATCCGGCACCGATCGGTCTTCGACGATTCGAAATCCGGCGCGCTGCGCTAGGTGCAGATAGTCGCTGTGCCGCAGGCGGTTCTGATAGTCGAGCGGATTGATCGCAAACCAGCGCCAGCGGGATTCGGAGTAGCGAAGAAAGTTGATTCTGCTGAGCCGCGCATCCCCGTGTGACCAGTGGTCCGAGTTATCAACGATGTGACACACGCCGCCGCTCCTGCTCGTCACGCGATGAAGCTCGTGAAAGATGCGCGCCAAGATCGGCGCCGGAATGTGCTCCAGCACGGCGCGTGATATCCCGATGTCGATCGCGCCGTTCTCCAACGGTAACGCAGTCGCGTCGGCCGGTGCCAGGTAAGTCAAACCGAAGTGTTCGAGCAACTCGTCGAGCTTCGCAGCGGGCGGGCATTCGAGCGCGGCGCGGACCGGCGCTGCGTCGGCTCCGAGTCGTTCGGCGATTTCGTCCGCCCTCTCACGCAGCTGGCTCGCGATTCCGCGCAGCAGGTGGACATCGAGAAGGCGCTGCGAGTCGACCAGATAGACACGCCGAGCGCCTGCCATTCGCATCACCAACGGAATGATCGGCCGCCAGCCGCTTCCGACTTCCAGCACGACGAGTCCCCGCGGATGCAGGCCCACGCTGTCAAGCATCGCGATCATCTCGAAGGCGTGTTCGAGCGTCTCGGGATCGAGGTGCACCGGATATGGAACGAACCTACGCTTGATGGTGCGCAGCCACGTTCCACCGGGAATCAAGGCAAACACAGAACTGCGCAGAAATTTCAGTTGCCATACCATACGATGGTCTTACGCCTGCGGCCGTAACGCGTTCTGCGCCAGCCTCAACCCGAAACGCACGCGACCGCGATCCCAAGGGGTGAAGCGAGGCAAATCGAACCGCGATGATTCGCGCGACGCCACACCATAAGCCGTCGAAAAGGCGGCATCGAACCCGAGAGTGCGCACCAGATCGCGCGTTACATTCGTGTAGTCGTCGCCGGGACGGCCATACGGGTAGGCGAACACGCCGATGCGACGGCCTGCGATGCTTTGCAGCCGCTCGCGTCCGATTTCGATCTCGTGGCGCGCCGCTGCTTCCGGCAAATCCGCGAGGATCGGATGACTGTCGGTATGGCCACCAAGCTCCATGCCCGCGTCCGCCAGACGTGCCAGGTCTTGCGACGTCATCATCAAGTCATCCGGCACGCGCACGCCGGCCCGCTCGGCAATCCTTTCCGCGAGTTCTAGCCGCTGCTGCGCGCCTGACTTTTTCACTTTCGGCAACAGCTCAGCGATCGTATCCCGGCGTTCGTCGTCGTTGCCGACCCGATGCACGCCGAGTTCCAGGCTCGACAGATCGAGCGTTTCGCTACGACATCCGCGCACCGCTTCGATCACGGTGTCGTTGAACATCCGGCCGCCGTCGAGATAACGGGTCGCGATGAAGAACGTGGCCGATAGTCCGCGTCGCTGCAACTCCGGCACGGCGAGCTTGCGATTGTCGGCATAGCCGTCGTCAAACGTGATCGCCAGCGCGCGCGCGGGCAGCGAGTCGGATCTGAGTCGGGCAACCGCATCGGACAATGGCAGCACGGTGAACCAGCCCTGCACCCAATCGAGCATATCGGCAAACTCGGCGACCGTCGGCTCGTACGGCCGCAGCGGATCGCGCGTTGTCATCACGCGATGAAAGATCAGCACCGTGAGCCGCGCATTGCGTCCCGCCGGAGACAGGCGGCCGAGCACGATCTTCAATGCGGAATTGCTCAGCATCTCAGCTCAGCTTTCAGCTGCGATCGCGTCTGTGGCGCGCGCTACCGGCGTGCGCTCGGCCGCAATGCGCTGGTACAGCGCCGTCTGCTGACGCACGACCTCGTCCCACGAAAAGCGCGAGGCGAACGCGCGTACTGCCGCACGATCTGCCACACGTGCCAATCGATCACCCACCGCTGCCGCTATGGTCTCGGTCGTCCGCTCCGCGACGATCGTGCCGGCCACGTCGGCCGTCAGTATCTCGGGCACGCCGCCGACATCGGTGGCGACTACCGGCGTGCCGCACGCCAATGCTTCGAGCACCACGTTCGGCCAGCCCTCGCTGCTCGAAGCCAGCACCAGCAGATCGGCAGCACTGTAGACGGCTGGCATCCTCTCCGGCGCCAGTTCTCCGATCAAGCGCACGCGCGAGCCGATCCCCAGTTCGCGAGCGAGCTCACCGAGCGACGCGCGCTGGGGCCCACTGCCCACGATCAGCAGCGTGACAGCATCCATACCTGCGATCGCTCGCATCACGAGGTCGTGCCCCTTGCCCGGCACGAGGTTGCCGACTGACGCAATGACAAAGCCGTGCGCAAGCCCGAACGACTCGCGAGCGAGCGCCTGCTCGATCGGCGCATACGCCGACATATCGACACCATTGCGAATCACGTGGATGCGCTCTGCATCCATTCCCAGATCCACCATCTTCGCTTTGAGCGCAGCCGATACGGCAATCAGCGCAGACGCTGAACGCGCGGCCTCCAATATGCGCCGGCGCGGCTGTGGCATCTGCGCGATCACGTTGATATCACTGCCTCGCGCAGTGATCACGAGTGGCTTGCGGAAGCGAGCGGCGACGGTGGCTGATGCCACACCGTCCGGGTAAAGATAGTGCGCATCGAGCAGATCGAAATCGAAACCGTCGTCGCGTGCGTGCGCGGCAGAGCGAGCTACAGCAGCCGCGACCAGCGCCGGCTGCAGCGCAGTCGAAACGCGCGGCACCATCGGATATCGCGGATAGGCAACGTCGATGCCGCGCCGACGCTCCTGCTGCGGCGTCGCCGCGTAGCGCGCGTACTCCCCGAACGCGTTCGAAGTAAACGGAAACCAAGGCACCGGAGCGATCACGCGCGCGAGAACTTCACCGAATTCGATCAGCTTGACAAGCCGGTTTTCGACGAAGATTCCGTGCCGTGGGCGCGCCTTGCTCGGATAAAGCGAGCTCACCGTCAGCATGCGCACCGCGCGGTCCATCGCAGCGTTCAGGCAACATCGAGCGCGGGCGTGCGCACCGATTCGTTGCCGCGCAGAAACGCCTCGAACATCAGCAGCGTCCAGAGCGGCGCGCTGTGGTCGCGCGCGCCCGACTGATGCTGGTCGACCAGCTGCCTTCAAGCGCGCGTCGGATCGAACACGCCGGTACCGCAGCAGTCGTTCGCCGAGCAGCGCGTCGCGCACGCGCGCACGCAGCGGTCCGCGGAACCAGCGCGCCAGCGGCACCGCGAAGCCCATCTTCGGCCGATACAGCACGTCGTTCGGCAGGTACGGCTCCATCGCCTTCTTGAGCAGCCACTTGCCCTCGCCGCCGCGCAGCTTGAACGACGACGGCAAGCGTCGCCAGCCACTCGACCAGCGGATGATCCATCAGCGGCTCGCGCACCTCGAGCGAATGCGCCATGCTGGCGCGATCGACCTTGGTGTTGATGTCGCCGACCAGATAGGTCTTCAGGTCGAGGTACTGGATCAGCGACAGCGGATCGTCGGTGTCGGCGCGCTCGCCGCATGGCGCTGGAACACTTCGACCGCGTTGTAGCCCGCCGAGCTGCGCCTTGAAGCGTCGCTGAATAGAGCTGCGCTGCGCATGTCGTCGCGCAAGATCGACATGCTGTGGAAGTAGGCCTCGACCGAGTCGCGCGCGAGCGCCTGCGAACGTCGACTTGGCGCGCAGCGACGCGCGGCGCCCAGTCGGCCTTCGGATACACGCGGCCCGAGCAAGCCGAACAGCGGCCGGCGCAGCGCGAGCGGCAGCGGCCGGCGCATCCGCTCCTCGCATCATGTGCAGCCGGTAGCGGCGATAGCCGCCGAAGCTCTCGTCGCCGCCGTCGCCCGACAGCGCGACCGTGACGTGCTTGCGCGCGAGCTGGCATACGCGATACGTCGGAATCGCCGAGCTGTCGGCGTACGGCTCGTCGTAGAGCCGCGCCAGCGTGTCGATCAAGTCGAAGTCGTCGCTCTCGACGTGCTCGACGAAGATGCCGCGTGCCGTAGCGATCGCGCGACCTGCTGCGCGTAGCGCGATTCGTCGAACTGCGCGGATCGGCGAACGAGATCGAGCAGGTGTTGACCGGCGTCGCGGACAGGCCCGCCATCATCGCGACGACGGCGCTCGAATCGACGCCGCCGGACAGAAACGCGCCGAGCGGCACTTCGGAGATCATGCGCAGGCGCACCGACTTTCGCGCAGGCGCTCGATCAGCTCGCCGCGGCGCTTCGTTCGGCGCGATAGCGCGTGTCGAGCTGGTGAAGCGCACATCCCAGTACTCGCGCGGCACGGCGCAGCGGCTGGCCGCGCTGCAGCGTCAGCGTGTGCGCCGGCGGGAGCTTGGCAGCACGCCGTGAAGATCGTGCGCGGCTCGGGCACGTAGCCGAGCGCGAAATATTCTTCGACCGCGCAGCGGATCGATGTCGCGCGCCGAGCGCGCCGTGCGCCAGCAGCGACTTCAGCTCGGAGCCGAACGATGCAGATAGCCGTCGGGCAGCAGCGCGTAGTACAGCGGCTTGACGCCGAGCCGGTCGCGCGCGAGGAACAGCGTCTGCTGGTTGCGGTCCCACAGCGCGAACGCGAACATGCCGCGGAAGCGCTCGACGCAGCGCTCGCCCCACGCCTCCCACGCGTGCACGATCACTTCGGTGTCGCTGCGCGTGCGGAAGGCGTGCCCGAGCGCCGTCAGCTCGGGGATCAGCTCCTGATAGTTGTAGATCTCGCCGTTGAAGACGACGACGACGCTGCGGTCCTCGTTGTACAGCGGCTGCTGGCCGGTCGCCAGGTCGATGATCGACAGCCGCTTGATGGCCCGAGCCCGACGCCGGGCTCGAGATGAATGCCGCCTTCGTCGGGGCCGCGATGGTGCTGCGACTCGTTCATGCGCAGCAACAGTCGCCCGCTCGATGGGCCGGCGCGACTTGCAGATCAAAGATGCCGACGATGCCGCACATGTTCAGTTTTCCGCCGAAGGTAAGTTGGCTGAGGCTTGCGGCGCAGCCCCGCGGCTCGCCTGCAGCGCAGTCAGATACAGGCGATGGTAGCCGTCGACCATGCGCTCGAGGCTGAAGCTGCTCCTCGATTCGCTCGCGACCGCGCGCCGGCCGTGCTGCCGCGCCAATGCGGCATCGTCGAAATATGTCGAGGATCGCATGCGCGAGAGCTGTGGATCGTCGGCCCGCACAAGCTGCCCGGTGAGCGTCGTCGTCAACCAATTCGGCGTTGCCGCCGACTCGCGTCGCGATCACCGGAAGCGCGCAAGCCATCGCTTCGAGGATCGTGTTCGAAACGCCTTCTGCGAGCGACGGCAGCACGAAGCAGTCGAGCCCGCGCATGATGTCGGCAACATCATCGCGCTCGCCGGCGAACCACGCCAGCTCGCGCACGCCACCCTGCTGCACGATGCGCCTCGCACTCAGCGCGCAGCGCGCCGTCGCCGACGAGCACCAGCCGCATCCGCTGCTCGCGCCTGCGGTTGCACGCTTATCGCCAGCACGAACGCGCGCGCGAGCGTGCACTGATCCTTGACTTGATCCATCCGGCCCACGGTGCCGACCAGCCAGTGCTCGGAGCGCGAAAACGGGCAGCTCTTCGATCGCCGCGCGCGTACCGCCGTGCGGATGAAATCGATCCGCATCGACGCCGTTGTAGATCTGGTCGATGCGGCTGTCAGCGCACGCCGACGCGCTCGCGCAAGTAGCGCTCGAGATCCTTCGACACCGCGACGTAACGCGACACGAACGGGCTGTATGCGCGGCGCACCCACTGATAGCGGCGCCGCATGCCATCGGGATCGATCGCGTCGCGGCCGTGCTCGCCGTGGATGCGCACCGGTACGCCGGCCGTCCACGCCGGCACGACAGCTTCCAGCGCAGCCAGGTTGCGCGTGTGCACGATCGCTGGCTGCAGCTCGCGAAAGACGCGCAGCAGGCGCGGATACAGCTTCCACAAATGTCCTGCCGGCTTGCGCAGCGCGATGTACTCAACATCGTGCCGCTGCACGCGCTTCGCGAAGCTCGGCGCGACCTCGGTCAACGCCACTACCGCGTGCCGCCAGCGTCGCAGCCGGCAATCGATTGATCAGATTGACGACGCCGTTTTCCAGCCCGCCGATGTCGAAGCGGTAAACAACGTGTGCGATCAGTGGCAGGCGTTTGTCCATCACCGGCTGGCGGTCGTTTGCAGCGCGTCATTGACCGAGTCCGACATCGCTTCGGCAAATGAAGTCAGCGTGATTCGCGCACGAGCTGCGAGCGCTTCGCCCGCTTGTATGGGTGAATGAACGTCAGCGTGCATCTGCCGAGCTCGTAGCCAGCAGCTGCTCGAACGCCGACAAGTTGCGCGGCCAACTGTAGTTGGCAACGATGCGCTCGCGAGCGCGTTGGCCGATCGCATCTCCTGTTTCGGGACGCATCACCGCGAGCACTTTGCGGCTGAATTCATCGGCATCGCCGGCTGTTTCAAAAGCAAGCCCCGGCTCGGCGCTGACGCCGCTCGCCGCTGCCGATGACACCACGACACCTTTGGCCATCGCCATCGCTTCGAGAATCTTGTTTTGAATTCCGCGCGCCAGTCGCAGCGGAGCGACCACCGCCGCCGCATGCTGCACGTACGGGCGCACGTCGGCTACTTTGCCGGTGACGACGATGCGCGAGTCCGCTGCAAGCGCGCTGACCGCTTTCGACGGATTCATGCCGACGATGTAGAAGCGCGCCTTGGCGTGCTGCAGCACGATCTGCGGGAATACCGTGCGCGCAAACCACACCACCGCGTCGACATTCGGCCAGTAATCCATCGCGCCGGTGAAGACAATCGCCGATTCACCGGCAGCATACGGTGAAGCGCGCTCATCGCTGGGCGCGAAGTAGTCGGTGTCGACACCGTTTTCGATCACGTGCACCCGAGCGCTACACTCGGGAGCCAGCCGCGCGAACAAATCCGCTTCGCCGCGCGTGACGAGCACGGTTGCTGCGGTTTGTGTTGCCGCGCGCCGCTCGACCGCCAGCAGCCTAGCGCCTTCACGCCGATAGACAGCCGAAAGCGGCCAGGAATGACGCTCGGCGTACTGCGTCCACTTGGCCGAGTCGACATCGACCAGGTCCAGCACGATATGCAGATCAGGCTGCCGCTCGACGTACTGCATCATTGCGGCCGAAAAGATCACAGCCTTGCCAATATCGTTGGCGGCGATCGTCGATTCGACCCAGCGAAGCAAATCAGCATTGCGGTAATACGGCAGCGTCAGCGGTTCGCCGGTCAGAAATCCGCCGGCGCTTCGCAGAGTGGCCATGCGCGGATGCATCGGCACAGCGCAATGCGATGCGCAAAGCTTGTCGAGCTCGCTCTCGTACTGCGCATCGTCGCGGTTGTCGATAAACGTTCCCAGATGCACGCGGTAGCGCCCTGCAAGATGGCGCAACAAGTGGTGCGAGCGGATCTTGTCGCCTTTGTTCGGCGGGAACGGAATGCGGTGAACGAGGAACAAGACCCGCTCCACGGTTCATCCGAGATTTCGCACGATCGATGGCCCGATCCTATTGACGACCGGCCGCGGCAGGCGGCGCCAAAGCCCGATCACCGCCCGGTACTTCGGATTGGATGGATTGTTCTGCGGAATGCTGCTGCCTTTGAGCAGCTTGTATTCGTAGTGCAGCGGCTGCGGATCAAAGCCCCAGTTCTTCTTGAAGTCGAACGAGCCAGCTCCCCGCTTGCTGCGGCCATAGTCGAAGGTGCGGCAGCCGCGCTCGCACGCGCGCCGCATCAGCTCCCAATACTTGAAGTCGTTGGCCGCGAGATCCCGCGCCTCGACGACGTCGCCCGCGTAGTACGGCAGCACTTCGTCGCGAAAGTAGAAGGACAGCACAGTCGACACCGGCCGTCCTTGTGCGGTCACCACCGTCATCACCTCGCACTGGTCACCGAACGCACGCTGCAGCGCTTCGAAATAGCGCTTCGCAAACGGCGGCGTTCCGTGGCGGTGCGCGTTGTCGGCATATAGCGCGAAGAAGCGGCTGACGCTCGAATCGATCTCGCTTGCCAAGCCGTGCTGCATGCCCTTGCGCACCATCGCGCGCTGCTTGCGAGGGATTGCCTGCATGTTCGCATCGTCGTCGGGTGCAAGCGATTTGCGAAACGTGACGTACAGGTCCTGCCGCGGCCATCCGGGCTCATGGGAGACACGGTTGCGCAGCTCCAGATGGTCGACTCCCAGCCTTCGTGCGAGATCGACCGCCGCAGTGTGCAGCGGCTCGCGCGCCCCCGCATCGTTCGCCGCGGCTCCGCCGTAGACGGCGAACGGCAGAGACACGAGCGAGTGGCCGAACAGCACGCTCTTGACCTGCGCCAGCGGCAGCACGCCGACGATCTCGCCGCCGCGTTCGGCGAGCAGGTAGTGCGTGCGATGCCCGAAGACGTTCTCGATGATGTCGCGCCACCCGATCCGATGGAAAAACGTCGCGTCGGGAGATCGGTGCACGAACGACGTCCAGGCGGCGCGATCGCCCGCAACGAACGGCCGGACCGTCAGCGCCCCGTCTAGCGTGCCGTAGGTGTCATCCGGTTTCACGCCGCGGCAAGATCACGATAAAAAACGCGATCCATCCGATCCCACCGGAAGTCGCTCAACAATCGGCGCAGTCGCACCTCGGTGCGATTCAGATTCACGTAGTGCCGGAAGCGGGTCTTCAGTCCGATGCCCCTGACGCGCGGCTGGTCCGGATCGATCTCCCACGGATGGAAGTAGAAGATCGCTGGCTGCCGGTCGACGCGATTGACGCGGTTGATCGCCCAGCGCGACAGCGCATACGGCAGCAGCCGGAAATAGCCGCCGCCGCCGGCCGGAAGTTGCGGCCGAACACGCGCGCCGTGCTGACCGGAATTTCGAGCAACCCGTTTTGAACCCGATAAGCGAAAGCGCGGCGCGTCCGGCATGCCGTAGTGATCGTGCCGGACCGGATAAATGCTCGAGCTGTAGCGGTAGCCGGCGGCGGCAATGCAGTCGAACGCCCACAGGTTTCCGTGGCCGATGGAAAAGCTCGGCGCGCGGTAGCCGTGCACGGCAACGCCGGCGATGTCTTCGAGCAGCTCCTTGGCGGCGCGAATGTCGCTGTCGAACTCTGCCGGCGACTGCTCGGTCGCGCGCAGATGCGCCTAGCCATGACTCGCGACTTCGTGCCCTCGCGGCGCTGATGTCGCGCACGATGCGCGGATAGCGCTCCGCCAGCCAGCCCAGCGTGAAGAACGTCGCCTTCGCTCCGTGCTCGTCGAGCAGCTGCAAGGATGCGGTCGACGTTGCGCTCGACGCGGCACGGCGTGGTGTCCCACGCGCTGCGCTCGATGTGCGGCGCGAACGCCGACACCTGAAAATAGTCTTCGACGTCGATCGTCAGCGCATTGGCGATGTCGATCCGGTCGGTAAGCGCGCGTTCATGCTGCTTCACTCGCAGTCGGCGCGAATTAAGCCATTGCGTCATGTGGTCGGCGATGCGCGGCGCGGCATGGCCGTCCCAGAACTCGGGAACTCGTCCGCGCTTGCCGCCGGTGCGGATCACATCGTCGACGACGGCAAGAATGCGGCTCGCGCTCGGCGCCGACGAGCGTGTTGGTGCCTTGATCGACCGTGATCGGGCGCTCGGTGTTCGCGCGCATCGTCAGGCACGGAACGCCGAGCGCGGTCGTTTCTTCCTGCATCCCGCCGGAGTCGGTGATCACCAGCGCAGCATCGCGCATCAGGCCCAGCATCTCGAGATAGCCCTGCGGCGGCAGCGAGTGATCCGCGTGCCGATCCAGTGCCGCGATCGAGGCCGAACTGTTCGATGTTCGCCTGCGTGCGCGGATGCACCGGCCAGATGAGCGGCATGCGCTGCGCCACCTCGCCCAGGATCGACAACGACTCGACAAGCGTCTGTGGATCGTCGACGTTCGACGGCCGATGCAGCGTCACCACGCCGAACCCCGGTTTCGTGCGCGGCACATCGCATCACCGTGCACGCTGAAACAATTCTGCGGCGGCTACTGCGCGTCGGCAGTGCTGCAGAGCAGCGAATCGATCATCACGTTGCCGACGAAGTGCACGCGCTGCCCGGTGATGCCTTCGCGCGCGAGGTTTGCGTGCGCGCTGCGCTCGGTCGTGTACAGCAGCGCGGCGATCTGGTCGGTCAGCACGCGATTGATCTCTTCGGGCATCGACCGGTCGAAGCTGCGCAAGCCCGCCTCCACGTGCACGACCGGCACGTTCTTTTTTGAGCGACCAGGCTGCACGCCAGCGTCGAGTTGACGTCGCCGACCACGATCACGCACGACGGGCCGATAGCGATCGAGCACGGGCTCGAAGCGCCGCATGATTTCGGCTGTCTGCACCGCGTGCGAGCCGAGCCGACTTCGAGATTGATGTCCGGCGCCGGCAGGTCGAGATCGGCGAACAGGCGATCGTTCATGCTGAAGTCGTAGTGCTGCCCGGTATGAACCAGCACAGTTGCGGAAGATCGGCGCGCGCTCTGAACGCGCGCAGCAACGGCGCCATCTTCATGTAGTTCGGCCGCGCGCCGACGACGCACAGCACCGGACCGGCGCCGACCATCTCACCGGCCCTTGGACGATCGGGCAGGTCCTCGGGTCTCTTCGTCGGGCAGAGCGCGCTCCGGCTCGACGATGCCGCGCACGACGTTCAGCAGTCCAGCGACATTGTGTTCCAGTTGCTCGATTCGCTCGGTGATCGCCGCGAGCGGACGCGCACCGATGCGGCCATTGCCCGCCGCTTCGCGCTTTGCCACAGCGGCCAGCGATTCGCGCTTCTGCACGTCCGCCGCCGGTTCGCGTCTGGCCGACGGCAACTGCTGCATTGCCAGCTCGCTTCCCATTTCGTTCGCCATTTCGGAAGCGGCCGCGGCGATATCGACGCGATTGAGCTCGTGCTTCTCGGCCAGATACGCCGCCAGCAGCACGCGGTTGCACAGCGAGTTGATTCTGCGCGGCACACCGCCGGTGGTGCGATGAATCTCTGTGAACGCGTCGGGCTCGAACTTCGGATCGTTTTTCCAGCCGACGAAGCTCAATCGATGTTCGACGTACGCGCGCGTATCGGCCTGATCGAGCGGGCCGAGATGGTAGGACGCGATCACCCGCTGCCGGAACTGCTCCATTTGCGGCGATCGCATCAGCATGCGCAGCTCGGGCTGCCCGATAAGAAAGCTCTGCAGCAGCGCGTGATCGCCGCACTGGAAGTTCGACAGCATGCGCAGCTCTTCAAGCGAGCGAGCGCCCAGATTCTGCGCCTCGTCGACAATCAGCAAAGCGCGCTTGCCTTCCTGAAATGTCATCAGCAAAAATGCTTCGATCGTCGCAAGCAAGTGTGCCTTGCCGTCGAGCCGCATGTTGACGCCGAAGGCAGTGGCCACCGAGCGCAGCAGATCGTCAGCGTCGAGCTGGGTGCTGACGATCTGCGCCGCGATGACTTCGCGCGCGTCGAGCTCGTTCAGCAACGCGCGCACCAGCGTCGTCTTGCCGGTGCCGATGTCGCCGGTGATCACCAGAAACCCTTCGCCCTGATAGACGCCATACTTCAAATACGAAAGCGCGCTGCTATGGCCTTTGCTGCCGAAGTAGAACGCCGGGTCCGGGCTCAGCTGGAACGGTTTTCCGGAAAATCCATAGAAGTCTTCGTACATCGCAAGCTACCGCTGGTGCGCGAACCCGATGAAGACAGCGGCTTCATTGCTGTTGCGGATGACACTCGAACTCGAAGTCGAATCCTGTTGCTGATACCGCGCGCCGATAAACGCGCTGGTACGAGGCGACAATTGGCGCGCCACCTGCACTTGCACGGTGTCCTGATCGGTCACATCGCCCGTGCTTTGGTCGAGGCCGCGCGTTTCACGCCGCCCGGCCAGAGCGTTCAACGACGTTTCCGGTGTCAGGCGATGATTGAACGAGACAAATGCGCCTTTTTGGATGTTGTCATTGAATACAAGGAAAAACGGTGGAATGGTGGCGTCGGGCAACGCCCGGGTCTTCGTGTAGTAAAGGTTGAGCGCCAGCGTGTTACGCACGCCAATCAGCGCAAACGTGGCTGACCCCGACGTCAGCACGTTGACGCTCTGCGTATAGATATTGACGGCATTCGGCAGCGACGACGGCAGCACCTGGCGCGTTATCAGATCCTGTACCTGTCGCGCGCGCTCGATCGGATCAGGAAACTGGGCGATCAGAATCGAGTTCAACAAGCTCGAGATATTGCCTGTCGCCGGCAACCGCAGTATCAGCTCCGGATAGGTCGAAACAGAACGCGATGCCGAAAGGCTCGTTGCGAGAAGCCTCTGGCGGTTCGAGAAAACCGCCTCGTAGCTCGGCCCGAAGAATCGGCTCTCCCAATAACCCGAGAGGCGCGTGCGAGGATTCAATGACCACGCAAGATCGGCGCCGTAGATCGGTCCCGAATCATCGCCGGTCGTGTAATTCGTGCGCTCGTACCCGCCGCGCAAGCCGACAATGAACTGCGGCGTGAACGCATACTTGATCGTCGCCCGCACGACTTCTAGGTGTTGGTCGGCCTCGGGGTCCTCGGTAAAGCGCGTGATGTCACTCTGCAAGCGCAGCGATGCGCCGAAAGGCGTGGGCAGGCGCACAATTTCGGCGGCGTGCCTTCCGTAGTACGAATCAGACAGCGCCGAGTCAGCCTGCGATGTGTTCGTATACGAGTTGTCACTCCGCACCAGATAGCGCCAGTCATCGCCGAGCGCACCCTGCAGATAAGGCGCGATGCTCGCTTGCGTGTAGGTGTACTTGTTGAAAGTCGAAGCCTCGTCAGACTGCGGTAGAAACGGATTCAGCACTTCCTGATTCGCCCGCAGCGCGGCCTCGATGAAGAAAAAACGCTCGACCGCCTCCAGGTTGGCCAGAACATCAGCCTGCGGCAATACCCGGCTCGTTTGCGTGCCGCTCGCGTAACCGATGACGTTCAGCGAAGCCGAGCCGTTGACGCGCAGGCGGGGCCCGTCGCGCGAGAACGTGACTCCCGGCGCCACGTTGAAGATCAAATCAGCCTCGCGTTGCGCCCCGGTGTCGTAGTTTGCGTTGTTGGTCAGCGTCGCGCCCGCCTCGATGCTCGGACTGACCGACCACTGCTGCGCAGGCGTCGGGCTAGCCCAGCCGAGCGCGATAAAAAACACTACCGAGGAGAGCGCAAATGTCGCATCGCGGTTATCAGCACATTGCGTGAGCCGTAATAAGAGCCGGCCTCGGAAGAGGAAGCTTTGTTCAGCAGCGTCATCACGACCGGACAGCTTTCAAGCGCCGCCAGCGCGTCGATGACCTGCGCTGCGGCAGTGCGGTCGGCCTCGATCACCAGAACAATCTGGCCCATGTGCGCGGCGAGCACGCGTGATTCGGTCGAGCCGAGCAGCGGCGGCGCGTCGAACACGAGATGCGGTTCGGAAACCGCGCGCGAGCTTGTCGACCAGCGCAGTCATTTCTTGCTCGCCAGCAGTTCGGTCGCCTGCTCGTTCAACGGTGCCGGCGGGCAGTATCGAGAGCCGCTCAACATTCGTCCGCAGCAGCATCGTCTGCACATCGAGATCGGGCCTCGCTCAGTACGTCGAGCAGACCCTTCGCCGGCGGCAGCCCGAGCCGCTCGAGTACCGCCGGCCGTGTAGCGTCGGCGTCAATCAACAGCACCGTGGTGTCGCGTTCCATCGCGATCGTCAACGCGAGGTTGATCGACACGAACGTTTTGCCTTCACGCGGCAGACGAACTCGTCACCATGATGCGGTTCGCGTGCATCACCGGCGCCGCCGAATTGCCGCGAGCATTCGTCAACAGCGGCCGCTTGACCATGCGGAACTCTTCGGCGCGACGCGAAGACGGCGCGTGCGGCGAGACGTAGCCCATGGCCGACAGCCGCTCAAGGTCGATCTGACTTGCGGCGATTCGGGCGCTTGGTCGCGGCCGGACCGGCCATCGGCGCGCTACAACGACGCGCTCGACAGTCGTGCGCAGCGGCGCAACTACCGCCGTCAATCTCCGAGACGCGCAATCGCTGGGCTCACGCGATGATCCAGCGGCGAGTCGACGCCCGCACTTCGGAGTTGCGCCAGGCGGCGGGCAGCCTGTTCGATCGTGTTCAATGAAAGTCCTCAAGCTCGTACATTCATCGTTGCCCACATCGCCCACGCGCCACAAGCCACAATCAGCATCGCAGAACCGCCCGCAAAAGCTGCGTTGGAAACGCGCTGGCGCCAGATCGTCTGAGCGTTTCCAGGATCGACACGCACCGAGCACAGGCCGCTGCGTAAACTGGCGAACGCCGCCACCGCATGAAACGTCGGGAAGACTTGCGCCATCGGCGAAACTCGCAGCCAGACCCGCTCCGATCGCACCAGCAAGACCAGCAGAATCAGCGCAAGACGGTTAGGAAATACCGGATTCGGCGCAATCCGCGGCGGCTCGATGATGCGAAATTCGGCCAGCCCGGCGGAATCGACATCGCCGCCCAGCGACGCTGATTCGCGGCGGATGACCAGTTGTCATAGTTTCTTTTCATCACGTCGTAGTCGCGATTCAATTGTGCCAGATCGGCTTCGATCCCCGGCGCCTTGCTCGCGACCGCGCGCAACTGCGCAAGGCGCCGTCGGCTTCGCGCACGCGCAGCGCAACGAAGCGACATTTGCCTCAGCTTCCGCCAGCGAAATCTTGATGCGCTGAAAGACCGGATTGGTGGAGGCGGAAAGTTTCGCGGCGCGACTGTGCGGCGTCGCTTTGCGACGCGCTTCCGATTTCCTGCTTCTTTTGCTCCTCCAACTGGCTCGATCAGTCTGCGGGTTGCCACAACATCGGGGTGTTGGTCGGTAAATCGGCGCAGCAACTCGTCGAGCTGCTTGCGTTGCGCGTCGATGCGCGCGTCGATACTCGGAAGGCTGGCGCCAGCGATCCGCAGCGGTGCCAAAGTCGGGCAACATCACCGGATCTTCGCCCGCCAGCTCACGGCGATAGGCGTCGCGCGCTTGCTCGGCAGCCCGCAGTTCCAGCCGCACTTTGGCGGCCTCTTCCGACGACAGGCTCATGCGCGTGAAGTAGTCCTGCCGGTGCCGCTCGTGAATCCAAGATTCTTGAGCTTGAATTCCTTTACCCGATTCTCGGCCTCGGACAGTTTCTGTTCATACCCCTTGATCTGCTCGTCGATAAAACGGCGCGCAGCTTCGCTGTCGCGCCGTTTGTTACCCAGTCCGGATTCGACAAAAAGCGACAGCAGATCCTGAACGACGCGCTTGGAACGTTCCGGGTTCGTGTCCTGATAGCGATGGTGTAGATGTTTTCACGCCCGCCGCCGGTAAACCGGATGCGCCTGGTCAGATCATCGACCATCTGATCGCGCTGAATCTGCGACGTGGCCGATCACGTCCAGATTCGCGCTGTGCATGATCTTCTCGATGTTCGGCCGCGCAATGATCGTGTCGCGCCAGCATGCCGATCTGCTCGTCGATATTGGGCTGAACGGCAAGCCCCGCCATCAACGGCTTCAAAACGGTTTGCGTGTCGACGTATACCCGCGCGCGTGGCTTCGTAGCGATCGGGCGTGCGCCACACGCCAGCGCGCCCGACGACCGCAACGAGCCACGCGACTGCCGAGCCGATCCACCGGCGGCGCCACATGTCGCCGGCGATGGTCGAAAATTGGCGAAGAAACTCATCCATCGATCAAACCTGACGAGATGCGACGAGCTTACGCGCGGCCGCTCGCAAATGTGCAAATCGATGCTCAGAACCAGCTCTGCGGAATGATCAGCACGTCGCCCGGCCGCATGTCGACGTTGGCTGAAATGTCGCCGCGCCGCACGAGATCGCGAGGCGCACGCTGTACTGCTTGCCCTTCTCCGCGCCTCGCACCAACACCGCCTTGTTGCCGTCGGCGAAGTCGGTCAGGCCGCCCGCCAGAATGATCACGTCGAGCAACGTCATGTTCTGCCGGTATGGAACCGCCTGCGGTTTCGCCGCTTCGCCAATGATCCGAATCTGTTCGTTCGACGATCCGGCAAAACTTGTGACGATCACCGTGACGACCGGGTCGCGAATGTACTTGCCCAGCGCCTTCTCAAGATCGCTCGCCAGTTCGGCAGGGTTGCGGCCTAGCGCAGGAATGTCCTGCAACCAGCGGTGTCGAGATGCGTCCGTCGGGACGCACCGGTACGAGCCAGACAACTCCGGGTTGCGCCAGACGACGACATTGACCGTGTCAAGCGGCCCGATCACATAGCGATAATCGGATGTCGCCGCCGACGTCGGCGCCGGCGGATACTGGGTGCCGCACGCCGCCAGTAACGCCAGCAATCAACAAGTGCAACAACGCGAACCACACATCTTGACCTGCCACATCGTTTTTCCTTCGCCGAAATCTGTCTCGTTGCACGTCGCATACGAGAACGAGCCCGCGTTTCGTCGAACGAAGCCGAGGGCGGGCGAAATCCAGTCTATTACATCGCCCCCGGCGAGGCCATCAGCAGCGGAACGCGTTACTGCGCACCCTCGCCGAATAGAACCACCCGTACGGTCTCCATCAGAATCAGGACATCAAGGGAGAGCGAATGGTTCTTGACGTAGTACAGGTCGTATTGCAGCTTGCGCTGTGAGTCTTCGACCGACGAGCCATACGGATAGCGGATCTGGGCCCAACCCGTAATGCCGGGCTTGATGCTGTGGCGGACGTCGTAAAAACGAATTTGCTCTTTGAGACCAGCGACGAACGACGGCCGCTCAGGGCGCGGGCCGACCAGGCTCATCTCCCCGCTCAGCACGTTAAATAGCTGGGGCAGCTCATCGATTCGCAGCTTGCGAATCAGCCGCCCGATACCGTGACGCGCACATCGTTGACGGTGGCCCAGCGCGCAACTCCATCGCTTTCGGCATCGGCCCTCATGCTGCGAAACTTGACACACAGAAAGGAGCGCCCGCCCCGGCCGACCCGCTCCTGCATGAAAAAGATCGGTCCGCCGCTCTCGAGGAAAATGGCCAGCGCCGCCAGGACCATGACCGGCAACGCGAGCAGCAGCAACAGTGCAGAGAGCAGCATGTCGAAAGCGCGTTTGACGAACGTGCGCATGGCATCCTGCGCAAAGCCGTCACCATAAATGAGCCAGCTCGCCTTAAGCGACTCGATCGGAACTTCGCCTCGAACCCGCTCGTAGAACGCGGATAGATCGCGCACCGGCACGCCCCGATGCGGCAGTCGAGCAGGTCGCGAATCGGCAGAACGCCGCCGCGTTGCTCACGCACCGCGATAATGACTTCGTCGACCTGAAGCGCTCGACGATGGCGGGTAGGCCGATCGATCGCGGAAAGACGACGCCTCGCCGGGAGCGTCGCGCGACACACGGTTCATCGTCCGCGTCCGGCGGATAGAACCCGACGACCACCGAGCGGCGTGGACCCATCTGGTTGATGACGCTCTCGACTGCGAGCGCGTCCGCACCGGTGCCGACGATCAAGACGCGCTGCAAGCCCAAGCCGGCGCCGAGCGCCGTCGACACCGCCGTCCGGATCAGCACTACCCCGGCCAGCGCATACAGGCTGGCGGAGCCAAGCACTTCGCGCGCCACGATCCGCCCGCGACATAGCCGAACAAGCGCGTACGCAATGGGGAAACCGACGATAAGCACGATAGCGGTGCGAACGAAGACAACGGTCAAGCGATTTAGGCTCACCGACCCGGAACAGACCAAAGACGATGCCCAGCGTCGGTCATGATCAGTCGCAAACTGCACGGCGGGAACAAGACCGAGGTCGCCGGATCCCATACGGTCCCAGGTGCAAGAACGCAGCCAGCAACATCGTGGACATGCAACAGCCGGCGAACACCGGCATTTCGGTCAAGGCTCCCGCCGAAAATTGACGACGCGACAAACTGAGCACTGCAATCCCTTTCCTTCACCTTGACAACTGCCCCGCTTAGCCCGTCCGTCAATGCTCGACGGATACTCCGTACCTCAGCCAAGCAATTGTGCGACCAAGCCATTACCAAACTCCTGGCGGTTCCGCTATGGTTGACACGCTCACAGTGTTGCCAATCTTTCGGAAACCAATAGCCAAATTATCGGATTCCTGAAACGTGGCTTTTCCAGCTTGACAACTTGGAAAAACGGTCATGCCTAGCTGCGAAAGCGGGATCAGAATAAGCGTAATACGACGCGCTCGTCCGCAACAATGGCCGGCCGTCGGTTTCGACCCTGTGGCGTCACGTTTTCGGTGGCTCGCGGTTGACAGGCGTGTGTCTTTACAGCCGCCAGACCTTCACGCCCGCGCTCTCGCAGTGCTGCGGCATCCGCCTGGCATTTAACGTCGACATAAAGTGCGCCGGGCGCCAGCTTCTCGCAGCAATTCGTCGACGGAACGTTGCGCCGAACGCCTGGTGCGCCACCGCCGCGACATCGCGTGGGCCCACGGTAGCGCGTCCCAGCGGTCAGCGTCAGCCCGTAGTGACTCATAGCCTCCTGCGGCATCCGCGACCGGATCGTGCACGTGCACCGTGACGCCATACGACTGAAGCTCGCGGATGACGTCGATCACCTTGCGAGTTGCGCATGTCCGGGCAGTTTTCCTTGAACGTCAGGCCGAGCACGATCACGTGCGCGCCCTTGACCGCGAGGCCGGACTGGATCAGCTGCTTGACGGTCTGCTCGGCGACGAACTTGCCCATGCCGTCGTTGATGCGGCGGCCGGCCAGGATGACCTGCGGGTGATAGCCGAGCTTGTCGGCCTTGTGCGTCAGGTAGTACGGGTCGACGCCGATGCAGTGGCCGCCGACGAGCCCCGGCCGGAACGGGAGGAAGTTCCACTTCGTGCCGGCCGCCTCGAGCACGTCCATCGTGTCGATGCCCATCCGGTGGAAGATGAGCGCCAGCTCGTTCATCAGCGCGATGTTCAGGTCGCGCTGCGTGTTCTCGATGACCTTCGCGGCTTCGGCGACCTTGATGCTCGCGCGCGGTGAACGCCGGCGGCGATGATCGCGCCGTACACGCCGCGACGCGCTCGAGCGTCTCGGGCGTGTCGCCGGAGACCACCTTGGTGATGCGCGTCAGCGTGTGCTCGCTTGTCGCCGGGATTGATGCGCTCGGGCGAGTAGCCGACGAAGAAATCCTGCTTCCAGCGCATGCCCGATTGCTTCTCGAGCATCGGAACGCAGATCTCCTCCGTTGCGCCCGGATACACGGTCGATTCGTACACGACGGTCGCGCCGCGCTTCAGGTTGCGGCCGACAGCGTCGCTCGCGCCGAGTCAGCGGACCGAAGTCCGGCTGATGCGCATCGTCGATCGGCGTCGGCACCGCGACGACGATGAAGTCGGCCTCGCGCAAGCACGGCGGGATCGGTGGTAGGTTCGAGCACGGGTTGCCGCAGCGAGTTCGTCGCGACTCAACTTCGCCGGTCGGGTCGTGCAGCCGACCGATACGCTTCGATCTTGGACGCCGAAGGTCGAAGCCGATGGTTCGAAGCTTCTTTCCGAACTCGACGGCCAGCGGCAAGCCGACGTAGCCCAGTCCGACAATACCGACGACCGTGTCTTGAACGATGTGCACTAAAGGCTTTTCAACATCGCGGTGATCGCGGATTTGCCGGCACAGTCGTCGGCAGACGATTGCAACGCTTCCAATTCCCAGCTCGCCATATCTTTTCTGCGCGCCTTGGTCAGCGCTTTCGCATAGTTAAACCGCATATCCGGCCGCAAGAGTGCCAGCGCCACCGCGTTGCACATCGGGTCGGCGGCTTTGACGCGTCACCGCGAGCCAATAGCCGCGAGCCTAGCGTATCTAGCGCCGCTGCATTGGCAGGCGCAATTTTTCACCGTCCGCTGCGCGTTTTTTTTGAGCGCTGCTGCGTCGCCGACTTGCCCGGCCGCCCATGCAAGATTATTAAGAGCGACGTAGTTATCCGGCTCCTGTCGATCACGGATCGACACAAGGCAATTGCGGACGGCAGATCATTCTGACGCAGCGCATTTTCCGCCCGCAGGATCAGCGAACTTTCGCGCGCCGCTCGAGCGCTGGCCACCGATCGAACGTCTCTCGATCGCCGTTCCCCTGTCCCGTTGCACCCTGCGCATGGCCAAGTGCTAACGGCTGTTTCTGAAGACCGGTTGTCAGGTTTGCCGAAAGGTCGTTCAGTTTCATCGCAACAGCGGGAACAAAAGAGGCACGCAAGCTGCTCAGCGCGACGTGGTGGGGAATGTGTCGTGTAATATGCAACGCACCATTGCGCGGGGTGGAGCAGTCTGGCAGCTCGTCGGGCTCATAACCCGAAGGTCACAGGTTCAAATCCTGTCCCCGCAACCATTTTGATGAAGTAAGAGCCGCGGACGAGCGGCTCTTTTTACACTCCCGGGTCGATTTCGCAACCGGTCGTGCCGCTCAGATCCAGCGCGCGACAAGCGCTAGTTCCTATTCTGACCGCCGGCAAAGAAAGCGTTGAGTTCCTGGCCGGACGCGGCGTTAGCGAAGCCGTCGAAGGTGCCGTGCTCCGCGAGTACCTTGGCGGCACGCATAAATCCACCCCATGCTGAGCGCGCCAGTGCACCTCCGACACTGACTCGCCGCACGCCCAGGGCGCCAATCACCTGCATCGTCAGGTCACTCGTCGATCCCACCAGCAAATTGAACGGCTTCGGCGCGACGGCGGCGACGACCGCCTCGATCTGCTCGCGCGTGCGAATTCCCGGCGCGTAGAGGCAATCGGCGCCCGCGTGCGCGTAGGCCTTCAGCCGAGCAATAGTTTCGTCGAGGTCAGGCCGGCCTACGAAGAAGCACTCGGCGCGTCCCACCAGCAACGTATCACCGCCCGCCTTATCGATCGCTTTGCGCGCCGCCTGCATTCTTTCGACTGCAACGCCGAGTTCGAACAGCGGCTGCGCTGCATCGCCGGTCGAGTCTTCGATCGACAGTCCAGCCACGCCGGTGCCGACCGCGAGTCGAACGCTGTCTGCAACACCGGCTGCATCGAGTGCAAAGCCACTCTCGAAGTCGGCGTTGACCGGCAGATCCGTCGCGGCCACGATTTGTCGCAAGTGCTCGAGCGCCATCTCACGCGAAATGCCGTTATCGGGCCGGCCTTGTGACCACGCGAAGCCGGAACTGGTCGTGGCCAGCGCTTTGAAGCCGAGACCCTGCAGAAAGCGTGCGCTTCCCACGTCCCACGGGTTTGGAATGACGAAGCATCCGCTTTCGTGCAATTGCTGAAAGGTTCGCCGCTTGTCGGCGATGCTGGGAGGAGGCTCGGTCATGCGATGGGTTCCTAGTCGGTTTGCTCCACTTCTTTACCACGTCCGAGAGAGAGAAAGACTTTCATTGTCTTTCCAGGTTTCGATGTTACGCACCATGTGGATCTCATCGTGCAGCTCCCCATCCAGCAGCATGAAACCGCGCTCGACGCCGAACGATGTGAAGCCAACTGCTTCGTAGAGCGCGATTGCCTCGAAGTTGGCAGCGTTGACTCCCAGGTTGACCTGGCGCACCCCGGCCATCGAAGCAGCCCGTGACAATGCGCGACCTATCAGTTGGCGACCCACACCGCGCCGGCGCGCACTCGGAGCAACGTACATGCCCCAGACAAATGCCTTGTGCGCAAGCTTTTGCATCTGTTCGCGCGCTAGTCCGAGCATGCCGATGAGATCGGACTCCATCCAGGCTCCCAGGACGCACCGGTCCGATCCTGCCGCCAGGCGCTCTGCCAGGACATCGATCGTCGTCTCGCTCTCCTCCGCGTAGCTGGAAGCGAAGGCCGACGGGCAGTCGCGCAGCGCTGCAAGGCGAAGGGCTTGAAACGCACGAGCATCGCCCACACCAAGCTCCCGAATTCGCATCATCGAGCGTCTTCGCCGGCAGCCAGGATGAGTTGCGTTTGCGTCACTACCGCGCATAGCTTTCCAGTCTCCAACTTGATCAGCGTTTGCCACACCATGGTCGTCCGGCCTCGATGAAACGGAATGCACTCACCGACCACGGTCGAACCTTGCGCAACGCTGCCGATGAACTTCGTGGTCGAATCGACGGTCGTCGTGCGCGCACCGTGCGGCAGGTTCTGAAAGGTGCCGACCGCACCCAGCGTATCGGCAAACGCCATGATCGCTCCACCGTGCAGAGCCGCGCCGGTAGTGCACAGATCCGAACGCGCCATCATCGTGGCGACGACGCGATCCTTGACTGCCTCGGTCAGTCGAATTCCCAGCAGGCCAGGCAATAGCGGTTTGAGTTGAGCTTCAAGTGATTCGATCGTCTGCATGACGTTTCCCTTTTGGCGCAAGAGACCGCACGAACATACGCTCGGTCGGCGAAAGGTGGTGGCGCTGCAAATCCAGCGCGGCCGCGGGCGAGAAGGCAAGGCGCTCGAGCAGGCGAACTGAACGCTGATTTCCAACTTCGACCGTCGCCAGGCATCGTTCGACGCTATGCGCCACGGCGAGGTGCTCGAGCATCGCGCGCATCGCTTGTTGCGCATAACCCTGGCCCCAGTATCTGCTGGCGAGGACATACGCGACATGCGCACTTCGATTTGACGCAACGGTCGCCTGCACATAACCCGCCAGCGGGCGATCGCGCGGACGAATCACCCAGTTCAACCAGACCTCGCGGCCGTCGGGTGACCCGCGCGCTTCCAGCCGCGCATAGACATCACGAAGATGTTCGACGGACGCGGGCGAGGAGTAGTCCAGATACTCATAGATCGCCGGATCGCAGAGCACCTCGAACATCGCTTCCGCGTGGCACTGATGCAACGGCTCCAGCGTCACCTCCGGCGTGACGATCGTCTGCATGCGTAGTCAGATCGCGTACTTCAAACCCCGATATCACCCCATGGACCCGATATCGCAACCGTAAGTCCAGGCGTTTGAACGTTGCAGAAAAGCACGCGGCCTGCCGGATCCCAGCACGCGCCGGCAAACTCGGATTCGCGGTAATCGCCCGGATCGACGCGCTTGGCGGCGCCAGCGATCTGCGAACGGGTTAGGTTGACGTTGTTCTTGCCGAAGATGAACGAGTCTCCCTCGGCGGTGATTCCAAGCAGGCGCGTTCCGGAGCCGAATGCATCGACCGAGCCGACGCCGTCCTCGCACAGGAGAATGCCGCCACGCGGGCTGACGACGATATTGTCAGGATTGTTGCCAACGCCTTGACGGTCGCTGACGAAAATCGCTTTCAGCTTCATCGTGGCGAGGTCCAATTCCCAGACCGCGCCGTGGCCGCGCCCTGGACGATTCGCCGCATCCGCTCCGGTCGCCGTGTCCACCATGTACAGCTTGCCCGCGGAATACCAAAGCCCTTCGCCGCGCGCCAGTTGCAAGCCGCCGGCGGCCCAGGCTTGCGCGAACGGCCCACTCCCGACTGGATCGCCCGTGAATCCGGACAGTGGTGGCCCGCCGACCGGCCCGCTGTCCTGGTCGGGGTGAGCGATGTCGATCCACTCGAGCGTGTATTCGTCGCACCGTCGGGCGGTGTTCAGGCTTGTGTTACTCGTGCCCACCACCTTCGCCGCCTGCAGGCGACCGCCGGCCTCAAGCGATCCCAGTCGTCCCGTGGCATGTCGCGGGGCGAAGCGATAAAAGCCCGACACGTTGCGCAGGTCTTCGGTCAAATACACATAACCCGTCGCCGGGTCGACCGCCGCCGCTTCGTGCGAAAAGCGGCCCATGCCAACGATGGGGTTACCGGTGGTCTGCGACGCGTTCGCAGCGACCTCGAAAACGTAACCGTGGCGCTTGCCCTGCGATGACGACTCATTGCTTAGCGTTTCTTCACACGTTAGCCACGAGCCCCACGGCGTCGGGCCACCGGCGCAGTTGATCAGTGTCCCGCCCAAACTCGGCTCGACCGATACCCAGCCGTCGCGAAACACCAGATTGGTGGTGCCGCCGAGCGCACTCCGGCCACCGAATGTTCCTTCGTCGTAGCGCCGGGGCGCGATGATCATCGACGACGCAGATCCGAACGCGCGCTCGTGATTGCGAATCAGCACATGTTCGTCGACCCTTTCCACGCGGCGCGTCATCACGACCGCCATGCCGTCGTGTTGACTAGGGCATGGCAGGCCATCGAGCATCGTGTCGCCGCTCCACGCGAACGACGCGTACTGAAATCCGGCGGGCAGCTGCAAGAGCGGCAATCCGGTCGATTGATCGGCGACCGGGGCGACCGGTCCATACGGTCCTGGCACATTGCCGGAGAAGCCGCCGCATACAGCAGCCTGCGCATTGCGGGCGTACAACGCAGCAAGCGTGCCGGTGAATGTGGCTGCAGTAAGCGCGCCGGCTCCTTGCAAGAACGAGCGCCTGGCAGCACTGCGGTTCAGACCACACCGAGTCGGCATCATCAAATCGTACTGTGGCTGAAGGACGCCTGTACGCAAATCGTTTGCGTGTCCTGAGGTAGCAGCAGCGGCTGGCGCAGCTGCACCGCCTACGTCGTCGGGCACTAAAGTGCCAACCCTGCGGTACTCACAACGCCGGCGCAAAAAAGGGCTAAAGCGCTTTTTTGCTCAACCGCCCCGGCGTTGCTCCGCTCCTCGGGCGACGACTCAAAGGCGGCGCATCTGCGCCAGCCGCTGCTGTCGCGACATCGCCGCATGCGAGATGTTTTTTCCCCTTCCCCCACCAAGTGACGTTGCCTCAAGCGCAAGCGTTGGGCGGAGATGGCCTGCCTTCGGGGCGTCGCCCGAGGAACGGAGCAACGCCGGGGCCTTTAAGCGAAATAACGCTTTAGCCTTATTTCGCGCCGGCGTTGTGAGTACCGCAGTGGTCGGCACTTCAGTGCCCGACGCCCAGGCAGGCCCGCTCCGCCCAACGCCTGCGCGCTGCGACGACGCGTTGCCCTACACCGCCGCACTATGCAAACTCGAGCACCACCCGCCGTGTCTTTGCGCTCTTCTTTTCGATTTTGACAACGCGCACAGCGCCGATCTCCGAAGTGTTCGCGACGTGCGTTCCCCCACACGGCTGCAGATCGACGTCATGCACCCGCAACAGACGCACACGGCCGAAGCCGATCGGCGGGCTGACGCTCATGGATTTGACCAATTGCGGGTTGGCGCGCATCTCGTCGTCGCTGATCCATTCGCAAGCGACCGGAGTCGCTTTCGCAATCAACGCATCGAGTTCATTTTGAACGTGCTGCTTGTCAAGCAGCTCAGTCATCGAAAAATCGAGACGCGCGTAATCGTGGGTGATGCTGCAGCCGTCGACCATTTGCCTGACCACCGCGCACAGCAGGTGCGTCGCCGTGTGAAAACGCATGTGACGGTAGCGCCGGTCCCAGTCGATATGCGCGCGTACGGGTGTGCCGACGGCCAGCTCGGCTTGCCATGCGTCGACCGGATCGATCACGTGCAGCGCATCGTCCGGCGTGGCGTCTTCCCGCTTGACCTTGCGCGTATCGATCACGCGCAGGCGCGCGCCGCTTGGTGTCGTGATGAAACCGGTATCGCTCGCCTGTCCGCCGCCGAGCGGATAGAAAACAGTGCGGTCAAGCTCGACACCGTCATCACCGACTCGCGTGACGACGGCATCGCACTCGCGCAGGTAGGCGTCTTCCCGAAATAGTGCCTGTGTTGCCACTCGTCTGCTATGGATTGGTCGGCAGATTCTCGGTGGTCCACTCCGGCATTCCGCCGCGCAGCCAGTACACGGAGGTAAAGCCGGAATCGGCAGCGACCTTGGAAGCTTTGTACGACTTCCAGCATTCGGCACCGTTGCAGAAGAAAACCACCGGCTGCGACTTGTCCAGCTTCGACAGCCCTCCAAACGAATCCGTTTTCGAATCGAAATCGAGCGCCTTCAGGCTCTTTTCCCCGTACGGAATCAGAATCGAGCCGCGCGCATGTTTCGTGTTGTATTCGCGCTCGGTACGCACGTCGACCAGGCGCGCGCCCTTCTGGCTCAACTCGAACGCCTGCTTTGCCGTCACTCGTGTGACACCTTTCAGATCGGTCGGCGTGAACAGTCCCAGGCCGGCCACGTAGTCGTAAGGCGCTGCATTCGACGCCGACACCACACGGCCGGCATTGGGCACCAGATTGTCCGGCGACGCGAGCCACTGCATCACCGCGCGCCGCACCGCCTCCGGCGTGTCTTTCTTGACCACCACCGTGACGCCGCTCGGCATGTCACGTGACGTCGCCAGCACGACACCGCTCTTCGGATGCGATTGCGACCACTGTTTCCATTCGCTTTCGAGTGCAATAGTCGCATCCGAGCCGCCGCCCGTCATTGAGATCAAACCCGCGCCGCTGGTTTGGCCATACGTCACCTGCTTGAGCGTCCGCGGCGTCATTCCAGCTTCCTGCAACAGACCGCGCGCGACGTAACTGCGCAATGAATCCTGCGCCGGGAAGTACGCGCGCCGCCCCTTCAAATCCGCCAGCGACTTGACGCTCGGTGCGCCCACCAGCACGTATTTGGTCGAGCCGGCTGTCGAGCCGATCAGCTCGTAACCGTACACGAGAGCCGACGCTGCAACGTGGGCCGGGCCGACGATGACGTCGTACTCGCCGGTTCGCGTCGCGCGCATCGCATCGTGCATATCGCGCATCGGCAGCACTGCAACGCGGCCACCCAATGTGCGCTGCAACGGCGTGCCCGCAACCGCCACCGTCAACAGATCCGAGCTCTCGTCCGATGCGTCGGCTACAACCATGACACGCGTCAGCGACGAAGCGGCTGGCGGCGCTGCGGAGGCGACGAGCGAAGTCGCCGCCAGGACGGCAGCTGCCCACGAAACGATGGAGTTGCGCATGGCGTTGATCCTCCAAAAAGTAGGGCGCTCTAACCCTTCAATAGTGGCTTGCATTTTGACCGCCAAGCGTTCGCTTCGTCCATCTTTCTACCGCATTCGCGCGCTGCTTTTCGAACGATCACGGCGGCTGTGGACCGGTTGGGCAAACAGCCAGTTGTGCGCGCCGTCCGCGTCCACCGCCTGCTCCCAGGGCAGCATGCAAAGCGCGAGCACGAGTTTTTCGAATTCAGGCTCGAAACGGTCGATGATCTTTTGCGGATGGGCGCACAGCGCCTGGTCGGCGATTAATCCAAACTGGACACCGCCGTCGTACGACAGAATCGATACGCCGATGCCGATGTCGCCCGATTGGGGCACCCAGAACATCAACCGTGTGACACGAGCGCCGGCCAGATAAAGCGCCTGCTGCGGCCCCGGAACGTTGGTCATTACCGCGCTTGCTTTACGAGCCAGGAAATCGAGTGCCTGCGTCTGTACGATGCGCGGCGCAAAACCGGCGGCACCGAGTAGCGCCATCGATACCACCGCGGTGTATCCGGTCTTTAGCGCCTCCATGCGCCGCCGTACCTCGAACACGCGCGCGATCGGATTTTCGACACCGATCGGCATCAACAGCGGCACCAGGCCAAACTTGTTGCCGAGATCTTTCCAATGACGCGGGTCGCGCAGGTTCACCGGCACCATTGCTCGCAGCTCGCAACCGTCGACGTGTTCCCCGCGGCCTATCAGGTACGAACGAATCGCTCCCGCGACACAGGCGAGCAGCACGTCGTTGACCGAGCAGCCGAGCGCCTTGCCGACGGCTTTGACATCGTCCACCGCGATAGGCTCATTCCAGGCGACCACCTTGACGCCCGAGGGCTTGCCCTTGAGGCTGGTGGAATTGTCATTCGGCATCAACGCAATCGCTGCCGCGTCTTTCGCCACTCGCGCGGCGATGCCGGCGTATCCCACCGCGGCATCGGCGAACGCGCCCTGCGTATTCAGCATGACGCCATAGCCACGCAACACCCGGCTGGCGACGTCCCCCGTCGTGCCGAGCGCCTTCACTGCGGCGGAGGTCAATGGCCGCAGCCGTGCGTCCCAGGCTCCGTTTTCGCGCGCGCGGTGTCGACGCGGACCGGACTCGCGTTCGTCGTCCTGTTCGGTCGTTAACGCCAGCAACACGCCGATCAGCGCGATGCCGTCGGCAATGCAATGGTGAATGCGCACGACCAGGGCCTGTCCACCGCTGTAGTTGTCGACCAGCTGCATCTGCCACAGCGGCTTGGATTCATCGAGCGGCCGCGAAGCGAGTTCGCCGACGAATTTTTTAAGATCCCCGACGGTGCCGCGGCCAGGCAGCTTGCTGCGAATCAGATGGTCTTTCAGATCGAACCTGTCGACCTCCTGCCAGTAGCAGCCGGTCGCATCGCGCACCACGCGACTGCGAAATTGCCGGTGCGACACCAGTCGAGTACCGAGCAGATCGCGCAAGCGTGCGAAGTCAACGTCGCCGTCGAACTCGTAGACGCCGACGATCATCATCAAATTCTTGGCGGAATCCATCCGCAACCACGCGGTGTCTACGGCAGACATCCGTTCACGCATCGACGCACGCTCCCCTGCTCTTGCTCCTGACTACCCGCTGCATAATAGTCGCGCGTCGAAGACCATCACAACGAGGGACCCATGAGCGATTTGAAATCTCAGTTCGAAACCGCCGTAGCCGATTCAAAGAATCTGCCCGAGCGTCCTGACAATCAGACGATGCTGAAGATGTATGGCCTCTACAAGCAGGCGACCAGCGGCGATGCCAGCGGCACGCGACCCGGATTCACCGACATGGTCGGTCGCGCCAAGTGGGATGCCTGGAACGAAGTCAAGGGAACCTCGGCCGACGATGCAATGAAGCGATACGTTTCGCTGATCGCTGATTTGAAAGATTAGCTCGACGATCCACGCAGGCACGGAGCTAGCAACTGGCGCGGATGTCCGGCAAAGCAATCCGCTTTTACTTCGACTACCTCTCGCCCAACGCGTACCTGGCGTGGACGCAGCTGCCGGCGCTCGCCAAACGCAACGGCTGCTTGATTGAACCTGTCCCGGTTCTGTTCGCCGGCTTGCTCGAGGCGAATCGGCAGCTAGGTCCGGCTGAAGTGCCCGCCAAGATGCGCTGGATGTGGAAGAACACATTGCGCAAGGCGGCCGTGATCGGGATCCCGCTGAACGTGCCCGCGTTTCATCCGTTCAACCCCCTGCTTGCGCTGCGAGTCTCGTCGCTCGCGCTGAACGCGAAGCAGCGACTGGATCTGATCAACGCGCTGTTTTGCGCGGTTTGGGTGCGTGGTTTGCCCATTGCAGAGCCATCGGTGGTGGAGAAGGTGGCCACAGAAATGGGACTCGACGGCGGCGCACTGATCAATCGAGCCCAGCAGCCCGCATGCAAGGCGGCACTACGCGAACAAACCGACCAGGCGATCGCCGATGAAGTCTTCGGAGTGCCGACGATGGCGGTTGGAGATGAGCTTTTCTGGGGCTACGACGATATGGCGTTTCTGCAGCGCTTTCTCGATGGGACCGATCCGATCGACCGCGCGCGCTGGGATCAGTCGGTACTGCCGCGCTCGGCAGCGGTTCGCAGTCGCACGCCCTAGCTTCGTCACGTCCGGCGGGCCGGCTTTTTCGCCGCCTTCTTCTCACCTGCCAGCAATTCTTCCAAGTTGCGCTCGATGTGGCTGGCGATCTTTGTTTTGAACGCCCTCAACAAAAAACCCAGCGAGACCTCCAGCTCAATCTCCGAAGCGGTGACGTGCATTTGACCATCGACACCGGACCGATGAAAACGCAGCGTGTTCCCGCGCCACTCGCTTGTGAGGTCGTACTCGGCCGCCAGCGCGTCAGCAGTTTTTTGCGCCAGAGCCTTGGCCTTTGCAAGCGGCAGCGAATGGGGTCGGACGAGTTTGATGTCGGACATGCGGTGGTCTCTAATTGCCCTGCTCCGTGACCCCCGGTGTATTCCCGCGCGGAGTGAACGCCGTGAGATCGAGCTTCATCGTCAAGCTAGCGGCGCGCCCTGCGCATGAAGGCATCGATCCGGCGTATGCCTTCTTCGATCGCCGCCTCGCTGGCGGCGTATGAAAAGCGAATATGTTGTCCATCGTTTTCCACGCGGGGTCCGAAGTGAATGTCGGCCAGCACCGCGACGCCGGCTTCCTTCAGCAAGCGTGTACGCAGCTCTTCCGAGTCTTTCGCGCCGACGATAGCGCACGCCTCGGTTACGTTCGGCCACGCGTAAAACGCGCCTCCCGGCGGCGCGCACCGAAATCCCGGCAGCTCGTTCAGCAACCGAACGATCAAATCGCGCCGCTGATGAAAACGCTGCTTCATCTGTTCGGCGTCACGCTGTGGCCCGGTCAACGCGGCCACCGCTGCCCACTGACTGATCTGCGATGCGCACGATTCGGTGTTGGTAATCCAGCGTGTGAACGCTGCCGCCAGCGCCTTATTGGCGGCGAACCCGATGCGCCAACCGGTCATCGCGTACGTCTTCGACGCGCCGTCGGAAATGATCGTCCGCTCGCGCATGCCTGGTAACGACGCAATCGAACTGAATTCGCCGTGATACACCAGCTTGCTGTAAATCTCATCGGCATAGACCCACACCTGCGGGTGCGCGCGCAGGACTTGCGCAATCGCTTCGAGGTCGGCGCGCGCCAGCAAGCCGCCCGTAGGATTGTGCGGCGTGTTCAGGATCAGCAGCTTCGTCCTGGGTCCGACGCGCGCGGCAAGCTCGGCCGGGTCGAACGCAAATCCGCGCGCCTCGGACAGCGGAAGCGGCACCGGCACCGCGCCGTTGGCAACTATCTGCGATTCGTAAATCGGAAACCCAGGCACCGGAAAAATGACCTCGTCGCCGGCTCCGTAATCGGTGACGCTGGCAACCGTGTAGCCGATGAACGGTTTCGCTCCGGCTCCCACCACCACTTCATCGACTGCGATGTCGAGTCCGCGCAATTCGCCCATCGACTTCGCTGCGGCCGCGCGCAACTCGTCGATGCCGGCGGAAGGCGTATAGCCGTGTTTCCCGCTCCGCACCGCATCGATCGCGGCTTCCTGAATGTGCAAAGGCGTTGGAAAGTCCGGCTGACCGATACAGAACGAAACGATGTCCTGCCCTTCCCGCACCAGCCGATTCACTTCGGCCAGCACGACGAATGCGTTCTCGGTGCCGAGCGCATCGGCGCGGCGGGAATGTCGCAGCATCATCGGTTCAATGCGCAATGGGTCAATTCGAAACTACAGGCGGGATCTCGAACACCTGGCGCAAATAGGCCAGGTACGCCTTATCGTCGCACAAGTTTTTGTCGGGCGAGTCCGATAGCTTTGCGACCGGCTGTCCGTTGCAGCGAACCATCTTGATTACTATCTGCAGCGGCGTATAGCCAACGTCATTCGTCAGGTTGGTGCCAACGCCAAACGCGGTGCGCGCGCGGCCACAAAAGCGCTGGTAAAGCTCGATGACTCTCGGAATCGTCAGTGAGTCAGAGAACACCAAGGTCTTGGTCTGCGGATCGACGCGGTTGCGTCGATAGTGCGCAATCAAACGCTCGCCCCACGCCAGCGGATCACCCGAATCATGCCGCGCGCCGTCGAACAATTTGCAGAAATACATATCGAAGTCGCGCAGGAACGCGTCCATACCGTAAACGTCGGACAACGCAATGCCGAGATCGCCGCGATACTCGCGCGCCCACATCTCGAAGCCGAATGTCTGCGAATCGCGCAGCCGCGGGCCGAGCGCCTGGCACGCTTGCAGATACTCGTGCGCCATCGTGCCCAGCGGCGTCATGCCGTGCATCGCCGCATACATCACATTGCTGGTGCCGGCGAGCTTCTCTCCGAGTTTTTCCTTCAATTGCAACAGCACTTCTTCGTGCCAGTGGCGGGAGAAGCGGCGGCGGGTGCCGTAGTCCGCAATTCGCACGGCATCGAGCGCGCGATCGTCGTTCAACAACGCAATTTTGTCGTGCAGCCGGCGCCGCCCCTCGTCGAAGTCTGTCGCCTTCTGCACTGCGCGAAAGTACACCTCGTTGACGATGGCCAACACCGGAACTTCGAACAGGATCGTATGCAGCCACGGACCGCGAATCACGATATCGATTTCACCGTTCTGGTGCGGCGAAGGCGTGACCGTGATGTACTTCGTATTCAGCTGAAACAGGCCGAGAAAGTCGACGAAGTCGCTTTTGATAAAGCGCAGACCTCGCAGATACTGCAGCTCGGAGTCGCGAAACCGGAGCGCACAGAGCGCTTCGATTTCGTCGTTAATGGCGTCGACGTGCTGCGCCAGATCGATTCCGGGATTGCGGCAATTGAATCGATACTCGACGCTGGCGCCCGGAAAATGATGCAGCACCACCTGCATCATCGTGAACTTGTACAGATCGGTGTCAAGCAGCGAGCCGATGATCATTGCTGGATTGTATGTGCCGCGCCCAGTGCCAGAACGCGCTGCACTGCTTCACTCGGAGGCAACAGATCGGCACGCGTCGCATCCCCGACCACTTTGCCCAGCTCGATCAGCACCGCGCGATCGGCGATCGCTGCGGCGAATCGCACGTTCTGCTCCGATACCAGCGTCGCAACTCCACGCGACTTCATTGCGAGCACCGCTTCGCGCATCTTGGCGACGACCAGCGGTGCGATGCCTTCAGATGGCTCATCGAGCAACACCACCGATGGGTTTGCAGCCAAGGTGCGGGCCACCGCGAGCATCTGCTGCTCGCCCCCGCTCATAGCGCTCGCGGGACGATGAAGCATGTCGGCCAGATTGGGAAACAATTCGAGCAGATCGCTTTCGGTAAATCCGCCATCCAGCTGTCGAGCCGCGATTCGCAAATTTTCTGCGACCGTCAGATCGGTAAAGATGCGGCGATCCTCCGGCACGTAGCCCAGACCCAACTGTGCTCGGCGAAAAGGCGGTAGCCGGCTCACATCGATTCCGTCGAGTAAGACGCTACCGATGCAGCGCGGGATCAAGCCCATCGCGGTTCGTAACAAAGACGTTTTCCCCGCTCCGTTGCGTCCGATCAGAGCGACGACTTCGCCCGGCGCGACGCTCAGGCTCGCATTGCTGATGATGCGAGCATCGCCGTACCACCCCGATACGTCCTGCAGTTGGAGAGCGGCGTTCATCGATGCACCCTGGGCGCTACGCGCCGTCCCGCCCAGCGGGAGCGAGTCCTCCTTCCGGCGCCATGCGGAGGACTCATGCTTGCTCTCCGAGGTAAAGGCGCTGCACTTCGCTGTCGGCCCGCACTGCTTCCGGGGCGCCATCTGCAATCAACCGGCCGCGCGAGAGCACCAGAACTCTGCGCGCAAAACCGAACACGACGTCCACGCTGTGCTCCGTAAACAGAACCGCTGTGTTGCTCGCCTCCGCGAGCGCGACGATCGTTCGCATCAACGAGAATCGCTCCGCCGCTGCCATCCCGGCAGTCGGCTCGTCCATCAACAGCAAATCCGGTTTTGCTGCCAGCGCCAGCGCCAGCTCAAGGCGTTTGACGTCGCCGTACGCCAGGCCGGCAGCCGCATCCGCTGCCTGGTGCTGCAGCCCAACTTGCGTCAATAGCGCATTCGCCGCTTCCTCTCGCAGGTCCCACAACATGTGCGTGGTGTTCAGTGCATGACCCTCGGCGGCTGCCAACGCCAACTGCACATTCTGCAAAACAGTCAGCGTCGCGAATGTCTGCGCCACTTGAAACGTGCGTCCGATGCCGCGCCGCGTGCGCTCGGCCGTCGACCATGGCGTCAATGAATCGCCGTTGAACAGCACCCGGCCTTGATCAGGCGCCAACTGGCCGTCGATCAAATTGAACAACGTGGATTTGCCGGCGCCGTTTGGACCGATCAGCGCCGCGATTTCACCTGCCGTCAAAGCGAATGACACACCATCGACCGCACGCACGCCGCCGAAGCTTCGCCGCAGTTGTTCCACCCGCAGCAGGCTCATCGTGCTCTTGCGAGGCGGCGCCGCGCAAAGCCGACGATGCCGTCCGGGAGAGCAACCGCCAGGACGACGATCGCAAGCCCGAGCAACAATCGCCAGTGATCGGTCAGCCGTATCAGCTCGGTGGATAACGCGTGGTACGTCAGCGCACCGACCACCGGGCCGATCAGCGTTTGGACGCCCCCCAGCAGAACCATGATCAACGCGTCGACCGACACCGGAATCGACAGCGTCGTTGGAAACACCGATCCTTTGTGAAGGGCGTGCAAGGCACCGGCAATTCCAGCGAAAAATGCGCCGACACCGAATGCAAGCCAGCGCGTCCGCTGCGTGTCGATACCGATCGCGTCGGCGCGCAGCTCGCTGTCACGCGCGGCGCGCAGCGCAAATCCAAAAGGCGCGAGTGCGAGTCGGCGCAGCACCGCAAGCGACGCCACCGCGATTACTGCTGCCAACAGGTAGTAGGCCAGCGGAGAAGATAGCGCTGCAGGCAACGCCGACCACAATCCCAAAACGCCGTTGTCGCCGCCGGTTAGATCGACCCATTGAATCGCGGTCGACCATAGGATCTGCGCAAAAGCGAGCGTTAACATGGCCGCGTACACGCCGTGCGAGCGCAGCACGACTCGTCCGATCAGCAGGGCCACGGAACCGGCGACGATGGGAGCGAGGATAAGCGCAGCGGCAAACGGCGCAGCCAGATGCGTGATCGCCAACGCAACGGCATACGCGCCCAAGCCAAAGAAAGCCGCGTGCCCGAACGACACGATGCCACCGAGCCCCATGCCGAAGTGCAGACTTGCCGCCAGCACCGCGGCGATCGCCACCTCGGTCGCAATCACAATCGCGTAATCGCCCATCAGCATCGGTAGCACGATCGCGATGCCGAGTGCCACCGCGCCGACGATGCGCCAGCGCAATAGCGGCGCAACGAACGGTGCGTGCGCCTGCATTCGATTGATCTGCGGCGCGCTCTTGCGGCCCAGCAAGCCATAGGGCCGCCAGATCAGTACGACGGCCATCACCACAAAAATCAGTACCAGCGTCGATTGCGGAAGCCACCAGCTACCGAAGGCATGCAGCATTCCAATGAGGAGTGCGGCCCACAATGCTCCGGTAACCGAGCCCAGTCCGCCGACGACAACGACGACGAAGGCCTCGATCAAGATCCCCAGATCCATCTGCAGATTGACGGTTTCACGCGGAATCTGCAGCGCTCCGGCAAGGCCGGCGAGAAAGGCGCCCAGCGCGAACACAGACGTAAAAAGTAAAGGCTCGTTCAAGCCAAGGGCGCCGGCGGTTTCACGATCCTGCGCAGCCGCCTTCACCCATGTTCCCCAGCGCGTCCGATTGATCAACCCCCATAGCAATCCGTAGACGGCCGGTCCGACGATCATCACGAACACTGAATACTGAGGAACGAACGCGCCGGCGATTTCGACGCTGCCTTTCAGTCCCGGTGCGCGCGGCGCAAAAAGTTCGACCGGGCCCCAGATCGCCAACGCAACATCCTGCACGATCAACACGACCCCAAAGGTTGCCAGCAACTGAAAGATTTCCGGCGACGCATAAATACGTCGCAGCAAGACGACTTCGATCAGTGCGCCGACGGCGGCCACCGCTAGCGCCGCCAACAACAGGCCGCCGAAGAAATTGAACACGTTCGGCGTCCAGTGGGTGGTGATCGAATAGGCGATGTAAGCGCCGAGCATGTACAGCGAGCCGTGCGCAAAATTGACGACGCGGGTGACGCCAAAAATCAACGTCAGACCGGCGCTGACCAGAAACAAGGTCGAGCCGTACGAAAGCCCGGCGATCAACTGGCCGAAGATGAGATCCATGGAAAGGCGGCGCTAGCCGCCCAAGGCGACCGCAAACTCGGTCAATGACGCGCGATCATAGCGATCGCCATCGTGGCGGCCGTCAACCGCATCGGCTGGCGCTTTACTTTTGCGCTTCGAGCGGCCGCTGCTTGGCTGCCTCCGCTGGCGGGGGAAGGTAGCTCGCGCCGGCCGCGTAACGCCAGTCAACCATTACGCCCTTGCCGTTGCGTACATCCAGCTTGCCGACGTAGGCGCCCATCGTCGACTGATGATCGGCTGCGCGGAACTCGGCCGGCCCGAACGGTGTCGACCATTGCAACCCACGTAGTGCCGCGATCAGCTTCTCGGTTTCTACCGACTTCGCTTTGCGGATCGCCTCGAAAATCGCAGTAAACGTCGCATAACCGACGACCGAACCCAGCCGCGGATAGTCGCTGTATCGCTTGGAGTAAGCATCGAAGAATTTTGCGTGCTCCGGCGTCGAGATTTGATCCCATGGATAGCCGGTGACGATCCAGCCCCTTGGAGTTTCGTCCTTCAATACGTCGAGGTACTCGGGCTCGCCCGAAAGCAGGCTGACGACCGGCACGCGAGGGAACAGGCCGCGCAGATTCCCTTCGCGCACCAGCCGCGGCAAGTCGGCGCCGAACGTGACGTTGAACACGGCATCCGGGCGCGCCGCAATGATCGCCTGCACCGTGCTCGCCGCTTCCAGCTTGCCAAGCGCGGGCCACTGTTCGGCAACGAACTCGACATCGGGCCGCTTGGCCTTCAGCAATTGCTTGAAGTTCGCGACCGCTGACTGGCCGTACTCATAGTTAGGCGCAATGATTGCCCAGCGCTTGGCCGGAAGCTTCGCGGCCTCTTCGACCAGCATCGCAGACTGCATGTACGTGCTCGGCCGAAGCCGAAACGTGTAGCGATTGCCTTTTTCCCACACCAGAGCGTCGGTCAGCGGTTCGGCGGCAACGAAGACGATCCGATTGCGCAACGCGAAGTCCGCCACTGCGAGGCCGACATTCGACAGGAACGTCCCGCTGATGAGTACCACCTTTTCGTTCGTCATCAACTCGGTGGCGAGCCGGGTGGCATCTTCCGGCTTACCAGCGTCATCGCGCGAGACCACCTCGACGCGCCGTCCTAGCAGTCCGCCGGCCGCGTTCGCCTCATCGACCGCCAGCTGCCAGCCCATTCGGTAAGGCAGAGTGAACTGCGGAATCGTCGAGTAGCTATTGATCTCGCCGATCCGAATCGGCGCGGTTTGCGATCGGACCGCGAGCGGAAGCCCTGCTGCAACGCCGGCAACAGCAGAAGCGACAACAACTTGGCGGCGAGTCGTCATGGCGACATTCTCATTCGGGTGGAAAGGCAAATTGCGACGCTAGAATAGCGGCTTGTGCAATGCAACGCGGCAGTGGAGAACATGGATGACGCACGTCGTCGTCGAATCATGCATCAAGTGCAAGTACACGGATTGCGTCGACGTGTGTCCAGTCGACTGCTTTCGCGAAGGGCCGAACATGCTCTCAATCGACCCCGACGAATGCATCGACTGCGCCGTGTGCATTCCCGAGTGCCCGGTTAACGCCATTTACGCCGAAGAAGACGTGCCCGAGGATCAGCGCGCCTGGATTCCGCTGAATGTCGAGTTGTCGAAGGGCTGGCCGTCGATCACGCGCATGAAGCCTCATCCACCCGACGCCGACGATTGGAAAGACGTTCGCGAAAAGCGCCATCTGCTCGAGCGCTGAATCGGTTTTCACTTAAAGGACCTCAGTGCTCTATCACCTGCATGAGTTGCAGCGCCGTTTTTGGACCCCGCTATCCGTGTGGGCGCAGGCGACCTCGCAAATTTTTTCGAATCCTTACAGCCCGTTCGCCTACACGCCGCTTTCGCGGCGGCTTGCGGCAGGCTACGACCTGTTGTACCGGCTGGGAAAGCACTACGAGAAACCCGAGTTTGGATTTCGCTCGATAGAGATCAACGGTGCCGCGGTCCCCATCGCCGAGGAAGTCGTAATCGAAAAACCGTTTTGCAGGCTGCTGCACTTCAGGCGTGAGTTCGAATCGAAGTCCGCCGCCAAATCGGGCAAGCGTAACGATCCGACGGTGTTGATCGTGGCACCTTTGTCAGGACATCACGCGACGCTGCTGCGCGATACGGTCCGGACACTGCTTCCCAATCATGACGTCTACATCACCGACTGGATCAATGCCCGCATGGTGCCGATTGCGGCCGGGCCGTTTCACCTCGACGACTACGTCGACTACGTGATCGAGTTCATCCGGCTTTTGGGCCCCGATGTGCACGTCATTTCCGTGTGTCAGCCAACGGTGCCGGTGCTCGCGGCGGTTTCGCTGATGGCAAGCAACAAGGATCCAAGGCTGCCCAAGACGATGACAATGATGGGTGGGCCGATCGACCCGCGCCGCAATCCGACGCAGGTCAACGCGCTCGCTATGCGCAAGAAACAGCACTGGTTTGAGAATCATGTGATCTTCAAAGTGCCCTCGGCCTACCCCGGCTACCTGCGCAGCGTGTATCCGGGCTTCCTTCAACATGCCGGGTTCGTCGCGATGAACCCGGACCGGCACCTGAAGTCGCACTGGGATTATTACCTTGACCTCGTCAAGGGCGACCAGCAGGACGCCGACGATCACCGCGCGTTCTACGACGAGTACAACGCCGTGATCGACCTGCCGGCCGAGTATTACCTCGACACGATCAGGATCGTGTTCAAGGAGCATCAGCTACCGGACGGTAAATGGCGCGTTCGCGGAAAACTCGTGAAGCCCGAAGACATTCGCTCGGTCGCGTTGTTCACGATCGAAGGCGAGCTCGACGACATTTCTGGCAGCGGCCAGACGCAGGCGGCGCACGATCTGTGCAAAAACATCCCAAAGTCGAAGAAGCGACATCTGACCGCAGAGCGCACCGGGCACTACGGCATCTTCAGTGGGCGCCGCTGGCGCGCCAACATCGCACCCGAGATCGCTAAGTTTATTCGGGCTAACGAATAGAGGCGGGAGCGTGTTGCTATCGGATCAAATCGACGCCCTATTGCCGCAAACGCAGTGCACGAAGTGCGGTTACGAAGGCTGCCGACCGTATGCCGAAGCGATCGCGGTCGGCGAAGCCGAGATCAACCAGTGCCCTCCGGGCGGCGCGGCCGGTATCGAAGCGCTTGCGCAGCTGCTGCATCGAGCACCACTGCCGCTGAACCCCGCCAACGGCATCGAGCGCCCTTTGACGGTGGCCGTCATAGACGAGAGCCGCTGCATCGGCTGCACCTTGTGCATTTCCGCGTGTCCAGTGGACGCGATCATCGGCGCATCCAAGCGGATGCACTCAGTGGTCGCATCGCATTGCACAGGGTGCGACTTGTGCCTACCCCCGTGCCCGGTCGACTGCATTTCGATGGTTCCAGTCATGCCGGCGCGCGAGTGGACCGCAGCAGATCAGGGTGCCGCGCGCGTACGATATGATGCACGGCGCGTTCGGCTGCATCGCCCGACCGTACCTTGGTCCGATCAGCCACACGAGCAGCGGGCCGCCGCGGTGGCTGCCGCAATCGCCCGCGCGCAACTGCGCCGCAGCGCGGTTCAGCAATGAACCCGGCCAGGCGCCGGGCGATTTACGAGACGCTCAGGGCTCTGAATCCCAATCCGACGACCGAACTCCTGTACACGACTCCATTTGAGTTGCTGGTGGCGGTCGTGCTGTCCGCACAGGCGACCGACAAGGGCGTGAATGCCGCCACCCGCGTGCTGTTCGAGATCGCGAACACCCCGCGAGCACTGCTGAAGCTCGGTGAAAAAAAGCTGTCAGGCTACATCCACTCGACCGGCTTCTATCGAGCTAAGGCGCGCAACGTCATCAAGCTTTCGCAGGCGCTGGTCGACCAGCACGGCGGCGAAGTGCCGCGCAACCGGGATGCGCTTGAGGCGTTGCCGGGAGTCGGGCGGAAGACAGCGAACGTCGTCCTGAACACGGTGTTCGGCGAGCCGACGATTGCGGTCGATACGCACGTGTTCCGAGTCGCCAACCGCACGAATCTGGCGCCGGGCAGCGACCCCGAAGAGGTCGAGCGCCGCCTGTTGAAGTTCACGCCGGAAGAGTTCAAGACCAACGCGCATCACTGGCTGATCCTGCACGGTCGCTACGTTTGCAAAGCTCGGCTGCCGGAATGCTGGCGCTGTCCGATTGCTCAGTGGTGCGAATATCGGCACAAGACGCCGCCGCCGTAGCGAGGATGTTCAATCCGTCAAAGGACGACGTTCGCCGATTCTTCTGCGACACGTGGCGCAAGCATCGCGAGGGCACGGTGCTGTCACCGCTGGAAGCAGTTGCGCTCGACTGGATGCTGAAGCATCCCGAGTATCACAACGAGTTCGACGATCTGGACGCCGCGCTCTTGCGCGAGTACGCAGTCGATGACGGCCGGACGAATCCGTTCCTGCACATGTCAATGCACCTGGCGATCGCCGAGCAACTATCGATCGACCAGCCGCCCGGCATCCAAGCGGTGTTCCGGCGACTTGTCGCGCGGCGTGGCGACGAACACGCGGCAGCGCACGACGTGATGGAATGCCTCGGTGAAGCGGTATGGAGCGCACAGCGCTCGAGCCAAGCCGTACCCGCCGACGAAATGGGCGCACGCTACTTGGAATGCCTTAAGCGCCGCGCCGGCGATGCTTAGCGATCAGCGCCGGAGGCCCAAGCTCATTGCGTGCCCCCACGAGGGAGGTCGCGCAGCGACCGGGGCGGAACACACTAACGCGTCTGGTTGCTCAGAGGTCCCGACAGTGCGGAAAGATACGCCGACACGTTGCGAATATCGTCACGCGCCAACGGCTTCGCGATCCCGTTCATGATCGGATTCTTACGGGCGCCGCTTTTGTAGTCGCGCAGAACCTTTTCAAGATAGTCCTGGTACTGGCCGGCGAGTTTCGGATAGGTCGGATCGATCCCCGTCACGAAGTCTTTGCCATGGCACGCCGCGCATTGCTGCTGCGCAAGCTCTTCGCCCTTTTTTGCATCTTGCGCGGCCACCGGCATCGCGGTGACGAGTAAACCAGCGAAAAGCAACATGCACTTCATTGTGATGCCCTTCATTTCGCAGCCGCCACGACGGCCTTATCCCCGCGTGCCGCGTAATACGCAGCCACCGCGGAAATCTGCTGATCCGTCAGCCCTTTCGCCACTGCCGTCATCGACGGATGATTGCGGGCCCCCTGCCGGTAAGCCTTCAATGCCGCCTCGAGGTACTGCTGGCTCTGACCACCGATCTTCGGCACGCGATAGACGTACGGAAACGAAGCCTGATAGCCGGGGATCGAATGGCAGCCGATGCACATCGACACAGGCACCTCAGCGGATGCGGTCGCCGTCGGCGGTGCAGCCTTACTGTCTTGCGCGATCGCAGGCGCCGCCAGCGCAACCGCAGTGCTCAACAGCAGCAATGAATAAAAATTCATTTCGTTCCGGTGACCCGTGCTTAAAGTGCGCGCGATTGTAGCGGAGTGATTTGCGGTGTTACCAGGCGCGCGTTGCCCGATGGGTATACTCGTTTGACCTGCTTCTTTCTCCTGTTTTCTCGCCAATGCAGCGCTTCGAAGGGTCGGACACCTACGTCGCGACCGATGATCTAAAACTTGCCGTCAACGCCGCGTTGATTTTGCAACGCCCGCTGTTGATCAAGGGTGAGCCCGGCACGGGGAAGACAATGCTCGCCGAGGAAGTGGCCCGTGCGCTCGGCATGCCGTTGTTGGCGTGGCACATCAAGTCGACCACCAAGGCGCAGCAGGGCCTGTACGAGTACGACGCCGTCTCACGTCTGCGCGATTCCCAGCTCGGCGATGCGCGCGTGCAGGATATTGGCAACTACATCGTAAAAGGCGTGCTCTGGCAGGCGTTCGAGGCCGATCAGCAAACCGTGCTGCTGATCGATGAGATCGACAAGGCCGACATCGAGTTTCCGAACGACCTTCTGCGCGAGCTCGACCGGATGGAATTCTTCGTCTATGAAACGCGACAGACCGTGCAGGCACGGCATCGGCCCCTGGTTGTGATCACGTCGAACAACGAGAAGGAACTGCCCGACGCGTTCCTGCGGCGCTGCTTCTTCCACTACATCAGGTTTCCGGACAAGGAAACGATGCAGGCGATCGTCGACGTGCATTTCCCGAAGCTGCGCAGGGATCTGCTGCAGAGCGCGCTGTCCGTGTTCTTCGGCACGCGCGATCTGCCGGGCCTGAAGAAGAAGCCGTCGACGTCCGAATTGCTCGATTGGCTCAAGCTGCTGGTCGCCGAACAGATTCCGGCCGACGCGCTGCGCTCGAAGGACGAAAAACTTGTCGTCCCGCCACTGGCCGGCGCACTGTTGAAGAACGAGCAGGACATGCACCTGTTCGAGCGGCTCGTATTCATGGCCCGCCAGAATCGCTAACACCGCCGTTTGATGATCAAAACCACGCCGGTAACGCTGGAAGGACACGGCGTTCGGCTGGAACCGCTGTCAGGCGAACACGAAAGCGGCTTGGCTGCCGCTGCGGCTGATGGCGAACTGTGGAAGCTCTGGTTTACATCGGTACCAGAGCCAGCGGATACACGGGCCTACATCGACGCGGCGCTGGAGGGACAACGGGCCGGTCATATGGTGCCGTGGGCGGTACGCGATCTCGGGACCAACACGATCGCCGGCAGCACTCGCTATCACGACATCGTGCACGCAGCCGGCCGCGTCGAGATCGGATACACGTGGTACGCGCAGCGCTGCCAACGAACCCGCGTCAATACGGCGTGCAAGTTATTGCTGTTGGCGCATGCGTTCGACTCAGTGGCCTGCGCGGTTGTTGGCCTGCGCACCGATAACTTCAATTTCGCGTCGCAGCGCGCTATCGAGGCGTTGGGAGCAAAGAAGGACGGTGTCATTCGTCATCATCATCCGCGCAGTGACGGTACCGTGCGTGACACCGTGCTCTACAGCATTCTGGCGACCGAATGGCCCGATGTGAAACGGCACTTGCAGCTACGATTGGCGCGTCACGGGCAGGAGTGACATGCTCTATCGAGGCGAATTCGAAGGCGGCTGCGCTTCTATCGCGCAGTTCGTTATCGATTTGCCGATGCGTTCGACGCCGGCGATTGCTATTGCATCATCTGCCGCCGGATGAGCGGAGCGCCGGTGATCGCATGGTTGAGATCGAGCCTGCGATCCAATTCTGCTTTGCCGACCGCTTGCGGCGGCTTCGAATAGATGACGAACTTCCGACGGCCGACGGCAACACTCTTCCGCACCCGCGCAAGCGCGGTGACCGGCGCTGGGCTGAGTAGATGCTGATCGACTTCTTTTTCCACTTGCGGCAGGCGAAGCTGAAGGTTTCGATCAATGAGTTGCTGACGCTGCTCGCCGCATTGAAGAAAGGCGTGATCGGCCCGTCCATCAACGATTTCTACTACCTATCGCGCTCGGCACTGGTCAAGGACGAAACGCAGTTCGACCGCTTCGATCGCGCCTTCGGTGAATATTTTCGCGGCGTGCAGACGGCGATCGACTTCACGAAGGACATTCCCGACGATTGGTTCCAGCAGATGCTGAAGCGCACGTTCTCGCCGGAAGAGATTGCGAAGCTCGAGAAGCTCGGTTGGGACAAGCTAATGGATGAGTTTCGCAAGCGGCTCGAGGAACAGGACGGCGCGCATCATGGCGGCAGCAAGTGGATCGGCTCGGGCGGCACATCCCCGTTCGGTCATGGCGGGGCACATCCCGAGGGAATTCGCATCGGCGGCTCATCGAAGGGCGGCAAGTCGGCCGTCAAGGTGTGGGAGATGCGCGGCTACCGCGATTACGACGATTCGGTGGAGATCGGCACGCGCAACATCAAAGTCGCGCTGCGGCGGCTACGCCGCTTTGCACGCGAAGGCGCCGAGCTCGAACTCGACATGCACGACACGATCGAGTCGACCGCGAAGAACGCTGGCTGGCTCGATCTAAAGCTCGTGCCCGAGCGCCACAACACGGTCAAGGTGCTGATGCTGCTCGACGTCGGCGGAACGATGGACGAACACATCAAGCGCACCGAGGAGCTGTTCAGTGCCGC
>CAVVAI010000016.1:0-12480 GCA_963746085.1 uncultured beta proteobacterium
ACAACGCCGGCGCGAAAAAGGGCTAAAGCGCTTTTTCGCTTAAAAGCCCCGGCGTTGCTCCGCTCCTCGGGCGACGACTCAAAGGCGGCGCAGCTGCGCCAGCTGCTGCTGTGAGACATTGCCTCGTGCGAGGTGTTTTTTTTTCCCCGCAAAAAAAGAGAACGCTGCCCGCGCCAGCGTTTGGCGCGGCGGCGCTGCCTTCGGAGTCGTCGCCCGAGGAGCGGAGCCAAGCCGGGGCTCTTAAGCGAACTAGCGCTTTAGCCCTAGTTCGCGCCGGCCTTGGCGAGTACCGCAGGGTCGGCACGGAGTGCCCGACGACTCAGGCAGCGCCGCCGCGCCAAACGCTGGCGCGCCGCGACGACGCCTCTTTACGCCGCCGCCCTCTTCGCTGCCTTCTTCGCAGTCTTCGCACGCTTGGCCGGAGCCTTGTTCGCCGGCTTCGTCCTCGTCGCCGACGCTACGCTCCTGCTCAATTCTTCGACCTTCTTGGCGAGTGCATTGATCTCACGATTGGTGGGCACGCTTAGCCGGTTCAGTGCGCGCTCCACGCGCGCTTCGAACACGCTTTCAAGTTTGTCCCATGTACCGGTGGCTTGCTTCTGCAACCCGGCCGCGACTTGCGTGACCTTGTTCGTTACGTCGTTCACGCGGCCGCTGACATCGCTTACTCTGTCTTCGGTGGCCTTCATCGTGCGCTTTTGCATCGAACCGCCTTCACGCACCAGCGCCTTGAAAACCTTCTGGCCTTCTTCCTGCGCCTTGGCGAATGCACCCAGCCCGGCCAGCCAGATTTCTTGCGCGGACCCCTTGATCGCACCAGCAAGCTGGCTGTCCCCGCGTGATTTGTCCGCCATCGCCTTTAGTTTCTTGACCATTCGTTGCTCCCTCGTTACCAAAATTTGGTGCGCGAGTTTAGAAGCGTTCCGCGTTCCGGAGACACCATCGATGTAGAACCGCGGCTCTAGAGCGGAGCTAAACTGCCTTCGACACTTAGAACAAACAAGCTTTGGGGAGACATCCGATGACTTACCTCGTCACGGGCGCGACCGGTTTTATCGGCAAGCGCCTCGTCAAGAAACTGCTCGCGCGACGCAACGCCGTGGTCTATTTCCTGATCAGGCACGAAAGCCGCGACAAGGTGCCGGACCTGCTCGAGTATTGGGGGGCGGACGAGGCGCGAGCGGTACCGGTCGTCGGTGATCTGGTCACGCCGCTGCTCGGAGTTTCCAAGAGTGATTTAAAGAAGCTCAACGGCAAGGTTGAACACTTCTTCCACCTGGCTGCGGTGTACGACCTCAAAGCCGACGCTGAATCACAGGTCGCCATCAACGTCGAAGGAACGAAAAACGCCGTCGCACTCGCGAATGAAATCGACGCAGACATTTTCCAGCACGTGTCTTCGATCGCGGCAGCGGGAATGTACGAAGGCGTGTTTCGCGAAGACATGTTCGAGGAAGCCGAGGGCCTGGACCATCCGTACTTCGCCACCAAGCACGAATCAGAGAAGATCGCGCGAACCGAAACCCGCATGCCGTGGCGCGTGTATCGGCCTGGATTGGTCGTGGGAGACAGCAAGACCGGCGAAATGGACAAGATCGACGGGCCCTATTACTTCTTCAAGTTGATCCAGAAGATGCGCGAAATGCTGCCGCCGTGGATGCCGATGGTGGGCCTCGAAGGCGGGCGCATCAACATCGTGCCGGTGGATTTCGTAGTCGATGCGATCGACCATATTGCCCACAAGAAAGGCCTCGACGGCCAGGCCTTTCATCTGGTCGACCCGACACCGTACCGGGTCGGCGATGTTCTGAACATCTTTGCGCGCGCCGCACACGCGCCGAAGTTTTCCCTGCGGATCAACGCCGCCTTGCTCGGATTCGTGCCGAGCAGCGTCAAGAAAGGGCTGCTTGCGCTGACGCCTGTGCGTCGGATTCGGAATGCGGTGATGAAGGACCTTGGCCTGCCCGACGACATCCTCACGTTCGTCAACTATCCGACGCGCTTCGACGCGCGCGAGACGACGGCCGCGCTGAGGGGCAGCGGCATCAACGTGCCGCGGCTGGAGGATTACGCGTACCGGCTGTGGGACTACTGGGAGCGCAACCTCGATCCCGATTTGTTTATCGATCGCACGCTAAAGGGTCAAGTGCAGGGCAAAGTGGTGCTGGTTACCGGCGGCTCGTCGGGCATAGGGCTGGCTGCGGCCCACAAGCTCGCGCAGGCCGGAGCGATCACGGTCATCGTCGGGCGCGAGCAGGAGAAGCTCGACGCTGCGAAGAAGGAGATCGACACTGCGCTGAAAGCAAAGAATGGTGACGCAACCAAGGGCGGTCAGGTCGTCACGTTCTCAGCGGATCTCGCCAGCCTTGAAAGCTGCGACGCGATGGTCGCGTGGCTGATCGACAACTATGGCGGTGTCGACGTATTGATCAACAACGCCGGCCGCTCGATTCGGCGCGGGATCGAATCAAGCAAGGAGCGCTTCCACGATTTCGAGCGCACGATGCAGCTGAATTATTTCGGCTGCCTGCGCGTCACGATGGGGCTGCTGCCGGGCATGGCGGCCAAGCGCAAAGGCCATGTCGTCAATATCTCGTCGATCGGCGTGCTGACCAATGCGCCGCGGTTTTCAGCCTACGTTGCATCCAAGGCGGCGCTCGATGCGTGGGCGCGCTGCGCGGCGTCCGAATACCTTGACGTGGGCGTGACATTCACCACGATCAACATGCCGCTGGTCCGCACGCCGATGATCGCGCCGACGAAAATCTATCAAAACGTTCCGACGTTATCGCCGGAAGAAGCGGCCGATCTGATCGTGCAGGCGATCGTCTACAAGCCGGTGCGGATCGCAACCCGGTTGGGCGTGTTCGGCCAAGTTCTGCACGCGCTCGCGCCGAGAGTCGCGCAGATCGTGATGAACACGACGTTCAGAATGTTCCCTGATTCGGATGCGTCGAAAGGCGCCAAGGAAGGCGCGAAGACGAAGGCCACGGCTGATCAGATCGCTTATGCCAATCTGATGCGCGGGATTCACTTCTAGCGAGTGCCCGCGGTGATTGCCGCGCTCGCGGCAATTCCAACGTCGTTATCAATGCTCGATTGCTGCGCGCGCGGCCGGCCGGCGTTCTGCTTGAGCGGCCGCTCGACTACCGCCACTAACTTGGTCAGCACCTCATCGCTCGCCGTCATCGCTAAGTGTCCGATCTTCTCAAACCAAACCGCCTCAGTGCAGGCAAGCACTTGTGAATCGCGCGGCACGACCAGGTTGTCGTGCTGACTCGCGAAGCAAATGAACTCGACCGTCTCCGCACTCTCGGCGAGCCGCCGCACGTAGTCGCATGCCCGCCGCATCTGGCGCGAGTTCTTTCCGTGCGCAAAGCGCGCGAAGACCGTGCCGTGATGCGGAGTGTCGATCGTGATGACGCGCGCGACTGCATCGTGCCCCTTCGCACGCAAATAGGCGCGTGCAGCGAGGCCGCCCATGCTGTGGCAAACCAGCGTCACACGCTCTGCTCCACTGCTTGCGCGCAACTTCTGAACCGCGAGGTGCAACGACTCTGCATACTCTTCGACCGGCGCGTACACGGGTTCCAGGCTGATCGTCGCGACGTTCCAGCCGGTAGGTAGGCCTTCAAGAAACCAGCGCCGCCAGGATGCACGATTGCACATGTAACCGTGCACAAGCAGTACCGCCGGACGCGCGGGATCGCTTACGATCGGTCGCTCCGCGAAATTCGCACGCCACGGTTGATCGATGTTGAATACGACAAACGACCGCAATGACTCGACCAACCACAAGCGCGCTGCGTCAACCGGACCGAGCCGCGAAATCGGGCGCCGGTCGATCAGCGCACCGGTTATGAACTCGACACCGAGGGGCAACGCGTGAATGGCAAACGGCAGCAGCAAGCCGATCCCGATGGCGAGCCACGGTGAAAGTCCGAGATCAACGAACCACACCGTCAGCACCGTCGCGAGCGCGATGGTGAGCAGCGAAGAAATGCGAAGAATGCGGCCGAGCATGTCAGGCCTGCGGGCGATCTTGAGCGGCGTTGTCAACATCGAGATACGCCCATGCGCGCGTCGTAAATGGGTGCCGCCGATAACCGATAAGCCACGGCTGCGCGAGATCCTGTTGAATTCGATGCAGGTGAAACTTGTACGGCATGTAGGCAACCAGTAACCGCGTTGCTTCGTGCATGGCGGTCAACCGTTCTGGACCATCGGGCAGCACACGCTGGCGCTCGTACAGCGTGTCGTACGCTTTGAGCTCGAAGCGTGCGTCGTTGGCTGAGGCTTTGTTCGGCCCGTAGGAAAGCGCAAAGAACAGATCACTATCCGGCTCGGTCGCCTGCCAGGCGAAATTCCACATCATCAACGTGCCGGCCAGCGACTGTTTCAGCAACTCGGGCCACTGCGCAAAGCGGAACTCCATCTTGATGCCGATCGCCGTCATGTAGCGGCGCCATTGCTCGCATACGCGCCGTTCGATCTCTGAGGTTGCCGACGCCTTCTCGATCACCAGCGCCGATCCATCGGGCTGCTCACGCCAGCCGTCGCCGTTGCGATCGACGTAGCCGTAGGTTTCGAGCAGCGCTTTCGCTTTGGCCGGGTTGTATTCCGACATGCCGGTGCGCCATAGCGGGTCATACCCGAACGTACCCGGCACTATCGGCGACTGCGCCGGCACGGCGTTGCCCCTGTAAACCTGCTTGATGAAGTCGGTTGCGTCGAAACCGAGACTGATCGCGCGTCGCAATGCGACCTTCTCCGGCGTGTAGCCGCCGACGACCGGATGTTCCATGTTGAAGTAGGTCATCGCGAGGTCAGCCATCGGCGTCACATCAAGACGCACCCCGCGCCGCGCCAGGTTCGGTGCCAGCCTGCCGTTGGGTGCTATCAGTGTTCCGTATTCGATCGGCACCAGCACGTGATCGAGCGCCCCCTGGTCGAACGACAGCCAGCGTGGCTGCGCTTCCTCGATGATTGCTACTTCGACACGGTCGACCAGCGGCACGCGCCGCCCGCGCAATTTTTCGACGTCGCGCGCCAATGCTCCGGCGCTATCGGGCGAGGCAAAATCGTAGATCTCCTGTCGGTACGTGGGATTGCGTTCAAGCACGATGCGCGACGACCGCTTCCACTGAGCCAGGCGGAACGGCCCGGTGCCGACCGGGTGCGCCATGATCTGATCGCCATAGGCTTCGACCACCTCATGCGCAACAGCGCCGAGTGGGTTGGCCAGCGACAGAGTGTAGGCAAAGCGCGGGTTGGGCTGCTCGAGGCGAATCTGAAACGTGTACCGATCGAGTACCTGCAGGCCATCGATCGGCTCCGCGTAGTTGAACGGCTGCTTGTCCTTCAACGCGCGCTGCCGCAGTCGATCGATTCCGGAAATCTTGGCTGCTTCAAGAATGAAGAGGACCTGGCTTTTCCAGCGCGGATCGAATACGCGCTTGATCGAGTACACGTAGTCGGCCGCGATTAGTTCGCGCCGTTTACCTCCGAACGCCGGATCGTCCTGGAAGTAGATGCCCGGAGTCAGCCGAACGGTGAACGTTCGGAAATCTTCCGAAGCCTGCGGCATGGATGCGGCGGTGTTCGGAATCAACTTGACCGGCCGAGCGAGAAAGTCGAAGCGCAGCGGTGCGTCGAAGATGTGGCTGATGATCTGATTTGAGTAGTAGTCCTGCGTCTGTGCCGGGTCGAAGCCGGTTTCGGCTGTTTGGAAGCAAACGCGCAGCGTTTTCGATTCCACGGCAGTCGTGGCAAGAGAAGCTGAAGGAGCCAGCGTTGAAACAGCGCTCGCAGCGAGGAAGCGACGTCGGCGCATCAGACTCGCGCGGGCGGCAACATAGCTTCAACCGTCGTTGGCTTGGGCCGCAGCGTCGATGTCAACGTATTCCCAGAATCGGTACGAAAAGGGATGGCGCACGTAGTTGGAGACCCACGGGTGCCATAGATCAGTAAAGATACGGTGCACGTGCACCTTGTACGGGACATATGCGACCCAGATACGTACGGCCTGTTGAATCAAAGCGAGCCGCTCCGGCCCATTTGGGGTGACTCGAATGCGGTCATAGAGACGATTGAACTCCGGATGATCGAAATGCGAGAGATTCTGCCCTCCCGCAGCGGGTCCGTAACCGCGTTGAAGGCCGGGCCGGCTGTCATAGCCTGTTGCACTCGAGCCCAATCCCCAGGACATGAACTGCGCCGCGCGCGCAGATTTCAACAGTTCCGGCCACTTCCCGTATTTCAGTTCCAGCCGCACGCCGAGTTTGTCGAAGTTGCGTTTGCGAATTTCGTCGAGCTGTCGCTGTCCGTCATCAGGAGGTGTGGAGTATTCGATGACAAGCGGGCTGCCGTCAGGTTGCTCGCGCCAGCCGTCTCCGTTGCGATCAACGTAGCCATATAGATCGAGCAATGCTCGCGCTCGCGGCAGGTCATACGCTCCCATCTCAGTCTTCAAACTCGGGTCATAACCGTAGGTATGCGGATTCAGGGGTGCTTGTGCCTGACGCGCTTGGCCACGACGCGGGATTCGTATCTCCTCTTCGACGTTCAACCCTAGCGAGATCGCACGCCGCAGGGCCACCTTGTCGGGCGTATATCCGCCGATCAGCGGGTGCTTCATGTTGAAGACGGTGTAAGTGATGTCAGCGCCGAGCACACGTGACATTTTGATATCGCGTCGCTTCAGCCCAGGCGCTAATTGTCCACCCGGAGCGGCGATATTCACGAAAGTGTTAGGCAAGCGATCAAGCAAGTCATGCTCGGCATTGAGGAATGCAAGCCAACGCGGCTGTTGCTCCTCGATGATGTACACCTCGACGCGGTCGACGAGTGGCAGCTTCTTTCCGTTCAGAGCAGACGCTATCTGCCTTAGGGAAGAGTCGTCGGGAGCACTACTGCCGTCGAAAATCTCTTCGCGGTAATTTTCGTTGCGCTCCAGCACGATGCGAGACGACCGCCGCCAATCCGCGAGGCGGAAGGGGCCCGTTCCAACAGGATGGGCCATGATCGTGTCGCCATACGCTTCGACCACTTCTCTCGCCACGCCTCCGAAGAGATCAGGTTGCGCAAAGGTCTCTGCAAAGTGCGGGGCTGTCTCGGCTAGACGAATCTGTAACGTGTAGCGATCCAACGCTCGAAGACCTTCGACCTCAATGTCGTAGTTAAAGGGCGTCTTTTCTTTAAGAGAGCGCTGCCGGAGCTCATTGAGGCCGAGGATTTTGTATTCCTCCAGCCCCGGAACGATCGGGCTCTTCCAGCGCGGGTCGAAAAAACGCTTGAGGGAATAAACGAAGTCCTGGGCGATCAGCTCGCGCTTAGCGCCTTTGAAAACCGGATCGTCCTGAAAGAAGATGCCGCGTCGCAGCCGGAATGTAAATATGCGAAAGTCGTCGGAGATTTCAGGTAGGGCAGCGGCAGCGAGCGGCTTCATCCGGGCCGGACGCGCAAGGTAATCGTACGAATACAGCGAGTCGAAGATATGCGATGTGACGTTTCTCGAGTAAAGATCGCTGATCTGCGCCGGATCGAAGCCGGTCTCGGCCGAGGGAAACGCATAGCGAAAAACCTTCTTGCCCTGTGCATGCACGGCAGATGGCGCGCTCGCAAGAGCAGTGGCCGTTGCGAGCGCACCGCTAGCGCGCAGGAAATTGCGCCGACTCACTTGATCGCTCTCGCCTGCGCTTCGGCGTCGATATCAACGTATTGCCACCAGTCGCTCCAGTACGGTGCGCGCCGGTATCCGTAAAGCCAGGGTTGCGCGATATCTGTATGGATGCGGTGGACGCCCCACTTGTAAGGCGCGTAGGCGATCAGCAGCCGCTTGGCCTCATCGAACAGCTGTAGACGATCGGGTCCGTCTGGCAACAGCCGCATTTTGCCGTGGATTGCGTCGAATTCTGCGTTCTTGAAACGCGCGAGGTTTTGCCCCCCAAGATGCGAACTGGAGCCACGATCCAAAACCGGTTGTCCATCCGGCGTATCCGCTGCTAATCCAACGCGCCACATCATGAAATTACCCGCACGAGAATTCTTCAGGTTCTCCGGCCACTTGGCGATGCGAAAGTCGGTCCGTACGCCAAGCAAACTCATGTCCTTTCGGACGAGTTCGGCAAGTTGTCGCGTCGCCTGACTGGGTTCGGTCGAGACCTCAAGCAGAAGCGGTTGGCCATCGGGCTGCTCACGCCAGCCGTCCCCGTCGCGATCGACGTAGCCGTACGTGTCCAGCAGTGCCTTCGCCCGCGGCAAGTCGTATTCGCCATTTTCGCTGCGGAACTCGGGATCGAAGCCGACCGTGTTGGGCATAACGGGGGCTTGCGCAGGAATCGCCTGACTCTTGCGGGCTAACCGTATTTCTTGTTGAGTATTGGTCGCAAGGTTAATCGCTCGACGCAACGCGACCTTTTCGGGCGCGTATCCGCCGAGTACGGGATGGTCCATGTTGTAGACAGACATCGTCAGGTCGGAACCCAACACCCGATACAACTGCATGCCCTGCCGCTGCAGGTTCGGCGCCAGTTTTCCGTTCGGAGCGGCAATGGTTATAAACTCATTTGCGATCCGTTCCATCAGGTCCTGTTGCCTGTTCAGGAATGATAGCCAACGCGGCTGCTGTTCTTCGATGATGGAGATTTCTACCCGGTCGACCATCGGAAGCCGCCGCTCACGAAAGCGCTGCAGCAGTGCCTGACCCTCGGCGTCGTCGGCGTTTGGCTCGGCGTCGTAAGACGTTCTCGCGATACGTTGAACTACGTTCCAGAACGATCTTCGATGATCGCCGCCACTCGGCCAGGCGAAACGGCCCGGTTCCGACCGGATGCGCAGGGATTGCATCGCCATACGCTTCAACCACTTCGCGTGCCACCGCCCCGAACAAGTCTCCGCCTGCAAGGACATGCAGCAGACGCGGTCTGGGCTCCTCGAGTTTGAACTGAAGGGTGTAGCGGTCCAACGCGCGCATGCCCTCGACTTCGCGGTCGTAGTCAAACGGCTTCTTCGACTTCAGGGCCTCTTCACGCAGCGCTGCCATGCCGGCAATTTTTTGCTCCGATAGTGAGGCGTAGTTAGGTGACTTCCAACGCGGATCGAAATAACGCTTGAACGAATAGACGTAATCCTGCGCCGTGAGTTCGCGTCGCTGATCTTTGAACGCCGGGTCGTCCTGAAAGTAGATGCCGGGTCGGAGCTTGATGGTCCACACGCGAAAATCGGCCGATACCTGCGGCATCTCTGCGGCGGTGTTCGGTTTGATCTTGAAGGGACGCGCCAGATGGTCATAGCGGTACAGACCATCGAAAATGTGCGCAGTGACGGTGCGCGAGTACAGGTCGGTGATCTGCGCTGGATCGAAGCCGGTCTCGGCGATCGGAAATGCATAGCGTGAATACCTTGGCTTGCTGCGCCGCGCTGATTGACGGCAGTGCGGCTAGCAGAAAACCAAGAGCAACGGCGACGCGGCGAGCGATCACGCAATCGCCTTCGCCTGCTCAGCTCCATCGATATCGACGTACTGCCACCATGCCAGCCAATAGGGCGGGCGCCGAAATCCCTCTACCCTGGGCCAGGCGAGATCGGTGAGTATTCGATGCACGTGGTAACGGTACGGTGCATAAGCAGCCAGTAGACGCTTGCCTTCAAAGAACAATTGCTCGCGTTCGGGGCCTTCGGGCAGCACCTGTATGCGCCGAAAGATGTCGTCGAATTGCTTGTTGCTGAAGCGCGCGAGGTTCTGTCCTCCTTTGTGCGACGTTGCAGCGCGAGCGAACGACGGTTGACCGTCAGGTGCGGCCGCGGAGCTTCCCAGGTTCCAGACCATCAGGTTGCCGGCGCGTGCGTTTTTCAAATTCTCCGGCCATTGCGCAGGATTGAAGTTGACTCGGATACCCAATGCATTCATGTCCTTGCGCCGCAGTTCATCTCGCTGGCGCGAGCGCTGGTCGGGTGTTGTCGCCCACTGCAGAATAAGTGGTGAACCGCTGGGCTGTTCGCGCCAACCGTCGCCGTCGCGATCGATGTAACCGTAGAGATCGAGCAGAGCTCTCGCTTGTGCCAGGTCATATTTGGAACCCGCACTGACAAAGGCGCGGTCATAGCCGACGGTATTGGGCATCAACGCCGATTGCGCCGGAATCGCCTGCCCTCGCCAGAACAGCCGAATCTCCTGATCGACATCGATTGCAAGACTGATCGCGCGCCGCAAAGCAACCTTTTCGGGTGTGTAGCCGCCAACGACCGGATCTTCCATGTTGAAGTAAGTCACATGCACGTCCGAAGCCAGAGTGCGATACATGTGCACGCCTTGCTTCGCGAGGAACGGCGCGAGCTTGCCGTTTGGCGCCGCTATGTTGACGAAGTCATATGGCACTTGGTAAAGCACGTCTTGCTGTCTGTCGAGGAACGACAGCCAGCGAGGTTGCACTTCCACGATGATCGAAATCTCCACGCGATCGATTATCGGCAGCTTGCGCCCTTTGAACTTTTCCAAGAGTGCCTGGCCGTCGACGTCATCCGCATTGGGTTCGGCGTCGTACCTGACTTCGCGATAACCCGGATTTCGTTCCAGCACGATTCGAGATGAGCGACGCCATTCCGCAAGTCGAAACGGACCTGTGCCCACTGGATGTGCAGGAATCGCATCGCCATACGCTTCGACCACTTCGCGTGCGACGGCTCCGTACAAATCGCCGCCGGCCAGCGTTTGCAGGAAGCGCGGATAAGGCTCGGCGAGCGTGAAGCGCACGGTGTAGCGGTCAAGAGCGCGCAACCCCTCAACTGGATAGTCATAGTCGAACGGTTGCTTGCCCTTCAACGCTGCCTCGCGCAGCTCGGCCATGCCTAGTACCTTGAGCTCCACCAAAGACGCGACCGCGGGGGACTTCCAGCGCGGATCGAAAAATCTCTTCCAGGAGTAAACGTAGTCCGCCGCGATCAACTCGCGCGTTGCTCCCTTAAACACCGGGTCATCCTGAAAATAGATTCCCGGTTTGATGCGAACGGTCCAAACGCGAAAATCATCCGACACTTCAGGCATTGCCTCTGCAGTGCACGGTCTGATCTTGAACGGCCGAGCCAGATGGTCGTAGTCGTAGAAGTTGTCGAAGATGTGCGCAGTTACGATGCGCGAATACAGATCGACGACCTGCGCCGGATCGAAGCCCGTTTCTGCTACTTCAAAGGGGTAACGCAGGACTTTGGTGCGGCTGCCGCTAAGTGTCTGTGCGTTCGCGGCAACCGCCGGCATCGGCAGCGCGGCCGCGGCGAGCGCTTTAAGCGCTGTTCGCCTACCCGCCGAGAGCGGATTGTGCTTCGTCATGCGGTGCGCTCGGCCTTGGCGTCATTGTCGATATCGATGTACTTCCACATCGCACGCATGAACGAATGGCGACGATATCCCACCACCCACGGATGAAATATCGCGGTTTCGATGCGGTGCCCCACAAACTTGTAAGGCGCATACGCGACGAACAGTCGCTTCGCTTCCAGAAAGAGCGCGTCACGCTCGGGCCCGTCAGGCAGCGTTCTCTGCCGCGCGTACAGCTTGTTATATGCAGGAAGGTTGAAGCGGGCATGATTCGCCTGCCCTATGTTTTGGCTGTTTCCGAGTGCAAGAAACACATCGCCATCCGGCTGGGCAGCCACCCAGCCGACACGCCACATCATTAACTTGCCGGCGCGCGAGTTCTTTAGGTTCTCTGGCCACTTGGCGGGCTTGAATTGCATATTGATGTTGACGGCGGTCATGCTCTTTTGCCAGATCTCGTCAAGTGCTCGAGAGAAAGGATCCGGCTGCGTGGCCATCTCGATCGTCAAGGGACGGCCGTCGGGGAGGTCGCGCCAGCCGTCACCATTGCGATCGACGTAGCCAAAGGCATCCAGCAGCGCTTGGGCGCGCGCCGGGTTGTACTCGCTCATCTCGCTCTTGAATGCCGGGTCGTATCCGGCGGTTAGCGGCGACACCGGCGATTGCGATGGCATCGACTGGCTCTTGCGTACCAGGCGAATTTCGTTGTCGATCGAATAGGCCAGGCTAATCGCGCGCCGCAATGCGACCTTCTCGGGGCCGTATCCGCCAACCAGCGGATGCTCCATATTGAATAGCGCCATGTCCACGCTGGCCCGATAGTCTCGGTCCATTTGAATGCCCCGCTTGACCAGATTGGGCGCCAACTTGCCGTTGGGAAGGATGAGGTTGGCAAGGTCGTAGGGAATCTCGTCGACCAGATCGTGTTCACCGTTAAGGAAGGCGAGCCAGCGCGGTTGGTTTTCTTCGACGATGTAGATCTCGACACGATCGATCAGAGGCAGCTTGCGACCCTTCATTTTCAGGGCAATGTCGGCCGCAACTCCGGTTCGCCGGTGCGCCTGCTCTTGATAAAAGTCTTGGCGGTACCCGGGATTTTTCTCGAGCACGATGCGCGACGAGCGCCGCCAGTCGACCAGGCGATACGGCCCCGTGCCGACCGGGTT
>CAVVAI010000017.1:0-80909 GCA_963746085.1 uncultured beta proteobacterium
ATGATCGCCTTCGGGTAGTGCTTCGGCACGAACGCCGAGGGCATGTAGTACAGGCCCGGCCACTTGAGCATGAGCTTCACGGCCAGGTCTTCCCAGGGCTCCGCGCCGTGACGCATCACGATCCGCAGATCGGGAAGTAGTAGACCTGGTCGAAGCGCATGACGTTCTGGCACTCCGACGGGAAGCGCGGCCCGGCGATTCCCGCATTCAGATCGCCGGGATGTCGAGATCGATGACGTCCGTACACGGGGTACAGCTTCGGGTCGTCGATACGGCACCTGTGGCATGCAGCCCGACGGGAACACGGTCACCGCCTTCAGGTCGTACTTCTCCTTCGCCTTGCGGATCCTGCGCACGGAACCCATGACGTCGTTCGGGTCGACTTCGAGGGAGAGGTGGACCCGCTCGGGGTGCTGCTTCTGGATCTCGACTGCGTCGTCGCTCGCGCCGAAGAGCCCCATGTCGATGCCGTACTTGTCCATCTGGGCGAACGTGTCGGGCGGCGTCGGCACCCTCATCCGCTTCGCCCGGGACGTCCTTGAACATGTACTCCGGGGAACGTGAACGACTCCTTCGTCTCGGAGTCCTTGATGCCGCGCATGAGGTAGTCGTAGACCTTCCGCCTCCCCCGCATCGGGAAGCCGATCATGAGGTCGATGACGCCGACGTCGGACAGGAAGGTCATGCGGTCTCCTCCATGCGTGGTCGACTCCGCTCCGCGTTCCCGGCCGTCCGGCCAGCGCTCCACTTCGTCTCCTCGGTCAGGATGGATAGCGGTGGGCGCGCATGTCGGCAACGAGCTGCGGCAGCAGGTGCGCGAGGCCGGCACGCTGGCCGGGGACCACGCGGAGAGCCGCGTCGGCGACGTGTCGGCGCCCCGCCTCGCCGAGACGCCGGCGGACGTCGTCGCCACGTCGCGTCGCCCGAAGGCGGGTGACCCGCCCGTCGTCGGGATCGGGCTCGCGGACGAGCAGCCCCTGTGCCTCGAGCTGACGGACCTGGCGGCCGACGGCGGACGGGTCCATGTGGGTCGTGCGGCCGAGGTCGCCGAGGCTCATGGCGACGCCGTCGCCGAGCCGCTCAGGAGATCGGAGCCCGGCTGCGACACGACGACGCCCACGGCCGCAGCCCGGTCGGCGAACACCCGCCGGCTGGCGCTGAGGCGGAGCAACGAGCCAAGCGCACGCTCGATCGCGTCGAGGTCGGCATCCATCTCGCCCATCGCCTGCTGGAACCTAGGACTAGTTGTTGGACTCAGTCAAGTAACTGGCGGGAGGGCCGCGGGCCAGAACCTCGCTCGGCTCCGAAAGCCTTGCAGAGGGCGGGCGTTACCAACCGGTCGTCGCATCGCGCCCTGGGGGTTCCTTGATGCTGTCCGTCCGGCGGTCCGTCGCCGCCACCACCGCGCTCTTCGTCATCGCCACCGCGTCGCGCTGATGGGCCACGCCGCGAGCGCGCCACCGGCGGGTGCGGCGCCGACCGGGTACGTGACGTTGTCCGACGGCACGAGATCGCGGTGAACGTGCGGATGCCGACGAGCTACCAGCCGGGCAAGAAGTACCCGACGATCTTCGAGATGTCGGGCTACGACGGCGGCTCGGCCGACGGCGGCACGCTGATGAACGACTTCGGCTCGTGCCCGTCCCGAGCAGGTCCCGGTGCTCGCCACTCCCCCGGCGACAGCCGCCAGCTCACCGACCTGTTCAACGGTGAGTACGTCACCGTGCACGCGTCCGTGCGTGGCACCGGATGCTCGGGCGGTGAGTTCGACCTCTTCTCGGGCGCTCCGCGCTCGGATGGCAAGGAGATCATCGACGGCTGGATCCCGAAGCAGTCGTGGTCGAACGGGGACGTCGGCATCCTCGGTCACTCCTATGGCGGCATCACCGGCTTCATGGTCGCGGCAACGCAGCCCGCGCACCTCGGGCGCGTCTCGGTCTCGGGCCTGATCGACGACCTGTACCGCGGCTCGTCTACCCCGGCGGTGTCACGAACTACGGCTTCCCGCTGCTCGTGGGCGCGCGGCTCCGTCCGGCCTACGACGTCGCCGGCGGACTCCTCCCGGCCTCGTCCGGCCCGAGGGCGACGACCGGCCACCGGCAGGCGCAGTGCGCGCTGACCGCGCGGCAAGAGCCGCACGGTCACCAACGACCCGTGCTCCAGGGCCTCGCCGCCACCGACAACGACTGGTACCGGGCCCGCTCGCTCCTCACCTATGCCGACCGGATCAAGGTGCCCGTGCACATGGTCGGCGCCTACCAGGACGAGCAGACCGGGCCCGTGGCCCCACCCGGCTCTACCAGGCGATCACGAGGTCTCGAAGCGCCTGCTCCTCACGAACGGCGACCACAACGCCGAGAAGCGCCGACTACGGCTCGGAGCCGAGGTCCGCCAGGACCGCAAGGCGTGGATGGACCACTGGATCCGCGGCGTCAACGGCGGGGTCGGCACCGGACCCAGCGCCAGAAGTCGGTACGACGGTGCTTCGAGATGCACGCGGACGGCAACGGCGAGCTCGTCCCAGCGGCCGGAAGGATGCGCAAGAACTGGCCGCTCAGACGATACGAAGTGGACGGACTGGTACCTGCACGGCGATGGGAGCTGTCGACCAGCAAGCCCGGTGCCACCGAGCCGTCCACGCGTACGTGCGCGGCACCCACCGCCAGGCGTGGTCGTACCAGGCCGGCGGCGACGTCGGCCCGCCGATCACGACCGCCGAGGGGCCTGACGAGCTGTCGTTCCGCTCCGCGCCGGTGACGGCCAACACCGCGATCGCCGGTCCGATCACGGCCGACGCTCTACGCGGAGACCACCACGCCCGACACCGAGTTCTTCGTGCAGCTCATCGACGAGGGGCCGGACGGGAGCCACACGTACCTCCAGCGCGGGTTGCTGCGGGCGAGCCACCGGGCCGTCGACGTCGCGGCGAGCCAGAAGACGGCCGACGGGCGCATCTACCGGCCGCGCCGGCCGCACACCAACCCGACGAACGTCGCGCCGCGGCCAGATCTACGAGTACTCGATCGAGGTCTTCCCGGTCGGCCATGTGTTCCGACCCGGCCACCGCATCCTCGTGAGGTGCACACGCCGCCGTTCGTCGACAGGTACTACGCCTACGTGCCTCGGAGCGCGCCCGGCATCAACACGATCCTCTCCGGGCCGGGCACCCTCCCGGCTCCTGCTGCCGGTGGTGCCGTCACCGGTTCGCGCTCGGGCCCGAGCTGGCATGCGGCGCGCAAGAGGCGGTCCGATGCATCGCCGACCCGGGCGGGCCCGTCGACGTGCCGGTGCCGCTGCCGAGCGTCCCGACGCTCCCCACGCTGCCGCCGGTGACCCTGCCGCCGAGCCGCCCTTGACGCTCCCGGGAGGCCTCCTCGGCCAACCCTAATCGCGCGCCAGGAGCAAATCGTTCGCCCGCCACGCGCTGCGGCGACCACGATCACCTCGTGGAGGCAACCGAACGAACCCGATTCCGCCGGAAGCCCGAACGCGGGTCTCACGAGCGGGAGGCAATCGACGCGATCCTCGACGCCGGGTTCGTGGGCCATCTCGGCTTCGCGGTCGACGGCCGCCCGTGGGTGATGCCGATGGCGTACGGGCGGGTGGGCGACTCGCTCCTGCTGCACGGCTCGGCGGCCAACCACGCGGTCCGGTCGCTCGCGGGCGGCGTGGAGGCGTGCTTACGGTCACGCTCGTGGACGGCCTCGTGCTCTCGCGCTCGGCGTTCCACCACTCGATGAACTACCGCTCGCTGCTGGTCTTCGGCGTCGGCCCCGGTCGAGGGGCTCGACACGCAGCGCGCCGCGATGCTCGCCCTGGTGGACCACATCGTCCCGGGCCGGTCACCGGCGGTCCGGCCGCCGACCGACAAGGAGCTGCGTGACGACCCTCCTGCTCGAGCTCCCGATCACCGAGGCATCGGCCAAGGTCCGCACCGGCGGGCCGATCGAGGAGCCCGAGGACCTCACGCTTCCCATCTGGGCCGGCGAGCTGCCCCTGCGGGTGGTCTCCCGGTCCCCCGATCCCCGACGAGCACCTGCTGCCCGCCTCGAGCCGCCACGTCCTCGCCTACCGTCGAGGGGACACCGCACTCGTCTGAGGGTCCAAAGGGCGGTTTCACGTCGAGCACATGCGCGTTCCTGCATCGTGGGACGTGCTCACCCGAGCGGACCGCCCAGAGCGGTCATCCCCCACAGAGAGGAACAACCCCGATCGTGAACTCGCGTCCGTCAGCACTTGACTTCAAGTGTACTTGAAGTGGTCCACTGACGGGCATGACACTCAAGGAGCGCGCCCTCGTCGGCGCCATCTCGCAGTTCGGAAACCCGCACGGCATGGGCGGCCGAGTGGCCGGCTGGATCATGGGTCACCGCTCGTCGAACCGAGCACGCAGACGCCTGGCTCGTCTCGCTGCTCGACATCGAGCCGACAGATCGCACCCTCGAGGTCGGCTTCGGCCGGGGGTGGCGATCGGGAGGTCGCGAAGCGGGCCATCGAGGGGTCCATCCACGGCGTCGACCGGTCCGACGTGATGCGGCGCCAGGCCACCCGACGGAACCGGCGGGCGATCGATGCGGGACAGGTCGCCCTGCGCCTCGGCTCGGCGGAGGATCTGCCCGAGTTCGATCAGCCCTTCGATGTCATCCTGGCGGTGAACTCGCACATGTTCTGGGACGACCTCCCGACGCGTCTGCAGCACCTTCGTTCGCTGCTCCGACCGGGCGGCCGGTTCGGCATCGGCTACCAGCCGCGTCACCCGGGCGCGACCGCCGCGGACTCGGCGAACACGGCGATCGAGCTGCCGCTCTGTTCGAGGGCGCCGGGTCCGCGCCCGTCCGGGTCGAGACTCTCGACCTCGACCCGCCCGTCGTCGGCGTCGTCGGGGTGCGGTGATCCCTACTCGCCGGTGACGCCGTCGATGCACTCGCGCAGGAGATCGGCATGGCCGTTGTGGCGCGCGCGTACTCCTCGATCATGTGGACCAGGATCCACCGCATCGACACCTGCTTGCCGTCGCGCTTGCCCAGTGAGCGCGCGTCCGGCGATCCTGCCGCCGTCGCGATCCGCGCGCGACGTATCGCACTCTGGCGCCAGGCGCGAACCCCTCCGCCACGTTCTCCTCGGCGGCGCCGTCGAAGTCACCGTCGGGATCGGCGTCCGAGTGGTGGATCGGCCCCGCGTCCTCCTCGGCCGCGAACATGCGCCGGAACCAGGACCGCTCGACCTCGGCCATGTGCCGGACCAGGCCGAGCAGCGACATCGAGGCGGGCGGCACGGACCGCTCGACGAGCTGCGCCGCGCTCAGCCCGGAGCACTTGTGCTCCAGCGTCGCCCGTTCGTAGTCGAGCCACCGCGTCGAGCATCGGACCCTCGTCGAGGATGTACGGCGGCTCGACGCGGTCGGCAGCCATACCGACTGCTTTACCACCATTCGAGCGGGGAACCCGGCATTCCGGTCACCGTCCGGTCGCGGAGAAGTGCTGGTAGTCGGAGTGTCCCAGTACCCGCCCCACTGCCACCCGATCGCCTCGAAGGCGACCACCGCGGCGTCGCCGGCGCGGATCAATCCCTGGGCCTCGACCTCCGATCGAGGTACACGGCGAAGTCCTCAGGTTCGGGTCGCCGACCCCGGGTTCACCCATGGGTTGAGGTCGATGGCCGCGTCCGAAGGCGTGCTCCGACCAGGCGCCGGACGGCCGACGACCGATCGGCAGTTGAAGCCCGACGTGTTGTTGGCGAGTGTCGACGCGTGGTCGTCGCCTCCGTACACGTCGACAGCTCGATCCGCTCGATCAGGTACCGGGCGTCGAACAACGTACGGAACACACTCTGGACCGCCTCCGCGTGGTCGGCGTGGACCACCAGCTCGCCCCGATGCTCCGCGCCGTCAAAGCCCCAGTGGTCGATCGTGAGCAGCCGGAGCTCCTCGAGCGGCACCGGGCAACCGGGTCGCCACGACGAGGGCATGCGCGGCGGGCCCGCGTCGTCGATGACGGCAACGCTGCCGTCGAAGCCCGGCGGAGCAGCGGTGGTTGCGGGTGCCACCGTGGTCGGTGATGTTCGGTGCGTGGTCGGGAGGCCGAGCGATCGCTGGCGTCCCCACCCGCACACGACGAGAGCGCGACGAGCGACACGAAGACGAGCACACGCGCCGGCACGCGCGACGAGCGTACGCTCCGCCGGATGACGTCAACGTTCGACCCGTTCGAGCCAGGCGAGGCACAGAACGCGTGGCCGCTGCTCGCCGAGCTCCGCAAGGCCGGACCGGTCGCGGCAGTCGCCGGCGGCATGCACTACGTGACGCAGCACGAAGCCTGTCGTGCGGTGATGCGCGACACCGAGTCGTTCTCGAACGCGTCCGGGATGAAGGCGCCGGGAGTCGAGGTCCCGCTCCCCGACCGCATCCTCGGCGAGCTCGATCCTCCGCACCACACGACGATCCGCCGCGTGATGGTCACTGCATGACGCCGAAGGCCGTGCACGCCGCCGAGCCGTTCATCACGGACACCGCGACTGCGCTGCTGGCCGACGTCCCGGTCCCGGGCACGGCGGACCTCGTGACCGCGTTCACCGTCCCGCTGCCCAACCGGGTGACCGTCCATCTGCTCGGCTTCCCGCCGGAAGACGCCCAGCAGATCGCAGCGTGGGCAAAGGAGCTGATGGAGAGCGGGTTCCCGCTCACGAACCAGGGACCACAGGGCGAGGGCTTCGCCGCCGGGTTCCCGACTTGCGGGCTACATCGACGACCAGATCGCGCAACGCCTCGACACGCCACGGGACGACATCGTGACCCGCATCGCGGCACTCGAGGTCGACGGTGAACGCCTCGACCCGAGGCAGGCCAGGGCCCTGGTCCGGAACCTGATCACGGGCGGTCTCCACGACGGAGCCAGCTCCTCGGCAACCTCCTCCACCGAGGTCCTGCGGCACCCGACCTCGAGCACGCGCTGCCGAGGCGGTCCCGACCTGCTGGCGAACGCGATCGAGGAGAGCCTGCGGCTCGCGCCACGGATCCTCTTCGTCGCCCGCGGGTGTGTACGCGAGAGGAGCGACAGGGACGTCACCATCGAACCCAGCAGGCACGTGATCGCGGGCAACGCGAGTGCGGACCCGCGACGAGGCACCTTCGACGACCCCGACACGTTCCGCGCCGACCGCGAGAACGCACCACACCTCACGTTCGGCTTCGGTCCGCACGTGTGCCCGGCGCTCGCTCGCGCGCGTCGTCACCCGCATCGGCATCGCGGCGTTGCTCGAACGCTTCGCTGCCGGGTTCGGTGCGGCTCGCGCCCGACTACGAGTTCGAGAACGTTCCGACGTTCTTCGAGATCGGCCGCGCCGGCTACCCATTGTCACGGGCTAGCCGGCGCGGGCCGGCGAGCGATCTCAGGTGTACATGAGCGAGCCCGGCGTCGTGAGCAGCTCGCCGGTCTCGAGCCAGGTCTTGAGGCCCGAGAGGATCATCGGCCAGCCGCCGTAGAGCTCGTCGTTCGCGCCGTCGCGCATCTGGTCGTGCGTGACGGTGAGGCGGCACGAGTCGCCGACCGGCTCGATCTCCCAGGTGACCCGCGAGGTGCCCTCGGCCTTCACCTCGTCGCTCCAGAGCGCGACCATCGTCTGCACCAGCCGGCGCGGCGGGTCGACCTCGAGGATCTCGCCCTCGCCCGAGCAGCCCGCCGTCGCCGGCGCTCATCTCGTAGCGCGAGCCCGGCGTCCAGTCGGAGCTGACCGTGCGCGCCGAAGTTGTACTTGGCTGCGGATCTCGGGGTCGGTGATCGCCTCCCAGAGCCGCTCCGGGCGTGGTCTTGATGTAGATCTCGAACACCTTCTCCATGGTTCTCTCCAGTCTCGTCTTGAGGTCGCTGAGTGCCGCGGCCCAGGGCTCGGCGTACTTGCTCACCCACCGGTCGTGGACGAGCCGGATCGGGACCGGGTTCAGGAAGTGGAGCTTCTCCCGGCCCCGCCGCTTGGTGACCACGAGGCCGGCGTCCTCGAGCTGCTTGAGGTGCTTCATCACGCCGAAGCGCGTCATCTCGAAGCGCCCCTCGAGCGCGCTCAGCGTCTGGCCGTCCTCGCGGAACAGCTCGTCGAGCAGGCTCCGCCGGGTCGGATCGGCGAGGGCTCTGAACACCGTCGTCCACGCCGCGCACAATACGTGACCATATGGTCACATGTCAAGCCCCTACGGGGAGATCGGGCGGGTACTCAGCCGAGCGGCAAGTGTCATGAGTGCGCTACCCCGGCGACGAGGAGCTCGTCGATCCGCTGGTTGAGAGTCGGTTGGTCGACGACGTGGACGTAGACGTCCTTCTCGCGACTCGAGGACGTATCCCACGACAACCCACCATGCTCGTTGATCACGGCTGCACCGCCCTGGCCCAGCTCCTCAAAGACGCCCGGAAGATCGTCGATCGCGTACAACAGCGTGGGTGCATCCCAGTTCCCGTCCCCGGGCGGTTCACAGGCGAACAAGATCTCGTACACGATGCGCATGGGATGCTCGGGTGCCGCCGCCGTGCACAGCGTCCCTCCGACCTTGGTCTGGATCCCGCCCAGCCCGTCGACCCAGGCAATCGGTGTGGGCCATCCTTCGCCGCCTACCACCGCACTCGCTGACGCGAGGTCGATCTTCTGGTTCGTGAACGCCGGACCACCACCCGGGAAGATCCCGTCCATCTGCACGAGCCGCTTCACCTTCTTCGCGACCAGCGCCCGTCCGTCGAGCGGGCTGCCCTGACCGCGCTTCGAAGCCAGCAAGCCGGCCAGGTTGGTGAAGCCGCCGACCGAGACGATGGTGACGCTGTGGTCGCGTTGCCTCGCCAGCAGGCGACGGTAGAGGGCGACAGCGCTCGGGGACGTCGTCGCTGTCGTCGACCGAGTGTGGAAGCCGCCTGGCCAGCTCGTCGGTGTACCCGTGTTGAAAGGTGTCCGCATCGCTCCCGGCGACGGCGCCCAACGGGATCTTGCCGTGGCCGTAGGCGGTGTTGATGGCGTCGAGGGCCGCGACCGCCACCGGGTTCGCCACGTCGGACACCATGCCGAGTATCCGAAGCTTGCCGCGCTGGTGGAGGACGTTGGCCAGCCCGATCGTGGTCGCGTCGTCCCACCACCGGGAGAGGTCGGTGTCGATGATGATCCCGGCGTGGCCGTGGCGTCTCCCGCCGCACCACCTCGCGGGATCGACCCGACCGATGTCGAGGCAGCCATGACGGCGACCGCCGCGACCGTGGCGACGACGCCGACTCCCCCCGTTCTGCGCATCTCGGAGAGGTTCTAGTCCAGGACGGGGCGCAAAATTCGTGGCGCTCGCCGGGAGCCGCTGCCAGAGTCTGCCCGTGCCAAGGATCTACTTCGACGAACGGATCGCGGCGGGGTACGACGCCGACACCGAGATGTTCGCGCCCGCGGTCGTCGACCCGGCGGTCGACTTCCTCGCCGAGCTGGCGGGAGATGGGGCCGCCCTCGAGCTGGGCATCGGCACCGGCCGCATCGCGCTGCCGCTGAGCCAACGCGGCGTACGTGTGCACGGGATCGATCTGTCCCCGGCCATGGTCGCGAAGCTGCGGGCGAAACCGGGCTCCGACGACATCGGGGTCACGATCGGTGACTTCGCGACCACCACGGTCGACGGCACCTTCCGGCTCGCGTACCTCGTGTACAACACGATCGAGAACCTGATCACGCAGGACGAGCAGGTGCATGCTTCCGCAACGTCGCCGCGCACCTCGAGCCCGGCGGGTGCTTCGTCATCGAGGTGACGGTCCCGACGCTCCAGCGGCTCCCGCCCGGCGAGACCGTCCGTGCATTCACCGTGACGCCGACGCACCTCGGGTTCGACGAGATCGACGTCGCGACCCAGATCTCCTACTCGCACCACTACTGGGTCGTCGACGGCAAGCTCGAGGTGTTCTCGGCGCCGTATCGCTACGTCTGGCCGTCCGAGCTCGACCTGATGGCGCGACTCGCCGGGATGGCCTTGCGCGAGCGTTGGAGCGGCTGGCAGCGCGAGCCGTTCACGAGCGACAGCACCACGCACGTCTCGGTCTGGGAGAAGTCGGCGTAGACGCGAGCCGGCACGCCACAGGACATCCCGGCAGCGACCGCGTACTTGATGTTCGCAGCCGCGACCTTGCCCACGGCAGTGATCACGTCGATGCCCTGGAGCTGCGCGGTCCCGTCGTCTCCGACGAGCACGAACCGCAAGGACACGAAGGTCTTGCCCTTCCGGAACCCGAGCACGTCGCCGAGATCGGACACGTGGTACGCCTGGGTTGCCGACGCCCTTGACCTTGATGGGGGCGGTGACGAGATCGCCGTTCTTCGACCTCTTGAAACGTGGCCTTGGCGGCCTTCGCCGTCTCTCCTCGTCACCCTGGCGCGCACGACGACTCGCCCCCGTTCGCTACGGTCGAGGACGACAGCGCCGCGGTGCCGAGGGGATCGAATGGCCACCGATGTTGCCGCAACAGGATTGCCGTGGATCGAGGAGGTCAGGCAATCGTTCGAGCTGCGTCCCTTCACGGAGTTCCATCGCCGCGAGCTCCCCGAGCTGCTCGCACGCCACGGCCGGCTCGTTGCCACTGATGTCCGTGCTGCGCCGACGATCGCGTTCCGCATCGAGGACGGCACGACGTTCTCGTGGCTCGCGGCCGGCGAAGCCGTGCGGGTCGTCGAAGGTGACGCCGGCGCCACGACCCTGATCGAGCTGTCCGAGGCGGCCTTCTCCGACTTCCTCCACGAGCTCCTCACCGCGAACGGTGCGGTGCGGACCGGGCGGGCGCGAGTCGCCCGCGGCTCGATCGAGGAGTGGCAACGGTGGGAGCCCGCGATCCAGGCACTGTGCTTCGGCCGCCCGATCTACGACCCCTCTGTCCGCGACACGCTCGTCGACCGTGACGGGTGCCGGCTCGACCTCTCTCGGTCGTTCCACGTCGACGACGCCGAAGACGAGATGCGCGAGTTCCTCGCGACGACGGGATACCTCCACATCAGGGCCGTGTTCTCGCCCGAGGAGGTCGCGTCCTTCGGCGCCGAGGTCGAGCGCTGTCGCGCACGCACGACGCCGGGCGATCCGTTCTCGTGGTGGTCGGTCAACGCCTCGAGCAAGGAGGTCGTCACGCGCATCAACTATCTCGACCGCTTCTCCCGAGCACTCCTCGAGCTGGCCCACGATCCTCGGCTCGAGAGGTTCGCAAGGCTCGCCGGCCCCGACCTGCGCGTCTGCGACGACCGCCTCGACGGACCGATGGTGTTCATCAAGAACGCCAACGTCGTCCAGGGCAACGGTGACCTGACGTGGCACGTCGACGACGGGATCGGCGGCCACCCCGTGATGTGCCCCCTCATCCAGTGCGGCATCCAGCTCGACCCGGCGAACGCAGCCAATGGCCAGCTCATGCTGCTCGCCGGATCGCACCGGTACGCGAAGCACTGGATCGCGTGGGGAGAAGAGGGCGACCTGCCGGTCGTCGCACTCGAGACCCAACCCGGCGATCTCACCGTGCACTACGGCGACACCATGCACTCGACACCGGCGCCCACCGCCGACGACGCCGGACGACGCGCCCGTATTACAAGTTCGCCGAGCCCAAGACCTTTGACTTCGTGCCGGCCCACTGCCACTACAACGACGCGTTGTTCGGCACCGACGCTTCAGGAAGAGTGGCATCTCGCGCGGCGACCTGGGACTACGCCAAGAGCTGACGATCGGGCGGCAGCATTCGGTGATTACTTCGGCCGCCGGTCGGGGCTCTGGTCGGCCGGTGTGAGCTCGACGAGGTCGACGGGATTCGAACCCGCGACCCTCACCTGGCAAGGTTCGGGGAGCCGTTTGAACTCGTCTGGGAGATCGGAGTGCGCCTTGGCGAACGAGTATTTCGAACCTACCGACCAATCACTGCTCGACGTGATCAACTTCTTGCCCAAGGGTCCCTTCGTGATGCTCAACCTCTTCCGTCTTCGAGAGGTCCCCGACTTCTCCACGCACCCCAAGCTCGAGCCGGAGATGCCGATGAGTTGTCGCGAGCTCTTCTACCGCTATGTCGCGCACATGGATCAGTACCTGGCGAACGTGGGGGCGAAGCGGATCTTTCTCGCGGACGGCGGGCCCTGCCTGGTCGGTCCGCCGGGTGAGCGCTGGGATGTGGTGCAAATGGTGCACTATCCCTCCGGACAGGCACTGCTCGACCTGGGCGCCGAGGTGAAGGGCGAAGTCCCACTTCGCGAGGTGATGCTCGCAGACTCCCGCGTTCTGCCAATGTTGGACCAGCCCTTGGACGCAGTCGTCCAGGCCGGAGAAGTCAACGGCATCGAAACGCGCACTTGAACCTTGGTGGTGGAGCCGAAAGGGTGGGTGACGTCGTCATCGACGCGCGCGTGCGCTGGTATTCCGACTCCGCCTCGAGCAGATCGCGCCCCGCAGCTTCGAGCTCCGTGGTCATGCCTCGATCGCATATCAGCCTGACATGGGTGCCATCCACGCCGGCCAGGTGAAGGCGGTGACCACATGACCCTCGGTACCGAGCCGATCGTCGGCGACCGGCGTCTCGAGATCTCTGCAACGCGCCACTTCGACCGTCCTCTCTTCCCGTTCTAGTAGCCGATGATCCCGCCGACCGGACTGCAACCGTGGGCCGTGGGCGGCAGATCAAATCCGAGTCGAACGCGCGCCCTGGCAAGGGGCCATGGCGCGGTCTAGCGTCGTCGCGACTCGCGGTGCCGGGAGGCGACCATGGATCTCATCAAGAGCGATGACGCTCGCTACGACGAGGCTCGAACCGTCTTCAACTCCATGGTCGACAAGCGGCCTGCTGTGATCGCACAGTGCGCCACCCCCGATGACGTGGCCGCGGCCCTCGAGCTCGCTCGAACCGACCGCTTGGATGTCGCAGTGCGGGCCGGTGGTCATTCGGTGGCGGGCATGTCCCTCAATGACGGCGGGCTCGTGATCGATGTGCGCCCGATGAAGGAGATAGCGGTTGACGCTACGGCTCGTACCGTGCGCGTTGGTGCGGGCGTCACCTGGGGCGAGTTCGACCGCGCGACACAGGAGCATGGCCTGGCCGCAACGGGTGGACGCGTGTCGACGACCGGCGTCGCGGGACTGACGCTCGGCGGTGGGTCTGGGTGGCTGGAGCGAAGCTTCGGTCTCTCGTGCGACAACCTCTGCTCCGCTGAGCTCGTCACCGCCGACGGGAGCCAGATCACCGCGAGCGAGACCGAGCACCCGGACCTGTTCTGGGCCCTGCACGGTGGCGGCGGCAACTTCGGCGTGGCCACCACCTTGGAGTTCAACCTGCATCCGGTCGGCCCGATCGTGCTCGCCGGTCTCCTGATGTGGCCCGGCGACGCCGGCAACGATGTCGCCAGCATGTTTCGCGACCACGCGTACGACATGCCCGACGAGCTCGGATCGGCACTCGTGTTCATGACCGGCCCACCGGAGCCGTTCATGCCCGAGCATCTTCAGGGCACGCCGGTTGTCGGCATCGGGCTGTGCTGGATGGGTGAGCCCGCCGATGGTGAGGCCGCGATCGCGCCGTTCCTCGAGCTGCAACCCGAGGTCAATCTGGTTGAGCCGATGCCCTACGCCGACTTCCAATGCATGATCGACGATCCGCCCGGCTTCCGGAACTACTGGACCGCGGAGTACCACGACGACTTTCCGGACGAGGCCGTCGAGGTGTTCGTCAAGTACGGGCACGGTCGGCCCTCCCCGCTCAGCCAGCAGCTGTTCTTGCCCTGGGGTGGCGCCGTGTCGCGAGTCCCCGAGGACGCGACCCCCATGACGAAGCGGAGCGCGCCTTGGATCACCCACCCGTTTGCGGTTTGGGAGGATCCCGCTGACGACGCCGAGAACATCGCGTGGGCGCGTGGTTTCCGCGATGACATCGCCCACTATGCGACGGGCGGCGTCTACCTCAACTTCATCGGCCACGAGGGTCCCGAGCGCGTCCGCGCCGCCTTTGGCGATGCCAAGTACCAACGCCTCGCGGAGATCAAAGCAGAGTACGACCCCGGCAACGTCTTCCAGGGCAACCAGAACATCCAACCCGCCGGGTGATCCTGGTCACGCGCGCGGTCAAGGCCTGCTGAAGGATCGAACGGGCGCTTCGTGCGCGACCCGCCGTGCAGCGCTCGGCCTCACGTCTCGTCGACGCTCGACCGCGGCTCGCGGCCGAGCTCGGCCAACCGCGGGAGCCCGTGCTCGGCGTCGTCAGCCACGCGTGCGGCGGCGGCCTGCACCGCGGGATCGTTGCGCTGCGCTGGTTCGATGCGGGCCGGGTTCAAGGCGCAGGTGTTGGCCCAGGCCGCGATGTCCGGCTCAGCGCCGTAGGCGCGCGCCGCGATGGTTCCGCGAACCTGCATCTGCGCCCAGCTGGCGAGGCTGTCGGGGAGGGTGTTGGGCGGACACACCTGGTTGCGATCTCGATCGTCGTCGCGGGTTGCCTCCACGTAGCCGGCCAGCGCCGCGCAGAAGCACGGGAAGCCGGCCCGGATCGTCTGGAGTCGGATCATGTCCGGGTTCCAGAGGGGAACGACCGGTGGGTACGCCAATCCGGAGGCGGCGCAGTGCACCACGAGCGATCTCGGCTCCAGGGCGAGCGACCCCTCGTCGAAGACGATCTCGTGGTGAGTCACGTGCTTGATGCGTCCGAGCCGCACGACGTGCTCGACGGTGCGGAGCAGATCGCGCTCCCATGCACCCAGGGTGGGGGTTTTGGCCATCGTGGGAAGGACGTCCTGGTCGATCCGAAGCATCACGCCGGCGGCTTCGAGGCGAAGGAAGAGATCGTCGAGCGACTCGGCGTCGGCAGCTGCCGCCATGGTGTCCGCCGCGAGCCCGAGCGCGACCACGGGATCGGGCTGGACTACGGCGCGATTGAGCATCCAGGGGTCGCGCGGACGTACCCAGGCGATGCGGTCCGGCTGCACGCCGTTCGCCAGCAACCACACGATCCCGTCGGTTGCGGTCTTGCCGGAACCGACGATCACGAAGCTGCTCGGGCTCTCGGTCAAGCCGGCGAGCTCGTTGATCGCGATGACATTGGCGTCGTCGGCGACCCCGAACGGCGGGGGTGTCGTCGCGGGGATCGTCGGTGACAGGTAGGTGGCGTCGACGACGCGGCGTCGCACGTCGACCTGCACGGTCTCGCCCGAGACGAGGGACGTCACGAGATTGGCGGCGCCGTCCGTGCGATGCTCGGACCCTCCGAGGAAGGTGACACGGCCCGAGCCGATGAAGCGGCGCTGCAGGATGTCGTCGTAGTAGGCGTGGATCTCCGGCTGATGGGCCCGTTCCTGGAGCCCCGCCTCCGGGCCGCTCTGCTGCGCGGCGCCGCTCCCGAGCACGGTCGACGCGACGCCGTAGAACAACGATGCCTGATGGAGCTGGACGAATGGATACGCGTCCCGCCAATGCCCACTCGCCGCGTGGCGACGGTCGACGAGCGTGACGTGCACATCCGCGTGATCGACGAGGGCGTCCGTGAACGCCATACCCATGGCGCCCGCGCCCACCACGAGGTAGTCCGTCTCCAACGTTCTCATCGCCATGGGCTCCCTTCCGGACGGATCGACGAGGAGTCCGGCATCAGATGCTACGAGCGGGCGCGCGGGCAGCCGCGAAGATCGCCAACGTCCAAGGCAATGGCGCTATGCGCCCTCGAGGATCGCCCGCAGGCGGGCGAGATCCTTGCGATTGGCTCGGCGCATCGCCGCGGCCATGAACGGGGCAACGAGCTTCGAGAAGCCCGCGGGTTCACCGCGGTTGCGCAGCGTCATCTGTGTGGTCTCGGGCCCCGTCGCAGTCCATGTGTACGTGGTCTCCATGGGGAACGGACCTTGCGCGGTCCGCATGACGAGGCGTTCACCGGGCACGACGTCGACCAGCTCATAGGTGTACGCCAGGCGCCGTCCCAAGAAGTTCGCGACGAACGCGACCTTGGTCCCCGAGCTCGCCGGCGGCGACGTCAGCCACTCGACGGAGTCGATGTTCACGTACCACGCCGGTGCGTTCGACGGATCGGTCGCGTACGCCGAGACCGAGCCGACCGGGCGCGCGATGGTGATGGCGGAGACGACGTCGACGGCCACCACGAGCTCCTCCCGTTGATGTCCCTGACATGGTCATGCCCGGCGACCAGGGCGACAAGCGCCCATCCTCTCGGAGCGAGCCGGCTTGACAGGAACCGCAGGGACCGTTACTTTCCGTATGGGTTAATTATCTGCTGGTGGGACTGCTGTTGACGCTGCCGGCCGCGGCCAGCGACTTTGGCGCGCGCTATCCCGCGGGAAGCATCCTCGATACAGCGGCCGCGCAAGCGGCACTAAAGGATGCCGACGCCGAATTGGCGGAGATTGAGCGCCGCGCAACAACACGCGACGCAGAATGCTATCGCCGATTCCTCGTCAATTCGTGCCGGGACGACGTGCGTCGCGAAAAGGAACTGGCTGAGCGCGAAGTCAGGAGAGTCCGCGTCGAAGCCGGTGACCTGCAGCGTCGAATCGACGCGGAGCAAGTCGCCAAACAGCGCGCTGCCCGGGAGGCAGCGCAGTCACTGGAAGACACGCAGCGGCCACCCAAGGAACAGAAGGCGCGGGCCGCTGCAAAAGCGCGCGAAGCGCAGGCGCAAAGGCGTGCTCCGACAGTCACCAATCAGGGTGCGCCGCCACAAAGTGGCCCGGAGAGAAGCAGTGCACCGCAGGAACGGTTGACCGCCGAGCAGCGCGCCGAAAATGTGCGCAAGTATCAGCAGAAGCAGGCCCAGGCGCAGAAGCGCGCGCAGGAGGTCGAGATCGAGCGCAAGGAGAACGAACTGCGGCGCGCCGAGAAGCGCAAGCAGCTTGAGCGGCGCGAAGCCGAGCGGGAAGTGATACGCAAGAAGGCCGCCGAGTCAATCCGGTGACAGGTCAGCATCGCTCCAGCGACCAGGCACTGTGCTGTGCGATCGACTTCGGAACTTCGAACTCGGCGGTGGCAGCCGCAGTCAGCAACGCGAGTGGCGCACGCCCGACGCGAATCGAGCTGGCAGCGCTCGAGAACGGCGCGACCAGCATGCCGACCGCGGTGTTCTACAGCGACGACGACGGGAGCCGCCGCTTCGGCCGCGCCGCGATCGGCGCATACATCGACGGCTACGAAGGCCGGTTGATGCGATCGATCAAGAGCATCCTTGGCTCTGACTTGATGGAAGAGACCACCGAGCTCGCAAGCGGCCTGCAGATCCGATACGTTGACGTGGTGATTTCCTATCTGCGGCATCTGAAGCAGATGGCCCAGACGCACTGGCAGCAGCCCATTGATCGCGTGGTGATTGGGCGCCCGGTATTTTTTGTCGACGACGACCCGCGGCGCGACGCCCGAGCCCAGAAGACGCTGCTCGACGCCGCCCGCGCGGCGGGAATAGAGCGCGTCGAATTTCAGTTCGAGCCGATCGCGGCTGCGCTCGATTACGAATCGAGACTGCGCGCTATCGACGGCGAGCGCCTGGTGCTGGTGGCGGACATCGGCGGTGGCACGTCCGACTTTTCAGTAGTGCGAGCGAGTGAGGCGGCGCATGCCCGAGTCGACCGGCGCGCCGACATTCTGGCGAACCACGGCGTGCACCTGGCCGGCACCGATTTCGACCGAGCCGTGAACCTGGCCAAGATCATGCCGGTACTCGGTCTCAACGGCAACGGCCCGGGTGGACTTCCAGTTCCTTCGAAGATCTATTTCGATCTTGCCACCTGGCATCTGATCAACACGACCTACGTTCCGAATCGGCTCATTGAGTTGCGCATGATGCGCAACATGTACGACGATCAGCGCGCGCATCAGCGATTGATGAACGTACTCACGCACCATCGAGGACACGATCTGGCAGCACGAGCCGAAGCCGCGAAGATCGGGGTCTCGGAGTCCGGCGAGTCCCTCATCGATCTCGGCCTTGTCGAGCCGGATCTCAAGTTGCCATTCGTCGAACGCGAACAAGCACTGGCCTTGCAAGAAGAAGTCCACCGCATCGTCAATACCGCGCGTCAAACAGTACGCATGGCGCAGATAGGGGACGACAAAATCGACGCCGTCTACTTCACCGGCGGTTCCACCGGTCTCGACTTTCTGGCGGCGCAGCTTGCCGCAGCGTTCCCCTCAGCCCAGGCGGTGCGCGGCGATCGCTACTCCAGCGTAGTCAGCGGTCTTGCGATCACCGCACAGCGGCGGTTCAGACCGAAAGTCGCCGGCGGCCGGGTTCGCGGCGGCTTGTCCATATGAAATTCAGCGTTCGTCAGCGCCAGCCGAATTTCCTGGTTGGTTATATATGTGAATATATTCAGTACTTGCCTGTGCAGCCGCACTAGACAAGGCTTTGCGGTCAGGTGGAAGATTCGGTTAACCAGCATCATTCCGTAGTTATCACGCAAAACGCACTGATAAATCAAGTTATGCCATGAGGGCAAAATCCGTCGTGCGCCGTAGTTCTGTTCAGTACGCGGCGCTTGGTTGAAGCACGCGGCCAGCTGCGCTCGCCGCTGGTGCCGGTGATGCGATGCGAGGCGTCGCGTGTTCGTGCAATGCGGCCGCGATTCGCCGCCGTGTCTGTGCAGGTGTACGGTAAAGTCAGCAAGCCAGCCGTGTCGCCTTGGCATACGTCGCTTCACTTCGTTCAAGGCCGTCGCCGGCGGCGCAGGCGCCGCGTCGCTTGCCTGCCGGTAACAGCGTCCTCGCATAACGTGACGGTGCAGCCGACCCGCCAGATGCGAGGCTTCGTTGAGCCACGTGCCCACAACCATTCGTCGGCCATCGGCGGTTGCTCGCTGCGGGCGCGGCTTAGCTTTACGTTAGGGTGCAAATGCAAGGACTCGACTGCTCTCCCATCCTGTTTGCCCAAGGCGCTACCGTGGGCAGAAGTCAGCTGATCGAGCTGAGGGACGTCCGTAGCGCGGTGAGTCAGATGCGGCGGTCGAGAAAGCACAACGAGCTTATTCGCATCAGCGAGGCTATCAGTGATCGCCTACCTCACCTGAGTGCGGCGTCGCTGCATTGCGGACCTACTCGGCCCAGGGTGGCCGGGCTCACTCTCGGCTAGCAGCTCTTGCGTCGTCCTACCCAACCCTCCTCTCTGGATTGCCGGTTATCAGCCGCGCGGCTCACGGTCGATGGCTTCGCCTTGCCTACAAATCTCACCGTTGGGTACGCAGACTCTTGATGTTGAGGTGTTGCGCGAGCTCACTGTCAAGCAATGCGTTCTAACTCATCGTTCGAGAGCCGACGCTCTACGAGCGCGGCTCAACTCAGACGTTAGGCGCAAATGGACAGCGACGTGCCAGCGCAAACGCGAACTTCTAAGTCGGGCCTCTGGCTCTTGGGCGCCGTACTGTCGTTGCTAGCCGCGTTCGTTTTCTTCTGGTGGTTCATCCAAACGGCCTGGCTTGGTTCGTTTCCTGGTCGCTGATGTTGTTTGGGACCGTTCTGGGCCTACTCTCAGTTGGCAGCTGCTGCTGTGCTGCTCGCGTTTGCGGTGTATGCCTTCGTCAAGGCAGGCCGAAACAACGAGCCGTTCTCATGAATACAACTGCGCCTAACCCGGCGCTCAACCGGACGGGCCGGTACGCGGCTTCTTGTTTGCGAGCATCGGCGCGGCCCGCCGGTTAGCTGGATACGTTAGCCATGACCTTCAAACCGCTTCAGGTGCAAAGCTACACTTCGCCCGAACGCCAACCAGCCGCCGCCGCAGAGACCTAGCTTTTGGCGCACCGCCCTTGAACTTTGTTTCGCCATCGACGCCGTTTACATCGCGGTCGCCGTTGTTCTGTGCGCGGGCGCCATTGTCTTTGCCGTGGTCACGCTTGACGCTGAAATCCTTGTCCTTGCCGTCGTCGGCATCCTTGCTGTGTTTGTCTTGGGTTGTCTCATGCTTGGCATCAGAGACATCGACCGCAGCCGCTAGCTCATGCCTAACTCATCGTTCGAGAGCCGACGCTCTGCGAGCGCGGCTCAACTCAGACGTTAGGCCTCAAGTGAGGGATCCATGAGCCGCTACTTTCTTGGGCCAATCAAAAATCCCACGTGGAAAGATTTCTTCGTCCGCGTAGGCGGCGCCACCGCAGTCATAGTTGCAGCTATTTTGGTCACAAAGTTATTTTTCCCCGGACACGAGGCAACCGCATTGGTTTTCACAGCACTTGGTCTTGTTGCATTGGTCGCTATCCAACAGATACGCCACGACCGCAACAAGAAAGCCAAGCGTCGCGCACAAGAACATGATGCCTAAGCATCCCAGTCAACCCGGACGCGCTAAAGCGCGCCGGTTACTTCAACCGTTGAGCGTCATTGTAGGAGGGGTTCCGGCAGTTCCATGACAGGCCGACGCCTACTTTCCATGGTCGTAGGAAGCCTTGGCGTGCTGAGCGTGGTTGGCGTTCTGTTTCTTAGTTACGTCTTCGCCGTGTCCGAATGGAAGATGCGCCGCAGTTACGATGCTCCATTGGTTCCGCTGTCCGCCGCAAAGCCGCCCGATCTTGTCGCAGGCGGGCATATGGCGAAGGTTGCTGGCTGCTGGGCTGGGTGCCACGGCAATGTAGGCGAAGGCGGATTCGAGTCGATCAAGGATATTCACAGGAGCGCCGCGCCGACGCTGTCCCAGGTCTTGCCGCAGTACTCGGACGAAGAGCTCGTGCGCCTGGTCCGTTACGGCGTAAAACGGGACGGCATGAGCTCAATTGGAATGATCGCGTACGCTACCTGGCCGCTTGGTGATCAAGATCTCGCCGACATCATCGCCTTCCTGCGCGCGCAGCCCGTTCTTCCACCGGTAGAGCGATCGCACGATTTCACCTTGCGGGGTCGCTGGGCTATGGTGACTGGAGAGTGGGGTGTCGACGCAGCGATGGTTAACACGTCGCTACCGCGATGGGGCGAATTGCCTCGCACGAGGCCATTCGAGCGCGGGCGCTACCTGGCAAGCGTAGTCTGTGCGGCGTGCCATGGTCGCAATCTCCGGGGCAGTGTGCTCGAAAGCACTCCCTCCCTCACCATCGTGGCGGCCTATTCAGAGGAGCAATTTCGCCAACTGTTGCGTACCGCCATCGCCGCCGGGGGACGTGAAGTGAAGCGCATGAGCTGGGTACGCGATGTCGAATTCACGGACCAGGAGATCGACGATCTTTATGCGTTTCTGCAGAAACATGACGGACTGCAAATTGCAATTAGCAGCGAAGGCAACCGACCGAGTGCCGTGCGAGATGAGGGCCGACGAGGTGCTGGTCCAATGACGCCCATCTATGCGACGCAGCGGTCGGCGCGCCGACTGCGCGCCGCCGTTGATCGCGGACGTTAGGGCTCACCATGTGTAATTTCGGCTTTACCTCGTCATTGGTGTTCGGCTTCGTGTTGGCGCTGGTCTTTCCTTTCTCCGATGCGTGTGCCGATGCGCGAGCAGGGGAGAAGAAAGCGCAAGTCTGTCTGCTGTGTCACCGTGTTGAATCCACCGTCGGCGCCCCGACCCTTGAGCAGCAACCATCCAAATACTTGGCAACGCAGACGCACGCGTACAAATCTGGGAAGAGAGTCTTCTACCAAATGCAAGCCAACGTTGAACGGCTGTCCACGAAGGACATTCAAGACATTTCAGATTATTTCTCGTCCCAGCGAGCCAAACCGGCACGGTTTGCAACCGAGCCAGCTGCTAACACGATCGCACTAGGAGCGGCGAGCGCTAAGCAGCTGAACTGCGCGAAATGCCATTCGGAAGATTATCGAGGTGGAAAGGACTTTCCAAGACTCGCCGGTCAGGTCCCGACTTATTTGGTGCGTCAAATTGGTGAGTTCAAACGTGGCGTGCGGCCGCACCCGGCCATTTCTGCATTGGCTGAAAAACTTGACGACGCGACAATTGAAGCCCTTGGGGTTTACTTCGGCAAACTTGAGCCCTAACCCTGCGTTCGAGCGGACCCGCCGGGTCGCAGCTTCTTCTTCCCAGCGGCGGTGGCGGGCCGCTGAACTCGGACGTTAGGCCACACAACAGTGGAGTTCTATGTCACCAAAAAGAGAAATTCTATGGTTGAAAAGCTTGCGGCTAGCGATCACGCTACTGGTGGCGCTCATGGTCCTGCCGGCATGGGGAGAGGAGAAGCTCGTCCTCGATGGTTCCAGTGGAATGCTCCCACTCGCTCAGGCCCTTGCCACGGCCTATCAGCAGCGGTCTGCTGATCCCCAGGTGGAGACCGGAAAGGGACTGGGGACCGGGGCACGCCTCCAAGCGTTGGCGGAGGGGAAAATTCAGATCGCCTTGGCCAGCCACGGCATCAAACCTGAGGATGTCCAGAAGGGAAACCTGAAAGTCATAGAGGTGGCCAAGGGGGCGATCGTTTTCGCGGTCCATTCCAGCGTCCCGATAACCACTATTACCGAGCCACAGGTCTGTGACATTTACAGCGGCAAGATCCAGCGCTGGCAACCGCTGGGCGGTCCCGAAAGTGCCATCGTCGTGTTCACACGGCCCCCTACGGAGGTCGACCCCGAGGTGATTCGGGCCAAGGTCAGTTGCTTCAAGGAGCTGAAAGAGGTAGAGACGGCCAAGGTGATGGCGCGCGGGGGCGACATGGCCAAAGGGCTGGCGGACACACCGTATGCCATTGGGATGACGAGCATGACCGTGGTGGAACAGAGTGGCGGGAAGGTGAAAGCCTTGACCCTGAACGGGATCGCTCCCACCCCAGAGCATGTCAAGAGCGGTCGCTACTTTCTGACGCGTGACTTTTTCTTCGTCATCAAAGGGGCGCCGACGCCCTCCATCAAGAAATTCCTTGACTTCGTCCTGAGTCCGGACGGTGACCGTGTCATTCTGGCCAACGGCGCCGTCCCCCTGCGATAGCCTGGGAAGAAAATAGGCATGGGGTCGAGGGCCTCAGTGCTGGCCTTTTCAGTGTCGTTTGGGCGTTCCCGTGAGAACTAACCTCATATCACTCGCCGCAGGGGCTCTGTGCCTACCTGCGACTTATAGGCTCACTCGGTACGGTTCCTTCGAAGTGTCTATCGCTGCTGTCGATCATCGAGGGCGGCGTAATTGCTCTCCTTGAAGCTGCGACAGTCATAGGGTTTTACTTCGTATTTCGACGTATAACCAGCGCATCGAGAGCGACGCGATGAATTCATGCGCGAACGTTAGATGATCGTTTCAGCACGAAGGAGGGACATGCAGATGCGTGATGCGATGACTATCACGGTCGCGTTTGCGACGTTTTTCGTCAGCTCGGCGTCGATGGCGCAAGAACAGGCTACAGCAAAGCCGCCGCCACCTCTCCTGCGAGAGATCGTGCGAGGGATGCCCAAAGGCGAGGCGCAGGAGGTGCGAGTCCTCACAGCGACCCTTAGGCCCGGCGAGAAGACTCCGTTCCACACCCACCGCTTTCCCGTGACCATCTACGTCCTGGAAGGCACATTCACGTTGGAGTTGGAGGGTCGCGCGCCGGTTACGGTCAAAGCCGGTGAAGCGATGGTCGAACCGCCTCGAGTGAAAATGACCGGCTACAACCGCAGCAGCACCGAGTCCATGCGCGTCGTGATCTTCTACGTGAGCGATCCGGACACACCGTTCCTTGATCCGGCGCATCATTGATCAACTGTTAAGCCCGCAGGCGGCGAGCAATGAGGACATCTAACTGCGCAACCGACGCACTAAGATGCGCGGCTGAACCCAGACGTTAGACGGCTCTTTTGGATACCGCGCGATTGGTTCTGAAAAGCATTGGCGGCCTTGTTGCTGGCGGGCTGGTCGCAGCATCCGGGTACTGGATTGCAGCGGTTGTTGCACTTCTCTGGATGCGTGGGCTTCCACTCGGAAGTACGGGTGGACCCCCTACGACGGTGGATGTTTCAGCCCATCTTGCGTTCGCTACCGCCGCGAGTTTTGGCGGAGGACTTGTCGCGGTGCATATTGCTGGCTACCGACCCCATCTCCATGCGTTGGTAATAGGAGGGCTCCTTGCGACATTCATGTTTCTGGGGTTCTCTAAACCAGCCAGTCAATGGCCGGCCTGGTTTCCCTATGGGATGGCGGTAGCGTGCGGATGTGGCGCGGTCCTCGCCAGCCGCTTTGCGAGTCGCCGATCTCAATCCGGATAGTCATTCCGTGAACCGGAAACCTTACGCAAGCCGTCTAACCGCCGGCTGCAGCCGACGCGAGAAGCGCGCGGCTGAGCCGGGACGTTAAGGCGTTTTTGAGGTTCTACTACACAGAAGGTGAGCCGAAATGAAGAAAGGAGAGCGCATGTTCTCTGCGGTGTTCGGCCTCTTTCTGCTGAGCATTGGACTGTACGTATTGGTACTGGGCGAGACGCCTGCCGCTTGGCGCTTCATTGGCGGCGCTGTTCTAGCCGTGCTGGGCGTGAACATGCTCTACGCTTCTTACACGGGCAAGCAGTCCTGGCTTTCCAAGGTGGGACCACTCCCGTGAAGCGGGCTGTGCGTGGCCTAACACGTCGTTGGAGAGACCGACGCTCTGCGAGCTTGGGTTGACTCGATCGTTAGGTCCCTTCGACACTTGCATTTCGTGCAATTCCAACCAACAGAGAGAGGCATCCGATGAAATACATGCTCACCTGGTCCGAACGCCCGCAAGGTTCAGCGATGGAATACGAGAACGCCCAAAAGCGGATTCTGGAGGTATTCACGCAATGGAAGACCCCTGCCAATTTCAAGATCGGGTTGTTCGTAATTCGCGTGGGTGACTGGGGCGGGTACATGAGTTGGATTGTGACGAGCCGGCGGCTGTTCACAAGTTCTGCTCGATGTTGCCTGCATTTGTGTTCGAGGCACGCCCAGTCATTCCCATCGAGGACGCTGTCCGAGTCGAACGGGAAGCGATGGCCTTTCGAGATGGGCTCAAGCCGCAAACGAAGCGGCGCGACGAAACTGCCTAACGCTGCGTTTCGAGCCAGACGCGTTTCAGCGCAACGCTAATCAACGCTAGGGCTGGGCCGCGAGGTAAAAGTCAGTGGGCGCAGTGGAACTTGGCACTTACCTGCTGGCGGTTATCGGCGGTGCCTGGTTAGTCTCGGATGCTTGAGGAGGCAGCAGCCAATGAGTTTTGTCCACGCAGCGCCGCTAGTGCGGCGGCGGCGCTAATTGCTCCCGATGAACCGAATCGGCCTCCTCAGGTTTCGGTTGCAGCGGTCTAACAACCGGTTGCGGCGGATGACGCTCCGCGCCGCCGCTGAACCGGGGCGTTAGCCGCTTCATGCCTATCGTCGACGTCGAGGTCGTGTGTGATGCCCAGGCTGCGCAGCTTCCTGGGTCGGCCAGCGCACTGGCGGCAGCTCTTGGCCGCGCGCTCAAGACCCAACCTGGCCAAACATGGGTGCGCCTGCGGACGCTCGAGGCTTCTTGCTACGCTGAGAACGAACTCATCGTCTCCTCCGCGGACCTCCCTGTCTTCGTCACCGTGCTGCATGCTCGCCCGCCCGAAGGTGCAGCGCGCGCAGCCGAGGTTGCAACCCTCACGCAAACGGTGGCTACTTGCATTGCTCGCTCGCCTGAGCGAGTGCACGTCCAATACGCCCCTGCAGCAGTGGGCCGGCAAGCGTTTGGAGGCGCGCTTGTCAAGTAACGCGGCTAACCAGTTGCTCAAGCGGACAATCACAGGGCGGCTTTGCCGCCTTGCGCCGGCTGCTTAGCGCCAGCGTTAGACCTATCGTTACACCATTTCTGAGATGGCGAGGCAGACGCTATGCAGAAAACTTAAGCGCGATCATCTACTTCTGTGGCAGCAGCGAACCCCATGAGTCCGAGAACGGGAAGATCTTCTTCAAGCACTGAAGGCCGGTTTGAGAAGAACATACACCGGGATGGCGCAATTGCATGAGCCGAAGTACGAACCAGCATCACCAACGGAATGAACGATGAAGATACATGCGATCGCTTTTGCTTCCACTCTCGGGTTCCTGGTTTCGTGCCCGTGTCAATCTCAGACGAAAGTTGAATACCTCAAAGAGGAACCACCAAAGGGTTCAGTGGCGTACGGAAAGGTCGTTTATGTCGACGATGGAACGTGTCCCAAGGGTGAAGTGAAGGAGATCACCGGTGGAAGTCAGGCGAATGCCATTCCACGGAAAGTTCGTTGCGTCAAGCGCCCCCGCTGAGCGCTCATGAAGCGGCTGACTAGGAGCGCGTCCTCGGCGGCGGCTCGAGCTTCACGATCGCCAGCGAAAGATTGTCGCCGCGCCCCTCGGCACGCTCGCGCGCCAGCGACATCATCTCTTCCGATGCATCACGCGGAGATAAGTCGTTCAGCAGGCGCGACAGTTCGTCGTCCTCGAAGTACGCCCACATACCGTCGCTCGCGAGTAGAAAAACGTCGCCAACACGCAGGCTGTGCTCTTCGCCGATGACGACCTTCGGCTTCTTGTTGATGCCGAGCGCGCTGACCAGGATGTTCTTGTATCGCTGCGCGGCGATTTCGGCATCTTCGTGCCGGCCTTCTTCACGCAGCTGCTGCGCGTACGTCTGATCCTCGGTCACATGGGCCAGCTTGCCGCCGCGGAAAAAGTAAAGACGCGAGTCGCCCGCGTGTGCCCAGATCGCGTACTGCTTCTTGATGATCAGGGCGCACACCGTGGCGTGCGGCTCCTTCTCGCTGGAAATGGCGGTCAGCCGGATGACGGTGTGCGCCTCGGCAGCCAGGTGCAGCAGCATTTCGCGAAACGTCGAGTCGTGCTCCGACATGTCGCAAAACAGGCTCTCTGCCGTCGAGATGACTTGATCGGCCGCCTGTCGGCCGCCGGTGCGCCCGCCCATGCCATCGGCGACGATGGCAAGCATTGCCCCGGGATTCCGCTCGCTCGTGATGATCGCGACCCGGTCCTGTTGCTCGTGGCGGTCGCCGATGTGGGTAGCGACGCAAGCGCTGACTTTAAAGCTGGACACGCAGTGGTATGGGTCGTTTAGTTGAGTCTATCATCGGCTTTCACGCCCTCTTGATAGCGACGATGACGGCGCGTCTTTGGGGCTTAACTCAATCGTTTGCTTGATCTGCCTGATGGTTGCACAACAATGGATCAGGAAGAAATAAAGCGGCGCATTATCGAGCTGCAAATCGAGCATCGCGACCTGGACGCGGCAATTGGTCGGCTTGCCGAGCAGTTGAGCATCGATGATCTCGCGCTACGGCGCATGAAGAAGCGGAAGCTGCAGATCAAGGACGCGCTGGCGCAGCTCGAGATGCGTCTCGTGCCTGACATTCCGGCGTGACGCCGGCATCGGTTGCGCTGCGCTCGAGTGGTTCAGTTCGAGCGCAAGTCATCGCCGCGTTCGCCAACGATGGAGCACTGGCCGATGCCATCGTCGGCTTCGTTGCGCGATCTTCGCAAGCCGACATGGCGGCCGCTGTGTACGACACGATCGACTCGGGCGGCACGCTCATCGCAGAAGCCGGCACAGGTACCGGCAAGACGTTCGCCTATCTGGTCCCTGCGCTACTTGCCGGCGGCAAGGTACTGCTTTCGACCGGGACCAAGCCGTTGCAGGATCAGCTATTTCGCAAGGACCTGCCTGCGGTACTCGATGCATTGCGCATCAACGCCGCAACCGCTCTGCTGAAGGGCCGCGCCAATTACGTGTGCCTGCATCGGATGGCGCGCGCCGAGGGCGAGGGCTTGCTGCCGACGCGCGAGGATGTCGGCCACCTGCGCTCGGTCGTGCGCTTCGCCTCGACCACCGCCACTGGCGATCGCGCTGAGTTGGCAACCGTTCCGGAGAACGCCGCGATCTGGCCACTGGTCACATCGACGCGTGACAACTGTCTGGGCGCCGAATGTCCGCGCTTTGCGGAGTGCTTCGTCTACAAGGCACGCCGCGACGCTCAGGCGGCCGACATCGTCGTCGTCAATCACCACTTGTTCATGGCAGATCTGGCGCTTCGCGACGATTCGATTCGCGATTTTTTGCCGACCGTCAACACGGTCGTTCTGGACGAAGCTCATCAACTGCCGTCGATTGCGGCTGACTTCTTCGGCGCTTCACTGTCGGTCGCACAATTGCTAGAGGCCGGCCGCGATGCACGCGCGCTGGGCCTCGCGCGCGCGCCCGACGGCGCTTCGTGGATCACGCTGACGAGTCAATTTGAGCGCGCGGTTCGTGACGTGCGGCTTGCGCTCGGCGCGGTCGGACTCGCGATCGGAACCCGCACCCCGCTCGAGCGGATCGAGCGTCGCGGCGATCTACGGCCAGCGTTCGACGAGCTCGACCGCGCGTGCGTCGATCTGGCGCGCGCGCTGGAAATCAATCGCGGGCGCGATGCCGAGCTCGACTTGCTGATTCCGCGTCTGGCCGACCTGCGCCGCGGATTAGCCGGATGGAGCCGTGCGCTTAGCAAGCCCGCCAGCGACAGCAGCGAAGACGATTTCGACGATCAGACGACGGTCGACGCGATGCCGTCGGTGCGGTGGATTTCGGTTTCCACGCACGGCGCGCAATTCAACGAGACGCCGCTCAGGCCAGGGCAGGCGCTGGCGCGCGCACGCGAGGCGCAACCGCAGCCGTGGATATTGACATCGGCGACGCTAACCGCAGCGGGCCGATTCGATCACTACCTGACGGAGGTCGGCATCGAAGGCGCGTCTACCGCACGCTGGAACAGTCCGTTTGACTTCACAAAACAGGCAATGCTGTATCTGCCGCAGTCGATGCCGTCGCCTTACGACGTCCACTTCGCGCATAAAGTCGCGGATGCCGCGTGGCCGCTGGTTCGTGGCAACGGCGGCCGAGCCTTTATCTTGTGCACAACATTGCGCGCCGTCGACAAGGTGGCGGAGCGCCTGCGCCAGTTGATGGCGCTCGATGACCAGCCGCTGCCGTTGCTGGTGCAGGGAGCGAGTACGCGCCGTGCTTTGATCGAGGCGTTTCGCAGCTCGGGAAACGCGGTGCTGGTTGGCAGCATCAGCTTCTGGGAGGGCATCGACATTCGCGGCGACGCGCTGTCGCTGGTCGTGATCGACAAACTGCCTTTCGCTCCGCCGGATGATCCCGTGGTCGAAGCGAAGATTCGTTACCTGCGGAAAAGCGGGCGCAATCCATTCAACGAGTATCAGCTGCCCGAAGCGATCATGCTGATGAAGCAGGGTGCCGGCCGGTTGATACGCGATGAAACCGACCGCGGCGTATTGATGATTCTGGACGAGCGCGTGCTGACGAAGCCCTATGGCAAAACCGTGCTGTCGAGCCTGCCGCCGTTCGCACGCACGCGCAGCGAAGCCGAAGCGGTCGAATTTCTGACGCGCCGCCGGGAGGGCTAACCTCTCGGCTCGGATTTCACGGGCTCGGGGCCGCGCGCTTTCGAGCGGATGACGACGGTGCCAGCAAGCTTGTCGTGCCAGCCCTGCTTCCTGGGGTCGAACGCGACCCATATCAGGCCGATGAACAAGGGAATCATCGAGACGTAGTACCCGAGGTAGCGTCCGATCGATTGACCTACTGAAAGCGTGCCGCCCGTTGTTGCATCCACCACGCGCAGCGATAGGGCCATTTTTCCCGGTGTAGCCTGGCGAAGCAGCCAGAATGCGATGACCGCGACGGCCGGCGCGACCCAGGACACTAGGAAGTCGGCGGGTCCGGCTATTAGGCGGGTTTGCTCGCCAAAGTAGCCCCATCCGTAAATTGCGACGAGCAGCGGGACGATGACCATAAGAATTAGCACTGAGTCGATCAGCGCGGCGCCCACGCGTACCCAGAAGCCTGCGTATTCGACGTCAGTGGGCTGCATAGCTCAATTCGCCGTCCACGATCTGCGCCGCAGAGGTGTACGGATGCTCCTGCAGCTTGTTCATTGCGAGTAAGTGTAGGACGCAATAACCACGAACTTTCAGATAGTCCGCAATCAGTGAGCGATGGCATTGCCACCACAGCGCTTCCGAACACATCAGCGCGACGCTCCGATCGCCCGCGAGTGCAGTCATACGATCGATGCCCGTTTCGAAAGTGCCGGTATCCATGTGGTCGGCGTAGCCGCGGAAAGATGCGTTGCGCCACGCACCGTGCGGTGAATCCGGACGTGGCTGACGCCTGCCACCGAGTTCCGGCAGCCAGACATATTCCACTCCCGCAGCTGCGAGCGAAGCAGTGAGCGACTGCTGGTTGTACTGCGGATAGCGGCGCGAGCCCGGGAACCGACGCACATCGACGATCGCCGTGATCGCGGCGTTTCGCAGAATTTCCAGGAACTCTTCGATGGGCCGCGTCGAGTGTCCGACCGTCCACACCGTGCGCGGGGTTGGCGGCCGGCAACCGGTCGTCATTACCTCCGCTCGCGCAGGTACCTGCTTTGCGGAAAGTTAAGTGTCAAGACACGCTCAGCGTCAGCCTGCAGGTCTTTCATCTGCAGCGCTTCGTAAGAACGCGCGATGATCGACAGTGCTTCTTCCGTGGCGGGCGTCTGTTGAAAATCCCGAATGACGGTTTGTGCGCGCTGGATCGCGGCCAGGTACGCCTTGCGGGTGAAGTAATAGCGTGCGACGTTCACCTCGGCCTGACCCTGTGAATTGGCAAGGTAAATCATGCGTGAGCGGGCGTCCGATGTGTACTTGCTCTCCGGGTAACGCGTGACTAAGTCCTTGAATGCATCGAACGCTTCGCGCGCGGCCTTTGCATCGCGTTCGGAGATGTCTTGCCCAAGAAAGCGGCCCAGGAAGCCCAGCTCTTCGTTGAACGAGGCGAGGCCTTTCAAGTAATACATGTAGTCCACGTTCGGGTGATTCGGGTACTGACGAATGAAGCGGTCCGACGCCTGGATCGACTGCGCGCTTTCTCCCTCTTTGTAGTACGTGTACGCGATCTCCATCAGCGCCTGTTGCGCATGCCGACCGAACGGATAACGCGATTCGAGCTTCTGATACAGCTCGCGCGATCGCTTCCAGCTGCCGTTGTTCAATTCGACTCGCGCCTCGGAGTACAACTTGTCGGGATCCCACTTGAGCGTTTCGTCGGTGTCGCCCCAATTGATGCCCAGCCAGCTACAGCCGCCCAAAGCGGCGGCGAATACCAGCATTGCCAGCGTGGCGCCGACGTGCGCGATCCAGTGTGACCGATGCGTTTTCATCGAGGGTGTGACCGTGTTTCGTGTGCCCGGCAGTATATCGTTCGACGATGTCTATTCCGCGGTCCGAGGAGGTCGGCGACGGCGACGATGTGCCCGATGCATCGGCGCCTATGACGCTACGCATCGACGATCGTCATGCCGGCGAGCGTTTGGACAAGGCGCTTGCGCAATTGATTCCGGACGTGTCGCGCAGCCGGCTGCAGCAGTGGGTCGGGGCGGGCGCAGTCCGTGTCAACGGACAAGCCGTGATTGCACGCCACCCGCTGGCGTTTGGCGACGCGGTGGAGATCAACCCGCAACCCGCACCCGACGCTGCCGCCTACACGCCGGAGCCGATGCCGCTCGATGTCGTATTTGAAGACGACGCCATCCTGGTGCTGAACAAGCCGCCGAAGTTGGTCGTGCATCCTGCGGCAGGCCACTGGTCGGGGACCCTTTTGAATGGCTTGCTGGCCTACGACCCGGCGTTAAGTGAAGTGCCGCGCGCGGGAATCGTGCACCGGCTCGATGCCGATACGTCGGGACTGATGGTGGTGGCGAAAACGCTGGCTGCGCAGACAGATCTCGTACGCCAGTTGCAGGCGCGCACGGTGCGGCGCGAGTACTGGGCTGTGGTGCTCGGCGTACCGCCGGCGCGTGGCACGATTGATGCGGCGATCGGGCGCGACCCGCGCAACCCACTGCGGTTTAGAGTCAGTACGACCGAATCCGCGAAGCCTGCCCGCACGTTTTACGCGTTGATAGATTCAACCCGAGCGGCGCGGGCCGAAATTTCGTGGGTCGCTTGTCGCCTTGAAACGGGTCGCACGCATCAGATTCGCGTGCACCTCGAACACCTCGGATATCCGCTGATTGGCGATCCGCTGTATCGACGCAAGCTGCCGCCGCGCGGTGAGGACACGGCAAGTTGGCCGGCGTTCGATCGGCAGGCGCTGCATGCGTGCCAGTTAAGTCTTGATCATCCGCTCACACGGCGGCGGCTGACGTGGTTTCACAGCCCTGCACCGGATCTCGCACGGCTGATGGTCGCCCTCGGCTTTCGTCCCCTCGATGTCCCCAGCAATGTGTTCGAGCACGCATGAGCACGCAGTGGATTCGCCCCGAGTGGCCCGCGCCTGCGAACGTGTCTGCTTTGATTACGACGCGTGCCGGCGGCGTATCGCGCGGGCGGTACGGCGTTCCTCCGTCCGAGCGCGGCGGAATGAATATTGGGCTCGGAAGTGGCGACGACCTCGTCGACGTGATGGCGAATCGCGCGTTGCTGCGAGCCATCTTGCCGGCCGAGCCCTACTGGCTGAATCAGGTGCACGGCGCTGCGGTCGTGGATGCACAGCAGGCCGCTCCGACAGTGGGCACCGCCGACGCGTCGATCACCGACGCGCCGAACGTCGTGTGCGCGGTCTCGATCGCCGATTGCATGCCGGTGCTTCTTGCAGACACGTCGGGCCGGTGTGTGGGTGTGGCGCACGCCGGTTGGCGCGGCCTCGCGTTGGGTGTTATTCAGGCGACCGTCTATGCGATGCGCCAGCGTTTGGAAGATGCCGGCGCAGAGCTGCTTGCTTATCTGGGTCCGGCGATCGGACCCAGGTATTTCGAAGTTGGCACCGAAGTGCTCGAAGCGATGCGAACGCAACTGTCTGAGGCAGCGAGCGCGTTTGCGCGACAAGTAGATGGGAAATATCGCGCCGACTTGTTCGCACTCGGGCAACAGGCGCTTGCGCAAGCCGGTGTCGCCCGCATCTATGGTGGCCACGACTGTACGTTCAGCGACCCGACTCGGTTTTACAGCTATCGTCGCGATTCAGCGACAGGGCGTCACGTCGCATTGATTTGGCGAGTTTGACACTGCCCACCTGATGCGGAGAATCCGCGCGAGGAGACCCCGAATGCCCACTTCCACAGTGACCACACCCGCACGGCGACCGCGCAAAAGACCCGCGCCGGAGCGCCGCACATCTGCGGCGCGATCACGCTCTGCATTGGTCAAACCGGCCGCTGCCAAGGAGCCAGCCAATGCGATGCCGGCGACCTACGCTCTGCCGCCATCCGCCGGTCAGTTGATGCAACTGCAGCAGGATTACCTTACACAATTCGCGGCGCTATGGTCCGACTTTTTCCAGAATCCGGCCAAGTCATCGGAACCGATCGCAGATTCACGTTTCTCGGATCCGGCATGGCAAAGTAATTCGTTGGCGTCTTTCTACGCGCGCGCGTACTTGCTGAACTCGGATTTCATGAATCGGCTGGCCGATACCGTCGACGGTGATCGCAAGACCAAGCAGCGCGTGAAATATGCGGTGTCGCAGTGGGTCGATGCGGCTTCGCCATCCAATTTTTTGGCGACTAATCCGAAGGCGCAGCAGACGTTGCTCGAATCGCGCGGCGAAAGCCTGAAATCCGGTCTCGACAATTTGATGAAGGACATTCAGCGCGGCCGCATTTCGCAGACCGATGAAACGGCGTTCGAGGTCGGCCGTAACGTCGCGACCAGCGAAGGCCAGGTAGTTTTTCAAAACGCGTTGTTTCAGTTGATCCAATACAAACCGCTGACTGCCAAGGTCTATGCGCGGCCGTTCGTGCTGGTCCCGCCGTGCATCAACAAGTACTACATCCTGGATCTGCAGCCCGAAAACTCACTGATCCGGCACGCGGTGGGAAGCGGCCACACCGTATTCGTGGTGTCGTGGAAGAATCCGCATCAGGCGGAGTCGAAACTGACGTGGGACGATTACCTCGAGCAGGGGGCGATCAAGGCGCTGCACGTCGCGCAACAGATCAGCGGTCAGAAGCAAGTCAACGCGCTCGGCTTTTGCGTTGGCGGCACGATCCTGGCGACCGCGCTCGCGGTGATGTTCGCGCGCGGCGAGGCGCCGGTTTCGAGCGTCACGATGATGACGGCGTTGCTCGACTTCGAGGACCCCGGCATGCTCGAACTGTTTATCGATGAGCATCAGGTGCAACAACGCGAGCGAACGCTGGGCCAGGGCGGTCTGATGCCGGGGCGTGAACTCGCGGTCACTTTCAACAATCTCCGCTCGAACGATCTGGTGTGGAACTACGTCGTCAACAACTATCTGCAGGGCAAGCAGCCGCCGGCGTTCGACCTGCTGTATTGGAATGGCGACAGCACGAATTTGCCGGGACCGATGTACGCCTGGTACCTGCGCAATATGTATCTGGAAAACAATCTGCGGATTCCGGGAAAACTGGTGTGTTGCGGCGAGCGCATCGACCTGGGGTCAATCAAGGTTCCAACGTATGTGTTCGCCGCGCGCGAAGATCACATTGTTCCGTGGAAGGCCGCCTATGCATCGGCGCGGCTTTTGCCGGGCACGAGTAAGCCGGGCAGTGTCCGCTTTGTGCTCGGCGCCAGCGGACACATCGCGGGCAGCATCAATCCACCGTCGAAGAACAAGCGCAGTTACTGGACCGGCGATTCGACCCAACTTCCGGCGGATCCTGAGGCTTGGCTGGTCGCGGCCAAAGAGCAGCCGGGCAGTTGGTGGACCGATTGGAGCAAGTGGCTCGCGCAGTTTGGCGGTGCGCAAAAGGCTGCACCAAAAAACTTCGGCAGCACGACATACAAAGTGATCGAGCCAGCGCCCGGTCGTTACGTTCAGGAAAAAGCTTAGGAGTACTTGTCAATGTCCAATGCAGTCATCGTTGCAGCAGCGCGCACGCCGGTCGGCAAGTTCGGCGGCTTCGTTGGCGAAAATTCCGGCTTCCGATCTCGGTGCGATCGTGATCAAGGAGGTCCTGGCGCGCGCCGGCGTGAAACCCGAGCAAGTAGATGAAGTCATCATGGGGCAGGTGTTGACTGCGGGCGTCGGGCAGAACGCGGCGCGGCAAGCGCTGATCAAGGCCGGTCTACCGGTCACCGTTCCGGGGACCACGATCAACAAGGTGTGTGGCTCGGGGCTGAAGGCGGTGATGCTCGCAGCACAGGCGATCGCCAACGGTGATGCCGAGATCGTCGTCGCGGGCGGGCAGGAAAACATGAGCGCATCGCCGCACGTCATGCAGGGCTCGCGCGACGGCTATCGAATGGGCGATGCGAAGATCATCGACAGCATGATCGTCGATGGCCTGTGGGACGTTTACAACCAGTACCACATGGGCATCACTGCGGAGAACGTCGCCAAGGAGCACAGCGTCGACCGTGCGACGCAGGACAAATTCGCGCTCGCTTCGCAACAGAAAGCCGCCGCTGCGCAGGACGCGGGGCGCTTCAAGGAAGAGATTGTCGCGGTACCGATTCCGCAGCGAAAGGGGGATCCGATTTCGTTCGACGCCGACGAGTTCATCAATCGCAAGACCAACGCCGAGGCGCTGTCCGGCTTAAAGCCGGCGTTCGACAAGCAGGGCAGCGTGACGGCGGGCAATGCCTCGGGGTTGAACGATGGCGCTGCCGCGCTGCTGGTGATGTCGGAAGCGAAAGCGAAGGAGCTCGGATTACAGCCGCTGGCAACGATCAAGGCATTCGCGTCGGCCGGTGTCGATCCGAAGTTGATGGGCATGGGGCCGGCACCGGCGTCGCGCAAGGCATTGAAGAAAGCGGGTTGGACGGCTGATCAGGTCGATCTGATGGAGATCAACGAAGCCTTCGCCGCACAGGCGTGCGCGGTCAACAAGGACATGGGCTGGAATACCGAAAAGATCAACGTGAACGGCGGCGCGATTGCGCTCGGGCACCCGATCGGCGCCTCGGGTGCGCGCATCCTCGTCACGCTGCTGCACGAGATGAAGCGGCGCGATGTGAAGAAGGGCCTGGCCGCGCTGTGCATCGGCGGCGGTATGGGGGTCGCGCTCGCAGTAGAGCGCTAGAAGCAACTACGCGGATCGATCCAGGCGCTGCAAAGCGGGATCGGCGCGCCGCGGGTCGTACCAAAGTCCCATCTGATCGCGCCGCGTCAGCATCTTGCCACCGCTCAGGGCGGCTCGCAGCATGATGCCGAGCACTTCCCAGCCGGAGTAAGTACGCAACTTTCGACCCGACGTCAGCACTGCTTCACGCAGGATCACGAATGCGCCGTGCTTTTTCAGCGCGGCACTGAGTGCGATCTCCTCCGCGCCGAATAGTCGCTCGTCGAAACCGCCGGCCGCTTCAAACGCGGGCCGCGTGCAAAAAACGAAGCAGCCCGCTGCGAGCCGCGTCCGCCGCATCAATAGCGTGAACAGAGGAAGCACCATCTTCGCGTACAGCGGTACCTGTCCGTCGAAGTGCACCGTGGCTCCTCCTCCGACCGCGCCTTGAGCAACGGATTCGATCGCGCGCAGCAAGACTTCGGGGTTGATCAAGGTATCGGCATCCACGAACACGAAAATGCTGCCGCTCGCAGCGCGTGCGCCGGAATTTCGGGTGGCCGAAATCTGCCGGTGCTGTACGGCCACAACACACGCTCCCGCCTCGGCGGCGATGCGCGCCGTGTGATCGGTCGACGCGTCGTCGACCACGATGATTTCATACTTGATTGCGCAAGTCGCGGCGGCTGTGTGTAACGCGGATAAAGTGGCGGCGAGCAGCGGTTCCTCATTGTGCGCAGGAACAACGAAGGAAACCGTGTCGCGTGTCATGCAGCGATCATAGGGGCCGCTGGCTGCGCGCAGCCGTGCTTGATACACCGCGAATGGTGTCTAATTGCCGAAAACACGAGGAGACCAAGATGGCAAAACTGGCGTATGTCACCGGCGGCATGGGCGGCATCGGCACGGCGATCTGCCGCAAGTTTCATGACGCGGGATATAAAGTAATTGCCGGCTGCGGCCCGACGCGCGACCACGCCAAGTGGCTGGCCGAGCAGAAGAGCGACCGCTACTCCTTCTTTGCATCGGTCGGCAACGTCTCCGACTGGGACTCGACAAAGCAGGCGTTCGACAAGGTCAAGGCCGAACACGGCGCGGTGGACATTCTCGTCAATAATGCCGGTATCACGCGCGACGGGGTCTTTCGCAAGATGTCGGTTGAAGACTGGCGCGCGGTGATCGAAACCAACCTGAACAGCATGTTCAACGTCACCAAGCAGGTGATCGACGGCATGCTCGATAAGGGCTGGGGCCGCGTCATCAACATCGCGTCGGTCAACGGAGAGAAGGGCCAGTTTGGGCAGACGAACTACTCGGCGGCCAAGGCTGGCATGCACGGCTTCTCGATGGCGCTTGCGCAGGAAGTTGCAAGCAAGGGGGTCACGGTAAACACCGTATCGCCCGGCTACATTGCCACCGACATGGTGATGGCTGTGCGCGAAGACGTGCGTGAAAAGATTATTCAGACCATACCGGTCAAGCGTCTCGGCAAGGCCGAGGAAATCGGCTCGATCTGCGTTTGGTTGTCGGGCGACGACGCGGGATTCACCACCGGTGCCGAGTTTTCGTGCAACGGTGGATTGCACATGGGGTAGAGCATTGATGAGTAAGTCACGGAAGGTCGCACTCGTGACCGGTGCCGGCAGCGGGATTGGCCGCGCGGTCGCGGTAACACTGCTGAACAACGGGTTCGACACGGTCCTGGCAGGTCGCCGTCCCGATGCCCTCGAAGCCACCGCGAAACTGGCGACCGGCGCGAGCGGCGAATCGCTGGTCGTCGCGACCGATGTCGGCGATCCGCAAGCGGTCGACGCCTTGTTTGCGAAACTGCACACGCAATTCGGCCGGCTCGACGTCTTGTTCAACAACGCGGGAACCGGGGCGCCGCCGGTCGCGCTGGAAGACTTGAGCTACGCACAGTGGAAGTCGGTCGTCGACGCCAATCTCACCGGTGCGTTCCTGTGCACGCAGGGCGCTTTTCGCATCATGAAGGCGCAGGATCCGCGCGGCGGCCGCATCATCAACAACGGTTCGATCTCGGCCCACGCACCGCGGCCCAACTCAGCGCCTTACACAGCGACCAAGCACGCGATCACCGGCCTCACCAAGTCATCTTCGCTCGATGGCCGCAAGTACGACATCGCCGTCGGCCAGATTGACATTGGCAATGCGCTGACGGACCTCGCGGCCCGAATGACGAAAGGCGTGCCGCAGGCGCACGGCGCGATCGCAGCAGAACCGGTGATGGATGTTCAGCATGTTGCGAACGCCGTGCTTCATATGGCGAGTCTTCCACTCGAAGCAAACGTACTTTCGATGACCGTGATGGCCACCAAAATGCCGTTCGTAGGCAGGGGGTGATCGATCTCAGGAAGGCTGCGGGCCTTCGTAGCCTTCGATGATGACCACATCTGCGGTGGAGACCGGCGTGCGCAGTTTCATCGCCTGCTGGTATTCCGGCGAATGCCAGCATTCGATCGCTGCTTCATAAGAAGGAAATTCGATCACCGCATTGCGGGTGCGACTCGTTCCCTCTGCGGTTTCGAGGCGACCGGCACGCACCAGAAACCGGGCCCCGTATTTATTCAGCGGCGCGGCGTTGGCTGCGATGTAAGCCTTGTATTTTTCCTGATCAGCAATGTCGACGCGGACGATCCAGTAACCCTTCGGCATACATTTCTCCCGTTTTGCAATGCGAGTAACTCTACTGCGGCGCCGGTGCGGTTGGTGATGTGTACATCCGGCATGACGTCACGATGGGCGCGCTGTTATTTGGAGAAACCGCTCGATCATCGGGGTGACCTGGTCCGGTACCTCAAGCTGGTTGAAGTGTCCTGCCCCGACTGTCACACCAATATGGACATTCGGTTTCAGTGCAAGCAGTCGCGCCGGGTCGTTACTGCCGCCCGTGCGCGACAGTAGGACCAGCAGTGGTACGTTGCAGAGCAGAAGCGCTGCGACCCCGTTCCACGTAAGAACGCCGCGGAGGACCGCCAGCGCGACGCCTTGAGGCACAGCGCACATCCTTTCAACGATCCAGCGGCCTCGGTCAGCATCGTCAGTAGCCAAGAACAGCCCCTCGATATAGGCGCGCCGCGCGGCTTCCCAGCCAGGTCCTTCGAGCTGCGCCACCAATGCCTCGAATGCGCTACGAGCTTGGGGTAAAGGATCGATTGGGCCGGGGTCAACGGCAACGACACCCCCGAGAAGGTAAGGATATCTGGCAGCGATCTCGATCGCGATCATGCCGCCTAGACTGTGACCGACGAAGATGGGCTTCGTTATCTCAAGTTCATTGCAGAGCCAAGCGACATCGTCTGCCAGAGTTGGTATGTCGTGGCCGTCTTCGGGCCGGTCACTACTACCGCATCCACGCAAATCCAGCGTTGTTAACGCATGCGACGTTTTAAAGTGGTCGATCTGCGGCTGGAAGAAGGTGTGGTCGCAGCACCAGCCATGCAGGAAAACCAGCGGCGGATCGCCACTTCCCTGCTGCTCGTAGTACAAGCGCACGGCATCACGTTTTGCGTACGACATCGTGTCCCCACTCTGTCACGACTAGAGTTGCTTGCTTCGCTTTCGCCCTTGCGGCGGTTCGTACACGTCCGAGAAAGAGGTTATCCGAGTAGACGCACTTCTGCCGGGTCGATCGCGACCTGCACTCGATCGCCGCGCGCGTAGATCGGCGTGGCTGACAGATGCGGCGCATCAGCCGTCAGCAGCGCTTGCCCGACTCGCACTTGATAGCGCGTGAACTCGCCGAGGAACTCGCTTTCCTGGATTTCGCCGTCGAACCAGAGGCCGCGCGCGCTGCGCTGGACCGCAATCGTCAGGGCGTGCGGCCGGATGGACACTGCATTGCCTTCGGCGCCCGCCGCCAGCGGAATGTCGCCCAAGCCTTGCGTGACGAAGACGCTGCGAGTCGCGTCGTAGCGACCGGCAATCAGGTTGGTACTGCCGACGAACTCGGCGACGAAGCGATTCGACGGGGAGTCGAACAGTTCGCGCGGGCGGCCGATCTGTTGCAGAACGCCCTCGTCGAGCACGGCCATGCGATCGGCGGTGGTCATCGCCTCTTCCTGGTCGTGCGTGACGAAGATCGTGGTGATGCCGAGCGTGCGCTGCAGCCGCTTCAATTCCAGCCGCATCTGCTCGCGCAGTTTCTTGTCGAGGTTCGATAGCGGCTCGTCGAGCAGCAGCACCTGCGGCTCGATGACGATCGTGCGGGCCAGCGCCACGCGTTGCTGCTGACCGCCGGAGAGCTGGTTCGGCCGGCGGCGCGCGTAGTCGGCCAGGCCGACCAGCGACAGCGCCTCGCCGACGCGGCGTTTGATCTCGCTGCGCGCGACACGCCGCTCGACCAGTCCGAAGGCGACGTTGTCGTGCACGCTCATGTGCGGCCACAGCGCGTAGCTCTGAAACACCATGCCGATGTTGCGCGCGTGCGGCGGAACGCGGCTGATGTCGCGCCCGTCGACCAGCAGCCGGCCGCGATTCGCTGGTTGAATCCGGCGATCAGCCGCAGCAGCGTCGACTTGCCCGAGCCCGACGGCCCGAGCAGCGCGAAGAATTCGCCGGGCTCGATCGCGAGCGTGATGTCGTGCAAGCACCTGATTGGCGCCGTAGGCGAGGCCGATACCGATGCATTCGACGGCTACTGCTTTCATCGCACATGCTCCAGGTTGCGATTCGCACGATCTGCCAGCACGTGCGAAAGATACGTACCGATTGCGACCGTCACCACCGCAAGACGCCGAGCGCCGCGCCGGCTCCGCGGCCCGCGATGCTCTGCATGTACAGGTAGATGCCGTAGCTCATCGGCGCTTGCGACTCCCTGACGACCAGCAGGATCGTCGCCGAGAGCTCGACCGCGGCGGTGATGAAGCTGGTCACGAAGCCCGCGAGAATGCCGCCGGCCATCAGCGGCACCACGACTCGCCGCACCGAGCGCCACTTGCTGGCGCCCAGCATCTCGGCCGCCTCTTCGAGGCGAGGTGGATCTGCTGCAATGCCGCCATGCACGAGCGCAGCGCATACGGCAAGTCGGCGCACCGAGTAGGCCAGCATGATCAATACCCAGGTTTGAGTGATCGGCACGCCGCCGATCTCGAAGCCCTGGAACGTGCGCAGGTAGCCGATCGCCAGCACGATGCCGGGAATCGCGATCGCGGCGCTGGCTGCGAAGTCGAGCCACTGGCGAGCCGGGAATGCGCGTGCGCAGGATCAGATAGGCGATCGCGATGCCGATGACGACGTCGATCGTCGCGGCCAGCCCGCAGTAGAGCAGCGTGTTGCTGATCATGCCGGTGCTGTCGGCGAACACGGTCGCGTAGTGGGCGAGCGTGTAGTCGTCGGGCAGCACCGAGAAGCTCCACACCTTGCGAACGACAGCAGCAGCAGTCCCAGGTGCGGGCTGAGCACGACGAGCAGCACCAGCACGACTGCTGCATACGCGAGCCATGCCTCGCCACGCGATAAACGTCGGCGCGCAATGCCAGCGCCGCCTTTCTGCAGCGTCGAATAGTCCCTGCCCTTCATCACGCGAGTCGACAGCCACAGCGCTAGGATCGAGAACGCGATCATGATGACGCTGATCACGTAGCCGAGCGGATCTTCGAGTCCGACCTGGGTAATGCGCAGATAAGCCTGCGGCGCGAGCATGTTGGTCTGCCCCAGCACCAGCGGCGTGCCCAGATCGTCGAAGACCTTGACGAAGACCAGCGATGCGCCGGCGACGTAGCCCGGCAGCGCCAGCGGAAACACGACGCGCGAAAACAGCCGCCATCCCTTGGCGCCGAGGTTCTGCGCCGATTCCTCCATCGCCCCGTCGATCGCACGCAGCGCGACGATGAGGTTCATCAGGATGAACGGAAAGTAATGCAGGCTCTCGACGAAGATCACGCCGGTCAGCCCTTCCATGATCGGGATTGAAAAGCCGAAAGCTCGTTGAGCAGCAGGTTGACCGAGCCCGAGCGGCCGAAGATCAGCTGCATCGCGACCGCGCCGACGAACGGCGGCATGATCAGCGGCAGCACGCCGAGCGTCTGGATCAGCAGCGCGCCGCGAAACTGGAAGCGCACGGTGAAGTACGCGAGCGGTACCGCGATCAGCGAAGCGGCGAAGACGCTGGCTATCGCCACGTACAGGCTGTTGCCGAACGACTCGCGCATCAGGCCGGTCGAGAAGAACGTTCCGAAATGACCGAGCGTGAAACTGCCGTCGCCATCGCGGAACGCGGTAATGAATACCGCACCCACGGGGATGATCAACAGCGCAAGCAGGAACGCCGCAATCGCAAACAATACGACGTACGAGCGCCACGAGGCGCCGAGCAGCTGCCGTGCTCGAACGCCGGTGCGAACTTGCCCCGCAGGCAGCGCGTCAGCCGGCGTCACGGCGATGCGGAGACGACTACTTTACGGAGGCGGCCGCTTGCTGCGCCAGGTCGATCGCCTTCGCGTAGTTCTCGCGCGCCTTGCGATTCCAGCTTTCCTCGAGGCCGGTCACCTGCTTCGAGACTGCGACTTCCTTCTTGTTGGACGCGAACACTTTCAGAAAGTCCTTCTGCCCCGCCAGCGAAGAAGAAACGACCGGGGCAAACGCCAGTGCGCGCGCCTGCTTGATCAACTCAGCCGCCTGCGGACTGCTCTTGCCGGCGAGCTTCGCTTCAGCATCGTGAATCGCCTTGGTCGCGGCCTGCAGCTCCTTGAGGCGGAACGTGATCGTCTGGTCGAACAGCGAGTGCACGACCGAGTAGCGAGCTTCTGACAGATCGGAGTCGAAGTTGACCTTGGCGCGCTTGACGATCGCCTGCGGGTCCGGATAACCGGCGGGGATTTTGCTGCCAAAGCTCGAGTACGCGAGCACCGGCAGGCGCGAGATCTTCGGATCGAGCAGCAGCTCCTGGCCCGGCTGGCTCAAGCGTGAACTGCACGAACTTCTTCGCCTCGGCGGTGTTCTTGCCGCCCGCGACCAGTGCAATGTTCGCCGGCACGATCGAGGTCAGAGCCGGATAAACGAACTCGACCGGGAAGCCTGAATACTTGCCCGCAAGCCCGAAGAAATCGATCACCGGCCCGATGCCGAACTGGCCGTTGTTGACGCCGTCGGGCACGCCGAAACTGCGCTCGGTGATCTGCGCGCTGTTGCCCGCCATCTCGAGCATCTTGCCCCAGCCTGCGTCCCAGCCCTCGCCCTGCAGGATCGTTTCGACCGTCAGGTGCATCGTGCCCGAGCGCGACGGCGCGGTCATCGCGACATGGCCGAACTATTCGCGCTTCAGCAGATCGTCCCAATCCTTCGGCGCGGCCAGCTTGTTGGCCTTCAGGTAGCGCGTGTTCTACATGATGCCGTAGCCCGCGAGCGCCTGGCCGTGGTAGAAGCCTTGCGGATCGTTGATCGGGTAGTTGCCGATCTTCGCCGGGATCGCCTTGTTGTCGACGTCGGGCGCGGTGACCAGCAGGTTGTCGCGCTTCAGCACTTCGAACGCATCGGGCGCCGAGGCCCAGAAGACCTCGGGGCGCTGGCCGGGCGCGGTCTCGCGCACGTACGCGATGCCTGCCACCGTGCTCTTGTTCAGGATCTCGATCTTGATGTCCGGATTGGCTTTCTCGAACGCCGCCTTGTACGCCGTCGTCAGCTCCTTCGGAAACGACGTGATGACGGTGACCGTGCCAGCGTGACTTGCTGTGACCGACATCAACCCGAACGCGGCGATCGCCGTGGCGATTCGTGAGGCGAATGAACGAAGCATCTTGTCTCCCGGTTAGCGCTGTTTGCGGCGATTCTCGCAGAACGGTAATCGCCTTACCTTCGGGCCGGGCACTGCGCTGCGACAAAGTGGCTAGAATCCGCGATCTGCTCAGGGAGAAGGCAAACATGGCAACGTCCGTTCGCCTGATCAAGAAGTATCCGAATCGCCGCCTGTACGACACGCAGACCAGCACCTACATCACGCTGGCGGACGTCAAGCAACTGGTACTCGAGCACGAAGATTTTCAGGTGATCGATGCCAAGTCGACCGACGATCTGACGCGGCAGATCCTTCTGCAGATCATTCTTGAAGAAGAGGCCGGCGGGCTGCCGATGTTCACGGCCCCGATGCTGTCGCACATCATTCGTCTGTATGGCAACGCGATGCAGGGAATGATGGGTTCGTACCTGGAGAAGAACATCCAGGCGTTCATCGACATCCAGGGCAAGCTGCAGGAGCAAAGCAAGGCGTTTTACGAAACCAACAAGATCGGGCCCGAGATGTGGACGCAGTTCGTCAACATGCAGGCGCCGATGATTCAATCGATGATGTCGAGCTACATCGAACAATCGAAAGACCTGTTCGTGCAGATGCAGGAGAACATGCAAAAGCAGGCGCGCTCGATGTTCACCGGTTTCCCCGGCTTCCCCGGCGACAAGAAGTAATGACCGTAACGGTGGCGGCGAAAAGGCCGCGCGCAAACCTCAAGCCCACCGCGCCGTCGGTGGGTTTCGTGTCTCTGGGATGCCCGAAGGCGCTGGTCGATTCCGAGCTGATCATCACGCAGCTGCGCGCCGAAGGCTATGCAACGAGTGCGAGTTACCGCGATGCCGACCTGGTGATCGTCAACACGTGCGGCTTTATCGACGCCGCCGTCAGGGAATCGCTGGACGCGATCGGCGAGGCGCTGGCAGAAAACGGCAAGGTCATCGTCACCGGATGCCTGGGCGCGAAGAAGGAGGGCGATCAGACTCTGATCGCCAAGACGCATCCCAAGGTGCTCGCGGTCACCGGGCCGCACGCCACCAGTGAGGTGCTCGATCACGTGCATCGTCATCTGCTGCGGCCGCACGATCCGTATTCCGATCTGGTGCCGCCGGCCGGCATCAAGCTGACACCGCGTCACTACGCGTACCTGAAAATCTCCGAAGGCTGCAACCATCGCTGCAGCTTCTGCATCATTCCTTCGATGCGCGGCGATCTGGTGTCGCGGCCGATCGGTGACGTGATGCGAGAAGCGGAGAACTTGCTAAAGGAGGGCGTGCGCGAGCTGCTGGTGATTTCGCAGGACACCAGCGCGTATGGGGTCGACGTCAGATATCAGCTCGGGTTTGTCGGCGGCCGCACGGTGCGCACGCGAATGACCGACCTGGTCAAGGAGCTCGGACAAGTCGCGCAGGCCAATGGTGCGTGGGTTCGGCTGCACTACGTGTACCCGTACCCGCACGTCGATGAGATCGTGCCGCTGATGGCTGAAGGCAAAGTGCTGCCGTATCTGGACGTGCCGTTTCAGCACGCGCATCCGCGCGTACTGAAGTCGATGAAGCGCCCGGCCTCCGGCGAGAAGAACATCGAGCGAATCCGCGCCTGGCGTGAGACCTGTGCCGAGATCACGATTCGCTCGACGTTCATTGCGGGCTTTCCCGGCGAAACCGAGGCGGAGTTCGAATACCTGTTGGACTTTCTGCGCGAAGCCCAACTTGATCGGGTCGGATGCTTCGCGTATTCGCCAGTCGATGGTGCGGCGGCGAACGCGCTGCCCGATCAGGTGCCTGACGAAGTGCGCGAAGATCGTCGTGCCCGCTTGATGCAGCTTCAGCAGGAGATCTCCGCGCAGCGGCTGCGGCGCAAGGTCGGCACCGTGCAGCGGGTATTGATCGACGAGGTCGGACCGACGTTCGCTGTCGGTCGCACCGCAGCCGACGCGCCGGAGATCGATGGCATCGTCGAGATTGCTAGCGGCCGTCGCAAAGTGAGCGCCGGCCAGTTCGTTGATGTTCGCATCGACGGCGCCGCCGAGCACGATTTGCGCGGCTCGCTGACGTGACGCGATATACGCTGTACACAGCCAAGCGCTCGGGTGCCGCGAGCGTCGAAGTTCTGTTGCGAGCGCTCGGTCTGGAAGTCGATTTGAAAGATGCGACGGCCTGGGGCGACACGCGCGGGCCGTTTTTCGAAGAGCTGAAACGCGTCAATCCCCTCGGTCAATTGCCGACGCTGGTCACACCGGGGGGCGAGGTCTTGACCGAAAGCGTAGCGATTCTGTGGACGCTGCTTGAAAGACACCCGAGCGAATGGGTGCCGCCGTTGTCGACGCGGGATCGCGCACAATGTTTGCGCTGGATGCAATTCGCGGCAGCCACCATGTACACGGCTGTCGGCGTGGCCGACTACCCGGCACGCTGGACTACCGCCAAGGAAGAGGCGGCGCACCAGGCGGTCGAAGAGGCAGCGGTCGCGCGCATGCGAACCGGTTGGGACATCGTTTCTGCCCGGCACGAAGGAACCCAGTTTTTCCTCGGCGAGCGGCCCTATGTGTGCGACGTCTATCTGGCGAATCTATCGAAGTGGTGGAAGATGCGCGATTACCTGCGCGGCAATCACCCTGCGTTGTGCGACATGATGGAGAGAATCGATGCCCTACCCGAAGTGGGGCCTGTTTGGCAGCGGCACTGGTCCTGACGCAATGAACGCACTGCGACCCTCGGTGGCCATCACGTTGTTGTTTCTGCTCGCGCCGCCCGCAGTTGCGCAAGTCAGCGTAACGGCTTTCGGCGGCTACACTGTCAGTGAAGGCATCGACAACGACACCAGCGGCGAGCGGGCTAGCGTCAAGTCGGGCGGCGCGTTCGGCGTTGCCGGTGACTACGACCTCGATTCATCACGCCAGCTGCAACTGTTCTATGGACAGCAGAGCACGACGCTCGATCCCGGTGGTGGCCAGCCGCGTTTCGACTTCGACGTGCGCTACCTTCACCTGGGTGGTACGTACTTTTTCGAGGGGCCGACCGGTCGCGGGCCGTATGCGGTGGGCGGACTCGGCGTGACTCATTTCTCGCCTGACCTGAGCGGGCTTCAGAGCGAAACGAGGGCATCGCTGAATGTCGGCTTCGGATACCTGTGGCCGTTGAGCAGCGCGGTTGCGGTGCGCGCCGAAGCGCGCGCTTTCTTCACGTTGCTGAACAGCTCAGGCGGATTGTTTTGCTCGGGCGGATGTGCGGTTTTCCTGAGCGGCGATGCATTCGTGCAGGGCCAGGCGATGCTCGGGCTCAGCGCGAGATTTTGAGGAGATTGCAATGCGGGAAGTAGTGGTCGTCAGCGGCGTGCGCACCGCGATCGGAACGTTCGGTGGCAGCCTGAAGGATGTCCCTCCGACTCAACTCGGGGCCATCGTCGTGCGGAGGTTATGAAGCGTGCGCAAGTGAAGGGCGAGGAAGTCGGCCAGTGCGTGTTCGGCAACGTGATCCACACCGAGCCGAAGGACATGTATCTCTCGCGCGTGGCGGCGCTCAACGGCGGCGTGCCCAAGGAGACACCGGCGCTCACGGTGAACCGCCTGTGCGGCAGCGGCCTGCAGGCGATCGTCTCGCGCGGCGCAGTCCATCCTGCTGGGCGACGCCGACATCGCCGTCGGCGGCGGCGCGGAAAACATGAGCCGGCGGCGTTCATTCGCCCACCCAGCGCTGGGGCGCGCGCATGGGCGACAAGCGATGTCGACATGATGGTCGGCGCGCTGCACGACCCGTTCGACAGCGATGCACATGGGCATCACCGCCGAGAACATCGCCGCGAAGTGGGGCATCACGCGCGAGCAGCAGGACGAGTTCGCGGTCGAAAGCCACCGCCGCGCCGCGCACGCGATCGACGGAAGGCCACTTCAAGGAGCCAGATCGTCCCGGTCGAGCTGAAGAGCAGAAAGGGCGCGATGATGTTCGACACCGACGAGCACGTCGCGCGCCGACGCGACGCTCGAAGACATGGCGAAGCTGAGGCCGGTGTTCGAGAAGGAAGACGGCACCGTCACCGCGGGCAACGCGTCGGGCATCAACGACGGCGCCGCGGCGGTGGTGCTGATGGAGCGCAGCGTCGCCGAGAAGCGCGGCGTTGAAGCCGATGGCGCGGCTCGTCGCCTACGGGCATGCCGGCGTCGATCCGAAGATCATGGGCATCGGCCCGGTGCCGGCAACGCAGAAAGGCGCTCGAGCAAGCGGGCCTGACGGTCGCGGACATCGACGTGATCGAAGTCAACGAGGCGTTCGCCGCGCAGGCGCTGCGCGGTGCGCAAGCGACTCGGAATTCGACCCGGAGAAGGTCAATCCGAACGGCGGCGGCATCTCGCTGGGCCATCCGATCGGCGCGACCGGCGCGATGCTCACGGTCAAGGCGCTGTACGAGCTGCAGCGCACCGGCGGGCGCTACGCGCTGGTGACGATGTGCATCGGCGGCGGGCAGGGCATCGCGGCGGTGTTCGAGCGGATATAAGGAACGGATCGCACCGCGCGCGTATTCCACGCTGCACCGCCCTCCGTTATGCAGGCATGAACTGTTGCGATTTTTCCGGATCCCGCCGGCGCTTGTTACTGGCCACGGGTGGGGGCATCTGCGCCGCTATCGTCGCTAATCCAAGCGCGGCAGCCGGGTCGCCCGAAGAGCGTCTGCGCGAATTGCTCAGCGATCGCCGCTCTCTGAAACTGCTACGTGGTGACGAACAGTTGGAGGCGACGTACTGGACGGCGGCGGGCGGCTACAACCGGGACGAGTATCTGAGCATCTGCTGGTTGCTGCGCGATGCACAAGCGGATCGCGTCTTTCCGATGAACCATGGCCTGCTCGACGTGTTGTGTGGCGTGCAGACGCTGGCTGGCGCGCACCGGCATCGACGCCCCGCTGCGCATTCACTCGGGATATCGGACACCCAAGACGAACCAGCGAACCGAAGGTGCCGCGCTCAACTCGCGTCATATCGTCGGCCGGGCGGTTGATATCAGCGTCAGCGGAGTGTCAAACATCAGGCTGGCAGGAATGGCGAGTGTGCTGGGACGCGGTGGAACCGGGCTCTATCCGGGTCGCAATTTCGTTCACGTCGACACCGGCGATGAACGCATCTGGATCGATCGCCCGCGCAAGAAGTCCTAGCCCATCTACTGCAGCTTGTGCGTATGCAGCCAGGCAAGCTTCGCCGCGTACAGTGCGCGCTCATTGCGTGTCACGCCATTCTCCATCGCAAGAGTCAGGTGCTTTCTGGCCGGTTCGATGTCTCCCAGCTTGAAATTGGCCAGGGCGAGCCAGAAGTGAAACTCAGCCTGATAATCGGCTCGAGCGACTTCCTTGGCAAACAAGTCTCTCGCGAGCTTGAAATCCTCTTGCTCCATTGCCGCCAGGCCACGCTGGAAGTAATGAAACGGCGCGACCGGCTCGATCTCGGCCAGCCTGCGCAGTAACGCCGCTGATTCCACGTCGCGTCCCTGGCGAGCGAACACCTGCGCGAGGTTGGACATTGCGCGCGCATTCGCGGGGTCACGCTCGAGAAGGTAGTTGAAAACTCTTGCAGACTGGGCCAGATCGCCGCGGCGCATATAAAGAACTCCCAGCGTGTTGTGCGAGCCGAGATACTCGGGGCTCTGCACAATCGCCTCGCGGGTCCAGGCGTACGCATCGTCAGAACGCCCGTCGACGAGCGCTTCCACGGCCTTGTTGTTCATGTACATCGCGACGATCGTCTCCTCCGGAATGACGCTTGACCGCAGTCCGCGCAGGCTCTCGGCGGGCAGAAAATCGATCGTCATGGCGCTGGCAGCCGCGATGGTGTTTCTTTCGCCCATTCTTCTATCGAGAGTCACGTTGACGTGCCCGCTGCGCACAAGCAGGTCGCCGCTGCGCCCCCACGTTTCCTCCAGATAGGCGCTCTGATAGGTGACCTGCAACCCTAACTGTTTCGCAAAGGCGGCGGTCATGACCACCAGCGAAAGACAATTTCCGGCGCGCGCGTCGAATGCCTGCGCAGCATTGCGGGTCATGCTGGCGTCGTACTGCAGCTGTAGCTGATCTCTCTCGTAGAGCGCACTGATCAATCCCTGCGGCGAACCAATCTGGCGCATCTGGCCGGCGATCTCCGTGCGCAAATAAAGCTTCATCCGGTCGCTCAACGCGAACACATCGGCGGCGGCGATTCGCTCGGAAGGCGCTGCGAAAATTTCATCCTTGAAAAGGAAGTCCGGTGGTTGTACACGCTGCTGCGTCGGGCTAGCGCACGCCACCAGCAGTAGGCTCACGAGAGTTGCCCAACTACGCATCTTTGCTCCTTTCGGCCCCCGCGACATGGCGCTGCGAGGACGCACCTACAGCATATCGCTCCATCGCTCCGTCTGCAGTTAGCCGTCGTTCGAGAACCAGTGAAGTACGCCGTCCAGCCGGCTGTAATTCAATGCATACGTCGCCTGCTCGCGCACAACAGGCTTTGCCCGATAGGCGACCGATACCCCGCCCAGTCGCATCATCTTCACGTCGTTCGCGCCGTCGCCGACGACGATCGCCTTGGCCGTCGCGCACCCGATCTCCGCACATGCTTCGCGCATCGCTTGGGCCTTGCCTTCCGCGTCGACAATCTCGCCGCCGTTCGGGCCGGTCACTTTACCGGTCAAGCGACCGCCGACGATCTCCAGCTGATTCGATCGCGTGTAGTCCATGTTCAGCCTCGCTTTGATGCGTTCGGTGAAAAACGTAAAGCCGCCGGTCGCCAGCAGTGTCTTCAGCCCCTGCCGGCGGCATTCGGAAACGAGCTCAGGCGCGCCTTCATTGAGTAGCAGCTTTTCGTCGTAAACGCGGGCGAGCAAGTCGGCATCGACCCCGGCCAGCATCGACACGCGACGGCGCAAACTTTCTTTGTAGTCGACTTCGCCGCGCATCGCGGATTCGGTGATCGCCGCGACCGGTTCGCCCTTGCCGGCAAACGCAGCGACTTCATCGAGCGTTTCGATATTTACCAGCGTCGAATCCATGTCGAGCACCAGCAAGCGAAAATCGGACAAGCGCATCGGCGTTTCGACGAACGCGTGGTCGAGTTTCCAGAAATCGGACAGCCCTTGCACGGCCTTGCGCGTTTCGGCATCGTCCCGAACCGTAACGCAGCGCGCGGCGCGCTGGTACAACGTGATCCGCTCCGGCATGCAGACGACTTTGAATGTGTCGAGCGCTTCGGGTGTCAACCCTGGTCCCTGGATCACCAGATCTTTCATTGACGGAAGTTTAGGTTACTGACACAACGCGCTACGCACGCTAATGTCAGTCGCATGCATTCGTTTCGCATCGACTCTCAGTTCTCTCCGGCCGACGTCGATGTCGCGCCGATTGACCGCGGGTTACACGCCTACAACCGGCGCAGCGCCGATCTGGAGGCGATTCACCGCTTCGCGTGCTATGCGAGAGATGCCGATGGCACGCTGGTCGGTGGCGCGTTGGCCCGCTGGTGGGGAACGGCGTGCGAGCTGCAGCAAATATGGGTGGACGAAGCAATGCGCCGCCGAGGGATCGGCACTGCGCTGATGCGCAAGGCCGAAGTGATAGCGCTCGAGCGCGGCTGCCGGCTGCTCTACCTCGATACGTTCAGCTTCCAGGCGCCGGAGTTCTATTACCGGCTCGGCTACGAGACAGCGTGCCGGCTCGATGGCTTTCCCGACGGCGGATCGAAGTTCATCTTGCGTAAATCGTTGATCAGCTGATCGCTCTGAGCACTTCGCGCAGCCGCAACAGCCGCGCGTCGAGGTTGGCTGTTTTCTCTTCGATGCGCAACCGCTCGGACCCGCCAGCCGCATCGTCTTGGCGCGCTGCATCATTTGAATCAGCTTGGCCGTATCGAAAGGAGGGTCGGGAACGAACTGGATCACGATTGCGTCGGCCGACGCATCGATCTTTTTGACGCCGAGCTTTTCGGCGGTCAGTCGCAGCCGATGCGTCTCGAGCAATGCCTTCGCCGCTTCGGGTAATTTGCCGTAGCGATCGACCAGCTCCTCCTGGCGCTCGATCAACTCATCTTCGTTGTCGGCGGAAGCGAGCCGCTTGTACATCGAAAGCCGCTCGTGCACATCATTGACATAGTCGGTCGGCAGCAGCGCGGGCACGTGCAGGTTGATTTCGGTCGTGACGCCGAGCGGCGCAGCAGGTCTGGCTCGCGGCCCGAGCTTGCAGCGCGCTGCACCGCCGCGTTCAGCATCTGCGAGTAGAGATTGAAGCCGACTTCCTGCATCTCGCCGCTCTGGGATTCGCCGAGCACTTCGCCTGCGCCGCGGATCTCGAGGTCGTGCATCGCGAGAAAGAAGCCGCGAGCCGAGCTCTTCCATCATCTGGATCGCTTCGAGCCGCTTCTTCGCCTGCGTCGTGATGTTGCCTTCCTCGGGCAGCAGCAGATAGGCATACGCCTGATGATGCGAGCGGCCGACGCGGCCGCGCAGCTGATGCAGCTGCGCGAGGCCGAAGCGGTCGGCGCGATTGATGATGATCGTGTTCGCGGTCGGCACGTCGATGCCGGTCTCGATGATCGTCGTGCAGAGCAGCAGGTTGAAGCGCTGCTGGTAGAAGTCGCGCATCACGCGCTCGAGCTCGCGCTCCCGCATCTGCCCGTGCGCGATCGCGATGCGCGCTTCGGGCACCAGCTCGGCGAGGCGTCGCCGCCGGTTGTCGATCGTGTCGACTTCGTTGTGCAGGAAATAGACCTGGCCGCCGCGCTTCAGCTCGCGCAGCACCGCTTCGCGGATCAGCGCCGGGCTTTCCTCGCGAACGAACGTCTTGATCGCGAGTCGGCGCTGCGGCGCGGTGGCGATGACCGAGAAATCGCGCATGCCTTCAAGCGACATGGCAAGCGTGCGCGGAATCGGCGTTGCGGTCAGTGTTAGCACGTCGACTTCCGCGCGCAGCGCTTTCAGACGCTCTTTCTGCCGCACGCCGAAGCGATGCTCCTCGTCGATGATGACGAGCCCGAGGCTCTTGAACTTGACGTCGACTCGGTCAAGAGCTTGTGCGTGCCGATGACGATATCGATCGTACCGGCGTTGATGCCGGCCACCGATTGCGCTACTTCCTTGCTGGAGCGGAAGCGCGAAAGCTCGGCGATTTGTACCGGCCAGTCGGCGAAGCGATCGGGGAAGGTCTGGAAGTGCTGTTCGGCCAGCAGCGTGGTCGGACACAGCACGGCCACCTGCTTGCCGTCGGCGACCGCGACGAACGCCGCGCGCAGCGCGACTTCGGTCTTGCCGAAGCCGACGTCGCCGCACACCAGCCGATCCATCGGCTTGCCGGCGCTCATGTCCTCGATCACGGCGTTGATCGCCGCCGGCCTGGTCGGGCGTTTCCTCGAACGGAAATCTCTCGGCGAACGCTTCGTAATCGTGCTGCTTGAACTCGAACGCGTGGCCCTCGCGAGCCGCGCGGTGCGCATACAGGTTCAGCAGCTCGGCGGCGGTATCGCGCACCTGCTCCGCCGCCTTGCGCTTCGCTTTTCCCACTGGCCGCTGCCGAGCGTGATGCAGCGGCGCCGCGTCGGGCGCGGCGCCGCTGTAGCGGCTGATGAGGTGCAACTGCGCGACCGGCACGTAGAGCTTGGTCTCGTTCGCGTATTCGAGATGCAGGAACTCGGTCTCGCCCTCGCCCAGGTCCATGCTCTGCAAGCCGAGATAGCGACCGATGCCGTGCTGGTCGTGCACGACCGGGTCGCCGATCTTGACCTCCGACAGGTCGCGCAGCATCGCCTCGACGTTCGAGGCGCGCTCGCGCTGCCGTCCGCGCGCCGGCGCGGGCTGCGCTGCGTACAGCTCGGTTTCGGTGATGACCGCGATTCGCGGGCTCGCGCAGCACGAACCCTTCGTGCAATGGCGCTACGCCTAGGCCGACCGATGCGTCGGACGCCATGAAGCCGTTGAAGTCCGCGTTGTCGGCAAACGGCAGCCGATACTCGGTCAGCAGTTGCTGAAATCGTTTCGCGGCGGCCGGCAGATGTCGGCGACGATCAGCACGCGACCGTGCCTTTGTGCGACTGATTCGCCTACAAAGGCTTCGGCGAATGCGTGCAGCCGGCTGATCGGGTCTTCGGCGCGCCGCTCGACCGCAAGCAACGGAAGCGCTTCAAAGTCCTGGTTCCCGCCCGTATTTGCAGCGTCAGCCAACGAGATGCGTCCATAATCGGCTTCGCGCGCGAGAAAAATCCTTCGGCGTTAAGAAACAGATCGGCGGGCGGCACAATGGGCCGCGTGACATCGCGCGACAGAAACCGGTAGCGCTCGTTCGTTTCGTTCCAGAAGCGTGTCATCGCGGTCTCGATCGGACCGTGCAGCGCCAGCACGCTGGCCGGCGGCAAGTAGTCGAACAGCGTCGCGGTCGCGTCGAAAAAGAGCGGCAGGTAGTACTCGATCCCGGCCGAGGCAATGCCGTTGCCGATATCCTTGTAGACGCTGCGAGCGGCTCGGGTCGCCTTCCATGCGCTCGCGCCAGCGTCGGCGAAACGCCTGTCGGGCGGCTTCATCGAGCGGGAACTCGCGGCCCGGCAACAGCCGCACTTCGCGCACCGGGTACAACCTACGCTGCGTGTCGGGGTCGAAGGCTCGAATCGTGTCGAGCTGATCGTCGAACAGATCGAGCCGGTACGGCAGTGTCGAGCCCATCGGAAACAGATCGATCAGCCCGCCGCGAACGCAAACTCGCCCGGCGCGACACGACTTGCGTCACGTGCTGGTATCCGGCGAGCACCAGCTGCGCTCGCAGCGCGGTCGGCGTGAATCGTCTGTCCCTGCTTGAAGAAAAACGTGTGGCCGGCAACATACTGCGCGGGCGGCAGCCGATACAGGGCGCTGGTCGCAGAGACGACGAGTACGTCGATTTCGGATTGCGGCTGGCTTAATCGGTACAGCGTTTCCAGGCGCTCGGACACCAGGTCCTGGTGCGGCGACAGCGTGTCGTACGGCAGCGTCTCCCAATCGGGCAGCGGACGCACTGCGAGCGATGGCTCGAAATAGCGGATCTCATCCACCAATCGCTGTGCATCCAGCGCATCGGCCGATATCGCAACGACCATTCGCTGGTCTCGGCGCGCTTGCGCGGCGAACTGGCTGAGCAACCAGGCGTCACCGGAGCCCGGCGGGCGGGTGAGGGCGAAACGGGTCCCTGCGGACGGTAGCGTCCACAAAGTCGTGCCCGCTGATGCCGCCTCGGGCGAGAGTGTTGAGACTTCTTCGTGCTTCAAGAAAATGCGCAAAAAAAGACGGCAGCTGCAAGCTGCCGAACTCGGTCGCTATTATACGAAGCGGTTCATGGCTGCTCTCGTGCCGACACCTCTTCGATACATCGCGTTGATTCCGGCTGCAGGCGTTGGCACCCGTCTGGGTCAACACGTTCCAAAGCAGTATTTACGCCTGGGAGAGCGCACGATGCTTGAGCATTCGATTGCCGCCGTGCTGGCAGACGCGCGCATCGATCGAATCTTTGTGGTCATAGCGCCGTCGGACGAAGATCCGCACTCGAACCAGGCGCACGACGAGCGCGTCGAGTTTCTGGCGGTGGGCGGTGCTTCGCGGGCGCAAAGTGTGCTGAACGGACTGATCGCAATCGCGGCCCGCACCAGCGATGACGACCGAGTGCTGGTGCACGATGCAGCGCGGCCGTGCCTCGGCGAAACAGAGCTGGCGCGATTGATCGACGAAGTCGGCAACGATGACCGCGGTGGCCTGCTCGCGATGCCGCTGACGGATACGTTAAAGCGCGCGGAGGAAGGGCAGGTCGTTGAGACGCTGCGGCGCGATGGACTGTGGTGCGCACAGACTCCGCAAATGTTTCGTTTCGCATCACTGCGCGCGGCATTGAGTGCCGGGCCCCTCGATGGCATCACCGATGAGGCAAGCGCGATCGAGCGGAGTGGGAATTTTCCGCGGCTGGTGCTGGGCTCGGCAACCAACATCAAGGTGACGACCGAGCAGGACCTGACGCTGGCCCGCGCGATCCTTGCCGAAAGAGTTTGCATACGATGAAAATTCGCGTCGGCCATGGGTTCGATGTGCATGCGCTGGTACCCGGCCGTAAGCTGGTGCTCGGCGGTGTCGAGATTGCCAGCCCGCGCGGCCTGCTCGGCCACTCGGATGCCGATGTCTTGTTGCATGCGATTGCCGATGCAATTCTCGGCGCTGCTGGCATGGGCGATATCGGACAGCTGTTTCCCGATACCGACGGTGCCTACAAGAATGCGGACAGTCGTCTGCTGCTGCAGCAAGCCGCGCAACGAGTGCGCGGCGCCGGCTGGCGCATCGAAAACATCGACGCGACGATCATCGCCGAGCAACCGAGGATCGCGCCGCATGTTGCGGCGATATGCCAAGCGATCGCAGCCTCGTGCGAAATTCCCGCGAACGCTGTCAGCGTCAAGGGCAAGACCAGCGAGAAACTCGGCTTCGCCGGACGTGGCGAAGGCATCGCCGCCATGGCCGTGGTGTTGCTGATGGGTGACTGACCTTGACTAGCGCGCGATCGTCATTTCCGCGCGCAATCCGCGCGGACTGTTAGGCAACAGGCGCAGCGACCCGGCGTGCATCCGGGCGATGCGGTCGACGATCGGCAATCCCAGCCCGGCACCGGTGCTGCCCGAGCGCGCGATTTCGCCGCGCTCGAACGGCCGCAGCAGGCGATCGATCTGCTCGGCACGCACGCCCGATCCTTGATCGACGACCGCCACGGTGGCATGGCTCGCATTGGCGGCGAGTGAAACGGTCACCTGCAGTCGGCCGGTATCTGAATCGCGACCGTAGCGCAGCGCGTTGGTCAACAGGTTGTCGAGCGCACGATCGATTTCGATTGCGAAGCCGCGCACGCGAACTTCGGGAGCAACATTCAGGTCCACCGATGCGTCGGGTTCGGCGTCGAAGCGTGCACGCTGCACCGCGGACGCCACCGCCGCGCTCAAATTGACTTCGGCGGCAGGCGCCTGCGGTGCCTTGCGTGCGTAATCGAGAAACTGCCGCACGATCGCGTCCATCTGTTCGATATCGCCGACCATGGCGGCGCGACTGCCCTCCGGCAGCGGTGCCATTTCGAGCTCGAGCCGCAAGCGCGACAGCGGCGTGCGCAGATCGTGCGAAATGCCGGCCAGCAGCAATGCGCGATCAGCTTCGAGTTTGCCGAGATCGGCCACCATCCGATTGAAGCTTTCGTTGACCGTGCGAATCTCGACCGGCCCTGTCTCACGCAGCGGCGCCGGATCGCGGCCGCTCCCCAGCTCCGCACTGGCGCGCGAAAGCTGCGCCAGTGGCCGATTGATCAGGCGCGTGATCAGAACCGCTCCGATCACCGAAAGCAGCAGCGCGATCGCGGCCCAGCCGATCCACTGCGTGCCGTAGGTTCGCGCCACAGGATCGCGAGTGATGTAGACCCAGTAATCGTCGTCAGCGATCGAAAGGCTGATCCACAGCCCGGCAATTCCATTGACTTCCGACGCCAGCCTGGTATCGGCGCCCAGTTTGTTGACGATCGCCTGTTCCATCAGCTTGATCAGAGGTCCGTCGGGAAGCGGCGTGACCTTGTCGTCCGGCTCAAGCGGATAAATGCGCACCCCTTCATTGGCGGCTAGCTCAGCCAGCAGATCGCTGCGCACGAAAGGCTCTGCGTAGACCAGCGCGGCGCGCGTGATGTTGACGACCGATACGACCTGTTGCGCAATCGTTTGTGCGCGCGGCCCGCGCTCCAGCACTCGATAGCTCTGCAGCCAGGCCGCCAGACTGGCGACGATCAGCAGCAGCACCAGCAGCAGCGTGCGCCAGAAGAGCGACGGCGAGCGCATCAGTGCGAGCCGATGCTAATCGGCTTCCGGGTCGGGAATGAAAACGTAGCCAAGGCCCCACACGGTCTGGATATAGCGCGGCTTTGAAGGGTCCGGCTCGACCAGCTTGCGCAGCCGCGAAATCTGCACATCGAGGCTCCGGTCGAACGCTTCGTACTCGCGGCCGCGCGCCATTTCCATCAACTTCTCGCGGGATAGTGGCACTCGCGGATAACGCGCAAACGTCTTCATCACTGCGAACTCGCCGGTGGTCAGGTCGACCGGCTCGCCGTCCTTGGTCAACGTGCGCGTTGAAAGGTCGAGCACGAACTTGCCGAAGCTGACAGGCTTGCTTTCACTGGTCGGGGCACCGGGCGCAGCGTCCGGGCCGCGCCGGCGCAGCACTGCGGTAATGCGAGCAAGCAGCTCGCGCGGGTTGAACGGCTTCGGCAAGTAGTCGTCGGCGCCCATTTCCAGCCCGACGATTCGATCGACATCCTCCCCCTTGGCGGTCAGCATGATGATCGGTGTCTGATCGTTGCCCATGCGCAGCCGGCGCATGATCGACAACCCGTCTTCCCCAGGCAGCATCAGGTCCAGGATCAGCAGGTCATATCGTTCGCGCTGCCAAAGCCGATTCATCGCCTGTGCGCTGTCGGCGACGAACACGGCGTATCCGTTGTCACCCAGATAGCGCCGCAGCAGGTCGCGCAGTCTCGCGTCGTCGTCGACGACCAGAATTTTGGGAGATTTGTGGCGCGTCATGGTTACTCGCTGGCGGTGCAGGGCGCGATGCTAGGCAACTTGTTGCGGCAGCACGCTCGTGCGAACAAAGTGTTACAGAATTTACCCGGTCGCCGCGTCGCTTGCGCTGACAAAAGCGCCATCTGCGAGTCTGAAGAAATATCATGCGCACCATGAATCGTTCGCTCGCTCGCCGCTCCTTTGCGCCGCTATTTCGCGGGTTCGCCGCAGCGTTGGTGGTCGCGTTGTCGGCTTTCATTACGTTTCCCGCCGACGCGCGTGGGCAGGATGCGGTGCGTCTCACACCCGAGCAGCGCCGGGACCTGTGGGAGCGGATGACTCCCGAACAGCGCCAACAGTGGCGCAACGCGCGCTCGCCTGAGGAGCGCCGAGGAACGCTGCAGGGTTTTTCACCCGAGCAGCGGCGTCAGATGTGGCAGCAGTTGTCGCCCGAACAACGACAGAACCTGCGGGGACAAATAACACCCGACGAGCGCGAAGCGATGCGCAAACGATTCCAAGAGCGGCAGCAGAGCGGCCGACTGCCGAACGACCAAAACGTGCCGCCGCCGCGCCAGCTTTCTCCGGAAGAGCGGCAGCGGTTGAGAGAGCAGATTGAACAAGCGCGGCGCGATGTCTACCGGCGCGGTGACGGTGGCAACCGAGGGCAAAAGAAATGACGCGTTGGCTAAGCAGCATGCTGGCAGCTTGCGTGCTCACTTTGAGCAGCGGTGCGTTGGCAGCGGAGCCGCCGCTCGGCGCACAGGCCGCCAGGCTGTTGCTGACGCGTGCCGGCTTTGCGCCGAGCGACGCCGACGTTGCCGGGTATGCCCGCCTGTCCCACGCGGCCGCGGTCGATCGGCTGCTAGCCGGTGTTCGGACCACGGCCGTCACTCCTGCGCCCGCGTGGATCGACGAGCGGTTCATAACCCCGCGCGAATTGCGATCGATGAGCGACGAAGCACGCAAGGGCGAGCTTCAGAAGCAAATTCGAATGGGCCTCGACCTGCGCGGCTGGTGGCTGCGCGAAATGGTGGCGACGCCGTCACCGCTGAGCGAGCGCATGACGCTGTTCTGGCACAACCACTTCGTGTCGGCGCAACCGAAGGTGCGCTACTCGCAACTGATGTACCGGCAAAACGTGCTGCTGCGCCAGCACGCGCTCGCCCGCTTCGATCACTTGCTGCACGCGGTGGCCAAGGATCCCGCGATGCTGATCTATCTCGACTCGGCCACCAATCGACGGGGGTCGCCGAACGAGAATTTCGCGCGCGAAGTAATGGAGCTATTTACGCTCGGGGAAGGCAGGTACAGCGAAGCGGACATCAAGCAGGCAGCGCGGGCCTTCACTGGGTGGAGCATCGATCCCGACTCGGGCGACTACATGTTTCGTCGCTTTCTGCACGACCCAGGCGAGAAAACCGTATTCGGGAAGACCGGGACCTTCGATGGCGACGCGGTGCTCGACATCATTCTTGCGCAGCCCGCAGTGTCGGAGTTCATCGTGCGCAAGCTGTGGCGCGAGTTCGTGTCGCCACAGCCCGACGAAGTCCGTGTCAAGGCAATCGCCGCGAAGTTTCGTGCCAGCGGATGGAACATTGCGCAGTCGGTGCGCGCGCTGTTGCTGCAGCCCGAAGTCATTGCTCGTGACGAAGACAACGCGCTGGTGAAATCTCCGGCCGACCTGGTAGTCGGCTTCGTGCGCCAGTCGGAAGGCGAGTTGAAGCAACCTGTTGCGGCGGCAGTGGCGCTGGCTGGCATGGGGCAAAACCTGTTTTCGCCGCCAAATGTGCGCGGCTGGCCGGGGGGCGATGCCTGGATCAATACAAATACGCTGCTCGCGCGCAAGCAGTTTCTCGAGCGTGGGCTGGGTGGGTCAGCGAACGGCAAGCCAGCCGTAGAAACTGCGATGGATGATTCGATGCTGGGTTCGATGAAAGCCGATGAGTTGCCTCGGCGTCGGCTGCAGATGCTCGAACAGGCGGTGTCGGTTCGTATCAATACCGAGGCGTGGCTTGCGCGCGCTGGACTGGCACCCGAGCGGGTGGTGGCACCGGGCGCGCGCGCGCGACTTGAAGAAGCGATATTGGCGGTCCGTGCCACGTCGCCGATGCGCGAGGGATCTCTCGGCCTCGATGCGCTGCGTGCGGTCGTGCTCGATCCCGCCTATCAACTCAAATAGGGTCAAGCCATGGATCGCCGCACATTCCTGAGCGCATCGTCGGCCCTGCTGTCGTGCGCGTCATTACCCGCGTGGGCAGCATCTGCAGCGCCTCGACTGCTGATCCTGATCGAGCTGCGCGGCGGCAACGACGCATTGAACACGGTGATTCCGATCGAAGACGGAGCCTACTTTGACCTGCGCCCGCGGCTCGCTCTGAGACCTGATGCGGTGACTCGTTTTGCCGGCGCGCCCGCGCTGCATCCGTCCCTCGCTCCGCTCGAATCGTTGTGGCGCGACGGGCAGATGGCGATCTTGCAGGGCATCGGCTACCCGTCGCCCAACCTGTCTCACTTCCGGTCGATTGAAATCTGGGACACCGCATCGGATAGCCAGCAGTTTCTGCAGACCGGCTGGCTGACGCGCACGGTAGACAAGCAATCGGCCTTTGCTGCATCGAGTGCGGACGGCGTTGTAATCGGCGCTGCCGACCTCGGACCGCTCGCGGGTGGCGCGCGTGCGGTGGCATTGAATGATCCGGCACGCTTCGCACGTCAGGCGCGCCTGGCGTCAGCCGATGCCGTGGCAGCGCGCGGGGCCTTGGCGCACGTGTTGCGCGTCGAGGGTGACATCGTGCGGGCGGGCGCGGATGTTCGCCCCGACGTCTCATTCAAGACCGAGTTCCCGCGTGGTGTTTTCGGACTCGCCGTGCAGCACGCCGCCGGCATTGCGGCGACTGGCAAGGTACCTGTGTTGCGCGTGACACTGTCCGGTTTCGATACGCATCAAAATCAAGCAGCCATTCATGCGAATTTGTTGAGAGTCGTCGCCGAGTCGGTGGTGGCATTGCGCGCGGCACTCAGCGAGCACGGCGTGTGGGATCGCACGCTGATGTTGACGTATTCCGAGTTCGGCAGGCGTCCGCGCGAGAATCAGAGCGGTGGCACCGATCACGGAACCGCAGGGGCGCTGTTCGCCTTTGGCCCGCGCGTGCGCGGCGGCGTCCATGGGACCGCGCCTTCGTTGCGCGCACTTGATGACAGCGGCAATCTGCGGCATACGACCGACTTTCGTCGCGTGTATGCCGCGGTGCTCGAGCACTGGTGGCGATTGCCGTCGGAACGTGTATTGCAGCGGCGCTTCGACCCGCTGCCGTTCATCAGCTAGGTTATCAATCAACGCGGTCGTTGGGGCGGACGCAAGCGCATTCGCCTTCGCGCATTCGCCTTCGCTAAGATGCCGGCTCAATGCCGGGCGAATCTAGCGTCTTAGCGATCGATACCGCTACCGAAGTCTGTTCGGTCGCGGTGCTGAGGGGCGATCGACTCACCGAGCTCATCGAGGTGGTCGGGCACCGACACTCGGAGCGCGTGCTACCGATGATCGATGCCGCGTTGGACAAAGCGGAGCTATCGCTGGGCGACATCGATCTGTTTGCGTTCGGCGCCGGTCCGGGATCGTTTACCGGCTTGCGCATCGCATGCGGGGTCGCACAGGGTCTTGCCTACGGAAAGCGCAAGCGCGTGGTCCCGGTCGGCAATCTGCGCGCGCTCGCGGCGTGCGCCTTCGCAACGACTAACGAGGGTGATCTGTTGCTTGCTGCGATCGACGCTCGTATGAATGAAGCGTATTGCGCGATCTACCGGCGCGATGAAACGGTGAGTGAAGCAAGAGAACCCGCGCTGGAGTGGCCGCAAGCGCTGGTGCAGCTCGCCATCGGCGAGAAAGTCGCCATTGTCGCGGGGAGTGCGTTGGCCGCGTTCGCCGGAATTTGGCCGCATGACAAGCCCTGGGTGGCAATGGCGGAGGTAACGCCGTCGGCCGCCTCGATCGCGCGTCTGGCGCGATTTGATGCGGCACGTAGCCTTTCGATTTCGCCCGAAGAAGCGGTGCCGCTTTATGTGCGCGACCAGGTGGCGCTGACGATCGAACAGCGGCGGCAGGCAGCCAGCGCTTCGCCGGGTCGACCCAAGGAGCGCCCGGGTCCCTCCCGGAGGGACCGCGCGCAGCGTCAGGGTGCCAAATGAGCCCTCTCGGAGGGACCGCGCTCTGCGCGAGGGAGCAACATTGAGCGCCTTGCCGAAGCAGGAGTTGGATCGCTACGCGCCGATGGCCGAGGCCGATCTGCGCGAGGTCGTCGCTATCGAGGCCGACATCTATCCGTTCCCATGGACGCGTGGCAACTTTCTCGACTCCGTGCGTGCCGGCTACAGCGTATGGGTCTTGCGCGATGAGCGTGCCGCGCTGATTGCGTATTCGGTCATGACGTTGATGGTCGACGAAGCTCACCTGCTTAACTTGAGTGTCGCGCGCGAACGCCAGCGCGAGGGTCTAGGCTGGCGCACGCTCGAGTGGATGGCGGAAGTTGCGCGCGGATACGGTGCGCGCACGATGCTGCTCGAGGTCAGGCCCAGCAACGGGTCGGCCGTGCGAATGTACGAGCGTTACGGGTTCCAGAAGATTGGGGCGCGGCGCGGCTACTACCCGGCGCAAAACGGCCGCGAAGACGCGCTGGTGATGCGCGTGGCGTTGTGACGATGGACGTGCGGCGTACCCAGGTGTGGCATGCGATGGGTCTTGGGCCGATTTACCGGTTGCGCAGCAGCACGACGCAGTCACCGACGATGTTTGAGGCAGCGCGTTCGGCAATTGATAGAACAGCCACCATTGCGCATCTCGATTGGCAAGAGCTGAGGCAGGAAGTTGTCGGCTGCCGTGCCTGTTCGTTGTGCGAGACGCGCAAGCAGACGGTTTTTGGCGTAGGCAACGCCAACGCTGAATGGATGCTGATCGGTGAAGCGCCGGGCGCCGAAGAAGATGCGCGCGGTGAACCATTCGTCGGCCAGGCCGGGCGGTTGCTCGACAACATGCTCGCGAGCATCGGTCTGTCGCGCGGGGGCCAGACGCCGAAGTCGGTCTACATCGCGAATGTGCTGAAGTGCCGTCCGCCCGGCAATCGCAACCCGCAGCCCGGCGAAGTCGCGAAGTGCGAGCCGTTCTTGCTGCGGCAGATCGAGCTCGTTGCTCCAGCACTGATTGTCGTGATGGGCCGGTTTGCCGCGCAATCGCTGCTTGGCACCGACGGCAGTATCGCCAGCCTGCGCGGCAAACTGCACCGGATCAATGTGGCGGGGCGCCAGATACCCGTGGTCGTCACATATCACCCCGCGTATTTGTTGCGCAATTTGATCGACAAGGAAAAAAGCTGGGCGGACCTATGCCTGGCGCACGAGGCGTGGCCCGTCAGTGACTGACTTCCCCGATCAGCGCCACGGAATCGAATTGCCGTTGATTGAATTGATGCCGCAGCAGCACCAGCAGCATCGTGACTGCGACGAAAGCGCCGAACAGCAGCATGACGGTCTGCAGTCGCAGATCGAGCCATACCAGGATCGCATACAAGCCAAGCATCACCAGGATGCTTAAATTTTCGTTGAAATTTTGCACCGCGATCGAATGCCCCGCGGACAGCAGTACATACCCGCGGTGCTGCAGCAGCGCGTTCATCGGTACCACGAAGTAACCCGCCAGCATGCCGATCAACACCAGGATTGCGCACGCGATCAGCAGAAAGTAACTGGCGTTGACCGTGCCGAAGCGAAGCCCGCCTTCCGGCGCGAGCCCCGGCGAATAAAATGCCGCGCCGGCGACGATCAGGCCCATCGCAACCCCGACCGGCAAAACATTCATCGCTTTCTTCAGTGGTACGGTGGCAGCGGCATATACCGCCCCGATCGTGATTCCGACCGCAACGACAGCCTGCAGAATCGCCGCACGTGCAAGGTCGAGACCGAGCACCGTCTCGGCCCACTTCAGAACGATGAATTGCAGCGTCGCTCCGGCGCCCCAAAACAGCGTGGTCACCGCCAGCGAAATCTGTCCGAGCTTGTCGCGCCATAACACCGTGCAGCAGTGCACGAAGCCGACCAGCAGCTTCCACGGATGCACATGCTGCTTCGCGTAGCGCGCGCCGGTATCGGGGATCATCAGGTTGATCGCTGCGGCCAGAACGTAGATCCAGACGATGACCGCAATTGCCGCTTCTGCCGACAGATTGATTCCGGTATCGAAGAACGGCATATCTCGCGCGAGCAGCCACGCGGAGACATTTTGGTCGATCAACGTGCCGCCGATCAAGAACCCGACGATGATCGACGTCACCGTCAGACCTTCAATCCACCCGTTGGCGACGACCAGTTTTTCCGGTGGCAGCAACTCGGTCACGATGCCGTATTTGGCGGGCGAATACGCCGCTGCGCCAAAGCCGACCACCGCGTACGCAAGCAGCGGGTGAGCGCCGAGGAACATCATCATGCAGCCGCCCACCTTGATCATGTTCGTGATGAACATGACCCGCGCTTTGGGGAACGAGTCGGCAAAGGCCCCGACAAATGCAGCCAGCGCGACGTACGAGAACACGAAAAACAGTTTCAGCATCGGCGTCATCCACCCCGGTGCCTGCACGTCGCGCAACAATGCGATCGCGGCGATCAGGAGAGCGTTGTCGGCCAGCGACGAGAAAAATTGCGCGGCCATGATGACGTAGAAGCCGCGTGTCATGTCGCCGGCTGCTGGTGATTTCGTAACAAGCGCGGCTGCTGTCGAAACAAGCGAAACGTCTCCCAAAAAAAAGTTTTTGCGCTTGATGGCACGCGCTTTGGCGGCTTATATCACGCAGTCACTCGCTCTCGATGACACGCGGCACTATGCTATCGAGCATCAATTTGCGCATTAATTCCAATGCCACGCCCGATATCTGCTGTGATCGATTTACCGGCAATGCGCCGCAATCTGGCGCTTGCCCGCCGGCACGCGCGAAAGCGGTTCTTATGGGCGGTGGTCAAGGCGAATGCGTATGGGCACGGCTTGCAGCGCGCAGTCCGCGCCTTTGCGGACGCCGATGGCCTTGCACTGCTCGATCTGGACGAGGCCCAGCGCGCGCGCGATGCCGGATGGTCGCGGCCCATCTTGCTGCTGGAAGGATGCTTCGAGCCGCGTGATCTGGACGCCGTGTCGGCGCTCAGGTTGACACCGGTGGTGCATGACGCCCGACAGATCGAGATGCTCGAGCGTGCTCGATTGGCGACTCCAATCGACGTCTATCTGAAGTTCAACAGCGGAATGAATCGGCTTGGATTCAATGTGCGCGACATCGCAGGCGCGACATCGGCCTATCAGAGGCTCCAGGCTTCAGCCAACGTCTCGCAACTGACGCTGATGATGCATTTCGCCAACGCGGATCGTGCGGCCGGGGCTAGCGGTCCGACCGAAGTGCGCGAGCAACTGGCGGCGCTGCAACGTGTTGCTAGAGGCTGGTCGGATCCGCGCAGCTTCGCCAATTCGGCGGCGTTGTTCCTGCGGCCCGAAGTGAACGGCGACTCAGTGCGGCCGGGAATTGTGTTGTATGGGGCTGCCACCGACGAGTCGCATACCGCGGCGCAGTTGGCCGTCGAGCCGGCAATGACGTTGAAGTCACGCCTGATCGCAGTGCAGACGCTAGCCGCGGGAGAAGCGGTCGGGTATGGGTCGAGGTTTGCAGCATCGCGCTCGATGCGAATCGGCGTCGTTGCGTGTGGTTATGCAGATGGATACCCCCGCAATGCGCCCGATGGAACGCCGGTGCTGATTGAGGGAGTTCGGGCGCCCATTGCCGGCCGCGTGTCGATGGACATGATCACCATCGATCTGACGTCGGCTCCGCAGGCGGCAGTCGGAAGCGACGTCGAGTTGTGGGGCCGCAACCTTCCGATTGATGAAGTTGCAAACTTGTGCGGGACCGTCGGCTACGAATTGATGTGCGCGCTGGCAGCGCGCGTGCCGGTCACCGAACTCATTGACTGACCAACTGACTGAACGATGGCGAAAGCGAAGACACAATTTGTGTGTGCCGAATGCGGGGGTGCCAGCCTGAAGTGGCAGGGCCAGTGCCAGCATTGCAATGCATGGAACTCATTGTCGGAAGCGCGCATCGAGACGCCGGTAGAACATCGCTACGGCGGGCTGGCAGGTGCCGCATCGTCTACCCAGTCTTTGGGCGACGTGCAGGCGCGCGAGGTGCCGCGTGTCGCCTCGGGCGTCGATGAGTTTGATCGCGTGCTGGGCGGCGGATTCGTCCAGGGCGGCGTGGTGTTGATCGGCGGTGACCCCGGCATCGGAAAGTCGACGCTTCTGTTGCAGTCGCTGGCGGCGTTGTCAGCGAGCGCGCGGGTTCTTTACATCAGCGGTGAGGAGTCGGCGGCGCAGGTGGCGCTGCATGCGCGACGACTCGGCGTCGATGCCGGCCGCGTGCGTCTGCTGTCCGAAATTTCGCTGGAGCGCATCGTCGCAGCGATTGGCTCTGAAAAGCCATCGGTCGTGGTGATCGATTCGATCCAGACGCTGTATTCGGAACAGTTGCAGTCGGCACCGGGCTCGGTCGCACAAGTGCGCGAATGCGCCGCGCAGCTAACGCGCCTGGCGAAGCAATCCGGATTGACGCTGATCATGATCGGCCACGTGACGAAGGATGGCTCGCTTGCCGGGCCACGCGTGCTCGAGCACATGGTCGACACGGTGTTGTACTTCGAAGGCGATTCCCACTCGTCTTTCCGCCTGATTCGCGCGTTCAAGAATCGCTTTGGCGCGGTCAATGAGCTGGGAGTATTTGCGATGACCGATCGCGGGCTCAAAGGCGTGGCGAATCCGTCGGCATTGTTTCTGTCAAAGCATGATGTTCAGGTCGCCGGCTCCTGCGTGATGGCAACCCAGGAAGGCACGCGCCCGCTGCTGGTCGAAATCCAGGCATTGGTCGACGCCGCGCATGTGCCGAACCCGCGCCGACTGTCTGTCGGCCTGGATCAGCAGCGCCTAGCGATGTTGCTCGCCGTCCTGCATCGACACGCGGGCATCGCAACGTTCGATCAGGACGTTTTCGTGAACGCGGTCGGTGGCGTGCGGATCGGCGAGCCGGCAGCTGATCTTCCAGCGTTGCTCGCAGTGGTGTCGTCGATGCGGGACAAGCCGTTGCCGCGCGGGTTGGTTGCCTTCGGCGAAATTGGCCTCGCAGGAGAAGTCCGGCCGGCGCCGCGCGGGCAGGAGCGACTGCGCGAGGCGGCGAAGCTCGGGTTTTCAATGGCGCTGATACCGAAGGCAAACGCACCGAAGCAAGCCATCGAAGGGCTCGAGGTGATCGCGGTGGATCGCGTCGAGCACGCGCTGGCGCGCGTGCGCGATTGATCAGAGCAGGGCGTGTGCGGCAGCACGACCACTGCGCACGGCCGCCTCGAGCGTCGATGGATAGTCGGACACGGTCCAATCTCCCGCAATCGCGAAGCCTGGCCAGGGAGTTCGATGGGGAGGTCGGTGCAAGTGGGCGACGGCGGCCAGCGTTGCCCGACGATCAGCTATCGCACGTGTATCGAACGGCGCCGGCAAGTTGAGATCGTCCGTCAATTGTTGTGCCACTGCCTGGCAAACGTCCTCAAGCGATTCGGCTTCATGCGGGCCGCTCGAGCTGATGACCGCAGCGAGCACGCCCTGATTGGCGTGGTCGAGCGCGCCGCGGTCGAATATCCACTGCGCGTAGCGGCGTTTCGCAGGGTCATCCAACAGCGCCGTGAAACCGCGCGCAACGCGCACCGACGGTGCGTATTTCAGGTAGACGGTGTAAATCGGCTCGTGCTCGAAGCGGGCCAGCGCCTCGTAGGTCGCGTTCAATGCGTCTGTCCCGCCGACGATGTGCTCGAGGTGGGTCGGGGCGGCAGCGTAGACGACGGCATCGACTTCGATCGTCCGCCCGTGCTCGTTGCGTAAGAGAACGTGAAAGCGATCGTCGCGGTCGATCCTATCGACTCTCGCATCGCGGCGAACTTCCCCGCCATTCGCCACCACGTAGCGCTCGACTGCATCGGGAAGCAGCGCGGAAAGATCGGCGCGCGGCACCCACATTTCGCTGGCCGAAGCACTGGCACCCAGCGAATCGCGCAACACGTTGGCAAAAATCTGCGCAGATGCCCGGTCGAGTGGTGTGTTGAGCGCGGCCAGCGCGAGCGGGCGCCACACGCGCCGAACGACCTGGGGCGTCTGCCTGCATTCGAGCAGCCACTCTGTCGTGCTGCGATCGCTGCCAATGTTCCAGCGAGATTTTTTAAGCGTGCGGAGCAACGTGATCATTGCCGCGCGATCCGAGAAGTCCAAGCCGCGCGCAGTGATCAACGCTGCAGCCAGGTGCCATGGTGCAGGCAGCCGTGCGGTTTGCAATCGAAATCCATCCGGATAGTGCAGTTCGAACGGACGTCGCTCGACCACAGCGTCAAGCGCAACTTCCAACCGCTCGAACAATGCTGCCGTTTCGGTGTAAGCGCCGATTAGCAAGTGTTGACCGTTGTCGAGCACATGCCGATGGCCCGCCAATTCGAGCGGCAACCGCCGCGCGCGACCTCCGAGCTCGTCGCTGGCTTCCAGAAGCGTTACGGACACACCGTTGGCAGCCAACTCGGCCGCGGCGGCGCAACCGGCCCAGCCGGCGCCGACAACAGCGGCCGTTCGCGGTGCGCTCAACCGCGTACCCGCGTCCGCCATGCAATCCACAATTTGCGCAGCGGCGTAAGCGCAACGCGCTGATGCAACACCTGAAAGTTCTCGTGCTCGATCTCGGTCAGCAGCGAAGAATAAATCGCACCCATCATCAATCCGGATCGTTGCGCTTTGCGGTCGACCGTGGGCAGCAGAGCCAGCGCTTCCCGGTATACGGCCCGCGCGCGCTCTGCCTGGAAGCGCATCAAAGGCACAAAGCCTTCTACGTAACGTGCGGCTAGCACGTCGGACGCCTTGACGTTGAAGCGCCGCATCTCATCGAGCGGGAGATAAACGCGCCCCCGCCGCGCATCGTCGCCGACGTCGCGAATGATGTTGATCAACTGCAGCGCGAGCCCGAGACGGGCAGCGTATTGCAGCGTCTGCGAGTCGCGAAATCCGAAAATCCCGGCTGACATTTCACCGACGACTCCGGCGACCAGGTGTGCATAGTGCTGCAGCGCTGCGTAGTCGAGGAAACGATTCTGGCGCAGATCGATCTGCATCCCATCGAGAATGGCGCTCAGCCTCTGCTCGGAAATTCCGAAGTCGGCATCGATGAATGGCTGCAAGGCGCGGGTGACAGGGTGAGTCGGATGCCCGCCGAACAACTGGACGATCTCGCTGCGCCACCAGCCAAGCGTGGCCTCGGCGGCGGTGGCATTGCTGATTTCGTCCACGACATCATCGACTTCGCGGCAATACGCATACACCGCCGTGATTGCGCGCCGCCGCTCGGGCGGCAAGAACAGGAACGAGTAGTAGAAGCTCGACCCGCTGCCGGCAGCCTTGCTTTGGCAGTATTCGTCGGGAGTCATGCTGCCAGCGGTTGCAGCGCCCGCCAGCCCATCAACGTCCAGTCGCGCGCCGACAGCGTCGGTCGCCGACCAAACACGTCGCCGTCGACGGCATCGATGCGCTCCAGGATTCGTAAGCCGCCCTGTACCACCAGTCTGAGTTCTAGCCCGACTCTGCCCCCGAGCGCGCGCGCGAGCGGCGCACCACGGTGCAAGAGATCGCGCGTGCGCTGGACTTCGAACGCCATCAGGCTCCGCCAACGCTCGTCGACGGTGCCGCGTGCGATGTGCTCTTCACCCACGCCAAACGCCGTCAGATCCGACTGCGGCAAGTACACGCGCCCCTTTCGCCAATCGAGTGCGATGTCCTGCCAAAAATTGGCGAGTTGCAAGCCGCTGCAGATCGCATCGGACTGTCGCAGACGCGTGTCCTCGCTACGGCGAAAAAGCTGCAACAGCAAGCGGCCGATCGGATTGGCCGAACGACGGCAATAGGCGAGCAGCATTTCGAACGAGTCGTAGCGCATAGTCACGACGTCTTGCGAGAAGGCGGACAGCAAGTCGTAGAAGAGCGGCAGCGCCAGTCGATGCTCGCTGACCGCCGCTGCGAGGTCCGGCCAGTCGGACGGCGCGCCCGCTTCGATGGCCTGCAGTTGCGCTCGCAACGCACCGAGTGCCGCCAGACGTTCTTCCGGCGCAGCGTGTCCTTCATCGGCGATGTCGTCAGCCGTGCGCGCGAAGCGATAAATCGCGCGCACCGCCGGACGCAATGCAGCCGGCATCAGCCACGATGCAACCGGAAAGTTCTCGTAGTGGCCGACACTCATGGCGTCGAAGCTATCACAGCTCCTCGCTTGAACAAGCTGCCACGATGGTTCCGTTAGAATCGGCGCCGTTTCGTCAGTCGCGAACAGAGAAGCGACAACAGCATGCGCCGCGAAGGTGGCGAAATTGGTAGACGCACCAGGTTTAGGTCCTGACGCCTTCACCGGCGTGGGGGTTCGAGTCCCCCCCTTCGCACCACCGAAGAATTCAACGACTAAGAATGCAACAGACCATACAGTCTCTGAGCGCACTTGAACGCCGTGTCGATCTGACCGTTCCGGCGGCGGCGATCGAGCAGGAAGTAAAGACCCGGCTCGCAAAACTTGCGCGTGACATCAAGATGCCCGGCTTCCGTCCCGGCAAGGTACCGATCAAGATGGTCGCGCAGACCTACGGCGCGCAGGTCCAGGCCGAGGTATTGAACGACAAGGTTGGCGAAGCCTTCAATTCGGCGGTGACGGCGGGCAACCTGAAAGTTGCCGGGCAGCCGCGGCTCGAACCGCGCACGGTCGACGACAGCGAGGCGGCAGCGGGCGACAGCAGCAAGGACCTCAATTTTTCGGCGACATTCGAGATCTACCCGGACATCAGCGTGGGCGACTTGTCCAGTGCAGAGCTGCAGCGTCCAACGTGTTCGATCGGCGAGACCGAAATCGATCGCACGCTTCAGATCATGCGCAATCAGCGCGCAACATTTGAAGATGTACAGCGGCCGGCGCAGGACGAGGATGCGGTAACGATCGATTTCAAAGGCACGTACGCCGAAGGCGAGACCGTAGGGCAACCGTTTGAAGGCGGCAGCGCCAACGATTTCAAATTTACTGTGGGCGAAGGCCGGATGCTGCCGGAGTTCGAGGCCGCAGTGCGTGGCATGTTGCCCGGACAGAGCAAGACATTTGAGCTGAAATTCCCCGCCGACTACGGTGCGCAGACGATGGCCGGTAAATCGGTCAATTTCGACGTGACGGTCAAACGTGTGCAGCAGCCACTGCTGCCGGCGATGGACGCCGAGTTTGCGCGCTCGCTGGGTGTCGCCGATGGTGATGTGGCGAAGATGCGAAGCGAGATCAGGAACAACCTTGGGCGCGAAGTGGCATCGCGCCTGAAAGCCCGCACCAAGGATCAGGCGATGGGGGCGTTGCTCGCGACCAGCTCGTTTGACGTCCCGAAGTCACTGGTTGAGTCCGAAAAGCAACGGTTGGCGGAAAGCGCTCGCAGCGATTTGATCGCGCGCGGCATGGCGGCCAAGGATGCGCCGCTGCCGCTCGACTTATTCGCGCCGGAAGCGGAACGGCGCGTGCGGCTCGGCCTGTTGCTGGGTGAAGTCGTGCGTGCCAATAACCTGCAATCGCGCCCCGATCAAATCCGCAAGCTGGTCGAAGAGATTGCGCAGAGCTATGAAAAGCCGCAGGATGTGATTAACTGGTATTTGTCGGATCGGAAACGGCTCGCCGAACTTGAAACCGTCGCGCTGGAGGACAACGTTACTCACTGGGTGTTAGGGCGCGCAAAGGTCGTCGAAGCGCCGGTGGAGTTCGACGAGCTGATGGGGCACAAAGGGAAATGAGGACTTCGGCAATGAGCACAACGCAGATGAGCGCCGCGATGGAGCCGCAAGGCCTCGGCATGGTGCCGATCGTGATCGAGCAGAGTGGACGCGGTGAGCGCGCGTATGACATTTATTCGCGCTTGTTGCGGGACCGGGTCGTGTTCATCGTCGGACCGATCACTGAGCAAACGGCGAATCTGGTGGTCGCACAGCTTCTGTTTCTCGAATCCGAGAATCCGGACAAGGATATTTCGCTCTACATCAACTCGCCCGGCGGTTCGGTGAGCGCGGGATTTGCGATCTTCGACACGATGCAGTTCGTCAAACCCGACGTGTCATCGATCTGCATCGGCGTGGCTGCCAGCATGGGTTCATTTTTGCTTGCCGCCGGCGCGAAGGGCAAGCGCTACTCGTTGCCGAACTCGCGCATCATGATTCATCAGCCGATGGGCGGCGTCCAAGGACAGGCCGCCGATATCGAAATCCACGCCAAGGAAATTCTGTATCTGCGCGAGCGGTTGAACAAGATCTTGTCCGAGCGCACGGGGCAACCGGTTGAGAAGATCGCGAAAGACACCGATCGCGATAACTTCATGTCGGCTGACGATGCCGTAAAGTACGGGCTGATCGACAAGATATTTGTCAGCCGAAGCGAACAGCCGTAGTCGACCACCGCCGGGAGCATTACCAGGAATGCCGGAAAAGAAGGGCTCGAGCGAGAAACTGCTGTATTGCTCGTTCTGCGGCAAGAGTCAGCATGAAGTCAAAAAGCTGATTGCCGGACCGTCGGTTTTCATCTGCGACGAGTGCATCGACCTCTGTAACGACATCATCCGCGACGAAACCACTTCGGATGCGGGCTCGGGCGCGATCAAGTCGGACTTGCCGACGCCGCGCGAGATTGGCACCATCCTCGACCAGTACGTGATTGGGCAGGACAAGGCCAAGCGAATTCTGTCGGTCGCGGTGTACAACCATTACAAGCGGCTGAAGCACATGGGCTCGAAGGACGACATCGAGCTTGCCAAGAGCAACATCCTGCTGATTGGGCCGACCGGGTCGGGCAAGACTTTGCTGGCGCAGACGCTGGCGCGGTTGCTGAACGTACCGTTCGTGATCGCCGACGCAACCACGTTGACCGAAGCCGGCTACGTCGGCGAGGACGTCGAGAACATCATTCAGAAGTTGCTGCAGAACTGCAATTACGAAGTCGAGAAGGCGCAGCGCGGCATCGTTTACATCGACGAGATCGACAAGATCTCGCGCAAGAGCGACAACCCCTCGATTACCCGGGACGTTTCGGGCGAAGGGGTGCAGCAGGCGTTACTAAAGCTTGTGGAAGGAACTATCGCTTCGGTGCCGCCGCAGGGCGGGCGCAAGCATCCGAACCAGGACTTCGTGCAGATCGACACCACGAACATCCTGTTCATTTGCGGTGGCGCCTTCGACGGGCTGGAAAAGATCATTCGCAATCGCTCGGAAAAGAGCGGCATCGGTTTTTCCGCCAGCGTGACCAGTCAAAGTGACCGCGCGGTCGGGGAGCTGTTGCGCGATGTGGAGCCCGAGGATCTGATCAAGTTCGGGCTGATTCCGGAGCTGGTGGGCCGGCTGCCGGTCATCGCAACGCTCGACGAGCTGAGTGAAGAAGCGCTGGTGGAAATTCTGGTCGAACCCAAGAACGCGCTGATCAAGCAGTTTCATCGTCTGTTCCAGATGGAGAGCGTCGAGCTCGAAATCCGTAACGACGGGTTGAAAGCGATTGCACGCAAAGCGCTGAAGCGCAAGACAGGGGCACGCGGGTTGCGGTCGATCGTCGAAAGCATCCTGCTCGACGTGATGTACGACCTGCCCAGTACCAAGAACGTCATTAAGGTCGTCGTGGACGACAACACGATCACCGGTGGAAAACCGCTTCTGATCTACTCCGATCAGCCCAAGGTTGCCAGCGCGCCACGCTGAGCATTGGCTGCAATCAGCCTGGTTTTCCCCGCGGTTATCGGCCGGGCGGCGCTGGCCCGCTGCATGCTAGATTGGGTTTGCCCGCATTCGTTCTGCCCTTGCATTCACGCAGCGCGGGCGCATATGGCGCTTAAAGATACGTGAAGGGAACGATCCGAATGACAACCCAGATCCTGCCGCCGGAAACCACGACCTTGCCGTTGCTGCCGCTGCGCGACGTTGTCGTGTTTCCGCACATGGTCATTCCGCTGTTCGTCGGTCGTCCGAAGTCGATCAAGGCGCTCGAAGCTGCAATGGAAGCCGGCAAGAGCATTATGCTGGTCGCGCAGAAGAACGCGGCGAAGGACGAGCCCGAAGCCGAGGATATCTACGAGATCGGCTGCGTCGCGAACATCCTGCAGATGCTGAAGCTGCCCGACGGCACGGTCAAAGTGCTGGTTGAAGGTGCGCAGCGGGCAAGGATCGAACGCATCGTCGACGGCCCGGCGCATTTCACTGCGGATGTGTTGCCGATCGTTCCCGAGCAGCAGTCGACCGCCGAATCCGAAGCGCTGCGGCGCGCGATCGTCACGCAGTTCGACCAGTACGTAAAACTGAACAAGAAAATCCCGGCTGAAATTCTGACCTCAATTGCAGGGATCGACGAGGCGGGCCGTCTCGCGGACACGATTGCCGCACATCTGCCGCTGAAGCTCGAGCAGAAGCAGAAAGTTCTCGAAATGTTCGGCATCAACGAGCGTCTCGAACATCTGCTGGCCCAGCTGGAAGCAGAGATCGATATCCTGCAGGTCGAAAAGCGTATCCGCGGTCGCGTGAAGCGGCAGATGGAGAAGAGTCAGCGGGAGTACTACCTGAACGAGCAGGTCAAGGCGATCCAGAAGGAGCTCGGCGAAGGCGAAGAGGGCGCCGACCTGGAAGAGCTCGAAAAGAAAATCAAGGCGGCACGTATGCCGAAGGCAGCGCGCGACAAGGCGACTTCCGAACTGAAGAAGCTGAAGCTGATGTCACCGATGTCGGCCGAAGCGACGGTCGTGCGCAACTACCTCGACACGCTGGTCGGTTTGCCGTGGAAAAAGCGCAGCCGGATTAACAATGACCTCGGCAACGCAGAGAAAGTGTTGAACGACGACCACTACGGACTCGAGAAGGTCAAGGACCGCATTCTCGAGTACCTGGCCGTGCAACAGCGAGTCGACAAGCTGAAGGCGCCGATCTTGTGCCTGGTCGGCCCGCCGGGCGTCGGCAAGACGTCCCTCGGGCAATCGGTCGCGCGTGCGACGAACCGCAAGTTCATCCGGATGGCGCTCGGCGGCGTGCGCGACGAGGCCGAGATCCGTGGCCATCGCCGTACCTACATAGGCTCGATGCCCGGCAAGATCCTGCAGAGCCTGGGCAAGTCGGGCGTGCGTAATCCGTTGTTCCTGCTCGACGAAGTCGACAAGATGGGCATGGATTTTCGCGGCGATCCAGCGTCTGCTTTGCTCGAAGTGCTCGATCCCGAGCAGAACCACACCTTCCAGGATCACTACGTCGAGGTCGATTTCGATCTGTCGGACGTGATGTTCGTCGCCACCAGCAACACGATGAACATTCCACCGGCGCTGCTGGACCGAATGGAAGTCATCCGGCTGTCGGGCTACACCGAGGAAGAAAAGGTGCACATCGCTTTGCAGCACTTGCTGCCGAAGCAGATGAAGACCAATGGCCTGAAAACCGGCGAGCTTTCAATCGCCGAGAGCGCGATCCGCGACATTATTCGTTATTACACGCGTGAGGCCGGCGTTCGCTCACTCGAGCGCGAGATCAGCAAGATCTGCCGCAAGGTCGTCAAGCAGCTGTTGCTGAAGAAGCAGGACAAGCGCGTGCAGGTGACCGCTCGCAATCTGGACAAATTTCTCGGCGTACGGCGTTACACCTTCGGTGTGGCCGAAAAGGAAAATCAGGTCGGGCAGGTCACCGGCTTGGCGTGGACCGAAGTCGGCGGCGATCTGTTGACGATCGAGGTCGCGACGATGCCGGGCAAAGCCAACGTGCATCGCACGGGCTCGCTCGGTGACGTGATGAAGGAATCGGTCGAAGCGGCCCGCTCGGTGATGCGCTCGCGCTCGCGCCGGCTGGGGATTCGCGACGAGGTGTTCGAGAAGACCGACATTCACGTGCACTTTCCGGAGGGTGCGACGCCGAAGGACGGGCCGTCGGCCGGAATTGCGATCACGACCGCACTGATTTCGGCAGTTAGCGGGATTCCGGTTCGCGCCGACGTGGCGATGACCGGAGAGATCACGCTGCGCGGCGAGGTGCTGGCGATCGGCGGGTTGAAGGAGAAACTGCTGGCAGCGCACCGCGGTGGTATCAAGACGGTCCTGATCCCCGAGGAAAACGTCAAGGATCTCGCGGAGATTCCGGACAATGTCAAGAATCGGCTGGAGATCATTCCGGTCAAGTGGATCGACAAGGTGCTCGAGGTTGCACTGGAGCGTCGGCCGGTTCCGCTGACCGACGATGAGATCGCCGCGCCGCCCGTTAAGCCGCCGGAGCCGCCCGTCGTCGGCGAGGTTGTCAAACACTAACGAAGTCAGGGAAGCCGGCGCGCTTGCAGCGCGCCGGCAACTGATTCTTTCGCTTCCTCTTAATTCTTTTGCTTCTTCTTGACACTCGTACACCGTCGCGGTTGAATAGCCATTCAAATTTTCACCCAACTTTTCGCGCGCGCTGCAGATAACAAAAGCTGAGAACAAATGCAATATGCAGTGCCGCGCGCGCCATCCGCACAGCGACAGTCAGAACACGGGGGTACATAAGTGAATAAGACCGAATTGATCGACCACATCGCCAAGCAAGCAGACATTTCCAAGGCAGCGGCGGGTCGGGCCCTCGAGGCGCTTGTTGCGGGAATCCGCGGCAGCTTGAAACGAGGCAACTCGGTGACGTTGGTGGGATTCGGAACCTTTATCGTCAGCAAGCGCGCCGCGCGCACGGGTCGTAATCCGCGTACCAACGAAGAGATCAAAATCAAGGCAGCGAAAGTCCCGAAGTTCCGCCCGGGCAAGGCGCTGAAAGATTCGCTAAACTGACGCGCTTCCGAAGTTGGTTGCTGAGCGAGCGCGTGGCATGCGATAGAGGCCGCGGCAGGGGTGCTTAGCTCAGTTGGTAGAGCGGCGCCCTTACAAGGCGTAGGTCGGGGGTTCGAGACCCTCAGCACCCACCACTGTCAGCAACGGAACCCGACATCAGGAGTGGTAGTTCAGTCGGTTAGAATACCGGCCTGTCACGCCGGGGGTCGCGGGTTCGAGTCCCGTCCACTCCGCCACACAACTAAGAAAGGCGAACGCAAGTTCGCCTTTTTTGCTTGGTAGATCACTCTAGGACACCTTGCCATGTTTGATTTCGTCCGCTCGCATCGCAGCTGGATGATGCTGTTTATTCTCGTACTCATTTTGCCCTCGTTCGTTTTCTTCGGCATCCAGGGCTACAACAATTACGTCGACCAGGACGGAGCACTGGCGACGGTCGACGGTGCGCCGATCACGCAGCAGGAGTACGACGTTGCGCTGCGCGACCGGGTCGAGCGGCTGCGGCAGGGCCTTGGACCTGGTTTCGATCCGAAGCTGCTGGAGACTCCGGAGGCGCGCGCTGCTGTTCTGGATCAGCTTGTGCTCGACCGGGCGCTTGCCAACGAGGCGACGAAGTCGAATCTCGTCGTCAGCGTCGATCGCCTGCGCGAATTCATCTCCAACATTCCGGCGTTTCAGCAGGACGGCAAGTTCAGCTACGACCGCTACAAAGCGTTCCTCGCCTCTCGCGGTCAGAGTGAGGCGGGCTTTGAACAAAGCCTGCGCAACGACTTACGCAAGCAGGCTTTGGTGCAAGCGGTCGTCGAATCGGCCATCACGCCGAAGCAGGTAATCGATCGCATCGAGCGCATATTGCTGGAGCAGCGTGAAGTGCGCGAACTCCGGTTTCCTGCGGAGCAGTTCGCATCAAAAGTTGCGGTCACCGACGCGCAGATCTCCGAGTACTACCAGGCCAATCGCTCGCAGTTCGAGATTCCCGAAAGCGCGCGTGTTGAGTACGTCGTGCTGTCGCCGGATACGATTGCCGGCAACCTGAAAGTCACGGAAGAGCAAGTAAAAAATTACTACGAGCAGAACAAGGCGCGCTATGGCACCGAGGAGCAGCGGCGGGCCAGTCACATCCTGATCGCGGCTGAGGGATCCGACAAGGCAGGCGCCCGCAAAAAGGCCGAAGAAATTCTGGCGAAAGTCAAAGCCAACCCAAACGAGTTCGCGAAGCTCGCTCGTGAGAACTCAAAGGATCCGGGCTCTGCGGCGCAGGGAGGCGACCTTGGCTTCTTCGCGCGCGGCATGATGGTCAAACCGTTTGAAGATACGGTTTATAGACTGAAGACGGGCGAAGTGAGTGAGGTGGTCGAAACCGACTTCGGCTTTCACATCATCCGTGCCACCGAGATCAAGCCCGCACAGGCGAAGGAGCTATCCGAGGTGAGCGCTGATATCGAACGCGAACTGAAAAATCAGCAGGCGCAGAAGAATTTCACCGAGGCGGCGGATCAGTTCACCAACCTGGTGTACGAGCAGGCCGACTCGCTGCAGCCGGCAGCTCAGAAACTGAACCTGAAAGTATTGAGCGCCGACAATCTGACACGTCAGGGCCTGCTCCCACACCTTGGGCCGCGCGTCGTCGAAGCGATTTTTGCCGAAGACTCTCTGAAGAGTCGGCGCAACACGCAGGCGATCGAAGTTGCGACCAACACGCTGGTATCGGCGCGCGTGCTCGAGTACCGGCCGGCCTCCGTGCAGCCACTGGATAAGGTCACGCCCGAGATTCGCCAATTACTCGAGCGTCGCGAAGCGATCCGGCTTGCGCGTGAAGCGGGCGAGCAAAAGCTGGCGGCGTTGCGCAAAGAGCCGAGCGATGCGGGATTCGCCGCACCCAAGATCGTGTCCCGCCGTCAGCCGCAGGATCTGCCGACCGATGCGTTGACCGAAGTTCTTCGCGTTCCGGCAGACAAGCTTCCGCAGTTCGTCGGAACCGAAATCGGTGCCGACTTCCGCAGTGCCAGTAGCGCCGGTTACGTCATCATGAAGGTGAACTCATCCAAGCCGAGCGAAGCGATTCCAGCGGCACAGCGCGACGCGCAGGCGCGCGCGATTACTCAGCAGGCGGCGGCCGCAGCCGAATTCACCTATGCCGAGGGCCTGAAAGCGCGCCACAACGTCAAGATCCTGCGCGCGGACTTGCGGCGCAAGGCGGAAGAAAAGCCGGCGGTGAAAGTGCCGGCCGCCGACGTCAAATCAGCACCGGGCAAGTAGCGCCAGCGGTGCGCGCCGCCAAGGTTCGCGCGGCCGCTTTAAAGTCGTCAATCGCATCGCTCTCGATGCGCACGACGTCGGCACTGGCCGCGTGCTCGAAGTTTCGATCGATCGACTTCAGGTACGCCGGGTCGTAGTGCTCGGCCAGCAACTGCGTGACGACGCCGTCCCAGTCGCTGGCGCCAGCGAGCGCCTTCCAGTGGGCAATCTTCTGCCGCCCATGCAACGCCGATAGGCAATCGAGCTGCGCATTCAGTGCGTCGCGATTGCGCTCGAAGTGCTCGTACTCACCACGCAGCAAGCGGACGCGCGCCTGCAGCGGAACTTCAAGGCGTACACACTGAGAAGAGCGCATGCGCGCCAGCAGCGCATCCGGAATTCGCAGCTCTCCGATCTTTCGGCTCTCCGACTCGACATAGACAACGCGCGTCGCGTCGAAAGAGCGCAGCGCGTTCCACAGGCGCGTCTCGAACATCTTCTGCGAAGGCTGCGGCTGCGCCGGCAGACCGCCCAGCACCGAGCCACGATGGTGAGCCAGTGCCTCGAGGTCGAGCACTTGCGCACCCTCTGCGCGGAGCTCCTGCAGCAATCGGCTCTTGCCGCTCCCGGTGGTTCCGCACAGCACGCACAATGAAAAGGCGGTGGGCAGCGCGGCCAGATCCGTGACTACTTGCCGTCGATACGCACGATAGCCGCCCTCGAGCTGACGTGCCTGCCAGCCTACGCATCCCAGGATGTGAGTCATCGCGCCACTGCGATTGCCGCCGCGCCAGCAGTAGACCAGCGGCCGCCACGTTTTTGGCTTGGAATAAAAATGCTTTTCCACGTGATGCGCGATATTGCGCGCGACATACGCCGCGCCGCGGCGGCGCGCCTCGAACGACGACTGCTGGCGATCCATCGTGCCCACCTCGTCGCGCTCGGCGTCCGTGAGCACCGGGCAGTTGATCGCACCCGGCAAGTGATCCAGCGCGAATTCGGCTTCGCTGCGAACGTCGATCAGGGAATCGAATTGCGTCAGATGCAGCAGCGCTTCGGACGCCGGGATCACGGAACGCTCGGCCGCATCCCAGGGTGCGGCGCTCATGAGCGGGCTTTCGGCGCGCCTTTCGCCAGGATCAGCGGCTCCAGCACTGGCCACACGGTTTGCAGAATTCTTGCCTGTGCCTGCGCGCTCGGATGGATTCGGTCCGCCTGAAAAAAGTCGGATGAATCGCCAAAACCTTCGAGCAGAAATGGCACAAGCGCGGTGTTGTGCTGCTTCGAAACGTTGGCGAACGCGGCGTAAAAGCGCTCGGTGTACTCGCGGCCGTAATTCGGCGGTATTTGGATTCCCGCCACCACGACGCGCGCACCCGCCGCCTGACTGGCGCGAACCATTGCGGTCAGGTTGTCCTGCATGCGGGCGACGGGCAATCCACGCAGTCCATCGTTACCGCCCAGCTCGATGACAACGATTGAAGGCCGATGCTGTTTCAGCAGCGCCGGCAATCGCGACCGCCCACCGCTGGTGGTGTCGCCACTGATGCTGGCATTCACAACCGTATAATTTGAGCCGCTTTGCTGCAATCGACTT
>CAVVAI010000018.1:0-439205 GCA_963746085.1 uncultured beta proteobacterium
CACCGTCCGGCTGCCGCTCTCAACGGCGCCCGCCGACGCGGCCAACACCGAGGCCAGGCCGCAAGGACCGCACAATCCCGGCGCGTACTGGTGGTCGACGACAACCGCGATTTCGCGATGAGTCTCTCGGCGCTGCTGGAGTTCGAGGGCCACGACGTGCGGACCACATTCGAGGCCCTGTCGGCGAGACCGTCGCGGCCGAGACACCTGAGATCGCGTTTCTCGACCTCGGCTTACCCAGCGTCAATGGCTTCGAGCTGGCACGCCGGCTGCGCGGTCGACCCGGAATGAACGGCATGGTACTCATCGCCGTCACCGGCTGGGGCAAGGACGAAGATCGTCAACGCTCGCGCGAGGCCGGCTTCGACCTTCATCTCGTCAAGCCGGTCGAGCCCGCTGTGCTCCTGCACAAGTTCGCAAGGTTGCCGCGCGACGCTAGGCATCCTGCGCCATTGCAACGCGCGTCAGCACCCGCATCCGGCTTAGCCGTTTCAAGTCATCCATATCAGGTCTCAAGCGCCTCGTCTTTTGAGACTATCGCCGGTCCGGTAAGGACATCTGCTTTGCGCTGATTCATCAATCGATCGCGGCGCATTTTGCATAAACCGAAGAGTGAAAAAAAGTATCGGCTATCGAATTTTTCTCGTGCGTGGCGACGACGCGCTGCCGTTGTAAAGACGACGTTCGAAGAATTCCTGTTCGGGCGCCGGGCCGTGCTGCCGAACTTTGCCGGCCAGACCATCGACATTGCAACAGTCGTGTGCCGGCTGGAAAACAAAAAGCCGAAAGAGATCATCCGGTTCTATTGTCAGCGCTTCAAGGTAGAGCGACGGCTCGATCGATCAGGCGCACAACCAGAAGCGAAGCGTCCCGGCAGCGACCCTGGACCGAGCGCTGGTCCGGAAACCGTCAATCGAGATAAGACGGCCGACCCGACCGACCCTTCGCATGGACGACGCCTGGCGCACAGCCTGGTGATGATTTCGCGTGCTGCCCAAAAGAAAATCAACGAAGTGTTATGGCGCTAGCCGCGTGATCTGCAGCGCCAGCTAGTGGCGCGACAGATCCTCAACGCGCGGGTGGCGGGGTACTTGCAGGCGGTTTGGGCGCGCACAGACGATGCGCCGCCGGTCAGGCAGCGCCACTGGCGCGACGCAGGGAACACGCCTTGCTGGGACGCCCTCCGAGATTGATAAAAAGACCATGACGGCGCGAAGGTCCAGCAAAACCAGCTCGTCCGAACAAGCGAGCGACCGTTCGCGCCAGCCTCCGTTTGACCAGGACATCGGATTTCAACGGCGGCAGTGGCGTGTCGAACGCTTCGGTTGGGCCGCCATGGGGCTTGTCATCATCGGTGCCCTCGCCGGTGTTTTTGGTGGCGGTGGAATCGTTGCGCGCGCCACGGCATCCGATTCGACCGGCTTGATCGAGGTTCAGTACGCACGCTTTGCACGTTACGCATCTTCTACGACGCTTGACGTCAACCTCGCCGCGGGAAGCGGAGGGCCGATGCGCTTGCGCATCAGCGATGAGTTTCTTGGCGCGATGACTGTTCGAGCCATCACACCACCGCCGACCGCGACTGCAATCGCCGATCGCCAGCACGTCTACATTTTCAACCGCGCAGTGCCAGCCGCAGCGACGATCCGATTCGAGCTCGTTCCGGAGTCGATAGGTCGGCACGATGGATGGATTGCCGTGGATGACGGCGTGCCGGTGCTTTTTTCTCAGTTCGTCTATCCCTGAGTCGATCGATGGACTCCGTCTGGCGCGCCGCCGCGATTTACATCGGGCTAATGGTCATCATGCGGCTGGCGGGCAAACGCTCGCTGGCGCAGATCACGACCTTCGATTTCGTGTTGCTGCTGATCATTGGGGAGGCGACCCAGCAGGCATTGCTCGGGCAGGACTTCTCGGTCACAAACGCGCTGATCGTCATCGTCACGCTGGTGACGCTCGATATCGGACTGTCGTTGCTGAAGCGCCGCTCGAAGAAAGTCGACAAGTGGCTCGACGACGTGCCGCTGGTCATCGTAGAAGACGGGGTGGCCTTGCAAGACAGGATGGACAAGGCCCGCGTCGATGTCGACGACGTACTCAGCGCCGCGCGTCACTTGCAGGGAATCGAGCGGCTGGACCAAATTCGATACGCGGTGCTGGAGCGCAGCGGCGGCATTTCGATCATTCCAAGGAAAACGCTTCATAGGATGGCGATGGCGCGCGACAGCAAGGCGGTGACAAGTCGGCGCCACACAGTTCGAAGACCGTGCTTCCGATCAGCGACATGATTTCGGATTTCGAGTTTGAAGATGGTGCGCGGCGAGGCGGTCGCGCGCTTGCTGATGCCGGACGAACAGGATTACTTCGTACTGCCAACGTCCTCTCGGCGCTCGGTCGCGCCGACTTGAGCGCCAAGCGTTTCAAATAAGCGGGCGAGGCCGCCCGTAATCGACGTTTCTTGGGAGGGCGCCTGCTCCACACTCGGCGCGCCTGACCAGCACCCTGGTTACGGGTCAACCAAGCGAGCCGACTTTGATACGTGAGATCGATGACGTCGTTTTTGCCGGACCGCCGCACGAAGTCGAGCGGCGTCTGCAGGAATATCGCGCGCTGCTCGCCAACGATTCGGTCGGCATTCTGGTGGTCTGCGATGGAAATATCGCGCAGTGCAATTCGAGCGCGGCTCGTCTGTTCGGATGGGACGTCGCCGATCTGCTCGGCCGCTCGGCGGCGGTGCTGTTCGGATCGGACGAAGAGTTCCAGTCGTTCGCCAGTCGCATCGGCGATGCCTTGGCAGCAGACGGCTCGCCGGCGATCGAATGGCGCACCGTGCGCAGCGACGGCTCGCGCGTGTGGACGCGCTTGCTGGTGAAGTGCATCACGCCAGGCGGCACGGCCGGCGAAACCGTGTGGCTGGTCGACGACATCAGCGCACGCAAGGAAATGGAAGCGGCGCTCGCTAAGGCGCGCGACGATCTGGAGCAACGCGTGCGCGCGGCGCACGATGAGCTCGCGTGGTCCAACGAGCGGCTGGTTGCGGAGTTATACGAGCGCAGCGAGGTCGAGGAGCGTGCGCGCCGCATCGCGTTGTACGACGAATTGACCGAACTGCCGAATCGGCGATTGCTCGAATCGCGGCTCGACGAGGCGATTCGCAATCATCAACTCGGTGGCGATCGGCTGGCGGTGCTGGTGGTCGACATCGACGAGTTCACCAAGCTGAACGATGCGCTCGGGCACCGCGTCGGCGATGCGCTGTTGCGCGCCACCGCCGCGCGCCTGGTCGACACCGTACGAACCTCCGATCTGGTGGCGCGTACGGGAGCCGACGAGTTCGCGATCGTGCTCGGACGTTTGCGCCACGTCGACGACGCGGAGCATGTCGCCGGCAAGCTGGCCGAGTTGCTGTCGGAGCCGTTTGAGATCGACGCCGAACAGGTTAACGTCAGCGTCAGCGTTGGCGCGGCGATGTTTCCAAGCGACGGTGCGGGCCCGGAAATGCTGTTGCGCAACGCTGACGCAGCGTTGTCGTTCGCCAAATCGCGCGGGCGTGGAAACGTGCAGCTGTTCGAGCCGCGCATGAATGCCGAAGTGGTGCGCCGGCTGCAGATTGAAGCGGGGCTGCGGCGCGCGCTTGAAGCGGGCGAGTTCGAGGCGTACTACCAACCGCGCATCGATCTGAAGAGTCGCAAGCTGGTCGGCGCCGAAGCGTTGCTGCGCTGGCGCGACCCTGAGCACGGTCTGCAGGAACCCGGCAGCTTTATCGCCGTGGCCGAGGACACCGGTTTGATTGTGCCGATCGGCGAAGTCGTCTTGCGCGAAGCGTGCCGCGCGGCAATGCAATGGACAGCAGCGGGCCTTGGTGAGCCGCTAGTCAGCGTCAACCTTTCGCCGCGCGAATTTCGCGGCCGCTCGCTGCTGCCGATGGTCAGTCAGGCGCTAATGGATTCCGGACTCGATGCCGAGCGTCTACAAGTCGAGATCACAGAGGCGAGTCTGATGCGTGACGGCGCCAAAGCGGAGCAAGTGTTGTCCGGGTTGCATGCGATGGGTGTGAAGATCGCGCTCGATAATTTCGGCACGGGGTATTCCAGCCTCTCCAACCTGCGGCGCTTTCCAGTCGACGTGATCAAGATCGATGGCCAGTTCGTACGCGCCGGGCCGAGTGACCCGGCCGATTGCAAGATCGTCGCCGCGCTGACCAGTCTCGCGCGCGGACTTGGATTGCACGTTGTGGCGGAAGGCGTCGAGACGCACGAGCAACTGTCATTCGTCGCCGACTGCGGATGCAATGAAGCGCAGGGATTCTTGCTGGGTCGCCCGTTGACGTCGGCCGGGTTCGTCGAGTTCGCGAAGTCTCTGCGCAAATAAAAGCGGCCGCGGAGACAAGCCCGCGGCCGCGATTGACGAACCGAGTGTCAGCTCTTGTTCGCTTTCTCGAACCGCTCCAACTGTTCATTTCCGCGCTTGACAGCCGCGTCGAGCGCCTCTTTCGCACTCTTCTTGCCAGACCACACTCCCTCCATCTCTTCATCGACGATCGTGCGGATCTGCACGAAGTTGCCGAGGCGGACACCGCGCGACTTGTCGGTGGTCTTGCGGATCATCTGCGTGACGGCCACGTCGGTGCCGGGATTTTGTTTGTAAAACCCCGCCTTATCGGTCATGTCGTAGGCGGCCATCGTAATCGGCAGGTAGCCGGTGCGCATATGGCTCGCTGACTGCACGTCGGGCTTCGACAGGTAGTCGAAGAACGCGGCCACACCTTTGTACTCGGCCGGTTTCTTGCCCGACATGACCCACAAGCTGGCGCCGCCGATCACCGTATTTTGCGGTGCCCCGACCACGTCGGGGTAATACGGCAACGTTGAATGGCCGGCGGCAAACTTGGCGTTTTTCTTGATGTTGCCGTACAGCGCCGACGAGCCGGTTGTCATCGCGCATTCGCCGGACACGAATACCGAGTCGGCCGTGTTGCCGCGGCCTTTGTAAACGAACAAACCCTGCTTCGACATGTTGGCCAGGTTTTCGATATGGCGCACGTGCAGCGGCGTGTTGAATGCGAGCCGCGTCCCCATGCCGCCGAAGCCGTTGCGCAACGTCGAGAACTCGGTGTTGTGCCACGCCGAGAAGCTTTCGAGCTGCGTCCAGCTGACCCAGCTCGTTGTGTATGGACACTTGTGGCCCGAAGCTTTCAGCTTCGCGGCAGCCAGCACGACCTCGGGCCAGGTCTTCGGTGGCTTCTCCGGATCGAGTCCGGCCGCTTTGAACGCGTCTTTGTTGTAGTGGAACACGGTCGTCGAGCTGTTAAACGGAAGGCTCAACATCTGGCCGTTTGGCGCGGTGTAATAGCCGGCCACCGCGGGTACGTACGCGGCCGGGTCGAATTTGTAGCCGGCCTCTTTCATCAGGTCATGCACCGGCTTGATCGCACCCTTGGATGCCATCATTGTCGCGGTGCCGACTTCGAAAACCTGCAGGATGTGCGGCGCATTGCCCGCGCGATAGGCAGCGATCGCGGCCGTCATTGATTCGTCGTAACTGCCCTTGAATACCGGCACGACCTTGTATTCCTTCTGACTCTCGTTGAATCCCTTGGCCTGGTCGTTGACCCACTCGCCGAGGTTGCCACCCATCGAGTGCCACCATTGAATCTCGGTCTGGGCGAGAGCGGGAGTCAATAGCCCGGCCGCGAGGCCCGAAGCCAGCGCGGCGGATATCAGTGTTCTGCGAAGCATGAGGTCTCCTGGGGTGTTGTTGCTGACGTTCTGTCGTAATGATCGCTGATGAAGATAACGCGACTGTTACGATAACCTTGCTAAGCGTGTAGGGCAAAGAAGTTGTCTACGCACTTTCCCGGGCGCGCCCCAGCTCGATGACTTCTATTGCAGCTCGTCTGCCCCTTTATGCCAGTTTGACGCGGCTCGACAAGCCGATCGGCACGTTGCTGCTGCTTTGGCCGACGTTGACTGCGTTGTGGATTGCGGCGGACGGGACGCCGAGCGCTTGGCTAGTTGCCATCTTTGTGACTGGCACTTTCCTGATGCGCTCGGCTGGCTGCGCGATTAACGATGCCGCCGATGCGAACTACGACGCACACGTTAAGCGGACCGCGAACCGCGTGGTCGCGCGCGGTCTGGTCAGTCGGCGTGAGGCCATTGGAGTCGCCGCCGCGCTGGCGGCGTGTGCAGCGCTGTTGCTGCCGCTGTTGAATGCGGCAGCGATACAACTTGCATTCATTGCAGTCGCTATCGCAGCTACGTATCCGCTCGCGAAGCGGTTTATCCCGATACCGCAGCTGTATCTAGGCGTGGCGTTTTCATTCGGCATTCCGATGGCGTTCGCGGCCGTGTTGGGAGTCGTTCCTGTCGTGGGCTGGCTGCTGACGTTAGCCAATGCGTTTTGGGTGATCGCGTACGACACGGAGTACGCAATGGTCGATCGCGACGACGACTTGCGACTACGCATTAAGTCGTCTGCGATTTTCTTCGGCCGGTTTGACGTGATCGCAGTGATGTCTTCGTACGCCGCATTTTTGGTGTTGCTTCTGATCGTCGGCGTCGCGATCGATGCCGGATGGCCGTTTTATGCGGGATGTATTGTCGCTGCGGGGTTGGCCGTCTACTACTTCATGCTGATTCGCCACCGCTCGCGGGAAGGATGCCTGCGAGCGTTCCGGCACAACAACTGGGTCGGCGTGGCGATATTTGCCGGTACCGTGCTCGATTATGCGCTGCGGAGCTAGCTTCCGAGCTCGCGGGCGCGTGCGGCGGCTGCCTTGATCGCACGCGCGATCGCCTGATCGACCTTGTCATGCTCAAAGCTTGCGAGGGCGGCGGCGGTCGTCCCTCCTTTAGAGGTCACCTTCTCGCGCAGTGTCTGCGCCGATTCGTCCGATTGCGCCGCCAGCTGCGCAGCACCGGAAAATGTGTGCAGCGTTAACGTGCGCGCTTGTGCTTCATCGAAACCCAACTCTAGCGCGGCTGCATGCATCGCTTCGATGAAGTAAAACACGTACGCGGGTCCGCTGCCGGATAGCGCCGTCACCGCATCGAGCATCGCCTCATCGTCCAGCCATAGGACGGTGCCGACGGCGTGCAGGATCCGGTCGGCAGCGGCTCTTTGCTCAGCGCTAACCTCGGGCCGCGCAACGGCGGCCGTAATGCCGGCGCGAATCAGCGCAGGCATGTTCGGCATCGCGCGCACGACCCTGCCGCTCGCCAGCCAGGCGCTGATCGTTTCGGCGCGAACTCCAGCCGCGATCGACAGCACCCATTGCTGACTTAGATGAGGCCGGATGGCGGCGGCCGCTTCGCGCATCTGCTGCGGCTTGACGGCGAGCACGATGACTTCGCTCGCTTGCAACCACTCGCCTGCGTGGTCGTGTGTGCAAACTTCATGACGTTTGGCCAGCTCGTCCCGGCGCGCCGCGTCGATCTCAAGGACATCGATCTCCGATGCATCGAACTCGGTCTGCACCATGCCGCCGATCAGCGCGCCGGCCATATTGCCGCCGCCGATAAATGCGACTTTCATCGGCGTGCGACGCGCGCACCGAAAATCGCAGTGCCGACTCGAACCATGGTCGAACCTTCGGTGATCGCCGCTTCGAGGTCGTCCGACATTCCCATCGATAACACATCGAGCTTCAACCCCTCTTCGCGTAGCCGCCTGAACAACGTGTGGGTGTCGGCGAATGCGATCCGCTGCTGCGCGAGGTCGGGCTGCGGCGCGGGAATCGCCATCAGCCCACGCAGGCGCAGGCGCGGGAGCCGCTCAACGGCGATGGCGAGCTGGCTGAGCTCATCGGGCGCGGCGCCGGATTTGCTCGCCTCGCCGCTGATGTTGACCTGCAGCAGCACATTGAGCAACGGCAGGCTCGCCGGCCGCTGTTCCGCCAGACGCTCGGCAGTCTTCAGGCGGTCGACCGACTGGACCCAGTCGAAATGCTCGGCGATCGCGCGTGTCTTGTTACTCTGTATCGGGCCGATGAAGTGCCATTCGAACGCGAGGTCCGGCCGCAGCGCCCGGATGCCGACCATCTTGGCCGCCGCCTCCTGCACGTAGTTTTCGCCGAACGCTCGCTGCCCGGCCGCCGCTGCGCTCAGGATCGCGTCGGCTCCGAGTGCCTTGCTGACCGCCAGCAGCCGCACGGATGAAGGATCCCGTCCCGCGGCTCGCGCAGCCTTGGTAATGCGCTCGTGCAATGCGTCCAAATTGGCTTGCAAGTTCGCCGGCAAAGTAGGCACACTCAACATTGTCTCGAGCAAACGGGCCTAGAGGCTTGTGTTTTCAAGCTATTTCTAGCTTTTTTACGGGAACACCGGAATCATTGCGCGCGTTACGCTTCGCGCCTTGAGGTGGCTTACAAGCAGCCGACTCGCAGACTCGAAGCACTTTAGCCGAGGCCATACCGCCCGCCATGGACATCTCAGAACTGCTCGCATTTTCCGTCAAAAACAAGGCATCGGACCTGCATTTGTCGGCCGGGCTGCCGCCGATGATCCGTGTGCACGGCGACGTGCGACGAATCAACCTGCCGCCGCTCGAGCACAAGGACGTGCACGGCATGATCTACGACATCATGAACGATGCGCAGCGCAAGCAGTACGACGAGAATCTGGAGACCGACTTTTCGTTCGACCTGCCCGGGCTGGCCCGCTTCCGCGTCAACGCGTTCAACCAGGATCGCGGCGCCGCGGCGGTGCTCCGGACGATCCCTTCGCGCGTGCTGTCGCTGGAAGAGTTACAGGCCCCTCGCCAGTTTGCCGATTTCTCCGGACGACCGCGCGGTCTGGTGCTGGTCACCGGCCCGACCGGCTCCGGGAAGTCGACCACGCTGGCGGCGATGGTCGATCATGTCAATAACAACTTGTACGGCCACATCCTGACGATCGAGGATCCGATCGAGTTCGTGCACGAGTCGCGCAAGTCGGTGATCAACCAGCGCGAAGTCGGCCCGCATACCCTTTCGTTTGCTAATGCCCTGCGCTCTGCGTTGCGGGAAGACCCGGACGTGGTACTGGTCGGCGAGTTGCGCGACCTGGAAACGATTCGGCTGGCGCTGACCGCTGCTGAAACCGGCCACCTGGTGTTCGGCACGCTGCATACGTCGTCGGCCGCCAAGACGATCGACCGCGTGGTCGACGTGTTCCCCGCGGCGGAAAAAGAGATGGTGCGCGCGATGTTGTCGGAGTCGATCGTCGCCGTGATTTCGCAGACGCTGTTGAAGCTGAAGGACGGCAGCGGACGTGTCGCCGCACACGAGATCATGGTCGGCACGCCGGCTATCCGCAACCTGATCCGCGAGAACAAGATCGCGCAGATGTATTCGATGATTCAAACCGGTAGCCAGTTTGGCATGCAGACGCTCGACCATTGCATGACGGAGCTGGTTCGCCGCAACGTGATTAACGTCGCCGAAGCGCGGCAGTACGCCAAGACTCCCGAATCGTTCGCAGGCTAAAGCGAGAACTAATGGAACGCGATCAGGCAACCCGGTTCGTCCACGATTTGCTGCGGCTGCTGCTCAGCAAAAAGGGCTCGGACTTGTTTCTCACCGCCGAGTTTCCCCCGGCGTTCAAGATCGACGGCCGCGTGTTGCCGGTATCCAACCAGCCGCTCACGGCGCAACACACCAGCGAGCTGGTGCGCGCGATCATGAACGATCGGCAGGCGGCGGAGTTCGAGAAAACCAAAGAGTGCCAATTCGCGATCAACCCGACCAGCATCGGGCGCTTTCGCGTCTCGTCGTTCATTCAGCAAGGCAAAGTGGGCATTGTGTTCCGCGTGATCGCGGATCACATCCCGACCAGCGACGAGTTAAATTTGCCGCCGATCATCAACGAGCTGGCAATGGCCAAGCGCGGTATCGTCATGGTGGTCGGTGCGACCGGTTCCGGCAAGTCCACGACGCTCGCGGCGATGGTCGGTTACCGCAACGAGAACAGCAACGGGCACATCATTACGATCGAGGATCCGATCGAATACGTGCACCCGCACAAGAATTGCATCATCACGCAGCGCGAAGTCGGCGTCGACTGTGAAAGCTGGTCGGTTGCTCTAAAGAACACGCTGCGTCAGGCCCCCGACGTGATCTTGATCGGCGAGGTGCGCGACCGCGACAGCATGGACCACGCGATCGCGTTTGCCGAGACTGGCCACCTGGTGATGTGCACATTGCACGCGAATTCGACCAATCAGGCGCTCGATCGCATCATCAACTTCTTTCCCGAGGAACGGCGCCAGCAGTTGTTAATGGACCTGTCGCTGAATCTGCGCGCCTCGATCGCGCAGCGGCTAATTCCCTTTAAGGATCGGAAAGGCCGCATTCCGGCCGTCGAGCTGATGCTGAATTCGCCGCTGATTTCGGATCTGATCTTCAAGCAGGAGATTCACGAGATCAAGGAAGTGATGAAGCGCTCGCGCGAGCAGGGGATGCAAACGTTCGATCAGTCGCTGTACGACCTGCATGAAACCGAGCAGATTTCCTACGAAGACGCGCTACGCAACGCCGATTCGGTCAACGACGTGCGGTTGAACATCAAGCTCAACAGCAAATTGTACGGAGGTGTGGCCGGTATCCACAAGGGTATCGAGCACATGGGCCTGACGGGGTAACGCGCCTGGTGTACGCGACCGCTACGCGGTCGCATGCACTGATACTACGTCGGCATCGAGATGTCGCGCAGCGTCTCGTCGACGTCGTCATCCTCTTCCAGTGCAATGTCGCCGAGCGCGACGATGCCCACGAGTTGGCGATCCTTGTCGACCACCGGAATGCGGCGCACCTGAGCGTCCGACATCTGCTGCAGAACGTCGTCGACCGAGTCGGTATCGGTACACCACACTACGTCGTCGGTCATCACTTCACTGACTGGAGTGTCCGAGCTCTTACCCTCCGCGACGGCGCGAATCGTGATGTCGCGGTCGGTCACCATGCCGATCAGCTTTCGCCCATCACACACCGGCAGCGAGCCAACGTCCAGGTCTGCCATGGCGCGAGCGGCGTCGCGCAAAGTCTCTTCAGGTCGTACGACTTCAACGTCGGTGGTCATCAATTCGGCAATTGTTTGCATTTCGATTCTCCGTTTACACGCAACATCAAGCTCCGCCGATGCCTTCGACCACCTTGCCGCTGCCTTCGCAGTCCGGACAGGTGTGACCGTCAACCCGGCCTGTGCCGCCGCATATGCGGCAGACGTTTTCGCCGGTGCCGGGAGTTCCGGCCGGCGCCTGGTCGCCCGGCGCCATTTCCGGTGGCAGCTTCTTGGACCCAGCAACGAAAAACGATCGGCTTGACTGCATCTGAGCTCTCCCGGACAGGGTTCTAAGCAAGCCGCGTTCCCTGAGCCGCGACCGTTACACTCGTTTGCTCCAGTAGCAACGATTCAGGAGCCACGATGACTTCCGTTCACGACTTCTCTGCGCAGACGATCGATGGCAAGACGAAGACGTTGGCAGATTTCAAGGGCAAGGTGCTACTCGTCGTCAACACCGCGAGTCAGTGCGGCTTTACACCGCAGTACAAAGGGCTTGAAGCGCTACACAAGAAATACTCCGGCCAAGGATTTGCAGTACTCGGCTTTCCGAGCAATCAGTTCGGGCAGCAGGAGCCTGGTCCCGACACCGAGATCGCCGAGTTTTGTGAGATGAACTTCGGCGTCACGTTCCCGATGTTCTCCAAAGTGGACGTCAACGGCACCAACGCCCACCCGCTTTACAAATATTTGACCTCGGAGAAGAAGGGCCTGTTGGGGTCGGAGGCGATCAAGTGGAACTTCACTAAATTCCTGGTCGCCAAGGACGGCACCGTGATCGACCGCTACGCACCGACCACCAAACCTGAAGATATCGAGAAAGACGTCGAGCGAGCGCTGGTGGCGTAGGCCGTGCTGCTCACACGACAGTCTTGGCCGCGGCGGCGCGCGGACGGTATCCCCCGGCGACCAGCTCGAACCTGAAAAAACGGCATTCGAGCGGCCCATTGAACAGCACGGTCTTGCGCGTTTCCTGCAGCCGCATCTGTTTCGGCAGTTGGCGATCTGATGTCAGGAACCACGCTTCCCAGCCAGCAAACTCCTGTTTCAGGCGGTCCCCCACATTGCTCATCATTGCGGGGACCGACGCCGAGCGTGGCGCACTTTGCTCACCATAAGGTGGGTTCGAAACGATGGTTCCCGTCGGCAGCGACGGTGTCGCGTCCCGCGCATCGATCGCATCGAAGCGCAAGCGGCCATCATCGAGCCAGGGTTGCAGGCCCGCCAACTTTGCATTCGTGATTGCCTGCTCGATAACGCGGGTCGAGATATCCGAGCCAGCCAACGCTGCCCTGCTGCCATCATCGACTGCGGCGCGCGCTGCGTCCTTTAGCCGGCGCCAGGCGTTCGAATCGAATCCCTTTAGCCGCTCAAATGCGAAGCGTCTGTTCAGACCCGGCGCGCGCTTGGCCGCGATCGACGCGGCTTCGATCACGATCGTTCCGCTGCCGCAAAAAAGATCGGCCAGTGGAGACGACGGCGTCCATCCCGCCAGAGCCAGCAGACCGGCCGCAAGATTTTCCTTCAGCGGGGCTTCGCCCTTGTCGGCGCGCCAGCCGCGCTTGAAAAGCGGTTCACCCGACAGATCGACGTACAACGTCACGGTCGACGCATCGAGAAACGCGAACACCCGCACGTCCGGACTGGCACGATCGATCGACGGCCGCGCGCCGGTCAGCTCCCGCAGACGATCGACGATGCCGTCCTTGATACGCAGCATCGCGAACTCAAGGCTCTGCAGCGGCGAACGCGACGCCGTGACATCGACCCGCAACGTCTGTTCCGCCGACATCAAGTCCTGCCAGCGCACTTCCTGCGTGGCATCATACAAATGCTGTTCGGAAAGGTAGCCGCGCCGCCCGACTTGCCACAGGATGCGGCTCGCGATGCGCGAGTGCAGGTTGGCCGCGTAGGCAACCGTGAGCGTGCCGTTGAAAGCCACGCCGCCTGCTTCGGCGCGCAGCGACTGCGCGCCTAGCGCGAGAAGCTCGTCGGAAAGCGCGGGCTCCAGCCCGCGCGGGCAGACCGCGAAAAACGAAGCACTCACCTCACCGGGTTAGAGCGCGATCGAGGAATTCAAGGCGATCCTGCCCCCAGAAAAGCTCGTCCTGATAAATGTAGGTCGGCGAGCCGAACACATTGCGCATGATGGCCTCCTGCGAATGCTGAACGTAGCGCGCCGCGACTTCGGCGGAGCGTGCGTGCTCAAGCATTGCTTCCGCGTCGAGCTTGCGTGCGTTTAGGATTTCTGCCAGCACGCTCGCTTCACCGACGTTGCGCTCCTCGGCCCAGACGGCGCGACCGCAATCGCCGGCGATGTCGAGCGCAGCGGTCGTCCCGTGGCGCTCCAGCACTGCGAGGATCAGCGTTGCCGCGCGCTCGGCCGGAACCGGAAAGTGTTTGGGTTCAAGTGTCAGCGGCACGCCGAGAAAGTCCCGCCAGCGCCTGAGCTCCATCATCCGGTAGGCGCGCCTTTGCGGCGGACGATCTTTCAGTGCAAGCCCGCCCGACACCGGAAAGACCTTACCCAGGTCCATCACGCGCAAGTTGATCTTCGCCTGATGTTTCGCGCAGATTTCTCGAAAACGTGAATGCCCCAAGTAGGTGAAGGGCGACACCGGAGTCATGAAGTAATCGACGGTCTTTTCCATACATTCCTAAAACGGCTTTACGACCACAAGGATGACAATCGCCACCAGCAGGAGTACTGGCGCCTCGTTAAACCAGCGAAACCAAACGTGAGATTGCATGGATTCGCCGCGAACGAACCTGCCGTACAACGTGGCGCACCATGCGTGGTAGGCCAGCAGGACCAATACGAGGGCGAGCTTCGCGTTCATCCAGCCGGCACCGACGCCCACACCGTAGCTGAGCAGCCACGCGCCGAATCCCAGCGCCAGCACAGCCAGCCCGGTCATGAAGCGCAGCAGCTTGCGCGCCATCAGCAACAATCGCTCGCGAGTTGCGGCATCTTCCACCGTCGCCAGGTTGACGTAGATGCGCGGCAGGTAAAACAGCCCGGCGAACCAGCTGATCACAAAGACGATGTGCAGCGCCTTGATCCACAAATAAGCATTGCCCATGCGTTAGTTGCCGCGCACTTCGCCATTGCCGAATACCACGTACTTCAGCGACGTCAGGCCTTCGAGACCCACCGGGCCGCGGGCGTGCAACTTATCGTTCGATATGCCGATTTCGGCGCCGAGCCCGTACTCATAGCCGTCTGCAAAGCGGGTCGAAGTGTTGACCATGACCGACGCCGAGTCGACCTCGCGCACGAAACGCATCGCGGTCGCGTAGTTGTCGGTAACGATCGCATCGGTGTGCTTACTGCCGAAGGTGTTGATGTGCAAGATCGCTTCGTCGACGCCGGGCAGCGTCGAGATCGACAGAATCGGTGCCAGATATTCGGTGCGCCAGTCTTCTTCGACCGCATCAACGATGCCGGTCACACCGGCGGCTTCCAGAATCTCGCGTGATTCTGGACAGCAGCGCAGCTCGACCTCTTTCGCCTGGAAGATGCGGCCGAGCGCCGGCAATACCTGCGAGGCGATGCTCCGCGCGACGAGCAAAGTCTCCATCGTGTTGCACGTCCCATAGCGTTGCGTCTTCGCGTTGTCTGCAATCGCAATCGCCTTGTCGGTATCGGCGGCGCCGTCGATGTACACATGGCAGATGCCGTCCAGATGTTTCAGCATCGGCACGCGCGACTCGCGCATCAGCCTCTCGATCAATCCACGCCCACCGCGCGGCACCAGTAGATCGACGTACTCGGTCATCTGCGCGAGCGCCCCGACCGCGGCGCGGTCGATCGTATCGACGAGCTGCACCGCATCTGCGGGTAGCCCGGCTTCAACCAGTGCTGCGCGCACGATGCGCGCGAGCACCCGGTTGCTTTCGATCGCTTCCGAGCCGCCCCGCAGGATCGCTGAGTTGCCGCTTTTGATGCAGAGTGCCGCGGCATCGACCGTTACGTTCGGACGGCTTTCGTAGACGATCGCGATCACGCCCAGCGGCACGCGCATGCGGCCGACCTTGATGCCGCTCGGTCGTGGCTTCAACTCGATGATCTCGCCGATCGGGTCCGGAAGCCGCGCGACTTGTTCGACACCCAGGGCCATTTGTTCGATCGCGTCCTCGTCCAGCGTCAGGCGATCGAGCAATGAAGCTTGCACACCGGCTTTGAGCGCTCGTTCCAGGTCAAGAACATTGGCCTCTTCGACGCGACGCCGATGCTCGCGCAACATGTTCGCGATAGTCTGCAGCGCCCCGTCTTTCAAGCCGCTATCCGCGGCCGACATCGCGGCCGACGCGCCGCGCGCAGCGCGGCCGATGTGCTGCATACGAGCTACGACGTCATTGTCATCGCCAGGTTCGATCGAACGGACGACCGCGGAATTCATTGAACAACGCTCCTGGGCGCGCTGGCGATGCTTAGCGCCAACTCCGTCAATTCTAGCCACACGTTGCTATCGGTTCGCGGTGCAAGCAGACCTTTAGCCATGCGGTCGATCCGTGCGGCACGCAGCAGGGATGCTTCAAGCACGTCGGCCGAAACGCGCGCAAGGGCGCGTTCAAACAACCTTTCGCGCGGGCCCCAGAGGCGATTCTCACGTGCTGCGATGGAGAACGGCCGGCCTGCTTCGACGTGCGCCTTGACCCTTAACAACGTTCGCAATTCCTCGCTGATCACCCACAGCACGAGGGGAATCGCTTCGCCTTCGGCTTCGAGGCCGGCCATTGTCTTAAGCACGCGCGCCGCGTCGCCGCTCAGCATCGCGATCGGCAACTGAAAAACGTCGTAGCGCGCCACGTTGAGCACACTGTCGGTGACCTGCTCGAGCGTCAACTGGCCGGCGGGGTACAGCAGCGCCAGCTTGGACACTTCCTGATGAGCCGCCAGCAGATTGCCCTCGACCTTGTCGGCCACGAATTCGAGCGCGTCGCGGCTGGCGCTCTGCTGTTGTCTCGCAAGACGCTGCGAGATCCATTGCGGCAGCTGCGCGCGCTCGATCGTTTCGATGTCGACCATCACGCCGGCACGTTCGAGCGCCTCGATCCAGCGCGCCTGCCGGTCGCGTCTTTCCAGCCGCGGCACCGAGACGATCGTCGTCACACCGTCGATGGCGTTCATCGCATGCGCTTCGAGCGCCTTGGCACCGGTGACACCGGGCTTGCCGCTCGGCAGACGAACCTCGACGATCTTCTTGTCCGCGAACAGCGACAGCCCTCGCGCCGCCTCGGCGAGCTTTGACCAGTCGAAGCGCGCGTCGGCGTTCAGCACGTCGCGCTCCGAGTAGCCCATGCCGCGCGCAGTCGAGCGAATCGCATCCTGAGCTTCGAGCGAGAGCAGCGCCTCGTCGCTGGAGACCACGAAGATCGGGGGCAGCGAACCCGCGCGCTGCGCACGCGCCAGGACTCCGGCGAGCGCATCGCTTCTAACTTGCACTTGCTTTAATTCCCTGCAGGCGGTTGACGATCTGCCGTACCAGATCGCTTTGCATGTCGCGATACAGCAGCGCTTCTTCGGATTCCTTCGCGAGCAACTCGGACTCGTTGAACGCGATGTCGCGCCGCGCAACCAGCGACGTCGGTGCAATCAACTCGATTCCCTCCTGATCGACGACGCGAAACGTCGTGCGCAGGCGCAGCTGGTACTCGCGTGCGCGCCCCTGCGCGTTGATTGACAGCACTTCGCGCTCGCGCTGTTCGGCCAGCAGTTCGACGATCGCCTGCGCGTCCTTGCGAACCGGCACCACGCTGGCGTTGGTCGATGACCGGACCACGCGGGCAATCTCGGCGCCGATCGGCGAATTGACCGGCAGCGCGAGATAAAGGCGCTCGACCGGCAATGTCTGCGAGCCTCGCAGCTGGAACCCGCACCCATCCAGTAGCAGTACGAATGCGGCAGCGATCAATGCGCGGCTCATCGAATCAAACCGCGATGGTCACAAGCTTCGGACGCACTACCTTGGAAAATTTGACCGGCCGCCCTTCGACGAATCTGATCACATTGGCATCGGCGAGCGCGGTAGCGGTGATCGCGGCATCTTCTGCGTGCGTCGGCACGCGGATCGAGCCCCGCACTTTGCCGTTGACTTGCACCACGAGTTCCATTTCGTCTTGTATCAGCGCAGATTCATCCACCTGTGGCCAGGGCGCATCGACGATCTCGCCGTGTTGGTGCGTGTAACCGAGCTCGTTCCACAGTGCGTGCGTAACGTGCGGTGCCAGCGGATATAGAACGCGCAACAGGATGCCGAGTGCCTCGCTGGTCACGGACGGACTCGCCGTGGGTCGGCTGCCGTTGCGTGATCTCGCTTCCTCCAGGGCGTTCAGCATTTTCATCGCCGCCGAAACGACCGTGTTGTAGTGCATGCGGCCGTAGTCAATATCGGCCTGCTTAAGGTGCATGTGCATCTCGCGCCGCAACCGCTGATCATTCGCAGACAGCGCGCCACGATCGACCGTGCTTGCCGGCGCAATCGACTGCCTCTGCTCGACCCCGAAGTTCCACAGCCGTCGCAGAAAGCGGTGGGTTCCGTCGGCGCTCGAGCTCGACCACGGCGCGCTTTGGTCGGGCGGCCCAGCGAACATCACGAACGCGCGCGCGGTGTCGGCACCGAAGCGCGCGATGATGTCGCGCGGCTCCACCACATTGTTCTTGCTCTTCGACATTTTCTCGGTGCCGCCGTAGAACACGGGCCGACCGTCCTCGGCCGCGGTGACCGTGACGGGCCGGCCCCGATCGTCGTACTCGACGTCGATCTCAGACGGGTAATACCAGCGCTTCTTGCCGGCCGCGTCTTCGCGGTAGTAACACTCTGCGGTCAGCATCCCCTGCGTGAACAAGCGCTTGAACGGCTCGTCGAACTTTACGAGTCCCATGTCGCGCATCACCTTGGTCCAGAAACGCGCATACAGCAGGTGCAGCACTGCGTGCTCGATGCCGCCGATGTACTGATCCATCGGCATCCAGTAGTCATTGCGTTGATCGACCATCGCACTTGCGTTGTCCGGCGAGCAGTAGCGCATGTAGTACCAGGACGAATCGACGAACGTGTCCATCGTGTCGGTCTCGCGGCGTGCGGCCTTGCCGCAGCGCGGGCAGTCGCACTTCAAGAACGGCTCATACTTGGCGAGTGGATTACCGGTGCCGTCCGGGACCAGATGTTCCGGTAGCACCACCGGCAGATCCTTTTCCGGCACGGGGACAACGCCGCAATCAGTACAGTGAATGATCGGAATCGGCGTGCCCCAGTAGCGCTGGCGCGAGATGCCCCAATCGCGCAAACGCCACTGCACTTGTATGTCGCCGACGCCGAGCGTTTTCAAGTCCTTGGCGATCGCATCGACCGCGGCGTCATACATCAGGCCGTCATACTTGCCCGAGTTAACGCAGGCGCCGTGTTCCTTGTCCGAGAACCAAGCCTGCCAGGTGTCGGTTGAAAACTTGCAGCCGCCGTCGCCAGGAGCCAGGTGCGGGGCCACCGCGATCACTTGCTTGATCGGCAAACCGTACTTTCTCGCGAACTCGAAGTCGCGCTCGTCGTGGCCGGGCACGCCCATCACCGCGCCCTCGCCATAACCCATCAGGACGTAGTTGCTGATCCAGACCGGCACCTGCTCGCCCGATAGCGGATGCGCGACGAAAAATCCGGTCGGCACGCCTTTCTTCTCCATCGTCGCGACGTCGATCTCCGACGTTGTGCTGCGTTTGCATTCGTCGATGAACGCCGCCAGCACCGGCTTGTCACGTGCCAGCCGCGTAGCGAGCGGGTGCTCGGCGGCAACCGCGACGAAGGTCGCACCCATGATCGTGTCGGCGCGAGTAGTAAAGACACGCAACAAGTGTTGCTCGCCGTCCAGCGTGTACGGAAACCCGAAATTGACGCCGACGCTCTTGCCGAGCCAGCTTTCCTGCATCGCGCGCACATGCGGCGGCCAGTCGAGGTGCTCGAGATCCTCGAGCAACTCATCGGCGTACCTCGTGATCGAGAGGTAGTAGCCCGGGATCTCGCGCTTCTCAACGACGGCGTCCGATCGCCAACCGCGGCCGTCGATCACCTGCTCGTTGGCCAGCACGGTCTGATCGACCGGGTCCCAGTTGACGATCTGCGTCTTGCGATACGCGATGCCGGATTCGAGCATCTTCAAAAACATCCACTGATTCCAGACATAAAAGTCCGGCTTGCACGTTGTTACCTCGCGCGACCAGTCGAAGGCGAGCCCGAGCGGCTCCATTTGCGACTTCATGTCGGCGATGTTGGCGTACGTCCACTCGGCCGGCGCCACTTTCTTGTCGATCGCCGCGTTTTCCGACGGCAGGCCGAACGCATCCCAGCCCATCGGCGTCATCACGTTGTAGCCGCGCATCCGCTGCACGCGATACAGCACGTCGTTAAGCGTGTAGTTGCGAACATGGCCCATGTGCAGCTTGCCGCTCGGGTAGGGCAACATCGAGCACACGTAGAACTTGGGCTTCGGCTTGCCGTTGGCATCGGTCGCGTGCTCGACCGCACGATAGGCGTTCGTCGCGCGCCAATGAGCCTGCGCGTCGGCCTCGATTGCCTGCGGTTCGTACCTCGGATTCATTGAACGATTATATGGGCCACGTGTTGACCATGCGGCTTGCCCTTAGACTTCGCGCCTCGATGAATTTGCTTGCCAATCTCAACGAGCCGCAACTCGCCGCGGTCACGCTGCCGAATCAATCAGCGCTCATCTTGGCTGGCGCGGGTAGCGGCAAGACGCGCGTGCTTACTACACGCATTGCTTGGCTGATTCAAACCGGACAGGTATCGCCACAGGGCGTACTGGCGGTGACGTTCACCAACAAGGCAGCCAAGGAAATGATGACGAGGCTGTCTGCGATGCTGCCCATAAATACGCGCGGCATGTGGATTGGCACGTTTCACGGGCTGTGCAATCGAATGCTGCGCGCGCACTACCGTGACGCGGGGCTGCCGTCGACCTTCCAGATTCTCGATCAGGCGGATCAGCTCGGTGCGATCAAGCGGCTGTTGAAGGCGAATAACCTCGACGACGAGCGCTACCCGCCGCGTAATCTGCAGATGTTCATCAGCAGTGCGAAGGAAGCCGGGCTGCGCGCGAATGCGGTAGAGGTAAACGACGATTACAACCGTAAATTCGTCGAGTTGTACGCGCAATACGACGCGCAGTGCAATCGCGAGGGTGTCGTCGATTTCGCGGAGCTGTTGTTGCGATGCTATGAACTTCTCGATCGAAACGAGATGCTGCGCGAGCACTATCAGAAGCGGTTTCGTCACGTCCTGGTCGACGAGTTTCAGGATACGAACCGGCTGCAGTACGCCTGGCTGAAACAGCTCGCGGGCGCAGACAACGCGATTTTCGCCGTCGGTGACGACGATCAATGCGTCGTGGCTGGCACGGAAGTGACGATGGCCGACGGCACGGTCAAGCTGGTCGAGCAGATTCGCGTCGGCAACATGGTGAAGTCGTGCGTCGGTGGCGGCAAGATGGGCTCATCGCGGGTGTGGCGCGTGCACTATCGCACCGAGAAAACACAGATGGTGACGATACGCACGCAAAAAGGGAGAACGCTGACGACGACTCCCGAGCACGTGCACTTCGCCGGCTATGCAGTCGGCCACATGCCGGCGCGATTTTTCCTCTACATGATGATGAAGCCCGGAGTGGGATACCGGCTTGCCGTGTCCGGTCATCGCCGAGCGAGGCATAGCAAGTATCTGCCGCCGGGATTTCGTTACCGCGCGCGCAAAGAAGGCGGCGAGCAGATCTGGATCATCGGCACCTACGAAGGTGCGGTCGAAGCGCAGGAAGACCTGGCGGTGCTCTCTCTGAAGTACGGACTCCCGATGCGCGCATTTACTGCGGGACGCAAACGCAAAGGCGAGGCTGCGGTGCCGCGCGAGTTCTTCGAGTTGAACACCGAGCGTGCGGCCAAGTGGCTGCTGGCCGATCGCGGCTTAGCGTTCGACCATCCGGATGACCGCCGCCGGCCATCGTTCGGCGACGAAGGTGATGTCATCGTCAGCATGTGCAGCGATTCGCGGCGTGACAAACCCGATCATCGGATTTACGCGCGCACGTGCAACGAAGCAGCGATGCGCAAAGCGGTCGAAGCCGGCTTTGTGATGAAGCCGATCACGGAGGGCAAAGGCGGCTGGGCCGCCAAGTTCTGGCGGCGTGACTTGGGCGCGGCGACCGATGACGCAACTCGCCTGCGCGTGGTGCTGGGCGGTCGGCTGATCCAGCGTGCACGGCTGGGGAAGGGCTATCTACCCCTGATCCAGGCGCAATACGTGCGTGCCGGCATGGCCGTGGCCGACGCGAAAGGCGGGTACGACATCGTGCGTGAAGTCGAGCTGCACGAGCCCGAAGCGCGCACCGTCTACGACCTCGATGTCGAGGACTCGCACAACTTCGTTGCCAACGGCATCTGCACGCACAATTCGATCTACGCGTTTCGCGGCGCCAACGTCGGCAACATGGCTGACTTCGAGCGCGAGTTCCGCGTGCAAAACCTGATCAAGCTCGAGCAGAACTATCGCTCGGGCGGCCACATTCTCAACGCGGCCAATGCGCTGATCTCCAACAATCAGCGCCGGCTCGGCAAGGACTTGTGGACCGATGCGGGCGAGGGCGAACCGGTCCGCATTTACGAAGCGCAGACCGACGGCTACGAAGCGGCCTGGATGGTCGAGGAAGTGAAAAGCCTGATTGCTGAAGGCCGCGCGCGCGGCGAGTTAGCCATTTTGTACCGGTCGAACGCGCAGTCGCGCGTCATCGAACATGCATTGTTCAATGCTGCGATTCCGTATCGCGTTTACGGAGGATTAAGGTTTTTCGAGCGCGCCGAAGTCAAGCACGCGCTGGCGTACCTGCGCCTGATCGAGAATCCGGCCGACGACACCGCGTTCCTGCGCGTGGTCAATTTTCCGCCGCGCGGGATTGGAGCCCGGACCCTGGAGCAACTGGGCGACGCCGCGCGCGAGCGTAGCCAAACGCTTTACGCAGCGGTTGCCGCCCTAGCTGGCAAGGCAGGATCCAATCTCGCGGCGTTCGTCAGATTGATCGACACGTTGCGCATCGAAACCGCTGAACTGCCGTTGTCCGAGATCGTCGACGCCGTGATCCAGCGTAGCGGGTTGATCGCGCATTATCAGACCGAAAAAGAAGGCGCCGAGCGGATCGAGAATTTGAACGAATTGGTGAACGCTGCGGCGGCCTTTGTGATGGAAGAAGGCTACGCCGCCGAAACTCCCGGTGCGCAAAGCGATGTGGATACTGCGCAGTTGTCGCCGCTGGCGGGATTCCTGTCCCACGCGTCGCTAGAAGCCGGGGACAACCAGGCCCAGGCTGGGCAAGACGCGCTGCAGATGATGACGGTGCATTCGGCCAAAGGGCTCGAGTTTTACGCGGTGTTCATTGGCGGGCTCGAGGAAGGGCTGTTCCCGCACGAAAACAGCATGAACGAACCGGGTGGCCCCGAAGAAGAGCGGCGCCTGATGTACGTGGCGATCACGCGCGCGCAACAGCGGCTGTACATCAGTTTTGCGCAAAGCCGCATGTTGCACGGTCAGACTCGCTACGGCATCAAGTCGCGTTTTATCGAAGAGCTGCCGGAAGCCGCGGTCAAATGGCTAACGCCGCGCGTGCGGGCCAGCGCCGGCGGGCGCTTCGGTCAATGGCACGACACCGGCCTTGCACCGTCGATAAGGACCTCGGTCGTTCGCACGAAGCACACGCATGGTTATCGCATCGGACAGTCAGTTAATCACGCGCGCTTCGGCGAAGGTGTGGTGGTCAACCTCGAAGGCAACGGCGATGACGCGCGCGCGCAAATCAACTTCGGTCCGCAAGGGGTGAAATGGCTGTCGTTGGCGGTGGCGAAGCTGACGTAGGACCAAAGATCAAGATCGGGTGAGCAATCTTTGGTAGCAGCAGCGGCTGGCGCAGCTGCGCTGCCTACGCCGTCGGGCACTTCGTGCCAACCACTGCGGTACTCGCCAAGCCGGCGCGAAACAAGGCTAAAGCGTTGTTTCGCTCAACAGCCCCGGCTTGGCTCCGTTCCTCGGGCGACGACTCCAAGGCGGCGCAGCTGCGCCAGCCGCTGCTGTCGCGACACCGCCGCCTCGCACGAGGTGTTTTTTTCCTCTCCCCACAACAAGTGGGATTGCCTCAAGCGCAAGCGTTGGGCGGAGATGGCCTGCCTTCGGGGCGTCGCCCGAGGAACGGAGCAACGCCGGGGCTGTTAAGCGAAATAACGCTTTAGCCTTATTTCGCGCCGGCGTTGCGAGTACCGCAGTGGTTGGCACTTTAGTGCCCGACGCCCAGGCAGGACAGCTCCGCTCAACGCTTGCGCGCCGCGACCGTGTGACCCCTGATCGTCAATTGACACTGTCAGTCGACAGCGCTTCCGAGCAGTGATGCGGACGCACGATTCCGTGCGAGCTGTCCTCGATGGCGGTGGTGCGAATGATTGGCGCCTGCGGCCTGACTCCGCCGAAGATCGTCGCGAACGCTACGTCGGCCGCGTCGCGCCCGGTTCCGAAGCGTACGAAGCCCATGGGTATCGCCGTGCCGGAAGGGTCGAAGATGTACCAGCGGTCGCCGAGGTAAGCCTCGACGTACGCGTGAAAGTCGGGCGGGCCAAGGACGGGGTCGGCGCCGTAGTCGGTACCGGTCGTGAATCGAGCGGGAATATTGAGCGCGCGGCATAGCGCAATCATCAGATGCGTGAAGTCACGGCACACGCCGACCTGCTCGATCAGCGTATCGACCGCCGACGTGTTCGAATTGGAAGTGTTTGACCTGAAGCTGACGCGCCGATTGACCCACTTGCGAATCGCTTCGACGCGGCTGTACCCCTGCAGCAAGCTCCCGAATTCATTATTCGCGAGCTTGTACAGCCGATCGGACTGACAGTAGCGGCTCGGATAGATGTAGCTGATCACCTCGAGTGGAAGCCGCGATATCGGCACCTCCGCCAGTTGCGCGGCGTCAGCGCAGTGATGCGTCATATCGACGGTTGCCGAGTAAGCCAGCTTCAGCGAACCCGGCTCGGCGCGCACGCGCATGTAACGGTTGCCGGTGGTCGGGTCGGTGTACATCTGCGGAACGATCGGTTGACTGAGCGCCAGATTCTCGGCGGCGATCACCTGGCTTCGCGTTTGTGCGGCGTGAATGTTGAATACGAAGTCGGCACCGTACTGGTCGATTTCGTAGTTCAGCTCGACGTGCAACTCGAGGCGGATCATGCAGGCGTTTCAATCAGGCTGCGGTAAATCGGGTACTGCGTGGCGTAACCAACGCTCACCAGGATAAGCGCGACCGGGGCGAACAGCATCGACACCAGCTGCGGAGACGCGCCGAACATCTGCAGCAACTGAGTGACCACGAAAATGACACCAAATGAAAGCGCAAACAATGCCGCCGCAAGCATCAAGAAAGGCCAGCGGTTGCGCCAGCACGCGAAGAATGAAAAGAACAGCGCCTTGCCGACAGGCTGGCCATGCCACGCCACCAATTGGGGTGCAAACCACGTGAGCATCAGAATCGGCACGTAAGCAATTGCCGCGGCGACGATCGCGTCCCATGGAAAGTTTTCTCCGGCGGAGGCGCGGTCGAGTTGCCCATCCACGAGCTTCCAGTTGGCCAGCTCATCGGCTGCAAGAAATGAAACGAGCAGCACCAGCATCAGTACCAGGCCCGCGTTGACGAATCCCAGACGAGCGAGTGCTTTGCGCTGCTGCGGATCGCGAAACGGCTCGACCATCAGCATGGGCATCGGCATCGTGCCGCGTTCGGCATCGCGCCCTGCGAGCGTCAGACCAATCGTGCCGAACGGAATCAGCACGGCCGCCAGCGGCAATCCGACCAGCGGCACGTACGCCAGTAGTGAAACGCTGATCGTGTACAGGATCACCAATGAAGTGAAGGCAAACGGCTGTCGGCGGTACAACCTGAGAGCGTCGGCCAGCCAGGTCAAACCGGCACGCCCAGGTAGCGTTCTAATGACCATCAAGTCCCATCGGTATCGCCTTAGTGAGTGACCCACGGCAAAAACGCATCGACGGTTCGGCGCTTCAAGATGCGCTCGAAGTGAGTCGGATCGTGCGGAGTCAGCAGATGCGCGGGTCGCGGCAGATAGTAGTCGTATAGACGAGAAATCCAGAATCGGAGCGCGGCGGCACGCAGCGACGTGCGCCAGCATTCGTGCTCGTCCTCGCTCAACGGCCGCACTGCGCTGTACGCGTTCAGCAGCGCATGCGCGCGCGCCAGGTCGAACTCGCCGGTGGCCAGGTCGATGCACCAATCGTTGATCGTGATGGCCAGGTCGAACAGCCAGATCGAGCAACCCGCGAAGTAGAAGTCGATGACGCCGCCGATGCGGTCGTGTTCTCCCTCGTGCACGAGCAGCACGTTGTCGCGAAACAGATCGGCATGGATCGGGCCGTTGGGTAGCTTCTCGAAGCGAGCGCTTCGAAAAAACGAATCCTGAAGGATCAACTCCTCCACCAATGTGTTCATCACCTCGTGCGGAACATGCGGCTCGAGCTCCGGAACCGCGCTTTTCCACCACCCGATCCCACGCAGATGCGGCTGAAATGGTGCGAAGTCCAGGCCGGCAACATGCATCCGCGCGAGAAAATCGCCGACGCTGGCGCACTGCGCCGCGGTCGGTTCGGTCGTCGCTTTACCGGGCAGCCTGGTCACCAGCGCTGCTGGCTTGCCCTTCAGTTCGGCCAAGAGCGCTCCGCTCAGCGTCGGCTGCGGTTCGGGCACCGGCAGGCCCTTGCGCGAAAGATGCTTCATCAACTGCAGGTAAAACGGCAGTTGTTTGCCAGTCAGACGCTCGAACACCGTCAGCACATACCGGCCGCGATCGGTGGTGACGAAATAGTTGGTGTTCTCGATCCCGGTGTGGATTCCCTCGAGCTCGACCAGCGTGCCAAGGGAAAACTGGCTCAGAAAGGTGCTGACCTCGGCGCGCGACAGCGCGGTAAACACCGCCATCGCGCGCGCGAAATTAATTGGAAGGTTTCACGGGACCGGCCGGCGGTGCGGGTGCCGTCAATGGGGCCGGTGCCGGGCGGCCGAACTCAAACCGGAAGAAGTTCGGCACCGATAACCCGGGCGCCATTTGTGTGGTACCGAACGGCTGCTGTCCTTCGCGGTTGGTCATCGAGTAGCTGCGCGAGGTGCCTGCCGGGGTGACCACGATCTCGCTCACACGATTCGACGTCCGCAGCTGCTCGATGCGAGTGGAGTTGGCGGAATCGTCGCGCTCGACCTTCAAATCCTCCGGCTTCGGCTGCAGCGCCTCTTCAACGCTCGCCGGCTTCACCGCCTTCAATTCGCGCGCATCGATCGCTTCGCGTTCGGCCGGAGACAACTCGATCGCTCGGCGCGGCTTGGTCGGCGCCGGCTTGGCCGCTTTGGTTTCGGTCGATGCCGGCAACGGTGGTGGAGGAGGGGCGACGGACGCCTGCGCAAAAGCACGCGGCACCCACGCCAGCAACATAGCCAACCACATAGCAAACAAAGCGGTCTTCATCTACAGCCTCACAGTCGTGCGCAAATTCTATAGATAAAGCATCTGCTCGCGCTCGCTCGCCGTTTGCGCAAACCCACGAGCGTCGTAGAAATCGAAAATCGTGTTGACGACCGCATCGCTGGTGTCGACGATCGTCATCAGGTCTAGATCGCCAGCAGCGATCATGCCTTCGGCGACCAGCGTGTCGCGCATCCAGTCGATCAGCCCGCTCCAAAAGCGTGATCCGACGAGCACGAGCGGCATCGATCTGCCCTTGCCGGTCTGCATCAGCGTCAGCGCCTCCGACAGCTCATCGACCGTGCCAAACCCGCCCGGCAGCACAACATACGCCGCGGCATACTTGACGAAGGCGACCTTGCGCGCGAAAAAATGGCGAAAGCGCAGTGAAATGTCCTGGTAGGCATTGCCGCACTGCTCGAACGGCAATTCGATGTTGAGCCCGACTGACGGCGAAGTGCCTTCGTAGGCGCCGCGGTTGGCAGCCTCCATGATCCCCGGCCCACCGCCGCTGATGACCGCAAAGCCCGCGTCCGATAACTTGCGCGCGATCTCGATCGTCATTTGATACATCGGCGTTTCCGGTGTCGAGCGGGCGCTGCCGAAAATCGAGACCGCGGGACGAATCTCCGACAGCCGTTCGGTCGCTTCGACAAACTCTGAAATAATTCCCCACAAGTGCCACGATTCGCGCGCCTTCTGGGCAGTAGCGCGCTCCGGCATGGTCACTGCGCGAAGGCTCGGGATGTTTTTTCGATGATCGAGCACTGCGTTCTCCTGATTCATTGCACAACCTGACGAACACGTGAAAACGCTGCTGCTGGTCGACGGGTCCAGCTACTTATACCGCGCATACCATGCACTCCCGGATCTGCGCACATCGAGTGGCGAGCCGACCGGTGCGATTCGCGGCTTCATTTCGATGTTGCACGTACTGCGGCAGCAGGTCGAAGCCGAGCATCTGGCGTGCGTTTTCGACGCCAAGGGTAGGACGTTTCGCGACGACCTGTTTTCCGAATACAAGGCGAATCGGACGGCAATGCCGGACGATCTGGGCCTGCAGATCGGGCCGATTCACGAAGCCGTGCGCGCGCTCGGCTGGCCCATCATTCAAATCGAAGGGATCGAAGCCGACGACGTGATTGCGACGCTCGCGCGGCGCGCCCGCGAGCAGCAATTTCAGACGGTCGTCTCGACCAGCGACAAGGACCTGGCGCAGCTTGTCAACGAGCACGTGTCTCTGGTGAATACGATGAGCAACGAAACGCTCGACATCGCAGGGGTTGAACGCAAATTCGGCGTTCCGCCGAGCCGCATCGTCGACTATCTGACTTTGGTCGGCGATAGCGTTGACAACGTGCCCGGCGTCGACAAGGTCGGGCCGAAGACCGCGGCCAAGTGGCTGCACGAATACGGGTCGCTCGATCAGTTGATCGCAAATGCGCAGGCGGTCAAGGGCGCGGTCGGCGAGAACCTGCGCAAGGCACTGCCGTGGCTGCCGACAGCGCGCAAGCTGGTGACGATTCGCGACGACTGCGATCTCGGCCACGACTTCGAGTCGATCGACGCTCTTGCCGTGCGGCCTCAGCACGTAGAAATGTTGCGCGAGCTTTACACGCGCTACGAGTTCAAACCCTGGTTGCGCGAGCTCGACAATGCCGTCGTACCGGCGCCTATGACCGCCGGTGCGGGCAATCGTGAGGTGTCACCGTCGGCACAAGCGCGGCCCCATGTCGAATACGAAACTGTGCTGTCTTACGAGCAGCTCGAGGCATGGCTGGCGAAAATCGGCTCGGCGGATCTGACTTCGATCGATACAGAGACGACGTCGCTCGACCCGATTGCGGCGAGGCTGGTGGGGACGTCGCTATCGGTCGAATTGCTAAGTGCGTGCTATGTCCCGCTCGCGCATCGCTATGCCGGCGCCCCGAAGCAGTTACCGTTCGATGACGTGCTCGAGCAGTTTCGCCCTTGGCTCGAAAGCCCGCATCAGCGCAAGCTCGGGCACAACATGAAGTATCAGATGCACGCGTTTGCGAACCACGGCATTCGGCTGGCGGGCATTGCGCACGACACGCAGCTGCAATCGTATGTGCTGGAGCCGCACCGCAATCACGATCTCGACTCCTTGGCCGAACGGCATCTGAGCCGCAAGACGCTGACTTACGTTGAAGTGTGCGGCAAGGGTGTCAATCAGTTGTGTTTCGATGAAGTGGCTATCGACCGCGCAACGGAATACGCGGGCGAAGACGCTGAAGTCACGCGCGCTCTGCACGACACGCTATGGCCACGCATTGAGCCCGACGAAAAGCTGCGCTTCATTTACGAGCAGATCGAGCTGCCGACTGCGCAGGTGCTGTTCGAGATGGAGCGCACCGGCGTACTGATCGATCGGGCGAAACTGGATGCGCAGAGCCGCGAGCTCGGTGCGCGCATCGCGCAGCTTGAAGCGACGTCGCACGAGCTGGCGGGTCAGCCGTTCAACCTCGGCAGCCCGAAGCAGATCGGCGAGATTCTGTTCGGCAAGCTGGCGCTGCCGGTGCTAAAGAAGACGGCCAGCGGTACGCCATCGACCGACGAAGAAGTGCTCGAAAAACTTGCGCTGGACTATCCGCTGCCGAAGCTATTGCTCGAGCACCGCGGGCTATCGAAGCTGAAGTCGACCTATTGCGACAAGCTGCCGCTAACTGCCGATCGCGACGGCCGAGTGCATACCAGCTACGGCCAGGCAATCGCCGTGACCGGGCGTCTGTCTTCCAGCGATCCCAATCTGCAGAACATACCGATTCGCACCGCGGAGGGCAGGCGCATTCGCGAGGCATTCATTGCGCCGCCTGGCCACCGGATCATCTCGGCGGATTATTCGCAGATCGAGCTGCGCATCATGGCGCACATCTCGGGGGACATGGGCTTGCTTGACGCCTTCGGAAAGGGCGAGGACATTCACCGCGCGACGGCTTCCGAAGTTTTTGCGGTGCCGCTGTCCGAGGTCACAAGCCAGCAACGCAGCTACATCAAGGTAATCAACTTCGGTTTGATGTACGGGATGAGCGCGTTCGGCGTGGCTTCAAATCTCGGCATCGAGCGCGATGCGGCCAAGGTCATCATCGATCGCTACTTCACGCGCTTTCCGGGCGTGGCGAAGTACATGGAATCGACGCGCGCGCTGGCCAAGCGCCAAGGTTACGTGGAAACGGTATTCGGTCGGCGTTTGTGGCTACCCGAGATCAATTCGCCGAATGGGCCGCGCCGCGCCGGCGCCGAACGCGCGGCGATCAACGCGCCGATGCAGGGGACTGCTGCCGATCTGATAAAGCTTGCGATGATTGCGGTTTCGAAGTGGATCAACGCCGAACAACTCGAAACGCGGCTGGTCATGCAAGTGCACGACGAACTGGTGTTCGAAGTGCCTGACGACGAGATCGAAGTCGTCAAACTCAGGATCCCGGAACTGATGTCGCGTGTTGCCGATCTGCGCGTGCCGCTGTTGACTGAACTGGGCGTCGGTAACAATTGGGATCAGGCGCATTGATTCAGTCTGCGAGCCTGACTCGTTGCGCCGATATACTGCTTTTCTCTCTCGGCACAGGAAACATCCCTTGGATTCGATTGTGCGCGACGCGGCCGAGGAGCTGAATAGCTTGCAGTCGCCGTTTTACGTCACGAGTCGCGGTTTTGTGCAAACCTACGGCGCGCGCTTCGCCGCCGCCGTACTTCCCGTTTCCGCTCAGACCATGATCACTACCGATACTCAAGGCCTGAAGACCGGCGAAGTACAGATCCCGACCAAGGACGGCAAGATGCCGGCCTATCGCGCGATGCCTGAGGGCAAGACCGGCCTGGCCACGGTGCTCGTCGTGCAAGAGGTCTTTGGTGTGCACGAGCACATCAGGGATGTAGCACGTCGTCTGGCGAAGCAGGGCTACCTGGCGGTCGCGCCCGAGCTGTACGCGCGACAGGGCGATCCGGCCAAGTACACAGACACCGGCGCCCTGATGAAGGAAGTCGTCAGCAAAGTTCCGGACGCGCAAGTGATGGCCGATCTGGACGCAGCAGCCGCGTGGGCGGCGAAAAATGGCGGCGGCGGCAAGCTGGGCATCACCGGGTTCTGCTGGGGCGGACGCATTGTTCATATGTACGGCGCGCACAATCCGAGTCTGGCGTCGGGCGTAGCGTGGTACGGTCCAACGGCACGTTCGTACCACGCCGGGGATAAGACGGCATTGGAGATTGCAAGTCGGATCAAGGCGCCGGTACTTGGACTCTACGGTGGCGCAGACGGTGGCATTCCGAATGACACGGTTGAAAAATTCGGTGCGGCGTTGAAGGCTGCCGGCAACACTCGCTCAGAGATGGTGATTTTTCCGAACACGCCGCACGCGTTTTTTGCCGATTACCGTCCGAGCTATCGCAAGGAAGCGGCCGACGACGGCTGGAAGCGGCTGACGGTGTGGTTCAAGCAGTATTTGTCGTAAGGCGAAAGCTTGACAGCGCTGCTACGCTGAACGAGCAATGTGTGGGGCGCACGATCGTGCGCCCCTTTGCTTTCATTGTGTGACTGAAAATGACGCTCGGTTATATCGTTCTCGCGAATTTGCTGTCGACGCTGCTTTCCGTCGGGCTCGCCGCGTGGTTGAGCTTTCGCTACCTGGGCAGGCTGATCGACAAGCTAGTGCCGGTATCGGCCGGGCTGCTACTTGCCACTGCGGTCACTCATCTCTTGCCAGAAGCGTTCGACAGCGAAGCCGATCCGTTCGCACTCGGATGGGTCATTCTGGCTGGCATATTGGGCTTCTTCCTGCTCGAAAAACTGTCGTTGATTCATCACACCCATCATCACGAGGGCGATCCCCATCGGCATCATCACGGCCATGACGCGCACGAAGCAGGTCGCGGCGGTCTGCCGATCCTGGTCGGCGATGCGTTTCACAATTTCGCCGACGGGGTAGTGATCGCGAGTGCGTTCCTGGTTGATACGCAACTTGGAGTGATTGCAACGCTGGCGGTGATGGCGCACGAGATTCCGCACGAAATAGGCGACTTCATGATTCTGTTGAACGCGGGCTTTACGCGGCGGCGCGCGTTCATGTTCAACCTGATATCGGGATTGTCGGCAGTGGCGGGTGGAGTGATCGGCTATTTCGTGCTCGAAACGATGGAATCGCTGTTGCCGTACGCGCTGGCGGTGGCCGCGGCCAGCTTCGTTTACATCGCGTTGTCGGACCTGCTGCCGGAAATGATGCGGCGTTCGTCGCTCGCGCAATCCTTGCCCGAAGTCGGACTGGTCTTGCTCGGTGTGTTGATTGCCGGTATGGCCACCAGCGGCTTGCACTAGCCAGTTATCCGCTCGGACCTGATCGGATCGCAACGGGCCTTGCCGGGTCGGCAATCCACTCGCTCCACGAACCGCCATAGAGCGCGGATCCGGGCAGCGCGGCGAGTTCCATCGCGAACACGCTGTGGCACGCGGTTACGCCTGAACCGCACTGATGCGTGACCTGATCGGGTGTGCGCTGGTCGAGCAGCGCGGTGAACTCGGAACGCAGCTCGCGCACTGACTTGAAGGTCTGATCCGGATTCAGATTCTGCTGCCACGGCCGATTGCGTGCACCGGGAATGTGTCCAGCCACCGGGTCGATCGGCTCCTGCTCGCCGCGATACCGTTCCGCGGTGCGCGCGTCGAGCAGCATGCGATCTCCGCTATCAAGCGACTTCAATACCTCATCCACGGTCGCCAGCGGCATCATTGAAGCGCGTGCGGTGAAGTTTCCGCGCGCTTTTTTCGGCACGTCCTGGCTGGACGACTGCGTCGCGCTCAGCCACTTTGGCCATCCGCCGTCGAGCAGCGCGGCACGCTCGTGGCCCAGCCAGCGAGCGAGCCACCAAAGCCGTGAAGCAAATTGCCCGCCCTGCGCGTCGTAGGCAACGATTTGCGTATCGCCGTTGATACCCCAGTGGCGAAAAGTCTCAACCAGATCGTCCCGGCGCGGCAGCGGATGCCGGCCGTTGAAACCGGTCTTCTTGCCGGACAACTGAGTATCGATCCCCGCAAAGATCGCACCCGGGATGTGGCCTGCCTGATACGCGCGAATGCCGGCTTCAGCGTCGAACAGATCGTGCCGCACATCGACGATGCACCAGCGCGCATCGTCCAAATGAGCGCGCAATTGCTCGGCGCTGACCAGCATGTTCGGCGATTCAAGGGTGCTCATCGGCAAGAATTCTAAATGCACACCTGCACTAGAATCGGATCCGATGAAAACAACCTCTGCCGCGGCGCCGCTGAGTTCGATAGATTCTTCGAAAGATTCGGTCGAGCCGATCGGATTCGAGCAGGCGCTTGACGAGCTCGATGCGCTGGTGCGCCGCATGGAATCGGGGCAATTGTCGCTCGAAGATTCGATCGCCGCGTATCGGCGTGGTGCTGAGCTGGCGCGGTTTTGCCAGGGCAAGCTGGCCAACGCCGAGCAGGAGATCAAGCGGCTCGAAGGCGATTTGCTGAAGCCGCTCGATATTTCCGAGCTGCGCGCCAAAGTCGACTCGAGTGAGTCCGAATGACATTTGCTGCCGCAGTACAGCCGCCGTCTTTGGCAGCGCCATTCGAGCTTTGGATAACGGACAGCGGAACGCGGTTTGAAAACGCGGCTCAACGCGTGCTGCCGAGTGTTGAGGACGTGCCTTCGCGGTTGCACCAGGCGATGCGTTACGCGGTGCTCAACGGCGGCAAGCGGGTGCGGCCGCTGCTGGTGTTCGCCGCGGGCGATGTCACCCAAGCTGAAAGCGATGCGCTCGACCGCGCTGCGCTGGCCGTCGAATTCGTGCACGCGTATTCACTGGTGCACGATGACCTGCCGTGCATGGACAACGACGTTTTGCGGCGGGGCAAGCCCACCGTGCACGTCGAGTTCGATGAGGCCACCGCCATGCTCGCCGGCGATGCGTTGCAGGCGGAGGCGTTCAAGGTCATCGCAGACGGCGGGTTGCCCGCTTTGCAAACCGCTGCTCTGATACGCGAGCTTGCCCATGCCTCTTCGACCGAGGGCATGTGCGGCGGACAGGCGATCGATCTGGCCGCCGTTGGCACGACACCGACCATCGCCGAACTGGAGCGCATGCATCGGATGAAAACTGGCGCGTTGATGAAAGCTGCCGTGCTGATGGGCGCACTATCAGGCCGTGCCTCGTTGCTGACCGAGTGCACGCGCGAGGCGCTTGCGCGTTACGGCGAGGCCATTGGGCTGGCGTTTCAGATCGTCGATGACTGTTTGGACGTCGAGGCGAGCACCGCCGAGCTTGGCAAGACGGCGGGGAAGGACGCCGAGCATCGTAAGCCGACGTATGTATCGCTGCTCGGCGCGCCGGCGGCTCGCGCCTGGTCTTTGCGCTTGCGGGCGCAGGCACTGCAGGCGATCGACGGGCTCGGCAACAGCGCACAGCGTTTGCGAGAACTGGCCGATTTCGTCGTCTGCCGCAAGAGCTGATCTGCGCATCAGGACCCATGGAACTTCTTGACACGATCAACTCGCCGGCGGATCTGCGCGTACTCGAACGCGCGCAGCTGCCGCAACTCGCCGACGAACTACGTGCTTATGTGATCGAGTCGGTTTCGAAGACCGGAGGCCATCTGAGTTCGAACCTGGGCACCGTCGAATTGACGATTGCGCTGCACTACGTGTTCAATACCCCGGAGGATCGCATCGTCTGGGATGTCGGCCACCAGACCTATCCGCACAAGATCCTGACCGGGCGACGCGAGCAGAATGGGACGGCTGCGGCAGCACGGCGGCATATCGGGTTTCCCGCGCCGAGAGGAAAGCGAGTACGACACCTTCGGCACCGCGCATTCGTCGACCTCGATCTCGGCCGCACTCGGAATGGCGGTGGCGGCGCGCAATCAGAAATAGCGCGTCACTCGATCGCCGTGATTGGCGACGGTGCGATGAGCGCGGGAATGGCGTTCGAAGCGCTGAACAACGCCGGCGTGACCGAAAACGTGCGCCTGCTCGTGATCCTGAATGACAACGACATGTCGATTTCGCCGGCGGTCGGCGGGTTGAATCGGTATCTCGCGCGCTTGATGAGTGGCAAGTTTTACGCGACCGCGAAGCAGGCTGGCAAACACGTGCTGAAAGCTTCCCGCCGGTGTTCGAGCTGGCCAAGAAGTTCGAGGAGCATGCGAAAGGGATGGTGGTGCCCGGTACGCTGTTTGAGGAATTCGGCTTCAATTACATCGGCCCGATTGATGGGCACGATCTCGATTCCTTGATTCCGACACTGCAGAACCTGAAGCAGCTCGGTGAGCAGTTGAGCGGCCCGCAGTTCCTGCATGTCGTTACGAAAAAGGGCCAAGGCTACAAGCTCGCCGAGGCCGATCCGGTGCTGTATCACGGGCCGACGAAGTTCGATCCGAACGTAGGTTTCACGGCGGCTTCGCCGACGAAGCCGACTTACACGCGGATTTTCGGCGATTGGCTGTGCGACATGGCCGCCCTCGATGCGCGATTGGTCGGCATCACACCGGCGATGCGCGAAGGCTCCGGCCTGGTGCGCTTCGAGCAGGAGTATGCGGACCGATACTTTGATGTCGGCATTGCCGAGCAGCACGCCGTCACTTTTGCGGCGGGCCTTGCGTGCGATGGGATGAAGCCGGTCGTCGCGATTTACTCGACGTTCCTGCAGCGCGCGTACGACCAGTTGATTCACGACGTCTGCATTCAGAACTTGCCGGTCGTGTTCGCGCTCGATCGCGGTGGTCTGGTGGGTTCCGACGGCGCCACACATCACGGCGCGTTCGACCTCAGCTACCTGCGGTGCTTGCCGAATGCAATCGTGATGGCGGCGTCCGATGAGAACGAATGCCGTCAGATGCTGACCACCGCGTTCAGGCACGACGGCCCGGCCGCGGTTCGGTATCCGCGCGGAACGGGGCCGGGCGTTGCGATCGAGCAGGCACTGAGCGAGCTGCCGATCGGCCGTGGCGAAGTGAGGCGCAGCTCGAACGCCGCGTCCGGCCGCCGGATCGCACTGCTCGCCTTCGGCTCGATGGTTCCTGCCGCCCTGGCGGCGGCCGAGCAATTCGATGCCACAGTGGCCAACATGCGCTTCGTGAAGCCGTTGGACGATGAGCTGGTGGCGCGGCTGGCCGCACGCACGATGCGCTGGTTACCCTCGAGGAAAACGTCATTGCCGGCGGCGCCGGCAGCGCATGTCTCGAGTCGCTCGCCGCGCAGGGTCTTGAAGTACCGGTGCTGCGGCTGGGGATGCCGGATCGCTTTGTCGATCATGGCGATCCCGCCGCGCTGCTACAAGAGTGCGGACTCGATTTGGCGGGCATCGCTGCTGCAATCCGTGCGCGATTCCCTGAGCTGACGCACAGAGTGCGCTACGTGCAGTCGGCGGCTTAGCACTCTCGGCATGCGCCGATGAAGCCGATCGTCATCGTGCAGCATGAAGCCGACGCCGGAGCGGGGCACTTCGCACACTTTTTGTCGACACAAAATCTGCCGTATCAAACGGTGCGTGTGTTCGCCGGCGATCCGATACCAGACTCCGCAGAGCCGTACGCCGGCATCTGTTCGATGGGTGGCAGCATGAGTGTCAATGACGAGCTGCCGTGGATCGACGAAGAACTCGCGCTGATGCGCGACGCCGATCGGATCGGCGTACCGGTCATCGGTCATTGCCTGGGTGGTCAACTTCTCGCAAGGGCTTGCGGGGCGCAAGTGACGCGCAATGCAATTAAGGAAATTGGATGGAGCCGAGTCGAGGTCGACGATCCAGCGATCGCACGCGACTGGATTGGCGATGAGCCATCGTTCGAACTGTTTCAATGGCACGAAGATACGTTCGCACTGCCGCCTGGCGCGCGACGCTTCCTGACGAATCGCTGGTGCGCCAACCAGGCTTTCGTCGTTCAGCGGAACCCGTACGTCCACCTGGGCATGCAGTTCCACGTCGAGATGACACCACAGCTCGTCAACGCATGGGTCAGCGATCCCGCTGGCATCGACGAAGTCGACGAAGCGTTCGAACGCCAGCGCGGCACGGGAGTGCAACGCGCGGAAGAGATCGTTCTAAACGTCGAGCAGCGGACTCGGAATATGAGCTGTCTAGCGGATCGGCTCTATCGGCGCTGGAGTCAGGGACTGCGCCGCTGACGAACTTCGACTAACGCCTGAGCCGCGCCGGTTTCCAGGGCTCCGACCAGCGGCCGGCTCCGTACAGGTCTTCGATTCGCGCCGCCGGTCGATGCGGGCAGATTCTTTGATGCACACCGGCCAGCACCATCAACTCGGCCATTGCGTCGGGCGCAAGGTTCAACGAGGAATCGCGGCCGCTGTAGACCTTTTCAAAGTACTGATTCAGTTCCGGATAGCCCCACAGCAGGCGCAGGGTTTGAATGACTGCGGGATGGCGTCTCTCCAGAACCGATAGCGAAGTCTCATCGGCTGGAGCCGTCGCCAGCATGGGCTGCAGCGGGCTCGAAGCCGGTCGCCCTTCCAGATTGGGATCGACCGAAGCGACGAAAGCAGTAAAGCGAGAAGGCGTGGTTCGCATTGCGGCGGGAGGCTAAAGGTAATCCGTCCGGATGACAAAACGCGGCCGACGGCCGGTCGATTTCGCAGGGCAATCCGCCCATCGAGAGATACCTATTCCCGAAAGTTTTCAAAAGTCAGTGGTAATTCAGTCACTTGCGCGCGCAGCAGCGCAATGCATTCCTGCAGTGCGTCCTTCTTCGCCCCGCTGATCCGCACCGCGTCGCCCTGGATGCTCGCGGTCACCTTGAGCTTGCCCTCCTTGACCAGCGCGACGATCTTCTTGGCCAGCGTTTGCTCGATGCCGTTTTTGATCTTGATCGGCTGCTTGAGCTTGTCGCCCGAAATCTTCTCCGGCTTCTCGTACTCCAAAAGCCGGGCGTCGACTCCTCGTTTCGCCATCTTGGTGGCCAACACGTCACGTACTTGCCCCAGCTTGAACTCGTCGTCGCCGTACGCAGTCAGTTCGAATTCCTTATGTTCGAAGCGCGCGTCTGAGCCCTTGAAGTCGAAGCGGTTCGCGATCTCCTTGTTGGCCTGATCGATCGCATTGCGAACTTCGATCATGTTGGGTTTGCAGACGACGTCGAATGACGGCATGGCGGATCTCCGAAAGGACGAGGCAAGTGTATCGGCCTAGGGACACTAGACTCGCAGCATGAAAGTTCTGGCAGATGGCCTGATCGAGCGCGACGTTTCGCTGCGGCCGTTCAATACGTTCGGCATCGACGCGAACGCGGCTCTCTATGCGCGCGTTCGGTCGCTTGAAGATCTGCAGCGCGTGCTGGCCGACCGTCGAGTTATCGGAATGCCGCTGCTGCTATTGGGTGGCGGCAGCAATGTGCTGTTCACGCAGAACTTCGACGGCTGTGTACTGAAGATCGAAATCTCCGGCGTGCAGCGAGCCGACGACGACGGTGCGCGCTGGCGGGTGCAAGTCGGCGCTGGTGAGAACTGGCATGCGCTCGTCGAGCGGTTGATCGACTACGACGTGCCGGGCCTGGAAAACCTGGCCTTGATTCCGGGCTCGGTGGGCGCGGCGCCGATCCAGAATATTGGCGCGTACGGCGTTGAGCTCGCCGAGCGGTTCCATAGCTTGCAGGCGTGGAATTTTGCGAATCAAACGTTGCAGACGTTAACTGCCGACGACTGCCAGTTCGGTTATCGCGACAGCGCGTTCAAGCACGAAGCCCAGCCACGTCTGATCGTCAACGTCACCTTCGCGTTGCCTCGGCGGTGGGAGCCGGTGATTGGCTACACCGATGTCGAAAACGAGCTGCGCGATCGGAACATCCCGCAGCCGCAACCGCGCGACGTATTCGATGCGGTGGTCGCGATTCGGCGCCGCAAGCTGCCTGACCCGACGCGTGTGGGAAACGCGGGCAGCTTTTTCAAGAACCCGGTGATATCGCGCGCGCAAAGATCGGCGCTGATCGAGCGTCATCCATCGCTGGTTAGCTACGACATCGGCGGGGGCCGCTACAAACTGGCCGCCGGCTGGCTCATCGACGCGTGCGGGCTCAAGGGTGCCGTGCGCGGCCGTGCGGCCGTTTACGACAAGCAAGCACTGGTGCTGGTCAACCTAGGCGGCGCGAGCGGCACAGAAATTCTCACGCTGGCGCGCGAGGTGCAGGACGCCGTTCGGGCGCGCTTCAGTATCGAATTGGAGCCGGAGCCTCGCATTCTCTGAACTGCGATCGTACGCATCTCCGGCGCGCCGCTAGACTCGCCGCTTCGTTCACCGTGCAGCAGGGATCTCGCATGAACAAGGAAATCGTTTCGACTCCGGGCGCGCCGGCGGCGATCGGGCCGTACTCACAAGCGGTCAAGACCGGGCTAGTGGTTTTCACTTCAGGCCAGATCGGCCTGGTTCCAGAGAGCGGCGAGCTGGCACAGGACTTCGAGGCGCAGGTTCGGCAGGCATTCAGGAACCTGGCGGCGGTGGCGAAGGCGAGCGGCGGGTCACTGGCCAACGCAGTGAAGTTCACGCTGTTCTTGACCGATCTTGGACAGTTCGCAAAAGCCAACGCGATTATGGGGGAGCTGGTGCCCAAGCCGTATCCGGCGCGCTCCACCGTCGGCGTTGCGAGTTTGCCGCGAGGCGCGCAGTTCGAGGTCGAAGCGATTCTGGTTTTGTAGCCGTTGGCTGCCCGCAAACCTCGCACTCGTGATGCAAGCGCTGCACCGAGCAACACCATTGCAGCGCGGCTTGCGCGCGCGGGCCTGACATCGGATTGGCATTTCGTTTTGCACCTGCCCTTTCGCTACGAAGACGAAACGCGGATTACGCCGATCGCAGACTTGATCGCGGGACACGAATTGCAGGTGGAAGCCGAAGTCGTATCGGCGGATGTCGTGTATCGCGGGAAACGGCAATTGAGGGTTACCGTGCGTGACGACACGGGCCAACTGATGTTGCGCTTTCTGAACTTCTATTCGTCGCAAATCAAACAGATGGCGGTAGGCCGTCGATTTCGAATCTTTGGCCTGGTGCGCGGCGGATTGGCGGGCGATGAAATGATTCATCCGCGCGTGCGAGCGTGCGACAGCCGCAACCCGCTGGCAAGGTCGCTGACGCCCGTGTACCCATCGCCCGAAGGCGTGCCGCAATCGTGGCTGCGCAAGCGGATCGATCGGGCACTGCGCGATGTCGACATCGATGACATATTGCCTTTCGACATGCGCGCACGTCACCGATTGGATGGGCTCAAAGATTCGATCGAGCGCCTGCATCGGCCGCCGCCCGACGTCGATGCGCTTGCTCTTCAGCAGCGGACCGATCCGGCGTGGCGCCGGTTGATGTTCGACGAGCTGCTGGCGCAGCAGCTTGCGCTGCGCGCGGCACGCGAAGCGCGCGCCGGCCGCCGCGCGCAGCCGCTGGCGGTGGATGGCGCGATCAGCGCGAAACTCTATGCGGAGCTGCCCTTCAGTTTGACCGGCGCCCAACAGAACGTGTGGAGCGAGATAGAGCGCGATATGAGGCGGACGCAGCCGATGCATCGCCTGTTACAAGGCGATGTCGGCAGCGGCAAGACGGTGATCGCAGCGCTGGCCGCCGCGCGCGCGATCGAAAACGGATTTCAGGCTGCGCTGATGGCGCCGACGGAGATTCTGGCCGAGCAACACTTCCGCAAGGTCGCCGAATGGTTGTCACCGATCGGAGTACGAATCGAGTGGCTGACGGGACGCTTGGCGCCCGCAGCGAAGCGGGCAGCGCACGAATCCATCGCGAGCGGTCGTGCACAGTTGATTGTCGGGACGCACGCGTTGATTCAGGACGCCGTCGCATTCACTAAATTGGGGCTGGCAATCGTCGATGAGCAACACCGCTTCGGTGTCGCACAACGTCTGGCGCTGCGCGGCGGTGCAGATGGCAACGCACCGCATCTGCTGATGCTCTCTGCGACGCCGATTCCGCGCACGTTGGCGATGAGCTATCTGGCCGATCTCGACGTGTCCGTCATCGACGAGATGCCGCCGGGCCGGAGGCCTGTTGCCACCAAGCTCATCTCAACCCGACGGCGCGAGGAAGTGATGCAGCGGATACGCGCCGACGTCGCGGCGGGCCGGCAGTCGTACTGGGTATGCCCGCTGATCGAATCGAGTGAAGTCATCGAAGTTGCTGCAGCTACGGAAACGTTTGAGCAGATCAGGCAGATGCTGCCTAACTTGCGGATCGGGTTGCTGCACGGGCAGCTGCCGCCGGCGACCAAAACCGAAGTGATGCAGCGCTTCGAGCAACGCCAGCTCGACGTGCTGGTCGCCACGACTGTGATTGAAGTCGGCGTCGACGTGCCGAACGCGACACTGATGGTGATCGAACACGCGGAGCGTTTTGGCCTCGCTCAATTGCACCAGCTGCGCGGTCGGGTCGGTCGGGGCGGCGATCAGAGTTTTTGCATTCTTCTGTTCGATGAGCCGCTGTCCGAGCCGGCGCGGGAGCGTTTGAAAGTGATCTACGAAACCAACGATGGCTTCGAGATCGCGCGCCGGGACTTGTTGATGCGCGGGCCAGGCGAGTTCCTGGGAGCGAAGCAGTCAGGTTTGCCGCTGCTGCGCTTTGCCGACCTGCAACGCGATGCACAGCTGGTCGAACAAGCGCGCGCGGCTGCGGTCGAATTGCTCGCAGAAAGCCCGGCGCTGGCGCAACAACACGTACAGCGCTGGTACGCAGGCTCGCACGAATTCCTCACCGCATGAATTCGACCCAATGACACTGACCGAGCTCCGCTATGTCGTTGCGGTTGCCCGCGAGCGGCACTTTGGCCGTGCGGCCGAGGCCTGCTTCGTCAGCCAACCCACCTTATCGGTGGCGATCAAGAAGCTCGAAGACGAATTGGGCACGCAAATATTCGAGCGCCGTACCAACGATGTGACGATGACTCCCGCCGGCGAGCGCATCGTCGGGCAGGCGCAGCGCACCCTGGACGAGGCAGGGCGCATCAAGGAAATCGCGCGCCACGGCAAGGACCCGCTGGCGGGTCCGCTCCGGCTGGGCATCATTTACACGATCGGCCCGTACCTGTTGCCGGCGTTGGTGCGCCAGTTGCTGAAGGACGCGCCGCAGATGCCCTTGCTGCTGACCGAAAATTTCACCGTCAAGTTGGTCGACCTGCTGAAGAACGGTGAGATCGACGTTGCGATCATGGCGCTGCCGCTGCCCGAAGGGGGACTGGTGCTGCAGCCGGTGTACGACGAGCCGTTCGTGGTTGCCGTTCCGCGGCTGCATCCGTGGTCCAAGCGCAAGGCGATCCCCAGCGAAGATCTGAAGAAAGAAACCATGTTGCTGCTTGGGACTGGCCACTGCTTCCGCGATCAGGTGCTCGAGGTGTGCCCGGAGCTGTCGCGCTTCTCCTCATCAGCGGAAGGAATTCAAAAGACGTTCGAGGGGTCGTCCCTGGAAACGATTCGGCATATGGTCGGTTCTGGCCTCGGCGTAACGGTGCTGCCGATGACTTCGATTCCCGAAAAGCCCCCGCGTGATTCGCTGCTGAGCTACATCCCGTTCAAGCCGCCGGCGCCGGATCGTCGTGTAGTGCTTGCGTGGCGCAAGTCGTTTACGCGCGCGCCGGCGATCGAAGCGTTGCGCCAGTCGGTACTGAAGTGCGTGCTGTACGGCGTTTCCCACCTTCCCGAAGCGCGCGCCGAGACATGGTGAGTGAGCCGGGCTATCGTGGCTTTTGAAATTGGCGATTGGCACGGCCGCCGCCGCGTCAATAACATCGCATCTTGCATAAAACAACTAGAAGGAGAATCCGATGGCCCGCAAGAGTAAGACCGATGCGCGTGCTAATGGCGCGCCGTTTATCGATATTGGCATCCCCGACAAGGATCGTGAAAGAATTGCGCTGGGATTGTCGCGCGTGCTGGCCGATACCTACGGCCTTTATCTGAAAACGCACAGTTTTCACTGGAACGTCGAAGGCCCGATGTTCAACACGCTGCACATGATGTTCATGGAGCAATACACCGAACTGTGGAACGCGCTCGACGATATCGCCGAGCGCATTCGGTCGCTCGGCTATCCGGCGCCCGGAACGAATACGCAATTCGCGAAGCTCACGTCGATCGATGAAACCGACGGCGTACCGGAAGCGATGGAAATGGTCCGCCTGCTAACCAAGGGTCACGAGGCGGTCGCCCGCACCGCGCGCGACGTGTTGCCGGCCGCTGACAAGGGCGGCGACGAGTCGACGACCGACTTGCTGACGCAGCGGCTGCAAATTCACGAGAAGACCGCGTGGATGTTGCGGAGCATGCTGAAGTGACCGCATCGAGTTCTGGGCCAGGCCAGGAGTCGAGTCAGGGGATGTGACACGCCGTCGGCAGCTAAAAGACGGCATGGTTAGGGCGCGACCTGTTGAAATAAGATTGGGCAGACCGATCGGACTGCATCATGGATTTGCTCGAAGCCGTACAGATCAAACGCCATCAACTTTCGGTTGAGCAGTTTCAACGCATGAAAGAAGCCGGTGTGTTGTCGCCGGATGTGCGGCTAGAGCTGATCGAGGGCCAAGTCGTTGAACTGGCGCCGCGTGGGAGCCGCCAGCATTCGGCCGTGAATCGCCTGACTCGCCTGTTGATTGAAGCGGTTGGCGACCGCGCGATTGTGTCGCCCCAGTTGGCGATACGGCTGGATCGCATGACCGAACTCAAACCGGATCTCGCCGTCTGCTCTCCGCGTGACGATTTATATGCTTCTGCGTGGCCGACTGGCGCGGACGCGCTGCTCGTCATTGAGGTCGCCGACACCACGCTGGATTACGACGTACGCGTGAAGGGTCCACTTTACGCAAGGTACGGTGTGCTTGAGTACTGGATTTTCGATCTGCCAGCGCGCGCCTTGCGCCGTTTTCGCAAGCCTCGCAGCGATAAATACACCGATGTCAGTGCATTCGAAACGCCGGACATCATTGCGCTGCCCGGGCTGCAAGGCACTCGCGTCGATTTAGCTGGCGTTATGTAACCGCTCGTCGAGCCATTCGATCCAGTGCATCACGCGCGTTGCGGTGCCGGTGGCCAGGTGCGTTATGCAGCCGATGTTGGCCGACAAAATCACGTCGGGTGCGGCCGCTTGCAGGTGGCCAAGCTTGCGGTCGCGCAACTGATACGCGAGCTCCGGTTGCAGCACTGAGTAGGTTCCGGCCGAGCCGCAGCACAGGTGGCTTTCAGCAAATGGACCGATCTCGGCGCCAAGTAATGCGAGCAGGTTCTCAACGGCTCCGCGAATCTGCTGTCCATGTTGAAGGGTGCATGGCGGATGGAAGACGACCCTGTTGCGTCGTGCCGTTGCTATCTTCGTTTTCAGCTCTTCTGCGAAAGGCGGCAACAACTCCGCCAGGTCCTTCGTCATCTCGCTGATTCGCATTGCCTTGCGGGCATATTTCGGGTCGCGCGCGAGCAGATGTCCGTACTCCTTGACCTGCACTCCGCAGCCGCTGGCATTCATCGCTATCGCGAGCAATCCATCTTCCTCGGCGTGTTCAACATACGGCCACCAAGCCTCGATATTGCGTCGCGCATCCGCCAGCCCGCCGTCGTGGTCGTTCAAGTGATAGCGAATCGCGCCACAACAGCCGGCGGCGGCAGGACGTAACGTTTCGATGCCGAGCGCATCGAGCACACGTGCTGTTGCGGTGTTGATGTTCGGCGCCATCGACGGCTGCACGCAGCCGTCGAGCAGCAATATCTTGCGCGAATGCGAATGTGTGGGCCAGCGCCCCGCATGCTGGCGCGGCGGCACCTTGTTTTGCAACGATCGAGGCAGCAAGGGCCGCATCATCTGCCCGATTCGCAGTGCGGGTCCGAACAGCGGGCTGGTGACGCCTTCCTTCAGCGCAATGCGAGCGAGGCGATCGGCCGCGGAACGCGGAACGTGGTCGTCGACGACCTTGCGTCCGATGTCGACCAAGCGTCCGTATTTCACGCCTGAAGGGCACGTTGTCTCGCAGTTACGGCACGTCAGGCAGCGATCCAGATGCAATTGCGTCTTGGCGGTGACGTCGTGGCCTTCGAGTACCTGCTTGATCAAGTAAATACGACCGCGCGGACTGTCGAGGTCGTCGCCGAGCAACTGGTACGTCGGGCAGGTGGCGGTGCAGAAACCGCAATGCACGCACTTGCGCAGGATCGAGTCCGCCTCCTTCCCCTCCGGCGTGTCTTTGATGAAATCAGCGAGTGCGGTTTGCATCCGGTCCTAGATCGGAATACATGCGGCCAGGATTGAAGATGCCGGCCGGGTCGAACTCCTTCTTCAGGCGTTGATGTATCTGCGCAAGTGCCGGCGTAAGCGGGTGAAAAACATCGGTCAGAGCATCGTGACGAAACGCCGTGGCATGTCCGCCGGCTGCTTGCGCTTTCGCGCGAATTTCGGACGCGGGGGCGGTCGACCAGATCCAGCGCTGAGCGCCACGCCATTCAGTCAACGTCGGGCCGAGATTCAACGGCACTGAGGTGGGTGGCACCGAAAGGCGCCACAAGGTCGCCCGCGCGGGACGATCGAAGAACTCGTGCGTTTGCTCGCACAGCGTTTTCCAGAAAGCGGCGTCCTCGGCCAGGACACTGCCACCCAGCTTTGCTTGCGCCGCGCGCACGCCGGCCTCGGCCCCGGACAACCTTACCGACAGCGCGCCGTCATGCCATGCCGTAGCGGAGACGGGTAAAGGCTGTCCGGCCCATTCATTCGTGCGGCGTATCGCATCGGCCTCGGACAATTCAAACCGCAGCGTCTGCTCGCTCGCTGGACGCGGAACAACCTTCACTGAAACGTCGAGGATCAAGCCCAGTGTTCCGAGTGAGCCAGCGAGCGCGCGCGATATGTCGTAGCCGGCGACATTCTTCATCACGTTTCCGCCGAAGGTCAGCACGTTGGCGCGTCCATCCAGCAGCGTCGCACCCAATACGAAATCGCGGATCGAGCCTGCAGCCATGCGGCGCGGCCCGGCGAGTCCGCTCGCGACGGTACCGCCCAGCGTGGCTGCCGCGCCAAAGTGCGGCGGCTCGAACGCGAGCATCTGGTTGTGCTCGCGCCAGCGAGGCTTCCAGGTCCGCCAACTTCGTGCCACTGCGCGCGGTGATTACCAGCTCGGTGGGCTCGTAGTCGATCACGCCACGGTGTTCGCGTGGGTCAAGTACGCCGTACTGCGTGGCGGTCGCGTTTCCGTAAAAGTCTTTGGTGCCGCCGGCGCGAATAACCAGCGGCGTCCGTGCCACGATCGCAGCGCGCACCCGCTCCTGCAATGAGTGCGGGACTTCGTTTGATGCCATCAAAAGCGCGGCAGGTCGGGGAAGTTCAGTTGCCCGCCTCGAACGTGCATCGGCCGATACTCGGCGCAGCGGTCAGCGTCGGAACCGCCTTGCCCGGATTCAGCAACCCGGCCGGATCGAACGCGCGCTTGACCGCGAAGAAAGACTCGAGCGTCGCTGCGTCGAACTGCTGGCACATCTGATGGATCTTTTCGACGCCGACGCCGTGCTCGCCGGTGACCGTGCCACCGACAGCGATCGACAATTCGAGGATCTCGGAGCCGAATGCTTCGGCGCGCATGACTCGAATCCGGATCGTTGCGCGTCGAACAGGATCAGCGGATGCAGATTGCCGTCGCCCGCATGAAACACGTTCGCGCAGCGCAAACCGTACTTCGCTTCCATCCCGGCGATCGCCTTCAGCACCTCGCCGAGCCGCTTGCGCGGGATCGTGCCGTCCATGCAGTAGTAGTCGGGCGAGACTCGCCCGACGGCTGGAAACGCCGCCTTGCGGCCGGCCCAGAAGCGCTGCCGCTCTGCGTCCGATCGCGACACTTGGAGCCGCGTCGCGCCCATTGGCTGCAAGCACCGCTTCAATGCGCGCAATCTCGTCGTCGACTTCTTCGCGCGTGCCATCCGATTCGACACAGCAGGATCGATTCGGCGGTCAAGTCATAGCCCGCGTTGACGAACGGCTCGACCGCGCGCGACTGCGGGCCGGTCCATCATTTCCATTCCCGCAGGAATGATGCCGGCAGCGATCACGGCGGCGACCGCATCGCCACCCTTGCCGACGTCGTCGAAGGACGCCATCACGACCTGCTGCGCAGACCGGCTTCGGCAACAGCTTGACGGTCGACTTCGGTCGTGATCAGCGAGCATGCCTTCGGAGCCGATCACCAGCGCCAGCAGATCGAGACCAGGCGCAGTCGAGTGCCTCGGAGCCGACCTCGATGATCTCGCCTTCGCTCGTCACCCCGCGCACACGCAGTACGTTGTGCAGCGTCAGGCCGTACTTCAGGCAATGCACGCCACCCGAGTTTTCCGCAACGTTGCCGCCGATCGTGCACGCGATCTGGCTCGATGGATCCGGCGCGTAGTACAGGCCGAGGTGCGCGACTGCATCCGAAATTGCGAGGTTGCGCACGCCCGGCTGCACGACGGCCGTGCAGGCGATCGGATCGATTTTCAGGATGCGATTGAATTTCGCGAGCGACAGCAGCACGCCGCTGCCGTGCGGCAACGCGCCGCCCGACAGTCCGGTTCCGGCGCCGCGCGGCACAATCGGCACCCGCATTTCGAAGCACACGCGTGCGATGCGGGCGACCTGCTCTTCGGTCTCGGGTAACGCGACGATCATCGGCAATTGCCGGTACAGCGTCAGCCCGTCGCACTCGTACGGCCGCGTGTCTTCCTCCCGCCAAAGCACGCAGTGCTCGGGCAGGAATACTTTCAGCGCAGCAACGACCGAGCGCTGGCGCTCGACATCAACGGCGCCGGTGCCCTCGAGCGGGATGCGCTCAGCAAGCAACTGCGGAACGTGCTGTTGCAGCAGCGGTGCGTTCATGCGCTCAAAGTATCACGAGCAATGGCGTGTTCGCGAGTCAAGCGGCGTAGCGTTGGACCGCCTTCTCGTTCCATTCGACGCCACTGCCGATCACGCCGTCGAAAGCGGCCCGGCCGTCGGTAATGACCAGTGGCTCGACAACGATCGCGTTCCACCAGTCGGCGTATTCGACCTATCGGGTCCGGCCGCGGCGCGCATCGCTCGAATGACCGAGGGCCGCGACCGCAATGCCGGTCAAGCCTTACGGGCCGAGCAGCCGCAAGCGGCGCGCCAGCATTCTGTTCGTCATCGTACGGAGCCGCAGCGTCGCCCTTGATCCAGCATCCGCTACGCTTCGCGGCCTTCAGAGCTCATCCAAAGGATGAGGTAAATGCTGCTGTGCCAGATCAGCGATCCGCACGTTGTCCGCGAGGGCGCGCTCGCGTACGGCAGGGTGGATACGGCCCGCATGCTAGAGCGGTGCGTCCGCAAGATCCTTGCGCTGCCCCGTTTGCCCGATGCCGTGGTGGCGACGGGCGATTTGACCGATCACGGTAGCGTCGAAGAGTATGGGTTGCTGGCCGAACTCCTCGAGCCCTTGCGCATGCCGCTTTATCTGGTCGTCGGCAACCACGACGATGCGCATGCTCTTCGGAATGCATTTCCGCAGAACGAGTACTTGACTGGCGCGGATGGGTTCGTTCAATACGCCGTTGACGACTTTGACGTGCGGCTGGTAGTGCTCGATACGACGATGCCTGGTGCCCCAGGCGGCGAGTTGTGTGCGCGACGGCTGCAGTGGCTGGATCGCACCCTGGGCGACTCCGACCGTCCGACGATCGTCGCGCAGCATCACCCACCCTTTGCGACCGGACTGGCGCTGATGGACCGCATGAGTCTGGTCAATCCGGAGGCAGAGGCAGCGGTGATCGTGCAGCATCGACATGTTCAATGCATCATCAGCGGTCACTATCACCGCAACATCCAGGCGCGTTTCGCCGGCACGGTTGCGTCGGTGTGTCCGAGCACCGCGCACCAATTGACGTTGGACCTTACCGCCGGTGCCGACATCCGCTTCACGTTCGAACCATCGGCGTTTCAACTACACCTGTGGAACGGTCACCAAGTGGTCACGCACACCGCGCTGGTTGAGGATTTTCCGACCTGGGGCTCGCGCGGGTGATGATCCGGTGCCCCAAGTGCAACGAAGAAAATCCGCCCAGATTCAGGTTGTGCGGCTACTGCGGTGCACCGCTGACCGGCGTCGAGGCGCCGCCCGCGCACGAGGTGCGCAAGACCGTGACGTTGATCTTCAGCGATCTGAAGGATTCGACGGCACTCGCTGAACGACTCGACAGCGAAGCCCTGCACGAAGTCAAGGAGCGTTATTTCAACGCGATGGCCGCCGAGATCAAGCGTCATGGCGGCAAGATCGAGAAGTACATCGGCGACGCGATCATGGCGGTGTTCGGCCTGCCGCGCGCGCACGAGGACGATGCCTTGCGTGCGGTCCGCGCGGCTATCGGCATGAAAGAGGTGCTGAGCGGACTGAACGAGCTGCTGAGCGCGCGGTTCGGTGTCGTGCTCGTCAACCGAACCGGGGTGAATACCGGCGAGGTCGTTGCCATCGACGATCCGAGTGCCGATCAGAAGCTCGCGACTGGAGATGCTGTCAACGTGACGGCGCGGCTCGAGCAGGCCGCACCGGCCAATGAGATCTACATCGGCGAAGTGACGTACAGGCTGGTGCGGGACGCGGTCGAAGTCGAGGCGGTCGAACCGCTGATGTTGAAGGGCAAATCGCAGCCAGTGGCCGCGTACCGCCTGATATCCGCGCCTGGACAGGATGGCAATGTACGGCGGGTCGATACGCCGGTGGTCGGGCGCACCGCCGAGCTCGCGGTCTTGAACACCGCGTGGGATAGCGCGCGCACCGAGCGTCGTGCCCACCTTGTCACGGTGATCGGCGACGCGGGTATCGGCAAGTCACGCCTAGTGCGCGAGCTGATGGACCGCGTCAGTGATAGCGCCCACGTCGTGTGCGGGCGCTGCCTCGCCTACGGGGATGGCATCACTTTCTGGCCGCTGCGCGAAATGGTTATCTCGACGGCCGAGATCCTCCGCGACGACACGCCAGACATCGCGCGCGAGAAACTGCTGGCGTGTACCGGTGACGCTGCTGTCGCCGATCGCATGGCGTCGGTCGCGGGCCTCAACACCACCCTGTTTCCGTTGCCCGAAATTTATTGGGGCGTGCGTCGCTTCCTGCAGGCGCTCGCGGCACAAAAGCCGGTGCTTGCGCTGTTCGACGACATTCACTGGGCCGAGCCGGCGTTTCTCGATCTGATCGAGAACCTGCTGGAGTCAATCGACGCTTCGCCAGTACTGTTGCTTACGACGGCGCGGCGCGATTTGCTGGAGGAACGTCCGCAGTGGGGCGAACGCGAGCGCTCAAGCCGGCTCGTGCTGAGCCCGCTCGGGGACGCAGCGGCAGCTCAGGTCGTGACGAACCTGCTCGGTACAGCCGGTCTGCCCGCCGCGCTGCTGAAGCGCATCGTCGACGCCGCGGAGGGCAATCCGCTGTACGTCGAACAAATGTTGTCGATGCTGATCGACAGCGGCGCGGTGCGGGAGGAAGGCGGCATGTGGGTGAGTGTCAACGCGAGCGCCGACATCGTCGTACCGCCGACGATCCAGGCGCTGCTCGAGGCGCGGCTGGACAAGCTGGAGCGCAAGGAGCGCGCTGCGGCCGAGCCGGCGTCGGTTATCGGGCTTGAATTTGCCCGGACGGCCGTCCAGTCTTTGGCACCGGCGCCGCTGCGGGAGCGCATTGAAGAGCAGTTGCAAGCACTTTCGCGCAAGCACTTTATCCGGCCAGCGTCCTCGAGCGACGCTGCGGGGCGCTACCGATTCGATCACCACCTGGTGCGCGACGCTGTTTACAACGGCCTGCTCAAGCGTGCACGCGCCACGATGCACACCGAGTTCGTCAAATGGGCCGACCAGGTCAACGCCGAAAGCGATCGTGGCCAGGAATTCGAAGCGATCCTCGGCTACCACCTCGAGCAAGCTCACGGCTACCTGAGACAACTGGGGCCGCTGGATAAGGCCGGCGCGGCGATTGGGCGCGATGGAGCGCGCCGACTCGCATCGGCCGCGCGACAAGCGTTCGGGCGCGGCGATATGCATGCTGCAACAACCCTGTTCCGGCGCGCAATAGCGTTGCTTTCTCAAGAAGATCCCGCGAGGGTCTCGCTGCTTCCGGAACTCGGCGAAGTACTGATCGAGGTCGGCAACTTTGCGGAGGCGCATAGGGTTCTCGCGGAGGCCGAAGCGGTGGCCGAACGCCATGGAAATCGGCGCATCGCTGCGTCGGCCAGGTTGTTCCGGATGCGCGTGCGCTTGTTCAGTGCGGAGCCGGGTGACTGGGGTGAAGCGACGCTGCGCATGACGGAGGAGGCAATTCCCCTTTTCGAGAGCGAAGAAGCGCACCCGGAGCTGGCGCGGGCGTGGCGATTGATCGGCCTGGTCCATGGAATTGCGGCCCGCTACGGACAATCCACGGACGCAGTCACTCGCTCGCTGACGCACGCCAGGCTTGCGGGGGACGAACGCCTCATTGCGCGCAATGCGACGGCTATTTCGAGCAGCACTTTGCTCGGTCCGACGCCGGTGAATGAAGCCATCGAGATATGCAATCAGCTGATCGCGGACAGACTGTCTGATCGGCAGGCCGAGAGCGCGACACTCTGCACACTTGCGCAACTGCACGCGATGAACGGCGAATTCAACGAGGCAAGACACCTTTACCGTCGAGCTCGGGACCTGCTTCGCGACCTCGGCCAAGGCCTGATCGCGGCGGGCACCGGGATTGACGTGCTGATTGTCGAATTGCTGGCCGGGGATCTTGTGGGCGCCGAGCGAGAGGTCATGGCGGACTACGAGTTCCTGTCACAGGCTGGCGAGACGTACCGGCGATCTACGCTTGCCGCACTGCTGTCGCGGGTAATTCGCAACCAGGGTCGCGACGACGAGGCTATGGCCCTTTCGATTGTGGCTGAGAGCATATCGGCCGAGGACGACGTTGATTCCCAGGCGTTGTGGCGATCCGTACGCGCACCGATGCTGGCTCGCGCGGGTAAACCAAGCGAGGCCGAATCGATGGCTCGGTCAGCCGTTGAACTTCTTGCGGGGACTGATGCCCCTCAGTTGCGCGCCGACACCCTCTCAGAATTGGCAACCGTTCTGGCCCTTTGCGGCAGACACGATGAGGCGCGCGAAACAATTTCAAATGCGATCGTGACCTATCAGTTAAAAGGAGACATCGTGTCCGCAAGGCGAGCGGCGGCCTGGTCTGAGCAGGTGCCCTAGCCCTGCAACGGGGTCGGGCCGCAGAAAACGGGCTTGCAGATCGAGGCAAGCCCGCCCATAAAAAGCGACGCGCTTATTGCACGTAGCGGCCGTTGTCGAACGCCTCAATGATGAACTCCCAGTCGCCACTCAAGTCCGACGAGGGAGCGTTGTGCCCGGAGTGTCCAGGGCTGTTTCGATCGCCGTCGTCATGATGATCGTGCCCGTGCCCGTGACCATGCTTCTTTCGGTATTCCCTGCGCTCACGGATACATGGGTCGTTGGGTCCGGGTGGGGTGTAGTAGCCGTGGACCTTGCACGCGCGCACCGGCGTCCCGCCGCCGCCGATCGCAGGGATCACCTGGTAGAACACTACCGCGTGCTCGATCTTCGCCCCCTTTTTGAGAGTGCTCGCATCCCTGCGTAACACCACCACGAGCAGCTTCCGCAGGCCGTCACCGAGCGAAGCTTTGTCTTGCGTCTGCGCGTTCAGCACGGTGACGGTGTGACCGAAGCACTTAACGTGCGGCGAGCACGAATTGCCACCATTGTTGTCCTCCACGATGCTGGCGATGATCGCCGTTGAGTCTTCCGGCGCGACGGTCAGGCGCGTGGTCGAAGGATCACCGGCGGTCGGCACCGCTTCGTCGCCGGTAGACAGCGTTGCGCCTGCTCTTGTCACGTACGCGCTGACGCTGTCGGCGCTGGCTGCCTGAAGCGTAGTGACAGTGGAGCCGCTGATGGACCGCTCCGAGTAGCCACTGCCGTACCGCAGCTTCCAGTCGAACTCGATCTTGCTGCCGGCTACCGGCACACGCACGACTGCGTTGAATGACGCCACACTGCCGCGCGACAGATAGCCATGGTGGCCTACGGTGCACTCGATACTCTCGCTTTCGATCGTGCACGCGACTTTGCCCGACGAGACAACCACGGGGTTGGGATCGAGGACCACCCCCGTTTCGGAGACATTCGGGTTGATAAACGGAGCAACGCCGGGCCCGGCAACGTCGGTGGTACCCCGAAAGCGCACGTGGCTCAGGGTGCTGTGGCTGTTGTTCCTGATCGTGATCTGGTAGGACGCAAAGCTGGGCGCGTCGGGCCGGCCGAGTGTCACCGGATTGGGCACCGCCGTCACCGTCACCGCTACGCCCGCAGTGCCGTGTGCGGCTGCTTGATGACCGGCAGCCAGCGCGCCAAGAATCAGAAAGCCGGCTGCCAGGGCGCGGCCGCCAAAACCTTTCCAGACGGTAATCATCTTGTCTATTCCTCCTTGTTGCGATCGAGCTTGAATCCAAGGTAACGGTCCGTCAACTGTTATTCTTTTGCGCGTCACTCGGTGCGAGCATTCACACACTGCGCGGCCGATATTGAGAGGCTAATGATGGGTTCCGTCGGCGTGCAAGTGCAGTGGTGGGAGTCGCTACTGCACCGCGGCGGCGCTGCTCGCGGGGATGTGGCCGGAGGGCTGACCGCGGCCGTCGTACTGCTGGCGATCGAGGGCAGCTACGGGTTGATCGCCTTCGCGCGTCTCGGCCCGGAGCAGGCGCAAATAGGTTTCGTGCTCGGGGTATGCACCGCGGCGCTCGCAAGTGCCGCGACCGCAGTGGCCGGCGGAAAAGGACCGCTTTTGAGCGGCTCGAGCGCGGCACTGGCACTGTTGGTGCCGACGCTGATCGGTGCGCTCGTGATCGATCCGCGCTTTCTCGCTGCAGATGGCCAGCCAGTATTGCCGTTGCTGCTGGCCTTCATCGCCTTTGGCGTCGTCCTGGCCGGCGTGATGCAGGTGTTGCTCGCGGCGTCGAAACTCGGCGGCTTGGTCCGCTACGTTCCGTATCCGGTGCACGCCGGCTATATGAATGGTGTCGCCGTGCTGATGGTGATGGCAATGCTGCCGCACCTGCTTGGTCTGCCTACCGGCCAGAGCGCGTCCGACTGGCGCAACACGCAGCCGCTTGCTCCGGTCATCGCGCTGATTGCCTTGTCGCTCGCTGTGCGGCCACCGCAGTGGACGCGGCGCGTACCGCCGTACTTGACCGGTTTATTGGCCGCTACGGCGGTGCATCACTTGCTGGCGCTTACACCACTGGTTGGCTCGCTCGGCCCGCTGTTCGATCCACCGCGCTTCGAATGGCCCGGCGTGGACGCCGTGGCCCCTCTTTTCGAGGGCATGGGCGATGGTCTGCTGCGCGACAAGCTATGGATGCTGCTTCAGTTCGCCGCCGCGGCGGCGTTTGTCTCCAGTTTGCAGACCGCGCTCGCGGGCTCCACCGTTGACGAGCTGACTCATCAACGTCAGGACCGCGGTCGCACGATATTGCAGCAAGGCTTCGCCAATGTCGCGGTCGGGTTCATGGGAGGGCTGCCGAGCGCGGGCGCCGTCGGCCGCAGCAAGGTCAGCGTGGACGCCGGCGGCATCACCCGGATGTCGCGTATCTTTTTTGCAGTGGGTTTGGTGCTCGCACTCGCGGTCGGTTTGCGCTACATGCGCTTCGTTCCGATGGCAGCGGTCGCTGGCGTTTTCGCGGCGGTTGCCTTCTCGCTGGTCGATGCGTGGACCCGACAAGCGACCGGAGTTTTGTGGCGACAGAGTTTCAAGTGGCGCATGCCGCGCGCTCTGGCGCAGAGTTACGGAGTGATGTTGCTGGTCGCCGGTATCGCAGTCTTCGTTTCGCTGCCGCTTGCGATCGGGGTCGGTGTGTTGGTGGCCATCCTGATGTTCATCCGAAGCAATATCAAGCCGCCAATCCGTCAGATCATTCACGCAGACCGGCGGGCTTCGCGCAAGGTGCGCCCGGCGGCAGACGTCGAGTTGCTGCGGACACACGGTCGCAGGATCGCGCTGCTCGAGCTCGACGGTGCACTGTTCTTCGGCACCGCAGAATCCGCCGACCAGGAGATCGAGCGCCTGGTCGAGGTCTCGGATCAGATCGTGCTCGATTTCGAGCGCGTCAGCGAGGTCGATGCGAGCGGCGCACGCGTGCTGCTGCAAGCGGCCGACGCAGTCCGGCGCCACGGCAAGCACCTGCTGTTCGCCGGTCTGTCACCGCGCAACCCGCGCATGCACATGATCCGTGACATGGACGTTCACGCACGGCTGGCTGATGCACAGTTCTTTCCTGACACGGACCATGCGCTCGAATACGCTGAAGACCGATTGCTTGCGAGTCTTGCGCGTACGTCAAACGACGACGCGCCATTGACGCTGGCGCAGGCTCTGGCCGGATCGGGTATCGAACCGGACGAGGTCGAATTGCTGCGATCGATGATGGTCGAACGACGCTTTGCGAAGGGCGAGGCCGTGTTTCGCTCGGGCGACTCGGGCGACTCGATGTTCGTCTTGTTGCAAGGTCAGATCGGGATCTGGTTGCCGGCGGCACCTAACGAGGACGCCGCATCACCCGGAAGGCGGCTTATCTCGTTCGCACCGGGCGTTGTGTTCGGCGATATGGGTTTGCTGGCGGGAGCGGCGCGGTCCGCGGATGCAATTGCGGAAAGCGACGCTCTGGCGCTCGAACTGCAGCGCGAGCCTTACGAACGGCTGGTGGCCGAGCATCCTGCCGTATTCGGCAAACTGCTGCTGAACATCAGTTTGCTGCTCGCATCGCGCGTGCGCTCCCTGAGCGACGAGCTGCGCGCCGCGCACGCAGTGGGCTGATGACGAACTCGTCGAATGCCAGCGGTGCGGCACGGCCGCCACACCGCGATGCGCTGCTCGCGCAGCAGCTGACGGCGCTTCTCGGAGACTCACCTGCGGCGATCACTTTTCTGCAGCAGCATCTGCAGTGGCTCGAACTCGCCGGCGGCGAAGTGTTGATGGAGCAGGGCGCGGCGGGAGATTCCGCCTATCTGTGCATCAGTGGCCGGCTGCGCGTTTACGTGCGCGATGAAGCCGGTGAGCAACGCATGGTGCGCGAGATGGCGCGCGGTGAAGTCATCGGCGAGATGAGCCTGTATACGGGCGAGCCGCGATCGGCCACGATCATCGCGCTGCGTAACTCGGTGCTGGTGAAGCTGGACAAACGACACTTCGACCAATTGCTCGGACTCAGCCCGCACGCCTCGATCATTTTTACGCGACAGATCATTCGCCGTCTGCAAACCGAGCATCAGCGGCTGCCTGGGGCGGCACCCGTCACCGTCGGTCTGCTGCCGATCACCCACGGCATTGCACTGGATGGTTTCGCGCGGCGGTTGGCGCAGCAGCTAAGACGGTTCGGGCGCGTGTGCGTGGTTGACGCTGCAGAAATCGACCGCGCACTCGGCGAGCCGGGGATCGCAGTGAGCACCGGCACGCAGGCAGACCGGAGTATCGCCCTCGCCCTGGATGCGATCGAAGCCGAGCACGACTTCGTCCTTTTGGTGGCGCAGATAGCGCCGGGGCCGTGGACGCAGCGTTGCATCGGTCACAGCGATGAAATACTGCTGATCGCGGAAGCCGCGCAGCCGCCTGCAGTGCATTCGATCGAGCAGGCGTGTCTCACCGAGCGACCGGCGCGCAGCGAGGCGGCGGAGGTTTTATTGCTGCTCCACCCGGCTGACTTGGTGACGCCGCGCGGGACACGCGAGTGGCTGGCGCGCCGTCCGGTCACGGCGCACGTTCACCTCCGTCCGGAACTTGAGCGCGACATCGCGCGCCTGGCTCGGTTGCTCTCACGCAAAGCGATCGGTCTCGTTTTTGCGGGGGGCGGTGCGCGCGGTTTTGCGCACCTTGGTGTCTGGCGCGCTCTGCAGCAGCGGGGCGTCGAAATCGATTGCGTCGGCGGCACCAGCATCGGTGCGGTGTTGGCGGCGCTGGTGGCCGCTGATCCGCCGGTCGAGACGGCGATCGATATCGCGCGCAAAGCGTTCAGCACGAATCCGACCGGTGACTTCAATTGGGTGCCGCTGATGTCGCTGATCAAGGGCCGGCGGGTCCGAGCCGCGATCGAAAAATCGCTGGATGAGCTGGTCGGTGCTCGAATCGCCATCGAGGATCTCTGGAAGACCTACTTTTGTGTGGCGACCAATTACTCGCAGGCGCGCGAGCAGCAGGTGCGCAATGGCGACCTCGCACGGGCGCTTCTCGCGAGCATCGCGATCCCCGGCGCGCTACCCCCGGTTGTGCACGACGGCGATCTGCTGTGCGACGGTGGTACCTTCAACAATTTTCCGGTCGATCTGATGCGCGACATGCGTGGCGTCGGTACGGTGATCGGCGTCGATCTCGGTGCGCGCACTCCGCGCCGGCTGGACTTCGACGAGGTGCCCGGCGCATGGACGCTGCTGCGCGACAGGCTGCGCCCGCGCAGCAAGCGGCGCTACCGCCTGCCATCCTTAACCGCGTACCTGCTGAACGTGAACATCCTTTACAGCACATCGCGCCAGCATCAGCTGCGCCAGCTAACCGACCTTTATTTCAGTCCGCCGCTGCAACGTATCGGGTTGCTGCAATGGTCGCGCTTCGACCAGATCGTGACGCAGGGACACGATCACGCTGTCCAGGTGCTCGGCGGGCTGAATGACTCGCAACGCTCGGCGCTGGGTATTACAGCCTGACGATCTGCGCGTCAGCTCAGACGCGCACGACCTTGCCCGGATTCAAAATGTCCAGGGGATCGAACGACCGCTTGATGCGCGCCATCAGTTCGAGCGCGTCGTCGCCGTGTTCTTCGCGCAGAAACTCCATCTTGTGCATGCCGACACCGTGTTCGCCCGTGCACGTGCCATCCATCGCCAGTGCGCGCGTGACGATCAGTTTGTTCAGCCGCTCAGCTTCGGCCAGTTCGTCCGGCTTCGACGTGTCGGCCAGGATCGCGCAATGAAAGTTGCCGTCGCCGACGTGCCCGAGGATCGGTGCGGGCAGAAACGATTGCTCGGTGTCGCGCACCGTGTCGGCGATGCACTCGGCGAGGCGCGAGATCGGCACGCACACGTCGGTCGTGAAGCTGCGACATCCCGGCTTCAGTTGCAGACACGCGAAGTACGCGTTGTGCCTCGCTTCCCATAGGCGGGTCCTGTCTTCCGGGCGCGTTGCCCAGTCGAATGCGGTGGCGCCGTGCTCGCGTGCAATTTCTTCAACCGCTGCGGCCTGCTCGGCAACGCTGGCTTCCGAACCGTGGAACTCGAACAGCAACAGCGGCATCTCGGGCAGCCCCAGCTTGTCGCGCGCGTTGACTGCCTTGACCGTCAGCGCGTCGAGCAGTTCGCAGCGCGCGATCGGAATCCCCATCTGTATCGTGGCGATCGTTGTCTGCACCGCATCTTCGACGGTCGGGAACGAACACGATGCAGCCGAAACCGCCTCCGGCTGTGGATAGACGCGCAGCGTGATCTCGGTGATGACGCCGAGCGTGCCTTCGCTGCCTACGAAGAGTCGAGTCAGGTCGTACCCAGCGCTCGACTTTTTCGCTCGGCGAGCGGTGCGAATTACTTTGCCTTCACCGGTCACGACCGTCAGCGCCAGGACGTTCTCGCGCATCGTCCCATAGCGAACCGCGTTAGTGCCCGACGCTCCGGTCGCCGTCATGCCGCCGATCGTGGCATCGGCGCCCGGGTCGATCGGAAAAAAGAAACCGGTATCGCGCAGGTGCTGATTCAGCTGCTTGCGTGTGACGCCGGCTTGCACCGTGACGGTGAGGTCCTCGGAATGGACCGCGAGCACCTGATTCATCTGCGACAAATCAACGCACACACCGCCCTGCAAAGCGAGCAGATGCCCTTCGAGCGACGATCCGACTCCGTATGGAATCAACGGAATGCGGTAGCGTACGCAGAGGCCGACCAGCGAGGCGACTTCCTCGGTCGATTTGGCGAACACCACCGCATCTGGCGGCATCGGCGGATAGGGTGACTCGTCGCGACCGTGATGCTCGCGTACCGCGTCGGCGGTCGACAAGCGTGTGGCGAAGATCGCTCGCAAGGCATCCAGGAATTCCGCTGGCAACGGCTGGCGCAAGACGTGAGGCGATACTGGCGCATTCATAATGGCGTCCCGGGTCTGATCTGCAGACCGTTAAGGGCAATTCTATGGGCAATCGACTATCGCAGATTGCAACGCGCACCGGCGATGACGGCACCACTGGACTGGGTGATGGCACCCGCGTCGGCAAAGATCATCTGCGAGTGGCGGCGCTGGGTGATGTGGACGAGCTCAACTCGACGATCGGCGTGCTGTTGACCAACGACTTGCCGGAGCAGGTGAGCATCGATCTTGCGGAAATTCAGAACGACTTGTTCGATCTGGGCGGAGAGCTGGCGATACCGGGCTACTCGATGATCAGTGACAAGCAGGTCGCGCGGCTCGATTCCCGGCTCGCGCACTACAACTCCGACTTACCCCGACTTGCCGAATTTATTTTGCCAGGCGGCTCTTGTGCCGCTGCGATGGCGCACATTTGTCGCACCGTTTGCCGGCGTGCCGAGCGCTCGCTGGTCGCGCTGGGCAAGCAGGATGCGCTCAACGATGCCCCGCGGCAATATTTGAATCGCCTGTCCGATCTGTTGTTCGTTCTAGCACGCGTTTTGAACCGGCACGCTGGCGGTGCCGATGTGCAATGGCAACAACGCAAGAATCAGTAGTGCAACCAAGAGTCCAGATGAAACTTGCGCACTTAGTGGCCGCGACGGCCGGGCCTATTGCGTTGACCTTGGCATTTGGCGCAGCGGTCGGCGCTCCGGCACGTCCTTCGATTCCTTTGTTCGACGCGGCGACCATCACCAAGCGGTGCGACCGCGAGCTCGAAAAATTGCGCGCGACCAAGAAGACGATCGAAGCGAAGAAGGACGCAGGCGTTTTCGCGGACTGGAACCGGCTCTCGATGCAGGTAGCCGATTTCGGATATCCGGTTTACCTGCTGCAAAACGTGGCGACCGACAAGGCGACGCGCGACGCAGCGCAAGCGTGCCTCGAGAAACTGTTGCCATTCGAGACCGAAATGGCGCAAAGCGAGCCGCTGTACCAGCGCGTGCGTGCGATCAAGCCCAACGATGCGATCGACCAGACCTTCAAGCAGGATCTGATCGAGAAGTTCGAAGACGGCGGGGCGACGCTGCCGCCCGACAAACGCAAGCGCGCGCAGGAAATCGCCGACGAGATCGAGCGCATGGGCTTGCAGTTCAGCAAAAATGTCAACGAGGATCCAACCACCGTCGTGCTCACGCCGGCTGAAGCGGGCGGCATGCCCGAAGCGTGGCTCGCCGCGCGCAAGCGCGATGCGAATGGCAATCTGGTGCTGGGTCTGGACTACCCGACTGTCGTGCCGTTTATGCAGAACGCCACCAGTGAGGCGGCGCGGCGCAAGGTGTGGGTGGCGAAGAATCGCGAGGGCGGCGAGCAAAACTTATTATTGCTCGATCGTGCGCTGAAGCTGCGCCACGAACTGGCCCTGTTGCACGGCGTGCCGGACTTTGCGACATACGCAGTCAAGCGCCGTATGGCGCAGACGCCAGCCGCGGTGAACGAGTTTTTGGGCAAAGTGCAAGCCGCGGTAGATGAAGTCGAGGCGCGCGAGCTGGCCGAGTTGCGCGCCGACAAGGCGAAGTTCACCGGCACCGATCCGGCGGCACCGATCCTGCATCGCTGGGACCTGGCGTTCCATCAGGAGCGAGTGCGTCGAGCGCGCTTTCAGATCGACCAGGAAGCATTGCGCGCCTATTTTCCGACCGACAAGAGCGTGTCGTACGCGCTCAAACTCGCCGAGCAACTGTACGGAATCACGTTTGTCGAGCGCAAGGTACCCGTCTGGCACGAAGACGTGCGTTACTTTGATGTTTTCGAGCGGGAGAATGGGCGCGGAAAGAACGCGGCGGGCAAGCTTGGCGCAGCTGGAAAGAACGCGGCCGGCAAGCTAGGCGCGTTCGTCGGCGGCATCTACCTTGATCTGTATCCGCGCGAAGGCAAGTACAGCCACGCGGCGGCGTTCCCGGTGCGGCCCGGATCAACGCTCGCGCAGCGCACGCCGATTTCGGTGCTGGTCACCAACTTCAATCGGAAGGGGCTCGATCACGACGAGCTTGAAACGCTGTTGCACGAGTTCGGCCATGTGCTGCACGGCGTTCTCTCGAAAACGCGATATGCCGATCAAAGCGGAACCTCGGTCAAGCGCGACTTTGTCGAAGCGCCTTCGCAGATGTTCGAGGAATGGGCGCGCCGCGAGGAAGCGCTCAGCCTGTTCGCCGAGATTTGTCCCGAGTGCCCACGCTTGAGCAGTATGCAGATCAAACAACTGGATTCGGCGCGCAAGTACGGTCAGGGCACGCGCTTCGCTCGGCAGCGCGAGTACGCGGCGTATGACATGAAGCTGCATACGGGTGCGCCGCCGGCGGCGATGGCGACTTGGGCGGAACTTGAAGGAAAGACGCGTCTCGGCCACGTGGACGGCACGCTGTTTCCGGCGAGCTTTGGTCATCTGATGGGGGGCTATGCCGCGGGCTATTACGGCTACATGTGGTCGCAGGTGCTGGCGCTCGATATGTTGTCCGCGTTTGATGGCAAGCTGATGAGCGCCGACGTGGGGCGCCGGTACCGGCACACCATTCTTGGGTCGGGCGGACAGCGTCCCCCGCAGGTGCTGGTCGAGGAGTTTCTCGGTCGCAAGCCGACCAGCGATGCGTTCTACGCCGAGATCACCGGCCGCCGATGAGAGTCTGATGCAAAGCTACTGCGCGTCCCGATCTTGCGGCTGCGGTGCTCAACGTAGCCTCCGTACGCGTGCGCTCCTCGCCGCAACCTCGGGCCGCTCGCTACGCCTTTCATCGGACTCTCGATGACGCAGCTGGAAGGCAAAGTCGCGATCGTTACCGGCGGCGCGGGTGGTTTCGGCGAAGGCATCGTGCGCGCCTACGTGGCCGAGGGGGCGCGCGTGGTGATTGCGGATCTGGAGCACCGGAAAGGTGAAGCGCTGGCACGCGAGCTCGGTGCCACCACACTGTTTGCACGCTGCGATGTCTCGCTGCGAAGCGAGGTCAACGCGGTTGTTGCCGCGTGCGTCGAACGGTTCGGTGTCCCTGGCATCGTTGTCAACAACGCGGGCACGACGCATACCAACATGCCGCTGCTCGATGTCGACGAAGCCACGTTCGACAAGGTGTTCGCGGTCAACGTGAAGTCGATCTATTACATGACGCTTGCTGTGGTGCCGCTGATGCGCGAAAAGAAGAGCGGCGTGATCCTGAACATCGGATCGACAGCCGGCATCCGTCCGCGGCCCGGGCTGACTTGGTACAACGCGAGCAAGGGCGCGGTGAATCTGTTGTCAAAGTCGCTCGCCGTCGAGTTGGGACCCGACCGCATTCGAGTCAACGCCATCTGTCCGGTGATCGGCGAAACGGGCCTGCTTGAACAATTCATGGGCATGCGCGATACGCCCGAGAATCGCGCGAAGTTTCTGGCCACGATCCCATTGGGCCGCATGTGCCGGCCCTCGGACGTTGCCGCGGCGGCGGTCTATTTGGGCAGCGACGCTGCCGAATTCATATCGGGTGTCGAATTTCCTGTCGATGGCGCGCGCACCGCTTAGCTGCGTCCCTACGAAGCTGCTCGCGATTTCTTCTGCGCTTTGGCGCGAATTCCGCGCCGCTCAAGCGCTTCGCGCAACAAAAACTCGATCTGCGAATTCACCGAGCGTAGTTCGGTCGATGCCAACCGTTCGAGCTCCGCCCACAGGGCAGGGTCGACTCGCAGCAAGAACGCTTTTCTCTCGGCGCTCGTCACTGTTTGCTGATCGTGCGCGTTAGCGGCTTGGTGGCTTGCGCTGACGTATCCACAGCAACGTACCGACCGTCTCGAGAGCAATACCCACTCCGATCACCGCAAGCGCAATCCCGAGCTCCAGACGGCCGAGCCCAAGCAGCAGCGCGCCGATGATGAACAACAGCGTTCCGGGCACCCACAGCACCAACGGATTCATAAGTCAGGTCCCCGTTTACTGATACAGCGTGCCGGTGTTGATCACCGGCTGCGTATCGTTCTCGGAGCACAGCACTACCAGCAGGTTCGACACCATCGCGGCGCGACGCTCGGAATCGAGATCGACGATGCCGCGCTCCGATAATCCCTTCAGCGCCATCTCGACCATGCTGACCGCGCCGTGCACGATCTTGCTGCGCGCGGCAATGATCGCTTCGGCCTGCTGCCGCCGCAACATCACCTGCGCGATTTCGGGTGCGTAGGCGAGGTGGGTGAGCTTGGCGTCTTCGACCACAATGCCGGCGGGCTCCAATCGGTCAGCCAGCTCACGGATCAACGCGGCGGTGACCTTGGATTGGCTGGCACGCAACGTGGGTTCGTCCGAGCCTTCATGCTCGCCTTCGTCGTAGGCGTAACTGGATGCCAGCCAGCGAACCGAAGTTTCGGCCTGCACGCGCACGTAGACGTCGTAGTCCTCGACGTCGAACACCGCCTGCGCGGTGTTGCGCACTCTCCAGACGATTGCCGCCGCGATCTCGATCGGGTTGCCGCGCTTGTCGTTGACCTTCAATCGTTCGCCGTTCAGATTGTGCGCACGCAGGCTGATTTTCTGTTTCTTGTAAAACGGATTGGCCCAGCGCAGCCCTTCGGACCGATCGGTCCCGACATACTCTCCAAACAGCAACAGGATCGCTGCCTCATTCGGCTGCAACATGTACAGACCGACCAGTAACAGCGCGCCGGCGACGATCAACACCGCGCCCACCGCGATCGCCGACAAGCCCATCGGTCGCACCACGAAGAAGACGCCGGCGAGCACCATTGCGATGCCGACCGCTGCCCACAGATAGCCGCTTCCGCTGGTTCGTTCGATCTCTTTGGTCACCGGCGCGTTTTGCATCGCACTCCCCGTTGTTATCGAAGTGATATCACTTTGATAGAGGTGTCGTGCGTTGTCAAATCGGCCCGACGGACGGTTGTAAGCTGCCGGTCGTTCGATCGATCAACCGAGGATGCATGCATTACCTGCTTTTTTACGATGTTGTGCCTGACTACGTCGAGCGCCGTGCCGCGTATCGTGCCGAGCATCTGGCGCTGGCCATGGCCGCGGTCGCGCGCGGCGAGCTGGTCTTGGGTGGCGCGCTCGGAGAACCGGTGGAGCAATCGGTGCTGCTGTTCAGCGGCGACTCGCCCGCGGCGGCCGAGGCGTTCGCGAAGGCCGACCCCTACGTTGTCAACGGCATCGTGACAAAGTGGCGCGTCCGGCCGTGGTCGACGGTCGTTGGCCGCGATGCAGCGGTCATGGTCAAGTGAGCTTCTAAACGCTGCCTCCGGCCTCGCGCCGGGTGCGCACCGCTGCCGCGAGCGAGTCCAGCACGCCGACGCTTTCAGTCCATCCGATGCAGGCGTCGGTGATCGACTGTCCGTAGCTCAGCGGGCTTCCGGCGACCAATTCCTGCCTGCCGGCGACCAGGTGGCTTTCGATCATCACGCCGATGATGCGCGATTCGCCCGCCGACAATTGCTGCCCGATGCTGTCGCAGACCTTGATCTGATTGGCGTGGTCTTTCTGGCTATTGGCGTGGCTGGCATCGATCATCAACTGTTCAGGCAGACCCGAGGCACGCAATTCACCGCACGCCGACGCGACGCTGGCGGCGTCGAAGTTCGGTTTCTTGCCGCCGCGCAGAATGATGTGGCAGTCGTCGTTGCCCTTGGTCGACACGATCGCCGAATGGCCGCCCTTGGTCACCGATAAGAAAGTGATGCGGCTGCTGCGCAGCCTTGATCGCGTCGGCCGCGATCTTGATGTTGCCGTCGGTGCCGTTCTTGAACCCGACCGGGCACGACAGTCCCGACGCCAGCTCGCGGTGCACCTGGCTTTCGGTCGTGCGCGCGCCGATGGCGCCCCACGAAACAAAGTCCGCGATGTACTGCGGCGTGATCATGTCGAGATACTCGCACCCGGCTGGCATGCCCGTCACGTTGATCCCCATCAGCAGCTCGCGCGCGACGCGTAGTCCGTGGTTGATGCGAAAGCTGCCGTCGAGGTCGGGATCGTTGATCAGCCCTTTCCAGCCGACGGTCGTGCGCGGCTTCTCAAAATACACCCGCATCACGATCTCGAGCTCCGATTTGAGCCGCTCGCGCTCGCCATGCAACCGGCGCGCGTATTCGAGCGCTGCGATCGGATCGTGGATCGAGCACGGCCCGATGACGACCACCAGCCGGTCATCCTCGCCGTGCAGGATGCGATGGATCGCCTCGCGTGCCTCGTACACGGTTAGGGACGTTTTTTCGTCGCACGGATACTCGCGCAGCAGGTGCGATGGCGGCGCCAGCTCCTTGATCTCCTTGATCCGCAGGTCATCGGTCATGTAGCGCATCGCTGGGCCCTCTTTAGAACCATCCATCGGCTTGCCTCAACATCAGTTCACAAAAAAAAACCGCCAGGTTCGCCTGGCGGTTCGGGTCGGTTCGGGTTACTTCTACGCGCGCCGTTCGACTCGTTCCGCCAGGGGCCGGAAAAAGCCGTAAAAGTAAAAGTAGAAATAGCGTGCAGAAACGATCATGTCCGCAAGATACCCGAGCTTTGCTGGTGCGGGCAAGTCAAACATCGGCCCGAATTACCCATAGATAGCGCGTCACTTGCCAAAACACGGGCGCAGCGAACATCAGCGCGTCGAGCCGCTCGAGCACTCCGCGTGTCAGCACGAGCTCGGAATCCCATTGTTGTGCACCCAGGCTGCGTTTCACCAGCGACAACACAACGGTGCCCATGAATCCGCTGCCGACGATCAATGCAGACATCAGAAATGCCTGCCACCATAGGAAAGGAGTCAGCCACCACAGTGCGGTGCCGATGAACACCCCTCCGGCACCACCGGCCAGGGCTCCCTTGGCCGTCTTGTTCAGATTGACTTTCAACGGAGTTCCGCCGAGCAGAGTGCTGGCGATCACCTGCAGCAGATCGGTCAGAAACAGAATCAGTAAAAAGAACAGCAGCAACAGCGGCCCGCGATCCTCATAGCCGCGGATCGGTAGCGTGGCGATCGCCGGTGCGTGGCTGACGCAGTACACGCTGATCATCAGTCCCCACTGCACCTTGGCCACACGCTGTAGATAGAGCTCGGTGTCCTGCTTGATCGCCATCACGACCGGCATCAACAGAAAGACATACACCGGAATGAATACCGCGAACAAATTGGCGCGGCCGAATCCGAGCAGCAGGTATTGCGCGGGAATGACCAGATAGAAGGCCACGACCAGCGCCCAGTGATCGGAGGATTTGATCGGAGTCAGCGATACGAATTCGCGCAGCGCGAAGAATGACGCGAGCGCAAACACGGCCAGCAGCGCATTCGGGCCGATCACGAAAGCGACCGTGAACAGCGCGAGCACAGACCACGAAGAGCGCACGCGCGAGTTGACGATCGCGAGACGCGTCAGGCGCACGGTGTCCATCGTGCGCGACGTGACCCACTGGCCGGCGCCGGTCGCAATCAGCGACAGAATCGCAAGCGCGCAGAAAATGGCGAGAAACGTTTCGTTGAGCGTCAGGCCCATGTCGCTTATCCCGCCAACTCAGCGACCGCGCAGCGCGCCCGCCGCAAGAAATCATCTCTGTCTTCGCCCGCACGCAGCCGCAGTGCCCCACCGAAGCGCACGGTGCAGATGATCGGCACGGGTAATAGCGCACCCTTCGGCATGCTCCGGTGCAGGTTCTCTATGTAAACGGGAATCAATTCCACCGCCGGAAACGCGGTCGCTAGGTGATACAGGCCCGACTTGAATTCTCCCGGCAGAGGCTGTGCCGAACGCGTGCCCTCGGGGAAGATGATCAACGAGAAGCCGTGTTCGAGCGCATCGCGCAACGGATCGAGAGGATCGGCGTCGGGATCGGCCCGGCTGCGATCGATCATCACGACATTTAGCTCTTCCTTCGCAATCGTGCCTCGGAATCCAGGCTTGTCCCAATAATCCCGCGCCGCGACCGGGCGCGTATTCGCGCGCAAAGCGCCCGGCAGCGCGGCCCATAGCACGATCGTATCCATGTGGCTGGTGTGATTGGCGAAGTAGACGCGCTGCGTTGCCGTCGGCGCAGAACCGACCCAGCGCGGGTATGCGCCGACGAGCAAACGCACCAGCCAAACGATGGGCGGCAGCAGTTTCACCGGGGAGGCAATGTTGACGGAAGATGCAAAGCGGTTCTGGAGGGCGCCTACGGACTTATTGATTATGTGCGAGAGTTGCCGCATTGAGCAAAGCGTTAGGCTGCACGCATGAGTCAGATCAACCTGGCAGCGAAGCTGGCGACGTTCTCGGAACACTGGCAACCGAGAACCGTGGCGCAGTTCAATGGGCACGACGTCATGGTCGTCAAGGCCGAGGGAGAGTTCGTATGGCACAAGCATGACGACACGGACGACTTCTTTTTCGTACTTAAGGGCTACTTGACGATTGAACTGCGAGACGGCGAGGTCAATCTGGGGCCGGGTGAGATGTTCATCGTGCCCAAGGGAGTGGAGCACCGGCCGGTGGCCAAGGAAGAGGTGCATCTACTGCTGATCGAGCCGTCTTTCACACCCAACACCGGCGACGCCGCCACCGCAGCTGCGCGGCGGGTCATCTAGTGCCCGTCGCGCAGCGCGTAAATTGATGGCGCCGACACTGAACCGAATTGATCACATTCACGTGTTCGTGTCCGATCGGGCGAGCGCCGAGCAGTGGTACACCAACGTCATGGGATTCGCGCGGGTCAATGACCTGGAATTCTGGGCCGCCGATGGAGGTCCGCTCACCATCGGCGACCCATCGGGAACCATCCATCTGGCGCTGTTCCAGAAGCCTGCACAACAATGTCGATCGACCATCGCACTGGGCGCTGATGCGTCGCAGTTTCTTCGTTGGCGCGCTCACCTCACCGAGGTTCTGCGGCGGTCCGTAGAGCCGGTCGATCATCAGGTAGCGTGGTCGCTGTACTTCAGCGATCCCGATGGAAATCCTTTCGAGATCACGTCGTACGACTACGCTGCGCTTGCGGCCAAGTTCCGGGAGGCAGATGCTGCATGATCGTTTCAGCCCTGACCGAGGTTTGGAGATGACTCGTTACCCGCTTCTGCTGTGCGCTGTTTCGATTTCACTGGGCGCGTGCGCCACCGGCGTCAGCCGGTCCGATACCGCGCAGTTGACGGCGCAAGTCACTGCGGCGGAGTTGGCGTTTGCAAAGACGATGGCCGATCGGAACCATGCGGCGTTTTCCAGCTTCATTTCCGAAGAGGCAGTGTTCATCAGCGAAGGCAAGCCGGTACGCGGCCATGCCGCGATCACCGCGGACTGGAAAAAGTTTTATGCCTCGCCGCGCGCGCCGTTCTCGTGGAAGCCGGATCTGGTCGAGGTTCTGCCGTCGGGAGCGCTCGCTTATTCGACCGGTCCTGTGGCGACCCCGGACGGAAAAGTCTTCGCGCGGTTCAATTCGATCTGGCGCCTCGAAGCGCTAGGCGTGTGGCGCGTAGTCTTCGATAGCGGCTCCGCCGTTTGCAACTGTCCGAAACCGTAGCCACCTTCACTATGGGAGCACCTATGTACCGCAAGCCCCTCGCAGTTCTTGCGGCATTTGCACTTTCAGCTACGGTGCTCGCGCAGGCCGCAAACCCTCACAACGGTACGTGGTCGGTTTTGATGGAAGGCTTCGAGCGTGCAGCGGTCCAGGGCACCGCTACTGTCAAAGATGAAGGTGGAACGTGGAGTATTACGGCCAGCGCGCGAAACGATCCTTGCATCGGGCGTGACGCTCCGATAGCAGTGCAAACAGCGTCCGCCGATGAGTTGGTCTTCAAGGTGAACCGCTCGCAGATTCTCGCCGGCTGCCCCGACTTCACACTGAGGTTCAAGAAGGTCGACGATAAGACTATGAAGGCACAGCTCACCGGCGGTCGCGCCGTTACGCTGACGCGAAACTAGAGCTGGTTGCGCGCCTAGGCGGTGCCGCCGACCGTCAGCCCTTCGATCCGCAGCGTCGGCTGCCCAACCCCGACCGGCACGCTCTGCCCATCCTTGCCGCACGTGCCGATGCCTGGATCGAGGCTCATGTCATTGCCGATCATCGTCACCGCGTCAGCGCATCGGGACCATTGCCGATCAGCGTCGCGCCCTTGACCGGGTGCGTGACTTTGCCGTCTTCGATCATGTAGGCCTCGGCCATGCGGAGAACACGAACTTGCCGTTGGTGATGTCGACCTGGCCGCCGCCGAAATTGGTCGCGTATAGCCCTTTGCTGACCGACGCGCACGATCTCGTCCGGATCCTTGTCGCCGGCCAGCATGTAGGTGTTGGTCATGCGCGGCATCGGCAGGTGCGCGAACGATTCGCGGCGGCCGTTGCCGGTCGGCGCGCACACTCATCAGCCGCGCGTTCAGCGAGTCCTGCATGTAGCCGTTCAGGATGCCATCTTCGATCAGCACCGTGCGCTGCGTCGGGTTGCCCTCGTCATCGATGCTCAGCGATCCGCGGCGATTCGGCAATCGTGCCGTCGTCGACCACCGTCACGCCCTTGGACGCGACGCGCTCGACCGATCTTGCCGGCGAATGCCGACTCGACCCTTGCGATTGAAGTCGCCTTCGAGTCCATGTCCGATCGCTTCGTGCAGCAGGATGCCGGGCCAGCCCGGCCCGAGCACGACCGGTCATCGATGCCGGCCGGAGCGGGATCGGCGACCAAGATTGACCAGCGCCTGATCGACCGCTTGCTCGGCGTATTCCGCCAGCCGCTCCGTCGGTGAAATAAGCGTAGATCGTGCCGGCCGCCGCCGCCGAAATGGCCTTGCTCGCGCCGGCCGTCTTGTTCGACGATCACATTGACCGACGACGCGCACCAGCGGCCGCACGTCGGCCGCCAGCACGCCGTCGCTGCGCGCGACCAGGATGACGTCGTAATCGGCGCCGACGCTTGCCATCACTTGCTTGACGCGCGGATCGCGCGCACGCGCCAGCTGTTCGACCTTCTCGAGCATCCGTACTTTGGCGGCTGCATCGAGCGATGCGACCGGATCAGCGTTGGCATAACGTGACGACTGCGAGCGGACCGCGACTTGCGGCGCAATCTTGACCTTGCCCGCGCCGTGGCGCGCGATCGAGCGCGCCGAGATCGCGGCCTCGGTCAACGAGTCGAGGCGAAATATCGTCCGAATAAGCAAACGCCGGTCTTGTCGCCGACGATTGCACGAACGCCGACGCCCTGCTCGATATCGAAGCTGCCGCTCTTGACGATGCCTTCTTCCAGCGAAAACGACTCGCTGCGCGAGTACTGAAAGTACAGATCTGCGTAATCGGTACGGTGCTGAAAAATCGTTGCCAGCACGCGTTGCAGTTGCGCCTCGTCCAACCCGAACGGGTCGAGCAGCAATTGCTTGGCGGTCGCAAGGTGGGTGAGGGCGGGATCGGAGATTTTCATTGGGTGTTGCCGCGAAGTAAGCAGCAATTGTACGGGCGTCAGTTGAGCACCCGGTGCTCCAGAGCGGGCAAGGAAGCACGCGAATCGGCGATCAATTGCGGGTCAATATCGCCGAATACAACCCCTTCGCCGTCGGCGCGCTCGGCAATCACGGCGCCCCAGGGGTCGATCAACATCGTGTGGCCATGGGTCGAGCGCCCATTCTGATGCCTGCCACCTTGCGCGGGCGCCAGAACATAGGCCAGGTTTTCGATGGCGCGGGCGCGCAGCAGTACTTCCCAATGCACGCGACCGGTCGTGGCCGTGAAAGCCGACGGAACGAGAATCAGATCGGGCTGCGCCATTGCACGGTACAACTCCGGGAACCGCAGGTCGTAACAGATCGACAATCCAACGCGCAGTCGAGCGCCATCCTCGGTGGCCAATTTAAAGCTCGTCACTTCCTTGCCCGGAGCGATCGTGCGCGACTCGTCGTAATCCTCCTTGCCTTTGTTGAAGCGGAACAAGTGGATCTTGTCGTAGCGCGCGACGCGCTCACCCGATGGGCCGTACACCAGCAGGCTGTTGAGGACGCGGTCGTTTTCGGGAGCGACCAGCGGCAAGGTACCGCCGACCAGACACACCCGGTGCTGGCGTGCCTGATTCGCAAGAAAGTCCTGAATCGGTCCATGACCGTCGGCTTCGCGTAGCGCGACCTTGTCGGTGTCGCGCTGGCCCATCAGGCAAAAATATTCGGGCAACGCGATCACTTGCGCCCCACCGCCGGCGGCTTGCGCGATCAATGCGGCAGCGGCGCGCAGGTTCTCTTCGACAGCGGTCGTCGAAACCATCTGTACACCCGCGACGCGCACAGTGGATTTCATTTGATCACCTCCATGTCGGTGCCGGCGACTCGGCCGCGGCGCGTCATCGTAGGATCGACCCAGCTGCCGGCGATGTCGTATTCAAGCGCGAACGCTTTTGACAGCGGATTGCGCAGCACGTATTGCGCGAGAAACGCACCGAGGCCGAGTATCGGGTTGGCGACACCGATCGCGAGCGCGGCGGTGCTCGCATCGATCTCCGGCAAAACCACCAGATGCAACCGTTGGGTCTCGTTGCGCAGATCGATCGTGCCGGACATCAGCGCGGCAGCGCTGGCGCCGGCCATGCGAAAGTTGTTGGTCGAGATAACTCCCTGCGTGATCGTGGCGTCGGCGCGGATCGAACTGTAAGCAAACCCTTCAGAAAATGGGCGGCCGCCGTCGAACAGCAGCGTGCGCGACAGCGATTGCAGCGACAGCAGGCCCAGCAGGCGCGCGGCACCACCGGTGTTGACTTTCAGGAACCGGCCGTCGTCGAGGCTCAGCGCGAGCTTGCCCGACAGCGTTGGGAAGTCGATGTCGAGCGGCGATCCAAGCCACTCGATATCGCCTTCGATGGCTCCCTGACCGGCCGCCATTGCACCGGCAAACCCCAGGCGCTCGAGTGTCGCGCCCGCGTCGCGCGCATCGAGTTTGAAGTTCAGCTTCATGCGTCGCGCCTTGCCACCAGCCGCGGGTGCCCATTGGCCGCTCGCCGCCAGTTTCATGTCGGGGTTGGTAATGTCGAGGCGCCGTACGTGCCATGCCGGTGCGCTTGCCGCGCCGACGTTCTGTGCCTGCAAGTCGAGCCGGCCGAGTTTCAAGTCAGATAGCTCGAATTGTTCGGCGGCGATGTCGAGGGCGGGCAATTCCTTTCGCGGCGCATCGAGTGCCTCGACCACTTCGTTCTTGCGTGCCGCAGGAATGGACAGGCGCGACAAGCGCGCGGTGATCTGCTCTGGCCTCCAGCCGACATAGCCGGATACACCGTCCGAGACGATATTCGCGTTGAACCCACCGTCTCCGATGCGGGTTGCTCCGAGCGTCACATTGCGAAACGTGCGGCCCATCAAGACCAGCTCCGGCGTGCGGACCGCCAGCAGATCGATGGGCGGGCCGGATGCGGTAGCTGCCGGCGTCTTTGACGTGGGCTCGGGGCCTGCGAAAAAAGAAGACCATGCTTCGATGTCCAACCGAGGCACGGTAGCCAGCACCAGTACCCCGCTTTCCGGCAAGTTCGCGGGCTCGTTCAGTGCAATGACGCCGCGTGTAATGCGGAACTCGTTTTGCTCACGCCGACGTTCGAGACGCACGGCAAGTACGCGCCCGGCGGCTACCCGCCATTCGTCGCCGTCCGCGCCGACCGGTACGCGCTCGACTTGCAAAGGCATCGATTCCTGCGCGGACTTGCGCAACGGTGCAATGCCGTCAATCGCAATGCCGATCAGATCGCTTTCCACCTTGAACTCGGGCGATGACTTCAGCGTCAACGTCGCGGTGTACCGCGCTTGTCCTTGCGATCGATCGAGCACCTGCTGTACCGGCGTCACGCTTACCGCGCGTCGCAGCCCAGCCGCGGTCGCGATGCCGGTGGCGGTCAACATCGCTTCGCCATCGGGTCGCGTGCTCGCTTCGATCCGGGTTTGTCCGCCGAGCGCAGACGCGGTCAAGCTCGTGCTGCTCACACCGGCCTCGGTGAATTTAAGCGTGCCAGTGACACGCGAAAGCAGCGGCGCATCGGCCAGTTGCACGTCGTTACCGGCAAACTGCAGCGCGCCCGTGACTTTGCTGTCGGCCGCGTGTCCTAACGGGATGCCGAGCCCCAATTCCAGCTTTGCATTGCCGCTTGCTTCGGCGCTTTCCGTCACCGCTCCAATCCAGCGTGAAACGGGACTCGTGTTCACATAGCGCACCATGTCAGCCAACGGGCCGTCGGCAACGCCGCGCACCTCGAGCGTGGCGTTGCGCTCGAGGTTGGGTATCCGCGCGACCACGTTGGTGAGCTTCGCGCCGTAGGCCGCGCCGCGTTGAGCGGTCACCGTCATCGACGCTCGTTCGAATAACAAGTCGGCATCAATGTCTGTCAGCAAGGGCCATATGGGAGAAGCCGCGGTCGGCTTTTTAGATTGAAGCGCCGCTGGATACACGTTCAGTTCTGCGCCGGTCACACGTGCGGTGACGCGAAACTCTGCTTCGCGCTCACCCTCGAAGGGAAACTTCGCGAGGTCTCCTTTCACGCGCACGCTGCCATCGCTTACCCGTCCGGAAACCAGCGCATGCTGCAGCCAGTCCAGGGTGGTGTCGCCAACGGCGAGCGGAACGTAGCGATAAGCAGCCGGGGCGTGAAGCCGTGCGATGCGTCCCGTCAGATCGAGCCAGCCGGGTCCGCCTTTTTCGCCATTCGGTGCGCGATAGAGTCCCGATGCTTCGAGCTCGATGTCGGCGTTGGAGGCAGCGGCCGACTCAACACGTACCTCCCACACCGGATCTGATTTCAAGCGCACTGATGCATTGAGCTTGGCAAGCTTGACGCGCGGCTCGGCCAGTACGCCTGGCAGTATCACGGTGGCTTCCTTGGACGCGAGCTGAATCGTGCCCGCGCCATCGGCAACGTCGATGCTGCCACTCAAATTTTCGAACCCAGGCAAGCCGATCGCGACCTTGCCGGTCGCCTGCTCAGTCGGTCGCGCCGGTTGCGCTGCGCTGGTCAGCCCCTGGAAACGCGCTTTCAGCGTCAACGTCTTGATGTCGGGTGCCGGACCTGACCAGCTGCCGCTGACGTCCGTGAACGTGCCTTCGACGGCGTGTCTCTCCACCGTATCGCGCAACTCCTGTGCAAACGGGACATGCGTTGCGAACCATGCAAGCGTGTGAACATCGACGCGGTTCGCTTGAACTTGCGTACGGGCCAGGGCCGCACCTTTCGCGCGAGTGGTGCGCACCTTGAAATCGAGCGGGGCAATCGACTGCTTCGAAGCGCTGACCAGCGCCAACCTGCTTGCCTCGAATTCGTGTCCGCCTGCGCCGTCGTCGATGCCCCACCGGCGCTGCGCAAGCCGGCCTTGCAGCGACGCAAGCGTCAGCGGCTCGAGGTCATTGGCCAGCGTGATATTGACGTTCGTCAATGCAACATCGGCGATGACGCGCGTGACCCGCGCTTGATCGAACGTCACCCAACTGCGCACTGCGCCTTGTGCGCGCTCGACCTTGAACGGCATGTCGAACGTACGTGCCAGAGCGGCCAGGTCGGCGTAGTCGACTGCACCGAACACTTCACCGGTCCAGCGCGCGTAGTCCGACGGCCTTGAAAACGGCGCGTGGCGAAAGCGCGCGCGCAGATCGATCGGGCCGGCGATCGCTGAAGTCGGCTGCGCCTGCAAGCCCATCAAGTGCGAGCCAAACACGTTTTCGAGTTGCAGGTTGACGTTGCTGAGCTCGAGCTCAGTCGCTGCAGAGGTAGGGCGGCCGTCCTTGTAGCGGATGCGCCCATCGCGAACCACCACTTCGCCTTGCGCCAGAATCCAATCGAACGCTCCGGAGTCTTCACCTTTTTGTTCTGGATCGACGATGAATCCTGCGATCGATAACCGATTGCCCGCCAGTCGAATGACATCCAGCTCGGGTGCTTCGATACGGAGCAGCGCAAAGCGCGGTTCAAGCGCAAGTGCGCTCACCCAGGATAGGGTGCCTTCGACACGCGGCAGAGACAACCCTGCACGACCATCGCCGCCGGCAACCCCGACACCGATCAACGCGAGGTGCGGATTGAAACCGCGCCATGAGGCCTCGATGCGACCGATCGTCACCGGTGCCTTCAGAGCGCGCGAGGCTATCCGCTCGATGCGCGGCCGAAATTCGTCCACGCGCGGCATCGCGACGTAACGCACCGCCAGCAACAGCGTGCCGCCGACAAAGAACAACGCCACCAGCATCCACGCGACCGAAATCCATGCGAAGCGCAAAGCGCGGCGCGAGTGAACACCGGCGCGCGAGCCGCCCGGACGATCAGCGCGTTCAGTGGCGTTTGACTGCGTTGTCATGGCGAGCGCGCTGGGGGTGCGCCGCTCCGTAAAATGAAAGATCGATAGGAGCAAAAAGGCCGAGGCGACCTTATCACAGGGAGTCGACGGTACGACCGCGTTTCGCAGTGAAAGATTCCCTGTTCATCGGCCCCGAATTCATAGGTCCGCGCGAGTGGCGCGGATTGCGTGCTGAGGTCGCAGACTTGCCGGCGTTGTCGCACTACGTGCAACGGACCTTGCAGGCCGAGTCGAAAGCGGAGGCAACCGCCGTCGGCGGCCGGGGCCGAGGTCTCGAAGCTTTAGAACACTGGGCGAACGAAGCCTGGACCGCAGCTCGCTTAAACGAAGCGTTGCAGGCTCTGTTGATATCGGCGCCGGGTGATCCGGTGCAACGCCTCACGGTAGCGCTGCGCCGCTTGCGCCGTCGAGTAATGCTGACACTGATCGCGCGCGATACAACGGGGCGAGCCGAACTGACGGAAGTCGTGACTACGATGACCGCGCTCGCCGAGCTCGCGCTGCAAACGGCTGTCGAGGCGCACGCGGGTGAACTGGCGGCCGATCACGGCAGGCCGACCAGCTCCGACGGCGTGTCGCAGGACTTGCTCGTGGTCGGCATGGGAAAGCTCGGCGGCGCTGAATTGAATGTGTCGTCCGATATCGACCTGATCTTCGTCTACGACGAGGATGGCGAAACCGCGGGTTCGAACGTCCGCCGCCGCCTCACCAATCACGAATTTTTTGCGCAGCTCGGGCGGCGGGTGATCGCGCTGCTGAACGACATGACCGCCGACGGGTTTGTGTTTCGGGTCGACATGCGGTTGCGGCCGAACGGTTCGGCGGGGCCGCTTGCGGTTTCGTGCGCGATGCTCGAGGAATATTTGATGGCGCAGGGGCGTGAGTGGGAGCGCTTCGCCTGGCTCAAGGGGCGCATCGTGTCGGCGCCCGTGTTCGCCACAGCCGCCCAATTCGAGGCGCAGTGTGGCGCGCTCAATACGATCGTGCGTCCCTTCGTGTTTCGCAAGTATCTCGATTTCGGCGCGATCGCCGCTTTGCGCGAGCTGCATAAGCTGATTCGGACCGAGGCTGCGCGGCGCTCTGGCGGCCGCGACGACCGCACGGACGATGTGAAGCTCGGACGCGGCGGCATTCGCGAGCTGGAATTCATCGCGCAGACGTTTCAGATCGTGCGTGGCGGCCGTGACCCTCAATTGCGATCGAAGTCGACACTGCACACGTTGGCATCGCTGTCGAAGCTCGGCGTGTTGCCGTCTGCGACGTGCGACCGTCTCGCGGCGAGCTACGTTTTCTTGCGCAACCTCGAGCACGCGCTGCAGTATGTTGACGACGCGCAGACGCATCGGGTGCCGGCGGAGTCGGCAGCGCGGGAGCGTGTGGCACGGCTGCTCGGAGCCGCAAACGCTGACGCGATGATGATGGAGTACCGCGCGGTGCAAAAGCTTGTCGCGGAGGTTTTCGACGGCGTGTTCGCCGAGCCGGTGGCTGGCGATGACGAGCTCTCGCTTGCCCCGGCAAGTGTTCAAGGCGCCGCCGACGACAGCGCCTTGGTTGAAGATCTTCGCGTGCGTGGGTTCGCCGATCCGGCGGCCACCGCGCAGCGGTTGCGCGCGGTGCTCGAATCGCGACGTATGCTTGCAACGACGAGCGTGGCGCGCACCGGAGTCGAGCGACTGCTGCGGCGCGCATTGCAGGCTGCGATCGATCGTTCGCGCGAAACGGGCGCTGCGCACGATATCGGACCCGACCAACACTTCGCGCGCTTCGCGCAACTGGCCGACGTCATCGCCGGGCGCAGCACTTACATCGCGCTGCTCAATCAGTTTCCGCATGCGTTTGACAAAGTGATGCGAATGCTGGCAGCGAGCCGCTGGGCAACTGATTACCTGGTGCGACATCCGATTTTGCTCGACGAACTGCTCGACGAGCGCTTGCTCGAGCACGAGCCCGACTGGCCATCGTGGTCGACGGCGGTGCGGCAGCAGCTGTCCGAAGCCGATGGCGATCAAGAGCGGCAGATGAACTTGCTGCGCGACGCGCATCACGCACAGGTATTCAGGCTGCTGGTGGCCGACCTCGAAGGGAGGCTGACGGTCGAGCGCCTTTCGGACCACCTGTCGGCACTCGCCGATGCCACGCTTGCACTGGCGATCGAGTACGCCTGGAGCTCGTTGACCCGGCGCGACCGGGGCGGCCCGCACTTTGCAGTGATCGGCTACGGCAAGCTCGGCGGAAAAGAACTTGGCTATGAATCCGATCTCGACCTGATTTTTTTGTACGACGATGAAGACGACACATCGGCCGAGACGTATTCGATGCTCGCCCGCAAATTGATGACGTGGCTGACCGCGCAAACGTCATCCGGCAAGCTGTTTGAGATCGACTTGCGATTGCGACCTGACGGCAACGCCGGTTTGATGGTGTCTTCGTTCGAGGCGTTTGCGCGCTATCAGCGCAACGAGGACGGCCATGGTGCCTGGCCCTGGGAGCATCAGGCATTGACGCGCGCCCGCTTCTCGGCTGGAGATTCGGCGCTCGGCGAGCGCTTCGAGGCTGAGCGAAGGTGGATCCTGATGCAGCTGCGAGACAGTCGAAAACTCTGCACGGATGTACTGGAGATGCGAGCGAAGATGCTCGACGGGCACCCGAATCCGACCGCGCTGTTCGACGTCAAGCATGATCGTGGTGGAATGGTCGACGTCGAGTTCATCGTGCAGTTCCTGGTGCTCGCTCATGCACACGTGCACTCCGAGTTGGTGCGCAATGCCGGCAATATCGCATTGCTGCAGACGGCCGGACAGTTACGTTTGATCGACGCGTCGCTGGCGAGCGAAGTCGCGGATGCGTATCGGGCCTTTCGCAGCATTCAGCATCGGCTGCGGCTCAATGGCGCCGAACGCGCGCGCGTGGCGCGCGACGAGGTCGAACGCGAAGCGGCCGCAGTGATTCGACTTTGGGATTCGGTTTTCACGCGCCAACCGATGGAAGAAGCCTGAGCGCAGTAAAAATCAGCATGCCAACTGCCATCGCCGCGATCATGCTGCGCGTCGTCAGCGTGATGACGGCGGCGGCAACTCCCCCGATCAGCTTTGGATTGGTGATCGATAGGTCAAACGCGCCCTGCGCCAGGAACAGCTCCGGAGTGACAAGCGCAACCAATGCGCACACCGGTGCATAACGCAAGCCGTGCTGCACTCTTTCCGGCAGCGGAAAGTGGTCGCCGAGCATCAGGAAACTCGAACGCATCAGGAGGGTGACCAGCGTCAGTCCAACGATCACCAGCCAGATTTCAAGGTTGTTCAAGCCGTTCCTCCCGTCTTGCCTGCCCGTCGCTCGAGAATGATCTCCGCGCTCATCGCGGCCGCGATCCCCATGACGACCGCCACCAGCAGCCCTAGCTTCAGCGGCAGGCCCGCGGCGACCACAGCGATCACCCCCGCGGTGACAGCCCCAATCAACGCCGGCTTGCCGGCAATCAACGGCAGCGTCATCGCGATCAGGGCGAGGATCGCTGTGAACTCGAGTCCCCATTGAGCGGGCACTTCGGCCGCAAGCACGATGCCGGCGATCGACATCGTTTGCCAGACGGCCCAGCTTCCCGCGCTCATGCCGAGAAAAAACCAGACTTGCTCGGTCGTGCCGCGTTCGTCGTGCGGCGCGTCGGCAAACCGCGACAGGAACATCGCGAAGCTCATATCGACCATGAAATAACTGAGCAACCAGCGACGGCCGACCGAAAAGCGCCGAAAAAACGGGTGTAGCCCGGCTGAGAAGATCAGGAACCGAAGGTTGACGACCGCCGCGGTCAGCATGATGACCCACAGCGGGGCATCGGCCGCGATCAGGGGCAGCGCCGCGAGCTGCACCGTTCCCGAGAACACGAGCAGCGTCATGCCGATCGCCTGTGCCGTGCTGAGCCCGACCTTGACCATCGCAACGCCGGTCACGAGGCCCCAGATACCGGTGCCGATCAACAGCGGCGCCACGGCATATACGCCGCGCGTAAATCCCTCGCGTCGAACCCGCGCCAGCTCAGGACGCGAGCCGAACAATGCCTTCATTTATCGTCGATTATAGGAAGCGACTGTTCGCTAGAATGGTTTGCTTGGCTATGCAAACCCGCGGCAACCCCGCGCCAAGTGCGAGCTGCCGGAATTATTGGGAGATATCCGATGTCGATGTCCGATCGCGACGGACTGATTTGGTACGACGGCAAACTGGTTGACTGGCGCGATGCGACGACGCACGTGCTGACGCATTCATTGCACTACGGCCTCGCGGTCTTCGAAGGCGTCCGCGCCTACAGCACGCCTGCCGGCGCCGCCATCTTTCGCTTGAAGGAGCACACCGACCGGCTGTTCAACTCGGCGAAGATTTTCATGATGCAGATTCCGTTCTCGCGCGAACAGATTTTCGAGGCGCAACGTGAGGTGGTACGCGTCAACAAGCTCGACTCGTGTTATCTGCGGCCGCTGGCGTTCTACGGTTCGGAGAAGATGGGTGTTAGCCCGAAGGGCAACAAGGTGCACGTGGCGATTGCAGCGTGGCCGTGGGGCGCTTACTTGGGGGAAGAAGGTCTTGAGAAAGGAATCCGAGTCAAGACATCATCGTTTCAGCGGCACCATATCAACGTATCGATGGTTCGCAGCAAAACCGCGGGACACTACGTCAATTCGATTCTGGCCAACATGGAAGCGATCAACGACGGCTATGACGAGGCGCTGCTGCTCGACACACAGGGCTTCGTCGCTGAGGGCGCCGGCGAGAACCTGTTCATCGTCAAAGACGGCCAGGTGTTTGAGCCCGCCATGGTGTCGGGGCTGACAGGAATTACGCGTGCGACCGTGCTCGATCTTGCGCGTGACCTAGGCTTCCCCGTGACGATGAAGCCGATGACGCGTGACGATGTCTATCTGGCCGACGAGGCTTTTTTCACCGGTACCGCAGCCGAGATCACACCGATCCGGGAACTCGACGGCCGTGTACTCGGTGCCGGCCAGCGCGGACCGATCACTCAAAAAATCCAGAGCCTGTTTTTCGACGTGGTCAACGGCCGCGCAACCAAATATAAACAGTGGCTTACCCCCGTCCAGGACAACAGTTCGAATGAGCGCGACCCAAGAAGATCCGATCGTCCAGTTACTGTCCAGTGATTTGCCGGCGTTCTGTCCCAATCCGGCGATGCCGGTCTGGAATCATCACCCGCGCGTGTTTCTCGACGTCACCAAGACCGGGCAGGCGATGTGCCCGTACTGCGGCACCGTGTATCGGTTGAAGGCTGGCGAGGTCGTCAGAGGCCACTGAGAACGAATGCGCGTTGCGAAGCCCATCATGTTGTCGTCGCCCGAGGAATGCGAGCAGGCGTTCTATGAAGCGCTCGAGGCCGGCGACAGCGAAGCGGTCGTCGATCTCTGGCTGGAAGATGATGACGTCGTCTGCATCCATCCCGGCGGCCCGCGCCTGACCGGTTTTGCATCGGTGAAGTCATCGTGGACTTCGATACTCGCCAATGGACCGTTGCACGCACGCTGCACGCTCGCCAAGTCGCTCGAAACGCCGACCGTCGCGCTGCACAACGTTATCGAAGAGGTTGTCGTCGGCACCGGGCCGAAGCAGGAAGTCGTGCGTGTACTGGCGACCAACGTGTACGTGAAGACGCCGGCGGGTTGGAAAATGGTGCTGCACCACGCGTCGTCGGCACCGGGCGGTGCGGTCGGCGCCGCGAGCGAGGCGAGGGAGTCGCATGGGGTGCTTCACTAATTCGCAAAATTGCGAATCGAGTACCGGAAGCCTGACCGCGTCGAGTGCCGCTCGTCGCTAGCTCGTACGCTGCGCCAGTGTGGTTACCCGGCGCGCACTTGCAAACGATCGTGCCGGCGCGGTTCATGCGCCTGCCTGCCGTGGCCTACCGGCGGGAACGCTGGGAGACGCCCGACAGTGACTTCATCGACGTCGACTTTGCGTTGCCCGAGCCCATAGCCGCGGTGGCGCCGATGCTGGTCATGTTTCATGGCCTCGAAGGCGATTCGCAGAGCCACTACGCGCGCTCCACGATGCGGTGGTTTGCGGATCGCGGCTGGCGCGGCGTGGTCATACACTTTCGCGGATGCTCGGGCGAAGCCAATCGACTACCGCGCGCCTATCACTCGGGCGATTCGGAAGAAGGCGACTGGGTGCTACGCCGGGTGAATGCGCGCTGGCCCAACGCGCCGCTCTATGCAGTGGGAATTTCGCTCGGGGGAAACATGCTTGCGAAGTGGGCGGGCGAACGCGGAGAGGACGCATCTTTCGTCACCGCCGCTGCCTCGATTGGCTCGCCGCTCGACCTGGCGGCCGGCGGTGCGGCGCTGGGCCGTGGTTTCAACATGATCTACACGCGGATGTTCCTTGTCACATTGAAGAGTAAGGCGCTGGCGAAGCTGCAACAGTTTCCCGATATCGCGCACGACGGCGACTACACACGCAGGTTGCGCAGCAGCCGCAACCTGTACGAGTTCGATAACGAATACACCGCGCCGCTGCACGGCTTTCGCAACACCGAGGACTACTGGGACAGGGCGTCGGGCAAACCCTGGCTGCGAGCCATACGCATTCCGCACCTGGTACTCAATGCGCGCAATGATCCCTTTGTTCCTGAGCGCAGCCTGCCGCTGCCGCAAGACGTGGCACCGCTGGTGGAGCTGGAACAACCGGCGCAGGGCGGTCACATCGGCTTCGCCCGTGGCCCATGGCCGGGCCGCATTGATTACATCGCCGAGCGCCTGCATCGCTTTTTTATGCAACGTGAACCCTCACTGCCGTAGCCGAACGGGTCCTCAAACGGCTACGCTAGCGCTACTGCTCAAGGAGGTCGCATGGACGATATTGTTAAAGCGGCAATGGCCAAGTGGCCCAACGTACCGGCGGTATTCGGTTGGCTCTCGCTGAACGGACGGGGCAACTGGCGCATCAAGGATGACCCGATCGACAACGAAGCGATCAACGAATTCATCGGTCGCAATTACATGAACGACGGCTGCGGCAACTGGTTTTTTCAGAATGGGCCGCAGCGCGTGTACGTCTCTCTTGAAATCGCGCCATGGATTTACCGGCTCGACGAGTTCAAGCGGCTCGCCACGCATACCGGCGCCCATCCGCGCGAGCTGCGGCAGGCGTTCGCCGACGAAAACGGCCGCCTTTATTTTGAAACCGAGTTAGGACCGGGCGTGCTCGACGATCGCGACACGCTTGCGTTTTCCGAGCGCATCATCGACGAAGAAGGCCAGGCGCTGGACGACAAAGCGCTGGCAGACTGGAACGCCGGGCAAATCAGCGCCGAGTTGAAAACCGAAGGGCTGCACGTCAACCACGAAAGTCACGTACCGATCGAACGCATCAAGTCGGCGCGTGTTCCCGAAGTTCTCGGCTTCATGCGCAAGCCGCAGTCCTCAAAACGGAGCTGACGACCTTCAGTCAACAACGGGCGATTCGACGCCGAGGATTTTGTGCAGCTTCGGACTAGTCGTCGTGTACTGCAAATGTATTTTCCGATCGGGAAATACATAACGCGTTGCGCCGAAGGCGGCGAGGGCGGCTTCGTGAAAGCCGGAAAGTATCAGCTTCTTCTTCCCTGGGTAGCTGTTGATGTCGCCCACCGCGAAAATGCCCGGAACATTGGTTTCGAACTTTTCGGTATCGACGCGGACTTGCCTGCGCTCGAGGTCAAGCCCCCAATCAGCGATCGGGCCGAGCCTCGGCGATAAGCCGAAGAACACCAACAGATGATCGAGCGGCACGCGGCGCGTCACGCCGTCCGGCGATGTCACACGCACTTCGGTCATCTGCCCGTCGACGTCTTCGAAGCCGCTGACCTGGCCGAGCAGCAGTTGCATCTGGTGCCGCTCACAATGCACCTTCATCTTCGCCACCGAGGCGGGCGCCGCACGGAAGCCGTCGCGTCGATGCACGAGTACGACGCTGTCGGCCTTGCCGACAAAATTCAGTGCCCAGTCGAGCGCCGAGTCGCCGCCGCCCGCGATCACGAGGCGCTTGCCGGCAAACTGCGCAGGATCCCTGACGCGATAGTGAAGCTGCGTGCCCGCGAATCGATCGATACCTTCGACCTTCAACGTGCGAGGCTGAAATGAGCCGACGCCGCCCGCAACGATCACGACCTTAGTCAGAAAGATCGTTCCCTTGCTGGTTCCGATCAAAAAGCGTCCGTCATCCTGCTTCTGGACCGATGAGACCTCTTGCCCGAGGTGGAAGGTGGCGCCGAACGGTTTGATCTGATTCTGCAGCGCATCGGTCAATTCCTTGCCGCTGCACACCGGTATCGCCGGTATGTCGTAGATCGGCTTGTCGGGATACAGCTCGGTGCACTGGCCACCGACTTCCGGCAGCGAATCGACCACATGCGACTTGATTTCAAGCAAACCCAGTTCAAATACCTGGAACAGCCCGACAGGGCCGGCGCCAACGATGACTGCATCAGTCTCGATCGGATGCGTCGCAGACGCGGTGGCTGCGATCAACGATTCATTCTCGGATTTCATTGCTCAGTGAGGCTGCGACCAGCCGCATCGAAAGTAACGCACTGCCACGATTGTACGGATGCGCTGAGCTAACGCCGCGAGCGCTCATCGGGCTCGCGGCGCGAAGCCTCCCGGATACCTTCCTGATTGCGCTTGACCTCGGCATGCAGGTCGCGCATCCGCGCGTCGATTTCCGACATCGTGTAGAAATCGCCATCGTTTGCACGGCGCGCGAGCTCGAGTTGATTGACAGCCGCCTGCGGGGCACCGAGCAGTGCATACATCTCGCCGATCGACTGATGCTGCAGCGAACGCCGATTCAACGCTGCGTACGAACGGCCCAACAGAGCGTGGTACGCCGGCTGCGTGCGGGCGATTGCTTCCTGATTGCGCAAAAACTGGATCGCTGCCTCGTGCTGGTTGGTTTGATTCAAAACGTCCAGATAATGACTGGTAGCCAGCGAAGATAGGGGGTACCGGATCGCGTTGTCGCTTGCCAATTTGACGGCCGCCGCGCGTTCCTCTTCGGTGCGCGCGGCAACCAAACGTGCCTCGGCGACTACCTTGTCGAGCACCGGCGATGGCGCGGGCGAAAGACGGCGCGCCGCCTGTGCTGCCTGCACCGCAAGCTCGGGCTGGTTCAACTTCAAGGCAGCCACCGCGATGCCGTAGCGGGCCGCGATCTCCGACGACGTCGTCTGATTCCTCAGCTGCCCGTTGAAATATTCGAGCGAGTCACGCCAGCCCTGGGTCGTCGTTTCCTGCAATACACGCAGCCGAGCACGGACCAATTGAAAGTCCAGACTGTCCGGCCGTTGTTTGACGCGCAAATTACGGGTCCGATTCTGCATGTCCGAAATGCGCTCGATCGTCATCGGATGGGTGCGTAGGTACGACGGCGCCGCGCTTTCGTAAATTCGGCTCCCCGACTGCAGGCGCCCGAAAAAGCCTTCCATGCCGCGGCTGTCGAAGCCGGCGTCGGTGAGCATTTGAAACCCGACTCGGTCTGACTCGCGCTCGGCCTCGCGCGAAAAATTCAGCTGCTGCTGGATCATCGCGGCCTGCGTGCCGACAATCGCAGCCTGCGCTACGTCGCCGCTCGATGAGCCGCCGGCGCGCGATGCAAGCAGCGCCAGCAGCAAAGCGCCCAGCGCAAGCGCAGCGGATTCACGCTGCTTTGCCAGCATGCGCGCGATGTGTCGCTGTGTGACGTGACCGATTTCGTGCGCCAGCACACCGGCCAGCTCCGACTCGCTCTGCGCAGCGAGCACTAGACCGGTGTGTACGCCGATGAATCCGCCGGGCAGTGCGAAGGCGTTCAGCATCGGATCGCGGATCGCGAAGAACACAAAGTCGAGTGAGCGCGAAGAGCTGACGGCAACGAGCTGGTATCCGAGACTGTTCAAGTACTCGGAGGTCTCGGTGTCCGACAGGTAATCGGGATCACGCCGGACTTCGAACATGATTTGCTCGCCGAGCTTCCGTTCGGTCGCCGGCGGCAGCTCCTCGCTGCCGGCGTCGCCCAGCGACGGCAGATCGATCGACTGCGCAAGTGCCGGTGGCGCATTCAGCCCGAGGCTGCAAAGGAGGATAACGAAGAGTCTGAACAGGCGCACGTCAGGGGCACACCGCGGGGAACAGTCCGTTTGTATGATAGCCAGATATGCGCTTCGTTCCACAGCCGTTCACCGGCCCAAACTAGACAAACCAGGCCGATGAATTCGCTCACCCATTTTGACGCCGCGGGCCGGGCGCAGATGGTCGACGTCGGCGACAAGGCCGTTACGCATCGGGTCGCGATAGCCACCGGCCGCATCACGATGCAACCCGGCACGCTGCGGCTAATCAGCTCGGGGAGCGCAAAGAAGGGCGATGTGCTCGGCGTGGCACGGATCGCGGCGATCCAGGGCGCGAAGCGCACGCCGGAGCTGATTCCGCTGGCGCATCCGCTGGCGATCACGAAGATCGAGATCCACTTCGATGTTCGGCCTGCGTCGAACGTCATCGAATGCCGTGCGCAGGTGGAAACGCACGGTCAGACCGGCGTCGAAATGGAAGCGTTGACCGCGGTGCAGATCGGGCTGCTCACCATCTACGACATGTGCAAGGCTGTCGATCGTGCCATGGTGATCGGCGAGGTCAGGTTGCTCGAAAAGCATGGCGGCCAGTCTGGCAGCTACGTGGCTGCTGATTAGTCTGCTTCGTGCGCTTTTTCTCTGCCGAGGAAGTCCACTCTGCGCTGAGTTTTCCCGCGCTGGCCGATGCGATCGCGGAGGCCTTCCGGGCCGGCGCGACCGCGCCGCTGCGTCACGCGCACGCACTGTCGGCGACGGATTCGTTGCTTTTGATGCCGGCGTGGAGCGCCGGACAGGGCGGAGCCCTCGGCGTCAAACTCGTGACCGTGATGCCCAATAATCGCGCGCGCGGCTTCTCGACGGTCAACGCGCTTTATGTACTGCTCGATCGCGAAAGCGGTGAATCGCGCGCTGTCATCGATGGCGAAGCGTTGACGCTGCGCCGCACTGCAGCGGCTTCGCTGCTGGCAGCCCGCTACCTGGCCCGCGGTGACGCACGCAACGTATTGATCGTTGGCACCGGCCGGCTGGCGCGGTTCATGGCGCACGCACATTGCGCCGGCCGCGACGTGGAGCGGCTCTGGGTCTGGGGTCGCAACGTAGAGCATGCGCAAGTGCTCGCATCGACGCTGCGAACCGAAGGACTACCCGCAGAAGAGGCCGTCGATCTGGAGCATGCCGTAGCCGCCTCGCACATTGTCAGTTGCGCAACCACGGCCGCTTCGCCGGTCGTGCATGGCGCGTGGCTGGCCGCCGGCACGCATCTCGATCTGGTCGGTGCATTCAGGCGCGACATGCGCGAAGCTGACGACGGCGCGGTGGCGCGCTCGCAGGTCTACGTCGACACCTATGCAGGGGCGCTGGCCGAAGCGGCGGACGTTATCGAGCCGATCGAGCGCGGCATCATCGCGCGCGCTGACGTAAGGGGCGAACTGTCAGAACTGGTGACGGGCTCGGTACCGGGGCGAAAAAACATCGACGACATCACGCTCTTCAAGTCGGTCGGCACAGCGATCGAGGACTTGGCTGCAGCTAGCCTGTTGGTTAAGTTAGCCGGCTAGCAGCTCGCGCGCGTGTTTGCGCGTCGTGTCGGTGATCTCCTGCCCGCCAAGCATGCGCGCGACTTCTTCGACGCGCGTCTTTCGATCGAGTTGAATCATCCGCGACACCGGTCGGCCATCGGCACCTTCTTCCTTCGTGACGCGGTAATGCTGATCGCCGTGCGCGGCGACCTGCGGCAAATGAGTCACCGCGAGCACCTGGCGGCTTTGTCCGAGTTGCTTCAGCAGCCGGCCGACGGTGTCGGCGACCGCTCCGCCGATGCCGGCGTCTACCTCGTCGAAGATCAGCGTGGCGACTGGGGTTGCGGTGGCGGCAATCACGGAAATCGCCAGGCTGATACGGGCCAGCTCGCCGCCGGAGGCGACACGAGCGAGCGCTTTCGGGCTGACGCCGGCGTGGCCTGCCACTAGGAACTCCGCTTTGTCGATTCCGTAGGCCGTTGGCTCGACATCGCTTAACTGCGAGTCGAAGCGGCCGCCGGACATACTGAGATCCTGCATCGCGCGCGTGACTTCGGCGCTCATCTGCTGCGCCGCCTTTTTTCGCCTCCGCGATAACTCCTGCGCGGCCTTGTCGTACGAGCCGCGCGCGGACCCTTCCCGGGCGCGCAGCGCCTCCAGGTCACCTGCGGCAGACAGCGCGTGCAGTTTGTTCTTAGCGTCTTGCCAGATTTCCGTCAGCCCCTCCGGTACCGCTCTGAACTTGCGTGCGGCCGCATGCAGTGCCGACAGTCGTGCATCGACCGTCGCGAGGCGTGATGCGTCGAGATCCGTTCTGTCCAGATAGCGTGTCAATGCAGACGCCGCCTCGTCTAGTTGGATCTGCGCGGCATCGAGCAGCTCGACAATCGGTGCAATGCGCTCGTCGTACGGTGCTAGCTGGGTTAGGCGCGTATGCACGGCGGCAACCTGCGAGAGTGCGGAGCTATCGACGTCACTCAGCGTGTCGATCGCGGCGCGCGCGCCTTCGAGCAGTCCGGCAGCGTGCGATAGGCGCTTGTGTTCGACCGAAACTTCTTCCCATTCGCGGGGCTGCGGCGCCAATGCGTCGAGTTCATCGACAATCCAGCGCAGCCGCTCCCTCTCGGCCAGCGCGCTGACAGCCATCGCCTCCGATTCCTCGCGTGCGCGCTGCGCAATCTTCCAGGTAGCGAATGCTTCGCTGGCCGCGCGCCGCTGGGCTGCCAGCCCGCCATGCTCGTCGAGCAGTTGCAACTGCGAGGCGGGCCGCAGCAGCGATTGATGGGCGTGCTGACCGTGCACGTCGATCAGGTTCTCGCCGAGCTCGCGCAACTGCGCCAGAGTGACCGCAGAGCCGTTGATGAAAGACTTACTGCGACCCGAAGCGTCGATCGTGCGCCGCGCGAGCAGCAGGCCATCGTCGCTTACCAGGTCGTTTCGCTCAAGCCACTGCTGGACTGCTTCTCCGGGACGAAACTCGGCAGCGATTTCGGCGCGCTGCGCTCCCTCGCGCACGACATCCGCGTCGCCACGCTCGCCCAGCGCCAACAGCAGTGCATCGATCAGAATCGATTTTCCAGCCCCGGTTTCGCCGCTCAACACCGTGAACCCAGGCGCGAAATCCAGCTCGAGCGACTCGACGATCACGAAATTGCGGATCGACAGCGAAAGCAACATGCGTCCACCTAACTTACGACACGACACTTATTCTGGCTGGGGGAGCGCGAGGGGGCCAGCCCAGCCAGCCCCCTCGTAGCTGATGAATGCGAGCTTACGGCGAGCCGCACAGTCGCGCATTAGGCGCGACTGTGCGGCTCGCTCGGCATCACGCTCCAGTGCAGCTTCTGCCGCAAGGTCGCGAAAAAGTTGTAGCCGACCGGATGCAACAAGGTCGCCACATGGACGCTGCGCTTGACGCGCACGATGTCGCCGGGCGCGAGCTGTTCGTACGACTGCATGTCGAAGTGCGCCATCGCATCCCGCTCGTCGGTGATTTCGATCTCGATGACAACATTGTCGTTAAGCACGATCGGCCGGTTCGAAAGCGTTTGCGGGGCGACCGGCACCAGCAGCAAGCCGGCTAACGACGGATACAGGATCGGACCATCGGCCGACAGCGCGTACGCGGTCGAGCCGGTCGGTGTCGCCACGATGACGGCGTCGGCGCGCTGGTTGTACATCGTCGCGCCGTCGACCCGCACGGTGTACTCGACCATGCCACCGGTGACGCCACGCGATACGACGATGTCATTCAGCGCAGCCGCATGAAAAGTCGCCTTGCCGCCGCGCCGCACTTCACCGTCGAGCAGCACGCGCCGGTCAGTCTCGTACGCGCCGCGCAGCATGGGCACGAGTGCCTCGGCCATCTGATCGAGTGAGACGTCGGTCATGAATCCAAGCCGGCCGTGATTGATACCGATCAACGGCACCTGATGCGGAGCCAGCTCGCGTGCGATGCCAAGCATTGTGCCGTCGCCGCCGAGCACGATGGCGACGTCGGCCTCTTTGCCGATCTCGTGCACTCTATGCCCCGGGTACTCGTCGAGCTGGACATGCTCGCGGGTGGCGGAATCGAACAGCACCTTGGCCCCGGCAGACTCGACAATTCGTGCGATTGCGAGCAACGGTTCGCGGATATTTTCCGCGCGTGGCTTGCCAAAAAGGGCAACGTTACTGAACGGCCGGGACATGAATCGATTATGCAGGACACTAGCCGACAAGAGCGGTGTGACACGTTGCGTACACTTTGTCGATGGGGTCGATGATGCTGGACGATAGAGCGCGCCAACTACTAAAAACGCTGATCGAGCGCTACATCGCCGAAGGCCAGCCGGTCGGCTCGCGCGCGCTGTCGCGCATCTCCGGGCTGGAGCTGTCGCCCGCGACCATCCGCAATGTGATGGCCGACCTGGAAGAGATGGGATTCGTTGCGAGCCCGCACACTTCGGCCGGCCGCGTGCCGACTCCGCGCGGCTACCGGCTGTTCGTCGACTCACTGCTGACCGTGATGCCGCTCGAGCAGCAGCAGACCCAGATCATGCAGGGCCAGTTGCAGATCGGCGACCCGGCGCGCGCGATGCAGTCGGCGGCGCAACTGCTGTCGAGCCTGTCTCAATTTGCCGGCGTCGTGCTGACACCCCGCCGCGCTTCGAGCTTCAAGCACGTCGAGTTCGTTCGCCTTTCAGAGCGCCGCGTGCTCTTGATTATCGTCACTCCCGAAGGCGACGTGCAGAACCGGGTGTTGATGACCGACGCGGCGTATTCGCTGTCGCAGTTGGTGGAGGCGGCGAACATTTTGAACGAGCACTACGCCGGCCTGTCGTTTAGCGATGCGCGCACGCGTTTGCATGGAGAGCTGCGGCAGCTCGGCGCCGATATCACGCAATTGCTGCAGGCGGCGGTGCAGGCCGGCAGCGATGCGGCGGCGGAATCCGAGCCGGTTGTGATTTCGGGTGAGCGCAATTTGCTGGGCTTGAGCGACCTCGCGACCGACATGGCGAAGCTGCGACGCATGTTCGACCTGTTCGATCACAAGACGCGACTGATTCAGTTGCTCGACATATCGATCGGCGCCCACGGCGTGCAGATCTATATCGGCGGTGAATCGCAAACCGTGCCATTGGATGACCTGAGTATGGTCGTGGCGCCGTACGAGGTTGACGGCAAAGTGGTCGGCACCCTCGGCGTGATCGGCCCTACCCGCATGGCGTACGAGCGTGTCATCCCGATTGTGGATATCACGGCGAAGCTGCTGTCGAATGCGTTGTCGCAGACGTGATTTGAGAGCTCAGTAGTCAGCAGCGGCTGACGCAGCTGCGCCGCCTACGTCGTCGGGCACTTCGTGCCAACCACTGCGGTACTCGCCAAGCCGGCGCGAAACAGGGCTAAAGCGCTGTTTCGCTCAAAGGCCCCGGCTTGGCTCCGTTCCTCGGGCGACGACGAAAAGGCGGCGCATCTGCGCCAGCCGCTGCTGTCGCGACATCGCCCCGCACGAGGTGTTTTTTCCTTTTCCCCACACCAAGTGAGACTGCCTCAAGCGCAAGCGTTGGGCGGAGCGGGCCTGCCTTCGGGGCGTCGCCCGAGGAACGGAGCAACGCCGGGGCGGTTAAGCAAAAAAACGCTTTAGCCTTTTTTTGCGCCGGCGTTGTGAGTACCGCAGCGGTTGGCACGACAGTGCCCGACGCCCAGGCAGGCCAGCTCCGCCCAACGCTTGCGCTGCCGCGAGGTGTTACTCGTCTTCAGACTTCGGCCGCCACATCGCCGCCTATCAACGGCGACTCGGGTTCCGAGTAGAAGTACATCCCAAAGCGCATTCGCAATGCATGACTGCCGGCGGCCTGGCGGTCGCGCTCAGCACCCTCTGCCGCGAGTGCGCTGATGCGCCGTGTCGATGACTCCAGTACGCGGCGCGCCAATTCCTGCAGCGCCTGGATCGACTCGGGGCTAAGGTCTTCTGCCGCGACGCTGTGCTCGAGATGCGGCAAGCCGCCGGATGTCTGCGTTGCACTGAAATTTCCTCCGATCGCTGCCAGATGATCGTGCACGTTGCGCGCGATATAGGCCATCGTATGGACGAAGCTGCGATCTGCGATAGTGCTTTGCCGATCAAGGCGGGCGATGTCGCCGCTAATTTTTATGCGACCGAGTCGCACCAGCTCGTCCAGCACGGTGCGACTGTGGAAATCGCGCGTTACGGATTGCGACAACCGGTCGAACGACGGTTCGCTCTGCGCACTTCCGTTGCGCACCGGCAGTGCAAGGGGTAAACCGTCTTGACCGAGGTAGTGCGGATCGCTTGCCCATCGATTGGCGACTTCGTCCGCCAGCGACTGCAACGGTTCGTATGTGACGCGGATGGGTGAACTAAGCGCGCGTACATCCTTTCGATGCACGCCCGACACGATGCTGATTGCAGAGTCGTTGATGCGCTTGCCGGACTGGGCAAGTTCGGCGCGAGCCGCACGCAGGAACGCGGGTTTCAGTGCGGCGGTCAGCTGCGGATAAGTCATGCCGTGGGCGATCAGCAACCTGATAAGCGGCGCAAGCATCGCCACGGTTTGATCCAGCAGCACATCGGAGCGACTTGTGTCGCGGGTCTTCTCGTCGCTCACGTCGAAGCGAATCCTGGTGATTTGGTCGTTATGGGGGCAAAACGGTGACTCCTTAGAATGCGTCGCCTATACGTCCCCTCAATCGTCGCAAAAGACATTCGAACGATGCCGTTTTCGCCGGAACCCGTATTTGTGCACGGCTCGTTGAGCCGGGCGGCGGTGCTGCTCGTCAATCTGGGAACACCGGCGGCGCCTGAGGCCGGCGCCGTGCGGCGATTTTTGCGCGAGTTTCTGAGCGATCCGCGCGTGGTGGAGATTCCGCGCGTCATCTGGTGGCCACTTTTGTACGGACTCGTGCTTCCCCTGCGGCCACGCAAGACGGCGGCCAAGTACGCGGCGATCTGGACTGACGATGGCTCGCCATTGATGGTCAACAGCCGTCAGCAGGCCCTGATGTTGCGCGGTTATCTGGGCGAGCGCGGGCGCGACGTCGAAGTGCAGCTGGCAATGCGCTACGGCGAACCGTCGATCGCTTCAGCGCTCGACGCGCTGCAGAAAAAAAATGTGGAGCGCGTGTTGGTACTGCCGATGTACCCGCAGTATTCGGCGACGACGACCGCCTCGGTATTCGACGCGGTGACCGATCAGCTAAAAGCGATTCGAAACGTGCCCGAGATGCGCTGGGTAAGACACTTTCACGACCATGCTGGTTACATCGGCGCGCTCAAACGGTCGGTGCTCGATCACTGGAACCGATTCGGCCGGATCGAAAAAGGTGACAGGCTCGTCATCAGCTTTCATGGTGTACCCAGGCGGACGCTGGAGCTGGGGGACCCCTACCACTGCGAGTGTCAAAAGACTGGGCGCCTTCTGGCAGAGTCGCTCGGACTCGACGATGGCGAATATGTGGTCACCTTCCAGTCTCGCTTCGGCCGCGCCGAATGGTTGCAGCCGTACACCGCGCAGACGCTGCGCGAGCTTGCCGCAAAAGGTTGCACGCGCGTCGACGTCATTTGCCCCGGATTTGCGGCCGACTGCCTGGAGACGCTGGAGGAGATAGCGATCGAGGGCAAGGACGAGTTTTTGTCGGCCGGTGGGAAGCAGTTTCACTACATCGCGTGCCTGAATGACGCGCCTGCCTTCATTGCAGCGCTCGCCGACCTTGCCGAACAGCAGATGCAAGGCTGGCCAGTAGCCTCCACATCGCTTTCGGAGGCCGACGCGCGCCAGGCCGAAGGACAAAAAAGCCGCGAACGGGCGCAGCGGCTGGGTGCAAGAAACTGAAGAGGTCGATTACGCTTACGACCGGGCCGATCGCAGCGTCAGCGCGCCACCGGTGACGCGCACGATATCGCCGACGTTGAACGCCGCGGCCAGTTGCGGGATGGTCCGCAGCGAACCGTCCAGCATTTGAATTTCCACCACGTAGGACTCGGCAGCACGACGGACGGCGACCACGGTTCCGCATTCCGAGCAGGAATAAACGACGGCTTTTTCGCGGGGCGGCGTGGGGCGCGCATGCGAGTTGATCAGGAAGATCATTCCAATCGCGGCCAGCCCGATGACCACCAGCGGCGTCTGCGCGGTGAACGTATCGCGCGTGGCCGCATCGGCAGCGGCCGCATTTCTGCGCGCGTTCGGAGGGGTCACCAGTCCGGGTTCCATGCCGCTTTGTAGCGGGTGGCGCCGATTGACGCATAGATCATCCGATCCCATGTTCCGGCGAAGACGGTCGGTCTATGTCTTTCGGAACTAAATCTGTTGCCTTCAGCTTGAAATGCCAACGGCTGTCCCAACATCTTTCAACTCGTTGAGTAGAAACAGATTTTCGGAGGACTGATGCACGATCCGGACGCCTTTCCGGGCAAAGATGCAGCCAACGAAGCGCTCGAAGACGGAGCTGCGAACGGCGATGCCGCCGACGCGGCGACGGTCGTCGATGCCGAGCAGGAGCTGCACCAGGCGGTTGCGCGCGCCGAGAAGTATCAAGACCAGTTCCTGCGGGCCAAGGCTGAAGCGGAAAACGTCCGCCGCCGCGGGCAGGACGACGTGGCCAAGGCCTACAAGTTCGCGATCGAATCGTTTGCCGAAGGCCTGCTGCCGGTCGTGGATTCCCTTGAAAAGGCAGTCCAGGTTCAGGACGCAACGCCACAGGCGATGCGCGAAGGCATCGATCTCACACTGCGCCAACTGAAGGCCGCGTTTGCCAAAGGCAATCTGAAGGAAATCGATCCGGCCGGCGAAAAGTTCGATCCGCACTTTCACCAGGCGATTTCAATGGTGCCGGCCGACGGCGTGGCGCCGAATCACGTGGTGTCGGTGTTGCAAAAGGGCTGGCTGATCGCCGACCGTGTGTTGCGGCCCGCTCTCGTGACCGTAGCGCAGGCTTGAACTTGATCACATTTACCCTACATCGGTAGCAGCGGAACATCAGGACTTAAGGAACAAGAAAATGGCAAAGATCATCGGTATTGACCTCGGCACGACCAACTCTTGCGTCGCCGTCATGGAAGGCGACACGGTACGCGTGATCGAGAACCAGGAAGGCGGACGCACAACGCCGTCGATCGTCGCGTATCAGGAGGACGGCGAGATTCTGGTCGGCGCATCGGCCAAGCGGCAGGCGGTCACCAATCCGCGCAACACGCTGTACGCGGTCAAGCGGCTGATCGGCCGGCGCTTCGAAGAAAAAGAAGTGCAGAAAGACATCAAGCTGATGCCGTATTCGATCGTCAAGGCACCCAATGGCGACGCCTGGGTCGAAGTGCGCGGCAAACAGATCGCGCCGCCGCAGGTCAGTGCCGAAGTGCTGCGCAAGATGAAGAAGACCGCCGAGGATTATCTTGGCGAGCCGGTCACCGAGGCCGTTATTACCGTGCCGGCCTACTTCAACGATTCGCAACGGCAGGCAACGAAAGACGCAGGCCGCATCGCCGGCCTCGACGTCAAACGCATCATCAACGAGCCGACTGCGGCTGCGCTTGCATTCGGGCTCGACAAGACCCACAAGGGCGATCGCAAGATCGCGGTGTATGACCTCGGCGGCGGCACGTTCGACATCTCGATCATCGAGATCGCCGATGTCGACGGCGAAAAACAATTCGAAGTGCTGTCGACCAACGGCGACACGTTCTTGGGCGGCGAAGATTTCGACCAGCGCATCATCGATTACATCATCGGCGAGTTCAAGAAAGAGCAGGGCGTCGACCTCGGCAAGGACGTGCTCGCGCTGCAGCGTCTGAAGGACGCAGCCGAGAAAGCGAAGATCGAGCTGTCGTCGAGCCAGCAGACGGACATCAATCTTCCGTACGTGACGGCCGATGCGTCGGGTCCGAAACATCTGAACATCAAGCTGACGCGCGCCAAGCTCGAGTCGCTGGTGGAAGAGCTGATCGCCAAGACGATCGAGCCGTGCCGTATCGCGATCAAGGATGCCGGCGTGAAGACGACCGACATCAACGATGTGATCCTGGTCGGTGGCATGACCCGCATGCCGAAGGTGCAGGAAAAAGTTCAGGAGTTTTTCGGCAAGGAGCCGCGCAAGGACGTGAACCCGGATGAAGCGGTCGCGGTCGGCGCTGCGATTCAGGGCCAGGTGCTGTCGGGCGAGCGCAAGGACGTATTGCTGCTCGACGTGACGCCGCTGTCGCTTGGCATCGAAACGCTGGGCGGCGTGATGACCAAGATGATCCAGAAGAACACGACGATTCCGACCAAGTTCCAGCAGACGTTCTCGACGGCCGATGACAACCAGCCGGCGGTGACGATCAAGGTATTCCAGGGCGAGCGTGAAATGGCGGGGGGCAACAAGCTGCTTGGCGAGTTCAACCTGGAGGGCATCGCACCGGCACCGCGCGGCCTGCCGCAGATCGAAGTCGCGTTCGACATCGACGCCAACGGCATCCTGCATGTCGGCGCGAAGGACAAGGCGACCGGCAAGGAAAACAAGATCACGATCAAGGCCAACTCAGGTCTGACCGAGGCCGAGATCCAGGCGATGGTCAAGGACGCCGAAGCGAACAAGGCCGAGGACCACAAGCGCTTCGAGCTCGCACAGGCGCGCAACGGGGCCGATTCGAGCGTGCATCAGATCCGCAAGTCGCTGACCGAGCATGGCGACAAGCTCGAGGCGAGCGAAAAAGAGTCGATCGAGGCTGCGATCAAGGAGGTCGAAGACGCGCTGAAGACCGAAGACAAGGACGCGATCGAGGCAAAAACCGCGGCGCTGATGACTGCCTCGCAGAAGCTCGGCGAGAAGATGTATGCCGACGCGCAGCAGGCGGCGGGCGCCGGAGCCGCGCAGCAACCTGAAGCGGCAACGGCGGATGCGACTGCGAACAATGAAGACGTGGTCGACGCCGATTTCAAAGAGGTTAAACGCGGATAAATCTTCCCGCGCTTAACTCGCCGAGTTCAAGCGGACGACAGAGTCGCCGCTTAACTCGGCGTTTTTCGTTGGATTTGTGTTGCGGATTTGCGGTGGGATCGAGGGGCAATGGCGAAGCGGGACTACTACGATGTTCTGGGGCTTGGCAAGGATGCCTCGGACGACGACATCAAGAAGGCTTATCGCAAGCTGGCGATGAAGCATCACCCTGATCGCAATCAGAGCAAGGGTGACGAAAAATCGGCGAAAGCCTCGGAAGACAAATTTACAGAGGCGAAGGAAGCCTACGAGATGCTGTCGGACCCGCAGAAAAAGGCGGCATACGACCGCTTCGGGCACGCGGGCGTCGATCCGAACATGGGTGGCTTTGGACGCAGCGCCGGCGCGGAAGGCTTCGGCGGTTTCGCCGATGCGTTTGGCGACATCTTCGGCGACATCTTCGGCGCGGGTGCGGCGGGCCGTGCTGGCGGGCGAGGCGCGGTGTATCGCGGCGCGGACCTGCGCTACAGCATGGACCTGACGCTGGAACAGGCGGCCAACGGCTATGCCACCGACATTCGCGTTCCGAGCTGGGAAATATGCGACGTGTGCAAGGGCGCCGGTGCGAAGCCCGGCACGAGCAGCAAGACGTGCAGTACGTGCAGCGGTTCAGGCAACGTGCGCATGTCGCAAGGTTTTTTTTCGATTCAACAAACATGCCCCACGTGCCGCGGCGCCGGCAAAGTCATTTCCGACCCGTGCAGCAACTGTCAGGGTGCCGGCCGCATCAAGCAGAACAAGGTGCTCGAAGTCAGCATTCCGTCCGGCATCGATGAAGGACAGCGCATCCGGCTAACCGGCAAGGGCGAACCCGGCATGAACGGCGGGCCGCCGGGCGACTTGTATGTCGAGATCCACATCAAGCCACACGACGTCTTCCAGCGCGATGGTGACGATCTGCATTGCGAAGTGCCGATCGGATTTCCCGCAGCAACGTTAGGTGGCGAAATCGAAGTGCCCACGCTCGGCGGCAAGGCGAGTATCAACGTCACCGAAGGCACGCAGACGGGCAAGACGTTTCGTCTGCGCGGCAAGGGCATCAAGGGAGTACGCGCGAGCTATCCGGGCGACCTTTACTGCCACATCGTCGTCGAGACTCCGGTTCGTTTGACCGACAAGCAGAAGAAACTGCTGCGCGAGTTGGATGCTTCCATGACCGAAGGCGGCGAGAAGCACTCGCCACGCTCCAAGAGTTTTGTCGATAAAATGAAGGGGTTTTTCACCGCCGAGTGAACTGCGTTGTTGTCGCTTCCGGCGCACCGAGATCCGAGGGCATCGTTTGAATAACTCTTTGCAGCTTTCGAAAACAGGCGCCAAAGCGCTCTTCTTCGCGTTGACACTTTCGGCGTGCGGCGGTGGATCTGACAATGCGCCGCCACCGGTCGGCGCAAGTCCATCGCCATCGCCAGCGCCCGCCCCACCACCTCCGCCTCCGGCGGCGTCGGTGGCCTGCCCGGCCGCCGCCGGGCGCGTCCTGACTGTCGGGCCTGGCAAGCAGTATGTGACGGTTCGCGCCGCCGCGGCGGCCGCCCAGAGCGGCGACACGATTCACATCACGGCAGGTCAATATCGCAGCGACGTGGCGACCTGGAACGCCAGCAATCTGACGATCTGCGGCATCGGCGGACGCGCCCAGTTGTACGCCGACGGCGTGCACGAGAACGGCAAGGGCACATGGGTCATCCGCGGCAGCAACACCACCGTTCACAGCGTCGAATTCCACGGTGCCAAAGTGCCCGATCGGAACGGCGCCGGAATCCGGCAGGAGGGGCCGACCTTGACGCTGCGCGACGCCGGCTTCTACGACAACGAGAACGGCATCCTGACCGATGGGGGCATCAACTCGACGATTACGATCGAATACTCCGAATTCGCGCGCAACGGGTTCGGCGACGGCTTCACGCACAACATCTACATTGGCGAAGTCGGCGCGCTGAATGTGCGTTACAGCTTTTTTCATGAGGCGAAGGTCGGGCACAACCTGAAGACGCGAGCGCGCGAGAACACCATCGAGAACAGCTACTTCGCCGATGGCAGCAGCGGCACCTCGAGCTACCTGCTCAACTTCGACAACGGCGGCCGCGCGATCGTGCGCGGCAACCTGCTGCACAAAGGTCCCAACGCGGAAAACTCGATCCTGATTACGCACTACGCAAACATCTGGGGCGCTAGCTATAACTCGCTGACCCTCGAACACAACTCAATAGTGTCGACCTTTTCCGGCGGCCGCTTCATCGACGTCAACACTGGCGCGCCGGTCACGCTGACTGCGAATATCTTTGCGGGCACAAACAATCCGCCGCTGCTTTCCGGTGCAACGGCAACGCAGGCCAGCAATGTCGTCACTGACGCGAGCCAAATTCCCGGCGCTTCGAACGTAGCCGCGCCCAACTTCTGGCCCGCGCCGGCGCTGCTGCCACAGTTGAACCTGGCGACTAGCGTCGTTCCCGGCTACACCAACGATTCGCCGCGTCCCTACGCCGTGCGCGCCGTCACCGGCGCTACGCGCATGATCGGCGCGCTGCAGTCCGCGCCCTAGCAGTTCCTACTTCCGACGCCGCGTTGCTTTCTTGCGCGGCGATTCATCAGTGGAAACATCTGAAAGTTGCGGCCGCGCCTGTTCTGGACGTATCCTATGTTCATCGAAAAATAGGAGACTCCGACGCGCCTAAACGTTTTCGCATCCGTAATGTCCCTCTTGCTGTCGCTGACATCTGGAGCCGTCGGCGCGCAAAACCTCACCGTGTTTGCCGCTGCGAGCCTGCAGAACGCGTTCGAGGACATCGGCCGGCAGTTCCAAACCAAGACCGGACGCGACGTCAAGTTTTCTTTTGCCGCGTCAAGCGCGCTGGCGCGCCAGATCGAGCAGGGCGCTCCGGCGTCGATCTTTGCGAGCGCTGACGAGCAGTGGATGGATTATCTGCAGCAACGCAACTTGATCGTCAACGAGACGCGCAAGTCGCTGCTCGGAAATCGGCTGGTGCTGACCGTTCCCGCAGCAAGCACCGCCAAGGTCGACCTCAAACCGAACTTCGACTTTAAGTCGCTGCTGGGCGTCGATGGCCGCTGGGTGACCGGCGATCCGGCCGGAGTGCCGGTCGGCCGCTACGCGCAGGAAGCGCTGACCAAGCTGGGCGTCTGGGATTTTGCGAAGACTCGCCTGGTGCGTGCGGAAAACGTGCGCGTTGCGCTGACGTTTGTGGAACGCGGCGAGGTGGCTGCCGGTGTCGCTTACGAAACCGACGCGGCCATATCGCAAAAAGTGAAGGTCGCGGGGGTGTTTCCGGCTGACAGCTATACGCCAATAAGTTATCCGGTCGCGGCGATAACCAAGAACGATACGCCCGCTGCGCGCGAATTCCTGAAGTTCCTGCAAAGCTCGAAGGCGATTGAGGTTTACAAGAAGTTCGGCTTCAGTGTCCGCTAGGAGCAGCATGCGACTGTCCGTACATACTCGATGCTGACCGCCCTCGAAATCGAAGCACTGAAGCTGAGCCTGCAGGTCGCGTTGATTTCGGTGACGCTCGGTTTGCCTTTCGCGATTTTCGTCGCCTGGCTTCTTGCGCGCTTTGACTTTCCCGGCAAGACATTGCTCGACACCGTGGTGCACCTGCCTCTGGTGCTGCCGCCCGTGGTGGTCGGCTATTTCTTGCTGATCGTGCTGGGAACGAAAGGCCCGATCGGCGGCTGGCTGCTCGAAACATTCGGTCTGCGGCTGATCTTCACGCGCTGGGGAGCGGCGGTTGCCGCGGCGGTCGTGTCTTTTCCTTTCATGGTGCGTGCGATACGGCTGGCGCTCGAAGCCGTCGATCGCGGAATCGAATTCTCCGCGCGCACGCTCGGCGCATCGCGGTTCGATGTGTTTCTGCACGTGACGCTGCCGTTGATGCTGCCGGGCATCATTTCCGGCTGCATCGTTGCATTTGCTGCATCGCTGGGCGACTTTGGCGCCACCATCACGTTCGTCGGCAACGTGCAGGGCGAAACGCAAACGCTTTCGCTGGCAATCTACAGCCTGACCCAAACACCCGACGGCGATGCGGCGGCGCTGCGGCTGGTGATGATCTCACTGACCCTGGCACTCGTCGCGCTGTTCGCATCCGAGTGGCTGGCGCGACGCGTTCGCCGCTTCATGGGGCGAGCGTGACGGCCGGGACCGGACATCGGCTGCAAGTGACGTTGGCCAAGCGGCTCGAGCAGTTCGACTTTCGCTGCGATCTCGATCTGCCGCTGGCGGGCTTGACTGCATTATTCGGCCCGAGCGGGGCGGGCAAATCGACGCTGATCAACCTGATCGCGGGGCTGCACCGGCCGGACGAGGGCCGCGTCGCGGTCGGCGACACCGTCTTTTTCGACGCAGCGGCTCGAACCGAGTTGCCGGTGCACGAACGCTCGCTGGGCATGGTGTTTCAGGATGCCCGCCTGTTTCCGCATATGAACGCGCGCCGCAATCTGATGTTCGGCTTGAAACGTGCGCGGGCGCGCGGCGTGGCGCCGGTGGCGACGTTCGAGGCAGTGGTCGACCTGCTCGGTCTGGCAGCCCTGCTTGAACAACGGCCGCACACGCTGTCGGGCGGCGAGAAGCAGCGGGTGGCGATCGGCCGCGCGCTGCTCGCGCAGCCTCGCTTGCTGTTGATGGATGAACCGCTGGCTTCGCTAGATGCGCAGCGCAAGGACGAGGTACTCGCTTACATCGCGCGGCTGCGCGATGAATTCAACGTGCCGATTCTTTATGTCAGCCATGCACTCGACGAGGTTCTGCGTCTGGCGACTTCACTCGTGCTGCTCGATCGCGGGCGCGTAATCGCGGCCGGCTCGGTGGCGGAGGTGCTGACGCGGCCCGATGTGCGCGATCGGCTCGGAGGCGCCGAGTTCGGCACGCTGGTGTTCGGCACGGTCGTCGCGCACGACGATCGCTATGCGATGTCGAGTATCGACTGCGGCGGCTTCACTTTGCGCGTGCCGCGTGTTGACTTGCCCGTAGGGGTGGCGTTGCGGGCGCGCATTCCGGCGCGCGACGTGGCGCTGACATTGGCGCGGCCGATCGATGTCAGCATTACCAATCGGATTGAAGGTGTCGTCGAGTCGGTCGTGCCGCTACCGGGACCTTATGCCGAGGTATCCGTGCGAGTGGCGCCGCAGACGTTGATCGCGGCGCGCATCACGCGCGAATCGGCGGACCGGCTCGCGCTCGCGGCCGATGTGCGCGTGTGGTGCCTGATCAAATCGGTTGCACTCGATGCCGGTGCATTGGCGATCGCCGGCGGTCGCGCCGCTAAGCCCGTTTCCGCGCCGGCGAGCGACGAGCGGTTTGGCGTAGCGGGCGGCTCGCCGCGCTGAGCTCGTGCAGCGCCGCGGCCGTTGCGTACCCGGCGCGTCGCTCCACTGCACGGTAGAGAGCAATCACACGCTTGCCGAAGGGGGTGAGCTGCGTGCTGCCTCCCACGTTGCGGCCGGGAAGAGACACGCTCACTGGTTGGGTGAACATTTCGTTGGTGGCCGCCAACAGCTCCCACGCGCGCTTGTACGACATCTTCATCGCGCGCGCGGCCGCTGCAAGCGACCCCGTGCGTGCGATGTGTTCGAGTAGCTCGACCTTCCCGTGGCCCAACCAGCCGCGCTCGAGCTCGATGCGCAGCGTGAGGTGGGCCGGCATAAGGCGGACTCGAGCGCTAGCGGCTGAAGTACCCGGTCGGCCGCCACACGCCGTCCTCGAACGCCAGGGTGAGGAGCTCTTCGGCGCCGTCCTTCTTTTCAAAGTGGGTGCGGTAACGCACCGTGACGTATTGGCCATCGGGAGCGCCCGGCAGTGATGTCTTGTAGCCGGCGACCTCGACTTTGCGCGACTTCATCGCTCCAAACGCCCCGCGCGTTGACGGCAGTGAGTCGATCCAGTGCTCGCGCGTGACGCGCTGGCGAAAGAGTTGCGCACTCTGGTCCCATGCCGTGCCGTATTCACCGCGGTCAAGCAGACCCAGCCATTTCTCGCCAGCTGCCTGCGCGGCGATTTCTCTGAACGCATTGGATGAATCTCCGGACGGCATCGTGACCGACGCGCCGGGCGCTGCGGGTGGCGACTTCATCTGTGCGATTGCTGCTGCCGAGTGAAGCAACAAAAGAATTGTCAGCGAGCGAAGGATGATCATCGTGTGGCGGGGCCGGTGTGATCAGCTCGGGACATAGGCCAATCGAATGTAAATCGGCGCAAACGGCGCCGCCTGGGTGATGTCGATCAGCGCTTCGCGCGCAAGTTCCAGCAGCGCGAGAAAATGGACGATCGCGACCGCGGGGCCGCGCGCGGGGTCGAACAGGTCGCCAAACTCGATGAACTTTGTTTGCCGCAGCGTTTTCAAGATCGAGCTCATGTGCTCGCGTACAGACAGCTCTTCGCGGGCGACGTGATGCCGCGCGGTAAGCCGAGCGCGCTTGACGACCTCGGCCCACGCATCTCGCAAGTCGATCACATTGACATCAGGGAGGCGTATTTCGAGCGACTGCTCGATCGTCACCGCAGCGCGCAGGAAATCGCGCCCGGCGCGCGGCCATTCTTCGAGACGCTGAGCGGCGAGCTTGATGCGCTCGTATTCCAGCAGCCGGCGTACCAGTTCTGCGCGGGGGTCCTCGGCCTCAGCGTCGCTACTCGCCTTGCGGGCGGGCAACAGCATGCGCGACTTGATTTCGATCAGCAGCGCGGCCATCAGCAGATACTCCGCGGCGAGCTCGAGGTTCTTGGCGCGGATCTGGTCGATGTAGGTCAGATACTGCAGCGTCAGCGGCGCCATCGGAATGTCGAGCACGTTGAAGTGCTGCTTGCGAATCAGGTACAGCAGCAGGTCAAGCGGCCCTTCGAACGCCTCCAGAAAAATTTCGAGTGCGTCGGGCGGGATGTACAAATCATCGGGCAGCCGGAACAGCGGCTCGCCGTAGAGCCGGGCCAGCGCAACGGTGTCCGCCGTGCCCTGCCGCCGGTCGGGTGTTCCATCAGTGACCGGGTACTCGAGCGCTGTCACGGCGCCGGCGTCGAACAAATCGGTCGCACCCGGGTTCAACTACTTCACCTCACCGGCGCGCACATTCGATCCATAGACATAGGCCGGCTGCGGAACGTCGGACTCCGCGTAACGCTTGTAAAGGCGCGCGTCGATATCCTTGTCCCAGAAAATCGCGCGGCCTTCGCGCTGTCCGCGCTCGATCCCGGGATTCTTCTGCTTCAGCTCGCGCAGAAAGCGCGTGATGTCGGATTCGTAACCGCGGAGCATGGTCTGCCATCAAAAGGGTTCAGTCGGCGAGTTTAAGCGCTTGCCAACAACGCGTTGGCGCGTGACAGCGCAGCCGGCATATCGGGCACCACATTCTCGGCGCCGAGTCGCACAACGAAGCCGGAGCGAGCCAACATCGACGAGGGCTGCTCGTGTGGCCCGACGAGAATCAGAGTTCCGCCCTGCCTGGCAAGCTGCCGGCGCAGGCTATCCAGCGCATCGATGCCCGTCGTGTCAAGCGAAATCAACAGAGCAAGATCAAAAATGATGACGCGTGGCGCGTGTGCCCCCACAAAGCGGGACGGATCGCTGATCGCTTCCATCTTCGAGACAGCGCCGAAAAATAGCGAGCCGAACAGGCGATACGCCTCGACGCCGCGGGTCGCCTCGGCCGGGACAAGCGCGACCGCCTCGATGCGTGTGATCTGAGAGATACGGTAGATAAAGAACAGGCTCGCGAGTATCAGACCGACTTCCACTGCCACGGTGATGTCGAAGATCACCGTCAGAGAGAACGTCGCCAGCAGGATCGTTCGATAGGTGACTGGAAAGTTCCTGAGACGCGCGAACTCGTGCCACTCGCCCATGTTCCATGCAACCAACATCAAGATGGCCGCCATCACTGCCAACGGAACGTGGGTCGCGAGCGGCGCGGCGATCAGCAGAATGGCGAGCAGCGTCAGCGCGTGAATGATTCCTGCGATCGGGCTCGCTGCGCCGCTCTTCACGTTCGTCACGGTGCGCGCGATCGTGCCGGTGGCGGGGATGCCTCCGAACAGTGGGGTGACAAAATTGGCAATTCCCTGTGCCATCAATTCCTGATTGGGATCATGCCGGTCGTCGATCAGTTTGTCGGCGATGCGCGCGCACAGCAGCGACTCGACCGCTCCCAGCAGCGCAATCGTCAACGTCGGCGCGACCAACTGCTTGACCAGCTCCCACGAAAACGCAGGCAGCGCGAGCGTGGGCAGCTGCTGCGGTATGCCGCCAAATTTGCTGCCGATGGTTTCGACCGGCACGTCGAGCACCGCCACGACGACGGTGGCGAGCAAGAGCGCCACGATCGTTCCTGGCACATGCCTGACGAACCGTTGCCCGCGGGTTGCGTTGCGCGGTGACGACAGCCGGGGCCAGAAAAGCATGATCGCGAACGATGCAGCGGCGATCGCCACCGCGTACGGATTGATCGTTCCAAGCGATAACGCGATCAGGCGCGCTTGCTGAAAAAAATCCGCCGGCATGACGTCGATTGAAAGCCCCAGAAAATCCTTTATCTGCGACACGATGATCAGCACCGCGATGCCGTTGGTGAAGCCGATGACGATCGACACTGGAATGAAGCGGACGAGGTAGCCGAGCCGCGTCAGCCCCATCGCGAACAGCAATACGCCGGCGCACATCGTCGAGATCAACAAGTTGGCGAACCCGTACTTCGCGATGATTCCGTAGATGATCACGACGAACGCGCCGGCCGGGCCGCCGACCTGCACCCGCGAACCGCCGAGCGCAGAGATCAGGAATCCGGCGATGATTGCGGTGAAAAGTCCTTGTTCAGGCTTCGCTCCGCTGGCGATGCCGAATGCCATCGCAAGCGGCAGCGCAACGATGCCGACTGTTACGCCGGCCGACAGATCCTTGACGAATCGGGCGCGGTCGTAATCGCGTAGAGAATCGAGCAGATAGGGGCGGAACGGAGCGAGCTGCAGGCGTGCCAGGCGAGCTCGCCATTGCGCTGGGTCTTCTGCTGCCATTGCTCGCGGGCGTTACTTGACGCGCATGCCCGGTAGCGCACCCGCATGGGGATCGAGAAGATAAATTCCCGGATGCTGCTTCTCGTCAGCATGGCTCGCTGCGAGCACCATGCCTTCACTGACGCCAAACTTCATCTTGCGTGGCGCGAGGTTCGCCACCAGCACAGTCAGTTTGCCGACCAGGTCTTCCGGTTGGTATGCCGACTTGATACCGGAGAGCACGTTCCGATGACGGCCTTCTCCGGCATCGAGCGTCAGCCGAAGCAGCTTGTCCGAGCCTTCGACGTGCTCGGCGTTGACGATCCTGGCGATGCGAAAGTCGATCTTCGCGAAGTCGTCGATCGTGATCGCGTTGCCGATCGCCGCGCCGCCGGGCATGGGGGCGGGGTCCTCGGCAGCGGCCGGTGGTTCGAAAAGTGCGTCAAGCTGTTTGGGTTCTACGCGGGTCATTAGATGTTTGTAAGGAGCAATTTGTCGTGGCAGGGCTTCGGCATCGGTCCAGATGAAGTCTCGATCCATGCCGAAGAAGTCGCGCGCAATGCGCTTTGCAGTGGCGGGCAAGACGGGCGCGAGGCACACCGATAGCAGTTTGAACCCGTGCAGCGCGCTTGAACAAATGTGTTGCAGCTCGGCATGCCGACCGGTTTGCTTGGCGAGCTTCCAGGGCTCGGCGGCATCGAACGTTTCGTTGAGGCGATCCGCGGTGGTCATCACGTCGCGCAAGGCTTTGCCGAATTCACGCGACTCGAGCGCCTCGGCAACCAGAGTCGAGGTCGCGCGCGCGTCGTCGAGGATCGCTCGCTCGTCCTTGTACGCCAACTGCCCGCCAAAATGCTTGCTGATGAAATTGGCGGCGCGGCTCGCGATGTTGACGTACTTGCCTATCAGGTCGCTGTTCACGCGCAGCAGGAAGTCATCGGGATTGAATTCGATGTCTTCCACTCGGCCGTTCAGTTTTGCCGCAACGTAGTAGCGAAACCACTCCGGATTCATGCCGAGCTCCAGATAGCGCAGCGGATCGATACCGGTGCCGCGGCTTTTGCTCATCTTTTCACCGCTGGCGGTGATAAAGCCATGCACGTAAATTGAATCCGGCACCTTGCGGCCGGAAAACTTCAGCATCGCCGGCCAGAACAGCGTGTGAAAGTAGATGATGTCCTTGCCGATGAAATGAATCTGCTCGACAGCGTCGGCGGTGATGAACTCGTCGAAGCTGCGCAACTCGCCGTTAGCGCGCGCCTTGCCCTTATCAAAGTAGGCCTTCAGAGAAGCGAGATAGCCGGGCAGTGCGTCGAGCCACACGTAGAAGTACTTTCCCGGCGCGTCGGGAATCGGAATGCCGAAGTAGGGCGCATCGCGCGAGATGTCCCAGTCGGCCAGGCCCTTGCCGGCGGCGCCAAGCCACTCCTGCGCCTTGGCGTAAACCTCGGGCTGCAAGCGCGGCTCGCCCTGGCGATTGGTTTCCGCCGTCCACTGGCGCAGGAAGTCGACACAGCGCGGGTCCGACAGGCGAAAGAAAAAGTGTTCGGACGATCGCCGCTCGGGCCGTGCTCCGGTCAACACTGAATACGGTTCGATCAAGTCGGTCGGTGCGTAGGTTGATCCGCACACCTCGCAGTTGTCACCATACTGATCCTTCGCGCCGCAGACCGGGCACGTGCCCTTGATGTAGCGATCCGGCAGGAACATGCTCTTGACCGGATCGAAGAACTGTTCGACCGTGCGCGTTGCAATCAGCCCGTTGGCCTTGAGCGCCGAGTAGATCGATTGCGACAGTTCGACGTTTTCCGGCGAATCGGTCGTGTGCCAGTGATCGAACGCGATGTTGAAGCCATCGAGGTACTGCTGACGCGCGGCACGCATCTCGTCGATAAACACGCGCGGAGTTTTACCGGCCTTTTCTGCCGCGATCATGCTCGGCACGCCATGGGCATCCTCGGCGCAGACGAAGTGCACGTAGTTGCCGCGCATCTTCTGGAAGCGCACCCAGATGTCGGCCTGGATGTATTCCATGATGTGGCCGATGTGCGGGCGGCCGTTAGCGTATGGCAGTGCAGTAGTGACGAACAGATGTCGCTTCATAGAGCGCGGCATTGTAAGTGCGATGCCTGTGACTCTGCGTCGATGAACGTTCGCGTGCATACTTACCGGCCTATGAGCCTCACAGTCGAACGCGCCAACGAAGCGCTGCATAAAGTCGTCGACCCCAACACCGGCAAGGACCTGATGTCGTCGCGCTCAGCGCGCAATGTGCGGGTCGACGGAAACGATGTCACCGTTGACGTCGAGCTTGGTTATCCGGCGGCGAGCCAGATTGAACCGATACGCCGCGCTGTAATCGATGCACTGAAAACGGCCGGCGCCACCAACGTCAGCGCCAACGTGACGATGAAGATTGTTGCGCACACGGTGCAGCGCGGGCTGAAGGTGATGCCCAACATCAAAAACATTGTCGCGGTGGCCTCCGGAAAGGGCGGCGTCGGAAAAAGCACTGTCGCGGCGAACCTTGCTTTGGCGCTTTCCGCCGAAGGTGCGAAGGTCGGCGTGCTCGACGCCGACATCTACGGCCCGAGCCAGCCGACGATGCTCGGCATAAGCGGCCGACCGACGACGGTCGACAATCGCACGCTCGAGCCGATGGAAAACCACGGCCTGCAGATGAGCTCGATCGGCTTGCTGATCGACGCCGATCAGCCGATGGTATGGCGCGGCCCAATGGTCACTCAGGCGCTGCAGCAGTTGCTGACGCAGACGAATTGGCGCGATCTCGACTACCTGGTGGTCGATATGCCGCCGGGCACCGGCGACATCCAGTTGACGCTCGCACAGCAGGTGCCGGTGACCGGCGTGGTGATCGTCACCACGCCGCAGGACATTGCACTGATGGATGCAAAAAAAGGACTGAAGATGTTCGAAAAGGTCGGCGTGCCGATCCTCGGCATCGTCGAGAACATGGCCGTGCACGTATGCAGCAACTGCGGCCACGCCGAACATATCTTCGGCTCCGAAGGTGGCCAGAAAATGGCCACCGAGTACGGCGTCGATTTTCTCGGCAGCCTGCCGCTCGACATCCGCATTCGTGAACAGACCGACTCAGGCCGGCCCACCGTCATTGCGGAGCCCGACAGCGCCATCGCGCAGAGCTACAAGGAAATCGCGCGCAAGGTCGCTGTTCGAATCGCCGAGAAGGCGAAAGACATGTCGCTGAAGATGCCGACGATCAAAGTTTCCAACACCTGAGAGTTTTCACGGCGGTAAGTACTCATGACTCGCCGACGTTCTTCGACTCAAATCACCTTGGTACTGATCGGCACAGTGACCATGGTCGGTTGCGGCCAGCAATCGACCCCGGGGGCGCGCGATCATTACGCCTCGCTGGAAGACTGCGCCGCGGACTGGGGTCGGCCGGAGAGCTGCGAGCGCGTGCAAAGCTCGGGCTATCCGGGCGGGTTCTTGTTTTGGGGGCCGTTGTATGCGGTCAACGCTCGGAACAACGCGCTGAACGATGCACGGCGCAGCGCCAATCCGAACTTCGCCGATCCGGCACGGCAGGGCCGTGCGATCGGCTCTTCAACGGCGCCGACTTCACGCGGTGGTTTCGGCTCCTCGTCGCGCTCGTATACGTCTGGCGGCTGATGCGGCGCGAACTTTTGGCGCCGCGAACTGCATGGCAAGGCGAAATGGAATCGATTGGATTTCACTACCACTCGATCGAGGGCACGTACTGGGACGAGTCTCGCTGCTATGTGTTCTCTGGTACCGAAATTGATCGGCTGGAAAGTGCAACGGCCGAGTTGCACGAGATGGTGCTGAATGCGGCGCAACAAGTCGTCGGCAGCCGGCGTTATGACGAGTTTGCGATACCGAGTGAATGGGTGCCGGTCATCGAGCAGAGTTGGAACGCTCATCGCAGTGAGCAGGCTGGAGGGTTCACACTGTTCGGTCGAATGGACTTTTCTTATGACGGCGCGTCGCCGCCGAAGCTGCTTGAATACAACGCCGACACGCCTACCGCCTGTCTTGAAGCGAGCGTCGCGCAGTGGCAGTGGCTACAAGCTGTGCGGCCGGACGCGGATCAGTTCAACTCGCTGCACGAGCAGCTGATTGCGGTCTGGCAAAAGCTCCGCGCTCGATCGATTGCATCGCGGGTGCATTTCACTGCGGTGGCCGACAGCCAGGAAGACCGGGGCAATCTCGAGTACTTGCGCGACACCGCGATACAGGCTGGATGGCAAACGTTTTCGTTGCCGGTCGAACGCATCGGGTGGAACGGCACCAAGTTTGTCGACGAGTTCAATCTGGCGATCGACGTGCTGGTCAAGCTTTATCCGTGGGAGTGGCTAGTACGCGAAGACTTCGGACCGGCGCTGCTCGCGAGCACAATGCAGGTGATCGAGCCGGCGTGGAAGATGCTGCTGTCGAACAAGGCAATCCTGGTTGTGCTCTGGGAACTGTATCCCGATCACCCGAATTTGCTTCCCGCGTATTACGAACCGGCGCGCCTAGGTTCGAAGTATGTGAAGAAGCCGAAGCTCGCGCGCGAAGGCGCCAACGTTTCAATGGTCGACGGTCCTACTGTGAATACAACTGAAGGTGACTACGGCGCCGAGGGGTTCGTTTACCAGGCAATTGCGCCGTTGCCGAAGTTTGGCGACGACTATGCGGTGATTGGCTCGTGGATCGTCGGCGACAAACCGGCGGGGATCGGTATTCGCGAAGATATCTCCCCCATCACACGCAACACGAGCCGGTTCGTGCCGCACTATTTTGAGTAGTCATCGGCGACAGTCGGGAGAGTTAATGAGAAACACCGCATTTGAGACGCTGGCCGGGCTGCCGTACTTCGCTGCGTTCTTTGGCGTATCGCTGCTGTTGCTGACGATATGCCTGGCGCTTTACGTGTGGATCACGCCGTATCCGGAAATCAAGCTGATTCGGGAAGGCAATGCCGCCGCGGCGTCAAGCCTTGGCGGGGCGGTCATCGGTTTCGCGCTGCCGCTCGCGAGCGTAGTCGTCAACAGTGTGTCGCTGCTCGACATGCTGCTGTGGTCTGCGGTCGCTCTATTGGTGCAACTGGTTGCGTTCGCAGGCGTGCGGCTGATGGTGCCTGCGATTGCACGCAACGTGCGCGAGGGGCAGGTATCAAGTGGCATTCTTGCTGGCGCGGTGGCAATTGCGCTTGGACTACTCAATGCGGCGGCTATGACTTACTAGCCTTGCTTCGCTTGCACCGCGCAATTGCACGCGCGTAACCTGGAATTTTTAAAGGAGCCCCCAGATGACAACCAACGTCAAGACAACACCGCACGGCTATCACACCGTCACACCCTACATGGCGGTGCGCGACTGCGTCGCGGCGATCGACTTTTATCGACGCGCCTTCGGCGCGGAAAAGACGATGCAGCTCGATATGCCGGACGGAAAGGTCGCACACGCCGAAATCCAAATCGGCGATTCCATGGTGATGATCTCGGAAGAGAACGAGCAGTGGGGTAACAAAAGCCCAATGACACTCGGCGGGTCGCCGATGTTTCTGATGATCTACGTGCCTGACGTCGACGCGGCATTCAAGAAAGCGATTGCCGCCGGCGCGACCGAAGTGCGGCCCGTGCAGGACCAGTTCTACGGCGATCGTTCCGGAACCCTGAAGGATCCATACGGCTATCAGTGGACGTTGTCGACGCATATAGAGGACCTCTCGGAAGAAGAAGTCCAGCGTCGCATGGAAGCCGAATTCAGCCAGCCTTCGGCCGCGTAGCCGATCGTGGAAGCGCAACAGCTGCATCGCGGCCGCTGCTCGACCATGTGCACTTGATCGCGTGCGACATGGAAGCGACCAAGCGCTTCTATGTCGCAGCGCTCGGTGCGCTCGGTCGAAGGATCGAAGGTGCTTGACCCCGACGGCAACAACATCGAAGCGGTTTATCACGGACCGGCACGGAGATCGGCCGAGTCGGTCGTTGTGACCTTCTAGCCGACTGCTCACTGCGCTTAAGACCTGAGTTATTTACGGCCCTCGAGCGCGCGCTGCAACTCGTCGTAGTCCACTGGCTTGGTCAAATGCTGGTCGAAGCCCGCCGTCATCGCCCGCTCATGGTCTTCGGGCCGGCCATAACCCGTGATCGCGACCAGCCGCGGGCAAATCTGCGCGCTCTTGAGCCTGCGTGCAACCTCGTATCCGTCGAGCCCCGGCAGCCCGATGTCCAACAGCACCACATCCGGCTGCAGGCGTCGCACCAGCTCGAGCCCTGACTCGCCATCGATTGCTTCGTGCACTTCGTAGCCTGACATCACCAATTGCATACGCAGCGCTTCACGACCGTCCGCATCATCCTCGACGATCACGATTCGCATCGGCGGCGTCGGGCTCGGTCCCGTTGCAAGCGGTGGCTCGTCAGTTCGACGTGACTCCGCGCGCGGCAGCCTAACGACAAACGTGCTTCCCTTCGAGAGGCCTTCACTGTAGGCATCCACGCGCCCGCCGTGCAGTTCGACGAGCCGCCGTACCAGCGTGAGCCCGACCCCTATCCCGCCTTGCGCACGGTCCAAGCTGCGCTGTTCCTGCGTGAAAAGCTCGAAGACGCGCGGCAGCAGATCGGCAGCGATGCCGATACCGCTGTCGGTGATGCGCATGACCGCTTCATCGCCCTCCAGCAGCGTTTGAACGCGAATCCGCCCGCCGGCCGGCGTGTACTTGATCGCGTTCGTCAGCAGGTTGTCGATGATCTGGCTCAAGCGATCAGCATCGCCGTTGACCCATACCGGCGCCAACTCGACTTCGGTTTCGTGGTCCTGCAATCGTCCGACGACGAGACAGACGGCCAAGCTCTTTTCCACCGCGTCGGCCAAGTTGACGCGTTGTCGCGTCAGCACGATTTTCCCGGCGGTTACGCGGCCCACATCCAGCAAGTCATCAACGAGTCGGCTCAAATGCTTGGTCTGTCGACTGATGATTTCAACCGCACGGCCGCCGAACGCATGCTGCTTTTCGAGGTCCACCAGCACTCGCGACGCATTCCCGATGGCAGCGAGTGGATTGCGCAACTCATGGCTCAGCATCGCGAGGAACTCATCCTTCGCGTGGTTCGCAGCTTCAGCGTCGGCACGCGCCGCGCGCTCGCGCTCGAGCAGTACGCCGCGCTCGAGTTCAACGGCCTTGCGCTCCCAGATCAGCGCGGCCACCGGCAGCGTCATCGCCGCAATCGTGGCCATGAACGCCTGCAGCAGCAAAAGCGATTCATTCTCGCTCTGCATCACGAAAGGACCCCAGCCGCTCACCGTCGCCCAGGCGGCGATCGCTGAAAGGATTGCGACACCGGTGGCGACCTCCCTTTGACCGAACCGGAAGGCCGCCCATACCAGCGGAGGAATGCATAGGAAGGGCAAGGGATAGCGGTTCAGGCCCGAATAAACAAACACCAGGGCACCGACCGCCACGATAGTCAGCAGAAGCAGGATCGATTCGGCAGGCCGTTCGCGAAGTGGACCCAGGCCGCGTGTCGTGGCCCAGAGAAGCAATAGCGGCGCGACGATCAAGGCGCCTGCCGCGTCGCCGAGCCACCATGTCAGCCAGATCGAGCCGACTTGGCTGGTTTGTGCGTGGCCGGTGAGCACCAGGCTGGTTACGCCGATCGTCGCGCTGATCGCCGTGCTGACGAGGCCTGCAAGCAGTGAAAACGACAGGATGTCCCGCGCGTGGTGGAAAGCCGCGATTCCGCCGGCATAGCGGTTTACAAGAAATGCCGCGGCGAGGGCTTCCAGCGTATTGCCCGACGCAATGCCGAGCGAACTCACCAGCGATCCAGCGGTGGTGACGTTTACGAGGAAGGCGCCGATGAAAATTGCGGGAGCAACTTGGTAGCCCAGTAGCAGAACCGCGGCGAGGGCGATGCCCGTTGGCGGCCATACGGCCGTGGCGCTCGAATGCAAGAACGCGAACTGAAGTCCGAGCTTGCCGGCCAGGAAGTAGACGACGACAAGCGCCCCAATCAGCGACCAGCGGCGCAGCTGCTTTACGTCCACCTGGTTGATTTCATTCCTCCGCGTCCTCCGCTATCCGGTCCCGATGGGGGACCCGCGGTGGCACCAGGACCATAACAGTTATCGTCGTCGAGTTACGGTTTGAAGCGCACTGGTTCCGTCCGGGGGATTCTGCGCGTCAATACAATCGGCGCATGCAGCTGCCCGTCGGACCGGAAACCGTTTCGCCCGAGGTCGTGCCGTCGGCGTGGGATCCGTTGCGGCGGCCGGTGTTCCGGCTGCTGTGGGGAACATGGCTGACCGCGAACATCTGCATGTGGATGAACGAGGTCGCCGCCGCGTGGCTGATGACAACTCTAACCACGTCGCCGGTGATGGTTGCACTGGTGCAGTCGGCATCGGTTCTGCCGGTCGTTATGTTCGGCCTGCCGAGCGGTGCGTTGGCTGACATTCTGAATCGGCGCCGCTGGTTCATGTTCACGCAATTCTGGGTCGCCGGCAATGCACTGGTCCTGTGCGTCGTGCTCGCGGCCGATGCGATGACTGCACCGCTGCTGTTATGGCTGACGTTCGGCAACGGCATTGGATTGGCGATGCGCTGGCCAGTGTATGCGGCGATCGTGCCGGAGCTCGTGCCACGCAGCGAGTTGCCGACGGCGATTGCGCTCAACGGCATCGCGATGAACACGTCGCGCATCATCGGACCGATCGTTGCCGGTGCGTTGATCGCAAGTCTCGGCACCGGCTACGTGTTTTTGCTGAATGCGGCGCTTTCGCTGGCAGCGGGGTTGGTCATCATGCGCTGGCGGCTGGAGCCGAATTCGAGCGTGCTTCCGGGCGAACGTTTTTTCGGTGCGATGCGCGTCGGCTTTCAGTATGTTGCGCAGTCGCTCTTGATGCGTTCGCTGCTGCTGCGAATCGCGATCTTCTTCCTGCAGTCGACTGCGTTGCTTGCCCTGCTGCCGTTGGTGGCGAAACGGATGCCCGCTGGCGGCGCGTGGACGTATACGTTCTTGCTGGCTTCGCTCGGGCTGGGTGCAATCGCCACGGCGGTTTTCCTGCCGCGCTTGCGTGTGCTGATCACGCGCGATCGATTGTTGCGCGACGGCACGCTGGTGCAAGCATTCGCAATGGTCGCGGTTGGGTTCGCACCGAATGTATGGAGTGCCATGCCGGCGATGATGCTGGCTGGCGCTGCCTGGCTCGCGGTCGTCAACACGCTAACGGTGGCATCGCAGCTGTCGCTGCCCGACTGGGTGCGTGCACGCGGGATGTCGCTCTACATGATGACGATGATGGCGGCCACGTCTGCCGGTGCCGCGCTGTGGGGGCAGGTTGCCAGCATGATCGATGTGCCATGGACGTTCGTTGCCGCGGCAGCGACGGGGATCGCGCTGATGCTGCTGGCGGGGCGTTTGCACACGACATTGATGGAGCAGCAGGACCTGACGCCGGCGCGAATTCTGAAGGAGCCGGTACCTGCGTTCCCGGTCGAGCATCAAATGGGGCCGGTGATGGTGACGATTGACTATCGTATCGATCCGGCGCGGGCGGCGGAGTTCGCCACGGTGATGCGCGAAAGCCGCGCCAATCGGCTGCAGATGGGCGCGCTGTCGTGGGGCCTGTTTCAGGATACGGGCGAGCCCGGCCATTACATCGAGTACTTCCTCGACGAATCGTGGGCTGATCATTTGCGGCGCTTCGATCGCTTCACTGCGGCCGACGCCGACCTGCGTGAGCGGCGCTACGCGTTTCACGTCGGTGCCGAGCAGCCGAAGGTGACGCGCTATATCGCTGAGTCACTCAGAGAATAGAGATCAACTGGAGGCACGATGCGGATTGAACCCTGGACGCCCGCGCTAGCCGCGCGCAATGCGGAGCTCGTTGCAGCGATCGAGGCGCGGCGCGGCGGCGCACTCTATAACCTCGACCGCATGCTGCTGTGGTCCGAGCCGCTGGCGCGCGGTTGGAATACGTATCTGCGAGCGTTGCGGCAGGAAATTTCGCTGTCTCCGTTCTTGCGGGAGCTTGCGATATGCATCGTCGCGCGTCTGACCGGCGCCGAGTATGAATATCACCATCACGCTCCGGAGTTGAGAAAGGCGGGGGCAACGCGACGCGCAACTGGCAGCGCTCGGCGATCCGGACGCGGCAGCGACGAGCGATCAATTCGACGAGCTGCAGCGCACAGTGATTCGGCTTGCGATCGCGAGTACGCGTGACGTGCAGGTTCCGGATCCGATATTCGATGCGCTGAAACGGCATCTGTCGCCGACCGAGGTGGTGGAGCTGGTCGCAGTCACTGCCGCGTACAACATGGTCGCGCGTTTTCTGGTCGCACTGCAGGTCACACCCGAAACGTCGGCGAGAGCCCTCTAGGTTCCCGCGCTGATTCGGTTTTGCTTGACGATCTTCGACCAGCGGTCGAGTTCCTTCTGCATGAACGACTTGAATTCCACCGGCCCTTGACCGGTGACGGTCATGCCTTGCGCGGCCAGTCGCTCTGCAATTGCAGGATCCTTCAGCGCTTTCTGTACTTCGGCATTCATGCGATTGACGAGGTCGGGTGGCGTTTTCGCAGGCGCGACCACGCCCCAGTAAGCGAGCGCTTCAAAATTCTTGACACCGGCTTCGGCGAGCGTTGGCGTGTCAGGCAGACTCGGATGACGTTTTGCGCCCGTCACCGCCATCGGTTTCACGGTGCCGGCCTTCACGTGCGGCAATACCAGAAACACGGTGCCAATGCCGAGCGGCACGTGACCCGCCACCGTGTCGTTCATCAACGGCCCGCCGCCGCGAAACGGAACGTGCGTCCACGCCCAGCCTGCTTGCTGGCCGGCCTGAATCATTGCCAGATGACCGAGACTGCCGGTACCGATCGAGCCGATCGTGATTCCCTTGATCGTGCGTGCGTCGCCGCTCACGTCGGCCATCTTCGAGTACGGCGACTTTGCGGAAGCTACGAGTGCCATCGGTGAGGTGCCGATCAGGGTAACGTGCTCGAGATCTTTCAGCGTGTCGTACGCAATGTTCGGGATCAAGCTCGCGTTGGTGCCGTGCGTATCGAACACAACGCCAAAGGTGTAGCCGTCCGGCGCCGCTTTGGCGACCGCGTTGGTGCCGATCGACCCCGAAGCGCCGCCGACATTCTCCACAACCACGCTTTGGCCAAACTGCTTCGATAACGGCTGCGCAAGAATCCGCGCGACTTGATCGACCGAGCCGCCGGGCGGGAAGACTGCGATCAGGCGGATCGGCTTGTTCGGCCAGGTCTGAGCGATGCACGGATGGACAGCCAGCACCGCGAAGGCAAGTGCGAGTGCGATCGGACGAGCGAATGGCATGGTGTGTTCTCCCCAGCCGGCGTTTACGAAGGTATTAGAAGATAGCCCCACGTGCGTCGATTGGCCACACGGCTTCGACATTGCCGTTGCGCACGGCAACGATCCAGTCGTGCAGGTTCACGGTTGGATCGATGTGGCCCGGAATCAACAGCGGCTTGTCGCCCAGCGCCAGCTCCGGCCCGGCACCGATGCGCTCCAAGCACCGTGTGCTCATCAGACACGGCTCGCACCTGCCATCCGGCAAAGGCAGGCAGCGCGGGGCCCGAGTCGGTCGAAAAGCTTTTCAAGCCGGCGTCCAGCGTTGCGCGATCGGACTGCGCGTCGTTGCGACGGCTCATCACCGTCGTCAGGATCATCAGCGATTGTTCGAACGTGGGCCAGGACAGTTCCTGCTCATTCTTCGCGTAGTCGATATCCATCATCACGTACGAGCCCGGCTGGATCTCGGTGTACACGCCGCCCGCTGCTTCGAGCATGAACGTGCCTGTGCCGGCGCCGGTGACGACATCGCATCGCAGACCGGCGGCAAACAATGCCTGCCGTGCAGAATGAGCCGTCGCGGTAGCAGCGTCGATCGCCTGCCGCCGCTCGGCGACGCTGCGCCGATGCTGCGCATTGCCAAAGTAGGCGTGCAAGCCCCGTAGCGAGAGGCTCGCATGAGCAACGATGGCGTGGCCGAGCTCAACGACGGCGGCGACGTCGGTCACGCCGGCGCGGTTATGTCCGACATCGAGCTCGATGTAGACGTCGAGTTTTCCCTGCGCTTGCTCGCACGCACGAGCCAGCTGGGCGACGACGTGCAAGTCATCTACGCACACGCCAACTTTTGCGGCGGGGTAGCGCGCTGCCAACTGAGCGAGCTGCAACGTCTTGCGATCACCTACTACCTCGTTACTGATCAGCACGTCGGCGATCCCGCCCGCCAGGAATGGCTCGGCTTCTGACGTTTTTTGGCAGCAGATGCCGACGGCCCCCGACGCGATCTGCCGGCGCGCAATCTCGACGCATTTATGGCTCTTCGCATGCGGGCGCACGCGCACGCCGCGTTCCTTCACGGCGGCCATTAGTCGCGCCGAATTCGCTTCGAAACGATCGAGATCGAGAATCAGCGCCGGCGTGTCAACGTCCAGAGCGTGTCACCGACTCGAGCCGGGATCCATTGCACGTTCATGCGCGCAGTGTATCGAGCGAAGAACCGTAGAATCGCGCGTTGATCATCCGCACTCCAGTCCATTCGATGAGCATCAAGAGCGACAAGTGGATCCGCCGCATGGCTGCGCAAGGCATGATCGAGCCGTTCGAGGCGGGCCAGGTACGCCACGTGAAAGGCGAGCGCATCGTCAGCTACGGCACCTCGAGTTACGGCTACGACATTCGCTGTGCCGACGAATTCAAGATCTTCACCAACATCAACAGCACGATCGTCGATCCGAAAGCGTTCGATCCAAACTCGTTTGTCGATCTAAGAGCAGCGTGTGCATCATTCCGCCGAATTCGTTCGCGCTCGCTCGCACGGTCGAATACTTTCGCATTCCGCGCAACGTGCTGACGATCTGTCTTGGGAAATCGACGTACGCGCGCTGCGGAATCATCGTCAACGTAACGCCGTTGGAGCCCGAGTGGGAAGGGCACGTGACGCTCGAGTTCTCAAACACGACGCCGCTGCCGGCCAAGATCTATGCGCACGAAGGGTGTGCGCAGGTGATCTTCATCGAGTCCGACGAAGTCTGTGAGACGTCGTACAAGGACCGTGGCGGAAAGTATCAGGGGCAGCGCGGTGTGACGCTTCCCAAGACATGATCGACCTGTCAAACCTCTGATGCTGGTCAACTGTGTCGCGTATGAAAAAGGCCGCCGCCTGTGCGATCTTCAGTTGTCCGAAGTACGCGACTGGCTCGACCGCCACACGGGCTTTGTGTGGGTGGCGCTACGCGACCCCGATGCCGACGAGATAACGCGCGCGCAAGCTGCATTCCGGCTTCCGGATGATTTGATCGAGGAAGCACGCCGCGTATCACAGCGGCCAATCATCGCCGAGTACGACGATGACTTGTTGTTTGCGGTTCTAAAGCTGGTCGAATACGTCGATGGGGCGCTCAAGGTAGGGGAGCTCGATGTGTTTGTCGGACCGCGCTTTGTGTTGTCGATTCGCACGCACAGCGACAGAAATCTGCTCGGCGTACGCGATCGGTTGGAGCGCGAGCCCGAGCTGCTCGAGCAGGGTCCTGGAATCGTCTTGTACGCACTGCTTGAAACGGTCGTCGAACGCTATTTTCCTGCGATCGACGCAATGGAAGACGAGTTCGAGAAGATCGAACCGCTTATTTTTGAGCAAGGTGCGCAGCGCGAGACTCTGCAAAGGCTGTATGGGTTGAAGCAGCGTGTAACTGAGCTGCGGCACGCAGTGGTGCCGCTGTACGACGCTGCAAGCAAGTTGCACGGTGGCCGCGTTCCGCGCGTCGTTGCCGGCATGAGTGACTACTTCCGCGATGTCTATGAGTACCTGTATCGGGCAATGCAAGCCCTCGTGAGCTTGCGTGATTCGATCGGCACTGCGATGACCGTCAATCTGTCGATGGTGACGATCGAACAAACCGACATTTCAAAGCGGCTCGCCGCCTGGGCAGCAATCTTCGCTGCGGTGACCGCGCTGGCAGGCATCTGGGGTATGAACTTCGACTTCATGCCGGAACTGAACGAGCGATGGGGCTACCCTACGGCGCTCGCGTTGATGGCGGCGACCGCCGGCATTTTCGCGTGGCGTTTTCGCAAGTCAGGCTGGCTCTAATCAAGCCGGCGGCATTTGCACTCCAGTGAAAGATGGCGGTGCGGCCACGATCGTGGTGCTGCACCCACTCGAACGTTATTGCAGCTGCTTCGAACGCGTCTGCTCGCGCGTAACTGGCGGGGCCGGTCGCGGCGCGGAGTCCGCACGCGGCGCGAGTTCCGTTGCTGCGGGCGGCGCAGCTCGGGCGGCGGGCTGCGGTGGCGGTGGCGCCGCTCGCAAAACCGGCGGCGGTGTAGGTGGCGCCGCCTGCGCCATTGGCGCTTTGGGCTGCCTGATCGTGGGCGGCGCCCCGGGCGGGAAGCGCGCGGGTTCTGTCGGCGCGGCGCGCGGATTTTGTTGCGCTTGCGGCTGCAGCTCCAGCGGCATGCGGGCACGCGGCTGCGGACGCGCAATGTCAGGCGTGACTCTCGGCGGTGGTTGCGGCGTCTGAATCGAAGTCGGCGGAACGCGATTGAACTTTGGCGGTGGCGCGAGCGGCGTCGGATCGTTGCCAGGCAAAGGTGGTTGTGGAATGACGCCGCGATTCGGAATCGGCTCGGCCACGATCGGCGGCGAGACGCGTGTCACCCCCGGGACCTTGGGCGCCGGCGCGGTCGTCATCGACGGCGCTGGCAACGTCCGTCCTATCGATGCCGATGCGGGTGCTTGCGGAGACGATTGGACCTGGCTCGGCCTGCGGACCATATCGTCGTCTGCGCGACCCGGCGAACCGGCGCGATGTTCTTGGGTGGCGGCGCCGTCGGTCGCAGTGCCGCTAAGTCGGATCTGACGGGCAAAGCAACCTTCATCACCGGGTCGCGAAAACGCGGCCCCGGCACCATCGTCGCGCCTTCGTGATCGCGATGCGGCGGCCTACCCCGCGGCGGGTTGTTGATGATCGTCTGATTGATGACTGTCACATACCGGTTGTTATGCGGATAGTGCGGGCGATAGCGGTGCCACGGAGCCAGCGGATACCAGCCGACGACGGGCCCACCGAAACCGATCGAGACGCTGGTGCCGCCGCCGACGAATCCGACCAATGCAGGTGCCCACACCGGGCGCACATGATGGCCACCCGGCCACCAGCCCCAGCGATCGCCGATCGTGACCCAACGCCCATAGTGAAACGGCGCATAGCCCCAGGGCGCGTGATCGACCCACGTCCAGCCCCACGGCCTGACCCAGCGCCATTGCCCAGAGCGATACGGCGCCCAGCCCGCCTGTACGACGCGCGGAAACCAGACGTTGCCGTAGGTGGCGTCCGGAATCCAGTCTCCATACGAATCGAGCTCTTCGTACCCGGTCATGTACGGCGATACGTAACGCGCCGATTGAACATTGCGATAGCGATCATCACGTGCGAGCGCCCACTGGTCGAGCGACGTCGCCGCTGCCTGCTCGTAGTTGATGCTCGATAAACCCGGCCCCAGAACCAAAGCCTGCCCGCTAGCCACGGTGATCGCGTTGGCTGCGGTGACCACGCTGCCCTGGCCGCTGAACACGGTTATGCGCGCTTGGCCGCCGTTGCCTGCGGCATCAATTCGATAGCGGCCGGGTGCAGCCAGCTCAAACCGAATCCCGTCGACCGTGACTGAGGCAACCTCGCCCTCCTGCGGACGTGCAAGCGCAACGTTGAGCGAGCCGTTCTCGAGATTGAATACGGCACCGCCGTAGTCGAGTTGATTGAATCCACCGCGGCTGCCTTCGGACAGTCGATACGAATTGGGGCCAACCCTGAATTCGGCGCGGCCATTCGAGCCCGTGTATAGACCGGTGCCGACCGTGACCACGTCGTTGATCTGAGCAAGATCCCAGGCGCCGTCGGTGTCTTCTTCGGCGCGCCAGATCTGCACGTCCCCTTCGGCGATCGAAACGCGACCCGCGATCAGCGGCGGGCTATCGCCCGATTGCGATTGCGCCGACGCTGTGCCAAAGCCGGCGATAAGGAGTACCGCGAACAGCATCAGGAAGCGTTGCATAGGATCTCCGGTCGATACCGTGTGAGTCACCTAACGTACGAAGGTTCGCACTGTTGACGCACCGTAACTCCGCGCGACTCAATGCGCTGTAACACGCTGTAACAGCGGGCGCGTACAGTGCCCAATTGCGCCTGCTTGCTGCCGAATCAAGCCTGCGCGGATAATCCGCGGTCCTGCGCCAGCAGCACGAGTCTCCCGCCCATGCGATTTCGCTTTCCGATCGTCATCATCGACGAGGACTTTCGTTCCGAGAACGCCAGCGGTCTCGGCATACGCGCGCTGGCCAAGGCGATCGAGGCCGAAGGCGTCGAAATCCTCGGCGTCACCACGTTTAGCGACGTGTCCAGCTTCGCGCAGCAGCAAAGCCACGCGTCGGCGTTCATTCTGTCGGTCGACGACGAGGAACTCGCCGAAGGTCATGCCAACGAAGAGACGATCGCGAAACTGGCTGCGTTCGTGCGCGAAATTCGGAGGAGAAATGCGGACATTCCGATCTTCCTCTACGGCGAGACGCGCACCACGCATTACATGCCGAACGATCTGCTGCGCGAGCTGCATGGCTTCATTCACATGTTCGAAGACACGCCGGAATTCGTCGCGCGCTACATCATTCGCGAAGCGCGGGTTTATCTGGACGCGCTCGCGCCGCCGTTCTTTCGCGCGCTGACGCACTACGCGCAGGATGGCTCGTACTCGTGGCACTGCCCAGGGCACTCCGGCGGCGTAGCGTTTCTGAAGAGCCCGGTCGGCCGCATGTTCCACCAGTTTTTCGGCGAGAACATGCTGCGGGCCGACGTTTGCAACTCGGTCGACGAGCTCGGACAGTTGCTCGACCACACCGGGCCGGTGGCCGCGAGCGAGCGCAACGCGGCGCGTATTTTTGGCGCCGATCATCTGTTCTTCGTCACCAACGGAACGTCGACCTCGAACAAAATCGTTTGGCATTACGTCGTCGCGCCGAACGACGTCGTCGTGGTCGATCGCAATTGCCACAAGTCAGTGCTGCACGCGATCACGATGACCGGCGCGATCCCGTTGTTTCTAACGCCGACGCGCAATCATTACGGAATCATCGGCCCGATCCCGCTCGACGAGTTCAAGTGGAAATCGATCGCCAAGAAAATCAAGCGGCATCCGCTGCTGAAGAACGGCAAGGGCGGCAATGATCCGGAAAAGCCGCGCGTCCTGACACTGACGCAAAGCACGTACGACGGCATTCTCTACAACGTGGAGATGATCAACGAACAGTTGGACGGAAAGATCGATACGCTTCACTTCGACGAAGCGTGGCTGCCGCACGCGGCGTTCCACGATTTTTATCGCGACATGCACGCGATCGGCGGGGTCAATGCGGCGGGCGTCGAATCGTCGCGCAGGCGCAATCAGGATGATCTTCTCGACACAATCGACGCACAAGATGCTGGCCGGGTTTGTCACAGGCGTCGCAGATCCTGATTCGCAACTCGAAGAACGAAAGCCTCGATCGTTACATGTTCAACGAAGCGTTTCTGATGCACACCTCGACGTCGCCGCAGTACGCGATCATCGCCTCGTGCGACGTCGCGGCGGCAATGATGGAGCCGCCGGGCGGAACCGCGCTGGTCGAAGAATCGATTTCCGAAGCGCTCGACTTCCGGCGCGCGATGCGCAAGGTCGATCGCGAGTATGGCGACTCGTGGTGGTTCAAGGTGTGGGGCCCGAAGCATCTGGAGGCAGACGGCATCGGCACGCGTGACGACTGGATCCTGAAGTCCGGCGACGATTGGCACGGCTTCGGCGACGTCGCGCCGGGCTTCAACATGCTCGATCCGATCAAGGCGACGGTAATCACGCCGGGGCTCAACCTCGACGGCTCGTTCGTCGACCCCGGTATTCCGGCCGCCATCGTCACCAAGTATCTGGCCGAGCACGGAATTATTGTGGAGAAGACCGGTCTGTATTCGTTCTTCATCATGTTCACGATCGGCATTACCAAGGGCCGGTGGAATACGATGGTCACCGAATTGCAGCAGTTCAAGGACGATTACGACACGAACCAGCCGCTGTGGCGCGTGATGCCCGAGTTCCTGAAGGCGTTTCCGCAGTACGACAAGATGGGTTGCGCGAACTGTGCGATGCGGTGCACCAGGTTTATCGCGTGAGCGACATCGCGCGCCTGACGACGGAGATGTACCTGTCGGAAATGGAGCCGGTGATGAAGCCGACCGACGCCTACGCGCAGATGGCGCACAGTGCGATCGACCGGGTGCCGATCGACGAGCTCGAAGGGCGCGTGACCGCGGTGCTGTTGACGCCGTATCCGCCGGGCATTCCGTTGTTGATTCCGGGCGAGCGCATCAATGCAACCATCGTCCGTTACCTGCAATTCGCGCGCGATTTAAACGCGCGCTATCCGGGTTTCGGCACGGATATCCATGGGCTGGCGAAGAACGACGCGGGGGCGTACTTTTTGGACTGCGTCGGACCCAACGCCCAGCCAACGTAACGCGCGATGTCGATACGCCCTGCTCACATTCCGCGCGGGCTGCGCCTGGTCGGCGAAATGGGCGCCCGTATCGCCGCGCACGATTGGGAGGCAACGCCGGTCGGCCGCATGGCGCGCTGGCCATCGAGTCTGAAGACCTCGCTCAGTCTGTGCCTCGCCTCGCGCTATCCGATGTTTCTGTGGTGGGGCAGCGGGCTGACCAATTTCTACAACGATGCCTACGTGCCGGTGCTCGGTGCGCGGCACCCCGCAGCACTGGGAGGCAATGCGGCCGAAATCTGGCATGAGATCTGGCCGGTCATCGGGCCCCAGGTTGATATCGTGCTTGCGACCGGCGAGGCCACCTGGAACGAGAGCGTGCCGTTGTTGATGGAGCGCAACGGGTATCTCGAGGAAACCTATTTAACCTTCTCTTACAGCCCGGCGGTCGACGATCGCGGCGATGTCGCGGGAATTTTTTGCGCGTGTCAGGAGGAAACCGGACGCGTGCGATCCGCGCGAAGCCTGGCCGAACGCGAGCGCCAATTCGCCGCGTTGGTTGAGAATCTCCCGGACATCGTATTCAGGCTCGATATCGATTTGCGGTACTTGTATGTGTCCGCGCAGGTCGAGCACCTGATGGGAATTTCGCCGGAGAGATTCAAAGGGAAGACTAACCTCGAGGCAGGTTTGTCTACGCAGCTGACCGATCCGATCGAACGCGCGTGTCGCCGCGCTCTTAAGAGTGGCAAAGGCGTGTCCACCGCATGGGCATACAACGGCCGCCAACTTCGCACGCGGGTCGTTCCCGAGCGCGACGAACAGTCGGCGATTGTGTCGTTGCTCGGCATCACCGAAGACGTTACCGAATTTGAACGCGCCACCTCCGCGCTGCGGCACAGCGAGCAAACGTTGCGCGAGGCTGACCGTCGCAAGGACGAGTTTCTGGCGATGCTGGCGCACGAGTTGCGCAACCCGCTGGCACCGATACGCAACGCCGCCGAGATCTTGTGGTTGATGAGCTCCGACCCCGTACGCGTGCGGGAGACGAGTGAAATCATTGTCAGGCAGGCGCGCCACATGAATGCGATCGTCGATGATCTGCTCGACGTGTCGCGCGTAACGCGTGGCCTGATAAGGCTCGACACTGAACCCCTCGACCTGCGCTCGGTGATCACGGCGGCGGTCGAACAGGCGATTCCGCTGATCGACAGTCGGCAACACAATTTGCAGGTGGAGTTGCCCGAGCAGCCGGTGATCGTGCAGGTCGACCGGGTGCGGTTGACGCAGGTGTTTTGCAACCTGCTGGATAACGCAGCGAAGTACACACCGCCGGGCGGTGCGATCCGCGTCACGGTCGTTAACGGCGCTGACGATCGAGTCGAGGTCGATGTCGTCGACAGCGGCGATGGAATTGGTGCCGCTTTGCTGCCGCAGGTGTTCGAGCTGTTTGCGCAAGGCGAACGAACGCCCGATCGGGCTCAGGGCGGCCTGGGCATCGGGTTGTCGCTCGCCAGGACGCTGGTTGACCTGCACGGGGGCGCGATTGAAGCCGCGAGCGAGGGTGTTGGCCGCGGCAGTCGGTTCACGGTGAGCTTGCCCCGCTTGCCCGATACGACGGAAGTTTCTTCTATGGACGGAGTCGTGATGAAAACGACCACCTCCCTGCGTGCGCTCCGGATCATGGTCGTCGACGACAACGTCGACGCCGCCGAATCGCTGGCGATGATGCTTGAACTCGACGGCCATTCGGTCATCCGCGCGCACGACGCGCGCGCCGCGATTGCACTGGCCCGCAACGAGCGTCCAAACGTGATGCTGCTCGATATCGGGTTGCCCGATATCGACGGCTATGAACTGGCGCGCCGGCTGCGTGCGTTACCTGAAGTCGACGCCGCGCGGTTGATTGCCATCACCGGCTACGGCCAGGCCGAAGACCGCCGGCGCGCTCAGGAGGCCGGCTTCGACGACTATCTGGTCAAGCCGGTGGAGTTCGAATCGCTGCGCGCAATGCTGCAGCCGGATCGCGCCAACGCGTAACGTATATATTTGGTGCGGCGCAGGAATCTGCAGAGTTTTCCGTAGCGCAACGGCAACGACGCCGTTATCGTCGCCATTGCGACAACCGACAACCGATGGAAGAGGACCAACCGCCTGATGCCGAGCTTGGCGCACGGGTCGCGGACGCAATTCGCGCCGCGGACAAGGGGGATGCGCGTGCTGCGGAGCAGCTGTTCGCATCGCTGTACTGCAGAGTTGCATCGCATGGCGAAGCGTCAATTGCATCGCAACGCTTTCGGCTCGACGCTCGGTGCCACCACACTGCTCCACGAAACCTACCTCGACATCGCAGGGCGAGACCCGGGCTTTCCGGATCGGGCGCGTTTTTTCGCGTACACCGCGCGCGCCATGCGCGGCCTGATCATCGACCACGTGCGCGAGCGGCGCGCGTTGAAGCGCGGCGGCGAGTTTCACCTGACTGCGCTTAGTACGGAGATCGGCGAGTCGGCGACCGAGCTGGACGACATGGCGCCGCTCGACGACGCGCTAAAGGAGCTGGCGCGCATCGACGCGCCGCTCGCGGAACTGGTGGACATGAAGTTTTTCTGCGGCTTTTCGTTCAACGATATCGCAGCGATGCGTGGCGTGTCCGAGCGCACCGTACAGCGCGACTGGAACAAGGCACGCCTGTACCTGCGGCACACGCTGCTGGACGATTAACGCACAGCAATGGCCAAAATCAGCGCAACTGAATGGCAGGAGTTGAGCCCGCTGCTGCGACGAGTTACTAGAAGCGCAGGGCGAAACGCGGGCGCAACGGCTGGCGCAAATCCGCCGCGCTGATGCGGCGCTGGCGGTGAAGCTTGAAACGCTGCTCGATCAGCGCACTGCGGTCGAGCGCGACGCATTCCTCGAAGGTGCTGCATTCTGAGTCGCACAGGGGCCATCGCTTGCGGGACAGACGATCGGCGCCTACACGTTGAGCGAGCAAATCGGTCACGGCGGCATGGGTTCGGTCTGGCGCGCGGATCGCAGCGATGGACGTTATCAGGCGACCGTTGCGGTCAAGTTCCTCAACCTAGCGTTGCTCGGGCGCGGCGGAGTCGAGCGCTTCGCGCGCGAAGGCAACATGCTGGCGCGCCTGTCTGATCCGAACATCGGGCGGCTGCTTGACGCCGGTGTAACGGCAGGCAATCAACCGTATCTGGTGCTCGAATATATCGACGGCGTGCCAATCGACGCGTGGTGCGATGAGCACTCACTCGGCATCGAAGCTCGTCTGCGATTGTTTCTCGATGTTCTCGCTGCGGTTGCGCATGCGCACAGCAATCTGATCTTGCATCGCGATTTAAAGCCCTCCAACATTCTGGTGACGCGTGAAGGATGCGTAAAGCTGCTCGATTTCGGCATCGGCAGGCTGATCGCAGATGCAGTCCACCGCCGCATCCGCGACTGAGCTGACACATCTGGCCGGTCGCGCATTCACGCCGGATTTCGCCGCGCCGGAGCAGATCACGCAGGGCGACGTGACAACCGCGACTGACGTCTATGCGCTCGGTGTCCTTTTATACCTGCTGCTAAAGGCGAACATCCGACCGCCCAGTCGGCTGCGACCCAGGTTGATCGGCTACGTGCCGTCGTGGAACGTGAGCCTGCGCGCCCCTCCGACGCGACCGCGGACGCAGCCGCGACGAGCGTTTCCACGTTCGCGAGTGCACGCGCGACGATACCGCACAAGTTAAGCCGTGCGTTGCGTGGCGATCTCGATAACATCCTTGCCAAAGCATTGAAGAAGTCGCCAGCCGAGCGCTACCAATCGGCCAATACCTTTGCCGCCGATCTTCGTCACCATCTAGATCACGAGCCGATCAGTGCGCGCGGCGACGCACTCGGCTATCGGGTTTCAAAATTTGTGCGCCGTTACCGCGTTGGAGTAAGCGTCGTAACGTCGACTGTATTGATTCTGATCGCCGGTATTTTTGGAACTGGCGTGGCAGGCACAGCAGGCGCGTCGGGCCCAGAGCCTGGCGGAAGACAATGCCGCCGAGGCCCGTACACAACGCGAAGCTGCGCAGTTCGAGGCGCGCGTCGCGGTCGCGAATCAAGAGTTCGTCAGCCAACTGTTCGGCGACGCGATGGGCAGTGGTGAAACGGCTCAGATGCGGATTCGGCTCGACCGCGCGCGGGAGTTGCTACGGCGACGCTACGCCGCCGACCCTGTTGTGCACTCCTTGCTGCTGTTCCAGCTCGCGGGACGTTACGCCGAGCTTCAAGACGCCAAGCGCGAAGAAGAAGTGATGCAGGAGGTGGAAAAGTTGGGCGAACGAGCGCGTGACCCTGCGCTGAGCGCCGCGCTTGCGTGCATTAAGGCTTATGACCTGATCATCGCGGGCAAGAACGACGCGGCTAAGCCCTATGTCGGCGAGGGCTTGCGTCTGATGAGGACGGCTACGCGATCGCTTTCAGACGCCGAGTTCGAGTGCTATCGAGCCGATGCGATGCTCGCGAGTGCCACCGGCGAGACTGCCCGCGGCGTTGCTCAAATGCTGACGTGGCTCGGCCAACTGGAGCGCGATGGTCTCGAGAGAACGCGCTTGTACTTGAACTCTCTCGGCTCGCTTGCTTACATCCAACAAGTGGCGGGCGAGGCGCAATCAGCGCTCGCCACATCGCGCCGTACCCGTGCGCTGAATGAATCGCTGGGCAGCGAGGCAACGCTGTCGAGCCAGATCGAACTGCGGCGCGAATCACAATTGCTGTTCGATTTGGGACGCATCTCAGAAGCCGTTGCCGTGGACGCCGAGCTCTTTCGACGGTTCAAGTTGATGCAACCAGGCGGAGCGGCGCCCGCACTATTCCTACTATCGCCGGCCGAACATGCAATTGTCGGCGGCGATGCCGGCGATGCCGTTACGTGGCTGCGCATAGCACTGTTGACATACGAGCGGGAGGGGCCCGAAATGCGCGTCCGCGGAGCAATGCTTGATCTCGCATCGGCATACGTGGTCCTGCAGAACTACACCGAGGCAAACGCCACGCTGCGTCGCTTCGACGCAAGGAAGGAGCGTGGACCGGTGCGGTCGGGCGAGCGCGTTGACGCCGGTCGCATTCAGGTAGAGATCGCACAGGGCACGGGAAACTTGAACTCCCTGTCGCGCGCACTGGACGAGCTAGAGATAGCGCTTGCCGTACCGGGTGTGCCTCGCCTAAGTGCCATGCGGGGCTTTCTAGCGGCCGGCCTCGGCCGATTTGCGCTCGATGACAGGGAAAAGGCGCGCATGCATGCGACCGAGGCGAGGAGGCTGGCCGCTTCGAAAGTGCTGCAAAAACAGGGTAGTGCATGGATTGGAGCAGCGGAGCTTTTGCTGGCACGTCTAGCTTGGGCTGAAGGTGAGCGCACATCAGCCAAGGCGCATCTCGCTTCCGCGTCAGCGCAGTTTGCAGAAACAGTGGATGCGAATCATCGCTGGAATACGGCTGTGGCGTCCTTGAGCGCAAAGCTGTAGTGAACCAGTGCTGCCGGCGGGGTTTGAGATTTGAGGGCGAAGTGTCGTGTTTTGCCGCTGAGCTGCGATCTAGTCATCAGAGATCACTCATTGTGGGTGCTCACGAATCAGGAGATGACGATGAAAGCGCTAACTTTCGTTTCGATAATCCTGCTGGCGATGTCCGGCGCAACCGCGAGATCCGTGACCGCGCAACCCGTTGAAGTTGCCGCAGCAACCTCCCAGGCTACGCAGGCAGACCTAGCGTCGCAACGCATCTGCATGCGCTGCCTCTTCGGCGGGTAAGCGCGACTCGCTTGAAGTGTGGGCCGGACATCCGCCCGGCCTACTCACGTTTTGCGCCTATTCGCTGGTGTAGCGCACTGCCTTTCACAACGCAAGCTCATCCCATGGAAGCAGCGATGTCGGGATTCCGATATCGATTCCGATCTAGACAGAACAAGTGAACATTCAGCAACGCGAATGCAGAACCTGCGGTTACGGCAAGCGGGCAAAGCAAACTACTTTCCCGATGGGAGTTGCTAGGAGAAGCAGATGCGCCATTTACTCGCAATCACAGCAAGTATTCTCATTCTGACTTCGTGCGGCGGATCATCCGACGATGCGGTCGAAGCTCCGCCGCCTGAGGCAACGCTGGCTGATCCGGCGTTGGAACAAATGGCCGCTACTTTCGCGGCGACGGCTTTCGCGCCGACCGGCGGCCTTCCGGCGCTGCCCAATCTGGTACCGACCGCAAACGACAGCGGATTCGCCGCCACCTTCAGCAAGACGGGTGTCATTGACCGCACCGGCCCATTCTTCCAGAGCCTGGGCGTCAACGGTCGCAGTTGCTCAAGTTGCCATATTCAGGGCGAGGGCTGGACGATCACGCCGCGCGGCGTGCAGGAGCGCTTCGACAAAACCGACGGCAACGATCCGATTTTCCGCCTTGTCGATGGCTCGAACTCGCCGAAGGCTGACGTCTCGACTGTCGAGGCGAGACGCATTGCCTACAGCATGCTGCTGAACAAAGGGGTGATCCGGGTCGGCATCGGAATCCCTGACGGGGCGGAGTTCGAGCTGGTTGCGGTCGATGATCCGTACGGATTCGCAAGCGCCAGGGAACTGTCGCTGTTTCGCCGCCCGCTGCCGACCGCGAATCTGCGAGTTCCTAAGCGCCGTGATGTGGGATGGCCGGGAGACGATCCTGGATCCCGCCGGTGCCGATTGCGTGCTCGGCACTACCAACTGTTTTGCAACGCTGCACTTCACGCTGGGCAATCAGTCGAACAGCGCTACCGTCGGGCACTCGGAAGCGCCGCTACCAATCAGCGACGCCCAACGGAAAGCCATCGTCGATTTTCAGACTGACCTTTTCACGGCGCAGATATTCGACCGCGAAGTCGGCTATTTGACGTCGCAGAGTGCGCGGGGCGGCGTGGTCGCGTTGTCGAGCGAAATGTTTTACTTTGGCATCAATGACACGCTGGTCGGCGACTATCGAACCAGCGCACCATTCACGCCGACGGCGATGACGATGTACGAAGCGTGGGCCGGTGCGCTTCCTGACATGAACATCGGGCACGCGCCGTTGCGCGATCGCGTGGCGGCGGCGCGCAGCGCAGCGGCGCGCGGTCAGGCGCTGTTTAACAGCAAGCCGATCCAGATTCGCGAGGTAAAGGGTTTGAACGACGCACTTGCGATCACCACGATTCCTGGCACTTGCACGACGTGCCACAACTCGCCGAACGTCGGCAATCACTCGGTGCCCCTCCCGCTGGACATCGGCATTGCTGATGCAACGCGGCGCACGCCCGATTTGCCGCTGTACACGCTGCGCCACAAGGTGAGCGGTGAGATCGTGCAGACGACTGATCCGGGACGCGCGCTGATCAGCGGCAAGTGGAAGGACATCGGGCTTTTCAAGGGTCCGATACTGCGAGCGCTGGCGACCCGTGCTCCGTACTTTCACAACGGTTCGGCTAAAGACTTGCACGCCGCGGTCGAGTTCTACGACACGCGGTTCGGCATGGGTTTGACGCGGATGAGAAGAACGACTTGGTCGCATTTCTGCGAACGCTCTGACGAGGTGAGGGGCCATGGAGTTTGCTACGCTGCGCCTTCGCTCATAGCGCGACGCGGGAGAGCGTGATCCGAGTGATGAAATCGAATCACCGCCGAAGGCGCAACGCCCGTAATCGCTCAGGTGCAAGAACCGCATCGCGCGAGCGACTCTGGAGAGACCGTCGATTGATCGGCGGCGCCGAAGGTGCAGCGAGCTACCGGTCACTCCGGTGACTTGCGAACTCTCAGGCAAAAGGACAGAGGGGCGCGAACCGACACGTCGTCGGCTCGTGACTCTTTGCTCTGGAGCCGCATGGCGTTGAACCGCACTCCGCTGTACGAATCGCACGCCGCCGCCGGCGCGAAGCTGGTCGATTTCGGCGGCTGGGAAATGCCGCTCAACTATGGCTCGCAGATCGAAGAGCACCATGCTGTGCGGCGCGACGCCGGGATGTTCGATGTCTCGCATATGCGTCCGGTCGATCTCGAAGGTCCCGATGCTCGTGCGTTTTTGCGGGTGCTGGTCGCGAACAACATCGACAAACTGACGCAACCGGGCAAGGCGCTGTACTCGTGCATGCTGAACGATGGCGGCGGTGTCATTGACGATCTGATCGTCTACTTCATGCGCGACGAATGGTTTCGCGTTGTGGTCAACGCATCGACCGCGGACAAGGACCTTGCGTGGATGCAGCGGATCGCCACCGAGCGCGGCTTCAACGTGCGAATCACATCACGTACGGACCTGGCGATGATCGCAGTGCAAGGGCCGAATGCACGCGCGAAGTTCTGGCAGGTGCGGCCGTCGACGCGGGCCGCAACCGAGAATCTCAACCCCTTTTTCGCGGCCGAAGTCGACCACTTGTTCGTGGCGCGCACCGGGTACACCGGCGAAGACGGATTCGAAGTGATGCTGCCGGAGAAGGAGGCGGCGCGGTTGTGGAGTGATCTGAAAGCCGCTGGCGTAGCGGAAGCCGGCCTTGGCGCGCGCGATACGTTGCGGCTCGAAGCGGGAATGAATCTGTATGGCAACGACATGGAAGAGAGTGTCTCGCCGCTCGATGCGGGCCTCGCCTGGACGGTCGATCTAAAGGCACCGCGCGAGTTCATTGGCCGCGCTGCGCTTGAGCGTGCGGGTGCGCGCAAGACGCTGGTCGGGTTGAAGCTTCTTGACCGGGGTGTCCTGCGTTCGCATCAAAAGGTAGTCACCACGGCTGGGGACGGTGAGGTGACCAGCGGTACCTTTTCGCCGACGCTGCAAACATCGATCGCCATGGCGCGCGTTCCGCGCGACGTCAAGGTGGGCGATACGGTTCAGGTCGACGTGCGCGGCAAGTTGTTGAGCGCGGAGGTGGTCAAGATGCCATTCGTGCGCAACGGCAAAGCCTTGGTTTAACCGATCAAGATCACAGGGAGTCACGCATGCAATTTCCGGAGCAACTGAAATACACGCCGACCCACGAGTGGGTGAAGCAGGGCGACGACGGGCTGATATGGGTCGGAATCACCGACGCCGCGCAGGACATGCTGGGCGACCTCGTTTTTGTCGGTGACGTCAAAGTCGGTCAGACGCTGAAGGCGGGCGAAACGGCGGGCGTCGTCGAATCGGTCAAGGCAGCGTCCGACATCTACGCGCCAGTGGATGGTGAAGTCGTCGCGTTTAACGACGCACTTGGAGCCGAGCCGCAGAAACTGAATTCCGGGCCGTACGACATGTGGATTTTCAAGATGAAGACGGCTGCGTCCATCGACGCTCTGCTCAACGCCGCGAAGTACCGTGCCAATGTCGATGCTGCGAAATAGCTGCGCGCTGGGACTCGCCGCCGCGTCTTTCACCGCTGCGGCACAGACTTTCGATGCCGGCGTTCATGGCCGGCTGTTGGTCGGGTGAGCACGCCGATAGCCGCCGCTCGTCGTACGAGATCTGGGTGGCGCCGAAGGCTGAACGCATGCTCGGTATCAGCCAGACGGTGCGACCCGATCGAACCGAGTTCGAATTTCTGCGGATCGAGCGTGCTGGCGGTAACGTCGACTATGTCGCGCAGCCTTCCGGACGGCCGCCGACGCGGTTTCGCCTGATCGATGCATCGGCGACGCACGCCGAGTTTGCCAATCCCGAGCACGATTTTCCGCAGCGAATCCGCTATACGCGCGAGAGCGACCTGCTGCGCGCCGATCTGTCTGGCGGCAATCCGGTGCGCCGCATCGAATTTCGATTTCGCAAGGTCGGCTGCGAAAGCCTGACGCAATCTGAACAATGAGTGCCATGTCGACGCTGTCCGAACTCGAAGCTCATAACGATTTTCATTCGCGCCATATCGGGCCGAACGATGCAGAAATTGCCGAGATGCTTGCGGTCATCGGCGCTGGTTCGCTGGACGCGCTGGTCGACGCCATCGTGCCATCGACCATCAAGCTCGACGCGCCGCTGGCGTTGCCCGTTGCGATCAATGAAGAAGAGGCACTGGCGAAGATCCGCGCGATCGCAGGCAAGAACGAGGTTTACCGCAGCTTCATCGGGCAGGGCTACTACGGCACGCACACGCCGAAAGTGATCCTGCGCAACGTTCTCGAGAACCCCGCCTGGTACACCGCGTACACCCCGTATCAGGCCGAGATCTCGCAGGGCCGTCTCGAAGCGCTGATCAATTTTCAAACGATGGTGTCGGATTTAACCGGCATGGAGATCGCCAATTCGTCGTTGCTCGATGAGGCGACTGCCGCCGGCGAAGCGATGACGCTCGCCAGGCGCAGCGCGAAGAGCAAGAGCAACGTACTTCTGGTCGCCGGTGATTGCCATCCGCAAACGATCGCGGTGGTGAAGACGCGCGCCGAGCCGCTCGGTATCGACGTCGCAATCGGGTCCGTGCCGGAGTTGATGAAGAGCAATGAATACTTCGGGGTGCTCGCGCAATACCCGTCAACTACCGGATTGATTCACGACATGCGCACGCTCGTTCGCAAGGCGCATGACACGGGCGCACTGTTTTGCGTCGCGACCGATCTGCTCGCACTGACGCTGCTCGAGGCGCCCGGTCGATGGGGCAACGGCGGGGACGCCGACATCGTCGTCGGCAATTCGCAGCGTTTTGGCGTGCCCTTTGGTTTCGGCGGGCCGCACGCCGGATTTCTTGCCTGCAAGGATGCGTTCAAGCGCTCAATGCCGGGCCGATTGGTGGGGGTGTCGGTTGATTCGCAGGGCCATCCCGCGTACCGGCTGACGTTGCAGACGCGCGAACAGCACATTCGGCGTGAAAAGGCGACCTCGAATATTTGCACCGCGCAGGTATTGCTGGCGGTGATGGCCAGCATGTATGCCGTTTATCACGGGCGCGAAGGTTTGACGCGGATCGCGCGGCGGGTGCATCGGCTCACGGCGATTCTTGCGGAGGGCTTGAAGCGTGCGGGGTTGAATGTCGGCAGTACCTATTTCGACACGGTTGCAGTGAGCGGTGTCGATGCGCGCGCGATCCATGCTGCAGCGTGCGCCGCACGAATCAACTTGCGCGATTTTGGCGCGCGCGCGCCGCAGATGATCGGTATCTCGCTCGATGAAACGGCGACCCGCGAAGACGTGGTGGCGCTGTGGCGCCTGCTCGGAACCAGCGCCGATGTCGACGCGCTCGACCGCGAGATCGATGCGGCAGCGGAAAGCGCGATCCCGGCAGCACTGCGCCGCACGACGCCGTTTATGACGCATCCCGTCTTCAACGCACATCACAGCGAGCACGAGATGCTGCGCTACATGCGCTCGTTGGCCGACAAGGATCTCGCGCTGGACCGCACGATGATTCCGCTCGGCTCGTGCACGATGAAGTTGAACGCGACCAGCGAGATGATTCCGGTTACTTGGCCCGAGTTTGCGAACATTCATCCGTTCGCTCCTGAAGCGCAGACTGCGGGGTACCGGCAACTGATTACCGAGCTCGAGAAGATGCTCGCCGAATGCACCGGTTATGACGCGGTCAGCCTGCAGCCGAATTCGGGAGCGCAAGGCGAATACGCTGGTTTGCTGGCGATCCGTGCGTTTCACTGCGCGCGCGGCGAGGCCCATCGAAACGTTTGTCTGATTCCCGAGAGCGCGCACGGCACCAATCCGGCGTCGGCTCAGCTATGCGGCATGAGCGTCGTCGCGGTGAAGACCGATCGCAGTGGCAATGTCGATGTCCAGGACTTGCGCGAAAAGGCGCAGCACCACGCGCAAGACCTTGCCGCGTTGATGGTGACGTACCCGTCGACGCACGGCGTGTTCGAGGAAGCGATCGTTGAGATCTGCGAAATCATTCATGCCGCCGGCGGGCAGGTCTATACCGACGGCGCCAACCTGAACGCGCTGGTTGGCGTGGCGAAGCCCGGCAAGTACGGCTCCGACGTGTCGCACCTGAATCTGCACAAGACATTTTGTATTCCGCACGGCGGCGGCGGCCCGGGAGTTGGGCCTGTGGCAGTGAAGTCGCATCTGGCGCCTTATTTGCCGGGCAGGCTTGGAGCCGAGAACGCCGTCGGCATGGTCAGCGCGACGGAGTTCGGCAGCGCGAGCATTTTGCCGATCCCCTGGATGTACATCACGATGATGGGGCGCGAGGGATTGAAACGCGCGACCCAGGTGGCGTTGCTAAACGCTAATTACATCGCCAAGCAACTCGGGCCGCACTTTCCGACGTTGTACGCGGGTCGCAACGGCTACGTCGCGCACGAATGCATTCTCGACTTGCGCCCGATCAAGGACGCGAGCGGAATTTCCGCTGAAGACGTCGCCAAGCGCCTGATGGACTACGGGTTCCACGCGCCGACGTTGTCGTTTCCGGTGGCGGGCACGTTGATGGTCGAGCCGACCGAATCTGAACCGAAGATCGAGCTCGACCGATTCATCGAAGCGATGATTGCGATCCGCGCAGACATTCGCGCGGTGGAAAAAGGGGAGGTCGACCGCGACGACAATCCGCTGAAGAACGCACCGCACACCGCTGCAATGGTGATGGCCGAAAACTGGGAGCACGATTACACGCGCGAGCGCGCGGCGTTTCCGGTGGCATCGCTGAAGAGGCATAAGTACTGGCCGCCCGTGGGGAGAGTCGACAACGCGTACGGCGATCGAAACATCATGTGTTCGTGCGTGCCGATGGAGGCGTACGCAGCCGACGATGCCGAGGCGGCGCCCCGGGTAACGGGATAGGGCGCGCCGCACGCTCGCGCGTTTTTTTGAGGACACCGCGATGGCAATGAAAAAACTTCTGAAGTGGATTGGTGCGCTCGCCGCGCTGTTGGCGGTCGTCGGAATCGGCCTGGTGCTCGCGGCCAACCTCTTGTTCGAGCGCAAGCGCGAGCGGGTCATCAAGCTCGACGTCAACACGATATCCGTCGTTGCCGACGCCGCTGCGTTGGAACGCGGCAAGTACCTGTTCATGTCGCGCGGCTGCGGCGATTGCCACGCCGCGAGCGGCGTCGGCCGCGCCTTTATCGATGAGCCGGGCGGAGGCTTCTATGTTCGGTCACCGAATATCACGCCGGCGGGCGTGGTAGCGGCTTACACCGACGTCGACTGGGTGCGTGTCATCCGCCACGGCGTGAAGCCCGGAGGACGGCCACTTTTCATCATGCCAAGCGAGGACTACAACCGTTTCACTGATCGCGACGTCGCGGCCGTGATCGCGTATGCGCGCAGCCTTCCTGCCGTCAGTGGTGGCAGCGCAGAGTTCCGTGTGCCGTTGCCGGTCAAAGCGCTGTACGCCATCGGCGTCGTCAAGGATTCGGCAGAGAAAATCGATCACAACCTGCCGCCTGCGTCGCCCGTGCCCGAGGGTGTAACGCCCGAACACGGCAAGTACGTCGCCAATCTCTGTATCGGATGTCACGGCGGCGGCCTGTCGGGCGGCAAGATTCCCGGCGGTCCGCCGAATTGGCCGGCCGCATCGAACCTCACTCCGGGTCCGGGAACGGTGCTGACGGTTTACGACAGTGCCGACAAGTTCAGGGCGATGTTTCGCAGCGGCAAACGTCCCGACGGTAGCGTGGTCACAGTCATGCCGTTCGAGACACTGCGTGAAATCAACGACACGGACGTGTCGGCGCTGTATGCATACCTGAAGCAGTTGCCGCCGCGTCCTGCCGGCGGTCGCTAGTCCAATCATCTCCGGCCAAAGCTGCACTGGTGGCTATCAGCATCAGCCGATGCCGGTGACCACGACGTCATCGTCGTCGGTTTGGCGCGGCTTGCGTGTGCTGGGCCTCGATTGCTTTATGCCGCAAGCAAGCGCTTTCGAAGTGTTAGCCCTGCGCGCTGCCCAGTGCACCTACGGCAATTCGATGGCCGCCGCTGCGCGCGAGCACGTTTTGCTTCTACACCAACACGCCTGACGAGCATCTCTGATCGACGGTCATCCGTTGCATGCGCAGATCGCCACTGCATGCTCGGGGCACGGATTCAAGTTTTCGCCGTTCATCGGGGAGATGTTGGCTCTAGCGCAACAAAGGTTGCCGCGATTCGACCCGGACTGTTCCGTTGGCGCTAGCGGATGTGAACCACGAGCGGGCCATAGCTGCCCCACGTTTGTTGCACTGGCGAAACAGGTACTAAATTTGCTGCACCTGTGATGCTTTGCTTCCAAAGAAGAGGTATTTTGGTGCGTGCCATTTTGGTAAGAAGAATTTTGGGAGTATCGGCAGCTGTCGCCTGCTTGTGGCTGCAGCCTTTGTCCGCTGCGACGGCAACGAGGCCGCTCACCGGAGACGCCGCGGAACTGTTCGACTGGGTCGCGCAGTCGGGGGACAGCGGCGGCCTGCCGTTCATGATCATCGACAAGCGCCAGGCACACCTGTGGGTATTTGACCGTTCCGGAAAATTGCAGGGCGCAGCACCGGTGTTGCTGGGCGTGGCGCGCGGCGACGACACGGCCCCGGGCATCGGCGATAAGAAACTATCAGAGATCAAACCCGAGGAACGCACGACGCCAGCGGGCAGATTTCTCGCCGAGGTCGGAATGAACGCGCGTGGCGAAGACGTCGTGTGGATTGACTACGATGCCGCGGTGTCAATGCACCGCGTATTGACCACCAACGCGAAAGAGAAGCGTGCGCGCCGTCTCGCAACGCCGACATCGAGTGACAACCGCGTTTCGTACGGTTGTGTCAACGTGCCAAAGATGTTCTTCGAAAACGTTGTGAGCGCGACCGTAAATGGTGGCAATAGCGTCGTTTACGTGCTGCCCGAATCAAGACCGTTGCGCAGCGTGTTTAGCGGGCTGGCGACTGCACAATCCAAACTCACGATTTTGCGGCGATAAAAAAACCGGACGTTGCCGCCCGGTTTTTTGACCCTTAAAGGCGGTGTCGCGCGGCTAGCCGCGGTCGGCGCGAGCCGGACGATTCGTCGTGCTCATCGCTGGATCAGTCCGGGTCGTGCCCATAGTGCCTCGGTCCGTGGTACCGGTCGCGCCTGGCTGGGTCATCGTGCCTGACGGGGTAGTCGTTGTCAGTGGCGGTGTCGTGGTTGTCGCCGGCGGTGTAGTGGCTGTGGCCGGCGGGGTTGTAGTCGTCATCGGCGGAGTGGTCGTGCTACTTGGTGGAGTCGTCGTCGTACCAGGCTGCGTTGTGGTGCCGGTCTGGGCGAAGGTGAGGCCGGCCGCCATGGCCAACCCCGTCGCTGTAGCAATGATTGTCTTCGTGTCCATTTGATACCTCCTTGCGGTGAATGGGACGGAACCTTGCGGCGCTTAGTGCGCTGCTCAGAGATGCCGGCAACGCCCGTGCCCGCGCCTGTTAATGTCCATTGGCATTTCTTTCAGGCAGGCTTTAAACCTGCAGTCGTGGCTGATTGAAGCGCAGTCGGAAGTCGGCAAAAACCGTGAGCCATACAGTTACGCGCTTCACCGTACTAGGAACATTTTTGATCGCGCTCGCCGCATGCGTCGAACGGATGTTTTTTTATCCGGACAACGCTGTGTACACATCGCCTTTGCAGCTTGGCGTGAAGGCCGAAGACATCCATGTCGTTTCCCGGGATGGGTCGCGACTGCACGGCTGGTTCATGCCGTCGGCCGGTCGGGCCAAGGCAACGGTGCTGCATCTGCACGGCAATGCCGCCAACATCAGCAATCACCTGCCGCTGGTGGCCTGGCTGCCGGCGCGCGGCTACAACGTGCTGATGATCGACTATCGTGGGTTCGGCCGCTCCGAAGGCAAGCCGTCGCTCGACGGCATCGTCGACGATGCGGCAGCGGCGCTGGCTTATCTGCGCACGCGATCCGACGTCGATGCGACACGCCTGATCGTGTTCGGCCAAAGCATTGGCGGCGCCACTGCGCTGCGGCTGCTTGCGCGTGATTCGGACGGAGTGCGGCTTGCGGTGATTGATTCGGCATTCGCCAGTTATCGCGGCATTGCACGCGATGCAACTGCCGGCGGCCCGTTGGGCCCGATTGCAGCGTTGACCGCCGGTGCCCTGCCAGGCCCCGACAAAGATCCGATCACTGCGCTGAAATCAATTCGACTCCCGCTGATTTTCGTTCACGGCGCGCGCGATTCGATCATCGCGGCGGTCAACAGCGAGCGACTGCACGCGGCAGCACCCGGCTCGCAGCACTGGAGCGTGCCCGACGCAATGCACATCATGGCGCTTGCGCAGCCAGGCTCATGGCGAGAAAGACTCGTGCGGGCGATGGACGACGCAGCGCGTTAAGCGTTCAGCGCATGTTGCCCGTATGGCCGAGCGAATAGCGGCCGGGTTGCGGCCACACGGTGAGGCCGTGCGGTTCCTTGCCCACCGGGATTTTGCGTAACGCTGCCGCCCGTGGCGTATCGATCGCGTACACAACGTCATCGTAGCGGCCCGAGAGCCAGAGCTCCTTGCCGTCGGCGGTGACGTTGCCCATGTCAGGGCTGCCCCCACCAGGAATCGGCCAGTTCGCGTCGACCTTGCGAGTTGCGAAGTCGATCACCGACACGCTGCCTTGCCTTGCGGCACGCGGGCCATAACCTTGTGCGAGCCCCGGTTGGCGACGTACAGCTTCGATGCCGTCGCGGCTGGGATACAGGCCGTGCGTGCCGACCCGGGCTTGATGAAGCCGAACTTCCGCAAAGCTTTCGCCGTCGATCACGTGACGCCGTCGGCCATGCATGTCGGCCACGTAGAAAAGTTTGCCGTCGGGTGAGACGCGGATGTCCTGCGGCATTCCGCCGCGCGACAATTTCAGATAGCCGATGACCTTGCGGTCGACCATGTCGACCTTGGCCAGCTGCCGCTGAATTCGCAAGTGAAGATCGCATAGCGGCCGTCGATCGAGAAATCGGCATGGTTGATGCCGCCGCACTCGGGCACAGTCAGCGAACCCTGCAACTCCATCGTCTGCGGATCGCGGAAATCGAGTCGCTTGCAGCGCTTCGCCACCACGATCGCGAAGCGGCCATCGGGCGTGAAATACATGTTGTACGGATCGTCGACGGCAATGGATTTGCCGGGCTTGCCCGTGCGCGGGATCGATCGGCGTCATGGCTGCCGTCAGTGCGGCCTTCGGCGTTGTTGGCGACCCACAGGGTCTGCAGTCCCACGACGGCACGACGTGCTGGGGATTGCGGCCGACCTTGAAGCTGTCGACCACCTGGTATCGTCGCCGGGTCGATCACATACACGTCGTTGGATCTGACGGTTGGGCACGTATACGCGGGGCAGCGCGCTCGGACGGCGGTCGTCGAGAGGCGGCCGGCCGCAGTTTCGCTGTAGAGGTTGGCCGCATTGGGAACCGGAGGCATGCCCGGCACGGTTTGAATAGCGGCGGGCTGAGCGACTGCGATCCCCGAAGAAACAACCAGCAGCAGGCTGAGAAGTTGATAACGCATCGACATCATTGTTTCGCTCCGGACCGCATCCTAAGCCAACGCCTTGGCGTTCGTTGCGGCCGCCGTCGCGTTGCGTTCTGCGATGGCATCAACCAGCTTGCCGACACCGTCGCCGGTGGTCGATACCGTCTTCAGCACCAGTCGCCTGTGTTCGGTGCCGCGCCGAGCGGGCATCGCCAGCAGATCGCGCGCGGTGCGCTCTGCGCCCGGCAGATCGGCCTTGTTGACGACCAGGAGGTCCGCGATCTCCAACACGCCCGCCTTCAGCGCCTGAACTTCGTCGCCCAAACCGGGCGGATAAACGACGACACGCGTGCGTGCGAGCTTGGCGATCGCAACATCCGATTGACCGGCACCGACGGTCTCGACCAGTATCAAGTCGAATCCTGCGGCGTCGAGCACGTCTATGACTTGTGCGGTGGCGCGCGACACGCCACCCGCGTGTCCGCGTGCCGCCAGCGAGCGGATGAACACGCGTTCGTCGGCCTGATGCTCGGCCATGCGAATGCGATCGCCCAGCACAGCGCCCCCGGTGAACGGACTCGATGGGTCGACCGCGACGACGGCAACCTTGTGCCCGCGTGCCAGCAGTTCGCCGACCAGCGCATTCACCAGCGTCGACTTACCTGCGCCGGCGGGCCCAGTGATGCCGACCACGTGTGCGTGCCCAATATGTGCGGCCAATGTCTCGCGCATCACGTCCGCGCGTGCGGGGTCGTTTTCGACAGCAGATATCGCGCGCGCGATCGTGCGCCGGTCTCCCGCACGAATGCGCTTCAGCCATTCCGCATCAACCGCCATTGCGCCGGCTGCTAAACGATGGCGAGAGGTTGTCCGAAGCCGAGCTCGCGCCGTAGCACCGCGCAGATCTCGCCGTGCGTTACTCCGGCTTCGGCGGCGGCGACGATGCTTGCCATCACGTTCGAGGTGCCCTGTGCGCTGCGTGCAAGATCGTCGAGTGCGTTGGCCACGTCGGACTTCGATCGGTTTTGCTTGAACGCCTGCAGTCGCGCGCATTGCGCGTCGATCGCTGCGGAATCAGGGTAGGGCTGCGAGCGATATTCCTGCGGGTCTTCGTCGATCTGATACGCATTGACGCCGACCACCGTTTGTTCGCCGCTTTCGATCTTCGATTGATGTGCCAGCGCGGACTCCCCGATCATGCGCTGCACGAGGCCGTCTTCGACTGCCTTGAACATGCCGCCGGCCGCGTCGATTCTCGCAATGACCGCCTCGATCTCTTCCTGCATGCGGTCGGTTAGCGTCTCGACGTAGTACGAGCCGCCCAGCGGATCGATCACGTCGGTCAGCTGCGCCTCTTCGCGCAAAATGTTTTGCGTGGCGATCGCGATTCGCGCGGCTTCGGCGGTGGGTACCGACACCGCCTCGTCATAGCCGTCGGTGTGCAGCGACTGCAGACCGCCGAAGATGCCCGCCATCGCCTGCGCGGTCACGCGTGCGATGTTGTTCAGCGGTTGCTGGCGCGTCAGGTCGACGCCCGACGTCTGACCGTGGAACTTGAAGCGCCATGACTTCGGGTCTTTCGCGCCGAGCCGCTCGCGCGCGAGGCGTGCCCACAGGCGGCGGCCGGCGCGAAACTTCGCGATCTCTTCAAAAAAGCTGATCGAGATATCGAAGAAAAACGTAAAGCGAGGCAGGAACCGGTCGGGATCCATGCCGCGTGCGATGCAGTCCTCGGCGTACTGCAACGCGGCCGAGATCGTGAAGCCCATTGCTTCGGCGGGCGTTGCTCCGGCCTGCTGCGTGTGCTGCCCGACGACCGATAGCGGATTCCAGCCCGGCAGCGACTCGTTGGCGAACTGGATGTGATCGGTCAGCACGCGCCGCGCGCCCGACAGCGCCAACCGGAAGAACATGTGATTGGCGACGCAGTGCGACAAATAGTCGGACTGGTTCGACGTGCCGGTGATCTTCTGCCATGGAATATTGCGCCGCTTGGCCACCGCGAGCAGCAACGCGAGCAATGTGAACGGCGAAGGATCATTCAATGCGCACGAGATGCGATCGAGCGGCACGTCGGCGAGCGCGATGTCCATGTCCTGGACGCTGTTGACGACCACTCCGCACGTCCCAAGGAGCTCGGGCGGCACTTCGTCGGCGTCGTAGCCGCGATAGACCGAGTTGCACGGTATCAACGACAGCGCGGTTCCGCCGTGCGCCAGGATTTCCTTCAGGCGCTTGTTGTAATCCTCGGGGACGCCCCATCCGATCAGCTGCCGCTGCGTCCAGCTGCGACCGCGATGCATCGAAGCGTAGATGCCGCGCGTATTCGGGTATTCGCCGGGAAACCCAACGTCTTCGGAAAAATTTTCTCTCGCCCGGTCGTGCGGCGTGTACAGCGGCTTGATCTCGATGCCCGACCGGTTTATCGAGGGTTGCGCGCCGCTTGCGATCGCGTCATACGCATCCTCCCAGCGGCGTTCGGCCTGCTGGACTTCAGAATCGAACCGTCGTGCTTCGTCGGGTTTGTTCATGGCGTTGCCCTCATTGCAGCTCACTGCTGCGCATGGCGCGCGCGCGCGCGGACAGCCCGCGTATCTCGGTCGCGATGTCTTCCAGCGACGTGCCCGGATGAAAGACGCGCGCCACTCCTGCATCGAGCAGCAGCTTTTCATCGCGCGCCGGCACGATGCCGCCGACGATGACCTGCACGTCGTTGACACCGGCTTCGCGGAGCGCGGTCATCAGCCGGGGCACAAGCAGGTGATCGGTAGCCAGTGAAGAGATGCCGATTACTTCGGCGTCTTCCTCGATCGTGAGCTTGACCACCGTGGCAACTTCCTGCCACGGCGGCGTATAGATAACTTCCATCCCAGCATCGCGCAGGAAGGCAGCGACCAGGCGGCTGCCGCGATCGTGTCCATCGAAGCCGATCTTGGTGACGATGACTTTTGGAGGGTAGGTGGAAGCGGTTTCAGACACCTTGTGCCTCCTTCAAAAAACAAACGAACTTGCGCGCCAGCGAGCGCGGTGTATCGCGGCCGGTCGGCGCGAACCAAAAGCGCGACCAGTTGAGCGCACCGATCAGCATCAGGCGCAGCGCCTTGCGATCGGTCCCGTTCGCCAACGGCAATGCGCTGATCAAACTCGCCAGCTGCTTCTCGTATTCGTCGCGTAGCTGCGCAAGGCGCGTCCCCGCCGGTGCGACATCATCGGGCAGCACGCGTATCAGCACCTGTGCGTAGTCGCTGCGCCGGAGCACGGTTTCCAGATGCGCCGTGCACGCCGCCTGCAGGCGCAGCCACGGTTCGGATTCCTTCGCGATTGCAACGCGCACGTTGCCGAGAAGCTCCTCGACGCCGCGCTCGTACACCGCCACCAGCAGATCTTCCTTGCCAGCGAAGTGGTAGTAGAGCGAGCCGGGCAACATGCCGCAACGCTGCGCGATGTCGCGCATCGAAGTGGCGACGTAGCCCTTTTCGGCAAAAAGGCTCGCCGCGGCATCGAGGACGATCGAGACGCGGTTGTCGGAACGAAGTGGGCGCAGCGCGGCAGCAGGCAAAGTCAGCACCTAAACCAAACGATCGTTTGGTTTATACCGGCGCGGGTCCGCGGGTGTCAAGCGTGGGAGGAACGATACCCAGCAGCTTCTGCAACGCGGCCGGCTCGACCGGCTTGACCAGATGAAAGTCGAAGCCGGCTTCGTGAGAAAGACGCCGGTCTTCGTCCTGGCTGCGTCCCGTCAGCGCCACCAGGACCAGGCGCGCGCCCCACGGCTCCCCGCGAATCCGCCGGGCGGCGTCGTAGCCATTGAGTTTGGGCATCCCGATGTCCAGCAGCACGATCTCCGGCGCAAACGTCGCACCGATTTGCAGCGCCGCTAGCCCGTCAGGGGCGGTTCGCGTCTCGTTGCCCATCATGCTCAGCATCACCGCCAGACTGTCGGCGGCGTCTGCATTGTCGTCCGCGATCAGGATGCGGCGCGAATTGCCATTGCTCACGGCGGCCGAAGTGCTGATGCGCTCGAAGTCCTGCGCCTGGACAACGGCGACCGGTAGTTTCACGATGAATTCGCTCCCTGTGCCGAGGCCGGCGCTCCTGGCCTCGACGGAGCCGCCATGCATTTCGACCAGGCGCTGCACAATCGACAGGCCGATGCCAAGCCCCGCTTGCGACGTTTCGAGCGAGCGATCAGCTGCGTGAACATCTCGAACACTTTGTCGAGCATGTGCGCCGATATGCCCACTCCGGAATCCTTGATCGAGATCACGGCGTCGCCTTCGCTGCGGCGCACGTCCAAACGGATTTCTCCGCCATTCGGTGTGAACTTGGCGGCGTTGACCAGCAAATTGCACAGCGCCTGCGACAGGCGCGCCGAGTCGGCGTCGACGTAAATCGGCACCGGCGGAAGTGAAACTGTGAGTCGGTGTTGCTTCTCTTCGATCGGCGGCGCGCAGGTTTCCAATGCGTGATGGACGATGTCGGCCAGATTGGCGCGTTCGATCCGCAGGATGAAGGTGCCGCGACTGATTCGGTTGACGTCGAGCAGGTCATCGACCAGCCGAATGATCTGCGTCAGTTGTCGCTCCATCATTGCGCGCGCGCGTTCGACAACGTCCGCATCGGCACCTGCCAGGCGCATCACCTGCAACCCGTTGCGCAGCGGCGCCAGCGGATTGCGCAACTCGTGAGCCAGCGTTGCGAGAAACTCGTCTTTGCGGCGATCGGCTTGCTGCAGCGCGCTGTTGGCGGCGTCCAGTTCGGCGGTGCGCGCGGCAACGCGCCGCTCGAGATCGTCGTGTGCTTCACGCAATGCGGCGGCGGCCTGCTTGGCCTCGGTAATGTCGTGCATCGAAACCACTGCACCCAGATGCTTGCCGGCGCCGTCGTAAAACGACTGTCCACTGGCACAAACGGTTCGCGCTTTGCCTTGTTTGGGCGCGATGATCATTTCGACGTCGCGTACGTGTTCGCCGCTCAAGGCGCGAAAAAGCGGAATCTCTTCCTTGGTTAGCGGCGTGACGCCATCGGAACGGTACAAATCGTAGTGCCGTGCCCACTGGTCCGCCGGCAAGGGTTCTTGCGGCAACCCGTGAAACTCACGCGTCGCCTGGTTGAAGAGGGTCAAGACGCCGTTGGCGTTGCAAGCGACGATGCCGGTCTGCAGGCTTTCTAGTAGCGCTTGTGTAAAACCGCTTGCTTCGATCAACTCAGCAGTACGTTGCCGCACCCGTTGCTCGAGTTCGCCGTGCGCGGCGCGCAGCGCGTCGTCGGCTTGCTTGCGATCGCTGATGTCGCGCAGATACCCGGTGAACATCGGTTGCTGCACGTCACCGATTGCGGTGATCGCCAGCTCTACCGGGAATTCACTGCCGTCGGAACGCATCGCCGTCAGTTCGATCAGTCGATTCAAGACGCGCTGCTCGCCGGTGGCGAGGTAACGCTGCATTCCGCGCCGATGGCTCTCGCGCAGTGCCGGCGGCACGATGACTTCGCCCATCTCGCGCCCGATCACGTCGTCGCGCCGGTAACCGAACATGACTTCCGCCGCCGGATTGAAATCGACGATCTTTCCCTCGTGATCGATGGTCACGATCGAATCGAGTGCGGTTTTCAGCATCGCCGATTTGCGAGCCTCACTGGCCCGGAGCGATCGTTCCGCAACGCGCATCTCGGTCACGTCGCGAAATATCAGGACGACTCCGAGCAGCGAGCCATCCGCGGCCCGAATCGGCGCCGCGCTGTCATCGATCGGCCGCTCGGTTCCATCCTTCGCGATCAGCAACGTATGGTTGGCGAGCGCCACAATGCGCCCGTGCTCAAGCACCTTCGCGACTGGACTTTCGACCGTCTGGCGGGTTTCCTCGTTGACGATGTGAAACACATCCTCGAGCGGAAGCTCCAGGGCGTCGCGCTGCGTCCACCCGGTCAGCGTCTCGGCGATCGGATTTAGGGAAGTCACCCGTCCTTCGGTGTCGGTGACGACCACACCGTCGCCGATACTCAGCAAGGTCACCTGCAGTGTTTCGCGCCGCAGTTCGGCGCGATGGACGGCGTCTTTCTTTGCTTCCCCAAAAATGGCGAACGCGGTGGCGAGGACGAAATACCGGAACCAGTCGTCCCATTGCCCGAGCCAGAGCTGGCGCATGGAGAAGTCGGCGCTAGTCGGTACAAAGAAGGCAACTCCGGCGACAAAGCCCACGGCGGTCGCCAGCAGCGCCGGCCGCAAACCGCCATACCAGGCAGTAACAGCGACGGCAACGTAAAAGGTCAGGAAGGGCAGATAGTCTGCAAGAAGCGGCCCAAGCAGCCAACGAACCACGGCGGCAACGGCAACCGCGCCTACCGCGAAGAGGTACAGATTGCGAGAAGACAAAGCGATCGCGCCCGTCGTGGTTCTTGGCATCGCTGATCGTAACCCGCCGCCGTCCGCCTTCTGCGACGCACACAGGCGATGAGCGCCGCTTCCAACACTGTTGACGCCGGTATGCGAATTTTCTAGCGATGCAGCTTAATCAACTCGCCCATCTTGCGCGGCGGCAACGCACCGCCGTGCGGCTCGAGGATTCCAACTGTCCCCCATGACATCGGCCTCCCCGGTCGTACGCTTGATCCAGATCTCCTTCCGACCGCCACCCGCGAACGGTGCGACTTGCTCGCGCAAAATGACAATCGAAGGGCCCTCCGGCATCTTGCGCGGCTGATTCAGCGTTCGTAAACGACGAACGAATAGCCAAAGGCCCGATCCGTTGTCGGCGGGTGATCCTCGCGGCCTGTCTCGCGCCATTGCGCGCGATCGGGCGGCGGCATGAACGTATCGCCGTCAAAATCCGCATCGATTTCGGTCAGCAACAGGCGGTCGGCGCGCGGCATCGCTTCGGCATACAACTGGCCGCCGCCGATGACGAACACTTCATCGGTGTCGCCGGTCAGCGACAGGGCGTCGTCCAGGCTGCCGACGACGTCGGCACCCACAGCGGCGTATGCGCGGTCGCGCGTGACGACGATGTTGCGTCGTCCTGGCAGCGGACGGCCGATCGACTCCCACGTTTTGCGGCCCATCACGATCGGGTGGCCCATCGTCATGCGCTTGAAATACGCCTGTTCGCCGGAAATCTTCCACGGCATTTGATTGTTGCGGCCGATCACGCCGTTGCGCGCGCGTGCGGCGATCAAAGTAAGTCGACTCATCGTCTGCGCGCGGCTTTGGCGCGGCACGCGCTGCGCAGCAACTGATGGAAGTGCCAGACGCCGCTCTCGCGCAAGGGGTTGAGCCGGCCCGCGACATACGAGCCGCTCGCCAAGCCCCGCTGCACGGCTTCGCAGATGGCACTGTCCTCGGCCTGCACCGAGTCTGCGAACGCACGATCATCCTCTGCGAAGGCGGCGTCCGGCGCGTAGTAGTAGTCGAAATCCACTCGGCAGCGCTGCGCATCGAGTGGCACCACGCGATTGGTTTGCAGCCGTCGCGGCAGGACATTGAGCATCGTGTTTGGCCACAGCCACCAGTAAAGCGCCTCTGCCGCGCCCACGGTGCGGCGATACGGGCCGGTGGTTGAAACAAGCGGGCTCCATTGCAGCGAATGCCAGTCGGCCAGCTCGGTGCGATAGCTGCGATAGTCAAGCAACCGGTTCAGTGCCGGATGCACGCGCGGCAGGTGGTATCCCTCGAGGTAGTTGTCAACATACACTTTCCAGTTGCAGCGGATCTCATAGCTGACGCGGCGATTGAACTCGTACGTGAGCAATGGATGGTTTGCGAGCCGCGCCTCGATACCGGCGACAAGCGCATCGAATGCATGGCCGTCGTCACCGACCGCGCCGTCGAGCGCAGCGAAAACCAAGCCCTGCCATTCGGCGACTCGAGCCTCGGGAAGACGGATGGCGCCCACCTCGAACTCGGGCGCATCGTGCATTTCGGGCGCGCCGCGTAACTGGCCGTCGAGCGCGTACGTCCACCCGTGATAAGCGCACACAAGCGAACGAGCCGCGCGTCCGTCACAGGTGGCGAGCGGGCCGGCACGGTGACGGCAGACGTTGTGCAGCGCGCGCAGACGGCCCTGCGGAAGGTGCGGCTCGGCTTCGCCGCGAACGATCACGAGCGGAACGCTGCCGACCTGTGCAACGACGTGATCGCCCGGATGGGTGAGCTGCGCCGCGTGAGCGACCAGCTGCCAGCCTCTCGCAAATACTGCTGCGCCCTCGATCCGCTCGAACTCCGGGTCGACGTAACACGCGGCCGGCAGCGAGAGCGCACGATCTGCCGACTGCGGTTCGAGCCAAGCCGCATCCAGCATGAATCAGACCGCGACGGGCGCCTTGATATGCGGGTGGGGGTCGTACGCTTCGACCTCGAAGTCTTCGTAGCTATAGTCGAACAGCGACTGCGGTTTGCGCTTGATGACGAGTCTTGGATACGGGCGCGGCGTGCGCAGCAACTGTTCGCGCACCTGCTCGAAGTGGTTGCTGTAGATATGGCAATCGCCGCCAGTCCAGACAAAGTCGCCGACGTCGAGGTCGCACTGTTGCGCGACCATGTGCGTCAACAGCGCGTAACTCGCGATATTGAACGGCACGCCGATGAAGATATCGCAGCTGCGCTGGTACAACTGGCATGACAGCTTGCCCTGTGCCACATAGAACTGGAACAGCAAATGGCACGGCGGCAGCGCCATCTTCGCAAGATCGCCGACATTCCAGGCCGACACGACCAGTCGCCTCGAATCCGGGTTCTGCCCGATCTCGCGCATCACCTGCGCGATCTGATCGATCGTCCCGCCGTCGGGCGAAGGCCACGAGCGCCACTGCACGCCGTACACCGGGCCGAGCTCGCCGTGCTCGTCGGCCCATTCGTCCCAGATCGTGACGCTGTGATCGCGCAGATACTGCACGTTGCTCGAGCCCTGCAGAAACCACAGCAGCTCGTAGATGATCGATCGCAGATGCAACTTCTTGGTGGTGATCAGCGGGAATCCCTGCTGCAGATCGAACCGCATCTGATACCCGAACCACGAGCGTGTGCCGGTACCCGTGCGATCGGTCTTGCCGACGCCACGCTCGAACACGTGGCGCATGAAGTCTTCGTACTGATGCATCAGCCGATTCTACTAATGCGTCAAATCGCAAACTGCAGCGCAGCCAGCCGCGCGTACAAACCGTCGGTCGCCACCAGCTGATCGTGGCGGCCAATTTCTACGATCCGGCCATGATCGAGCACCACGATCCGGTCGGCGCGCTGCACGGTAGCGAGCCGGTGAGCGATCACAACGGTGGTGCGGTCCGACATCGCAGCCTGCAGTGCGCGCTGCACGATCTGTTCGCTTTCGGCGTCGAGCGAGCTGGTCGCTTCATCGAGCAGCAGCAGCGGGGCGTTCTTCAGCATCGCGCGCGCGATCGAGATGCGCTGCCGCTGGCCGCCGGACAGACGTACGCCGCGCTCGCCGAGAAAGCTGCGGTACCCCTCGGGCAGGGCGCGAATGAAGTCATCGGCAAAGGCCGAGCGTGCGGCGGCAACCACTTCGTCGTCGGTCGCCGACGGTCTTCCGTAGCGGATGTTTTCCATCGCATCGGCGGAAAAGATCACCGCGTCCTGTGGCACCAGCGCGATGCGCGCCCGCAAATCGTCAAGCCGAGCTTCGGTCAAAGCGATGCCGTCGAATCGGATCGCGCCTGCGGACACATCGTAAAAGCGCAGCAGCAATTGGAAGATCGTCGTCTTGCCGGCGCCCGACGGTCCGACCAGCGCGAGTGTTTCGCCCGCTTCGATCGCCAGCGATAGATCGTTCAACACGGCGTGCGCGGGGCGCGAGGGGTAGCGGAACGTGACGTGATCGAACTCGACCTTCAGCCCGTCACCGGCGCGTGGCAACGTGCGCGGCTGCGCCGGATCCGCGATATCGGAGCGCGTTGCCAGCAACTCCATCAACCGCTCGGTCGCACCGGCGGCGCGCACGACTTCGCCCCAGACCTCGGCAAGTACTGCGACGCTCGACGCGACCAGCATCACGTACAGCACTGATTCGGACAACTCGCCGAGCGAGATACGGCCGGCGATCACCGACTGCGCCCCGGAATACACACCGTACAGCAGCGACGCGAACACGCCAATGATCACGAACGCCGTCAGCAGCGAGCGCGCTCGGGTGCGCCGGATAGAAGTTTCAAAGGCCTGTTCGTTGGCGGCACCGAAACGCCGGCTTTCGAACGCCTGCTGGGTGAAGCTCTGCACCACGGAGATGGCATTTAGTATTTCTCCGGCGATCGCACTCGAATCCGCAATACGGTCCTGGCTGGCGCGCGATAGCTTGCGCACGCGGCGGCCGAAGAAAACCGCCGGCAACACGACCAGACCGATCACCGCCAGCACGATCAGCATCAGGCGCGGGCTGGTCACGATCAGCATCGTCAGACCGCCAACGAACAGCACGAGGTTGCGTAGGCCCATCGAAACACTGGAGCCGACGGCCGACTGAATGACAGTCGTGTCGGTCGTCAATCGAGACAGCACCTCGCCGGTTTTCAGCGTCTCGAAAAACTGCGGGCTTTGCCGCAGCACGTGCGAGTACACCGCAGAGCGCAGATCGGCGGTCACACGCTCGCCCAGCCACGACATCATGAAGTAGCGCGACGCAGTGAATACTGCAATCGCCAGCGCGAGCGGAATGAAAAGCAGGAACTGGCTGCGCACCGCAGCCAATCGCGCGGCCGGGTCGCTGACGTCGATCGCGAAACCGTTATCGACGACACTCTTTATCGCTGCGGGCAGCGCCAGCGTCGCGGCGGCTGCCAGCAGAAGAAACAGTAACGCGAGGGCGATTTGTTTCTTGTACGGCTTTAGAAACGGCAACAGCGCCGCGAGGGGACGCAACGTTCGCGAGGACGAGGCGCTTGCGATGGGAACAGAGGCCGACGATGCGATGGATCGGGACGACGTTTGAGTAGCGGAAGGGCCGGCCATGTGCCGCAGATACTACGGGTGTTCCCGCGCACCTCCTGATGTAAATCGACTTGCCATTGGGAAACGATTTTGTTCAGTTCTCTCAACCCGATGCGCAGCGAGGCAGTGACACGAAGGGTAGGGCTTGCCTTGACGCTTTCTCGTCGATACGGCACTCTTTTCTCGCTGCGCAATCGATGTATCACCTCAAGGGAAAGATGAGCAAGCCCTCCAAGAAGCGGGGAACTGGAGTCGAAAAGGAAGCCGCCCGGTGTGCACCCCTGACCGTTGGCTTCTTGCTTCTTCCAAACTTCACCCTAACGGCCTTTGCAGCGTTTCTCGACGCGTTCCGCCTCGCGGCCGACGAGGGCGACAAGAGCCGCCAGATCTCGTACCGATGGGCCGTGATGTCGATTGGAGAGTGCGGCGTCAAGTCGAGTTCAGGCGTTGTCGTGCAACCCACCGAACAACTGTGTAACCCTCGAGACCTTGATTACCTAACCGTGGTGGGTGGACTGCTTCGAGCCAGCGATTATCGAAATCCTAAACTCGCTGAATATCTACGCAAGGTTGCCGAAGCAGGCCTGCCAGTTATTGGACTAGGCACCGGTAGCTTTGCCCTCGCACACGCCGGGCTGTTGTCCGGTCGGCGCTGCTGTGTGAGCTGGTATCACCTTCAGGACTTCAGGGATGCATTTCCACATCAGCCAGTTGTGTCAGATCAGCTCTTCGTGATCGACCGTGATCGCATAACTTGTGCAGGCGGAACAGGGGTAGTTGACCTCGCCGCTTTTCTCATTGAAAAGAAGTTCGGGCGCAATAGGGCAATGAAAGTGCTTCGACTGATGCATACGGACCATTTCCGTGCGCCGTCTGCACCGCAGTGGCGTTCTCCTTTTGATGTTGGCTTGGCTGATGACCGCGTTCGGCGCGCCGTCACGCTAATGGAGGAAAAGCTAGACTTACCACCGGAGGTTGAATCTATCGCTAGTACGGTAGGCCTCAGCGCGCGACAGCTGCAGCGCGCATTTCGGCGCGCGACGGGCGCCAGCGTCATGGCGTTCTCCCGCGCGCTCAGGCTAGAGCACGCTCGAGAGCTTTTGTTGCATACCAGACAGGCCAACGACGAAATAGCCTGCGGCTGCGGCTTCACAGACGCGTCCCACTTCGCGCGGTGGTTCCGGCAACGCTACGGCGTATCGCCCTCGGAGCTGCGCGCCAGCGCTAAGGAGTCTATGTCCCGTACGTACCGAAAGGCGTCCCGGGCGTACTAGCTAAGCGGTAGCCGCACTCCTAGACTCGTTCCGAGCCACTGTCCACTCGGCTCGTCTTCGTTGCCACTAATAGGAGTGATTTCATGACTCGCCCATTGTTTAAATTCTTGGCAGCAATGTTTGGCGCTGCACTATTCGCGGTCGGAGTTGGCGGCGTAGCAGCGCAGACCAAAACGCTCAACGTACTCAGTTACGGTGGTCCTTGGAATGAGGTCCAAGAAAAATACGTCATCGACCGCTTTAAAAAGGCAACGGGCTATGACGTGACGCTGAGTTCCCAACCAGTCAACGCTGTTCCGCTCATCATGGGCGCGCGGGACAATCCCATTTATGACCTGGTTTGGATGTCCGCAGACGATCATGCTGCCCTCTCAGTGGCGGGCGCACTGGCGCCGCTGAACTACAAGAACATTCCGAACTCGACCAAACTCTACGATGGCACTCAGATGCCAGACGGTGTCATTACATCGTTCGCCGCGGTTGCCATTGTTTACAACAAAGACAAAGTTAAGCCTGCGCCGACATCGTGGATGGATCTCTGGGATCCAAAGTTCAAAGGCCACGTCATGATCGGCGATCTACCTCACAGTTACGGACTAAGTTTCCTTGTGATGACCGCTCGCCTGGCCGGCGGTGGGGAGAACAACATTGAGCCAGGCTTTCAGAAGCTGAAGGAACTGAAGCCCTCAATAGCTGCGTATTACAAGAACTCAGGCGTGGCGAATCAACTGTTCCAGGAGGGAACGGCCTGGATCGCGCCTTGGTACCACGGTCGTGCGAAGTACGGCGCTGATCGTGGCATACCGCTTGAGTATGTAGTCCCAAAGGAAGGCGCCCCTCCCTACCTGTCGGTTTTGGGCGTAGTTAAGGGCAGCAAGAATCAAGCAATCGCCGAGAAATTCATTGATCTATGCCTTGAGGAAGAGCCCCAGGTTGGCTGGGCGAAAATTATTGGAGCCGGACCGGCCAACCGAACAGTCAAACTTGATCCGGACGTTGCCAAGACGGTTCCGTACGGTCAAGACCAGATCTCGAAGCTGGTGATGTTGGATTGGAAAACGATCCTCAAGCATCAGAACGCTTGGCTTGAACGCTGGCGCAGAGAGATTTCCCAATAAACGTTGGGACAGCCCGCCTGTGCGAACTGGCATCTCCACGCGTTACTGACACGTACTCGCTTGACGTCAGTCTATCCGACGTGCCCTCCATTGATCTTTCGCTCACTTCGGTCTGCAAACATTTCGGCAGTGCATTAGCGGTGGATGGGCTGAGCCTCGAAGTGGAGAGAGGCGAGTTCGTTTCTCTGCTGGGGCCAAGTGGTTGCGGCAAAACGACGGCGCTACGGTTGATCGCCGGCTACGAGCAACCGGATGCCGGTGACCTGCAGATACGTGGTCGTCCGATGCGCGGAGTGCCTGCGCACCGGAGGAGCGTCGGAATGGTGTTCCAAAGTTACGCGCTATTCCCGCACTTCAGCGTCAGCGAGAACATAGCCTTCGGTCTCCGCGAGCGGGGCACTGCGCGACAGGAAATTGCTGATCGCGTTGCGGACATGCTGCGCTTGATCCGCCTTGAGGGCTTGGGTGAACGTTACCCGAATCAACTCAGCGGCGGACAGCAGCAGCGAGTAGCGTTGGCCCGGGCACTTGTCATTCAGCCGGATCTACTGCTCCTTGATGAACCGCTAAGTAATCTTGATGCTCAGCTTCGCGAGGAAATGCGCGTTGAGATCAAGCAACTGCAGGCCCGGTTAGGAATCACGACAGTATTCGTTACACACGACCAAGTCGAAGCGTTGACTTTGTCCAGCCGTGTCGTGGTGATGTCAGCGGGACGTACACAGCAGATCGGTACCCCTTCCGAAGTCTATGGGACGCCGACCAACCGTTTTGTTTTCGAGTTTCTAGGAGGGACGAATTTGATCGGTGGAAGAGGTTTTGCTGAGGGATTTTTGACCAAGTCAGGCCTCTCGGTCACAGCTACAAGGAAGCGCCCGGAAGCCACCTGGTTAGGGATCAGACCGGAAGCTGTTCACCTGCTATCCAATCCAACAACGACGAACTGTTTCGCAGCCGTCGTGGAAAGCGTGCTTTATCGCGGATGGACAAGCGAAGCGATCGTCCGTCTAGAGAGCGGCGATGCAATCCGGCTCGTTCAGGCGACAGCGGGCAAAGTTCCAATAGAAGCCAATGCTGCGCCCGGCGGACGGGCGTGGGTCAGCTGGTCACCGGACGACTGTCATCTCCTCACCGATGAGTGACTTGGCGAGAAACTCGCTGATCGATGTTGGCAAGCCTGGTCCCAGCGGACCGGCAAACCAGCCCCCTTGGCTTCTCACGCCCGCCATGACGACCATGGCGTTGTTCCTTCTCGCTCCCTTTCTAATTCTGGCAGCTTACAGTTTGCTGGAACCGACCGGAGCGCGTTCGACGGGCAGCTGGACACTAGGCAACTTCGTAAAACTGTTTTTGGATCCGCACTACCTCAGCGTTATCGCACGGACAGTTTGGATCGCATTGGCGGTGGTGTCTCTAACTCTAGTACTAGGCTACGCGCTCGCGTTCTCAATCATGTCCAGCGCGCCGCGTTGGCGGCGACTGATGCTAGGACTCGTCGTTATACCGCTGCTGCTTAGTGGCGTGATTCGCACGTTCGGTTGGATCGTCCTTCTTTCCCGTAACGGACCACTGGCGGGGCTGCTTCAGAGCTTGGGCCTACTTGACGGACCGCTGACCCTCCTCGGACACCCCGCGGGCGTGATTATCGGGCTGACGCACGTTCTCATGCCATTTATGGTGCTGGCGGTGGCGAGCAACCTGTCTTACCTCGACAAGCGGCTCGACGAGGCTGCGAGCGGGCTTGGCGCAACGCCGATCCGTCGGTTCCTTCGAGTCACGCTTCCGCTCACAGTGCCGGGGATCGTGACCGGATCCACCCTTGTCTTCATCCTGGCGATGGGGGGGTTTGTCACGCAGAGCATGCTTGGATTCGGTCGTGTGCAGGTTCTTCCGATATTGATCTACGACCAAGCCACGACGGCGCTAAATTGGCCTTTCGCAGCAGCGGCTGCAATGACGATGCTTGCAGTGACGTTGGCATGCCTCGGAGTCTTCCGCCTCGCCATGCGCGGGCCGTTGCAGCGAAGCGCTATGGGACCCCGAAAGTGACCGCGCTTCGCCGGCTTTTGATTGTCGTGCTGTTCGCGTTTCTCTTCGCCCCCATGGGTGTGATTTTCCTATTTTCGTTTTTTGAGACATCCAATCTCGCGTTTCCACCCGCGGGCTGGACGCTGAAGTGGTACGGATGGGTCATCACACGCACTGAATTCCTCACGAGTCTTCGAGAAAGCGTCGCACTCGCCGCCCTCGCAACCATCGGGGCATCGCTCCTTGGCATTCCGGCTGCAATGGCGCTTGCCAGAGGTCAGTTCCGCGGCCGGGCGGTCGCTGAAGCGATGATCATGTCCCCGCTCTTGATTCCAGCGCTGTTGCTAGGCATCGGACTACTCATCTACCTAAGTGCGATCGGTATCCGGATTGGTTTCGGAGCGCTTCTTATCGGCCATATCGTACTAATCGTCCCGTTCGTCGTGCGCAATGTCATGGTCAGCCTGGCCGGCGTTCCCCGCGACCTAGAAGAAGCCGCTGCGGGGCTCGGTGCAACACGCTGGAGGATTTTTCTTCGCGTCCTGCTTCCCCTCATTGCTCCGGGCGCTGCGGCCGGAGCAATTCTGGCCTTTCTGATCTCTTTCGACGAGTTGGCGATGACAATCTTTATCGCATCGCCAAATCTCGTAACGATGCCTGTTCGGATCTTCAATTACGTTGAATGGCACTTAGGACCGGGGTTGGCGGCGTTGTGTTCTCTGCTTATAGGGTCCACAGGCCTTCTGATCTATATCACCGAGCGCCTCCGCGGCACTCAGCGTCTGCTCTGAACGGGAGGCAGGAAATGCAGCACCCGAACATCGATATCGGCCAGGCAATGGCGGTCGGCGCCTCTCACTACCGATCCATCGGGTTCAAGTCACGTGTCGGCTTCGGCAAACGGCCAGCGCTTCTTATTATCGACATGGCGCGTGCATGGACGGTACCTGGGGGCCCGTTCTATTGCTCGGAGGTCGACAGCGCCATAACCGCAGTCGCTGCATTACTGGTACAGGCCCGTGCGCGGCGAACGCCAGTTTTCTACACAACAACCGCGTATCAGCCCGGCTTCATAGATGCTGGCGTATGGCTGAAGAAAATCCCTTCCCTGATTCAACTTGTTGTCGGATCTGATCACTGCTTGATCGATGAGCGGCTGGCACCGGTTGAGGGAGAACCGGTTCTAGTGAAGCGAGCCGCAAGCGCGTTCCACGGCACGTCCCTGGCCGCGAACCTCACCGCGTTACGCGTAGATACAGTGATCATCACAGGAGTTAGTACGTCCGGGTGCGTCCGTCATAGCGCAGAGGATTGTGTCGCGAACGGGTTTCGGCCAATTGTCACCAGGGAAGCAGTTGCCGACCGAGTACCGGGTGCGACGGCTTGGAATCTATTTGATATAGACGCCAAAGTCGGGGACGTTGAATCCCTCGAAAGCGTGCTGCGTGCGTTAGCCAAGTGTGCGGAGGAGACCAATGCCTGATAAATCGGCGGGTCTCGGCGTAGCGCTCGAAGGGAACGGCGCGGAGGTGCACCTTTCGCAAGAACAGGAGTTGCGGGCCAAACGGCTACACAAACAAGCACTCATCGTCGACGGGACCGCGCTCGCATACACGCTGGAACCGCCGTTCACACAGCGACTGCTCGAGGCGGGAGTCGGTGGAATCATAGTGACAGCCTTTATCGGCGTGGAGATCGGACGGGGTAGCCACACAGAACTTGCACTACGGGCGCTTGACAGGGCGCATCGCCGGATCGCCTCATCGGAAGGGCTCCTGCAGTTGGCGTTAACGGTTGAAGATGTCGCAAGCGCTCGCTCGGCAGGTCGACTGGCAGTCTTCCTTGGTTTCCAGAACGCGACGCCCCTTGGCGATGACACGAAGCTTGTCGACGTGTTTCATCGGATCGGCGTGCGCTGCATTCAACTCACGTACAACCTAAGAAATCTCTTGGGCGACGGCTGCTTAGAACCCCGCGGTGGCGGACTGAGCCTTCTTGGAATTGACATGCTGCACGCTATGCAGGAGCGCGGAATCGCGGTCGACCTTTCCCACGTTGGGGATGCCACTGTCGAGCATGCCCTTGAAATCGCTCGCAAGCCTGTCGCGTTTACTCATGCCAACCCGCGTTCAGTTTGTAACAACCCTCGCAATAAGACAGACGAACATATTGCACGATGCTCAAGCGCAGGTGGAGTTACCGGCCTAGTCGCGTTCCCCGCCTTCGTTCGTCATGACGGAAGACGTCCTCGATTAACGGACCTGTTAGACCATGCGGATCGCGTGAAGCAAGTCGGGGGTTCGAGCGCGATGTCGATCGGGCTCGATTTCATTGAAGGCTGGAGCGATCGTGAAAAGCAAAATCTGACGGCTCACCCCAGTGCATTCGGTTCGACCTATGACTTCCCGTGTGGGCTCGAAAGTGTCGCTCAACTTCCCAATTTGACTCGCGGCTTCGTGGCTCGGGGCTACTCCGACCAGGAAATACTTGGAATTTTAGGTGGCAATCTGCTTGCCTTTCTTGACCGGGCCTGGAGCTGATGCCATGCCGCGAGTGCAGGTTGGCGACGTTTGGCTGGCCTACGACAGAGCGGGCGCTGGCGCCCCCATTGTCTTTGTGCATGCGTATCCGCTGAACCGCGCCATCTGGGAGCCACAGGTTGCTGCCTTCGCGCCCACGCGATGCGTTATAGCTGTCGATCTCCGTGGTTTCGGCGAATCGGAGGCTCCGAACGATTCGGCCGCATATGGGCAAGAGCGATCCGTGTCGGACCTCATAGGCCTACTCGACGTGCTAGGAATCGAGAAAGCGACATTTTGCGGACTCTCTATGGGGGGCAACCTCGCACTCCATGTGGGGTTGAATCACCCGGACCGCGTGAGCGCGCTTGCGATCGTGGATACAGGAGCGGGTTCGGAAGATCCAGGAGCGTTTGCGGCAACGGTGACGTCTTGGGCCGAGGCGGCCGAACAACGAGGCATCGCAGGGTTTAGTGAAACGATCATGGCGAATCCGATATTCGCGGCTTACGCCGAGCGCGGACCCAAAGAGCGCTGGTTCATGCAAGAGCGAATCCGCGCAAACACCGCTCACGGAGTCGCCTTTACCGCCCGAAAGGTACTAGCACGACGTCTGCCCGTCTACAAGCTCACGGCAAGGCTGCGCGAGATGAACACGCCGACTCTTGTGATCGTGGGCGCCGAGGACACTGCTTGTCTGGCGCCGTCAAGGCACTTGGCGGACACGATTCCCGGCGCCCGGCTGGCCACTATTCCGGCAGCAGGACACTTCAACAACCTCGAAGCCCCCGCTCAGTTCAACAAAGTACTCGGCGAATTCCTGGCGGGCATTCCCAGCTAACACCGGAGACATTGATGCGCCTAACTATTCCTTGCATAGAAACTCACACCTGCGGCGAGCCGACGAGGATCCTCACGATCTTTGGCATCCCGGGCGACTCAATGGAAGCCAAACGAGAGCACTGCAGCCGCCACCTCGACCACATCCGGAAGGCGTTAATGCTCGAGCCCCGTGGACACCGCCACATGTTCGGCGCGATTGTCACAGCGCCGGTGTCCAAGGATGCGGTATGCGGCGCAATCTTCATGGATCCGGGCGCGTGGTTAACCGGGTGCGGCCACGCGACAATCGCTCTTGGAATAGCGCTAGTCGAAACAGCTATGGTGCAGGCTGTCGAGCCTGTGACGAAATTTGCGATCGATGTGCCGTCCGGGCGTGTTGAGTTGGCCGTCCAAGTGTCTAACGGTCGCGCACGAGAAACGTCATTTCGGAACGTCGCGGCCGTAAGCATCGCAAGAGACCTTGAATTTGACCTGCCTGGCCACGGCACACTGCATGTCGATGTCGCATTTGGGGGCAACGTGTTTGCCATCCTCGATGCAGCGCAGGTCGGAATGCCTCTTCGCGCCGACACAACTGGTGTGCTCGCTGATCTCGGTTGCCAGATTCGCGAGGCCATCAACCAACAACATCGCATCCAACATCCAACTAACCCAAGTTTGACGGGGGTACAGATCGTAACGTTTCGGGCGCCGGCCACGAATCCAAAGGCCCGCTATCTCAACACTCACGTTCTGGCTGCAGGGTCGGTGGATCGATCCCCAGGCGGCACTGGAACAAGCGCAGTGATGGCTGCACTGCATGCCAAGGGCGAGCTTCAAATAAATGAGGAGATCATTGCAGAGGGAATCGCAGGCGGTTTCTTCAAAGGGCGCCTGCTGTCGAAAGCCGAACTGAACGGTATGCCGGCGGTTATCCCGGAGATAACTGGTCCTGCGGTGCTAACGGGAATGCATCAGTTCTTTATCGACCCAGCCGATCCGCTACGAAGCGATCTGTTCCTGACTTAGTAATCAGACGGGCCGTACAGACATTTAGTTCTGGTCGCTACAAGAAACTCGCCTGCAGTAGCGTTCGCCGGAACCTGCCAGGGAGTATGACGTGGTGGTCGTCGGCGGTGGAGGCCATGACCAAATGAACATTAAAACTCCGCACCACACGGTCACCATGCTGCTCGATCGTCGAGTGCGTTTCGCGAAACAGTCACGTCGCGCGACGTATAAAGACAAAGAATGTCGCGCTGGTTGCAAATTGTCATCGTTCCCACTGGGTGAATGCTGATGAGTGCCTTGAACGATGCAACACAAGATTGACGACGGATGAGCCGATACTCCATTTTTGGTCTCATTCGCAACGCGCTCAGTTATCACGAGAGATGGCAGGAGGCTTGGCGCTGCCCCGCGCCTAAGCGCGAATATGACGTAGTGATAGTGGGAGGCGGAGGGCACGGTCTTGCCACCGCGTACTACCTGGCCGAGAACCACGGAATCACCAATGTCGCAGTGATCGAAAAGGGCTGGATAGGTGGTGGAAACACAGGTCGCAACACAACGATCGTGCGCTCCAACTACTTATGGGACGAATCGACCCATCTTTACGAGAAGTCGATGAAACTGTGGGAGAACCTCTCGCAAGACCTGAACTACAACGTCATGTTCAGTCAGCGCGGTGTGCTGAACCTCGGTCACACCTTGCAGGAAATGCGCGACATTCAACGCCGCGTAAGCGCGAACCGATTGAACGGAGTTGATGGCGCAGTATTGAACACAGCACAGGTAAAACAGATGGTGCCGATTATCAACACGTCACCGAACGCGCGCTACCCGATCCTGGGGGCGTCGTTGCAGCGGCGGGGAGGCGTGGCGCGCCACGATGCGGTGGCATGGGGGTTCGCGCGTGGTGCCGATTCGCGGGGCGTGGACATCATTCAGAAGTGCGAAGTTACCGGCATTCGACGTGACGGAGCGCACGTCGTCGGCGTGGACACCACCAAGGGCTTCATCAAGGCACGTAAGATTGCAGTGGTGGCCGCGGGACATTCGAGCGTTCTTGCGTCAATGGCAGGATTGCGACTTCCGATCGAGAGCCATCCGCTGCAGGCCTTGGTTTCCGAGCCGATCAAGCCCATTCTTCATACGGTCGTAATGTCGAATGCCGTGCACGGCTATATCAGCCAAGCCGACAAGGGCGACTTGGTCATCGGCGCTGGGATTGATTCGTACGTTGGTTATGGTCAGCGCGGCAGCTATTCGGTGATCGAAAGCGCGCTCGCAGCGATCGTCGAGCTGTTTCCGATCTTCAGCCGCGTGCGTATGAATCGCCAGTGGGCCGGAATCGTGGACGTTTGCCCCGATGCATGCCCGATCATCGGCCTTACGCCGATCAAAGGTCTGTATTTCAACTGTGGCTGGGGTACCGGTGGCTTCAAGGCGACGCCAGGTTCAGGCTGGGTTTTTGCGCACACTATTGCGCACGACAGCCCGCATGCGCTGAACGCACCATTTTCCCTTGACCGATTCCACACCGGACATCTGATCGATGAGCACGGAGCGGCCGGCGTGGCTCATTGACCGCGCGGGTTCGAAATGCTGATCATCCCCTGCCCCTGGTGCGGTCCACGAGACGAAACGGAGTTCTCGTATGGCGGCGAGGCGCACATCGCGCGCGCGGTTGACACCGAATCACTTACCGACGAGCAATGGGCTGATTACCTGTTCATGCGAAAAAATCCGAGCGGGCGTCATCTGGAGCAATGGGTGCACACGTACGGCTGCCGGCGATGGTTCAACGTAGAGCGCGACACTGTGACTTACCGGATAAGGTCGGTCTACAAGCCAGGAGCGATGCCCCCTGGAGGCAGCTCGTGAGCCATACACACCGCTTAAGTCGGGGCGGACGAATCGACCGCAAGCGGATCGTTGGCTTCACGTTCAATGGAAAGCGATACGACGGGCACGCAGGCGACACGCTTGCGTCAGCGTTGCTCGCCAACGGCATCACACTCGTGGCACGAAGCTGGAAGTATCACCGCCCGCGTGGCATCGTAAGTTGCGGTGTCGAGGAGCCGAACGCAATCGTGCAGCTCGAGACCGCGGGACATACGATCCCCAACGCTCGCGCCACCGAGGTGGAGCTATATGAAGGCCTGTCCGCTTGCAGCGTGAACTGCTGGCCGAATGTAGAGCGCGACTTCATGTCGGTCACGAGCCTCTTCGCCCGATTAATGCCGGCAGGCTTCTACTACAAAACGTTCATGTGGCCGAAGAGCTTGTGGCCAAAGTACGAGCAGATGATGCGCAAGGCTTCCGGCTTCGGTACAGCCCCCAACGTATCCGATCCAAGCACCTATGACAAATTGAACGCGCACTGTGACGTGCTCATCGTCGGCGCAGGGCCCGCAGGGATCGCCGCCGCACTCGCAGCGGGCAAGACAGGTGCCCGCATCATTGTCGCCGACGAGCAGGCGGAGTTCGGTGGGCGCCTCCTGAGCATCGGTGAAGGCGGTTGCGAGATCAACGGCATGTCGCCCGCGAGATGGATGGAGCAAGCCATTGGAGAGCTGCAATCGATGTCCCATGTGCGGCTCCTTTCACGCAGCACGGTCTTCGGTTATCACGACTACAACTTCTTGACCATCGACCAGCGATTGGACGCTCATGTTCCGGTTGCGGATCGGACGGGTCACCGAGAACGCATCTGGCGCGTTCGCGCCAAGCAGGTCGTCCTCGCCGCCGGTGCAATCGAAAGGCCGCTGGTGTTCGGAAATAACGATCGTCCAGGCGTCATGCTGGCCTCGGCGGTGTCGAGCTTTGTAAATCGTTACGGCGTGCGACCGGGCTCGCGCGCTGCGGTGTTCACGAACAACGACAGCGCTTATCAGACCGCACTCGATCTAGCGGCAGCGGGCATTCACGTGGAGGCAGTGATCGATGCACGGTGCGACGCCGTCGGCGCGCTTCCGGAAATGGCACGCACGATGGGCATCGAAGTCATTTGCAACAGCGTGGTCGTAGAAGTGGAGGGCGCAAAACGCGTTGGTGCGATAAAGGTGATGGCGCTCGACGCCAACGGGGACTCAGTATCAGGACCCGTGCGGGTCATTGATTGCGATTTGTTAGCCGTCTCGGGCGGGTGGAGCCCGTCGGTTCATCTGCATGCACAGTCGGGCGGACGGCCGCGGTTCGACCCGCCTCGCGCCTGCTTTGTGCCTGGGCCGCCCGTCCAAGCCGAATATTCTGCTGGAGCTTGCAACGGCAGCTTCTCGCTGGAGGCTTGCCTCCGCGAGGGCCATGCGAGCGGTATCCAAGCCGCACGCAAAGCCGGTTTCGCCGACAGCAGCGCATCGAAGCCGGAGGTGTCCGAATCGGTTGCGGATGAGCCGTTGAAGCCGTTGTGGCACATACCCACACCCCAGTGCATCGGGCGCGCTCCTAAGGCGTTCGTCGATATGCAGAACGACGTTTCCGCATTCGATATCGTCGTCGCTGCGCGCGAAGGCTATCACTCGATCGAGCATGTCAAGCGGTACACCGCGCTTGGATTCGGCACCGATCAGGGCAAGCTTGGCAACATTAACGGTGTGGGGATTCTCGCCAAAGTGCTGGGCAACGATATCTCGAACACGGGCACATCGACGTTCCGCCCCAATTACACGCCGGTAACGTTCGGTGCCATCGCGGGCAGGGATCTGGGCGAACTGTTCGAACCCATACGAACGACTGCACTCCATCAGTGGCACGAAGAGAACGGCGCCCTTTTCGAGAACGTCGGCCAATGGAAGCGTCCCTGGTATTTCCCGAAACCTGGCGAGAGCATGCAGCAAGCGGTCAATCGCGAGTGCCTTGCGGCGCGTAACGGAGTCGCGATCATGGACGCGTCGACGCTCGGCAAGATTGACATCCAGGGCCCGGACGCGGTGGCACTACTGAACTGGGTCTACACCAATGCATGGTCCAAACTCGCCGTGGGGCGCTGCCGTTATGGTCTGATGCTCGACGAGAACGGCATGGTGATGGATGACGGTGTCACCACCCGGCTTGCCGAGAATCGCTTCCTGATGACGACCACGACGGGCGGCGCAGCACGCGTGCTCGCATGGCTCGAGCGGTGGCTACAGACAGAATGGCCGCATCTGAAGGTTTACCTGACATCGGTGACCGATCACTACGCGACTGCGGCAGTCGTCGGGCCGCAGAGCCGGGAGGTCGTGAAAGCAGTTTGCCCCGATATAGATTTTTCTCCCGATGCTTTTCCATTCATGTCATGCCGGCAAGGCACGGTCGCCGGCGTCGCCGGTCGAATCATGCGCATCAGTTTTTCAGGCGAGCTTGCCTACGAGGTCAACGTGCCCGCAAATCAGGCGCGACACGTGTGGGAACGATTGTTTGCGGCCGGTCAGCCGTTTGGCGTCACACCGTATGGCACGGAAGCAATGCACGTGCTGCGCGCTGAAAAAGGCTACATCATCGTCGGGCAGGACACCGACGGTTCGGTCACGCCGTTGGACCTGGGCATGAATTGGATCGTTAAAAAAGACAAAGACTTTATCGGCCGGCGCTCGTTGTTTCGGTCGGACACAATGCGGGAAGACCGTAAACAACTCGTAGGATTGCTGACCGAGCAGCCAGAAGAAGTTTTGCCCGAAGGTTGTCAGATCGTCGCGGCTGCAGCAGCGCCACTGCCCGTGCCAATGCTCGGACATGTGACATCGAGTTACTTCAGCGCATCTCTTGGTCGTTCGATCGCTCTTGCGGTTGTTAAGCACGGCTTAGAGAGGATCGGAGAAACGGTAGAGGTTCCGCTGGCAACCGGCCGGGTCGTCAAGGCCGTGATAGCAAAGCCTGTATTTATCGACCCCGCAGGAGCGCGACAGAATGTCTGATCAAATTCATAGCGAATCACCGCTTGCTCGATTCAATCTGGACCGGCGCGCTATCAACGAACAGGGGTCGGGAGGAATTCAAGCACGCGAGCGCCGATTTCTCGGATACCTCAATCTGCGAGGTGACGCGACCGATGTTCGATTCGTCGCAGCTATTCAAGCAATCACGTGCGCAGACCTGCCGCTCGTTCCGAATGCCACCGCCAACGGTACCGACAACTCGATTTACTGGCTCGGACCTGACGAATGGTTGATTGTCACTTCCGCAGGCCACGTACGCGCGCTTTCGCAGAAAATACGCAGTGCTTTGCCCGACATTTTTTATGCTCTCACTGATATCAGCAGTGGACTGACCAGCGTCGCGCTGAGCGGGAACCCGATCTGCGAACTTCTTGCGAAGGAGTGCGCGCTGGACTTCGACATTCGGTCGTTTCCTGCAAAGACGTGCGCGCAGTCAAAGCTCGCAAAGACGCCGATCCTAATTCGGCGAACCGATTTCGACAGCTTCGAGGTCGTAATCCGGCGCAGCTTCGCCGAGTACTTTTGGTTATGGCTCGAAGATGCGTCCGCAGAGTACGGTTTAATCGTCAACAGTTGAAGAGTCGGCTATGGCCGACGGCCCTGTTCTTGTCCTGATCGGAGCGTTCGTTGGAGGACTCGTTTCCGGACTGACGCCGATACTTGCCAGGCCGCTGATCGTCGTTTGTTCGATCGTCTCATAGCTGCAGACATTTCCGGCCATATGGCATCACTTGAGGGATGGGCTTCTTACGCTCGCCGCTGCCGCCGCGGGCTCGGTACAACGAAATGCTGCACATGTTCGGTACGCGCCACGACATCCGGCCAGAACGCACCACCTTTTCGAATAGCGCACTCGACAACGGACTTCTAAGCCACCAAAGTCCGGTCTGTGCTGTCCTCTTTGTCCGTTGTTCAAGCGCTGCAGATCGACGGTGCTTGGGCCGCAAGCTGCCATCTTCGCCTGACAATCTTATGGTCTATCCCCTCGCTCAAAGAAGCCAGATCTAACCATGAGATTTGCCGGCCGCTACATTCGAATCGGTGCAACGTAGCCGGTCATTTCTAGATAGCCGCGTCCAACCAGCTTGCCGCTCTCCAGCAGCCGGCTTGCGCCTTCCCAGTAGACCGTACCGGTGCTCGATCGCGAATCCAGCTCCTGGTCGGCCATCAGCGGCTGTGTGACGAACGTTCGCTGGCCGACGCGCACTTCGCGCGCAACCGGCCAGGTGGCGCGAGTGCGCGGAGATGTCCACTCGGCGAGCGTTGAAACTCGAACCTCACGCGGCCCGAACATCTGCAGGCTGCTGTCCGCCGCTCGCAGAGCGGCATAAGCATGTACCGGCGCGGAGGCAGCCTGCCGGCTGCGAATCGAAAACGCGGTCAGTGCGCTGCCGTCGTCGAGGTTCATACCGATCCAGTCCCATCCTGCCGCGTCCTCGGCGAGCAGCGTGCTGGACCATTCATGATCGAGCCAGCCGTGGCCTGCGCGTTCCTCGCTCTTGCCATCTCGTGTGAGTCGCGCTCGCACCGCAAGTTGCGGCTGCGAATAGTAGTAGCTCGCCTGCGTTGCCAGCGGACCCTTGCGCGAGTAACCCGCTTCGCCTTGCAGCAACAGAGGCTGGGTCGGCTGCGCATCGAGCTCGAGCGTGAAGCCGCGGGCGGCAACAACGCCGCGATAGGCGCCGCTTTGTGGTGAACGCACCAGCCGCCAGCGGTCGAGCAGCACATCAGTGTTCTCTGTCGAGGTCGACGCGGCGCCGAAGCCGGTGCGCGCTACGCGTTCATCGTGCAGTAGCGTTCCGCGTGCAGGATCGGCGATCGCCGCATGCGCGATCACCAGCTGCTTGGCCGCGAATGCGCTCGGGTTGGCAGGATCGATTGTCGTGCGCGTTCTGAAGAATGTGATTTGAAAACCGATCGGCGTCGCAAGACCATCCAGCCAACCCGTCAGGTACCACCATTCGGTCCGGTAGTCGGGATGTGCGCCGTGGTCGCGCGGGAAGACCAACGCGCGCGGAAACACTTTGGGATACTGCACCTGCGCCGGTGCTCGGCTCGACGCAAGTGCACCCGCGGCGAGCATCAACGCGCGTCGAGACACCATCACCAATCCTCGCTGACGGCGCGCACCGCATCGATCGACACCGCGCGACGGCCAGCCAGCACCGCGGTAGCGATCGCAGCGGTCATCAGTGCAAGCATCAGTGCTGCGATCAATCCACCTGGCGCATTGAAGTCCATCGTCCAGTTAAACGACTGCGGATTGATGACCTCGATCAGGATCACAGACACGACAAGCCCGGTCGCCAGCCCCACTGCAATCGCGAGCGCGGTGAGCAGCGCGCCCTCGAGTGCGAGCATTTGCAGGATCTGTCGCCGCGTCAGCCCAATGTGCCGCAGCATGCCGAACTCGCGCGTGCGCGCGATCGCCTGCGACGAGAACGTCGCCGCGATTCCGACCAGGCCGATCACGATCGCCGCGATCTCGAGCACATAGGTCACGGCGAAGCTGCGGTCGAATATGCGCAGACTGATCTGGCGAATCTCGCCCACCTCGGCAAACTCGACTGCGGGTGATTCGATCTGCTTCCGCAGATCGGCAATCACCTGGCTGGCGACGACGCCGGGCTTCAGCCATACGCCGGCATCGGTCACGGTGGTATCGCCGGTCAACGATTGATAATCGGAAGTGCGAATTGCAATGGCGCCGAACTGGCGCGCGTAATCCCGCCATACCCCGGCAACGGTGAATCGCTGCGCACCGCCGGCGAGCGGCAATTCGACGACCTGTCCGATGCGCATGCCGTAGATCTCGACCATCGGCTCGGTGATCCAAATCGGCGGCGGCATGCCGGGCATCCACGGCGCGCTCGCTCCCGTCAGCGGCAACGTGGCGCCAGGATTGGCAACGTCAATCGGGCGCGCGGTCAACGTCACTTGTGCGCGCTGCGGATCGAGCTGCAATCGGGTCGCGCGCGAGAAGTCAACGCGTTCAATGCCAGGATGCGACCGGATGCGTTCGATGTCCGCGGCTGAGAAAAATGCGGTCGAGACGCCCGGCGCGGCTCGAACATAGAGCTGCGCCGGAAGGACACGCGTCAGCCAGTCCTCGACCGAATCGCGAAAACTCGCGACCATCGTGGCCATCGCAATCATCAGCGCGAAGCTCGCGACGATGCCCGCCATGCCGATCGCGGCGAAGCTCGGTGCTTGCGCAATGCGCGTTATCGCGAGCAATAGCGGCGGGGATGTCTGCGAGCGCTCGAGACAACGCGCGAGCGGCTCGAACACCGCCCGCGCGATCCTCGTTTGCAATGCGATCGCGCCGATCAACAGTGCTGCGATCGCCGCATATCCGGCCACCGGAATGCCGTTGACCGGTGGCAAGAGCGCGAGCAGGGCTGCGAATGCGAGCAGCGCGATGCCGGGCCATGCGCGGCCGAGCGGTTTGTGCGCATCTTCTTCGGCGCCCGCTTTCATCGCGAGCGCGGGCGATGTACGAGCCGCATCCCGCGCCGGTAACCAACTGCCGATAATCGATGCAGCCAGGCCCAGCAAAAAGAAAGCCACGAGCGAAACTGCTGAGTATTCGACTGCAGGCTGCGTGCCGGAGAAAAAGCCGCTCCCGAGATCGCCGCCGAGCAACTGCAGGCTTACGGTGGCAAGCGCGGCGCCAAGCAGCAGCCCGAGCGCGCTACCCACGGCGCCGAGCAGAAGCGCTTCGCCGATCAGCAGCGATTGAACTTCGCGCGCGGTGACACCCGTCACGCGCAGAAATGCCAGTTGCGATCGGCGCGCGATCGTGGCTTGGGCCTGCAGCGACAACACCAGAAAGGCGCCGGTAAACAATGCCACCATGGCCAGCACGCTCAAGTTGATGCGATAAGCGCGCGACAGATTCGATACGCGTGTCGCTTCACTGTCTGTGCTCGTCAATGCAACTCCCGGCGGCAGCGTGAGCGACTGCGACACTGTCGCCGGCGATGCACCCGGCGCCAGCTTTAGGTCGATGCGCGTCAGCGTGCCGAGTCGATCAAGCCGCCATTGCGCGAAACCAAGATCCATCATGCCGATCAGTTGTTCCGCGCCGGCGCCTGGGAGAGAGCCGATGACAGACAGCGCGACGACACGGTCCGAGACCTGCACGCGTAGTGGATCGCCAACCTTCAAACCGAACTTCTGCAGCGCTGCCGGCGAAAGAAAGATTCCGTCATCGATCAGCGCGAAGCGCGAGCCGGCGCCGGACGGCACTGGCAGCAGATTCGACGACAACGCCGCCGCGCGCAACGCATCGAGCCCGACGATCGTCAGCAACGGCGCAGTCGCTGCGCCGGTGTCGAGGACCGCCGCGCTGATGGTCAGCCGCGGGCTTGCCAGCTCAACGGACGGATGCGTGATCACTCGTTCCAGCACACGCTCGTCGAACCCAGCGGTCGAACCGGTGATTGAAGCATCCGCTTCGCCCGTCGCGGATCGCACTGCGGACGCGAACTCGCTTAGCGCCGAGGTGTTGATCAAGTGCACCGCGTAACCGAGCGCGACGCCGACCGCAATCGCGATGATCTGCACCAGCGCGCGCAGCCTGTGTTGCCGCGTGTAACCGGCGATGACGTGCCACGCTAACCAAAACATGGTTGTGGCATCAACCGCCCGTGATCGAGCGCGAGCACGCGGTCGGCTGATCGCGCCGCGGATTCGGAATGGGTCACCAGCACGCCACCGGCGCCGCGCGAACGGATCTCATGCGCCAGCAGCGCCAACACTGTTTGCGCAGTGTCCGGGTCCAGATTGCCGGTCGGCTCGTCGGCCAGAATCAGTGCAGGGCGATGCACCAGTGCGCGCGCGAGCGCGATCCGTTGCATTTCGCCACCCGACATCTCGCGCGGCATGCTGGCAACGCGATCGCCCAGCCCGACGGCGGCAAGCAACTCAGCGACTCGCGCCGCGCGCGCATCTCGCGCAACACCAAGTAGCACCAGCGGAAGCTCGACGTTCTGCCCGACCGTCAGATGCGGCAGGATGTGAAACGACTGAAACACGAAGCCGAGCTTGGCGCGTCGCGTCAGCGTCCGCTGTTCGTCATTCATGGCCGCGAGGTTTGCGCCGTCGACTACGACCGTTCCGGCATCCGGCTGATCGAGGCCCGCAATCAGATTGAGCAGCGTCGACTTGCCCGAACCCGACTCGCCGACAACCGCGACGTACTCGCCAGCGGCTATGTTCAGGCCAAGCCCGTCGAGGACCGTGCGCGCACCGAACCGCTTGACCAGACCGTCGACCACCAGCATTGCGTGGATTCTACGGAGCGATCCTGGGAACAACCGAAGGAGCGGCTGCGCGGACGCTCGATACAATCACACGCCGCACTCGGCGAGCGATGCATTGAACAAAACCGTGGTCACCTTTGACGACATCATTGCAGCGCGGGCTCGGTTAGCGGGCCACGTCGAGAACACGCCATGCCTGCATTCTCGGACGCTGTCGCAGATCACCGGCGCCGAGGTGTACCTGAAGTTCGAGAACCTGCAGTTCACGGCGTCGTTCAAGGAACGCGGCGCGCTGAACAAGCTTTCATTGCTGTCGCAGCAGCAGCGCGACAAAGGGGTGATCGCGGTCTCGGCCGGCAATCACGCGCAGGGCGTTGCGTATCACGCGCAGCGGCTGGGGGTGCCCGCGGTGATCGTGATGCCGCGCTTCTCGCCGATGGTCAAGATCGAGCGTACCCGCGGGTTCGGCGCCGAGGTCGTTCTGTGCGGCGATACGTTCGACGACGCGAAGGCCGAAGCCGCGCGGCTGGCAAGCGCGCGCGCGCTGACGATGGTGCATCCGTACGACGACGCCGACGTGATCGCCGGGCAGGGGACGATCGCGCTCGAGATGCTTGCTCAGCAGCCTGATATCGATTGCCTGTGTATTGCGATTGGCGGCGGCGGATTGATTTCGGGCAACGCGATCGCGGCGCATCACCTGAACCCCGCGATCGACATCGTCGGCGTGCAGACCGATCAGTTTCCGTCGATGTATGCGGCGTTCAAGGGCGTCGAGATGGCGTCGGCCAATGCGACGCTCGCAGAGGGCATTGCGGTAAAGAGTCCGGGCGACTTGACTCTGCAAATCGTTAGGAGGCTGGTCGACGACGTGGTGCTGGTGTCCGAAGGCGACATCGAACAGGCGATCGTGATGCTGCTGGAAATCGAAAAGACCGTCGTCGAAGGCGCTGGAGCGACTGGGCTCGCCGCAATGATGCGGCACAGGGAGCGGTTCGCCGGTCGCAAGGTCGGCCTGATCCTGTGCGGCGGCAATATCGATCCGATGGTGCTAGCCGACATTATCGAGCGCGGCATGGTTCGTGCTGGGCGACTAGCTCGCATTCGAGTGCACACACGGGATGTGCCCGGTGAGTTGGCGCGCGCCGCCACCTTGATCGGGCAAGCGGGAGCGAACATAGAAGAAGTGGAACACCAGCGGGCATTCACGACGTTGCCGGTACAGAATGCCGAACTTGAGTTCGTGCTGCAAACGCGCGGGCCCGATCACATTGACGAGGTGTTGCGCACACTGCACGCGGCGGGGCTGTACGCGACCACGCATCCCTATTAGCCACAGAAGGTCAATCATGGTTCCTGACGAAGTCCTGGCGCCGCCCCGTGCGGCGCCCCAATTCATCGATCTGCTGGCCGAAACGGTCGATCCGCGCGCCGAGCTCGCCGCGGCGTTGCTCGCACCGTGCGCGTCGATACCGCCGAAATATTTTTACGATGCGCTGGGCTCGCGCCTGTTCGAGGCGATTTGCGAGCTGCCCGAGTACCCGCTGACGCGCACCGAGCGCGCGATCGTCGATGCGCATGTGCACGAGATCGCGGCGCGCATCGGCCCGGGCGGTGTGCTGATCGATCTGGGCGCCGGCAATTGCGAAAAAGCCGAGCGCCTGTTCGGTTGGCTGGCGCCGGCGCAGTACGTCGCGATCGACATCGCCGCCGATTTCCTGCGCGATCGTTTGAACGTACTGGCGGAACGCAACCCGCAGCACTCGATCCTCGGCATCGCGCAGGACTTTACGCAGGCGATCGAGCTGCCGGAAGAAGTCGCGCGCGGATCGCGCGTGCTTTTCTACCCCGGCTCATCGATCGGCAACTTCGCGCCGGAACAGGCGTTCGCGTTCCTGCAGCGCACGCGCGCAGCATGCGGAAGCGACGGTCACTTGCTGCTGGGTGTCGATCTGGTCAAGGACAAGCGGCTGCTCGAGCTCGCCTACGACGATTCGCTGGGGGTGACTGCCGCGTTTAACTTGAACGTGCTTCGCAACGTCAATGCGCTGCTCGGCAGCGACTTCGACGTCGGCGACTGGCGCCACATTGCGGTTTTCAATGAAGAACGGTCGCGTGTCGAAATGCATGTCGAGGCGCGCCGCGCGGTGACGGTGCGCTGGCCGGGCGCCGAGCGAATGTTTGCGGCCGGCGACCGGATCCATACCGAGAACTCATACAAGTACACCCCCGAACGCTTGCGTGAAACGCTGAAGCGAGCGGGCTATGCATGGGTAGCGATGTATACGGATGACGCGGCAAGTTTTGCAGTTGCGCTCGCGGGCGCGTGAGGCTTTCCGATCAACGCCGCACCAGCCGGATCGTCGAATACACGTACGGATAGTCTTCACGAAACCAGTTGCGGAATGAGCGGCGCAGCAATTTGCGCGGAGTCACGGGAGAGCCGCCCTTGAGTACGTAGTGATCGTCGTCGAAGAAGTTGGCTGAGTAGCCCGGGTAGTACGAGGTCGGCTGAAAGCCGTCGAAGCCGGCAAACGGAGTCGACGTCCACTCCCAACCATTGCCGATCATCTGCGACACACCATGGCTGCTGTCGCCGGCCGGATGGGCGGTGACCGGAACCGGATCCCAATCGGCGAAATCGAAGTTGCCGCGCGTACGCGTGGGTAGTGCGTTGCCCCATGGATATGCTTGCTGGTCGTCCTGGTATGCCGCGCGGTGCCACTCGGCCTCGGTCGGTAGCGCGGCATCGGCCCATTGTGCGTACGCGGTGGCCTGCTGGTGGGTCGCATACACCGGCGCGTCCAACGGTAGCGGGATCTCGTCGAACATGCGGCGCAACCGCCACCCGCCGTCACGCTCGCGCCAGAACATTGGCGCTGGACCTCCAGCTTCGACAAAGCGCAGGTATTCGGCGTTGGTGACTTTGTGCTTGCTGATTTCGAACGATGAAACCGGCTGCGTGTGGGCCGGAAACTCATTGTCCCAGCCAAATTCGCCGTTCGGTTGCCCCAACTGCGCCTTGCCCGCCGGTATGCGAATGAACTGACTGATCGGCGTAGGCGCAGCCAGCGAACGGTCTGCGTCGGGTCGCGTTTTCAGTGCGGGGTCGAGCTGATGCAGCAGGTAGCAGATCGTTTCTGCGTGCATCCAGCGGTGTTCGAGCACCATATGCTGCATCTCGGCCGGAATCTGATTCCAGGTTTCATCGACAGTGGCGCGCGCGCGGGCAACGTAACCGCGAACCGCTTCGAGCGTTGGCCAGTCGGCGCGAGTGTCCTGCGGCGCCTGGCCGGGCGGTGGATCGATGCCCGCTTCGAACAAGGTGTCGAACGTCGGATCGAACGACGGCTTGCCAAGCACACCGCGCGCGAGCTGGTTCCAGTCGAATGCCTCCAGATGACCCACATAAAAAATCAGGCGATGCCTGGCGGGGATCGGTCGTTCGTATAACGTCTCGGGCGCAACGAGCTCGAACAACGCATCAGTGTGAGAGCGCGCGCGCTGCAGCTCGGTTTTGCTATCCATGGCTCGATATAAGGCACATTTTGCTGGCGACAATACGCTGAGTTGACGCCGTCTCCGCTCAAATCAAGGTTCGATCTGCAGCCTCGAGACTAGGCACGGCAATTGCGATTTGCGACGGGTGACATCGCAAACTGCGCCTCCGCCGAGAATTACCGGCGAGATCCCACCGGCAGAGTCGCCCAACCGCCGCTGGCCGTGGGTGCTGGGCGCGCTCGGCATCGCATTGGTCGTCGTGATCGCGATCTTCGACTGGAACTGGTTTCGCGGGCCGCTTGAGCGTTATCTGAGTAAGAGCAGCGGAAGGCCGGTCACCATTGGGGTTCTCGATGTTGAACTCGCCCTTGCTCCGCGCATCGTGCTTACCGACATCGAGATCGGGAATGCGCCGTGGGCGGGCGATGCGCCATTGGTCAGCTTGCGCGAGCTGATGCTGAGCGTCAGCGTGCCCTCGCTGTTTACCGATCAAATTGTTCTGCCACATCTGCGCCTGACGGAAGGCCAGTTGAATCTGGTTCGCGACAAGGATGGGCGCGCGAACTGGAAGCTGCGCGAGTCCGATCAGCCGTCAACGCGAACCGTCGATGTGAAATCGCTGGCGTTGAACAATGCGAGTCTCTCGTTGCGCGATGCGGTGCAGAACATCGAGATCAATGCCAAGGGCGAGAGCCGCGTCGACGGGCCGTACCAGGCGCGCATGACGTTTAGCGGACGCTGGCGCGGCAATCCATTCGAAGGAATCGCTGACACCGGTAACGTTCTCGCGCTGCGCGAATCGAGCGAGCCGTTTCCGGTTCGACTCTCAGCGCGCATCGGGCGAACGTCGATCAGCGCCGAGGGCGAGATGGGCGACGTCCGCAGCTTGAGCCGAATCGACGCCAAGGTCGCGGTCAGCGGACCGAACCTTGCAGCACTCTATCCGACCCTGCCACTGGCGTTGCCCGATACGCCGCCGTATCGGGTTAGCGGACGACTGGTTCGCGAGGGAAATGTGTATTCCTACACGGGATTCAGCGGTGTAATCGGCAACACGGATCTCGCCGGTGACGCGCGCTACGAGCGGCGCCAACCAAGACCGCTGCTGACAGCCACGCTGAAGAGCCGCAGCCTCGATCTGGCCGACCTGGGGCCGCTGGTCGGCTTGCCGCCGAGATCGAATGCGGCAGTTGCGGTGCCGGTCGCGAAGGGCTCGCCGACGCCAGCCAAGGCAACCCCGGCGAAGCTGCCCCCGGGCAAGGTGTTTCCGAATAACGACTTCAATCTTGAAAAGCTGAACGCGATGGACGCCGACGTGCGTCTGAACGCTGCTGCGCTGAAAATTCCAGAGCAGGTTCCGCTTGAGGATTTCCATACCCATCTGAAACTCAACAACGGCGTGCTCGTGCTCGATCCGATGAACTTCGGCATGGCGGGCGGAGATTTGGTGTCGACTATCACGCTCGACGCGCGCAACAACCCGATTGCGGCCAAGGCATCCGTTGATTTGCGACGCGTCAGATTGGGTCAGTTGTTTCCCACGCTGGAAACCGCGAAGAACACGAGTGCCGGTTCAGTGGGCGCCCAGATTCGGCTGGCCGGCCGCGGGAATTCGGTTTCCGACATGCTCGCTACGTCGGATGGCAGCATTAACGTCGGTATGGCAGGCGGGCGCGTATCGGAGCTTGGCGTCTGGCTGGTCAATCTCGCATGGGGGACAACTGCTGCCGCTTCTGTTTGGCGGCGACCGACCGACTCAGATACGTTGCGGGGCGGCTGCGTTTGCGGTTGACGATGGGGTCGCTACCCTGGGCTTGTTCGTGTTCGACACCGACGAGTCGAACATCAGTGGCAGCGGCAGCGTCAATCTGGGCGCCGAGACGCTCGACATCACGCTCGAGCCGCGGTCGAAAAAGGCGGGCGTCTTGTCGTTGCGCGGCCCGGTGCTCATCCGCGGGACCTTTCGCGATGTGGACATCGGACTTTCAAGCCAGACGATCGGGCGCGGGGCGGGCGCGGTTGCGCTTGGCCTGTTGAATCCCTTGCTGGCATTGATTCCGCTAATTGAAACCGGGCCGGGACAAAACGCCGACTGCCAGGCGGCGCTGGCGTCGGTCCGCGGAGCGATCAAGCAGTCGGGCAAAAAGGTCGGCGATGCTCCCACCGCGGAGGAGAGCGGGTCTTCACCGGCGCCGATCATCGACACGCGCAAGCGATCGGGACCGCCGGCGCCGATCGTCGACGTGCCGGCGAAAAAGGCGCCCGCTAACTCCTAAGTAATGTCTCGTGCCGAGATGCGGTACCTGAAGTTGTCCGGATCCAGCTACCAAGCGCAGTGCGCCATCACCGGTGATCGCGCGCTGCCCATTTAGATAACGCTGATTCCGTTGCCATTTGCGAGGCTACCGATAACGGCCGCTCGATCGAAGCCCTCAGCTCGAAGTATGGCCAGCGTATCCTCGACCGCCTGCGGCGCGCACGCGACTAACAAACCACCGCTAGTCTGCGGGTCGGTCAGCAGCGCCCTTTGGACGTCCGAAACGTTGTTCAGCCTCACATGCGCGCCATAACCGGCCCAGTTACGCGTCGACGCGCCGGTGACGTAGCCGCTTGCCGCAAGCCGTTCGACACCGGGCAGCCACGGTACAGCGCTCAAATCAACTCTTGCCGCCAATCCGCTGCCAAGGGCGATCTCGTTCAAGTGTCCCAGCAAGCCGAAGCCGGTAACGTCGGTCATCGCATGCACGTCTCGCATGTCGGCGAACTTCCGGCCCGGAGTGTTGAGCTTGGTAGTGCTGGCGATCATTTGGGCGTAGCCCGCAGCATCGAGCGCGCCTTTTTTCAGCGCAGCCGAATAGATGCCGACTCCGAGCGGCTTGCCGAGGACCAGGACGTCGCCGGCTTGTGCACCGCTGTTCTTCTTTATCTTTGCCGGGTGGATTAAGCCCAACGCCACCAGGCCATAGATCGGCTCGGCCGAATCGATCGTGTGGCCGCCGGCAATCGGAATGCCGACGGTATTGCACACCGACTGACCGCCTTCCGCGATGCGCCGAATCACTTCGAGCGGAATTTTGTCGATCGGCATGCCGAGCAGTGCCAGCGCCATGATGGGTGTGCCACCCATCGCGTAGACATCGGAGATGGCGTTGGTAGCGGCGATGCGGCCGAAGTCGTAGGGATCATCGACGACCGGAGTAAAGAAGTCGGTCGTCGCAACAATCGCCTGTTCGTCGTTCAGCCGATAAACGGCGGCGTCGTCCGCGGTTTCGATGCCCACCAATAGTTGCGGCGGCACAATCCCCCGCACACCGTGCAGGATTTCGCTCAGCACCCCGGGCGCGATCTTGCAGCCGCACCCGCCGCCGTGAGCGAACGACGTAAGCTTGATCTTCAAATCATCAGGAGCATTCATCGCCGAATTATGATCGACCGATGAAATCATCACATTGCACGATCGCGATACTGGCCGCTCTACCGATTGCGCCTGCGCATGCGCAGTTGCCGTCACTTGCAGATTCGTTTGTCGAAGCACAGGAGTTCGGCCGGCGCGACGAAAAAGATCCCTCAACGGTCGAATACCACCAGTCGGTGCTGTTGCCGCAGTTCAGCGCACGCTACCGAACGCACCTGCGCGACTGTCAGGCCGCGCTGCCTCAGCCCGATCAGACGCCGTTTTCATTTGTCGCTGCGATCGACGGCGCGGGAAAAGTCCTCAAGCTATGGAGTGACCGCAGCCCGCCGGTGTACTCGTGCGTTCGCGGGCGGCTACTGTTCGACCGCTTCGCGCCGCCGCCGCGCGCGCCGTTTTATCTATACGTCCACATGCGGTTCGCGACTTGACGCGCGATCAAGGAATCTGGATCTTGCCGCCGCCACCCAGCCCGCCGACGCCGCCCATGCCGCCTGGCCCAAACGCGCCGCCGCCCTGACCCGGCAAGACCAGCGATGAAGCGCTTTGGCGGCGCAACTCCTGCAACTCGTTCACCGTGCGTTCGACTGCGACCTTGGCCGCCTTCGCGTATCCGGTGACTGCGGCGTCGAGCGACGCGGCTTCGATCTCGAACGTCACCGGCAGCGGACCCATCTGCGTCATGATCTGCGCTTCGCCAATGAACAATGTTTCGCGAGCGCCATCGGCATCCCCGTTGGATTTGACCGGCACCATCGCGCGGATGGTTCCGATGCGGCGATCGGTGTAAATCTCCTCGCGATACAGCGAGGCAGCGTCCATTTTTATGTCGAGGTCGGCGGCCGTTGCCATTTCTGTCTCCACTATTCAGTTTCCAGCGACGATCCCATCATGGCGTTGAACCCACCATCGACGTGCGTGATCTCGGCCGTGATGCCGGCTGCGAGATCGGATAGCAAGAATGCCGCCACATTACCGACGTCTTCGATCGTCACGTTGCGCCGCAATGGAGAGGTGGTCTCGACTGCCGACAGAATCTTCGAGAACCCCTTGATGCCGGCTGCGGCGAGTGTCCTGATCGGTCCCGCCGAAATCCCGTTGACGCGAATTCCGCGTGGCCCGAGGCTCGCTGCCAGATAGCGCACGCTGGCTTCCAGACTCGCCTTCGCCAATCCCATCGTGTTGTAGTTCGGCACCGCGCGCGTCGACCCGAGGTAGGTCAGTGTCAGCAATGCCGCTTTGCGGCCTTCCATCAGCGGCAATGCTGCCTTGGCGAGTGCCGGAAAGCTGTACGAAGAGATGTCGTGCGCGATACGAAAACCTTCGCGCGACAGCCCATCGACGAAATCGCCCGCGATCGCTTCGCGCGGCGCAAAGCCGATCGAATGCACGAGTCCGTCGAGTCCGTCCCAGCGCTGCTTCAACGCATCGAAGGTGGCCGCGATCTGCGCATCGTCGCCGACATCCATGTCGTAGACCAGATCGGAGCCGAACTGCTTCGCTGTGTCGGTGATGCGCTCGCGAAAGCGCTCGCCGACGTAGGTGAACGCAAGCTCTGCCCCTTCGCGCTGGCAGGCCTGCGCAATGCCGTACGCAATCGAGCGATTCGACAGCACACCGGTAATCAGCAGGCGCTTGCCGGCGAGGAACATTTCAGTAGAGCCGCTTGCGCGCCGGTGCGCGGACCGAGCTGCGCGTCGTCGTAGCGGGCGCGCGCGCCGTCGGCGCTGCCTTCTTTACGACCCGGCTGCGCGCTTGCGCAGCGGGCACCGTGAGCTCCAGACGCTGGCCTGCAAACAGACTGGGAGACGTCAGCCGGTTCCACACAATCAAATCCTTCGGCAGCACCTTCCAGCGTTTCGCCACACTGGTGACGGTGTCGCCGCGCCGCACGCGGTAGGTGACCTTGCGCAGATTGGCTTGCTCCGGCACCAGCGAGAAGCGGCCGTCGAGGCTCTCGGCGGGAATATCCAATCCCATCGTCTCGTCGCGTGGGATCAATATCGTCGAGCCGCTGCCGAGCCGATACCGCGGCGGTATCTGATTCGCGTCGCGCAGCTGCTCCTCGCTGATACCGGCGCGCTTGGCCACGGTGGCCAACGTATCCGACGCCGTTGTTTTGTAAGTCGTCCAGCTGGCGAGCGGTTGCCCGGTCGATTCCCACGCGGCAAGGTTGGCCTGAAAACGCTCGACTTTGGTGGCCGGCAACAGCAGCTGCGCGCCGCCGCCGGCGCCAAGAATCACCGGCCGGTTGAACGCCGGATTCAACGCGCGGAAATCATCGACTCTCATTTCGGCGAGTTTGGCCGCGGTGTCCACGTCAATGTCGCGCGTTTTATGCACTGCGATGAAATAAGGCGCGTTGTCGATCGGCGGCAGCACGACTTCGTATTTTTCGGGCTCCGCCACGATGTTTTTCACCGCCTGCAACTTCGGCACGTAGTACTGCGTTTCCTTCGGCATTTTGAGGTCGGTATAGCGGGTGGGCTTGCCAGCGCGCCTGTTCTTGGCAATCGCGCGCGATACCGCACCTTCGCCCCAGTTGTAAGAAGCGAGCGCCAGGTGCCAGTCGCCGAACATTTCGTGCAGCTTCTCCAGATAGTCGAGCGCGGCACGTGTGGATTCGACCACGTCGCGCCGCTCGTCCTTCCACATGTTTTGTTCGAGGTCGTAGTTGCGGCCGGTCGATGGAATGAACTGCCACAGGCCGGCGGCCTTCGCCGTCGAAAACGCTTCCGGCACGAAGGCGCTTTCAACGAACGGCAGCAACGCGAGCTCGGTCGGCATGCCGCGCCGCTCGATCTCTTCGACGATGTGAAACAGATAGCGGCTCGAGCGCTGCGTCATGCGCGCGAAGTAATCGGGCTGGCTCGCGTACCAGCGGGTGCGGTCGTCCGCAAGTTTGGTTTCGAGATTCGGCATCTTGAAGCCGAGCCGAATACGCTCCCACAAATCGCGCATGGGCGGCGGCGACAACGGCTGCACTGTGGGCAGCGGTGCGTTGTCGGGCACAACGATCACGGGAACAACGGGCTCCAATGAAGCCGAAGGCGTTGCTGAAGATGGAAGCGTTGGCGCGGTGGTGCTCGGTGGAGGTGTGGCTGCGGGTGGAGGTGCGGGAGGTGGGGCGGGGGCGGGGTCAGGCGGAAGCGGGATCGGGCTGCGGGTTCGCGATTCGCTGCCGCTCGTTGCGCAGCCCGCAAGTAACGTGCAACAGAGTCCGAACGCAAGCCAGAAGGTCGCCGAGCTTTTCGAGAGCCGCATCGTTGAAAAATCTACAGGGTTCAAGCCAGTGTAGGTAGAACGTAGAAACGGCGTCAAGTCGCGCTTCCTTGAGTTTCCTTAGGTAATACGGACTACGTGAATCCGTCTTTCCAACTGCGGATCGCCGCAAACGTCGATACACGCGCGAACCCTGCCCCTTGACTGAAGCCCGAAGCAGCCGCACGCACCGAGGGCATATCGCACCGCATGAATGGGTTCGTCGCAAGCTCAAGCCCGATCGTCGACGGCAGCGTCGGTTCGCCGCGCTTGCGCATCGCAGTGGCCATCGCCGCGCGCGTTTGCAATTCGCGGTTGTTGGGCTCGACGGCCAGTGCAAACCGAATGTTGGCGACCGTGTATTCGTGGCCGCAGTAGACGCGCGTCGCTGCCGGCAATTCAGCAAGCGTGTCGAGCGACGCCAGCATCTGTTCGGGGGTGCCTTCGAACAAGCGGCCACAGCCGCACGCAAACAGCGTGTCTCCGCAGAACACGGCCGGCGGTTTCAAGCCGGGTGCGAAAAGCGCAATATGCCCCGCGGTGTGTCCTGGAATGTCGATCACTTCGAAGCGTGTGCGTAGTACATCGAACGTGTCGCCCGCGGCAAGGCGATGATCGAGCGCAGCCACTTTTTCGCGCGCCGGCCCGTACGCAGTGGCCAGGTAGCGCTGCTTCAGGGCGGCCAAACCGCCGACATGGTCGGCGTGATGATGCGTCGCTAGAATCGCCGTCAGCCGGAGTTTTTGCTCTTCCAGCGCCTGGATAACCGGCCCGGCATCGCCGGGGTCGACGATTGCGGCTTCATCGCCGCGCGTCAGCAGCCATATGTAGTTGTCTTTGAACGCCGGCAACGGAGTGATGATCAGATCGGACATCGGGGTATGAGCGCAGAAAATTTCAGCGGTAACGCGTCGATCGTGAGGTTATCCGAGTTTCTGCGCTCGCCCGTCGGCCAGTACGTACTCGATTGGGAACAATTGCAGCTTGATTCTGCCGTGGTGGACATCTTCGGCTATCACGCGTTGCAGCTGGGGCTTCCGGATATCGATGCCCTGCGCGAAAACCGCATGCCGCTGCGCTTTTGCGCGGCCGATCGCGCACCTGAGGTTCAATACAGCAGCGCACATCCGAAGGTGGCGGTGATCAATCGGTACGAGGAACTACCGTTTGCCACTCATTCGATCGACCTGGTGGTCATGCCGCACATCCTTGAGTTCACCGAAGATCCGCATCAGGTGCTGCGCGAAGTCGAACGCGTGCTGGTGCCCGAGGGGCAGGTCGTGATCACCGGCTTCAACCCGGTCAGCCTGTGGGGTGTCCGGCAGTATTTGACGCGGCTCGGGGCGACGCCGTATTTGCCGCGCGAAGGCCGATTCCTGACGCTGCCTCGGATCAAGGACTGGTTAAAGCTGCTGTCGTTTGATGTCGAGCGTGGCCGGTTCGGTTGCTATGTGCCCTCGGTTCGGCAGGAGCGCTGGCTGGCGCGCTGGCAGTTCATGGAAAAAGCAGGCGATCGCTGGTGGCCGTTTCTCGGCGCGATCTACATGCTGACCGCCGTCAAGCGCGTGCGCGGCATGCGGCTGATCGGCGCGGTCTGGAAAGGCAAGGAAGAACCCGCGCGGCGTCTTGCACCCGCGGCGACGACGCGCACATTCTTGACCGGCGACTCGAGTTCCGCAGTGATTGAAGCGCCGGACGCGGCGAATGACGGCGTGCGTAGCGCGGCAAGGAGATGAGACATCGTCGCAGCATCGACTTGAACGAAAATCAGTCGCCGGTGCGCGCGAAGCGCGCATCCGGCTCCCCTGAACCCGTGAACATTTATACCGACGGCGCGTGCAAGGGAAATCCTGGTCCCGGTGGCTGGGGTGCGCTGCTCCTGCACGGCGATCGCGAGAAGGAGTTGTTCGGCGGCGAGAATCCGACGACCAATAACCGAATGGAGCTGATGGCGGTAATCGCGGCGCTGGGTTCATTGAAGCGCCGCTGCCACGTCATCGTGCACACCGACTCGCAATACGTACGGTTGGGAATAACCGAGTGGCTGCCGGTCTGGATGCAGCGGGGCTGGAAAACCGCCGCCAAAAAGCCCGTCAAGAATGCCGATCTTTGGCAGTGTTTGTTCGACGTTGCGGCGAAGCACGAGATTGAATGGCGCTGGGTACGGGGCCATTCCGGCAACGTCGGCAACGAACGGGCGGACGAATTGGCGAACCGCGGGGCCGAATCGGTGTCTGCAACTCACCAGCCCACATCAGTCGTCGCACCCGGGTGTTAAATTCGATCTCCGGGTTGCGCTGGGCGCAGCTTATTCAGACATGAAAAGAAACCGAACCACTGCTATTGCGGTTGTTGCACTAGCGATCGTCGCGGTCATCGCGTACTTCGCGGTGAACCGCTTCGCGCCCGGGCCGAACGCACTGGCGGGCGTTAAAGGCTCGAGCACCCCCGATGCGTCGAAGTCGGCGCCGGGTGCTCCGGGCCCCGGCAAGGGTGGTCCTGCCGGGCCGATCGCGGTTCAGGTGATCCAGGTCAAGCCGACCACGGTCAAGGAAGATTTGCAGGCGGTCGGTTCGCTGCAATCCAATGAAAGCGTCATTTTGCGGCCGGAAGTGTCGGGCCGAATTTCGGCGATCGGCTTCAAGGATGGCCAGGTGGTGCGCAAGGGGCAGATGCTGATCGCGCTGGACAATTCTTTGAGCGCAGCAGAAGTCGCGCAGATGCAGGCGGAAAATGACCTGGCATTGGCAAACCTCAAGCGCAGCGAAGACTTGGCGAGCCGCAAGTTCATCAGCTCGAGTGCCCAGGACACGGCTGCGTCCAATGCGCAAGTCGCCGACGCCAAGCTGAAGCTGGCACAGGCGCGGCTGTCGAAGATGCGCATCCTCGCCCCGTTCGACGGAGTGGTGGGCATCCGCGGCGTCAGCCTCGGCGATTACGTCAAGGACGGGACCGATCTGGTCAATGTTGAAGACGTGCGCATCCTGAAGGTCGACTTTCGATTGCCCGAGCGCAACCTGACACAGATCAAGACCGGGCAAGCCATCGAAGTCGTGGCCGACGCGCTTCCGGGCGAGCGCTTCAGCGGACTTATCGATGCGATCAATCCGCGGGTCGACGCCAACGGCCGATCCTTGGAAATACGCGGACGATTGGAAAACACCGCGGGCAAGCTACGCCCCGGAATGTTCGTGCGCGTGCGCGTTATCGTCGGCGAGCGTACTAACGCGCTGCTGGTGCCGGAGGAAGCGATCGTGCCGCAGGGCGCTGATTTTTACGTTTACAAGGTCGTGGACGGACAGGCGCGGCGCGTGCCGGTAAGAATCGGCGTGCGGCGCGACGCGCTGGTGGAAATCGTGGAAGGACTCACCTCAGGCGATCAGGTCGTCACGGCCGGAATGCGCTTATCGCGTGACGGCCAGCCGGTACGCATCCTGCAGCCGGATGCTGCCCCTGACGGGGCGCCCGGAGCGCCGAAGGGCGAAGGCAGTGGAAAGGTTGAACCGAAAGCCGCTCCACTGAAGGCTGCGACGGCGCCGCACAAAGTGATTCCCGCATGAGCCTGTTCGAGCTGTGCATTCGCCGGCCGGTGCTGTCCACGGTGCTGTCGCTGCTGGTGCTCGTCATCGGCGCGATTTCGTATACGCGGCTCGACGTGCGCGAATATCCGAAGATCGACGAGCCGGTCGTCAGCGTTCAGACGACGTATCCGGGCGCGTCGGCCGACGTGATCGAGTCGCAGATCACCAAGGTGCTCGAAGATTCACTGGCCGGCATCGAAGGCGTCGAGCTGATGACGTCGCGCTCGCGCTCCGAGCGCAGCGACATCAACGTGCGTTTCCGCATCACGCGCAGTCCCGATTCGGCCGCGGCCGACGTGCGCGACAAAGTGGCGCGCGTGCGTGCGCGCCTGCCCGATACCGTCGACGAACCCGTGATTGCGAAGGTCGAGGCCGATGCGTTCCCGATCATCTGGATGGCAGTGGCCGCCGGCGGTCGCTCGCCGATCGAGGTGTCCGACTATCTCGCGCGCTACGTGAAGCCGCGCCTGTCGGTGCTGCCGGGCGCCGCCGACGTGTGGATCTTCGGCGAGCGCCGCACGTCGATGCGCATCAATGTCGATCGGGATCGCCTGGCCGGCTACGGCTGACGCCGCAGGAAGTTGAAAACGCATTGCGGCGGCAGAACGTCGAGCTGCCATCGGGCCGGATCGAATCGGCTCAGCGCGAGTTTTCGATCGTTGCAACGACCGACGTCAGCACCGCGAGCAGTTCGAAAATCTGATCGTCGCCAACGTCGAAGGGCTATCCGGTGCGGCTGCGCGACGTCGGCCGAGGTGGCCGTCGGCGCGGTGAGCGAGCGCGTGATCGCTCGCTTCAACGGCGAGCGCGCGATCAACATGGGCGTCGTCAAGCAAGCCACCGCCAATCCGCTCGAGCTTTCGAAGGCAGTGCGCGCCGAGGTGGAGAAAATAAACCCGACACTGCCTGCCGGCATGCGCATCACCATCGGCTACGACTCGTCGGTCTTCATCGACCGCTCGATCAAGTCGGTGTTCAGGACAATGGCCGAGGCGATTTTGCTGGTGGCGCTCGTGATCTTTTTCTTCCTGCGCAATGTCAGGGCGACGCTGATCCCGCTGGTGACGATCCCGCTGTCGCTGGTCGGTTCGTTCGCGCTGATGTACGCGTTCGGTTTCACGATCAACACGTTGACTTTGCTGGCGATGGTGCTCGCGATCGGGCTGGTCGTCGACGATGCGATCGTCGTGCTCGAGAACATCTACCGCAATATCGAAGCGGGAATGGAGCGCGTTGCGGCTGCCGTCAAGGGCATCAAGGAGATCGGTTTCGCGGTCGTCGCGATGACGTTGACATTGACGGCGGTGTACGCGCCGCTCGCGTTCGCCACCGGTCGTACCGGGCGGCTGTTCATCGAATTCGCGCTGGCGCTCGCCGGCGCGGTGCTGGTGTCGGGCTTCGTCGCGCTGACACTCTCGCCGATGATGTGCAGCAAGCTGCTTGAGGCACGAGCCCAAGCACGGCCGCGTATTCACGATCGATCGAGCATTGGATCAACGCGCTGACCAACGGCTACGCGCGTTCGCTCGCCTGGCTGCTCGAGCGCCGCTGGATTGTCGTGATCGCCTGGCTGGTCACCGCCGGTCTGGCCGCTCTGTTTTTCTCGTTGCTGCGCAACGAACTGGCGCCGCTGGAAGACCGCGGAGTGATCTTCGGCCGCATGCAGTCGCCGCCGGGCTCGACGGTCGACTACACGTCCGAACAGTTGCGCGCGGTCGAAGGCTTCTTTGAAGTGATACCCGAAGCGGGCGCGTACAGCGCGATCGCGGGTTTCCCGACAGTCGAGTTCGGCACCGGCATCCTGCGCTTGAAGCCGTGGGAAGAACGCAAGCGCAAGCAGCAGGACATCGCGCGCGAACTGAATCAGAAATTCCAGAGCCTGCCCGGCATCATCGGCTTTGCGGTCAATCCGCCGTCACTTGGACAGTCCGGCCGTTCGCTGCCGGTCGAGCTACGTGATCATGGCGCAGGTGCCGTATGCGGAGCTCGATCGCATCGTGCAGCAATTCATCGCCGAGATTTCGAAGACCGGGATCGTGCAGAACCCGACGTCGGATTTGCGGCTCAACACGCCCGAGCTGCGGGTCGAGGTCAATCGCGACAAGCTCGGTGACCTCGGCATTCCGGTCGAGACGGTCGGACGCACGCTGCAGACGATGCTCGGGGGCGTCAGATCACGCGCTTCAAGAAGGACGGCGAGCAGTACGACGTGATCGTGCAGGTCGCGCCGCGCGACCGCAGCCGGCCGAACGACATCAGTGACATTTACGTGCGGGCGCGCGACGGCTCGATGGTGCAACTGGCGAACGTCGTGACCGTGCTCGAAGGCGTGTCGCCTTCATCGCTGAATCACTTTCAGCGGCTGCGCGCGGTATCGATCACCGCCACGCTGGCACCCGGCTACACGATCGGCGATGCGCTCAAAATGATGGACGACACGGCGAAGCGCGTGCTGCCGCCCGATGCGCTGACCGACCTGAATGGCCAGTCGCGCGAGTTTCGTGATGCGCGCGGCAGTTTTTACTGACGCTGGCGCTTGCGTTGATTTTCATTTACTTGGTTCTCGCCGCGCAATTCGAGAGCTTTGCCGATCCGTTCGTCATCATGTTGTCGGTTCCGTTGTCGATGGCTGGTGCGTTGTTCGCGCTGTGGATCACCGGAGGCACCTGGAATATCTACAGCCAGATCGGGGTGATTACGCTGGTGGGATTGATCACCAAGCACGGCATCCTGATCGTTGAATTTGCGAACCAGTTGCAGGAGCGCGGAGAGGAGCTGTTCGACGCTATTCGTCATTCGGCCGTGTTGCGGTTGCGGCCGATTTTGATGACGACAGGCGCGATGGTGCTCGGCGCATTGCCGCTCGCGTTGTCATCCGGCGCAGGCGCAGAGAGCCGCGATTCAGATCGGATGGGTCATCGTTGGCGGGCTGACGTTTGGAACGTTGCTGACGCTATACGTCGTGCCAACCATGTACACGTTGATGGAGCAGGCGCTGGGCAAGTGGATGGGCTCGCATCAGCACACGCAATCTGAAGTGGCGGAGAGCGGCGCGGAGTGAGCGCCAGGCTGGTAGTACTCGACACCGAGACCACCGGGCTCGAGGTTCGCGATGGCCACCGCATCATCGAGATCGGTGCGATCGAAATCGTCGGCCGTCGAATTACCGAGCGCCGCTTTCATCAGTATGTCAACCCGGAGCGCGAGTGCGATGAAGGCGCGCTCGCGGTGCACGGCATCAATCGCCAGTTCCTCGAAGACAAACCGAAGTTCTGCGACATCGTCGACGATCTGATCGAGTTCGTCAAAAATTCCGAAGTCATCATTCACAACGCCGAGTTCGACATCGAGTTTCTAGACGCCGAGCTGGTACGCATCGGCCGCAGCCGCTTCGCCGATTATTGCCTCAAAGTGATCTGCTCGCTGCAGCACGCACGCGAACAGCACCCGGGCAAGCGCAATTCGCTCGACGCTTTGTGCGAACGCTACGCGGTGTCCAACTCGCATCGCACGTTGCACGGCGCGCTGCTCGATGCCGGCCTGCTGGCCGACGTGTTTCTCTCGATGACGCGCGGTCAGGACAGCCTGGTGATCGATGTGCTCGACGACGACACATTGAGCGCCAGCTTCGGCCCGATCGATATCAGCCAATTGATTGCGGTCGCGGCTGTAGCTGAGGAAATAGCGGCGCACGAGGCGCTTCTCGACTTGATTGCGCGCGAATCTAAGGTCACGCCTGTATGGCGGTTGGGTCTTGCTCACGCGTGAGTTGCTGCCGCAGCTCGCGCTTCAATACCTTGCCGGTCGCGTTTCTGGGCAGTTGTTCGACAAATACGTAGCGCTTCGGCCGCTTGAACCGGGCGATGTGGTCGAGACAAAACGAGTCGAGCTCATGTTGATTGGCCGTCCGCCCCGGTTGCGTCACCACTACTGCAACAACCGACTCACCCCATTGCGTATCGGGTTCGCCGAGCACGGCGGCTTCCTTGATTGCAGGATGCCGTAACAGCACCTCCTCGACTTCGCGCGGATAGATATTTGAGCCGCCGGAGATGATCAGATCCTTGCTGCGATCGACGAGGGTCAGGTAGTCGTGCGCGTCGAAGCGGCCGACATCGCCGGTGTGCAGCCAGCCGTTGGCGAGCGTCTCAGCGGTGGCTTCCGGATTGTTCAGATAGCCGGCCATCACGACGTCGCCACGCACACAGACCTCGCCCAACTCGCCAGACGGCACGGGCTGATCGGTGCCATCGAGCACCGCGACCTCGACCCCCGTCTGCGCGCGCCCGACCGAGCCGAGCCGCTCGGCGCGGCGGCCGTCGTGGTCATCGACATGATCGACAGCGGGCAACACCGTAATCGTCATCGGCGCTTCGCCTTGCCCGTAGATCTGCACCAGTTTCGGGCCGAAGCATTCCAGCGCTCGCAAGCAATCCGCAACGTACATCGGCCCACCGCCATAGATGATCGACTTGAGATTGACGGGCTCGCGCCCGCTGTGCGAGCTGTCGACCAGTCGCATCACCATCGTCGGTGCGGCGAAAAATTTGACATGCGGCGTGTACGCGATGATGTGAGCAATCTCGCTGACATCGAAGCCGTGCGACGCGGGAATCAACTGCGTCACGCCGGAGGCGATGTTCGGAATGATGTACAACCCCGAGCCGTGTGACATCGGTGCTGCATGCAACAGATGGTCGCCAACCGCGGCATGGTCGACGTCGGCAAGATAGTTGAGCGCCATTGCAAGTAAGTTGCCATGCGTCAGCACGACGCCCTTTGGTCGCCCGGTCGTGCCGCTGGTGTAAAAAAGCCAAGCCGGCGACTGCGAAGAATCGGATTGCGGCGCCGATAAAGGTTCGGAGTGCAACAGCTTGCGATATTCAGAACCCTCGACATCGACGAAGTGCGTAGCGCCGGTACGTTCGTGCTCGATGACTGTGATATCGATCTCGTCAGTGACGAACGCAATGCGCACGTCGGCGTCGTCGAGAATGAACGCAATTTCCTTCGGATGCAGCCGCATGTTGATCGGCACAGCGCAAGCGCCGATCGCCCAGCATGCGTACAGCAGCTCCACATACGCGGAGCAGTTGTGGGCAAGTAGCGCGACACGTACGCCTGGCCGCACGCGCAGATCGATAAGTGCCGAAGCCAAGCGCAGCGAGCGGTCAGCGAGCTGCTCGTAACTGAGTTCGACTCGGTCGCGCTCGATCACCGCCACCGCGCGCGGCACACGTCGCGCAGTGCGAAACAGAGTGTGCGAAAGATCCAGATCAGCCTCCGCGGCGCTGTCAACGAAGCATCGTAAGGCAAGCAAGCGGCGCGCGAGCCCATGCAATAATTCGCGGCCCGGGCTTGTGAATCAGCGGGTGGTTAGCTCAGTGGTAGAGCACTGCCTTCACACGGCAGGGGTCACAGGTTCGAACCCTGTACCACCCACCATAACTTCAATGACTTAGCGGTACCGCAAATCGCGTACGGAAAGCCCGAGCGTCATTGCGGCTTCGCTATGTCTGGGGGTTGTTGTTCCTGGCCCCACGCCTCTCGTTGTAAGGGCATTCTGATCATGCTCTTTAGCCGCTCGACTTCGGCCAGCGCTAGGGCAGCTTCGGCGATCGACTGCTTTTCTAAGGAGTCTCGCAGCTTTGCTTCGGTCGCCTCTAAGACCCGCTCCGCTTGCGTAGCCAGATTGTCATGCAGCGAGCATTCGTGCCACAAGCTCGTCATCATGTGGAGTGACTTGAACATCACGTCGGCCGCAAGTGCATCAGACTCCTGGCGCGCCATCGCCGTTTCCCTCAGCTTGTGGATAAGGGCTTCGACCTGCTCGGGCCCGAATGGGCGATTGAAGCGATTTTGCATACAAGGATATTAAAAGATGGAGCCGTGCGCTACGTCAGACTTGATTGCGCACGGCGCGCGGTCATCTGTCATTCACTTATTGCGGCTCATTCTCCGGTCGGCGATGCGCCGTTCGACCGGCGGCTCATTCAAGCCTCGGCTGATTTTTGCGGGCACCCTGCGAGGCAGCCGTACTCTAAAAGCAGTTTCGCCTTCTTCGGACTCCACAGTGATGTCTCCCCCATGCGCAGTAGCAATGCCGCGGGCGATATACAGCCCGAGCCCCAAGCTGCCGTCGCGGTCCGAGCTAACTTCATGTTCGGTGCCGCGTATCAGTGGATCGAAGATCTGCGACAGAAATCGGGGGGCAATTCTCGGCCCGCGATTCTTTACTTCAAAAACTACTTCGGTCGCGCCACCATCGACCTGCACGTGCACGGGAGAATCGCGGTCGCCATATTTGAGTGCATTGACGACAAGATTGCTCAGCAGCTGAGCCAGGCGGTGTTCATCCCACACGCCGCGCACGTCGCCTGTGGTAGCGAACTCGATCTGCCCTTCGGGGTGTGCTGCTCGCAACTGTTGCAGCTCGTCGGCGAACAACTGAGCCAAGTCAATTTCGGTCGGATGAACACTGATTCCCAAGCCGAACCGTGTGCGGTTGAAGTCAAGCAGGTCATCCAGCAGCGCCTGCATGCGACTTCCGCTTCTCACTATGCGAAGGGCCGCTGCGGAGATAGTCTCCCCGGCGTTAAGTTTGGAAAGATACTCAGCCGACATCTTGATCGCGTTTAATGGGCTGCGCATGTCGTGCCCGAGCATGCCCAAGAAAAAATTGCGGGCCTGCTCCACTTGCACAGTAAAGCGCGCAACGGATTCAGCGATCGCTTGGTCAATCGCTTCGTTGAAGCGAATCACGTCCGGCATATCGGGAGCAGCGGGTCCGCATTCGGCTACCCACCGGCGAAGCACGCTCGCGCGCAGGGCGCGGTATTCCGCGGTCACCTGATTGATGTCGAAGCCGCTCCGTGCGCGGAGGAACGCATGCGTTTGTGCCGCTGTCTCGGTAGCTCCCGTCAACTTGGGCGCCTGGCCCCTCGACTTCGCGCTCTCTTCGTCGGGCGTTTGGGGTTGAACGATGTCTTTGGCGACCGCTTTCAGAATATGCTCGGCGTGATCACGCAATTCAAGCGCATCCATACGTGCTGCGGAGGGCAGCTGGGTCGCGGCGAACGCTTCCCAATCACCCAGGATGTTCGCCATGTCAGCGAGTATGAAATCAGCGAGTCTCAAATGGTTTCTCCAGACCGGCCCGCTGCAAAGCTACGGGCCACCTCCTCGTTCCAGGTGCGCAGTCGTCAATCTCCGCGTGCTCCCGCTCGGGAGATGAGCGACTGCGGTGCCCGCATGGCCCGATGCACTTACGTACCTGGGGGCACGCCTAGTGCTGCGGACACTCAAGCGTGAGCAAACGGACATGGGTGGAACGATTGCGCCACGGGACAAACACCGTTTCATCTCCACCGCTTGTGATGCGTGTGAAAACCCAATAGCCCGGCGGGTCACAGTTCGAGCCCTGAACCACCCACCAAGGATCACGCACTGACGCCGGCAACAGTTGTCTGCACTGGCTGGCGTAGGGGGCCCCCCCACCATTAGCGCTGACACTGGTTCCTGTATTACGCCGGCGGTATGAACAACGTGGCGGGCAGCTCAAGCAGGCGGCGCACTCGTTGAATGAACTCGGCGGCGTCCTGACCATCGACGACGCGATGGTCGAACGACGACGACAGGTTCATCAGCTTGCGCGCGATCACGGCGCCGCCCACAAACATCGGCCGCTCGACGATCCGGTTGATGCCGACGATTGCCACTTCCGGATGATTGATGATCGGAGTCGATACGATGCCGCCCAGTGCGCCCAGGCTCGAGATCGTGATCGTCGAGCCGCTTAGCTCCCCGCGATCTGCTTTGCCATCGCGCGCGGCGCCGGCCAGGCGCGACACTTCGGCCGCACTTTCCCAGATGTCGCGCGCCTCGGCGTGTTTGACGACCGGCACCACGAGTCCGGCCTTGGTTTGCGTTGCGATGCCCAGATGCACTGCGCGATAGCGGGTGATGATGCCGGCGTCGTCGTCAAAGTGCGCGTTGATCTGCGGATAGTTGGCGACTGCGAGCACGATTGCGCGCATGATGAACGGCAGCAAGGTGAGCTTCGGTTGATCTTCGCGGCGGGTTTTGTTCAGGAACGCGCGCAGTTTTTCGAGCTCGGTGACATCGATTTCTTCGACGTACGCGAAGTGCGGAATGCGGCGCTTCGACTCCTGCATCTTGTGCGCGATCCGGCGTCGCAGTCCGATGACCGGGATTTCTTCGGTGGCATCCGGTTCGGCTAACGCTGATTGGATGCGCGCAGCGGCAGGCGCGCGCTTGCCCGCCGCGTGCAGTTTGAGGTCGCTGTGTTCGATGCGGCCTGCCGGGCCGCTGCCTGAGACGTCACGCAGTTCGACGCCCAGCTCGCGGGCGTGCCGCCGCACCGATGGCGATGCGAGCGGCTTTTGATCGGAATCCCGGCTCGGTGAGCGTACCGCCGCAGTGCCCGCCGGCGCCGCTCCGTTGCCTGCTTTTGCAACCGTTGCGGTGGCAGCGATGGGTGGCGCAGCGGCAGCCGTTGCCTTTGCGACCTCATCGGTGCCGCCGCCATCGACGTCGAGCCGCATCAACTCGGCGCCGACGGCAACCACATCGCCTGCCTTGGCGCCGAGCGCAATTACCTTGCCCTTGACCGGCGACGGAATCTCCACCGCCGCTTTATCGGTCATCACATCGGCGAGCGCTTGATCTTCCTGCACTTCGTCGCCCAGCTTGACATGCCACGCGACGACTTCGACTTCGGCAATGCCTTCGCCGATATCCGGCATCTTGATGACGTGAACGTTCATGTTGCCCCCTCGCCCTGCGGGCGGTCCCCAGGGGACGCGAGCGCCTTCGGAGCGGCCGTGCGGCGCTCATGCGCTCATCGCCCGCTTCAGCGCCTCGGCGACGCGCGCGGGGCCGGGGAAGTAGTGCCACTCGTGCGCGTGCGGATACGGCGTGTCCCATCCGGTCACGCGCTCGATCGGCGCTTCCAGGTGGTAGAAGCAGTGCTCCTGAACCAACGACATCAGCTCGGCGCCGAAGCCGCTGGTGCGGGTGGCTTCGTGCACGATCACGCAGCGTCCCGTTTTCTTCACCGACTCGACGATCGTGTCGAGATCGAGCGGCCATAACGTCAGCAGATCGATGATCTCGGCGTCGATGCCGGCTTCCGCCGCGGCAGCCTCAGCCACGTAGACCATCGTGCCGTAGGCGATCACCGTGAGCTCGGCGCCGGCGCGAAATATCTTTGCCTTGGACAGCGGCACCTTGTAGTAGCCGTCGGCCACTTCGCCGAGCGGATGCTTGGACCACGGCACGATGGGCTTGTCGTGATGGCCATCGAACGGGCCGTTGTAAAGCCGCTTCGGCTCGAGAAAGACCACCGGATCGTCGTCCTCGATCGCCGATATCAACAATCCTTTTGCGTCTTGCGGATTGGACGGCACCACTGTCTTTAATCCGGATACATGCGTGAACAATGCCTCGGGACTCTGGCTATGCGTTTGTCCGCCATAGATGCCGCCGCCGGTGGGCATGCGCACGACGATCGGCGCCGTAAAGTCGCCGGCAGAGCGATAGCGCAGGCGTGCAGCCTCAGACACCAGCTGGTCGTAGGCCGGATAAAAGTAATCGGCAAACTGGATCTCGGCCACCGGCCGCAGGCCGTACGCGCCCATTCCGACCGCGATGCCGACGATGCCGCCTTCGGAGATCGGCGTATCGAAAACGCGCGACGTGCCGTACTTGGCCTGCAGGCCTTCGGTGCAGCGAAACACGCCGCCGAAGTAGCCGACGTCTTCGCCAAACACCACCACGTTGTTATCGCGCTCGAGCATCACGTCCATCGCCGAGCGAATCGCCTGCACCATCGTCATCATCGCCATCGCTATAGCCCTGCCTGCTCGCGCTGCCGGCGCAGATGCTCCGGCATTTCCTTGTAGACATCCTCGAACATCGTGGCGGCGCTGGGCAGCGGGCCGGTAGCCAACGTGCCGAAGCTCTCGGCGGTCTTCTGCGCCGCTTTCACTTCTTCCTCCAGCGCCGACTGGGTTCGCGCGTGCTCCTCCTCCGACCACGCGCCGATGCGAATCAGATGCTGCTTAAGCCGCTGCACCGGGTCACCCAGAGGAAACGAAGTCCAGTCTTCGGCCGGGCGGTATTTCGACGGATCATCCGAAGTCGAATGCGCCGCGGCGCGATAAGTGATCCACTCGATCAGTGTCGGGCCAAGATTGGAACGCGCGCGCTCGATGGCCCACTGTGACGCCGCATAGACCGCGAGAAAGTCATTGCCATCGACGCGCAACGCCGGCACGCCGTAGCCGACACCGCGCGCGGCAAACGTCGTCTCGGCGCCGCCCGCAATGCTTTGAAACGAAGATATCGCCCACTGGTTGTTGACGACGTTCAGGATCACCGGTGCGCGATACACCGCGGCGAACGTCAGCGCGTAATGGAAATCGCCTTCGGCCGTTGATCCGTCACCGATCCAGCCGGACGCGATCTTGCTGTCGCCTTTGATCGCGGAGGCCATTGCCCAGCCCACGGCCTGAATGAACTGCGTGCCCAGGTTGCCCGAGATCGAAAAGAATCCCAGCTTGCGTGACGAGTACATCACCGGCAGCTGCCGGCCCTTCAGAGAGTCTTTCGAATTCGACAGAATCTGACACATCATGTCGACCAGCGGCATGCCGCGCACGATCAGATAGCCCTGCTGCCGATAGCTCGGGAAGAACATGTCGTCGGCGCCAAGCGCGAGACCCTGCGCCACACCAAGCGCTTCTTCGCCGAGGCATTGCATATAGAACGAAGCCTTTTTCTGCCGCTGCGCCAGTTGCATCCGTGTGTCAAAGACGCGCGTTTTCATCATCGCGCGCAGACCGGTGCGCAACAACTCGGCGTCGATCTGCAGCGCCCATGGGCCCACTGCGTCGCCGGCGTCGTCCAGCACGCGCACCAGGCTGTAGGCGTAGTCATGCATCTGCGCCGCCGACGCATGCACCGGCGGGCGATCAACACTGCCCGCGGGCGCAAGCTTCAGGTAAGAGAAGTCGGGCTTATCTCCGGGGCGTGCCGGCGGCTCCGGCACCTGCAGGGTGAGGCGGGGCGGTTCGTTCTTGCCCATGGGGCTATCTCCAAAACTTGTGGTTCTGGTTGATCGGCCAGCCGTCGCGGGTAGCGACTTCAGCTCGAACAAATCAGCAAGCGTCAACCCGACGGTTCTTCATCGAGAGGCTCGATGAAGCACCATGTTATGCCTCATTATGATGCTTCGGCGCGTAGTGGCGCGTAGAGGTCATGCGGCAAGTTACCATGCACGCATGAGCGAAGTACGAACACGAATCGCACCGAGCCCGACCGGCATGCTCCATCTCGGCACCGCTCGCACCGCGCTATTTTGCTGGGCGTTCGCGCGCCATCATGGCGGCAAGTTCGTGCTTCGCATCGAAGATACCGACGCCGAACGCTCGACCGAGGAAGCGGTGCAGGTCATTCTGCAAAGCATGCGCTGGCTCGAGCTCGACTACGACGAAGGGCCCGTACGACAGACCGAGCGGCTGACTCGCTATCGCGAAGTACTCGAGCAGATGTTGGCCGATGGCCGCGCGTACCGCTGTTACGCGAGTAAGGATGAACTCGAAACCTTGCGCGAGGCGCAAGTCGCGCGCAACGAGAAGCCGCGTTACGACGGCCGCTGGCGGCCCGAGCATGCGCGCGGCAAGACACCCCCGGTGGGCGCGCCGCCAGTGTTTCGCTTTCGCAATCCGGATGACGGCGATGTGGCATGGAACGATCTGGTCAAAGGGCCGATCAGCATCTCCAATCGCGAGCTGGATGACCTCGTGATCGCGCGTAGCGACTGGATGCCGACCTACAACTTTGCGGTGATCGTCGATGACGCCGACATGCAGATCTCACACGTGCTGCGCGGCGAAGAGCACATCAACAACACGCCGCGGCAGATCAACCTGTATCGCGCTCTCGGGTGGACCCCGCCGCAGTTCGGGCATCTGCCGCTGATACTTGCGCCCGACGGCAGCAAGATGTCCAAGCGGCATGGCGCGGTCAGTGTGCTGCAGTACGACGAAGATGGTTTCCTGCCCGAAGCGCTATTCAACTACCTGGCGCGTCTTGGCTGGAGCCACGGCGACGCAGAGAAGTTCACGCGCGAGCAACTGGTTGAATGGTTCGATCTGCAGCACGTCAATCGAGCGCCGGCGCAATACAACCTCGACAAGCTGACATGGCTCAATGGCGAGTACCTTAAGGAAGGGGACGACGAGCGGCTCGCGAGTCTTGTCGCCCCGCGCGTCGAAGCGCGCGGCGGTGGACTTGCTGGCGGACCACCCCTGCAAAAGGTGGTCGCGCTGTTGAAGGATCGATCACGCACGCTGAACGAACTGGCGGATGCCGCGTTGCTGTTCTACGTTGAGCCCGAGGTCGACCGCGCCCTGGTAACCGAGCACTTGAACGAATCCGGTCGCGAAGCGGTGCAGGTGTTTCGCGAGCGCGCTGCGGCGCTGACATGGCAGCGCAGTGCGTTACACGACACGATCAAGCAGATCGTCAGCGAGCTGAAGCTCAAGATGCCGCAGGTCGCGGGTCCGCTACGTGTAGCGGTTACCGGCCGAATACAGACACCATCGATCGATGCAGTACTCGAATTGATCGGCCGTGAAAGAGTCTTAGAGCGGCTCGATCGCGCGCTTGCAAGTCCTGCCGCGCAACTGCGCTGAACATTCGCGTACGCAATCCTGCCCATCGTTGCGCCGCGTCGCGGCGTCTACAAGCTGTTGCCGCCCAAGCGACAACCTTTACGACCATTGATCCGAAAGGACAACGATGAAACTGACTTCTTGGCCCGGTGCTGTTTTCTGCGCCATGATGGCCGACGATGCCGATACGTTGACTTTCTACCTATTGGTAAGTAACTTGTCAGCCAGTAGGTAGGAAGAAATTGTTCAGGCTGCAGGCAGAGGAAGACGGCCCGTGGTAAGAGCAGACACGTCGCAGCGGATTCTCGATACGGCCGAGCGCCTGGTACAGACGCGCGGTTTTAACGGCTTCAGCTACGCTGACATTGCGACCACGCTTGGCGTCACCAAGGCCAGCCTGCACTATCACTTTCCGGCCAAGGCCGAGCTGGGCCATCGGCTGATCGAGCGCTACGAAAAAAACTTTCTGGCCGCGCTCGACGTGATCGACCAGACCAGTACGACTGCGCGCGAGAAACTGAAGCGATACGCCCGAATTTATGCGGACGTATTGCGCAATAACCGGATGTGCCTGTGCGGAATGCTGGCCGCCGAATATGCGACGCTGCCGAAGCCGATGAAGGAGGAAATGAAACACTTCTTCGACGAGAACGAACGGTGGCTGGCCGCGGTGCTGAAGCAAGGCCAGAAGGCGCGTGAGCTGAAGTTCTCAGGCCCGCCGCATGACGTCGCCCGTGCATTGGTTGGCTCGCTTGAAGGCGCGATGATGTTGGCCCGCTCCTTCGGAGAGGTGTCCCGTTTTGAAACAGCGGCTAATCGCTTGCTGAAGGAGCTGTTCAAGTAAGTACGCAATCCTGCTGATACCCGATGCACTGGCAGTGCGTCATCGTCAAGTAGTTAACACGAGGAGGGCCCATGCTCTCGCAATCACAAGTCACGTGTATGTTGCCGGTCAAGGATCTGTCTCGCGCGCGGCGTTTCTACGAGGAACAGCTTGCACTTGAGCCACGCGGATTGCGGCCCGACGGCAAGTTCATCTATCGCTGCGGCGGTACGGAGGTCGCACTGTTTCCGAAGCCCGAAGGAACGAAGGCCGAGCACACCGCGCTGAGTTTCAGGGTCGACAGCATCAGCGACGCCATCACTACGCTGAAGGCACGCGGCGTCAAGTTTGCCGATTACGACTTCCCGGGATTCAAAACGATCGACCATGTCTGCGTGCTGGGTTCGGAGAAAGCCGCATGGTTCGAAGACACCGAGGGCAACATCCTGTGCCTGCACGAGGACGTTGGCTGAGATGATCTCGCCCGACAATGCATATCACGCCGGCATGCGCCGACTGCAGGATCGGTTCGACACGCGCCGGCTTGCCGATCGCCTGGTCGACAAGCTTTCGCGAACCGAGTTTACTGACGAGGATCGTGCGTTCATCGAGAGTCGAACGTTGTTCTTCGTTGCCACGGCCGATTGCGACGGCCGGCCTGACTGCTCGTACAAGGGCGGTGCAGCGGGGTTCGTCAGAGTGACCGACGTCAATGAAGTCGCATTTCCAAGCTACGACGGCAACGGCATGTTCCGCAGCCTCGGCAATGTTCTCGCGAACCCGGCCATTGCGTTGCTGTTTATCGACTTCGAGCAACCGCGCCGCTTGCGCGTCAATGGAACGAGCTTTATCCAGTTCGACGATCCGCTGCTCGAGCAATTCGCCGGCGCCCAGTTGATCGTGCGCGTGCGTGCCACGCAGATTTTTCCCAATTGCCCGCGCTACGTCCATCGAATGCAGACTGTGGAAGCGTCGGCGTATGTGCCACGCGCGGGCTACGTTCCGCCGGTGCCTGCATGGAAGCGCTTCGAGGCGTTTGCCGATGTCCTGCCTTAGGGAGACCCGGCGCAAACCCCTTCACACAAGGAGGATCGATGAAGCAGCCACATGCAATTGAACACGTCGAAGAAAGGGTCGAGTGGAAGAACTTCTCGCAGCCCGACGAAGTGCGCGAGTTCTGCGCGGGCGAGTGGAGTTGATCAACGTTGGCGGCGACTGTCGGCCGCGTGATATTCGAGCCCGGATGGCGCTGGTCGACTTCGGTGCAGCCGATTGCGAAGACTCGCAGCTGCGACGCGCCGCACTTTCAGTATCACGTCGCGGGCGTATTGCGCGTCAAGATGGACGATTGAACCGATTTCGATTGCCGGCCCGGTGACGTTTCACTGCTGTCATCGGGCCACGATGCGTGGGTGGTGGGCGACGAACCGGCGATTGTTGTCGATTTCCAGGGCATGATCGACTACGCCAGGGTCGCACTGATCGTTAGTCCCAGAGTTCTCGACGGCACGCGAGGCGCGGCTATAATCCGCGCCTCGCGTGTGGGGGTATAGCTCAGCTGGGAGAGCGCTTGCATGGCATGCAAGAGGTCAGCGGTTCGATCCCGTTTACCTCCACCATCACGTTCTAAGTCCCCATCGTCTAGAGGCCTAGGACATCACCCTTTCACGGTGAGTACAGGGGTTCGAATCCCCTTGGGGACGCCACGTATACCGCGTGTTGTCGAAATTCGCCAAGGATGGCTTGATCGAAGTCGACCGAAGCGAGTGCGCATCATCGATGCCGAAGGGCTGCGAGCGATAGTCACTGGCCAAGTAGCGTATTCCACCAGCGCAATAGGGTGATGTTCGGCTGAGCTTTAGTTGAGCAGACGGCCGCCGAACGCACCGAGAGATGCCGGCTCCAACGATCATCGCGGGTTTGAAACAGCTGCTGCGCGAGCACCTGCCGTTTTCAGAAATGGCGGCGGAGGACATCGATTTCGTCGTCCGCAACATCGAAGTCGCTTATTACGCGCCGCGTGAAGTGATCGTCGCTCCTTCCGCGGATGTGCCATCTCATTGCGTGATCGTCAAGCAAGGACAGGTACAGGGTGAAAGTGCAGATTCCGGCACGGTTGCGTATGAAGCGAGCGTCGGTGATTGCTTTCCGGTCGGCGCGCTGCTCGCTGATCGGCCGGCAACGCTGACCTACCGCGCCGTCGGCGATACGTTTTGCCTGCTGCTGCCGCACGCGAAGTTCAAGGAGTTGGTGCGCAACAGTCCGGCCTTTCTCGACTTCTGCACGCGGCGGCTCGGCTCGATGCTGGATCTGGCGCGCCGCCAGCTGCAGCACAGTTATGCCACCGAAGCGAGCGTCGAACGCACGATGGGGGCGCCGCTGAGTGAGCTGGCGCGCAAACCGGCGCTGACCTGTGACCCGGACACGCCGCTTCGCGCGGCGCTCGAGCGGATGCACGAAGCGCACGCCGGCTCGATCGTCGTGGTTGATTCGGCGCTCAAGGCAGAGCGCGCCGTCGGCATCCTGACGCGCACCGATTTGATCGATCGCGTGATCTTGCCCCAGATACCGCTGACGACTCCGATCAAAGAGGTCATGAGCCGCGATCCTCTGACGCTCGATGCCTCTGCCACCGCAGCCGAGGCAACGCTGATGATGGCCGAGCATTCGATTCGGCATATTCCTGTCGTGCAGACAACGCACGGGTCGCAGCACGTGCTCGGTGTGGTGTCCGAGCGCGATCTGTTCACATTGCAGCGCCTTAGCGTGCGGCAACTATCGGCCCAGATCGGACGCTCGAACGATGTGGAGGCGCTGGCTACCGTTGCCGCCGGGATCCGGAGGCTTTCACACCATCTGGTCGCGCAAGGCGTCGCAGCCGCGCACCTGACGAAACTGATCAGCCGCCTGAACGACCAGCTGACAATGCGGCTATTGACGCTGAGCGCGAAGGAGTTCGAAGTCGCGCCAGACAGCTTCTGCTGGCTGTCGTTCGGCAGTGAAGGCCGGCACGAACAGACGATTGCCACCGATCAGGACAACGGCATCCTGTACGTTGCGGGCGAAGTCACCGTCGAGCGCCTACTCGAACTGGCCGACCGAACGAATCGCGCGCTGGCGGCGTGCGGCTTTCCGCTGTGCAAGGGCAACATCATGGCGCGCAACCCGCGGTGGTGTTTGAGCTACGCGCAGTGGGAGGGTCAGTTTTCCGGCTGGATCGACCGCGGCGATCCGGACGCCCTGCTGAACGCCAGCATCTTTTTCGATTTCCGTCCGCTGTTCGGTAACAGCGCGCTTGCGAATCGTTTACGCGATGACGTGGTCCGGCGTGCCCGCGACAACCCGCGCTTCCTGAAGCAGATGGCGGACAACGCATTGCGCAACCGTCCGCCGTCGGGCATCGGATTGCTGGAATCGGTCTTCGGCAGTCGCGGATCAACCCAGGTCGACCTGAAGATGAGCGGCACCGTCCCGTTCGTCGATGCGGCGCGCATCTGGGCGTACGCAGCGGGATTGGGCGAAACCAATACGTCGGAGCGCCTGCTGCGTCTCGCCGAGATGGGGCGGCTTGCCACAGCCGATGTGCGCGGCTGGGTGGCGGCATTCGAGTTTTTTCAGTTGATGCGCCTGCGCGAGCAGCATCGCACAGCCGAAGATGCCCCATCGGATCGCAATCCCAACGTGGTCGAGCTCGCACAGCTGTCGGCGCTCGATCGCCGCGTGATCAACGAAGCGTTTCGCCAGGCGCGCAAGCTGCAGCAGCGGCTTGAGCTCGACTACCCTGGATAGGATGCTGCGCGGCTGGCGCAAGCGGTCGGGTGCAGGCGCAGCGCGCCGCTGGGTCGTCGTCGACGTCGAGACAACCGGCATGCACGCTTCGACCGACGAATTGATTTCGATCGGCGGCGTAGCGTTGGTCGACGGCCGCGTGATGGTCGCCGACAGCATCGAGGTCGTCCTGAAAAGGGCGACTGCCAGCTCGCACGAGAACATCGTCGTGCACGGCATCGGCGTGCAGGCGCAGCTTGCAGGAACCGATCCGCACGATGCCCTGCGGGCATTCATGGACTTCATCGGGCAGGCGCCGCTGGTGGCGTTTCACGCGCCATTTGACCGCGGCTTTCTCGCCCGCGCGATCAAGGCTTACGTCAACCTGCCGTTCGATAATCCCTGGCTGGACTTGGCCGAGCTTGCACCGGTGCTCGATAGTGACACCCGCGCGAAGTCGCTGGACGAGTGGCTGCAACGTTATCGGATTCCGGTGATCGCGCGCCACAGTGCAGCCGCCGATGCGTTCGCAACCGCGCTGCTCGCCGCTCGCCTGCTACCCGAAGCGAAGCGCCAGGGTGCCGGCGACTTCGTTTCGCTGCAGCGGCTGGCGCGCTATGCGCGATGGGTGCATTGAGGTTGCCGGGTTCCGCGTACGTGGCGCCGACGCGGCCGGGCCGGTCTGACGCGCCGATCACCGCCAGTGATTTCGGTCGAAGCAGGTCATCGAGATTGCGGCTCGTCATTCTTGATTGATATACAAACCTGCGGTGTCAGTCATTCGAGCCAGCCCTTTCGCCGCACGATGTACTTTTCAACTTCCAGGATGACCATAACGCTTACGCCAGCCGCGACAATCATGAGCCCGTCGGTAAAAGCGATCGAGCGGGTCTCGAACAACTGTTGCATCGGCGGCAGGTACGTGAAGGCGAACTGGGCGAGCGTCAGCGTGCCGATGGCTATCAGCACAGCCGGCGTTCCGAGCGCTCCGCGCCAGTTGAAAGAAGTCATATGCAGGTACCGTACGTTGAAAAGATAGAAGATCTCCATCACCACGATCGTGTTGACGACCATCGTTCGCGCGGTTTGAAGATCGTCTCCCCGGTCCAGCGCATAGAAGAAAACGCCGAACGCCGCGGCCAGAAACAAGAACGAAACAAAGATCACACGCCATATCAGGAACGGCGTGAGCAATCCCTGCGTGCTGGATCGCGGCGGCCGCCGCATCACATTCTGCTCGGCCGGTTCGAACGCCAGCACCAGGCCGAGCGTGCCGGCGGTAGTGAGGTTCACCCATAGGATCTGCACCGGCGACATCGGTAGGGCGAAGTTGAACAGCAGTGCGACGATCACCGTCAGGGCTTCTCCGCCATTGGTCGGCAAGGTCCACGCAGTGACTTTACGGATGTTGTCGTAAACGACCCGCCCCTGATGAACGGCCGCAACGATCGACGAAAAATTATCGTCGAGCAGTACCATTTGCGCCGCTTCCTTTGCTGCGTCGGTGCCCTTGTGCCCCATCGCGATGCCGACGTCGGCCTGCTTCAGAGCCGGCGCATCATTGACACCGTCACCGGTCATCGCCACTACTGCGCCCATCGACTGCAACGCTCTGACGATTCGCAGCTTGTGTTCCGGATTGGTACGAGCAAAAACGGTGGCGGTAGCGGCGGTGGCCGGCAGTTCACGATCAGAAAGCTGATCCAGGTCGCGTCCGGTCAGCACGTGCGGGTTCTCGCCAAGCCCCAATTGGCGAGCGATCGCGGCGGCGGTTCCGCCGTGATCACCGGTGATCATCTTGACCTCGATGCCGGCCGCGTGGCACTCGGCAATCGCTGCCACTGCCTCCTCGCGAGGCGGATCGATCAGGCCGACCAATCCTAAAAAGACGAGCCCGCTGCGGAGGTCTGCCAACTCCAGTGGTGCGGCATCGGGCGCGGCTGCCTTAGTCGCAAAACCGAGCACACGCTCACCCTCGGTTGCCGCTGCCGCGATTCGGTTCGTCCAATATTCGGTGTCGAGCGGGCCTGTGCCGCCGGGCTCGAGCTGCGCGGTACACATCTGCAACAGCTCGTCGGGCGCACCCTTCACGAAAATTTTTCTGTCTCCGTCCCCCGACTGGTTCAGCGTCGCCATCAAGCGATGTTTGGAATCGAACGGGATCGCGTCAAGTCGAGGTGACTCGCCACGCAGCTGGTCAGGATCGAAGCCAGCCTTGGCGGCAAGCACGAGGAGGGCGCCTTCCATTGGATCGCCGGCCACCATCCATCCGTCGTTGGCGCGGTTCAGGTGCGCGTCGTTGCACAAAATCCCCGCAACCATCAGCGGTTCGCACGCGGCTTTCAAATCACCGCCGCCGCCGTCGCTGGGCATCGGGTGCAACTCGCCGTCCGGCGCATAGCCCGAGCCGGTCACCATCAATCGGCCTCCGCGCACTTCCACCCTGCGAGCCGTCATCTCGTTGCGCGTCAGAGTGCCGGTCTTGTCGGAGCAGATGACCGATGTGGCGCCGAGCGTTTCCACCGCGGGCAGTTGCCTGATCGCTGCGTTGCGCGCAGCCATTCGCTGCACGCCGATCGCGAGTGTGATGGTGATGACGGCAGGCAGGCCCTCAGGCACTGCAGCGACAGCGAGTGCCACGACGGCAATCAGCGCTTCCGACCATCCATAACCGCGCAGCACCACGGCAAAGACGAACAAGGCGGCCGCGACGCCGATGATGACCCAGGTGAGCCGTTTCCCGAACCGATTGATCTGGCGCAGCAGTGGTGTGGTCAGCACCTGAACATCGCGCAGCAGCGCGCTGATGCGTCCAATTTGCGTGTTGATTCCAGTGGCGACGACCACGCCTGTCGCTTGTCCGGCCGCGACCACTGTGCCCGCATGAGCCATCGAATGGCGATCGCCGAGCGCAGCGTCCGCTGGCGCAGGATCCACTCGCTTCTCCGCCGCAACCGACTCGCCGGTCAGAATGGCTTCTTCGATCAGCAGCGAGCGCGCGCTGATAAGGCGCAGATCAGCCGGAACGCGGTCTCCCGCCTCGAGCAGAACGACGTCACCCGGCACGACCTCGGCGACCGGCACGCTCTGGCGCCGCCCAGCACGCATCAGATGAGCATGCGGCGCAACCAGCCCGCGGATTGCATTCAGCGCCTTCTCGGCTTTGCCTTCCTGAACGAAGCCGACGATCGCGTTCACCAGCACGACGGCAAGGATGACGCCGGCGTCGACGTAATGCGCGAGCAGCAAGGTTGCAACCGTCGCGGCGAGCAGGAAGTAGATCAAGGCATTGTGGAACTGCGCGAGAAAGCGAAAGACGGAATGACGTCCGGACGTTTGCGGAAGCTCGTTGCGCCCGTGAACAGCGAGACGCCGTGCAACCTCGTCCGCCGATAGGCCTCCGGCGCTGCTCTCGACTAGGCGGAAGACCTGATCGACGCTTTCGGCATGAAAGCTCGGTTCGGCGTGCTGCTTGGCGCGCATCGACGCTGTGGAATGGTTTCCGTGACCCATTAGGAAGGCGTCAGCACCGCAGCCCCGTCGAGCTCGCCTTTGCGAAGCGCTGCCAGCGCCTCATTGGCGGCGTCGAGTTCGAATGGCGTCGCACTCGTTCGGATCGGCATTTGAGCGGCCAGCGCAAAGAAGGCCTCGCCGTCGGCTCGGGTTAGGTTGGCGACCGAGCGCACGATGCGCTCGCCCCACAGCAGCGAGTAAGAAAACGATGGAATGTCGCTCATATGGATGCCCGCGCAAACGACGACGCCGCCTTTGCGCACCGACCGCAGCGCAATCGGCACCAGTGCGCCGACCGGCGCAAAGATCAGCGCGGCATCGAGCGGCTCGGGTGCCGCAACGTTCGAGTCTCCCGCCCAGACTGCGCCGAGCGCGCGAGCAAATTGTTGCGAGCGCTGATCGGCGCGCCTGGTGAACGCGTAAACGTGGCGACCTTGCAAGACCGCGACTTGCGCGATGATGTGGGCAGCGGCGCCGAAGCCGTACAGGCCGATCCGGTCACCGGCGCGCGTACCGGCCATCGCGTAGGCGCGATAGCCGATCAGTCCGGCGCACAGCAGCGGCGCCGCGTGCAGATCGTCGTACCGCTCGGGAAGAGCAAAACAGTAGCGCTGATCGGCGACCGCATATTGCGCGTATCCGCCGTCGCGGTGGTATCCGGTGAAGATCGCCTTTTCGCATAAGTTCTCACGCCCTTCGATGCAGTAGCGGCAGCTTCCGCAGCTTCCGGCCAGCCACGGCACACCGACGCGATCGCCGATCGCAAACCGGTGCGCGCTTGCGCCCTTCGCGGCGACGACGCCGACGATCTCGTGCCCGAGTATCAGCGGCGAGTGAACCAGCGGCAGCTCGCCGTCGACGATGTGCAGATCGGTGCGGCACACGCCGCAGGCCCGCACCTCGAGCAACACGTCGCGTGCGCCGGGCGACGGCAGCGGACGGTCAGCGGCAACCAATTTCTGTCCCGCTGCCGGCAGTTGCATTGCATGCATCGTAGTCATCAGCGGCTCCGTTGTTCACGCTCGATGGAGTTCCGTGCCGAGTACTTCGGCGACATGCTCGCGAGGCAGCGCATGCGGAGCGTCGACGCCGTAGTCGCGATCGTGCATCATCGCTCACTTCGCAAGCGCGGTGCCGTGTAGTTTCGATGGTTGACGAGGGAAGCAGCCGGTGCAGGCGTTGCTTCAAATCAGCAATGCAATGACTAATCCCGGAACATCTGTCGGGAGCGGCAATTGCCAGCGCAGACGGATTGTCTTCGGGCGCCACCAACAATCGTCCCCCGATGCGCCCCCATGAAGAGCGATGGTGGTGAGCGACGCCGGCTCAAGGCTTACCACGAGCCGCATCGAGTGCGACAGCGCATCCGCGAACAAACTGGCAACAGCGTGCTCGGCGATTCAGTCCTTGGCGCAATCGACGGGGCAATCACCACTTTCGCGGTCGTTGCCGGCAGCGTCGGAGCCGGCTTCTCGAGCGTCGTCGTGATCGTCCTTGGCTTCGCCGGGCTGCTGGCAGACGGCTTCAGCATGGCGGTCAGCAACTACATGCGCGCAAAGAGCGAACGCGAGCTGGTCGAACAGGCCCGGCGCGAAGAAGAGCGGCACATCGACGTCGTGCCCGAAGGCCAGCAGGACGAAGTCCGCCAGGTTTTTGCCGAGAAAGGATTTACCGGTGAAACGCTCGAGCGCATCGTCGAGACCATCACGCAGGATCGGCGGCTATGGGTTGACACTGTCGTCAGCGAGGTGTTCGGTCTGCAACTGGCCGCGACTGCTCCATGGCGGGCTGGCCTGGCGACGTTTGTCGCATTCCTGGTGGTGGGGTCGTTTCCGCTCGTGCCATTTCTGATGCCCGGACTGCCGCTCCAGACGGCATTTGCAATCAGCGCCATCGTAACGGGCATCGCTTTTTTTGCAGTCGGCACAATCAAGGCACGTGTTGCCGGCGGCGGCCCGTGGCGTGGAGGCCTCGAGACGCTGCTGACCGGCGGCGCGGCGGCGCTGCTGGCGTTCGCAGTCGGGCAGGCCTTGCGCGAGTGGGCTGTCTGATCTGCGTCAAGCCTGATCGGCGCCATTTGGCGACAATCGATTGCAGTGGCCAAACGGAGTGCGTGAGATGAGCGAGATCAATATCCTGATTGGCAATCGATGGTAGCGATTACAGCCACTCGGCGATCGAGTTCATCACCTCGCGCCAAACGCTGGCCAAGTTCAAACCAAAGATCGAAGTGTTGAACGTTCAGCTGCCTTTCCCGCCGCGCGCGGCGAGCATTGCCGGCGTCCACATCGTGCATGCCTATCATGAAGAAGAAGCCGACAATGTCTTGCAGCCGGCGCAGGCGCGATTGCGCGAAGCCGGCTTCGATCCGGTCGTGCAGTACAAAGTCGGCCAACCGGCCCGCGAGATCACCGCACTGGCCGAGCAGCAGGCGGCAGACCTGCTGGTCTTGGGTTCGCACGGCCGCTCGGCGCTGGCGGGGTTGCTGCTCGGATCGGTGACGACCGAAGTGCTGGCGCGAACCGACAAAGCGGTGTTGATCATTCGTGCCCGGCACGAGTCCTACGCCGATTCGCTCAGAGTAGGAATTGCAGTCGACGGCAGCCCGTACGGCCCGGCGGCAGCGAAGTTCGTTCAACAGCACATGCCGCTGTTCGGCGCAGAGCCGCAGATTTCACTGCTTCACGTGGTCCACACGTACGACTTGGTGGGCTTTCCATCTGCCGCGGGCATCGCGCCGCCGGCGTTCTCCGCCGCCGAAATACAAAACATGCAGGACAAGGCGTTCGAAGCCGCGATGCGGCCGGTGCGCGAACTGCTGGCACCGGAGCTTCGCGGAAAAATCAGCGAAATCCGCCTGGTCGGACCGGCCGGTGATCAACTGGCCGCCTACGCGAGAGAACACTTCGACCTGCTGGTGATGGGATCGCACGGCTACGGCGCGTTCAAATCGGCGGTGATGGGCTCGGTAGCGACGCGCGTCGCAGCGCACTGCACGGCGCCGTTGCTGCTGATCCGCCGGGTGTAGAGGAAGGATGGCGACCTACGCAGCAGACGAAGCTGCGTCCGGCATCTGCGGCCAGCGCCAGTTGCGGATTTCCGGCATGTCCTGCCCGTACTGCTCGATATAGCGCTTGTGTTCGATTAGTTTGTCGTCGACGAATTGCCGCAGTTCACCCGCGTGCGATGCGATTGCCGGCACGCGGTCGGCAACGTCGCGCATCAGATTGAAGCGGTCCAGATCGTTGCGCACGGCCATGTCGAACGGCGTCGTGGTCGTGCCTTCTTCCTTGTAGCCACGCACGTGCAGGCTGGGATGGTTGGTGCGGCGGTACGTCAGCCGGTGGATCAGCCACGGGTAGCCGTGATAGGCGAAGATGATCGGCTTGTCCTTGGTGAACAGGGCGTCGAAGGCGGCATCGTCAAGCCCGTGCGGATGCTCGCTCGATGGCTGCAGCGCCATCAGGTCGACGACGTTGACGACGCGAACCTTCAGCTCGGGTACGTGCTCGCGCAGCATCGCAACCGCGGCGAGTGTCTCGATCGTCGGCACGTCACCGGCGCACGCCATCACGACGTCGGGCTCGCTGCCTCCGTCGTTGCTCGCCCACGACCAGATCCCCATTCCTGCTTTGCAGTGTCGCACCGCCGAGTCGATATCGAGCCACTGCGGCGACGGCTGCTTGCCGGCGACGATCACGTTGACGTAGTTGCGGCTGCGCAGGCAATGGTCGGTCACCGACAGCAGCGTGTTGGCATCCGGCGGCAGATACACGCGAATCACGTCGGCCTTTTTGTTGACGACGTGGTCGATGAAGCCAGGATCCTGATGACTGAAGCCGTTATGGTCCTGCCGCCATACGTGCGACGTCAGCAGGTAGTTCAGTGAGGCGATCGGGCGCCGCCAAGGCAGCTCGCGCGTGACCTTCAGCCACTTCGCGTGCTGATTGAACATCGAATCGATGATGTGAATGAAGGCTTCGTAGCAGGAGAAGAAGCCGTGGCGGCCGGTCAGCAGATAACCCTCGAGCCAGCCCTGGCACAAATGCTCGCTCAACACTTCCATCACGCGGCCGTCCGGGGACAGATGCACGTCCGACGGTTCGATCTTGCCGGTGAACACACGGTCGGTGACTTCGAACACGTGGCCGAGCCGGTTCGATTCGGTTTCGTCGGGGGCGAACACTCGGAAGTTGCGTGCTTCCAAATTCAGTTTCATCACGTCACGCACGAGGGCACCAGTCACGCGCGTGGCCTCTGCGGTCGAAGCGCCGGGCGCCTGGACGTCGACCGCGTAGTCGCGAAAATCCGGCATCTGCAGGTCGCGCAGCAACGCGCCGCCGTTGGCGTGCGGATTCGCGCTCATCCGGCGCGTGCCTTTCGGTGCGAGCTCGGCAAGTTCCGGAATCAGCGTGCCGTCGGCGTCGAACAACTCGCGCGGCTGGTAACTCAGCAGCCATTGTTCGAGCAGCCTCAAGTGCTCCGGACTGCCGGCGAGGCCGGCGAGTGGCACCTGGTGCGAACGCCACGAGCCTTCGGTCTGCAGTCCGTCAACTTCTTTCGGACCGGTCCAGCCCTTCGGCGTGCGCAGAACGATCATCGGCCACAGTGGGCGGTGAGTCGCTCCGCGTTGCCGCGCGTCTCGCTGAATGTTTTTTATCTTGTCGATCGACCGATCGAGCGCCGCCGCCAGCGCCTGATGCATTGGCTCAGGTTCGTCGCCTTCGACGAAGTACGGTTCGTATCCATGGCCGCGCATCAGCTGTTCGAGCTCGGCGCCGCTGATGCGCGCGAGCACCGTCGCGCTTGCGATCTTGTAGCCGTTCAAGTGAAGAATCGGCAGCACCGCGCCGTCACGCGCCGGATTCAGAAACTTGTTCGAATGCCAGCTCGTGGCCAGCGGGCCGGTTTCGGCTTCACCGTCGCCGATGACGCAGGCGACGATCAAATCCGGATTGTCGAATGCCGCGCCGTAGGCGTGCATCAGCGAGTATCCGAGCTCTCCGCCCTCGTGGATCGAGCCCGGCACTTCGGGCGCAACGTGACTCGGGATACCGCCCGGAAACGAGAACTGCTTGAACAGCCGCTGCATTCCCCGCTCGTCGCGCGAAACCTCGGGATAGGTCTCGCTGTAAGTGCCCTCGAGATAAGTGTTGGCCACGATCCCCGGACCGCCGTGCCCAGGACCGATCACATACATCATGTTCAAGTCGTGCTGCTTGATCGCGCGGTTCAGATGCACGTAAATGAAGTTCAGTCCCGGCGTCGTGCCCCAGTGGCCGAGCAGCCGCGGCTTCACGTGCTCGATCGAAAGCGGCTCGCGAAGCAGCGCGTTGTCGAGCAGATAGATCTGGCCGACCGACAGATAATTCGTCGCGCGCCAGTAAGCGTCGATTTTCTGCAGAAGAGTGGGTGGCAACGATTGAGTCATGTTGTGTTTGCCTTTGCTGCCTGCGCAACGACGCACCGAGTTACTTGCGCGATCACCGATTCTTCGTCGGTTTCAATCATTCGCACCGTGACCGGTGCGTCGCTGCTGGAAATGACGCCGTCGTTCGATGCGTTACGCGTCGCGTCGATGCGGACGCCGAGAAAGCCGAGCCGCTCACAGATGCGCTGCCGGATCACCGCCGCGTTTTCGCCGATGCCGCCCGAAAAGACCAGCGTGTCGAGGCCTCCGAGCGCCGCGGCAAACGCCCCGATCGTCTTCATGATCTGGTAACAGTAAAGCGCCACCGCTTCCGCCGCTCTCGGATCGCTTGCTTCGTGCGCCAGCAGCTGCTGCATGTCGGCGCTGATTTCCGAGACGCCGAACAGCCCCGATTCGAGGTTGACGATGCGGTTGAACTGCTCGGCGTCAATGTTCTCGGTGCGCGCCAGATACAGCGCCAGGCCCGGATCGAGATCGCCCGAGCGCGTGCCCATCAAAACGCCGCTCGCCGGCGTGAATGACATCGACGTGTCGATGCTCTTGCCTTGCGATAACGCAGCCAGGCTCGAGCCGTTGCCGAGATGGGCGATGATCACGCGGCCACGCGCTGCATCGCCGGCTATACGCTCGAGCTCCTCGATCAGATATTGATAAGACAAACCATGAAAGCCGAAGCGGCGAATTCCTTTCGCATCGAAGCGCCGCGGCAAGGGAAGAAGCTCGGCAACGCGCGGCATGGCGCGATGAAAAGCGGTGTCGAAGCACGCTACGTGCGGCACCGCGGGCAGGCGCCGTCGAAATCTTTCGATCAGCTCGATCTCCGCAGGAAGATGTTCGAGCGCGTAGTCGCTGATGCTGCGCAGCTCCTGCACCAGATCGTCATCGATCAAAGTCGGAGTGACATAGCGTGCACCGCCGTGCACCACGCGATGTCCGACCGCCTCGATCAGAGCAAGCGCGCCGTGCTGCTGCAGCCAGTCGATCAGCGCGTCGGCGGCGTGCGCATGATCGGCGCAGTCGCCGAGCTCACGCCGCGCTTTTTGTGCGGTCGGCTCGTTTAACTTGAACGCCGTGCCGGGAAGCCCGATGCGCTCGATTTTTCCGCGGCCGATCTGCTGCACACCTGTCGCGCTGTACAGCGCAAACTTCAGGCTCGACGAGCCGGCGTTGACTACCAGCAGCGATGCTGCGTCCGAGCAGTTGAATTCTTCACGCCGTTTCGTCATCGACCGCTTCATTTCCCCGCGTTAGTGGCTCGCGATTGACGTCGTCCGGTGAACGCTGCAGAAAGCTCGTCAGCCAACTCGAAGCGGCGGCGCTTCATGCGGAGGACTCTCCGAGCCGTTAATGAGGGTCGAGTTAATTCGGTTCGGCTTGGCGACGCCATTGATCAGCGCATACTGTATTGATTTGGTTGTAAATTTTCTGGGAGCGGCCGGCAATTACCGTATTTTCACCCCTACGGTTGCGTTAAAGGCCCACTGTCCCCAGCCTCGGCTTCCACCGAAACATCCGGACGGTCGATGCCAGCGGAACGCAAGTAAACGTCAGCCCAGCATCATCATGCCTCGCTCTACACATTGCTACCGATTCTGTCGGTCACGCTGTTCGAAAAATGCCCATCGATCAGGCGCTTGCTGACAGCGAGCACAATTACCGATCTCGCCATGTTCGGTAACCTGAATCTATCCCGAACCAAGCGGACCGCAGTGGGAGCATTGGGTGAATCGATTGATTATCCGTGCCGGCTTTGTTCTTACTGCCGGCCTGTTTGCCCTGACGGCCGTCGCGCAGGTGCGGCCGGACGCCGGCACGCTGCTCGAGCGCGAGCGGCCACCGCTTCCCGGAAAACCGCCGGCCGAGCTCATGCCGCAAGCGCCGCGGCGCCCCGCGCTCGCGGGCGACCCGAAGCTCAAGGTGACGGTGCGGGCATTCCGCATCACCGGCAACACGGTGCTCTCGGAGGCCGAGTTGCTGAAGCAACTGAGGGACTTCGTGGGCAAAGAGCTCGACTTTAAGGGGCTCAATGAGGCCGCCGACCGCATCCGCGATTACTATCGGCAGCGCGGCTACTTTCTCGCCCAGGCGTACCTGCCGCAGCAGGACCTTCGCGAGGGCGTAGTCGAGATCGCGGTGCTCGAGGGTCGGGTGGGCAAGGTCTCGGTGAACCTGAAACCCGGAACGAAGATCCGTCAGAGCTTCGTCGAAGGGATCCTCCATCGCCACATCAGGGAGGGCGATCTCCTGACCGAGGCCGGGCTCGAGCGGCCGTTGCTGCTCGTGAACGACCTGCCCAACGCGACGGTGCGCTCGTTCCCCCAGCCGGGCGCGGTCGTGGGCGCGGCCGACGTGGTGGTCGAGGTGGGCGAAGAGGGCGGGCCCATCAACGGCTTCGGCGAGGTCGACAACCACGGCAACCGCTTCACTGGGGAGTACCGCATCGGCGGCTCGGCGAGCGCCAACAATCTCACCGGCTACGGCGATGTTCTGACGTTCCGCGGCAACCTCTCCGACGCCGGCACCGATGTCGCCCGCCTCAGTTACGTGATCCCGGTGGGGTACTACGGCACGCGCCTGGGCGTGAGCTACTCACAGCTCTCGTACCGGCTCGGCAAGGATTTTGCCGCCCTGCGCGCGCACGGGGTTGCTCATGTGGGGACGCTCTACGCACTGCATCCGTTCATCCGCACGCGCAACGTGAACCTGTTCCTTCAGATCGCGGCGGAGCGGAAATCGCTGAAGGACCGGGTCGACAGCACGAGCACCGTGGAGGATCGGACGATCGACTCGGGCAGGTTCGCGCTGGCCGGCGATTTCCGCGACCGCCTGGGGACCGGGGGGTTGAACTCCTACTCGATTGGCTGGACGCGCGGCGAGCTCGATCTCTCGCCGCTTGCGCTGCGCTCCGCCGACCAGGCGCCCGCCACCGGCCTTGCCACCGAAGGCGTGTTCGATAAAGTCAACCTCGATTACAGGCGCCTGCAACGCCTGACCGACCACGCTGTCCTCTTGTTCACCCTGGCCGGGCAGAGGGCGTCGAAGAACCTGGCTTCCGCCGAGAAGATGACCCTCGGCGGCCCGAACGCGGTGCGCGCCTATCCCGTCGGCGAGGCTGCCGGCGACGACGGCGTCCTCGTGAACCTCGAGCTGCGCTACACGCTCCCGGCACCGAAGATCGGGGGCGGCGATCTGACGCTGCTGGGCTTCTACGACGCGGGACGCGTTCGTCAGAACCACCGGACGCTCGCGACCGTCACGCGAAAACATTCGCTCAATCTCCGGCTACGGCCTCGGCCTCAACCTGGGCCGGGAAGGCGACTTCGTAATCCGCACCAGCCTGGCCTGGCGGGCCGACGAGCCGCCGCGCTCGGACGTGGACCGCTTGCCGCGCGTCTGGCTGCACGCGCTCAAGTGGTTCTAGGAGTTTGTCGGACTTTTGTGCGACCAACCCCTTCGGCAAAACCGCCTGGCAGAAAAAGGCGAAATGGATAACAGATCCGTGAGATATTGCCGCACGGAGTTTTCCGTGGCTCGCCTACACTGACCCATGCGTACGGTCTGCTAACCCTCCACGAGCTCATGAGCAGCCGCTTTGCGCCGCGCGCCGCGGGGCTTTCGCGCCGGGTAGGCGGGAATGAGAATATCTGGCGGCGGCGCATCCTCAGTGTCGTGATCGCCTCGATGTTCGCGCCGCGCGCGGGCGTCGCGCTCGCGCTTCCGACCGGCGGCGAGGTTGCGGCCGGCAGCGCCACAATCAGCCAGCCGGGCGCGAACCACCTACGCATCGACCAGAGCAGCGCAAGTGCCATCCTCAACTGGCAAAGCTTTTCGATCGGCGCGAACCAATCGGTGGTGTTCGCGCAGCCGAGCGCGAGCGCGGTAGCGCTCAACCGGGTACTCGGCAACAGCGCCTCCGAGATCTTCGGCAGCCTCTCAGCGAACGGCCGGGTGTTCCTGGTCAACCCGAACGGCATTCTGTTCGGCCCGGGCGCGAGCGTTGACGTGGGCGGCTTTGTCGCCTCCACGCTCAGCATCAAGGACAGCGACTTCCTCGCCGGCCGCTACGTCTTCGCCCGCGAAGGCGCCGCCGGCTCGATCGTGAACCGGGGCACTATCAACGCGGCGAGCGGATTCGCGGCGCTCGTCGCGCCGAGCGTGACGAACGAAGGCCTGATCAGCGCGCGCCTGGGCAGCGTCGCGGTTGGCGCGGGCGACCGCGTCACCCTCGACCTGGCGGGCGACGGCCTCATCAATGTGAAGGTGGACGAAGCTGCGCTCAACGCCTCGATCGTCAACAAGGGCACGATCGCGGCCGACGGTGGGCGAGTGGTCCTCTCGGTGCGCTCGGCCAACGCACTGCTCGACACCGTGCTCAACGTGGAGGGGACCGTGCGCGCGACGACGATGGTCGAGCGCAACGGCGTCATCCGGCTTGAGGGCGGCGAAGCGGGCGTGGTGAACGTCTCCGGCACGCTGGAGGCCTCCGGGCGCGGCGCGGGCGAGAAGGGCGGTTCGATCGCGGTGCTGGGCGACATGGTCGGCCTCTTCGGCAGCGCACGCGTGGACGCCTCCGGCGACGCGGGCGGCGGCAGTGTGCTTGTCGGCGGAAATTTCCAGGGGCAGGGGCCGGAGCAGAACGCGTTCGCCAGCTACGTGGGCAAGGATGTAACCATTAGTGCGGACGCGCTAACGAGTGGAAACGGCGGAAAGGTCATAGTCTGGGCCGATCACGCGACGCGCTTTGGCGGCACCATCACTGCGCGCGGTGGTTCGCAGGGCGGGGATGGCGGATTTGTTGAGGTCTCAGGTAAGGAAACGCTGAACTTCTACGGCTTTGTGGACGCCCGCGCGCCGTTCGGGAAGATCGGGACGCTTTTGCTCGACCCGAAGAACATCACCGTGGCCAACGGCGGCTCGGCCGCGTTAACTGCCGTTGACCAATTTGGCGATGGCGGGGGAACGAGCAATGAGACGATCGCCCCGGCCACCATCAACGCTGCAGGGGCCAACGTCGTTCTGCAGGCGAACAACGACATCACGGTCAACGATCCGATCGCGATGACCGGCTCGGGGATCACCCTGACCCTGCGGGCCGGCCGCGATATTAATGTCAATGCCAATGTCAGCACGACCAACGGGGCCATCGGGTTGACCGCCAACGATTCGGGGGCCACCCTCGCCAATCGCGATGCGGGGGCCGGCGACATTGTCATGGCGGCCGGTACGACCCTGAATGCCGGGACCGCCGGCACTACGCTGACAATCGGAACCCTGAGTACTGCGGGCGGGATCAGCGCCATGGGCCTGATCAGCACAGGTGGGGCAATCACCCTCACGGGGGACAGTATCGACCTCCTTGGCGGGGCGAACTCGGTGAGCAGCACCGGGGCGCTGACCTTGCAGCCCGTCACGGCCGGCGTGTCGATCGGGGTGGGCACAGGAGCGGCTGGGACCTTGAGCATCGACGACACGGACCTCGCGGCGCTGGCGAATGGCTTCAGCAGCATCACCATCGGGCGGAGTACCGGAACGCATGCGATCACGGTCAACGCGCACACCTTCACCGATCCGGTGACGCTACGCGCGTCGGGGGCGGGCGGGGCGATTACGGTGAACGGGGCGCTGGCCACCGGCTCGGCGGCGGGGGAGACGGGCGCCATTATCTTGACCTCCGGCAGTGGGGGCATCAGCCTCAATGCCGGCCTGTCGACGACCAACCAAGCCATCACCCTGAACGCCGGCACCGGCACCCTTACCCAGAACGCCGGGGCCACCCTCAGTTCCGGGTCCGGCGCCGTTTCCCTGACCGGGGACACTCTCGATCTGGCCGCGACCATCAGCGGCACGGGCACCCTGACCCTGGCCCCGGCCAGCGCGGCGCGGACCGTGGGGATTGCCGATGGTGCCGCCGGGGGCTTCAACCTGACCTCAGCCGAACTGAACCTGCTTCAGAACGGCTTCTCCTCCATCACCGTGGGGCATAGCAGTGGCACGGGGGCGGTGGACGTGCAGGCGCACACCTTCACCGATCCGGTGACGCTACGCGCGTCGGGGGCGGGCGGGGCGATTACGGTGAACGGGGCGCTGGCCACCGGCTCGGCGGCGGGGGAGACGGGCGCCATTATCTTGACCTCCGGCAGTGGGGGCATCAGCCTCAATGCCGGCCTGTCGACGACCAACCAAGCCATCACCCTGAACGCCGGCACCGGCACCCTTACCCAGAACGCCGGGGCCACCCTCAGTTCCGGGTCCGGCGCCGTTTCCCTGACCGGGGACACTCTCGATCTGGCCGCGACCATCAGCGGCACGGGCACCCTGACCCTGGCCCCGGCCAGCGCGGCGCGGACCGTGGGGATTGCCGATGGTGCCGCCGGGGGCTTCAACCTGACCTCAGCCGAACTGAACCTGCTTCAGAACGGCTTCTCCTCCATCACCGTGGGGCATAGCAGTGGCACGGGGGCGGTGGACGTGCAGGCGCACACCTTCACCGATCCGGTGACGCTACGCGCGTCGGGGGCGGGCGGGGCGATTACGGTGAACGGGGCGCTGGCCACCGGCTCGGCGGCGGGGGAGACGGGCGCCATTATCTTGACCTCCGGCAGTGGGGGCATCAGCCTCAATGCCGGCCTGTCGACGACCAACCAAGCCATCACCCTGAACGCCGGCACCGGCACCCTTACCCAGAACGCCGGGGCCACCCTCAGTTCCGGGTCCGGCGCCGTTTCCCTGACCGGGGACACTCTCGATCTGGCCGCGACCATCAGCGGCACGGGCACCCTGACCCTGGCCCCGGCCAGCGCGGCGCGGACCGTGGGGATTGCCGATGGTGCCGCCGGGGGCTTCAACCTGACCTCAGCCGAACTGAACCTGCTTCAGAACGGCTTCTCCTCCATCACCGTGGGGCATAGCAGTGGCACGGGGGCGGTGGACGTGCAGGCGCACACCTTCACCGATCCGGTGACGCTACGCGCGTCGGGGGCGGGCGGGGCGATTACGGTGAACGGGGCGCTGGCCACCGGCTCGGCGGCGGGGGAGACGGGCGCCATTATCTTGACCTCCGGCAGTGGGGGCATCAGCCTCAATGCCGGCCTGTCGACGACCAACCAAGCCATCACCCTGAACGCCGGCACCGGCACCCTTACCCAGAACGCCGGGGCCACCCTTAGTTCCGGGTCCGGCGCCGTTTCCCTGACCGGGGACACTCTCGATCTGGCCGCGACCATCAGCGGCACGGGCACCCTGACCCTGGCCCCGGCCAGCGCGGCGCGGACCGTGGGGATTGCCGATGGTGCCGCCGGGGGCTTCAACCTGACCTCAGCCGAACTGAACCTGCTTCAGAACGGCTTCTCCTCCATCACCGTGGGGCATAGCAGTGGCACGGGGGCGGTGGACGTGCAGGCGCACACCTTCACCGATCCGGTGACGCTACGCGCGTCGGGGGCGGGCGGGGCGATTACGGTGAACGGGGCGCTGGCCACCGGCTCGGCGGCGGGGGAGACGGGCGCCATTATCTTGACCTCCGGCAGTGGGGGCATCAGCCTCAATGCCGGCCTGTCGACGACCAACCAAGCCATCACCCTGAACGCCGGCACCGGCACCCTTACCCAGAACGCCGGGGCCACCCTCAGTTCCGGGTCCGGCGCCGTTTCCCTGACCGGGGACACTCTCGATCTGGCCGGCGGCCCCAACTCAATATCCGGTACCAGCACGATCCTGCTCCAGCCTGCGGCGGCGGCGAGGCCGATCGTGATCGGGGCTCCGGGTACGGCAACGGATTTTGCTCTTGATATCTCCGAGATTGCGGCCCTGACCGACGGCTTCAGCGGCATCACCATCGGGCGGAGCTCTGGGACGCATGCCATCACGGTCAACGCGGTCACCTTCAACGATTCGGTGACGATCCAAAGCCCCTCGGGGGCGGGCACGATCACGGTGGCGGGCGCCCTCTCCACCGCCCCCAGCAACTCGGCGATCACCCTGACGGCCGGCACCGGGAACTCCGGCATCCTCACGCTGGCCTCGGGTGGCTCCATCGCCTCGGGCTCGGGAGCCATCACCCTCACCGCGGACTCGATTGATCTGGGGGCGACCGCCAACACGATTACCGGAACGGGGACGATCACGCTCCAGCCGGTGACCTCTGCGCGGCCGATCGTGATCGGGGCGGCGGGGGCGGCCTCGGACTTCGCTCTCTCCGCCACGGAGATTGCTACGCTGACCGACGGCTTCAGCGACATCACCATCGGGCGGAGCTCTGGGACGCACGCCATCACGGTCAACGCGGCGACATTCACCGACGCGGTGACGATCCAGGCCCCGTCGGGGCGGATTATTGTGGCCGGGCCGATCACGGGCACAGGCAACGCCTCGATCCGTTTGGACAGCAGCCAAGCCGTTGGGCAGCAGATAACCCTAAATGCGGGGATCACGACAGCGGGTCAGCTCATCTCGCTAGATGACGTTGTTTTGGGCGCCAACGTGGTGCTGGACACGACGAATGCCGGAGGGTCACCGGCGGGAGCGGACATCACTTTCAGAACGACCACGATCAATGCTGATTCAGCAGCCAACAATCGCGCGCTGACGCTGACGGCAGGCACGGGAGGCACTGTCACCTTGCCCAGCACGGTGGGTGAAACGCAGGCGCTGGGCGCCCTGACAGTGTCGAGTGCGAACACGATGACCGTGTCGGCGGTGACGACGACCGGCAACATCGTAGCCAACGCGCAGAACGGGATCACCCTGAACGGCGCGATCGATGCCGGCCTCGGAACGGTCACCATCGCAGCCAACCAGGACGGCGCGGGGGCCGAGGGCTTCTCGATGGCCGCCGGCAGCTCGATCGCGACCACCAACGCGACCGCGGGTGCCGTGACGATCAACGTCAATGCGGCGGGCGGCGGCACCGGCGCCGCCGCACTCCGCAGCATCACCACTGGCTCCGGCGGTACCCTCACCGTGGCGACCAGCACCGGCAACACCGGCGGCGGGTCCATCACCCAGGCGCAGGGGACACTCCTGAACGCGGGGGCAGCGAGCTTCACCGCCGGCGCGGCGGCGATCACGCTGACCAATGCGGGCAACGACTTCACCGGCGCGGTGTCGCTCACCGGCGGCACGACGCAGGTGACGGACGCGAACGCGCTGACCCTGGGCACGCTCGACACCGGTGCGCTCACCGTGACGGCCACGGGGGCGCTCAATCTGGGTCAAGGCACGGTCGGCGGGGCGTTGTCGGCGACGAGTAACAGCGGTGCGATCACGCAGGCCGATGCGCTGGCGATCACGGGCCCCTCCAACATTAACGCCGGCGCCGGGGTAATCACGCTAGCCAATGCGGGCAACGACTTTATCGGCGCAGTGAGCCTGAACAATAGCGGTGCCAACGACGTGGCGGTGACCGACACGAACGCGATCGTGCTGGGCACCTCCGGTGTGGGCATGGGCACACTGACGGTCAATGCGGTGGGCATTACGCAGACAGGGGCGATCACGCAAGCGGCGGGCTCGGGCGCGGCGACGTTTAACGCCGGCGCCGGGGCGATCACGCTGACCAATGCGGGCAACGACTTCACCGGCGCGGTGTCGCTCACCGGCGGCACGACGCAGGTGACGGACGCGAACGCGCTGACCCTGGGCACGCTCGACACCGGTGCGCTCACCGTGACGGCCACGGGGGCGCTCAATCTGGGTCAAGGCACGGTCGGCGGGGCGTTGTCGGCGACGAGTAACAGCGGTGCGATCACGCAGGCCGATGCGCTGGCGATCACGGGCCCCTCCAACATTAACGCTGGCGCCGGGGTAATCACGCTAACCAATGCGGGCAACGACTTTATCGGCGCAGTGAGCCTGAACAATAGCGGTGCCAACGACGTGGCGGTGACCGACACGAACGCGATCGTGCTGGGCACCTCCGGGTGTGGGCATGGGCACACTGACGGTCAATGCGGTGGGCATTACGCAGACAGGGGCGATCACGCAAGCGGCGGGCTCGGGCGCGGCGACGTTTAACGCCGGCGCCGGGGAGATCACGCTGACCAATGCGGGCAACGACTTCACTGGCGCGGTGTCGCTCAATAACAGCGGCGCTAACAACGTCGCGGTGACCGATGCCAGCGCGCTCACGCTGGGCGCCGTCAGCGTGGGCACCGGAAGCCTGTCGGCGACGGCGCTTGGCGGAGGGGCGATCACGCAGAGCGGCGCGATCACGCAAGCGGCGGGCTCGGGCGCGGCGACGTTCACCACCGAGGGGGGCGCGGTCACTCTTGCCAACGCGTCCAACAGCTTTGGTGGCACGGTGAACGCGGACTCGACCAACGGCGGCGCGGCGAGCGCCGCCGCGGTGAGCATTACCGACTCGACCGCGATGGTGGTCGGTACGGTCAGGGGCAACCCGGTCACGTTGAGCGCGCCGAGCATCGCACGCGACGCAACCACGCACTTGATCACCGCGACGCAGGCGTTCCTCACCGCGAGCGCCGGCAACGTCGGCGGCACGCTGGGCAACGCCGCGACCTCGATCAACTTCGCGAGCGGCATCACCGAGATCACGGTCGCCGCGGGCACGGCGGACCTCACCGGGCCGGCGAGCGTGCCGTCGATCCTCTCCGGCGCGCCCGCGCCGACGTCGATCTTCTACAACGGCGTGTCGATCAGGTCGCCGCATCCGGGCGCGGCGGCGGCGATCACCTCGTCGCAGGCGGCTGCGACCGAGATCTCGATGCTCGCGTGCTTCGGCGAGAGCCGCAAAGGCGTGCCCTGCCCGTTACGCCGCCCGCCGCCACCCGGCTTCGAACCCGGAGCTCCGAACCCGGAACTCGAAACCCCGCGCTAGCGGGGAGCGTCCGCGCGACCACCCACCCTACGACCTCCGCGGCGGCCTGCTTTGCGCAGCACCCCACGAGCGCGTGAGCGTCGCGCCGATGGTCAGCAGCTGGACTCAACGCCGCGCAGTGCGTGAGGTAAGCGCGCAAAGAAGTGCACGCGTCGTTCACCACCGCGACCTGCTTGCCGTGAAGATAAGCCTCGCATATGAAGGCACGGCGCACGAACACCCTTGGCGCCGAGGCCTTCAGCTTCTCGCGCCGAAGCGCTTCAAGGAGCTTGCGCGCTAATTCCGCCGCGACTCGTAGGCGCCTTTGAGCTTCGCTTCGGTCGCTGCAACTTCGCGCTCCATTGCGGCAATGCGCGCCTCGTACTCCGGGGTCAATCGGCTGCCTCCCCCGGCTAGGCCACGCCTCTCACCGGGCAGGGGCTCGCGTCCGAGTTCAAGTTTTCGCTTCGCGACCGCGAGCTCGCGCTCCAGGGTTTCAACGTTGGCTGCAGGTGCGGCGCCCTTGTTGGGGGGGCTAATCGGTCGCAGGATGTTCGGCGGAGCTCCGGTCCGGCTCGCGGCCGGTTGACTCGGAATCGTATTCACGCGCGGCGTGCTTTTCGCTTCGCGTTCTTCAAGCACCTTGCCGCCGGAAGGCACGCTGTCGCTATACAACACGCTACCGTCGGGCATCTGCACCTTGTAGATCATGGACTGGCTGGCGACGATGAAGGGTGCGGCGGCCAGGCCGATGGCAAAAATCAATCGGAGCATGCGGTCTCCCTGCGGGGGTTGTATCGCCACTAGCCTAACGATAGCCGTTCGCTGCGGCTGACAAAAGAGTTCGACAACCGGTATTTAAGGGGTGCCGATGGTTTCCGCCGGAGAATGCGCGGTAATTGGTGCCATCGATCGGTTATCCACAGTTTCCGCACGGTCGCGATGGCAAAATCGTATCGATGAGCGGCACGCAGTTTGTCCATCTTCGCCTGCATTCGGAGTTTTCGGTCGTCGACGGCATCGTTCGAATCGAGGACGCGGTCGCGAAGGCGGCGGCAGACGGACAGGGCGCGCTGGCGCTGACGGACAGCGCCAACATGTTCGGTGCCGTGCGCTTTTATCTGGCGGCGCGCAAACGCGGCATCAAACCCATCATCGGCTGCGATCTGTGGATCACCAACGATTTGGATCGCGATAACCCGACCCGCATGGCGGTGTTGGTGCAAAACCGGGCCGGCTATCTGAATCTTTGCGAGCTGATCACGCGCGCCTATCTCGAAAATCCGCATCGCAACCGCGCTGAGGTTCGCATCGAGTGGCTCGAGGAAGGGCACGGTCGGTTTGCACAAAGTTTGATTGCACTCTCGGGTGCACGCTACGGTGCCGTCGGTGCCTGCTTGCTTGCCGGGAAGTCGGAAGCGGCGACGCTAGCAGCACAAAGGCTGGCGGCGTCGTTTGACGGGCGCTTCTACCTGGAACTGCAGCGCACGGGCGACGCGCGTGATGCGGTGCAGACGAAAGCAGCGTTGGCGCTCGCTACTCGCCTTCACTTGCCCGTCGTCGCGACGCATCCTGTCCAATTTCTGGAGCGCGCAGACTTTCGCGCCCATGAAGCTCGAGTGTGCATCGCCGAAGGCCATACGTTGAACGACACGCGCCGGCCGCGGCGTTATACGCCGGAGCAATACCTGAAAACGCAAGCGGAGATGGCCGAGCTGTTTGCCGACGTACCGGTAGCGCTAGCGAATTCCGTGCAGATCGCCAAGCGCTGCAACCTGACGCTCGAGCTGGGTACGGCGCGCCTACCCAAGTTTCCGACGCCCGAGGGCGTGACCCTCGACGATCACTGCCGGGCGTTGGCGTCCGAGGGGCTCGAGCAGCGGCTGATGAAGCTGTACGCCGACGACAGCCTGCGTAACGAACGACGGCCCGAGTATGCCGCACGACTCGATCTCGAGCTATCGACGATCGCGAAGATGGGCTACTCGGGATACTTCCTGATCGTCGCCGACTTCATCAACTGGGCTAAAAGCAACGGCATCCCGGTGGGCCCGGGCCGCGGATCGGGTGCCGGTTCGCTGGTGGCGTATTCGCTTCGCATCACCGATCTCGATCCGCTGCAATACGGATTGCTGTTCGAGCGTTTCTTGAATCCTGAGCGGGTGTCGATGCCGGACTTCGATATCGACTTCTGTCAAGACAACCGCGATCGCGTGATCGATTACGTCAAGCGCAAGTACGGGCATGAGGCGGTGTCGCAGATCGCGACCTTTGGCACGCTTGGCGCAAAGGCTGTCGTGAGGGACGCCGGCCGCGTGCTCGACATGCCGTACACGAAGTGCGATCAACTCTCGAAGCTGATACCGCATAACCCGGCTGATCCATGGACGCTCGAGCGCGCGTTGGCGCACGAGCCAGCGTTTGCCGACGCAGTTGCCAACGATGAAGAGAACCAGGAACTGATCGCTTTGGCGAAGCCGCTGGAGGGATTGACGCGCAACGTCGGCATGCATGCGGGCGGCGTGCTGATCGCGCCGGGCAAGCTGACCGACTTCACGCCGCTGTATTGCGCGCAGGGTACCGAGGGCGTGATCAGCCAGTACGACAAGGACGACGTCGAGGCGATTGGGCTCGTGAAGTTCGACTTCCTCGGCCTGACGACGCTAACGATCATGGATCTGACGTTGAAGTACGTGCGGCAGCTCGACCCGTCATTTGCGTTGGAGCTCGATCGATTGCCGCTTAATGACGCCGCGACGTATGAAATTTTTAAACGCGGCGAGACGACTGCGATATTCCAGTTTGAATCGCGCGGCATGCGCGAGCTGCTGAAGCGTGCCAAGCCCGATCGATTGGAAGACCTGATCGCATTGAACGCGCTCTACCGCCCGGGGCCGATGGACCTGATCCCCGATTACGTCGATCGCAAGCAGGGCCGGCAGAAAGTCGAGTACTGCATCGATCGATCGAGCCGATCCTTTCCGAAACCTACGGCGTGATGGTGTACCAGGAGCAGGTGATGCGCATCGCGCAGGTGACCGGCGGCTATTCGCTGGGTGGGGCCGATCTTCTGCGACGTGCAATGAGCAAGAAGAAGCCCGAAGAGATGGCGACACACCGGTCGATCTTTGTCGACGGCGCCGCCGGCAAGGGCGTCGACGCACGCACTGCAACGGAGCTTTTCAACCTCATCGAGAAGTTCGCGGGCTATGGCTTCAACAAGAGCCATAGCGCGGCGTATGCGCTGGTCGCTTATCAAACGGCCTACTTCAAGGTGCATTATCCGGCGGCGTTCATGGCGGCCAACTTGTCGACGCTGATGGACGACACCGATAAGGTCAAGGACCTGATCGAGGACTGCAAGGCGATCGGGCTGAAGGTGCTGCCGCCTGACATCAACGTGAGTGGATATCGATTCGAGCCGGTCGATGCAAAGACGATTCGCTACGGGCTCGGTGCGATCAAGGGCACCGGCCGCGGTGCAATCGAGGCAGTCATCGCAGCGCGGTCGTCAGGGGGGCCGTTTGCCGATCTGTTCGAGCTCACCGCGCGGGTCGACAAGCAATTTGTCAGCCGCCGCGTGGTCGAGGCGCTGGTACGCGCGGGGGCGTTCGACCGTTTGAACGAGGATCGAGCGGTTTTGCTGGCGAGCGTCGGAAAAGCGATCGACGCTGCCGACAGCGCCGCCGCCGCCGCAGGGCAGGCGAGTTTGTTCGGCGCGTTCGAAAGCAATGCGCGGCATGTCGACTACGTGCCAGCCGCGCGCTGGAGCGAGCGCGAAAAGTTGTCGAACGAAAAGCTCGCGCTCGGTTACTACTTCTCCGGACACTTGTTTACCGAGTTCGCCGCCGAAGCGCGCCGCCTGGCGCCGACGCCTCTGGTGAACGTACACCAGGCGGCGTCGATCGGACGAAGCGAACAGAGGGGTGAGCAAGTGCGGCTGGCGGGGGTGATCGTTTCCGCCCGCAGCCAGAACACGCGGCGCGGGCGCATGGGCGTAGTCATCCTCGAAGACGGTACTGCGCAGCTCGAGCTGATGGTTTTTTCCGAGCTGTACGACCGCAAGCGCGCGCTGTTGAAAGAAGATCAACTGCTGTTCGTGATCGGGAGGGTACGCAACGACGAATTCGCGCAGCGCTTGTCGGTCTCTGCCGACGAGCTGATGGATCTGACCGAAGCACGAGCGCGCGCAGCAGCGCGCCTGCGGATCGAGGTCGAAGGCGCAGGCGACGTGATCCGGTTGCGCGACGCGCTGAATCCGTATCGCGTGACCAATGGACACGCGGGCCAGGGCTGCCGGATCGTGATCAGCTACAGCAACGGTGCGAGCAGCGTCGAGGTTGCATTGCCGGAAGAGTGGCGCGTGCGGCCGGAGGATCGGCTTGCGGCCGATCTCGCAATGCAGCCGCGGGTGCGCCGCGCTTACTACAACTACGTGTGAGACTTCAGCGATACCGATCGAGCCCGATCTGCGCGCGCGTCTCGCGCGCATTGATGCGGGCCTGCAGGCGCTGCCAGTTCTCGCCGTGCGCTGTGCGATCGTGTTCGCGATGCCACAAGTGATACACATTGGTCGCCAAGCGGCCGTTTTTCAGCCGCACACCGGACTCGATCAGACGCGCAGCGAAATCCGAGTCTTCGAACCCCCATCCCTGGAAACATTCATCGAAACCGTTGACCCGTTCAATGTCGCTGCGAAACGCGCTGAAATTGCAGCCTCTCAGGCGCTGCCAGCGGCGTCCGCCCAATTTGCGTAACGGGCCCAAGGGCAATTTCGGCAGCGACATCGCACGATCCACCTTGCCCTGGGCTGCGGCGAGGGCGGCACCAGCAAGACTCCAGTCTTCGATCGCAGTGCCATCCGCCAACACCGCGCGCGTGAAAGCTTCGCTTAGCAGCACCCGCCCGCCGGTCACGCACCAGCCGGTTTCCGCGAGGCCGCGGTGAGCCCGCACGAAGTGCCGGCGGACGACGCAGTCGCCGTCCAGATAAATCAGATACTCGCCTTGCGCGCGCGCCGTGGCGCGGTTGCGTACTGCAGCCAGGCGGAAGCCTGTGTCCTCTTGCCATACGTGCGACAGCGGCACGGGCGACACGCTCTGCGCGCTCTCGACGATGGCTTCGGTATCGGGTGTGGACCCATCGTCCGCGACCACGACTTCGAACCGGCCATCGTCCTGCTTTCCAAGACTGCGCAGCACGGCGGCCAGTGCATCGGGGCGGTTATAAGTGGCAACGACGACCGAGATCAACACCACGTTAGTTGCGCTTCTGCTGCTTAATCAGCATTGCCTTTACATAGCGGTAGTACGAGCCTTCCGCATTGCTGACCGCCAGCATGAAGCCGTGGCTGCCGTCGAGAAACCCGCGCCGCAAAAAGTACGTGCGAAAAAACGCGCCCGCCCCGTGGAGTATCGCGGTAAGCAGGGTCGGGCGACCTCCACGCTCAATGACGACCGGCGCCGACAGCGAGGAATAGCGATTCACTTTGTCCAGCACATCTTCCATCGTGCGAAAGCTCCAATGTTCGAGCGGCGCGCTCATTCGACCCACCCTCCTGTCTGTCTGTAAAGACTCGTGTACGGGGGCCGGTGAGAAGCGAGCGGTGCCGCGCCGGAACAACCTTCGAACATAATCCGGCCGCCAGCCCGAATGGCGCATAAAGCGGCCGCAGTAAAAGGAGCTGCGCGGCATCTCGTAGACGTCGAAGGCTGAATCGCGCAACGCCGTCTGAATCTCGGCGCGCAGGTTTTGCGGCACGCGCTCGTCCGCGTCGATGGATAGCACCCAATCGCCCGAGCATGCATCGATGGCGCGATTCTTCTGGACTCCGAAGCCCTGCCAATCGGGCTCTTCGATGACGCGTGCACCGGCGGCGCGGGCAATCTCGCAACTGCGGTCACGACTGCCGCCGTCGACCACGACGATTTCATCGGCGAACGCGACGCTCGCCAGGCAGTCCGCCAGATTGCGTTCCTCGTTCAGCGTGATGATCGCTACGCTCAGGCGGTTACTCATGTTGCGCGGTGGGTAGGGCGAACGGCATCTTACGTCGCCGGCTTGCCTCGGCGCTTCTCTACAATTGCCGTCTGCAAGCCGTCCAAACGACGCTCCCGGACTGGCCTGTTGGTTCCTGGCCACTCACATTCAACTGTCGGACGATCGATTGCACGCTCCCGTTAACGCGCAGGTCGACGCGGTCTTCGTATTGTCGGTGCGATCGTTTCACGACCGCATTGCGCACATCGAAGCCGAGCTGCAACGGCACGGCATCGCATTCGAATGGGTGTTTGAGCACGACGCCGCTGAGCTCGCCCCGGAGCTGATCGAGGCGACCTTCGCTCCCAGCGACATGGGTCCGCCACAGCAATCGCTCGTGCTCAAGCACATAGAAACCTGGAAGCGCTGTGTCGCGCGAGGTTACCGGCGCATTCTCGTGTTCGAAGACGATGCGATGCTCGCAGCCGATTTCACGCAGGTATTTGGCGTCGCCATGCGGGCGGCCGATGCGATTGAGCAGCCCTACATGATCTATCTGGGCTGCGGTGACAACAAATACGTTTCGCCCTCGCAACGCTCGGGTTCGGTGCTCGTGAAAACGAACCTCGCGCTGCCCGCGACCGATGCGATCGTGGTTGATCAGCGTGCGGCCCGCTTGCGTCTCGAATACGTCGGCCGGCAAAAGATCACCCGGCCCGCCGACTGGCTGGTGCGCGAAGCGGATGCAGCAATGGGCATTGCTCACTACTGGCTCGCCGAGCCGATCGTCGAGCAAGGCAGCATGACCGGCCGTTTCGCGAGCGTGCTGGACAGAAAGCGCATCGGACGCAGCCGGGCGTGGACTGCGCTGCGCTTTCGGTGGGATCGCTGGTGGCGGCGGACGTTGAAGCGCGATCGAAGCGACGAGTTAGTCGACCATGTTTCGTCAGCAACGACCGAACTGCCTCGGGATTGGTGGGCACTGGGAATCGCGCGCATCGCCGCCGCGCTGGTTGCCATTGGCGCTTTTACGGGAGCTGCAGTTTCCAATATCGCTGCGGTCGTGATGCTGCTTGCGTTCATCGCCGCACCATCCTCACTGTGGCGGCTGAGGCTGGCTTGGCACCAATCGCTGGGGCGCGCAGCCGTAGTGTTTCTGCTCGTTTTGCTGCTGGCGGCCACGTGGAGCACCGCGCCGTTCCTGGCAGCGCTGAAGGCGTGGACCGGCTGGCGCCACTTCCTTTTGTTGTTCATTGCGCTTGCGATTTTCGACACGCGCTCTTCGAAACTGCTGTTTGCGTCGATCTTCGTCGCCGCGGCAAGCCTCGCGGCGGTCGCCTCTTTTCTTCAGTTTGATTTTGGCGCCGCGCAAATGACGTCCGATGTTGCGGGCGGGATCATTCTGCGCAATCACGTGACGCAGGGCATGGCGCTGACGGCGGGGGCGCTGCTCGCGCTCGTGCTGATGGTGCACGCCCCCAGGGCTTCGTGGCAGCAGTGGGCGTGCGGAGCCGCGGCGGCGTTAATGGTGACCAACGTCGTGTTCGTCGCCTACGCTCGCAGTGCGTACCTGGCGCTCGCAGTGACATCGCTCGTCGCTACGCTTGGGATCGCTCGACGGCGCGCGCGTCTGGCTGCCATGGGCGCCCTGATCGTAGCGATGTGCGGTGCAATCTGGCTCTCGCCGCTGGTCAGTCAACGGATCGAGCGCGGGCTGCAGGAAGTTCAGGAAACCAACACCTCTGCCGTGATAACGCCGATGGGCATTCGGCCCGTGATGTGGGAAACAGCGGCGTCGATCGTGCGTGACGCCCCGCTGATCGGCCACGGGCTCGGCTCGTTTTCCGAGCAATATCGACGTGTGGTGACGCAGCGTTACACGGGATGGAAAGCGACGCTCACTGCCGATCCGCACAATCAGTATCTGCTGATTCTTGCGGAAACGGGCCTGCTGGGGTTAGCCGCCTTCGCGTGGTTCTTAACTTCGGCACTGCGGCAACGGGTGCGCGGCCCGTTTGGTGTAATCGGAATCGCGTTGCTATTGGCGTGGAGCCTGACGAGTCTGTTCAGCTCGCACTTTCATACCTTCAACGAAGGGCATTTGATCGCGATGCTGCTCGGGGTTTGCCTGGCGCAGGAGCGCGGACAAGATCAGCCGTTAAGCGCTGCGTCGATCGCGGAACGAACTTCGGCGTAAGGCGGCCAGCCGTCGCCCGAGCCAATCAGCGTTGCGCGCGTACTCCACGGCCGCGTTTTTTCCGGCTCGGTGACGCCGAACACACTGACCAAGCGCGCGCCAACCGCCGCCGCCAGGTGCCCGGCGCCGCTGTCATTGGCGATGACCAGACGGGAGCCGGCCAGGACTGCCGCAAATGTGTTCACATCCGACTCGGGCAACACGATCGCTCCGGGTAGCGCATTGCGCACCGTTGCGGTTTCATCCGGGCCCGGCATTGCGACGACTTGCCGTCCAGCGGCCAGCAATTCGCTATTCAGGCGCTTGAAACCATCCCACGCCTTCATCTTGCCGCGATGAAATCCAATCGCTACCGGGCAGAGCACGACGTACGGCGCGCTCACTCCGTGCAAGGCGAGCAGATCATGAGCACGCTCTTGAGCGGGCTCACCGATGCGTAGCCGCAGATCGCGCGGAACGGCGGACGATGCGCGTGCGAGTGCGGCAGCGAGCTCGTAGTAGTACTCGACCATGTGCTTGTTCGCGTCGACGGCGACAGCTTTGCCCAACAGCCAAGAACGCGCGTTGCGTGCGTAGCCGGTCGACGAAATGCCCGCCAGCCGGAACTCGAGCGCGGTCCGGAACGAGTTGGTGAACAGCAGCCCTTGATCGACTCCGACGGCGCGCAACGCCTGGATACGTGAGCTGGCAAACGAAATGAAAGTCCACGGGTAGGCAAAAAACAGATCCTTGGCCCACGCGCGGCCGACAAGAGTGAGCGCGAAGCCGTGGTCTGCCAGCAGCTCGAGCGCCGGAAGAGCCATGCAGGCGTCCCCCAAATGATTCGGCAGCCGAACGATCAGCGGCTTCACGAGCGAAGCGAATGACCGCTCGAATGCTTCGCACGCAAGTGCTTCGCATACACTAAGCGCGGCCGTCGGAGAAGTAATCGCACGAGAGAATTTTGGCACGTGACCCCATGACCCGCTCGTCTCAACCGCCTCCCCGGTTGCTCGACGACCCGAACCTGCGCCGATTGTTCCGGATGGTGCTCGGCCATCGGAAAGTGCTGACCTTCGCTTTGCTGGCAACCACGGTCGCCGCCGCCACCGATCCGATTCTGGCGAAGCTCACCGGCGTGCTGACCGACCGCGCGCTGCTCGAACGTGATTCGAGTACGGTCATGTGGCTTCCGCTTGCATTTGTCGGATTGTTCATCGTCCGCGGTCTGGCGACCTTCACCAGTTCTTATCTGCTGAACCGCATCTCGCAATCGGTTCTGATGAGTCTGCGCATGACGATGTTCGAACGGATGTTGCGCTGGCCGGCCGCGACATTCGAACAGTTGCCGTCCAGCGTCGTGATTTCGAAGTTCGTCAACGAGGCGACCAATGCGCTGAATCTGGCCGCCGAGGTGCTCAGCACTGCCGTGCGCGACTCGCTTATTGTGCTCGGGCTGCTGCTGATGCTCCTGTATTACAACTGGCAATTGACGCTGGTCGCGCTGGCGATTGCGCCGGTGATTGCGTTGACACTGCGCGCTTTCAGCCGCCGTTTGCGGCGGCTGAACGTCGAGAATCAGGTGATGCTCGGCGAAATGACGCGCTCGGTGCAGGAAGTGCACGAAGGTAGAAGAGTAGTCAAGATCTACGACGGCGAAAGTTACGAGAACGAACGCTTCCGCCACATCAACGCCAAGCTGCGCGGGTTCGCGATGCGGATGCAGGTCGCGTGGTCTGCGTCGACGCCGCTGACGCAGATTGCGGGCGCGCTCGGCGTCGCGATTCTGATGATGGTCGCACTTTGGCAAGCGCGCGATACGCAGTTATCGGCCGGCGACTTCGTTACGTTTCTGGCCGCCGCGTTGCTGTTACTGCCGGCGTTGCGGCATCTGTCATCGCTGAATGGGCCGCTGGCACGGATGGCGGCGGGCGCCCAAAGCGTGTTCAGCATGATGGATCTGCCAACCGAGGAAGACGCCGGTTCGCGCACGATCGAAAAGGCGCAGGGGAAGGTCGAGTTTCGCCGCGTTTCGTTTCGCTATCCCGACACAACTTCCAGCGCTCTAGTCGATATCGACTTGGTCGTCGCGCCAGGCGAAGTGATTGCCCTGGTCGGTCCGTCCGGCGGGGGCAAGACGACGTTGATCAACCTGATACCGCGCTTCATCAGCCCGAGCGCCGGCGAGATCGCGCTCGATGGCGTGCCGATCCACGACTTGACGCTGGCGAGCTTGCGTCGGCAGATCGCGTTGGTTTCGCAAGACATCGTGCTGTTTGACGACACCGTCGCCGCCAACATCGCTTATGGTGGACAGCGAAGCGCGTCCAAGGAGCGGGTCAGGGAAGTGGCCGAGGCAGCGTTTCTGCTGCCGCTGATCGAATCGCTGCCGAAAGGTTTCGATATGCCGATCGGCGAAAGCGCAGGCAGGCTTTCGGGCGGGCAACGCCAGCGAATCTCGATCGCGCGTGCCCTGCTGAAGGATGCACCGATTCTGTTGCTCGACGAAGCGACTTCGGCGCTCGACTCCGAGTCCGAACGCTACATCCAGACTTCGCTCGAGAGGCTGATGCACGGTCGAACGACGTTCGTGGTCGCCCACCGCCTTTCGACGATCGAGCGCGCCGATCGAATCGTCGTTCTCGAACATGGGCGCATCGTCGAGGTCGGAAGCCATCGCGAGTTGCTGGCGCGGGGAGGGCTGTACGCCCATTTGTACGAGATTCAATTCGCGACGCATTCGCCCGCGCCGCCCACCGAGCACGTTTCGGAGCAGATCAAGTGACAACCCTCGATATTGCAAAGCGACCCATCAGCCGCTATCCGGTGCCGTCGATCGATGACGTGCCCGAGGACCTGCGCGCCCGCATGCTCGAAGTGCAGGAAAAGGCAGGGTTCGTTCCGAATGTGTTCCTGACGCTGGCACATCGTCCCGACGAATGCCGAGCATTTTTCGCGTATCACGATGCGCTGATGCTGCGCGACGCAGGACTCACGAAAGGCGAAAAGGAAATGATCGTCGTCGCCACCAGTGGCGCTAACGATTGCCTGTACTGCATCGTCGCGCACGGCGCGATCCTGCGTGTGTACGAAAAGCAAGCGCTGATCGCCGACCAGATCGCAGTCAACTATCGCAAGGCAGACATTTCGCCGCGGCAGAAAGCGATGCTGGCATTCGCGATGAAGGTCGCGACCGCGATCATCGACGATGGACGACGCCGACTTCGAAGCGCTTCGCAAGCATGGGTTCAGCGATGAAGACATCTGGGACATCGGCGCGATCGCGGCTTTTTTTGCGTTGTCGAACCGAATGGCGAACATGATCGGAATGCGGCCGAACGATGAGTTCTATCTTTTGGGGCGTGTGCCTAGAAAGAAAGACACGAGAAGTTGACGTGTCATAGCCATGCAGCAGCGGCTGGCGCAGCTGCGCCGCCTACGTCGTCGGGCACTGAAGTGCCAACCACTGCGGTACTCGCCAAGCCGGCGCGAAACAGGGCTAAAGCGCTGTTTCGCTTAAAAGCCCCGGCTCGGCTCCGTTCCTCGGGCGACGACGAAAAGGCGGCGCATCTGCGCCAGCCGCTGCTGTCGCGACATTGCCCTCGCACGAGATGTTTTTTCTTTCCCCCACATTAAGTGAGAGTGTCTCAGCGCAAGCGTTGGGCGGAGCGGGCCTGCCTTCGGGGCGTCGCCCGAGGAACGGAGCAACGCCGGGGCCGTTGAGCGAAATAACGCTTTAGCCTTATTTCGCGCCGGCGTTGTGAGTACCGCAGTGGTTGGCACTTCAGTGCCCGACGCCCAGGCAGGCCAGCTTCGCCCAACGCTGGCGCCCCGCGACGACACAACAACCGCCGCTACGCCAAACGCTTACGCCCACCCAAGTACTCATGACCAGTGCGGCACAGCTGCATCGACGCACATACCACCAGGGCGTCCAATGCGCAGTAGAACGCGCCGGCCGCCAACGGCGGATTGGTTGTCACCCATCCCATAACAGGGACTTCGCGCGCCCAACTCCAATTGCCTAGCCAGGTGCCGTACAACTCAAGCGCCAGCGCAAGCAAGAATGTGCTCGCATAGAGTGTCCGCTGCTTCGGCATCGCAAGCGATGCGGCGGCAAGCACACCGAATAGGAGAACTCCGAAAGTGTCGATCCCGGCCGCGGCTGCCAAAAGCGAGTAGGCGCCTGCGCCACCGATGATGGCGAGCGCTACGGCGTCGGGCATCCGGCGCGCCAGCGAAAGCCCAAGTAAGAGCATCAGCACGTGCCCGGGGGGCACAAACAGCGGAATATTCCCGAGGCGATAGGTGTACAGGCCCCAGACAAGCGACAGGAACATCTCGCCCAGGGTCGCGATCACCAGGCACGCCATCAGCGCGAATCGCTCGTTCGGGTCGACATCATTCAGCAGCGAGAACAGAGCCAGCCAAACCACCAGACCGATGACGCTTTGCCCGATGACATCCATGTGGACTTCGGCGGCGAGGCCACCGGCGAGCGTTGCCACGATCAACAGAGTTCGCAAGGTGCCGCTAGTCACGACGGTTGCCAACTTCACATCAGCACGACGTCGTACTGCTCTTGCGAGTACACGGTCTCTACCTGCATCGACACCGGCTTGCCGATGAAATCCGACAGCATGGCGAGCGATTGCGATTCGTCTTCGAGGAACAGATCGATCACCTGCTGCGATGCAAGGATGCGGAACTCGCGCGTCTCGTCGAACAGGCGCGACTCGCGCAATATCTCACGCAGGATTTCGAAGCACATCGTGCGCGCCGTTTTCACCTGGCCGCGCGCCTGGCACATCGGGCATGGCTCGCACAAGATGTGCGCCAACGACTCGCGCGTGCGCTTGCGCGTCATCTCGACCAGGCCAAGCTGCGTGAATCCGCTGACTGTCATGCGGGTGCGGTCGCGCGCCAGCGCTTTCTTGAACTCGGCCAGCACGGCGTCCTGGTGCTCGGTAGTCAGCATGTCGATGAAGTCGATGATGATGATGCCGCCGAGATTACGCAGCCTCAATTGCCGCGCGATCGCCTGCGCGGCTTCCAGATTGGTTTTGTAAATTGTGTCGTCGAAATTTCGTGTCCCGACGAAGCCGCCGGTGTTCACATCGACCGTCGTCATCGCCTCGGTCTGATCAATGATCAGATAGCCACCGGACTTCAGCTCCACCCGGCGCGCCAGTGCTCGTTCGATCTCCGCGTCGATCGAGTGCAGATCGAACAGTGGTCGCTCACCGGTGTAGTGGCTGAGCTTGGCCTCGACGCGCGGCACGAACTGCCGCGCGAACTGTTCCAGCTTCAGGAAGTTCTCGCGCGAGTCGATTTGCACCGCGGCCGTCGCTTCGGTCGTGACGTCGCGCAAGATGCGTTGCGCCAGCCAAAGTTCCTGATACAGAACCGCCGGTGCGGTGCTCTCGCCGCGGCGGTCCTGGATGCGCCCCCAAAGCACGCGCAAATACTCGAGGTCGTTTGCAAGGTCCGCTTCGGTGGCGTCTTCGGCGCTGGTGCGAATGATGTAGCCGCCGCGCTCGTCCGGCGGCACCAGCCGTTGCAGCATCTCGCGCAGCTGCGTGCGTTCCTCTTCGTTCTCGATGCGCTGCGAGATTCCGATGTGCGGATCCTGGGGCAAATAGACCAGCATGCGGCCGGCGATGCTGACTTGCGTCGACAGACGCGCGCCTTTGGTACCGATCGGATCCTTGACCACCTGCACCAACAGGGTTTCGCCTTCGTGAATCAGGCGTTCGATCGGTAGCGGTTTCTCGGGCGTGACCTGGCGATATTCCCAGATGTCGGCTACGTGCAAAAACGCGGCGCGCTCGAGTCCGATGTCGACGAATGCCGACTGCATCCCTGGTAGCACACGCACGATCTTTCCAAGGTAGATGTTGCCGGCGATGCCGCGCGCCGCGCTGCGCTCGATGTGCAACTCCTGGACAACGCCAGCGAGCAGCACCGCCACGCGCGTTTCCTGTGGAGTGATGTTTATAAGTATGTCTTCCATGGGATTTGCGTCGATGGTATCGCAGGCACTTGAGGCGATCCCTATTGCGATCGCGCTTGAACTCAGTAAGCGCATAAGGTTATGCTTGTACTGCATGTGAACGGCCCGGCGCTTGCGTTGGGGCGCCAACTGCATCCAACCACAACCAGGAGAGAACTGATGAAGACCCTAGCTTCCGTATCGATCGCCTGCTGCCTAGGCCTCGCAGCAGCTGGCGTCGCTGCTCAGCAGAAGGCGGCACCAATGACGGCAGCGGATTGCAAGACCTACGCGGACGCGGTCGCGAAAGACCCCAAGATGAAAAACGCGGACAAGGACGCTCAGTGCAAGGCCATGGCGGACAAAGGGAAAGCACCGGCAGCGCCAGCGCCGGCGAAGAAGTAGGAAGGTCGTTTCCGGTGGGACGGCTCGCCGTCAAACACGGTGGGCCGTTCCCTTTGTCTCACAGCACTTTCAATCCCGCCTTACAAAGCAGTTGCGCCGTTTCGAACAGCGGCAGACCCATCACCCCTGAATAACTTCCTTCCAGGCGCTCGATGAAGATCGATGCGAGCCCCTGAATCGCGTAGCCGCCGGCTTTGTCGTACGGTTCCGGCGTCGCGCAGTAGCGCTCGATCTCGTCCTTGGTCAGTGCCCGCAACGTCACCCGCGATATGGATGTTGCCGTCGTCAACGAGCCTTCCATCGCGAGCGCCACCGCGGTATGCACTTCGTGCGTGCGGCCAGACAGCTTGCGCATGAACTCGCGCGCCTGCTCGACATTTTCGGGTTTGGCGAGAACGCCGTCGTCGACGATCACGATAGTGTCGGCCGACAATACCGGCCGATACAGCATCGATCGCATCCGCAATACATTGAGGCCGAAGGACGCTTTTTCGCGTGCTGTGCGCTCAACATAATCGGTGCACGACTCTCCGGCATGCTGCGATTCATCAACATCGGGCCCGCGCGGGTTCGCCAGCCGCAGCAACAGGGGATCGAATTTGATTCCGATCTGCTTTAGTAGCTCGCGCCGGCGCGGGCTGCGTGATGCGAGGTACAGGGTGCCTGGCATGAGTTGTGTTAAGCGCGGTGATACGGATGCCCGGCCAGCATCGACCACGCTCGATAGAGCTGCTCGGCGAGTACGACCCTCGCTAGAGCGTGCGGCAGCGTCATGCTCGATAGGCGCACCCGCATTCGTGCTTCACGCTTCAAACCGGGATCGAGTCCGTCTGCACCGCCGATCGCAAATGCAACGTCGTCGGCGGAGTCGCGTGAGTGCTGCAGATAGTCGGCGAGTTGTTGCGTCGTCCAGTCCTTGCCATGCTCATCGAGAGCGATCAGGCCCGAGCCGCGGGGCACCGCAGCGCGAATGCGCGCCGCCTCCGCGCTTAACAGTCGTGCGACGGGAGCGTTGCCGGTGCGGCTTTCGGCTTTCACAAGCTTGCACTCCACTTCAAATTCGGCGGGAAGCCGGGACAGATATTCATTGACCGCTGCATCGGCCCACGCCGGCTGCCGCTGGCCCACCGCGACGATCGTGATCCTCATCACGCACTGCGCGATGCTGCTCTTTTCGCTCTACCTAAGGACTTCTTCGTCGTTACCGCGGAAGACTTGAGCCGCACCGGCTTGCCGCCCCATATTTCTTCCAGGTTGTAGTAGGCACGATAGGCCGGTTGCATGATGTGCACGATCACGTCGTTGCAGTCGACCAGTACCCATTCGCCCGCATCCGCGCCCTCGACGCTGACGATATCGCCGCCGGCTTCCTTGACCTTCTCGACGACCGACGATGCCAGCGCACGGGTCTGCCGGTTTGAGGTCCCGCTGGCGACGACGACGCGCTCGAACATGTCGGATAGCTCGGCGGTGTTGAAGATCTTGATGTCGTGTGCCTTTACGTCTTCGAGCGCGTCGACGACCAGGCGTTGCAGTTTTCTGATATCCAAATCAGGTCCGATACAAATGATGCGATTCAATATAGTCGAGCACGACGGCAGGAACCATCGCGGACAGACGCTGCGCCCTTTCGGTGGATGCCGGTTCGCGGAGCAAGCGCCGAACCTCGGTGGCCGACACCTCGACCGGCGTCATGGCGAATTCGACGATGCTGCCGCCGCCGCGCCCGGCGATCGACGCGGCGTTACCTCGATGCGCATCTAGGGCGGCACGCAAGGCCGGGCCTTGTTGCAGCGATATGCCGGCGCGCTGCGCGACGGCGATATGCGCTGTCTCGATGAGCTGTTTCCAGCTGTGCCAGGTGTCAAACCGCGCGAACTGGTCCGAGCCCATGATCAATACCAATGGGCAATCGGGCAATGCTAAGCGGAGGTCACGCAGCGTGTCGATCGTGTACGTTGTTCCCCCGCGCTGGATCTCGTGCATGTCGAGCGCGAAGCGCGGCTCGCCGGCAATCGCCAATTGAACCATCCGCGCACGATGCTCGGCAGCGGTCATTGGACCTTTCTGCCAAGGTTGCGCAGCCGGAATGAAGCGAATTTCGTCCAGCGGCAGCTGTTTCAGAGCGTCGCGCGCCAATTGCAGATGACCAAGATGGATTGGATCGAAACTGCCGCCGAGCAATCCGACCGGTGCGCCTGCTACACCCATTCGCGCGGGCGCAGGAAATCCGAATACAAACGCGCCTCCGGCGTCCCCGGCTCAGGCTGCCAGTCGTATTTCCAGTGCACGACCGGCGGTAGCGACATCAGGATCGATTCGGTGCGGCCGCCGGATTGCAGCCCGAACAGCGTGCCGCGATCGAAGACGAGGTTGAACTCAACGTACCGGCCGCGCCGGTACGCTTGAAACTCGCGCTCGCGCTCGCCGTACGGCACATCTCTCCGGCGCTCGACGATCGGCACGTACGCATCGAGAAACGCATCACCGATCGCGCGCTGCATGGCGAAGCTCTGCGCAAACCCCGGCTCGTGAAAGTCATCGAAGAACACGCCGCCAATGCCGCGCGGCTCGTCGCGGTGCTTCAGGTAAAAGTATTCGTCGCACCATTTCTTGAAGCGCGGATATTTGTCGGCACCGAAGGGCTGTAGCGCATGCTTGCACGTCGCGTGAAAATGCTGCGCATCCTCCTCGTACCCGTAGTACGGCGTCAGGTCGGTGCCGCCTCCGAACCAGTAAACGTCGGGCTGCTCTTTCGCTTTCGCGATGAAGAACCGAACGTTCATGTGAACGGTAGGCACGTGCGGATTGCGCGGATGAAATACCAGCGAGACGCCGAGTGCCTCGAAGCGTCGTCCGGCCAGCTCCGGCCGCTGCGCGCTGGCCGATGGGGGCAACGTCTTGCCCACGACATGCGAGAAGCCGACACCACCGCGCTCGAGCAGGCTGCCGTTCTCGATGATTCGCGTCAGGCCGCCGCCACCCAGCTGAGCGTCGGCCGGCTTCTCCCAAACGTCGTACCCAAAGGGCGCGCCGTCCAGCGTTTCGAACTTTTCGACGATGCGTTGCTGCAGGCCGAGCAGATACTCGCGAACTGATTGACTATCGATGAATTCAGCGGTCACGAAAGGTAGCGCTTGATAAAGCTCAACACCGTGTCGTACCACGCGACGATATTGCGCGGCTTCATGATCCAGTGGTTCTCGTCTGGAAACACCAGCATCTCCGACGGCACGCCGTGATACTGCAGCGCTTCGAACAGGTTCAGGCCCTCGCCGATCGGGCAGCGGTAGTCCTTCTCGCCGTGAATGATCAGCGCCGGTGTCTTCCATTGCTTGATGTGGCGGATCGGCGCATAGCGGTCGTAGGCGGCGGGATCGGCGTACGGATCCTCGCCGCCCATCTCGAGGTACCACCACGCAGGGTGATCTGTGGTACCAGTGAACTGCGCCATCGTCGTCACGCATGCATGCGTGATCAGGCATTTGAAGCGCTGCGTTTGGGTGCCGATCCAGTTGGTCATGTAGCCGCCGAAGCTGCCCCCCATTGCCATCATTCGATTCGGATCCACGTCGGCGCGCGCGGCAACGGCGTCGGTCACCGCCATCAAATCCTTGTAGCACTGATCGCCCCATACGTTGCCCCAGATTCCCTGCACGAACGGCTGGCCAAAGCCGGTCGAGCCGCGCGGATTCGGCTGCACGACGGCATAGCCCTGCGAGACGGCGAGCAGCGGATTCCAGCGCCAGTGCCACGCATCGGCGGTCATACCGATCGGGCCGCCGTGAATCCAAAGCAGTGTCGGCAGGCGCCTTTGCGCATTCTTCGGTTTGACCACGAAGTACTGCACCTCGACGCCATCGGTTGATTTCGCCGTCAGGTTTTCGACTTCCGCCCAGTGGGGATAGTCGTAGCCGGATAGGTGCGCGAGTGTCTGCGGCGGAGCGCCGGCCTGGGCGGCGACGACGAACGCCTCGGGCGGCTCGAGAAACGTCGACCGAATACCCGCGATGCGGCCGTCGGGCAGGACGCTCAGATCGGTGTGGCTGCCTCCTTCGCGTTCGGCGGTGATCCGTTCGGCCTTGCCGCTCGCGATATCGATCGTCAGCACGGGAACATGCCCCGCGATGTCGGCGCCGACGATCAGGCGCTTGCCGTCGGCCGACCAATCGCCGATGTCCGGCCAGGCGTCGAAGTCTTTGGCGACTTCGCGCAGAGAACCACTCGCTACATCGATCAGCGTCAGCGTTGGGCGCATCACAATCGTCGGGGAACGCGTGACGTGAATCGCAGCGAGCGTATTGCCGTCCGGCGCGTACAACGGCGACTCGGTGTTGCTGTTGGTCGCCGCGCCGACGATGCGCATGCGCTTCGATTCGACATCGATCAGCGCAATCGCCGTATCGGTTTCTCGATCGTCGCCGGTGCTTTGCCAGGTCACAGCGACTTGCGTGCCGTCCGGCGAAACGTCGAATCCCGGCTCGACCGACATCTCTCGCCGTGCGGCCGGCGTCAGATCGACGCGAGTCTTGCCATCCGGCGAATACGCGATGACGTGCGTGTTCGCCATGTTGTCGTTTTCGTGCAGCCAGTGATCCCAATGCCGCACCGGCTGGCTCCGAAAGTGGCGCGCGCTCGAGCCTTGCTTGTCACGTTCCTTGGCGGTTTCGCGTTGCTTGTCGTGGTCGACGCCGTCGAGCACCGAAGCCAGCACGATCAGTCGGTCGGCGTTCTTCGCAAACTTGAACGCGTCTACGCCCAGTGGTTCATCGGTTAACTGCTGCGGTTCTCCCCCGGCGGCGGGCATCAGCCAGACCTGCGTGCGCTTGTCGGCATCGTCGTCGGGCTTGACTTCGTTCGGTTGCCGGTTCGACAGAAACGCAAGCGCACCGTCGCGGCGGAAACAGGGTGCGGTGTCCTTGTTGTCACCGCGCGTCAGTTGCGTCGCATCGCTACCGTCGGTGGGTACTTTCCAGAGGTCTGATGCGTACTTGGTACCTTCACGATCGAGCCGCTGTAGAGCCACAGCGAGCCATGAGCCGTCCGGCGCCGGCGCAATCGCCGACACGCGCTTCAGCGCAATGTGTTGTTCAACGGTGTACGGCGTATCGGTCATCAACAATCCTAACGCTTGTTTTCGACGCGATTAGCGAGGGCACGATGCCCAATGTCGCGGCGAAACTGCATACCGTCAAACGCGACTTCATCGACCGCGTCGTACGCGCGTTTCTGTGCCGCGCGCACTGTATCCCCCAGGGCCGTGACGCACAGCACGCGGCCACCGCGGGTCACGAGTTGTTCACCCTCAAATGCTGTCCCGGCGTGAAATGTGACGCAGTCGTCATCGTCGTTGGGCAAGCGCGTGATCGTATCGCCGTTGCGCGGACGGTCAGGGTAGCCGGCGGAAGCGACCACGACGCCGAGCGCTGTACGGCGATCCCATTCGGCCTCGACCTGATCGAGCCGGCCGTCGATCGCAGCATCGATCAAAGACGCCAGGCTCGACTTCAAACGCAACAAGATGACCTCGGCTTCCGGATCGCCCAAGCGGCTGTTGAATTCGACCGTCTTCGCTTCGCCCTGTTGATCGATCATCAGTCCCGCATACAGGAATCCGCTGAATGGGTTGCCTTCGGAAGCCATGCCGTTGATGGTCGGCATGATGATTTCTCGTAGCACCTTGGCGTGCAGCGTTGGCGTCACAACCGGGGCCGGCGAATACGCGCCCATGCCGCCGGTGTTCGGCCCGCGATCGTTGTCCAGCAAGCGCTTGTGATCTTGGCTGGTGGCAAGCGCGAGCACGTTCTTGCCGTCCGACATGACCATGAAGCTTGCTTCCTCGCCGGTCAAAAATTCCTCGATCGACGACCCGCGCACCGCTGGCGCCCAGCCGGTTGTCGATCAACATCGAATCGATCGCTGCAAGGGCATCATCGAGTGTCGTCGCGACGATGACACCCTTGCCGGCGGCCAGACCGTCCGCCTTGATCACGATCGGCGCGCCACGTTCGAATACATAGGCGCGGGCGAGTGCGGCGTCAGTGAACGTCCGGTGTTGCGCCGTTGGAATTCGATGGCGCTGCATGAATGCTTTGGCAAAGTCCTTGGAACTCTCCAGCTGCGCCGCAGCCCGCGTCGGGCCGAAGATGCGCAGGCCACGCGAACGAAAGACATCCACTACGCCGGATGCGAGCGGAGCTTCGGGTCCGACCACGCTGAAGGCAACACCTTCGCGCTGCGCGAAGTCGGCCAGCATTTCATTGCGTTCATACGGAATGTTCTGAAATCGCTTATCGCGCGCCGTGCCGCCGTTACCCGGCGCGATGAATATGCTTTGCACGCGTGCCGAGCGAGCCAGCCTCCACGCGAGCGCGTGCTCGCGACCGCCGCCGCCGATCACCAGCAGCTTCATTGCGCGATCGCGGCGGTTGTGTAGACCTGCTGCACATCGTCGAGGTCTTCGAGGATGTCCAGCAGCTTCTGCATCTTGTCGGCGTCATTACCCGTCAGTACCGTTTCTGCCAATGGCTTCATCGTGACTTCGGCGAGTTCGGGCTTCAGTCCCGCGCTGTCGAGTGCCGTGCGCACCTTTTCGAAGTCGGCCGGTGCCGAGATCACTTCAACCGTGCCGTCGTCGTTGGCGATCACGTCTTCCGCGCCGGCGTCGAGCGCGACGTCCATCACTTTTTCTTCAGACGTGCCGGGTGCAAAGAGCAGTTGCCCGCAATGCTTGAAGTTGAACGCGACCGAACCATCGGTGCCGAGGTTGCCACCGTGCTTGGCAAGCGCGTGCCGCACTTCAGCGACGGTGCGCACGCGGTTATCGGTCAGCGCGTCGATCATCAGCGCCGCGCCGCCGATGCCATATCCCTCGTAGCGAATCTCCTCGTAACTGACGCCCTCGAGCTTGCCGGCGCCGCGCTGGATCGCGCCGGTGAGCTTGTCCTTGGGTACGTTGCCGAGCCGCGCTTTTTCAAGCGCCAGGCGCAAGCGCGGATTCATCCCCGGATCGGCGCCGCCGTCGCGCGCCGCTACCGTCACTTCACGGATGATCTTGGTCCAAAGAGAACCGCGCTTCGCGTCCTGACGGTTCTTGCGGTGCTGGATGTTGGCCCACTTTGAATGTCCGGCCATAAAAACGTGCGCTTTGGAAAGGGGCGCGAGTGTAACAAGCGGTGCCTCGTACGCCGTGACGTGCCGGTTCGGCTACGCTTTGCGAAACAACTGTGACTCGAGGCGTCGATGGCTGAACCGCTTGTGATTGCAATGTCGGGCGATACCGAACTCGCGCTGCTGCCGGCGCTGGCAAATCGCCACGGATGCGTTACCGGTGCGACCGGCACCGGCAAGACGGTGACGATGCAGAAGATGGCCGAGAGCTTTTCGCGGTATCGGCGTGCCGGTGTTCATGGCCGACATCAAAGGTGATTTCACCGGTATCGCGGCGGCCGGGCAGGTTGAACGACAAGATGAAGGCGCGGCTCACCGAGCATTCGCTGCCCGAACCGAAGTGGCAGGCGTCGCCGGTGACGCTGTGGGACGTCTGGGGCGAGCAGGGCCATCCGGTGCGTGCGACCGTGTCCGACATGGGGCCGCTGCTGTTTGCGCGGCTGCTAAATCTCAACGAGACGCAGGAAGGGGTGCTGTCGCTGGTATTCAAGGTCGCCGACGACAACGGCCTGCTGCTGCTCGACCTGAAGGATTTGCGCGCGATGCATGCAGTACGTCGGTGACAACGCGGCGCAGTTCAAGACGCAGTACGGCAACGTGTCTTCGGCGTCCATCGGCGCGATTCAGCGCGGGTTGCTGCAGCTCGAAGAGCAGGGCGGCGATCGTTTCTTCGGCGAGCCGATGCTTGAACATCGCCGACCTGATGCAGACGGCCGACGGCAAGGGCGTCGTCAACATTCTGGCTGCGGACAAGATGATGAACAACCCGCGGCTGTACGCAAGCTTCCTGTTGTGGCTGCTGGCCGAGTTGTTCGAGAATCTGCCCGAGGTTGGGGATCGCGACAAGCCGAAGCTGGTGTTTTTCTTCGACGAGGCGCATCTGCTGTTCAACGATGCGCCGCAGGCGTTGCTCGAGAAGGTCGAGCAGGTGGTGCGGCTGATTCGCTCGAAGGGCGTTGGCGTGTTCTTCGTGACGCAGAATCCGCTCGACATTCCGGACAAGGTACTCGGCCAGCTCGGCAACCGTGTGCAGCACGCGTTGCGTGCATTCACCCCGCGCGATCAGAAGGCGGTGAAATCGGCGGCGGAAACGATGCGCGCCAATCCGAAGATCGACATGCGAGAAGGCGATCTTCGGAGCTTGCGGTCGGCGAGGCGCTGGTGTAGCTTTCTCGACGCGAAGGGCACACCCGGCATCACGGAGCGCGCATGGGTGCTGGCGCCGGGTTCGCAGATCGGCCCGATTACGCCGGATCAGCGCACACAGCTTGTCAAGGATTCGATCGTCGCCGGCGTGTATGAAAAAACCGTCGATCGCGACTCCGCGTTCGAGATGTTGAAGGCGCGCGCCGAGAGTGCGCCGGCGCGAGCGGGTGACGTTCGAGGCAAGCCAGGCGCAGCGGCACCCGCACCGGCGGGTGGCGGCATCATGGGTGGCCTTGGGGACATTCTGTTCGGTTCCACGGGTCCGCGGGGTGGCCGGCGCGAAGGGATGGTCGAAGCGATGAGCAAGAGCGCGGCACGGTCGGTTGGCTCTTCGATCGCACGTGAAATTACGCGCGGCGTACTCGGTTCTTTACTCGGCGGCGCGCGACGGCGCTAGCCAGAAGCCAGAACGGGTGAATGTCCGCAGAAGGCGCAGTACTGACCGCGATCGAAGCCTGGCCGCTGTCGGAGGCGATTCGCCGTTCGGTGTGGGCCTATCCAGCGCTCGAAACGATCCACATTGCAGCGTTCGCGACTGTATTCGGTGCGTTGATGTTGCTCGAGCTGCGCGTGTTCGGTGCTGCACCGGCAGTGCCGTTGCCGCCGCTGGCCAGGTTGGCGGTACCGGTCGCACTGGTGGCGTTCACAGTGGCGGTGGTGGTCGGTGTTTTGATGTTGATTTCGAACGCGACGGAGCTCATTGTTAACCGGCCTTTTCAGATAAAGATGGGTTTGATCCTGATGGCGGGAGCCAACGCCTGGTGGTTCCATCGACGCCACAGCCTCGTATTGCACGACGGCGTTGCCAAGGCGCAATCCTTGCTCTCTTTGCTGCTCTGGCTCGGTGTAATTGCCTGCGGCCGTTTGATTGCTTACATATAGGGAGGTGTCATGAAGCGTCGCCACATTCTTCATCTTCTTGCCGGTGCACTGCTGGCAGCGCCGGTGCTGGCGCATCACGGCTGGTCTAGCTTTGATCAGGACAAGCCGCTGTACCTCAGTGGAACGCTTACGCAGGTACGGTGGCAGAACCCGCACGCTGAAGCGATGCTGCGTGTCGATGCGAGCAAGCTGCCCGAGGGCTTCGCAGCGCGCACTCTGCCAGCGCAACAACAATCCGTCGACGCTGCCGGCATCCTGAAGAAAACGCAGGTGCCGGCCAACGCGGCGGGCGTGTGGGAAATCGAGTTCGCTCCGCTGTCGCGCATGCAGCAATGGGGCTTGTCGCAACCACCCAAGGTCGGCGATCGAATCGAAGTGATCGGCTATGGCTTGGCCGACGGCAACAAGCGCCTGATGCGCGTTGAATACCTGTTCCTCGACGGCAAGGCCTTCGCGTTCAGATCGTCACCGGCGAATTAGCACGCTTTCGCACCGCGTTAGCACTCGCCGCACGCGAGTGCTTTGTTGCATTCACGCTTTAGTAGTCTTTTTGGCTTCTACCGGGCAGGGTTTTACATGTATACCGTTTACGTGCTTTCGCGTTGATTCGAATGCAGCGTGAACGGAGGTCTGTATGAGCGTGCCTGCAGTGATTCCATCGCCGATCGCGATCGCAGGGTTCAAGGACGTCTATCAGGTGTTGCGCGTTGAAGACGCGCTCACCGGCCTGCAGGAGCTCGGCGCCAGCGCTAGCGAGGCGCTGCGAGCGACCTACGTCAAGATGATCCGCAGCGGGGGCCAGCGGTTCGTGACCAAGCCGGCGGCGCTGCCCGACATCGATGCGCTGATCAACGAGCTGCCGAACTTCGAAGCGCCGCTGCAGGACATTCGAAAGCAGCTGGCGCTATGTTTGTCATCGGACGATCCGCTCGAGCTCGAGCCTATCTTGCTGCTGGGCGAACCGGGAATCGGCAAGACGCACTTCGCGCGCCGCCTCGCAAAGCTGCTCGGCACCGGCTACAACTTCATCGGGATGAGCTCGCTGACTGCGGGTTGGATCCTCTCCGGCGCGTCGGCACAGTGGAAGAACGCGAAGCCCGGCAAAGTGTTCGACGCGTTGGTCAACGGCGACTACGCCAACCCGGTGATCGTCGTCGATGAAATCGACAAGGCCGGCAGCGATACCCAGTACGACCCGCTTGGCAGCCTGTACACGCTGCTCGAACACGACACCGCGACCGACTTCGTCGATGAGTTTGTCGAGGTACCGATCGATGCTTCTGACGTTGTGTGGATTGCTACTGCAAACGACGCGCACTCGATCCCGTCGCCGATCCTGAACCGGATGAACGTGTACGCGATCGATCCGCCGGATCATGAAGGCTCGCGCCGCATTGCCCGCTGCATTTACGACGAGTTGCGCGGCGAGCACGCCTGGGGTCGCGCGTTTCCCGATGAACTTTCGGCTGAAGGTCTGAACCGACTTGCTAGGTTGAAGCCGCGCGAAATGCGGCGCGTGCTATTGGCCGCATTCGGTACTGCGAAACTGGCCGGGCGCAATGAAGTTCGCCCCGACGACATCACCGAAGAGCGCGCTGCGAAAAAGACGCGGATCGGCTTCTAAGCCCAGCTCCTCATGTACGCGAGCGTGCGGCTCGCACGTGCACTCGTCGCATTAGTTGGGCGCCTCCCTTCGGAGCGGCCGCGCGTACGCGCGCAGTAAAAAGGCGGGGAGAGAACACTTCGGTCGCTGCGGCTCGGCGGCCTAGGACTTCTTCGACGCCTTCGCTTGCTCGGCAGCGACCCGTTTGTATACAGGCCCCCACAGCGGATGACCGACTTCGGCATCCGTCAGTCTGAAGCTCGGATCGGCGGTGAACGCAGCGCGGAAGGCTGACTCGCATTCCGATGGCCGGCTGTAGGCGCACGCAATGAACGCGAGGTGCTTGTTGGCTGCGGCCATGTCATTGCGGTCGCGTAGTCCATCGGCGAGTGCGCGCTTGAACATCACTTCGGCGCGCTCGTACTGGCCGTCCTCGTAAAAACGCATGCCGTTGATGAACGAGCGCTCGGCCGGTTGTTCGTACAGGCGGGCGATGCTGATCGATGGAGGCGGCGCCTGAGGCGGCTCGCGTGGCGGTTCCAACAATGCGCAGCCGCCGAATGCCACACCGGCCACGATCACGACAATCGCTCGACGAAGGCGGACCACAAAAAACCTCATTGGAAGAGGTGACTGATTCGTAGTGGGCGCCCGGGCGCTACGTCGATCTGCGCGACGTACGGCTGGCGCTGCCCGTTGCGCAGTTCAATCGTATGGCGCCCGGCAGGCAACTGCAGTTGAGCCAGCGGCGGTGTCGTTCCCTCGCGGGCGCCGTTGACGAACACTTCGCCCCAGGGTGCTACGGCAAATACGACGAGACCTTTCTCGCCGGGAGCGGTCGGCTTCGTGGGGCGGGAAGCGTTGCGCGCGTTGGGCGAGTGCGGCGCGGGTTCGGTTCGCACGGTTGAGTCTGCCGGAGCTGAGTCCAGCGCCTGCGTCGCTACTGGCGCGACGCCGTCCGTAGCGGGTTGAACCGACGGTGCTTGCGTTCCGCCCTTTGACGAAGGTGGTGCCGCGGACGGCCCGCTGGCGCCATGCCACGCTGCGCCGAAGGCAGCCATCAGCGCGATCGCGCACGCCGCTGCCGCGAGCGCCATGGGGCTGCCCGTACGCGACGGCGCCTGTCGGTTAACTCGCATCGTCGATTGCATTCCAACCGTGGCGATACGAATCTGCGCAGTCGGAACGATTTCAACCCGCGCCGGCATGCCGGTGATCGTCAGCGCACTCGACGGCTGGTTGCCGCGATTGCCCCACAAGAAAGTCGTCAACGCGTTGCGAAATTGCGCCGCCGTGCCAAACGGGCGCGCGCCGTGCAACTCGAGCGCATTCTCAGCGATCTCCGCCAGCGCCAACGGCGCCGCAGGCCTAACTTCGATGATCGGGCTTTCGCCGCTCTTGCGCGCCCGCAGAGCGTTCAAGTCGGGCCGTGTTCCAGTCAGCAACAGAAATAGCAACGCGCCTAACGCACGAATGTCCTTGCGGCGCGCTTCCGGCCCGAGCTCGTTCTGAAAATACGGCAGCATCGACTGGGTACCTGCGAGCTCAAAGTCGCCGGTCGCTCCGCTATCGATCCAGCCGCCGAAGCCCATCACCTTCGGCACCTTGTCGGGCTCCTGCAGATAGATGCGCGACGGTGCGAGGTGCCCGTGCGGCACGCCACGCGAGTGCGCGTGCTCGATCGCGTCGGCGACCCGCGCGGCAATATCGGCCGCCTGCAGGACGCCCGGCCTGAACCCGTCGTGCAGCGCTTCGTCGAGCAACTTGCCGTCGACGCGCTCCAACGCCAGATAACCGATGTTGTGTACGCGGCCGGCGTCGAACACCGTCACGATGTGCGGATGATGCAAGCGGCCCGCCGCCTGCGCCTGCCGCATAAACGCCTGTTCGATGCGTTCATGCCCGGCCGACTCTTCACCACGCCGGGGTTGCAACTGAACCGCTTTCAGCACCAGCTCGCGATTGAGCACCGGGTCCATCGCAAGATACGCAACGGTGTGCCGATCGCGGCGCAATTCGCGCAGGATCGAATAGCGGCCGATCAGCTTCAGATTCTGTGTTAACGCTTCGGGCATCCGCTTGGCAATTCGCTTTCGCAGCTCGCTTCGGCAACTGAAAAGATCGCTGCACCGCGCCACACTAGCCCATGTGGCGGCACATCACAATCCGAGCAAAGCGCGGAAAAGCGACTCGAAGCAGTGGTACCAATCGAGAGGAGCGGGGCCGCTGCAAGCAAATCGGGTTAAAGCCGCGATCAGAAGCGATGTTGAAGACCGAGCGTTTCGCCTGATCGCACCTCGACGCGCGCGACGAATGGAGCCGCAGCGCCATTGCGCACTTCTATCGTGTGCACGCCGGGTGGCAGTGCTATTTGCGTCAGAGGCGGTGACACGCCGCGCGCGGCGCCGTCAACGCTGACCTCGCCCCACGGTGAAATCGCGAGCGTCACCGTCCCATCGCGGGGAGGAAGTACGGGGGGCGGCGGGGGCTCAGCCTTGCGGCGTGCCGCTGCTCTTGCTTCTGCTGCCTGCGCTGCGATGGCTGCAGCGGCAGCGACATCGGTTGCCTGCACGGGTGGCGGATCGACGGGCGGCGACAGAGTGATCGGCGACGCTGCAACTACCGGTGCGGGAGTCTCTACCGGCGGCGCGGCCGGCGGCTCGGGTTCACGGCGCAACGCTGCGGCCAATACGATCATTGCCACCGCTCCCGTCACGATCGCCCCCATCGCGCGCGCGCTGAGCGCTCGTTTGCGCGGCCGGGTGGTGGGTGTGCGCGCATCGCCGGGGCGTCCCGCAATCGATGCATCGACCGACGGTGCGCGCGAGCCGTCGACGAAGTCAGCCAACGCGTTTCGCAACTCCGCCGCTTTCTGATAACGAGCCGCGGGGTCCTTGGCCATTGCCTTGCGCACGATTTCGACCAGCGCCGGGGGTGTTTCGGGTCGAATCCGATCCACCGACTTCGGGTTTGCGGTCAGCACTTGATCCAACGTTTCATCGACGGTGCGCCCGTCGAATGCGCGCCGGCCGCACAGAAGCTCGTACATGATGGTGCCCAGCGAAAAGATATCGCTGCGCGCATCGAGCGTTGCACCATCCGCCTGTTCGGGCGACATGTAATTCGGCGTGCCGACCAGTTGGCGAGTGCCGCGCAGCTTCGTTTCAGGCGCCGGCGCAAGCGCTGTGCCAAAGTCGAGCAGCTTTGGTTTCAGGTCGCGCGACAGAAAAATGTTGCTCGGCTTGATGTCCCGATGGACCAGTCCGCGCTTGTTGGCGTAATGGATCGCGTCGGACACGCGCATCATCATCGCGGCCGACTGGCGCGGACTCATGCGGTTGCCGCTTGCCAGATATTCGTGCAGGTCCTGACCGTGCAGGCGTTCCATCGCGATGTAGGCGAACGCATCAGTCTTGCCGGCGTCGTAGATCGTCACGATGCTCGGATGGCTCATGCCGCCTGCCGATTTGGCCTCGTGCAGAAAGCTCGCTTCGATCTGCGTGCGAAACTGATCTTCGCGCGCGAGCGGAATGATCTTGATCGCGACTTCGCGCGCCAGCACAGGATCGTGAGCCGCATAAACGACCCCATATGAGCCGCGGCCGATTTCATTCAGGATCGTGAATCGGCCAATCGTCTTCGGCGGCGCGGGCACCGGCAGATCGAGCGGGTCGAACGGGACGGTGGCTGTGTGGGGTTCAGACATCGGCGGGGCGGATTATCGCACTGCATGGACTGTGTGATCTCGCGAATAAATGGTGATCAATGGTGGACGTTGCGGCGCGCCAGCGTTTAGCGAAGCGATGCTGCCTGAGTCGTCGGGCACTTCGTGCCAACCCTGCGGTACTCGCAGACGCCGCTGCGAAACTGGGCTAAAGCACAGTTTCGCCGACTACCCGGTGCCTACTCCGCTCCTCGGCGACGACTCCGAAGGCATCGTCGCTCGCTAAACGCTGGCGCGAGTAGCAGGCTCTTTGGGTTGAAGAAAGGAAAAAACCTCGTCCAAGACGAGGCGCTGCTGCGTGTCACCCTATCGCGAAAAAATAATGCGCTCGTTACGCAACAGTCGCGCTTGTGCTGCCAGTGCCAACGCAGTTATCGCGATCGCCATTCCGCCTGGAAGAAGGATGTCGACTACGGTGACGGTCTCGCCGCGCAGCGCTCGCATCATCACCGCCTGCTGTGCCATCGCCGGTACGAATAGTTGCCAGGCGGCGTCGCGGATTGAAATGAACAGCGGCACGATCGGCGTGAAATTGACCAGCATGGCCAGATAGGTGGCATACGTTTGCGCTTCCTTATGGCTACGGCCGTACGTGGCGGCCAGCATGTTCAGCGACGCGATCATCGCGGAAAACGGCAGCAGCATGACGATGAACAACACGAATTCACTGAATCCAAACTGCATCAGCGCCGACAGATTTTCACTGCGTATGAATTGCATCGCAGTCTTGAAACCGATCAGCGTCAGGATCACGACAGCAGCAGAGCACAGCGCCACGACTGCCCATTTTCCGAGTACCACGGCGCCGGCTGCGACCGGATTCATGAGCAGCGGCTCGAGCGAGCCGCGCTCGCGCTCGCCGGCGGTGACGTCGATGGCCACGCTAATCGCGCCGGCAACTGAACCGAGCAGCGCCAGCCATGGAATCAAAAACAACAGCTGGGCGCCGCGTGCCTGGCCGCTCGCGACGTTGATTTCTTCGACTTCGACGGCCGCCAGCACCTGCGGACTGACACCGCGTGCAAGCAGCCGTTGCACGCCAAGCTCCCGGGCGAAGCCGCGCACCGCATTCAGGGTGGCGCGCGTTGCCGGCTGCGCCCGAGTGGCGGTTTCGTCGAACGTGACGGGCAATCGGATCGTCTCGCCGGCAGCCAGCCGCTGCTCGAACTGATCGGGCACCACGATCACCGCATTTTGCAAGCGCCCCGACTTAATCTGCGCCGCGTAATCCTCGGGAGCGTCCTTGACCGTCGCGCCGGCGCGCTGCAGAAAGTTGGTCAACGTCGGCGCTGCACTGGCGTTCGCGACGTAAATCTCGCGCTTTGCGGCGCCTTCTTCAACGCTCGAAATAAAGATCGACAGCAGAAACAACGTCAGCGGTCCGGCGAGAATCGAAGTGACCAGCACGATCAGCCAGGTGCGACGGTCGCGCAGCGCGTCGGTCAACTCCTTGCGAAATACCGTCGACGCGGTGCCCATTAAATAGAAGCCGGTTCGATGTCGTACGCCAGCTTCACGAAGGCGTCTTCGAGCGATTCGGTGCCTGCTTCGGCACGGATCGCCTGTGCTGTACCGTGAGCCACGGTGAGGCCGCGCGCGACGATTACGATTTCATCGGCCAGCTGCTCGACCTCCTGCATGATGTGCGATGAGATGACGATGCACTTGCCGCTGTCGCGCAGGTGCAGCAGCAGTCGGCGCAGTGCGCGCGTTGAAACGACATCGAGGCCATTGGTAGGCTCGTCGAGGATCAGATGGTGCGGGTCATGGATCAACGCGCGCGCGAGCGCGACCTTCAATCGTTCCCCGGTCGAAAAGCCTTCGACGCGGCGCTCCAGCAGTGAGCCCATGTCGAGCAGGTTCGCCATCCTCGCGAGGCGCTCATTGCCAAGCTGCGCCGGCACGTTGCGCAGGCGCGCGTAGTACTCGATGTTTTCGCGCGCGGTCAGCCGCGTGTACAGCCCTCGCGCGTCGGAAAGCACGCCAAGCTGCGCGCGCACCGCACGCGTATCGGTTTGCACGTCGATCTCGCCGACCCGCGCGACGCCTCGATCCGCCCGAACCAGCGTACCAATGATGCGCAGCGTCGTTGTCTTGCCTGCGCCGTTCGGCCCGAGTAGGGCGGTGATACGGCCGTCGTAGGCGACGAATGAGACGTCTTCGACGGCGACCACGCGCGCGCGTTTGCCGTCTACCTTGGCGTCGAATGACTTGGCAAGGTGCTGGACTTCGATCACGGCTCTGCGATCATGGCTTCGTGCGGGGCGCTGCTGCAGGGTCGATTGCCGAAAAAAAACCGGGCGCCGGAATCCGCGCCAAACAATCGCCGTCGACGCGCTCGAACGATCCATCCCGCACGAACTGCGATACCAGCATCGGAGCGCAGCCTTGAGCGCTGATGCCGTGGCCCAGATTGGGAGCGATGACGTGCTTTGCGTTGCCCAGCCGTTGTGCGACTGAGTCGCCATGGCGCGGTGGCGTAGCAGGGTCGAGCCCCCCGGAAAAAATTAAAACCGGCGCTTTCGAAGCCGGCACCGAATAGAAGTCGGACGGCACGGGGCGCGACGGCACCACGCGGCACGCCTGCCGATACAGGTCGGCGAACGCCGAGCCGAAACGCGGCGGGCTCGCATGAGCCGCAGCCGCCGCGTCGATACGTGGCAGGTCTTCGGCGCAGATCACCGCGAAGTGCATACCGACCGCAAAGTTTTCGCTGACGTTGCCGCTGATCGCTGCACTCAACGCGACTAGCGCCGTGAAATCCCCACGGCCGGCTTCGGCAAGCGCATACGGAAGCACCGACGAGAGCTGCGGCACGTAGAGCGGCGCGCGTAGCAGCGAGGCCAGCATTTTGCGATCGAGGCGGAACGATTCCGTGGCGCCAGTCAACGGATGCGGGATGCGAATGTCGATTCCGCTCTCGGCGCGCTTCAGCAGCGCCGAAATTCGCTCATTGAAGTCGGGATACCGCGTTCGGCAGCGCTCATTGCGCACGCACGCATCAGCGAGCGCTTGCAGCGCGGCTTCGGCATCGAGCGCAAATGACACCGGAAGGGCCATGTCGGGCGGAGCCACACCGTCGAGCACAGCGGTTCGCACCCGCTCCGGGTACTGCCGCATGTATTCAAGCGCCGCGCGTGTTCCGTACGACGCGCCCCACAAATTTATTCTTTCGGCGCCCAGCTGTATGCGTATCGCTTCGAAGTCGCGCACCGCGATCCAGGTTGCATACTGGCGCAAGTCCGCCGGCAATGCTTTCAGACACGGGCCAAGGCGTGCAATCTGTTGCTCGGGTTCGAGCGCGGATGCCAGCGAGCTCTCATCGACGTCGCACGCGAGCGCGTTTGAGCGGCCTGTGCCGCGCTGATCGATGAAAACCAGGTCGCGCCGCGCGTTCAGCTCGGCAAGCACCGGCATCACCTGCCGCGCAACCTTCATCGCCGCCTGTCCGGGGCCGCCGGCGAATACGAATACGGGATCGGGTTGCTTGTTGCGTGCAACGGCCGGCACGACAGCGAACCGCACCTCGAGCGAGCGGCTGCTGGCTACGTCCGGGTCTTCAGGCATACGCACGGACCCGCACCTAACCTCGCGCTCGACTCCGGGAATGCGGCATGGCTCCAGCGAAGCAACGTCGGTCGCGGATGAGCGGCACGCAGTCAGTGCCACTGCGGCGAGCAACAAAGCAAGCGGGGCGACGAATACGTTCATGTAGCGATGCTGAGTTCGGCGCCGAACGATAGCGGATGAACTGTTTGCGGAGTTCATCAAGCAGCAGCGGCTGGCGCAGCTGCGCCGCCTACGTCGTCGGGCACTAAAGTGCCAACCACTGCGGTACTCGCCAAGCCGGCGCGAAACAGGGCTAAAGCGCTGTTTCGCTTAAAGGCCCCGGCTCGGCTCCGTTCCTCGGGCGACGACTCAAAGGCGGCGCATCTGCGCCAGCCGCTGCTGTCGCGACATTGCCTCGCACGAGATGTTTTTTCTTTCCCCCACATTAAGTGAGAGTGCCTCAAGCGCAAGCGTTGGGCGGAGCGGGCCTGCCTTCGGGGCGTCGCCCGAGGAACGGAGCAACGCCGGGGCCGTTGAGCGAAATAACGCTTTAGCCTTATTTCGCGCCGGCGTTGTGAGTACCGCAGTGGTTGGCACGACAGTGCCCGACGCCCAGGCAGGCCCGCTCCGCCCAACGCTTGCGCGTTGTGACGAATCAGGCAGCGCCGCGACTCTCAACGCTTGCGCTCCGCAACGAATCAGGGCAGCGCCGCACTCCCAACGCTTGCGCACCGCGACGACCAGACCCGAACCGTAGAATCAACCAGTGCAATTTCCTCAAAGAAGCGCCTTCGCTGCGGGCCTAGCGCTCGCGATCGCCGGCAGCGTCCTGTTCTCCGCCAAGGCGATCGTTGTCAAGCTCGCATACCGTTACGGCGTCGACGCGACGACGTTGATTGCTTTGCGGATGGCGTTTTCGCTGCCGTTTTTTGTGGCCGCATTGATATGGTCTTCGCGCAGCGCCCAGCCTTTGTCGCGCACAGATCATGTGCGCTTGATCTTCATCGGGCTGCTCGGTTATTACGCGGCAAGTTATCTCGATTTTCTTGGGCTGCAGTACATCACCGCCGCGCTCGAGCGCCTGATCTTGTACCTCAGCCCGACCATGGTCGTCATTCTTTCCGCGCTCTTCCTGCGCAAACGGTTCGGCCGCTACGAGCGGGGCGCGCTCGCGCTTTGCTACGGAGGCATCCTGCTTGTGTTCTGGCACGACGTCAGCCTTGAAGGCGGACAGGTCCTGCTGGGCTCCGTCCTCGTGTTTGGCAGTGCGGCTTGTTACGCGATCTATCTGATCGTCTCCGGGGAGCTGGTGCAGAGGCTCGGAGCGATACGGCTGACGGCGTACGCGATGTGCGTGTCAAGCTTCGCCGTATTTGCGCAGTTCGCTGTCCTGAACCCCGTCTCCGCTTTGCGCCAACCCGACGCGGTGTACTGGCTTTCGCTGCTGAATGCGTTGTTGTGTACCGTACTGCCGGTCTTTGCCACGATGCTGGCGGTCGAGCGCATCGGCGCAAGCCGTGCGTCGATGGCGTCGATGATCGGCCCGGTGTCTACCATCGCACTAGCGTATCTTTTCCTGGACGAGCGCGTAACGATCTGGCAACTGGCCGGCACTGCGCTCGTGCTAGCTGGAATTTACGTGTTGACGCGCGCTGGCAAGGTTCCGGTATCGAAGGAGGAAGTCACATGAAGTCGAAGTCGATCGTCATCCGCTCTCACGGTGGTCCCGAAGTGATCGAATTGGTCGAAGCAGACGTGCCCGATCCAGGGCCGGGCGAGGTGCGAATCCGTCAGCGCGCTATCGGACTGAACTTCATCGACATTTACTACCGCACCGGTTTGTATGCGAACACGCTGCCACATAGCCTTGGGTTCGAAGGCGCGGGTGTCGTCGAGGCGGTCGGCGCGAACGCGCAAGGTTTGAAAGAGGGTGACCGCGTCGCCTATCCGCAGGGTCCGATCGGCGCTTACGCAGAGCTGCGCGCGATGCCGGCCGCCACCGTCGTCAAGATTCCGAAGGCGATCAGCTTTGAGCAAGCCGCGGCGGTCATGCTGAAAGGCTTGACTGTCCAGTACTTGTTTCGGCAGACGTATCGGCTGCAGGGCAACGAGACCATTCTCTTCCATGCCGCAGCGGGCGGCGTCGGCTTGATTGCGTGCCAGTGGGCGCGCGCACTCGGGGTGCGGTTGATCGGCACTGTGAGTTCGTCCGAAAAAGCTGCGCTTGCAAAGAAGAACGGCGCCTGGCAGACGATCGATTACTCGAAGGAAAACTTTGCGGAACGTGTGACGGCGCTGACCAGTGGCGCAAAGGTGCCGGTCGTGTACGACGGAGTCGGCAAGACGACCTGGGAAGGCTCGCTTGATTGTTTGCAGCCGCGTGGATTGATGGTCAGTTTCGGCAACGCTTCAGGCGCGGTGACTGGCGTCAATCTGGGCATCCTGGCGGCGAAAGGATCGTTGTTCGTGACGCGCCCCACGCTTGGCACCCATGTCGTGCCGCGCGCGCGCCTCGAAGAATCGGCGGCCGAGCTTTTTGATTTGATGCAGCGAGGCAAGATCAAGGTCGACATCGAGCAGCGTTATCCATTGGCAGACGCGGCGCGTGCGCATGAAGACCTGGCCGCGCGCAAGACGGTCGGCTCGACAGTGCTGATGCCAAACTAGCGTCGCGACGACTCGAATTGCGGCTTCGACGTCTCGCCTTGATGTCGAGCAGCGGTGCGAGCTCATTAGATGTTTCGATAGCGGTAGCTGTACAGCGCCACGTAAGTCGACAGGTTGAGCCACGCGACTGCTGCCCAACGCAGGGCCGCGAGAGATGTTGACCCGCGCCACGGGTCGATTTGTAGCTAGTCGTTACTAGGCCCATGCGATCAGCAATGCTTGCAGCGGTAACCGCAGCCATAGCAGGCGCCGATAAAGAACGCGCCGAACAGAACCTTCGCGACGACGCGCCAGTTCACGCGCTGTGGTAGCTCGTCACCCTTTCGACCTCGCTCTTCAAACCAAGAAACACCGCCACGCGCTGGTGTAGTTTCTCGGGCTCGATGTCGAGGATGCGCTGATGCCCGTTGGTCGCGGCGCCGCCGGCCTGCTCGATCAAGAACGCCATCGGATTGCCTTCGTACATCAGGCGCAGCCTTCCGGCTTCGTAGCCTGCGCGGGCATCGCGCGGATACATGAAGACGCCACCGCGCGACATGATCCGGTGCACGTCGGCCACCATCGAAGCGACCCAGCGCATGTTGAAATCGGTGCCGCGCGGCCCGGTCTTACCCGCGAGCAGCTCGTCGACGTAGCGCTTGACCGGCGCGTCCCAGTGCCGGGCGTTCGACATATTGATCGCGAACTCGCGCGTGTCCGCCGGAATTTGCACGTCCGATTGCGTCAGCAAGAACGAACCGGTATCGCGGTCGAGGGTGAACACCTGCACGCCGTGTCCGACCGTCAGCACCAGCAGCGTCTGCGGGCCGTAGACCGTATAACCTGCACACACCTGCCGGCTGCCTCGCTGCAAAAACGCGGCTTCGCCGGCGTCTTCGCCATTGGGTGGGCCCGGCAGCACCGAGAAAATCGTTCCGATCGAAACATTGACGTCGATATTGCTGGAGCCGTCGAGCGGATCGAACAGCAGAAGATATTTTCCACGCGGATACGCTACCGGGATCCCCATCGGCGCGTCCATCTCTTCCGACGCCATACCCGCAAGAAAGCCGCCCCAGCAACTGGCTTCGAACAGTATCTCGTTCGACAGTACGTCGAGCTTCTTTTGCGCCTCCCCTTGAATGTTGGTCGTGTTCGCGCTGCCCAGTACATTGCCGAGTGCACCCTTGCCGACCGCGTGACTGATCGTCTTGCACGCGCGCGCGACGGTTTCGAGCAACAGCCGCAGATCCGAATCGATGCCGTGTTCGCGCTCGCAGCGAATCAGGTAATGCGTGAGTGACAGCTTCATCAGTGCAACGTCAACGCGCAAGCGCCTTGTTGACGATCTCGCAGACGTCGCGCGAAAGCCCGCGCTGTGCCGCAATTTCTTCGAGCGCAGCACGCATCGCAGTCTGTCTGTCGGGAGTGAACTTTCGCCAGCGATCCAACGCGCGCGCAATCCGTGCCGCGATCGTCGGGTTGATTCTGTCCAGCGCCCGTACCTGATCGACCCAGAATGCATAACCACTGGCGTCACGACGGTGGAACTCGGCTTCGTTGAGCACGCAGAACGATCGAATCAGCGACTGCACGTTATTGGGATTGGAGAGGGAAAAACCGGGATGCCGCATCAGCAGTCGTACGCGCTGCACGACCGGCGGCTCGCCGGGATGCGCGATGGCTGTCGCCTGCAGCTGAAACCACTTATTCATCAACAGCGGCTGCTCGCTCCATAAGCGCGCCAACTGAATCAGCGCTTCGGCCTTCAGCGGCGACGCGCTGTTGACGATCACCGACAGCGCACCTTGCGCATCGGTCATGTTGGTCGACGCCACCAGCTGCTCGCGCGCGAGCTCGAGCGCGCCATCGGTCTCGCCTTCCGCCAGATAGGTCAACGCCAGATTGCGCAGTGCGCGCTGTCCGGCCGACGCGGCGTCGGGCGAATACTCCCCGCTCATTGGCAACGAAGATTGCAATGACTTGTATGTCGATTGCCAATCAGCCGCCAGGCGCCGCCCGAGCTCGCGCATTGCATAGCGGCGCGCCTGGCGAATCGCCTCCGGATCGACGACGGTGCGCTGTTCTCCGATGAAGCTTTCGGCGGGCAACAGCAACGCCTGTGCCTTGAATGCGGGCGATAGTGCTTCATCCACCAAGGTAGCGCGCGACATGGTGACGAACGCATCGTCGAGGGCCAGCGGCCGGTCGGCTTCCACCGCATCCGTCAGCGACATCAGCCTCGCAATGGCCAGACGCTGCCCGGCTTCCCAGCGGTTGAAGCCATCGGAATCGTGCGCCGACAGAAACGCAAGCTCGGCGTCGCTGTAGCGATGTTCTACGATGACAGGGGCCGAAAAGTTACGCAGCAACGATGGCACCGGGCGTTCGCCGACATTGATAAAGCGAAAGGTCTGCTTCGCCTGCGTCAGATCGAGCACCGTGGTCGCAGACATGCCGGCGTCGGTGCTGACGACTTCGCCTTCCAGTTGCAGAGGCATGTCGCGTCCGTCACCGGCGATCAACCCCACGGCGAACGGAATATGGAACGGTTGCTTGTTCGCTTGGCCCGGCGTTGGCGGAGTCGCCTGGCTGACGGTCAATTCGAACGCAAACGCCTGCGCGTCGTAGCGCGTATCGACGGTCAGGCGCGGCGTTCCGGCCTGCGAATACCAGCGCTTGAATTGCGTCAGATCCCTACCGTTGGCGTCCGCAATCGCGGCGACGAAGTCATCGCACGTCACCGCCTGGCCATCGTGCCGCTTGAAGTAAAGATCCATGCCGCGCCGGAAGCCATCGATGCCGACCAGCGTTTGCAGCATGCGCACGACTTCGGCGCCTTTCTCATACACCGTTGCGGTGTAGAAGTTGCTGATTTCCTGATAGCTGTCCGGGCGAACCGGATGCGCCATCGGACCGCCGTCTTCAGGAAACTGCATCGCGCGCAGTGCACGGACGTCTTCTATGCGCTTGACGGCACGGCTGCTCGCATCGCCCAGCATGTCGCCCGAAAACTCCTGGTCGCGAAAGACCGTCAGCCCTTCTTTCAGGCTCAGCTGAAACCAGTCGCGACACGTGACGCGGTTGCCGGTCCAATTGTGAAAGTACTCGTGGCCGACGATCGACTCGATGCTGGCGTAATCGTCGTCGGTCGCAATGGTCGGGCTGGCCAGCACGTATTTCGCGTTGAAGATGTTCAGACCCTTGTTCTCCATCGCGCCCATGTTGAAATCATTCGACGCGACGATCATGAAGCGGTCGAGGTCGAGCTCGAGCCCGTAGCGGCGTTCGTCCCACGCAATGGCGCGCTTCAAGCTGTCCATCGCATGGCCGGTCTTATCCTGGTTGCCGTGCTCGACGTAAACCTGCAGCGTTGCCTCGCGCCCGCTCGCGCGCGTGACGCGGTCTTCGTGTACGGCGACGTTGCCAGCTACCAACGCGAACAGATAACTAGGCTTCGGAAACGGGTCGTCCCAGATCGCGTAGTGCCTGCCCTCGGACAGCTCGCCTTGCTCGATCAGATTGCCGTTGGCGAGCAACACCGGATAGCGGGATTTGTCGGCACGCAGCGTGATGCGATAGGTCGTCATCACGTCGGGTCGGTCGGGAAAAAACGTGATCCGACGAAACCCCTCCGCTTCGCATTGGCTGAAAAAGTTTCCGTTGGAAACGAACAGCCCCATCAGCTCGGTATTTTTCGACGGCTTGATGCGCACCACGGTCTTCAGCTGGAATCGATTCGACTGCGTGCGGAGCGTCAGGCCCTCTTCGCGCAACTGATAAGCGCTCGCGGGCAACGCGTGTCCGTCGATCGCGATCAGCGCGAGATCCAGGTCTTCGCCATCCAGACGCAGCGGGGCAGCACCGCCGACGACCGGATTGCGCCGCAGGTCGAGCGTTGCCGAGACATATGTCAGTGCAGGATCGAGATCGAATTCGAGCGCGACGCGATCGAGCAAGAAATCCGGTGGCCGATAATCGGCGCGGCGAACAGTAACTGCTTGGTCGTTTCGCATCGAGTCGCGATTGTAACTACGCGCTTTTCTCTGCAGCCAGATAAATACCGGCGAGGATCAACGCGCCGCCGACCAGGTGATAAACGCCGATCGGGTCATCGAGCCACACCCACGAAAGGCAAGCTGCAAACACCGGCGTCAGATTGACAAAGTACATCGGCAAAACGGCACCAACGCGCGCGACCCCACGGTCCCAGCAGTAGTAGGCGGCAAGCGACGGCAACAACACGACATAGACGAGTGCCGCAAGGTTGGTCGGCGTAGCCGCCGGACTTTGCCGCGTGATCAAGTATTCGAGCAAATAAAACGGCAGGATCATCACCGCACCCATTCCGATCTGCACGGCGAGGAAGGCCGTCAGAGGCAAAGCCGGGCGCCGGGTCGTGAGCAGCCACGTGTAGATGCTCCAAGCGAGCGTAGCGGCCAGCATGATCAGATCGCCGACGGCAAAGTGCAGACGCAGCAAGTTGTCCGGCTCTCCGCGGGCGATCACCCACACCACGCCGGCCAGTGAAATCGCGGCACCGATCCATCGTCGTCGTGCAACGCTCGAAGAAAAAAACGCCGCGCCGACGATCAACGTGATCACCGGCCCCGATGCCCCAATCAACGTCGTGTTTACGGCGGTCGACGTTTGCAGCGCGAGATACTGCAGGGAGTTGTAGCAACCGACCCCAAGCAGGCTGGTCCATACGAACAGCGCGAAATTGTCCCGGATCAGTGAACGGTGCTGCCAGACGGTGCGTGCCGCAAACGGTGCGATCAACACGAACGCCAGCGTCCAGCGCCAGAACGACAGCGCCAGCGGCGGAAAATCTCCCACCAGCGCGCGTGCAAGCACGGCATTTCCGGCCCAGAAGAGCGGCGGCGCAATCAGCAGCGCGACAGTCGATGGCCTCAGGCGTGCGGTTGGCACGTTCGCAGTTCAAAGTTCGATGTCGTCGCGAATCGCCGCGATGCCGGCTCTTGCGCACGCTTCGTCGGCTTCACCGCCCGGAGCACCCGAAACACCGATCGCTCCCAGCAGTGCGCCGCCCGCCTGAATCAAGACACCGCCGCCAATGGCGACCACGTTCGGGATTGCTCGGACCCCCGAGCTCGGCGACCCCACTTGCGTGAGCTTGGACAATTCGAGCGTGTCGACGCGGAAACTGACCGCGGTGTAGCCCTTGTTGATCGCAGTGTTGACCGTGTGCGGGCCCGCGAAGCGATCGCGCAGCATCGTCTGCGCAACGCCGGAGCGGTCAACGACAGCAACCGCGACCTGATAGCCGCGCTTGCGGCAGTCCTCGAGCGCCGCCAGCGTGGCTTTGAGGGCGGTTTCCGGTGTCAGCAGTCGCGCCGTGTACGTCGTCCCCTGCGCGCATGCGCCGGTGGCAGCAAACGTCAGCATCAGCGAGCAGCAGAAGCGCTTCATGTTGTCTCCCGGGTAATGGAATCGTGAGGCTAGCAGCCGATACACTTCAACTTTGCCTTGGGCGGGGATTGCGATGAACCTTGCGGACCTTCACCAGTTTGTTGCAACAAAGTGGGACGACGACCTGGTGCCACGTCTGGTCGATTACGTGCGCGTCCCCGCGAAGTCGCCCGCATTCGACAGCAGTTGGGATGCACACGGGCATCTGCGCGCGGTCGTCAAAGCGGCGGAACAGTGGTGCCGCAGTCAGTCGATCGATGGGTTGACGATCGAGATCGTCGCAATCGAAGGCAAGACTCCGTGCCTGCTATTCGACGTACCAGCCACGCACGGGCTTGGAAACGAACGCACCGTGCTGTTCTATGGCCATCTGGATAAACAGCCCGAAATGGTCGGATGGCGCGCGGACCTTGGCCCGTGGAAGCCGGTTTACCAAGATGGCAAGTTGTACGGTCGCGGCAGTGCCGACGACGGCTACGCGATCTACGCCGCATTGACGACGATCGCGGCGCTCGATGCACAGGGCGTCGCGCGGCCGCGCTGCGTCGGCATCATCGAAACGTGCGAGGAAAGCGGCAGTCCCGATCTACCCGAATACTTGACGCTGCTCGCGCCGCGCTTCGGCGATGTTCAGCTCGTCGTCGGGCTCGATTCGGGCTGCCGCAATTACGATCAACTGTGGGTGACGACGTCGCTGCGTGGCCTTGTCGGCGGCACGCTGACCGTCGAGATTTTGTCGGAAGGCGTGCACTCGGGACACGCGAGCGGCATCGTTCCCTCTTCGTTCCGCATCGCGCGTCAGTTGCTGAATCGGCTCGACGATCCGGCAACGGGCAAAGTCCTGCTGCCCGAGTTGCATGCCGATATTCCATCCGAGCGTGTAAAGCAAGCGCACACCGCCGGTGAGATCCTTGGCGACGGAGTGTGGAAGGAATTTCCGTGGGTCAGTTGCACCCATGGCAATCATGTAGAAAATGAGGGACACCTGCATGCGATGCCGGTCACGACCGATCCGGTCGAAGGAATTCTGAATCGCACGTGGCGCCCCGCGCTGGCGGTCACCGGTGCTGCCGGTTTTCCGAGTATCGACTCTGCGGGCAATGTGTTGCGTCCGAAGACAACGTTCAAGCTGAGCATGCGCATTCCGCCGACAGTCGATGGCGAGAAGGCGACGTGGGCGTTGCGCAAAGCACTGACAGAGAACCCGCCCTACAACGCGAAGGTCTCGTTCGATGCCGACTGGGGTGCCACCGGATGGAATGCGCCTGAGACCGCAAGCTGGCTCAGGAACGCGCTAGGCGAAGCCTCTTTGCAGTCGTTCGGCCGTGATGTTGCGTGGGTCGGCGAAGGTGGCACGATCCCGTTTATGAACATGCTCGGCGAAAAATTTCCGGGCGCGCAATTCTTCATAACCGGCGTCCTGGGTCCGCATTCAAATGCGCACGGTCCGAATGAGTTTCTACACGTGCCGTACGCGAAAAAGTTGACTGCCGCGGTCGCAAGCGTGGTGGCGGCGGTGCGATAGGACCATTACGGCTGGCGCTGATCACGCCACGCATCGATTGCCAGTCCGAGAAAGGCTTCGATCGAATGGGCGGTGAATCGCGGCATGCCCAAATGAAGCGCAGCACGATTGAGTTCCGTCAACGGGTGTTCTGCATCGACCGCGGTCGCTCCGGTTTGCTTCGAGAGCTTCTCGCCCGCCGTGTTAAGCACCAGCGGTACATGCAGATAGCGTGGTGCCGAAAATCCGAGCGCGCGCTGCAGGTAGATCTGGCGCGGTGTGTTGTCCAGTAAGTCGGCACCGCGCACGATGTCGGTGATTTTCTGCTCAGCGTCGTCGATCACGACCGCGAGTTGGTACGCCCATAACCCGTCGCCTCGCCGGACGACAAAATCTCCGACGTCGCTCGTCAGGTGCTGCGTGTACGGGCCCGCTGCACGATCGACGAAGCGTGACTCTTCGTCGGGCACTCGAACCCGGTAGGCGCGAATCGGTTTTTCAGGCGCGGCGCCCTTGGCGCACGTGCGCGGGTACACGCCGGCGGGCCAGTTCGCCTGCGCTTCGATCACTTCATCGACGTCGCTGCGCGAACAAGCGCACCCGTAGATCAGCCCTGCCGCTTGCAGTCGGGCAAAGGCGGCCACATAGAGTTCGCGGCGAGCGCTCTGAAACACGATCGGTTCGTCCGATTCGAGCCCGCAGCGCGCAAGAGCTTCAACGATGCGTTCAGCCGCGCCGGGCACGATGCGAGGCGGGTCCAGATCCTCGATGCGAATGATCCACGCGCCGCCAGCCGCACGCGCGTCGAGCCAGCTGGCCAGCGCAGTGGCAAGCGATCCGGCGTGCAGTGAGCCGGTAGGTGAAGGCGCGAAACGGCCGCGGTATTGGCCAAGATTTGGCACGACGCGAAATGCAGCCCTTTGATTGTTCGATTCGGTTGATGTGGATTCCGGCCGATCTGCCCCGCTTTTGTGGCTTCAGGCGAAGCGTCCGTGGACCGATTATCCAAGTATCCAAGTATCCGAACTGCCGCTGCGCTCGCGCGGCCCACTAACCAATAGCCATTGCACCGTTGGCCAAGGCAACCGTCACCTCGGAGCTTTTCAAGTTGTCCATCGACCTCGGGCGGACGACCTGGTTTGGCAATCTGGCTTTCGGCTTACTGATCGTGCTGATCCTGTGGCGGGAGGATCAACTCCCCGCTGCATCGCTCTGGTGGTCAGCGCTGGCAGTGATTGTTGTTGCGCGCGCCTGGTACTGCCAGCGCGTGTCGAATTGGATGGCGGCCCACTCAAACCGCTTGCCGCGTTCGGCACAGGCATACGCAGCTCTGGCGGCGCTGGAGGGGACCGCATGGGCTTTGTCGCTCGTACTGTTGCCGGCCGCCAACGACTCAGGCGCCGTGCTGCAGCTCGTGCTGACGGTAGCGGTTCTGCTGGGGACGCTGTTGCCGTTTGCGCCGGCGGGTATGCCGTGGGTCGCTTTCGCGGTGCCGCTGGGGTTCGCGCAGCTGATGTTTCTGCTGACGCACGACTTGCCGCTGCGTCAGATCACCCTCGTCTCGTGGGCACTGACTTTGATCGCTGCGGCCGCGGCGTTCGTCTTGCTGCGTCGAGCTTTGTCGAGCAACGTAGCGATGCGTACGCGTGCCAATAGCTCGGCGCGCGCGCAGGAAGCGGCGAACGTCGAACTTACGCGCAGCCGCGAGCAGCTGCGGATGGCGCTCGACGCGATCGACGCTGGCGTTGCCGATACCAACGTCTTGACGGGCGAGCGCTCGTTTTCGTCACGCTACATCCAGATCCTCGGTTATTCAGATCGCGATTCGTTCATGCAGTCGTACAAATTTTCGGAGTCGCTGCACCCCGATGATCGCGATCGAGTGCGGATAGCGCGTCGTCGGCACATCGATCAGGGCGCTGCTTTACGCGAAGAGTGCCGGATGCAGCGCGCCGATGGCAGTTACGTGTGGGTGGTTCTGCGCGGCGAATCGGTGCGCGGTACCAGTGGTCGTACGACCCGCCTTGTGTTTTCGATCGTCGACGACACCGAGCGTCGCAACGCGCAGCATCGGCTCTCGGAAAGCGAGCGCCAGTACCGCGCACTGGTCGAGGCGTCGCCGTCGCTGATCTGGATTTGCGACCGGCATGCGCGCCTTACTTTCGTTTCGGACCGCGCCTGCCGCGATCTGTACGGCTACGAGCCGCGCGAGATGCTGGGCCGCTACGTGTGGGATTTCAACGCGCCTGAGTTCACCCGGCGCGAGTTCTTGCGTCGCTTCTCGCCGGTGATGCATGGCAGGTCGGTGTTCGACATGGAGGCGATACAGCGCACCAAGCGCGCCGAGCCGCTGTACGTAAACATCAGCGCGTTGCCGATGCTGAACGATGCAGGAGAAATCGAATCGGTGACCGGAATCTGCAGCGACATCACCGGATTGAAGCAGCGCGAGCGCGAACTCAACATTGCGCTGCGCAACCAGCAGGCGGTCTTCGACGCTGCCGGCGAGGGCATTGCGTTCGTTCGCCGCGGGCGGATCGAGGGCCCTAACGGTGCGCTTGCGCGCATGCTGGGCGTATCGCGCGAATCGTTGATTGGGCAGCCAGTGGCGGAAATTCTGGCGAATCGCGGTGACTGGGAAACGATAGAGCACGGGACGAGCGCGGCCGGCGTCAAGGGCGATGCCGCAATCCACGAAGTGATGCTGCGCGGATCCGACGGGCGCACGATCTGGTGCCAGCTGGCTTCGCGCCAGGCCGGCGAGGCGAACTCGCGCATTCTGGTGTTGACCGATATCTCGGCGCTGAAGAAGCGCGAGGAACTGGCGTGGCATCACGCCAACCACGACGAGCTGACCGGATTGCCGAACCGCCGGCTGCTTGTCGAACACGCGCGTCGCCTGCTGTCGGTGGCCCTGCGGCAGAGGCGGATGGCCTCCGTACTGGTGCTGGATCTCGACGGCTTCAAGGAATTCAACGACCTGTTCGGCCACGCGTACGGCGATACATTGCTGCGGCGAGTTGCGCAGCGGCTGTCGAACGTCTTGCGTGACTACGACGTCGTCGCACGCACCGGCGGCGACGAGTTTGTCGTATTGCTGCCGGAAATCGATGAGCCTTCGATTGCAGTCGTGGTGGCCGAAAAGTTGATCGCCGCAGCCAGCGAGAATGTCGACGTGCCGGGGCGTACCGTGCGTATGCACGCCAGCGTCGGCATTGCGCTGTTCCCTGCTGACGGACACGACTTCGACTCGCTGCTGTCGGCGGCCGACAACGCGATGTACGCCGCCAAGGCGGCCGGCAAGAACGGCTATCAGTTCGCCGGCGAAATCGGACCCGGCACGCCCAAGCGCGCCGGCGTCAAGGACAGTGCGCGGCTGCAGTAAATAGGACGACGCCCGGGCGCAGCGCGCGGGCACACCTCGTCCATACGGGCTAACGTGATGCCCGGTGGCGTTATTCGCCGACAGTCGGCAATTGCCGGTTCCGGCGGCTGCCCGCTACGATGTCAGTCCAATCCCATCGCGGCCGCGCAGTGCGCTCCCCATGATTTCAAGCGGAGGAATTACCGATACGCGCAGCGCTCCGCGCAAGCCGGCGCACGCTCAATTCGATCTGCGCATCTCATTTGCCGCCGAACGGCGCCTGCTGCCAGCGCTGCTGCTAATCGGCGTGGTGGCGGCGTTTGCCTCAATGAGCGCCGGCGCCAATGCATTGGCCCTGGCCTGGCTGGCGCTTTACGGAGTCAACGCGGCAATCCGGTTTCTGATCGCCACCGAATACGCCACTGCGCCGGGTGAGGTGCTGGCAGATACGCGTGGCGGAAAAATCTACCTGGCTACCGCGCTTGCAGACGTCGCACTGTGGAGCGTGATGCTTGCGCTGGTGCCCAACGCCTCGGCCTTCGTGGCGGGCCCGGGTGCGTATGCGGCCGCTGGCGCAGTGTTGCTGGCAGCACTCAGTTATGGCGGCTGGCCACGCGTGTGGACCGTTTATGTGCTGGCGTGGATCGGTGTGTTTGCGATCGGCGCACTGCGGGCGCAGGGCGAAATGCCGACGTTTGTGATGGGCTTCCCGCTGTGGCTGCTGGCTGCCTGGTGGATCGGCCGGCAGCAACCGATGGCGCGCCATGTTGAGCGCGCCACCCATCAAACGATGGCCAACAACATGACCCGGTTCGGATGGCAGGCAGCCATCCATGCGATTCCGACGCCTGTGATCGTCGTGCGCAACGGCCGCTTGATCGAAGTCAATCGTTCCGCGTGCGAATTCATAGGCCGTAGCGAGCGCGCGATCATTGGGAGCCTGGTTCCCGAGTGCCTGGTGGCCGAGCCAGCTGATGCTCTCGATCCCCTGAAGCATCCATCGAAGTCGAGTGTCGCGGTCGAAATCAGGCCTGCCGGTCGTACGTTCGAAGGGGCCGTGTGGAACGGACGCGTGCGTTTTATGGAACCCGGCCGCGAGTCGTCGGTAATCGTCATCGCGCTGACCAAGGCAGCCCACGAGCCGTTCGGTCCGAACCGGTTGCTCGAAGACGCACGCCGCTTCGCCGAATGGATGGGGGGCATGCAGGGATTGCCGTGGTACCGGGATGAGCGCGGCATTCTGATACTGCCGCGCGAGTTTCCGCCGCCGGCCGATCGACTGCTTGCCAGCGACTCGACCGCCTTTCCCCTCGGCTACTTGTTGACCGAGGTCGAGCGCGTGCGAATCAACGGCATCTACAAGGAATTCATACGGGCCGGCGCAGTGTTCGACGAGCGGATGAGCCTGCGTGATATCAGCGGGATCTCGCGCCTGGTGCGCGTGATTTGCGTCACGCGTCCGCCGATCGGCAATTCGGTGGCGCCCGTGGTCGGCACCATCGCCGCGGCGAAGAGCGCGCCTGAGCGGCCGCTCGAAGCGACGGCTGACCTGCTCGCACGCTTGCCGGTGTTGGTCTGGCTGGTCGACTCGAAGGGACGGGTAGTGCACGCGCAGAGTCCCGATCCGAAGCGTTGGGGCTTGCGTGCCGAGACGCGGCTGCGCCCGCAATGGGATGAGGCGTTCGAGTTCAAGAGCGAATCGCGCACGGCAGTGTTAAACGCTTTGCAGAAGTCACTCGAAGGCACGCCGGTATTCGACGTCGTCAACGCACGCACCAGTCGTTCGGGCGGAAGGTTGGCGCTGCGCAGCCACTTCGTTCCCTATACCAGTCATGATCCGAGCAAGAAGCTGCAGGCGGTGCTGGTACTCGACACGATTGCATCGCACGCCGAGTTGATCGAGCTCGATCGCTTGAAGCGCAGCAAGTCGCAATACAAATCGCTGGTCGAAGCTTCTGCCAATCTGATCTGGGCGTGCGACGACAGGTTCATCATCACGTTCGTCAGCCGGCGCGCCACGCGCGAAATCTACGGCTACGAAACTCGCGAACTGCTGGGCCGCTCGATCGAAGTGCTGCTGCCCGCCGACATCGACCAGCCCGCGGTCGGCGCGGCGTTCGAAGCGCTGCGCGAAGGCAAGCCGATTCGCGATCTCGAAGCGGTGCACATGACCCAGGGCGGCCGGCGCCTGATCATGTCGATCAGTGCCGCGCCGTTGAAGCGGCCCGATGGCACCTTTGCCGGCGTGATCGGCATGAATGCGGATCTGACCGCCCTGAAGTCGCGCGAGCGGCGATTGTCGGAGGCGCTGCGGGTCGAGCGCACCGTGCTCGACTCGGCCGGCCAGGCGATTGCGGTCGTCAAGCTGGGCACGGTGCAGCGGTGCAACGATGCCTTCTTGCGGTTGGTGGGATTGCCGCCGGACGAGCTGGCGCGTACGCAGCTCTCGGACTGCCTGCTCGACGCCGAGGATTGGCGCGATGTCACCGAGGCGGCCGAAGCGGCGAGCGCACAGGACCAGGCGGTGGTGCGCGAGTTGCGCGTGCAGCGTGGCGCCAAGCTCGGTTCGCAGCTCAACCACGCAATGGGCTCGGGCGAGGGGTCGGCCTGGTGCCAGGTGACGGCACGGTCGATCGCACCGGGTGAATTTGTGCTCGTGATTGCCGACATCGACACGTTGAAACAGCGCGAAGCCAACGCGCTGCACGAGGCACAGCACGACGAGCTCACCGGTCTTCCGAACCGTCGCTTGCTGGCTGAGCGCGCTGCCGCAGCATTGGCAACGTCGGAGCTGCGTCAGGTCAGCTGCGCCGTTCTCGCGGTCGATCTCGACGGCTTCAAGGACATCAACGATCAGTACGGCCACGAGGTCGGCGATCTGATGCTGCGCGAGATTGCCGTGCGGTTAACGCGTGTGATGCGGCCGCAGGATACTGTCGCGCGTCGCGGCGGCGACGAATTCGCAGTACTCGCGCCGGACGTTGGGGCGCGGCTCGAAGTCGAAAAAATTTCGCTCAGGCTGCTGCAGGCGATCTCGCAGCCAGTCGTGCTCGCCGGCGAAGCGCCCGACAGCCTGCCGCCGCTTACGGTGTCGGCCAGCATTGGCGTCGCGCTTGCACCCGAGCAGGGACGCGATCTCGAACGCCTGCTGCAACTGGCGGATCTCGCGATGTACGACGCCAAGCTCAAGGGCAAGAACCGCTTCGCCTTTGCACACAACGCCGGCTTGCCCAACAACGTCACGCCCCTCGTGCCACGCGCCACGCGCATCGGCTGAAAACGCACCTCAGGTCGGAGCAGGTCTGGGGCTTGCTTTTCTGTGGCGGTCGCGCGAACGTTGCGCGTCTTGCGAATCCCATCATTACTCCTTCTACGCGGAGACTTCATGCTCAGCGTTCGCCGCAGCGACGAACGCGGCTATGCCGATCACGGCTGGCTGCAAACGTTTCACAGTTTCTCGTTTGCCGACTATCGGGATCCCGATCACATGGGCTTCGGACCGCTGCGCGTGATCAACGAAGACCGGATTGCGCCGGGCATGGGTTTCGGGACGCATAGCCATCGCGACATGGAAATCATCACCTATGTCCTCGACGGCGAGCTGTCGCACAAGGACAGCATCAGTCACGGCTCCGCGGCAGCGGTCATTCGTCCCGGCGATGTGCAGCGGATGAGCGCGGGCACCGGGGTCCGGCATTCGGAGTTCAATCAATCCGGGCAGATCACGCACTTGTTGCAGATATGGATCGAGCCGAACGTACGCGGCATTCTTCCCAGCTACGAAGAGAAACGCTTCGCTGCCGAAGCCAAGCGCGGCCGCTTACGACTGGTGGCTTCACCGGACGGCGCTGACGGCTCCGTGAAGATTCATCAGGATGCTCGCATGTATATCGGCGCTTTTTCCGACGATGAGAGCGCGACGCTCGATTTGAAGAAGAATCGCCGTGCCTACGTGCACGTTGCGCGTGGCGAGATCGAAGCCAATGCGACGCGCCTGCTTACGGGTGACGCCGCCAAACTCGAAGATGCCGATAGTATTCGGCTGGCCAATGGTCACGACGCCGAGATCCTGGTGTTCGATTTGCCTTAACTGAACAGGAGCTGCGATGAATGCCACTTCCGATGCATTGAGCTTGATCGGCCGGATTTTTCTAGCGGTGATTTTTTTGGTATCAGGCTTCGGCAAGATCGGGGGTTTCGAGGGTTTGGTGGGTGCGATCGCATCAAAGGGCCTCCCGATGGCTCAAGTATTTGCGGTTGTGACCGTCATCATTGAAGTCGGAGCGGCGTTGATGCTTGTCTTTGGTTTGAAGGCGCGCTGGGCCGCCTTCCTGCTGGCCGTATTTACTGCGATCGTCACGTTTTTCTTCCACAACTTTTGGGCGATGCCGGAGGCGCAGAAATACATGGAGCAGATTAACTTCATGAAGAATCTGGCGGTAATAGGCGGATTGATGTTCGTGATGACCTTTGGTCCGGGACGGCTGAGCATCGACAAACGCTAGGCGACGACCCGCTTCAGAAACGCGGCGATATCGCGGATCTCCTGTTCATTGACCGAGTGCGCCATCGGATATTGATGCCACTCGACTGCATGGCCGGCGGCTGTTAAGGCGTCGCGCGAAGCCGCGCCGCGAGCGAGCGGCACGATCGGATCAGAGGTGCCGTGCGCCATAAAGATCGGCACATCGGCACTGGCGAGGGCGCGCTCGCGAGCGAAGCTATCGGCCAGCGGGAGGTAGCAGGACAGCGCGATGATGGCGGCCAGCGGTTCGGGCTGACGCAGTCCGGTCTGCAACGCGATCGCGCCGCCTTGCGAAAAACCCGCGAGAACGATGCGCGAACTTGCAACGCCGCGCATGGCTTCGCGCGCAATCAGCGCTTCGACTTGCTGCTGCGACGCGCGGATCCCTTTCTCATCTTCGCGCCGAAGAAGATCGACGTTGACGATGTCGTACCAGGCCCGCATCACCGCGCCGCCGTTGATTGTTACCGGCATCGTCGCCGCATGCGGGAAGACGTAGCGCAAGGGCGGCGCACCAAGCGCCTGCAGCTCACGCACGACCGGCACGAAGTCATAGCCGTCGGCACCGAGGCCATGCAGCCAGATCACCGTGGCTGACGGTGAGGGGTGCGTTTGTAACTCAACGCATTCGAGCAGCGGGTTCACGGACCGGCCTTTCGCGCAGACTTGGGCCGAAATGACTTGAGTACGGCCTCATGAGTTTCCACATAAGGCCCGCCGATCAGATCGATGCAGTACGGCACAGCGGAAAAAATTCCGTGCACGCTCGACTCGCCGCTGGGCAACGTCAGTCCTTCAAGCGTTTCCGTAATCGCCCTTGGCTGGCCCGGCAAATTCAAGATAAGCGCAGCATGCCCCGCGGTTTCGCGTAGAACGCCGACCTGGCGCGACAAGATCGCGGTCGGCACGAATTCGAGTGAGATGCGGCGCATCTGCTCGCCAAAGCCTGGCATCACGCGCGTTGCGACCGCCAGCGTGGCTTCGGGCGTCACGTCGCGCCGGGCCGGGCCGGTACCGCCGGTGGTCAGCACCAGGTCGCAGCCGACGTCATCGACCAGCTCGATCAATGTCTGCGCAATGGTCGATTGATCGTCTGCAATCAGGCGTTGATGCGTTTGAAACGGCGTTTTCAGGGCGCGCACGAACCATTGCTGCAGTCCGGGCAGGCCCTGGTCGACATAAACGCCCTGCGAGGCGCGATCGGAGATCGACACCATCCCGACGATCAGCTCGTTCGCGAATGCGCGCTTAGCCTTCATTGCCCTGCTGTGCGCGCGCGCGCCATTCGCTTTCGAGATGCCGATGCAAACGCTGGTAAAGCTCGCGCGCGTGCCTCGGCGACTGCTGCAACTCACGCTCGCGGCGCGCTGCGCGAATCGCCGAGCGCAGCCATTGCAATTCGGGGTCAGGATGCTCGGCGATGAACGTCGTCAACGCCTCGTCGTCGTCGAGCAATCGGTCGCGCCACGTCTCGGCCTGGTGCATCAGCGACACCGCCGCACGCGACTCTCCGGTGACGTGCTCGAGCGCCGCGCGAATCGCATCGGCGTCGACTCGACGCATCAGCTTGCCGAGATACTGCATGTGCCGGCGCCGGGCTTCATGACCCTTGACGCGGTGAGCAAAGTCGATCGCTTCACGCAATTCATCGGGCAGATCGAGTCGCGCAAACTGATCGCGGCTCAACTCGACCAGCTGTAAGCCGAGCGTCTGCAGCGCGTGCATCTGCCTCTTGCGCTCGGTTTTGCTGGGTCGTTCGGCACCGTCCGGCGTCGCATCCATATCGTTAGTTATCATACTAAGCACATGAGCCCGCGACGTGACTCCTTTTTCCCTCTCTGACCAGCGTCTGCGCGAACTCGCGGCCGACGCCTTGCACCATGCACGCTCGCTCGGCGCGAGCGACGCTGCCTGCGAAGTCAGCGAAGCGACCGGGCTGTCGGTATCGGTGCGCAAGAAGAAGGTCGAGACAATCGAGCGCACGCGCGATAAAGGGCTTGGCATTACCGTCTACATCGGCAAGCGTCGCGGCAATGCATCGACTTCCGACTTTGCGCGCCCGGCGTTGCACCAGGCGGTGGAAGCGGCGCACAACATTGCGCGCTTCACCGCCGAGGACGAAGCCGCTGGATTGCCCGACCCCGACACGCTGCAGCGCTCTCCGCGCGATCTCGATCTGTTTCACCCCTGGTCGATCGATACCGGCGAAGCGATCAAGCTGGCGCAGCGTTGCGAGGCGGCCGCGTTCGCGGTAAGCCCGCAGATCGTCAACTCAGAAGGCGCGAACGTTTACACGTCTTCGGGCCATTTCGTGCTTGCGAACACGCAGCAATTCGTCGGCGGCTATTCGTACTCGCGGCACTCGATCTCAGTCGCACCGATTGCGCGCGATCAAAACGGAATGCAGCGCGACGATTGGTATTCGTCGTCGCGCATTGCCGACGAGCTGGCGTCGCCCGAATCCGTAGGCGACTATGCAGCGCGGCGTGTGCTGGCGCGTTTATCGGCTTGCCAGTTGAAAACGCTGCAGTGCCCGGTGCTGTTCGAGGCTCCGCTTGCGTGCGGGCTGTTGGGAAATTTTGTCCAGGCCGCAAGCGGGGGGGCGCTTTATCGAAACGCTTCTTTTCTGGTGGATTCGCTCGGCAAGTCCGTCTTCTCAGATCACATCACGCTGCACGAAGACCCGTATCTACCGCAAGGCCCTGGCTCGAGCCCGTTCGACGAAGAAGGCGTTCGAGGCATCAAGCGCGACGTCGTGGCAGGCGGTGTACTGACCGGTTATTTTTTATCGAGTTATTCGGCACGCAAGCTCGGTATGCGCTCGACCGGTAACTCGGGCGGCTCGTACAACTTTGAAATCCGATCGAGTGCAACCCGACGCAATGACGATCTGGCCGGCATGGTGCGGCGTCTGGGCACCGGCTTGCTCGTAACCGACCTGATCGGTCAGGGCGTCAACTACGTCAGCGGTGACTACTCGCGCGGCGCCAGCGGCTTCTGGGTCGAAGGGGGAGAAATTCGCTATCCGGTCGAAGAAATCACAGTGGCCGGCAATCTGCGGAACATGTTTCGCAACATCGTGGCGGTGGGCAATGACCAGGTCGTGCGTGGCAGCAAGATCAGCGGCTCGTTGCTGATCGACGGCATGACCGTTGGCGGCGCGTAGCTGCTGGTTTCGCCGGGCTTGCGCGGGGCGAGGCCGCGACTACACTCGCGCGCAGGGTGCGGAAGGGGCGGCCGGTCAGTTGGCGGTTGCGTCCGGCAGCCTCGCTTTCAGACTCATACATCAGGAGACAACAATGCAACGTCGTTCGTTTTTGAGGAACGCGACTGCCGGTGCGGCGGTCGCGACGATCGCCGCGCCGGCGGTCGTCAAGGCACAGGCAGCACAAGTCAGATGGCGGCTGGCTTCGAGCTTCCCGAAGGCGCTCGACACGATTTTTGGCGCGGCCGAGGTATTTTCGAAACAGGTATCTGCCGCGACCGGTGGCCGCTTTCAGATCAGCGTGCATGCGGCGGGTGAGTTGATGCCCGCCTTCGGCGTGGTCGACGGCGTGCAGCAAGCCACCGTCGAATGCGCGCATACCGCGCCTTACTACTTCTTCGGCAAGGACGAGACGTTCGCGCTGGATTGCGCGATTCCGTTTGGATTGAATTCGCGCCAGATGACCGCCTGGATGTACGAAGGCAACGGCATGAAGCTGTTCCGCGACTTCTATCGCGCCTACAACATCGTCAATTTTCCGATGGGCAATACCGGCGCTCAAATGGGCGGTTGGTATCGCAAGGAAATAAAATCGGTCGCCGACATGAAGGGGCTGAAAATGCGCATCGGCGGCTTCGGAGGCAAGGTGCTCGAGCGTCTTGGCAGCCTGCCGCAGAACATCCCGGGCGGCGAGATCTACGCCGCGCTCGAAAAAGGCACGATCGACGCCACCGAATGGGTGGGACCGTATGACGATCTGAAGCTCGGCTTCAACAAGGTCGCACCGAACTACTACTACCCTGGTTGGTGGGAAGGCGGCCCGCAACTCGATCTGTACGTCAACAACAAGGCATGGGACGCGCTGACGCCAGAGTACAAAGCGATCGTCGAAGCGTGCGCATCGCATGCTCACACGGTGATGCAGGCATCCTATGACGCCAAAAACCCCGCGGCGTTGAAGCAACTGGTGTCGCAAGGCACCAAGCTGCATCGCTTTCCGCGCGACGTGATGGATGCGTCGTTCAAGGCGGCGATGGAGGTATACGCGGAGCTGAATGCAAAAAACGCGGCCTGGAAAAAGATCTACGACGATTACAACGCTTTCCGGCGCGATCAGAACTTGTGGTTCCGGTTTGCCGAAGCCGGCTTTGATGATTTCATGCAAACGCAAAAACTCTAGAGGTTCTTCTGCATCGCCAGCCCGCGGATGAACGCTTCCGCGGGCTTTTTTATTTCTTCGCCTCGTTCTTCAACGCGCGCAGCACGGCGTCCATATCGTCGTTCGATTCTGGAGCGGAGCTCTTTCGGTCGGTCTCGCTGCCGTAGCCGCGTGCAGGCGCGTCCAGCTGAATCTTGTCCAGGTCAATCTTCTGTTGCTGGCCGAGCCCCCCGGTGACAAGTCCCGGATACGCGATCACGGCGGCTAGCATGATCAGCTGGATCACGATAAACGCGGTTGCTCCTTTGTAGATCTGTCCGGTGCTGACGCCGCCGATACGCGCGCGTGTGATGCGATCGACGTACTCGCTGCGCGGCGCAACGCTGCGCAGATAAAACAGCGCGAAGCCGAAGGGTGGCGTCAAAAACGACGTCTGCAGATTGATTGCGATGATGACGCCGAACCAGATCAGATCGATTCCCATTTTTTCCGCCACCGGCGCCAGCAGCGGAATCACGATGAACGCGATCTCGAAGAAATCGATAAAGCAGCCAAGTACGAAGACCAGGATGTTGACGACGATCAGGAAGCCCAGCGCACCCCCGGGGACATTTTTGAACAGCGCTTCGACAAAGAAATGTCCCTCCGCGGCGTTGAAGGTAAAGCTGAACACGGTGGAGCCGATCAGGATGAACATCACGAAGCACGACAGCTTGGTGGTGTTGTCGAGTGCCTGCCTGAGCAGGGCCCACGTCAGCCGTCGCTTCGCCACCGCCATGATCAGCGCGCCAACGGCGCCCATCGCGCCGCCTTCAGTCGGTGTCGCGACTCCGAGAAAAATCGTGCCGAGCACGAGGAAGATCAGCACCAGCGGCGGAATCAAAACGAAGGTGACCTGTTCCGACAGACGCGAAAGAAGGCCCAGCCTCAGAAACCGATTCGCGAGTGCGAGCGTTAACGCGACTAAAGAGGCGACTGTCATCGACAGGATCAACGTCTCGTCAGCCGGCGCCGGCAGCTCACGCTCGATCAGCGGGTTGATTGCCGCTTGGTGCACCATGCTCCACGCAATACCGGCCGCCGCCGCGATCGCCAGCAGCACCAGTAGCGACACGTGGCCGCTGGCACCGCCTGGCTCGCGATAGATGCGCGCTTCAGCCGGCAAGGCCGGCAGCCACGCCGGCCGCACGAATGCCACGATGATCACGAAGATCGCGTACAGCGCCACCAGCATCAGGCCGGGGATGATTGCGCCGGCGTACATATCGCCGACCGAGCGTCCAAGCTGGTCGGCCAGCACGATCAGTACCAGCGACGGTGGGATCGCCTGCGCAAGCGTGCCCGATGCGGTGATCACGCCGGTGGCAATGGTGCGGTTGTAGCCGTAGCGCAGCATGATCGGCAACGAGATCAATCCCATCGAGATCACGGCAGCGGCGACCACACCGGTCGTTGCTGCCAGCAGCGCGCCGACAAAGACGACGGCCAGCGCAAGACCGCCACGCAAAGGGCCGAACACCTGGCCCACCGTTTCCAGCAGGTCTTCTGCCATGCCGCTTTTCTCGAGGATGATTCCCATCAGCGTGAAAAACGGAATCGCCAGCAAGGTGTCGTTCTGCATGATGCCGAACACACGCAGCGGCAGCGCCTGAAACAGCGTGACCGGAAACAGCCCGGCCTCCATGCCGAGAAAACCGAACAGCAGCCCGGTTGCCGACAGCGCGAACGCGACCGGAAAGCCGGTCAGCAAAAAGAACAACAAGCCCAGAAAGAGCAGCGGGACAAAATTCTCGGCGATGAAACTCATCGCGCCTGTTCACCCGGCGCCGGCTCGGCGAGCAACGAGGCGGCGACCGGATCGTGTTCCTCCGGGATCGAATCCGAGCCGATTCCGCGCAGGAACGCCACGCGTTTAATCAATTCCGAAACTGCCTGCGCCAGCAGCAGCGCCATCCCTGCGGGCAGCAATGCAAGCACCGGCCACCGCACCAGCCCGCCGGCGTTTTGCGACATCTCTCCGCTCACCCACGCATTGACCACCAAAGGCCATGACAGGACGATCAGCAGTAGAGTAAGCGGGAGCAAGAATACGACGATGCCGAGAATGTCGACCCAGTTTCGCGCGCGTGGTGAAAGCCGCGTCGAAACAAAGTCGATCCGCACATGCGCGTTGCGCAGGAAGGTGTAGCCGGCACCGAGCAGGAACACCGCAGCAAACAGATACCACTGCAGCTCGAGATAGGCATTTGAACCGATGCTGAACAGCTTTCGCAGCACCGCGTTGCCCGCGCTGACTAACACAGCCGCCAGCACCAGCCAGATGATCACTGCGCCAACCCATCGGTTGACCGTATCGATCATTCGCGACAGCGCCAGCAACGGCTTCATCGACTATTTTGTAGTTGTCAGCGTGGCTTGCTTGTGCCCATCGATGCAGCGCTGCCCGGCGCGGCGGAACGAAGTCTATCCGCAAGCCGCTGCCGCCACACGGCGACTTGCGCATGAACCCGCTGCGGTGCAGTACCGCCCGGATGATTGCGCGCGGCTACCGACGAATCAAGCGACAGCGAATCGAATACGTCGTCATCTACGTCGGACGAAAACTTCCGTAGGTCGGCGAGCGAAAGGTCCTTAAGAGCTACTTTGCGGCTCGCCGCCAATTTCACGGCGTGCGAGACCGCTTCGTGAGCATCCCGGAACGGCACGCCCTTTCGCACCAGATAGTCGGCCAGGTCGGTGGCGGTCGAGTAGCCCTCTTCAGCAGCACGTCGCATCGCCTCGGCGTCAACTTCGATGCCGGGTAGCATTTCTGAAAACGCACGCAGAGTGTCGACGACGGTGTCAACCGTGTCGAACAGCGGCTCCTTGTCTTCCTGGTTGTCCTTGTTGTATGCAAGCGGCTGGCCCTTCATCAACGTCAACAGAGCGACGAGATGGCCGGTGACGCGCCCCGTCTTGCCGCGTGCGAGTTCAGGAACGTCGGGATTTCGCTTCTGCGGCATGATCGACGAACCGGTGGTGTAGCGATCCGGCAGGCGAATGAACGCGTAGCGCGGGCTGAGCCAGATCACGATCTCTTCGGCCAGCCGTGATATGTGCGTCATCACCAGCGCAGCGGCTGCGCAGAATTCGATTGCAAAGTCACGATCACTGACTGCATCGAGCGAGTTCTCCGAAATCGAATCGAATCCGAGTTTCTGCGCTACCAGCATGCGATTGATCGGATAGGTCGTGCCCGCTAGCGCCGCCGCACCCAGCGGCAGGCAATTGACGCGCTTGCGGGTATCGAGCAAACGATCACGGTCGCGCTCGAACATCTCGGCATACGCCAGCAGATGGTGTCCGAACGTGACTGGCTGCGCGACCTGCATGTGCGTGAACCCCGGCATCACGGTGGCCGCATGCCGCTCGGCCAACTCGACTAGCGCGTGTTGCAGCCCGTCGATCCAGCACGTGATTCGATCGATTTCCCCGCGCAGCCAAAGCCGCGTATCGGTTGCGATCTGATCGTTGCGAGAGCGGCCGGTGTGCAATCGCTTGCCGGCGTCGCCGACCAGATCGGTCAGGCGCTTCTCGATGTTCAGGTGCACGTCTTCAAGTTCGATGCGCCAGTCGAACTGATTGCGCTCAATCTCCTCGCGAATCTGATGCAATCCACGCTCGATGTCCGCCAGATCCGCCGCGTCGATGATGCAGCTCTCGTGCAGCATCGCCGCATGCGCGAGCGAGCCCTCGATGTCCGCGAAAGCGAGCCTGCGGTCGAAGCCGACCGACGCCGTATAGCGCAGCACGAAATCCGCCACCGGTTCGTCGAATCGGCCCGACCAGGCGGTGCTTTTCGACGCTAATGGATCGGCCGCTTTCGCGTATTGCTCTGACATAATCAATCGAGGGGGATAGACGGGTGAGTGCGAGTATAAGATCGTGAAGCCAACGCCTCCCTCGCTCAAAGGACCTCTGGCCCGCGCCGAAACGGCGGTGCCGACTCCGCGCCGGGTCATTCCCGACGGCTGCAACATGGGCGTTCTGATCAGAGTCATCGGCACCATCGTGGCATTGGCGCTGATGGCGGCGGTCGGCGAATCGTCTTCGCTGGCCGAGGCAGTGAGGTCGCTGCTGCGCCTGATGTCGTTCATTGCGCCGACCACGCTGTTGACGCTGATGCTCTGGTGCGCAGCACGGCGCTCGCTATCGACGTTCGATGTCTCGGTTCAGCGCGGTATTTCGTGCCTAATTCCGGCGATCGTAGCGGTCGGCGTGGCCCTGCTGTTTCAGATGCCGGGCGGCGAGTGGGCGGCTCTGGCCCATGGCGCGGTGGGTTTCGCGCTCGGCGCTGGTTTTCAGCACTACTCGGAGCTGCGCGAGCGCGCGTTCTCGCCCGCGGTGATCGAGGCGAAGTATCAGGCGCTGCAGTCGCGCATCCGCCCGCATTTTCTGTTCAACAGCCTCAATGCGGTGCTGTCGGTGGTTCGAACCGAGCCTTTGAAGGCCGAACGGATGCTGGAATCGATCGCCGAACTGTTCCGCGCCGTGATGGCAGACACCCGCAAATTGGTCCCGCTGGCCGACGAGCTCGAGCTTTGCCGCAACTACGTAGAAATTGAGCAGACCCGGCTCGGGAATAGGTTGGCAGTTGACTGGCAAATCGGGGCATACCACCCCCGGGCAAAAATGCCACAGTTACTGCTGCAACCGGTGATTGAAAACGCAATTCGGTACGGCGCCGAAAAGACGGCAGGCCGTGCCGATATCGTCGTAAGAGTCCGACAGAATGGTTTTGTGCTTGAAATTTTTGTCAGTAATCCGATTGCACCGGAGCGTCCCGAGCGCGAGGGAAATCAGATCGGTCTGGCAAACATACGCGGCCGGCTGGCGTTGATTTACGACCTGGAAGCAAGGGTCGAGACGCAGACTCGGCGCGAGCGGTTTGAATTGACGATGACGATACCGGTGGAGCGGCGGGCCTGAGGGCAGCAAAGGCGAGCAGCGATGGGGCACACGATTGGACAGGCCAAGGCGATGTTGAACGTGATGATCGTCGACGACGAACCACCGGCGCGTGCGCGTCTCGGACAGGTATTGCGCGATTGTTCCGAGCAGGTATCGCTGCAACTGGTCGGCGAAGCCGAAGGGGGCATCAGCGGGCTCGAGGAAGCCGACCGCCTGCACCCCGACGTCATTCTTCTCGACGTTCACATGCCTGACATGAATGGCATCGAAGTAGCGCGCCATCTGGCGCAACGGGATAACCCGCCGGCGGTGATTTTCGTGACCGCTTACGACGAACACGCGCTGGATGCCTTCGAGGTACAGGCGCTCGATTACTTGATGAAGCCGGTACGCGCAGAACGTCTGTTGGCCGCACTCGCGCGCGCCGAGCGCTTTCGTACCAACGAACCGCGCATCGAAGAGCTGGCGAAAACGATCGGCTCGGTGCGCTCGCACCTGACGGTGTCGGAGCGCGGGCGCATGATGCTGGTGCCGATCGATGATGTCGTTTACCTGCGTGCGGAGTTGAAGTACGTGACGATCAAGACGCGCACGCGCGAGTATTTGACCGAAGAGTCGCTGACCGCTCTCGAAGCGGAATTCGGTGATCGCTTTGTGCGGATTCACCGCAATGCGCTGGTGGCACGCGGTGGCATCCTCGGTTTTCAACGCGTGCGCGGCGCGGTCGATGACGAGGGAGAGTCTTCGGAGGGTCACTGGGAGGTACTTCTGAAGGAAGCGCCGGACCGCCTGCCGATCAGCCGCAGGCAATGGCCGACAGTGAAGGCCGCAGCGAAGAATTGAAGCATTTGCACTGCTAGACTCAGTTCATCCGTTTCACCCATCCCCACGGAATATGGTTCGATGACTGCGCCGGCGCGCGTCGTGATCGCGACGCGAAAAAGCCCGCTGGCGTTGTGGCAAGCCGAGCACGTGCGTGCGCTGCTGCAAGGCATGCATGCGGGCTTGCAGGTTGACCTGCTCGGTATGACCACGCAGGGGGACCGCATTCTTGATCGGCCACTATCGCAGGAGGGCGGCAAGGGCCTGTTCGTCAAGGAGCTCGAGCTGGCACTGCTCGACGGCCGCGCGCAGGTCGCAGTGCATTCGCTAAAAGATGTGCCGATGCACCTTGAGAGCGAATTTGTACTCGCCGCGATTCTCGCGCGTGAGGATCCGCGCGACTGCATGGTGTCGAACCGCTACCAGACGCTCGACGACATGCCGGAAGGCGCGCGCGTCGGAACGTCGAGCCTGCGGCGCGAATTGATGTTGCGCGCGCGCTTTCCTCGGCTCCGCATCGGGTCGATCCGCGGCAACGTCGGTACCCGGTTGGCCAAGCTCGACAACGGCGAATTCGATGCGTTGGTGCTGGCTGCTGCCGGGCTGAAACGCCTGGGCTTTGCAGCACGCATCCGGCAGATCATTCCGACCGATGTATCGCTGCCCGCCCCTGGTCAAGGTGCGCTTGGGATCGAAATCAGGCGCGTCGACGACGGAACCGCTTCGCTGCTGCTTCCTTTTGACGACGCCGCAACGCGGGCTGCGACCGCGGCCGAACGGGGCGTGTCGCGCGGCCTCGGTGGCAGTTGCCAGATGCCACTGGCCGCCTATGCCGAAGCCGAAGGCGCCGCCCTGCGGTTGCGCGCCCTGGTTGGCAATGCCAAGAGCGGTGCGTATGTTGAGACCGAGGTGCGCGGAGCGCTGTCCGAACCGGAAGCGCTGGCGTCACGCGCGGTCGAGCAATTGACGGCACTCGGCGCGCTGCAGCTGCTGGGTGCCGCCTAGACACGAGTGTGCCGATGGTTGTCATCGTCACGCGCCCGGCGAGCAATGGTCAACGTTTGTTCGATCGGGTCGTCAAGCGCGGGTATCGCGCGCTGTGGTGGCCGGCGTTCGACATCAGCGCGGCACCAGATGCCGGGCGCGCGCGCCAGACGCTGGCACGGCTCGCCGACTATCAGCTTGCGATCTTCGTAAGCGCGCACGCAGTTCGCGGCACGCGGACGTTGCTCGAGAGCGCATGGCCCTCCGGAACGCTGATCGGTGCAGTCGGCGCGTCAACGCGTTCTGCGATCGAAACGGAACTGCAGCCCGATCCGAACTGGGTCGTGACGACGCCGGACGATGATCAGCAATCCGGATCGGAAGCTTTTTGGCGCGCCTGGCAGGCGACTGGACACCGCGCGCGACGAGTGGTGATCTTGCGTGCGGAAGGCGGCCGCAGTTGGCTCAGCGAACGTTTTAGCGAGCACGGCGCGGAGGTCGACGCTATTGCTGTCTACACCCGCCAATCGCACTCGCTGGCTCCGGAGGAGCTGCAACAGTTGCAGCACTGGAGGGCGGCCGGCAAGCGGCCGGCGATCATCTTCAGTAGCAGCGAGGCGGTTGAAGCGCTTGACCAACGGGTCGATGCAGCAGTGCGAGCCTGGCTGCGGACGGGAACTGCGATCGCGTGCCATCCGCGCATCGCCGGTCAACTGTCGTCCAATGGCTATAAGCGTGTGGTGGACACTACATTCGACGACGATTCGATCATCGCCAAGCTAGAATCGATCGAGTTCAAGGCGTAGGCGAGTTGGCCTGCTCACCTTGGACCGCGCTCGCAACTTGCGAGCGTTCAGCTGGCAACCGACCGATCGACCTGAACGCTGTGGCAGACGAACCGCTGCAATCCTTGCCCGCGCCGACTGAAAATTCTGTCGCTCCGGCGCCACCCTTCGAGATTAATCGGCGGGCTTTGCTGTTGATCGCAGTTGTTGCGTTGGTCGTTGCCGTATTTGCTGCAGGGTATTCATATCGCCAACTGGGAAATATCAAGCGCGAATCGGCGCGCCGTCTGGCTGAGCTTCAGCAAGCCGTGATCACCGCCACCGACACAGCCAACCGCGCCGACGCCGAGGCGCGCGCAGCGCGTCAACAGGCGGCCGTCGTCGAAGCGCGTCTTGCCGAAGAGCAGGGCCAACGCGAAGCGCTCGAGCAGCTGTATTCGGACTTATCGCGTGGCCGTGACGATGCGGTAATGGTGGAAGTCGAGCGCCTGATCACGGTTGCCGCGCAGGAATTGCAGCTCAGCGGCAATGTCGCCACTGCGTTGGCTGCGTTGCAAACTGCTGATGCGCGGCTTTCACGATCGGACAATGCCCGCTTCGTGCCGCTGCGGCGCGTGCTGGCGCGCGACATTGACCGGCTTCGGGCGGCACCGGCGGTCGACTTCACGGGCATTGCGCTCAAGCTGGATCAACTGGCTTCTTCGGTCGACAGTTGGCCGTTGCTTGCCGCAGTGACCGCAGCGCCGACACCGTCTATGGCAGGCACGGCGGACCCAGCCACAGTTCCGGCTGAGACGGGGTGGTGGCAACGGCAGTGGCGCGCATTGCGAGGCGAACTCGGGGAGTACCGCGACCTGATTCGCATTCGCCAGGTCGACTCACCCGAATCGGTGTTGCTCGACGCTCAGCAGCAAACACTGGTGCGGCAGCAACTGCGCCTGCGACTGCTGAACGCGCGGCAGGCGCTACTCGCTCGCAACGATCGCCTGTTCCGCGCCGATCTTGCCGAGGCGCAGGCGTTGATAGCACGATATGTCGACACTCGATCCCCCGCGACGGCCGGCGCTCTCGGGCTGATCAGGCAACTCGCGTCGACGGCACTATCGGTCGAGCTGCCGACCATAGGCGACAGCATGGCCGCGATCCGCGCGGTTCGAACTACGCCTGTTCCGTCAGGCCGTTAGCACCGGGAGCCATCGTGCGTTGGCTGAGTTCGGCGTTACTGCTCGCGCTGCTTGCGGCGATTACCGCGTTGTTCCTGAAAACCAATCTCGGCAACGTCGCATTGTTCGTGCCGCCGTACCGGGTCGACGTATCGATCAACCTCGCACTGCTCGTGCTGGTGCTGCTGCTGAGTGCGGTCTATTGGGCCGCGCGGGTCGTGCAAAAGATGGCCGATTTTCCGGAGCAGGTGCGGTTGTACCGTGCGCGACGCGAAGAGATCGGTGGCCATCGCGCGCTGATCGAATCGATGAAGAATTTTCTTGAAGGACGGTTTGCGCGCGCCGAAAAATCCGCGCGCGCTGCGCAGTCCTCAAGCGCGACGGCAGGCGTTGCGGCGCTGATCGGCGCACGCGCGGCGCACCGGATGCAGGAGTACTCGCGTCGCGACGAGTGGCTTGACCGCGCGGGCCTCGATACCGGGGTCGAAACCGCGCGCCTCGTTGCGAGCGCCGAAATGTTGACCGAGCAGCGCGAAAACGAAGCGGCGCTGTCGGCAATCAATCGGCTGCAGGGGGAAGGCAGGCGTCACATCCATGCGATGCGAATCGCGCTGAGTGCAAATTTGCAGTCCGGCCGTTGGGAGGACGCGCTCAAGGCGGTGCGACTGCTGGAAAAGAGAAACGCACTACACCCCGTTTTGTCGCGCAAGCTCAAGTGCACAATCTATCGCGAGTTGTTTGCCGCGCAGCGTTCCGATCCGGCGGCGCTCGAAGCGCTGTGGCGAGCGGTGCCCGAAGCCGAGCAGCAGTCGGTTGATATCGCGCTTGAAGCCGCGCGTGCGTTCAACTCCTCCGATGCAGGGCTCGGCGGCGTTGCGGTGCAAGCGATCGAGACCGCCTTGCAACGGCCATCATCGGAATGGGATGAGTCAGCGTTGCCTCTGCTGGACGAATACGCGCGCGCCCAGGTGGCGTCGCCGCGCGCTCAGTTGGAGCGAGTCGAAGCGTGGCTAGCGGCCGCGCCGCCGAGCGGACCGATCCGCGCGGGCTTGCTGCGCGCGGCTGGAATGCTCTGCCTGCGCCAGCAACTATGGGGAAAGTCGAAAGCGTATCTGTTGCAGAGTCTGGCGATGCTCAGGGAGGCATCGACACTGCTTGCTCTGGCTCGTTTGGCCGACGCGATCGATGACAAACGTGAAGCCGCGTCGTACTTCAAAGCGGCTGCGGTCGAGTTTGCGAAGGCTCCGGTTCCGGACTCCGAACCTCCGTCTGTCGTTTGGCGTGCTGCGCAGCGTTGATCCGCTTGCTTGACACGCGATCGGAGCGCTCCATACTGGCGCGCCAGCGTTCAGAATACGGCAAGGAAGACACGATGAATCATCCATCACTGCATGCGCTCTTGGCAGTACTCATCTGCGGCGCGTTCGCACCCGCGGCAGCGCAGACGACGATCAAGCTCGGCTATGCCACCACTCCCACCTCCCACTACGGTGTCGGCTCGAATGCGTTTTGCGAAGAAGTCGAAAAGCGCACCAGCGGGCGCTACAAGTGCCAGCAATTTCCAGGATCGGCGCTGGGCGGCGAGCGCGAAATGATCGAAGCGGTGCAACTGGGCACGCTCGATATCGTCAACACGTCGACCGGGCCGGTCGGAAACTTCGTCCCCGAAGTCAACATCGTCGACATTCCGTTCCTGTTTCGTGACTACGACCACGCACGGCGCGTGATGGACGGGCCCATCGGCGATGACTTGCGAGCGAAATTTCCGGCCAAGGGTTTGATTGCTCTTGCGTGGACCGAGAACGGCTTCCGCCACATGACCAACAGCAAGCGTCCCATCGTCAAGCCCGAGGATGCGAAGGGCTTGAAGATTCGCAGCATGCAAAACAAGGTTCACATGCAGGCGTTCCAGTCGATCGGCATTCAGCCGACGCCGATGGCGTTTCCGGAGTTGTTCGGTGCCTTGCAAACCGGCGTGGTCGATGGCCAGGAAAATCCGATTCCGGTGATTCTGTCCGCTAAATTTTCACAAGTCCAAAAGCACTTGTCGCTGACTGGCCACGTGTATTCGCCTGCGCTGCTGATCGTGTCCCCCGCGCTATGGAACAAGCTTTCAGACGCGGACAAGAAAGCGTTTATCGAGGCAGGCAAGGCTGCCGCCGCGGCGCAGCGCAAGAAGGTCAACGACGACGAGCGCGATGGCATCGCGCAACTCCGCGCGGGCGGCATGGAGGTCGTAACGAGCGTCGACAATCAGGCATTTCGTAACGCGATGACGCCGGTGTGGGGCGATTTCGCCAAACAGTTCGGCGCTGAAAACATCCGGCAGATTCAAGAGTTCAAATGAGAGAATTCCGGCAGATTCAAGAGTTCAATTGACACGAAGCCGAACTCCGCTATTCGTTCAAGCTAACTTCGCGTAGCGAAACAACGGACACAGTCGCGACCAGAAACAAAGCATGAAGAGATTTCAGACTTCATCGTCGCCAAGTCGTGTCTACAACAACAGGGCGGCCGAACCGAGCATCATCAGCACGCCGGAGATCGTGAGCGACACGGCAACATGCTCCGCGGATTCGGTGTCTCTTATTCCCAGCAATCTGCGGTTGCCGCTGGCCCACCAGCCGCAACTGATCAGGAACGCAACGGCGAAAAGCAGAATTCCCGGCAATAGCACCAGCGTCAGACCGGTGACGTACATCGGGATCGAACCGATGATCGCGACGGCGACGCCGCGCCGCCAGCACAACGGCCGCGAATAAATTTTCAGTAGAGCGACCCCCACCAGCCCCTGCACGATCGGCGCGATTGCGACGCCGGCCCAGAGGGCGAAAAACGGCTTCCAGTCACGGCCGCGCTGCACCGAATAACCGAGACCATAGTTCCAGTCGGTATTGAAGTAGCGAATGCCAATTTCGCAGGCGAGCGCGATCCCGAACGCGCCAGCGAACGCCAGCGCCAACAACATTAACGGCAGCCGGCGGTCACCGAATCTCGATTCGACCGCATCCCACCAGTAGTCGGGCTCAGTGGCAGCGTGCATCGGCCGGAGTATTGATAAAAAAAGCCCGCGTGAACGCGGGCTTTTTGGGACACTTCTTCCGATCAGGCGGCAATGGTACTGACGGTATCGCCGCGCAGGTTTGGATAGCGTACGTGCTCGACGAAATCCTGCACGTCGCGGCTCGGCTCCTTGGTCAGGGCGCTGACAATGATCAGCGTGATCAAGCCGACAGGTAAGCCGAATACACCGGCCGAGATCGGCTGGATACCGAACCAGAGATCCATCCTGGTGGTGCCGAACCATTCGATGAACTGCGGATATGTGCGTCCCATGTAGTACAGACAGACACCGAGACCCGCCACCATGCCCGCGATGCAGCCCCATCTGTTGGCACGCTTCCAAAACACACCCATGACCAGCGATGGGAAAAATGCCGAAGCCGCCATCGAAAACGCCGCGCCCACCAGAAACAGGATATTGCCCGGCTTCAGCGACGTGACCCAGGCGGCGAACAGCGCCACAATAAGCAGCAGGATCTTGGAGATCAACACCCGCTTCTGCGTGGATGTCTTGGGGTTGATCATCTTGTAGTACAGGTCATGCGACAGCGCATTGGCGATCGTCAACAGCAGTCCATCCGCCGTTGAAAGCGCCGCAGCGAGACCGCCGGCCGCCACCAGACCGGAAATGACATACGGCAACCCGGCAATCTCCGGCGTAGCGAGCACGATAATGTCGCCCCCCAGAGTTATTTCGGCTAGCTGCACGATCCCGTCCCGATTCACGTCGGTGATGGCCATTAACGTCGGGTCAATCGTTGCCCAGGCAGCCACCCACCCCGGCAAGCTCGCAAATGCAGACCCCACCACGTTGTGATAGACCTCATACTTCACGAGAACCGCCAGTGCCGGCGCCGTGAAGTACAAAAGGAAGATGAAGAACAGCGACCAGAACACCGAGTTGCGTGCCTGCTGCACCGAGGGCGTTGTGTAGTAGCGCATCAGGATGTGCGGCAAGGCGGCCGTGCCGAACATCATGCAGAACGTCAGCGCGAGGAAATTCCAGCGCTTGGTGTCGCGTTCGGCCTCACCCGCGGCGCCGGTCTTGTTGGTGGGGAACGGTTCGCCGTGCTGGAAGGGAGGAGCTGTCTTGGCGTTATTGGACGCCACCTGCCTGGTCCAGGCCGCTCGCGCGTCGTCGACTGATGCCGGATAATCCGTCAGCGCCTTTTCCGCCGCACGCATGTCCGGTGCGGCGCTGTTGGCCGTCTTCAGGTCTTCGACCCGTTTGGCAGCCGCAGCGCGGCCTGCTTCCCATGACGCCGGCAATGCATCGAGCCGCGCTTTAGCCTCTGCCGCGTTCTTCTTGTAAATATCCCGCACTGCGACCTCGGCCGGCGCGGTGCGCAGCTCGTTTCCCTTGGCGGTGACTTGCTGCAGCACCTGGCCATAGACCAACTGCGGAATCGGAATGCCGGTGATCTTTACCGAGAGCCAGACGACCGGAATCAGATACGCAATGATCAGAATGATGTACTGCGCCACCTGGGTCCAGGTTACTGCGCGCATCCCGCCCAAGAACGAGCAGACCAGAATGCCGGCCAGTCCGACGAACACCCCGACTTCGAACGCAACGCCGATAAAGCGCGACGTGATGATGCCGACGCCATAGATCTGCGCTACCACGTAGGTGAACGAGCAGAGAATCGCCGCGAAAATGCCGATCGACCGGGGGATGTTGCCGCCGTAGCGCGCCCCGAGAAAATCCGGGATCGTGAACTGACCGAACTTGCGCAAGTACGGCGCAAGCAGCAGCGCTACCAGCACGTAGCCGCCGGTCCATCCGATCACGAACCCTAGGCCGTCGAAGCCGGTCAGGTACAGCGTTCCGGCCATGCCGATAAACGACGCCGCCGACATCCAGTCGGCGCCGGTCGCCATGCCGTTGAACAACGCCGGCACTCGTCGGCCAGCGACGTAAAACTCAGCGACGTCGGACGTGCGGCTCATGATTCCAATGCCCGCATACAGCCCGATCGTGGCAAAGAGAAACGCGTAGCCGATCCATACCTTGGGCAAACCGAGTTGCTCGAGTATCGCCAAGACAATCACGAACGCGATAAAGCCGCCCGTATAAAAGGTGTAGTACTTGCGCAGCTGTTGGAAAAATGCTCGATTGGTGCCGGCGGTGGTGCTCATGCTTCCTCTCCTTCGTCTACACCATATTCAAGATCCAGCTTGCGCATGTACCGCGCGTAGAACCAGATGATGATGACGTAAATGATCAGCGATCCTTGCGCCGCCATGTAGAACGACAGCGGCCAGCCAAAGAAGTTGATCTCGGCCAGCGGGATTGCGAAATAGCCCATCACGTAAGTGACGACGAACCAGATCGTCAGAAGCACTGCGGTAATCCGCAGATTGCGCCGCCAATATTCTCGATGCTTTTCGGTCTGCTGCATGGGTTGCTCCTCGGTAGTTTTTCTTAACTCCTTTATTACACGGCCTCGACGGTTGTAACCTGCTTCGAAACTGAATCTTCATCGCGCGGACGTGTAACGGCGCGCGGGGCCGTCCGCTGCAGATCGCGCTTCAGCGTGGCGGAAAACTTCGGTTCGAACTCGGCCAGCTGCTCGTACACCTTCCATGCATCGATGCTACGGCCCAAGTGGTGATACGTCATTCCGAGCTGGTAGTAGCCGTAGGGACTGAACGGCTGCAGCTTGACGTTCCGGGTGAACGCTTCGATCGCTTCGTCGAGCCGGCCGTCTCTGATCAGCACTAAGCCGAGGCCGTACCACGCGCGGTCGAGCGATGGCTTTAACTCGACGGCTTTGCGAAAGCAGCGCTCGGCAGCACCAAGCTCTTCCCGTTTGTCGTGCAGAAATCCCAGATTGAACCAGGCATCCGCTGCAAGCGGATCGATTTCAACCAATTGTTCGAACTCACACACCGCAGCCGTCAAGTCGTCGGACTCCGCGTACAGATTGCCCAGGGCGGCGCGCGCAACAGCATCGTGCGGCGCAAGCGTAATAAGTTGGCGATAAACGCCGATGGCTTCCGGCGTGCGCCCGAACAGGACTGTGGCATAGGCCAGGCACCGCAACTGAATGCGGGTAATCAAACGTGCGATGGCCGTCATCCCGTCATGGGCTTTGTTGTACTGCAGCGCACGCGCGCTGCTGCGGATCGGTTCGGCAACTGCCGGCGAGCTCGAACAGCACGACCAGCCAGAGGACGAACAGCAGGAAGAAGGTGGCCAGCGGAATATGACGGTCGAGCACGAACTTCGGCGTCACCAGCCGCGTCAGCCGCGTAAAAGGGCTCGTGACAACCTCGAACAATTTGTAAACGAGGTTCTGATGCCGCCGGTTCCAGGCAAAAACTCCGATAGCGAACTGCGCAATCAACGCCATGCCGGCAATCTCGAGCACTGCCTTGACAATCGTAAGCAAGGTAGCCACGCGCTTGCTTCTCCTGTTCGCACGACATTGACTTCACAGCGTTATCCTTCAGCTGCTCGAGCTTCGCGATCACAGTGTCCACCATAGATGCCTGTGCAACTGCTCACTGACTGAGGCTTCGTCTGTGCTCGAGGTAGCGCTTCAGCGTCGCTGCGAACTTCGGCTCAAACTTGCCCAACTCTTCGTGCATCTTCCACACTGCGGCCGAGGTGATGTTAGGTCATGCCGTGCGGATAGTAACCATAAGGAGTGAAATGTTGAAGCCTAATGTTGTGTTTAGGCGCGCGACTGCTTTTTTGAGCGCGCCTGACGTATAAGCACCTGCCGGAGCCCGTACCACGCGTCATGGGACGCTTCACGACATCAGCGTTTGCGCCATCAATCGCAAGAAGCCAGTCTCGTACCTGCCGCGCCGCCTGACTTTTTTATAGTGGCCGCTAGGGATTCGCCAGTCCGCTCGAATACGGCAGCCACGTAGATAGAGCGGGCACTAACGTCACAATCAGCAGCACGATCAGATGCGCGCACAAAAATGGGAGCAGCTCCCGCACCAGCGCGCCGATCGGTACCTTTGACACTGCAGACGTCACTGCGAGCAGCCCGCCGACTGGCGGCGTGATCATCCCGAGCGTGAGGTTGTAAATGACGATCATCGCGAAATGCACCGGATCGATGCCGGCGGCGTGCGCGACCGGTGCCAGGATCGGCACCAGCACCATCACTCCAGGCAGTGGCTCGATGAAAATGCCGAAGATCAGCAGCAGCACGTTTATCAGCAGCAGCAACGCAAGTGGGCCGACATCGAGCGAAGTGATCCATCGTGCCAGCGATTGGGGTACGTTTTCGATCGTCAACACCCACGCGAACGCTGCGCTGGCGGCCACGATTAGCAACACCGAAGCGGTCAGGATCGCAGAGCGCGACAGGATCGTCGGCACGTTCTTCCAGTGCAACGAGCGATAGATAAATGCACCGCATAAGAGCGCATAGACCACCGCCACCACCGACGCCTCGGTCGGCGTGAAAATGCCCGCGCGAATGCCTCCCAGGATTATGACCGGCAAAAGCAAAGCCGGAACCGCATTGACGGTGTTCCGCGCCATCTCGCGCGCCGACGGCCGCAGCGCATTGGCTCGGTAGTGGCGCCGCGTCGAAATAATCTGGTTGACGATCATCATCGCGACCGCGATCAGAAGACCGGGCAGCAATCCGGCCATGAAAAGCGCACCGGCGGACACGCGCTCGTCCTGCAACGCGTAGATGATCATGATGATCGACGGCGGAATGATCGGACCAACAACCGCGGTCGATGCAGTCAGCGCGGCGGCATACGCTTTCGAGTAGCCCGCCTTGTCCATCATCTTGATCATCATCGAGCCGGGGCCGGCCGCGTCCGCCAGCGCCGAGCCGCTGATGCCGGAGAAAAACGTCAGCGACAACACGTTCGCATGACCCAGTCCGCCGCGCCGGTGGCCTACGAACTGCGATGCAAAGCGCAGCAGCACTTCGGTCAGCCTGCCGCCCGTCATCAGCTCGGCCGCGAGGATGAAAAACGGCACCGCGAGCAGAGGAAAGCTGTCGATGCCGGTGAACATTTCTTTCAGCACGACGATCGCGGTGTAGCGGTCGTCGATCGCCACAGCAAGCAGTGCCGCGGCGGCGAGCGAGAACGCGACTGGTACGCCAAGCGCGAGTAATACCGTGGCTGCTATGAACAGAGTCCAGGCCATTGGTTAATCCGCTAGAGCGCCGACGCGAGTTCTCTGTCTGCGCCGTCCTCGTGCTCAATCGGCTCGCCGAACACATAGCGACGCGTGATGAATCCGAGGTGCGCCAGCATCAACAGGCAACCGATCGGCATGCCGGCGTACACCCACGCCATCGAAATCTGCAGCGCGGCGGAGGCCTGAAACCGCGTGCGCCACGCGTAGTCGATGCCTTCGACCAGCAGCGCGACGAACAGCACCAGCAGAATCAACGCGATCGCTGCACGCACCCCGCGCGCCGCGCGCTCTGGCAACGAGCGCTCGAGCGAATCGACTCCGATATGCGCGCCGTTGCGCAGCGCCAGGCCGCCGCCGACGAACGCGAGCCAGATCATCAGATGGCGCCCGACTTCCTCGCCCCACACGAATGACGACGCGCCCGCGTAACGCATCACGACGTTGACGAACGTGATGACGACCATCGATGCCAATAACACGATCAGCAGAACGCGGTTGGCTTGGACGAACCGGCGCTCCAGCAAGGACAGCATGGCTATCCGTGCTTGATCGCGATGGTCTTGAGCGTGGTGAATCCGAGCAGTGCTTCGAATCCCTTCTCGCGCCCGTAGCCGCTCGACTTAACGCCGCCAAACGGCAACTCGACGCCGCCACCGGCGCCGTAGTTGTTGATGAACACCTGACCGCAGCGCAGCTTCTTCGCGACTCGCATCTGGCGCGCGCCATCGTGGGTCCAGACGCCGGCGACCAAGCCGTACATCGTGCCGTTGGCAATCGACAGCATTTCGTGTTCGGAATCGAAGACAACCGCCGCGAGCACCGGTCCGAAGATTTCTTCCTGCGCCAGAGCGTGATTCGACGGAACGTCGCGCAGCAGCGTCGGCGCCTGGTAATAGCCGCTTTGCGGCGCACTGTCGACGACGTTGCCTTGCGCCGCGATCGGAATGTTGTCGTGTTGTGCGCGGCTCAAGAAGTCCCACACACGCTGCAGCTGGCTCTGGCGGATCAATGGTCCCGCATCCAGGTCGTCGAGTGCGGGACCCACTTTCAATTGCGACATCGCGGCGCCGACGCGTGCAACGAGCTCTTCGTAAATCGGCCGTTCGATCAACAGTCGGCTGCCTGCCGAGCACGTTTGCCCGGCGTTCTGAACGATCGCGTTCACCACGACCGGCAGCACATCGTCCAGGTTTGCGTCGGCGAAGACGATCTGCGGCGACTTGCCGCCAAGTTCCAGCGTGACCGGGCAATGATGTTTCGCGGCCGCCTGCGCGACCGCGGTCCCGGTGGCCGGCGATCCGGTAAATGAAATGTGATCGATGCCGCGATGCTGAGCGAGTGCGGCACCTGCCTCGGCACCGTAACCGGTGACAACGTTCAATGCGCCTTCAGGAAAACCGACCTCAGCCGCGAGTACGGCGACTCGCAGCACCGATAAGCACGCATCCTCCGCGGGTTTAACGACGCACGCGTTGCCCGCCGCCAGCGCGGCGCCGACACTGCGGCCAAAAATCTGCATCGGATAGTTCCACGGCACGATGTGGCCCGTGACGCCGTGCGGCTCGCGCAGCGTCAGTACCGTCATGCCGGTCTGATACGGAATCGTTTCGCCGTGCAGCTTGTCGGCTGCACCGGCGTAGTACTCGAAGTAACGCGCCAGTGCGGTCGCATCAGCTCGCCCTTGCTTCAACGGTTTGCCCGTCGTGCGGGATTCAAGCCGTGACAACTCGTCGTGGTGGTCGGCTATCGCATACGACAGCTTCATCAGTAGGCGGCCGCGTTCGGTCGCCGTCATGCGTCCCCATTCGCCGTCGCAGAGTTCTCCGAGAGCACTGCGCGCTGCGAGCACCGCAGCATCAATATCGGCAGCGGTGCCGCGCGCGATCTTGGCGAACGGCGCGCCATCGGAGGGATCGATCACGTCGATCGTTTGGCCAGTCGACGACGCAACCCAGCGATTGCCGATAAAGTGATGCGAACCGGCGGCGGTGCTGCCGTCCATCGTGTTCTCCCGACCGGATGAGCTTGGATTATTACCCGGACACTAAAATCGCCGCATGAGACTCGATGCTGTCCCTGCCGGCCGGGCCATCCCGGACGATTTCAACGTCATCATAGAAATCCCCGCGCATGCGGATCCCATCAAGTACGAGGTCGACAAGGACACTGGCGCGCTGTTCGTCGACCGCTTCATCGCCACGTCGATGCACTATCCGTGCAACTACGGATATGTTCCGAAGTCGCTTGCCGACGACGGCGACCCGCTTGACGTGCTCGTGATCACGCCGTTTGCGCTGCAGCCCGGCGTTGTCGTGCGTTGCCGCGCCGTTGGGCGTGCTGAAGATGGAAGACGAAGCGGGTGGCGATTCGAAGCTACTGGCGGTGCCGATCGACAAGATCCTGCCGTGGTACCGGCACTGGCTGAAGTGGTCCGATATTGCGCCCGAGCGGCTCGCGCAGATTCAACACTTCTTCGAGCACTACAAGGATCTTGAGCCAGGCAAATGGGTGAAGGTCATCGGGTGGGAAGGTCCGGAGTCCGCGCGAAAAGACATACTCGACGCGGTGGAGGCGTACGAGCGCGCCTTAAGCAGGGGGCGTAATCACCTCCTCGCGGCGCGCTCGTGACGCAATGACGTTCAGCGCAAGCCCACTCAGCACTAGCGCGATGGCCGTTAGCTTCCACCACATGACTTCTTCGCCGAGCAGCCACACTGCGAGGCTCATCGCCACAATAGGGACCAACAACGTAAATGGGGCAATCAACGCGGCGGGATGCTGGCGCAACAGCCATGCCCAGATGCCGAACGCGAGCAGCGTGGTGGGCCACGCCTGAAACGCCAGACCGAGCCACGCCAGCGCGTCCATTCCGGTAACCGCGGCCCACATCGTGGCTGGACCTTCAAGCACAAGCGCGACGGGCAGCATCATGATCGAGGCGGCAGCGCTCGCCCACACGACGACCGCGAGCGGCTGTTCGCTGTGGATGCGCTTGACGATCACGTTCGCGAACGCCCACGAGGCTGCGGCGGCGACAACGAGAAAGAATCCGAGCAGGGTTGACGGCGGCAAGTGAAACGCGACGAGCACGAGGCCGGCACCTGCGATCGTTGCACCGAACAGTTGGACCGGCTTCGCGCGTTCGTGCGCCAGCAGAGCGACCAGACCGATTGTGAAGAACGCCTGAATCTGAATAACCAGCGAGGCAAGGCCGGTAGGCATGCCCGCCTGCATCCCGGCGAATAACAGCCCGTACTGAACCGTAAACGCAAACAGCCCGTAACCGGTCACCAGGCGCCATGACGGCTGCGGCCGGCGTACGACCAGAACTGCCGGAAACGCGGCAAGCGCGAAGCGCAGCACGGTCAGCGTCAGCGGGGGCACATCGTTCAATCCCCAGCGGATTACGATAAAACCAAACCCCCATATCGTCACCATTAACAGTGCGGCGAAGACATGAGCCAGGCTCATTCGCCGCCTCGCGGCGCGATCCCAAAAAAGTTATCGGACAAGGTGGCTCACTAGGGCATCACTTTGCGAATGGGCGGTCCGACGCGATGCAAAGGCCTCAGCGCCAGCACGCTCAACACCAAACGCTGGACTGGAGTATCGGTCTCACCTTGGCGCTGTCGTGTTCTTGTACGCTTCGATCCGCTCGCGCAGCCCCGGCGCGCTGACCGAGCGCACGAGCGCGGCGAGATCGCTGTCCCGGGAATCCTCGGTCGTGTTGCTCAACAGCGAATTCAGGGCAGGGCGTTGCAGGTGTTGTGCGCCGTGCGTGAGGCGTGCGATGGTGCTATCGAAGTCTTCCGCCGCCACGACGTGCGTCAGAAGTCCGCAGTCGAGCGCTTGCGTCGCGCCCAATAGCTCGTTGTCGAGCAAGATGGCGCGGGCGCGTGTGGCGCCGACGATGTGGGCCAGATGACGAGTTCCCAGCGCCACGCCGAACTGGAACCCGGGGAAGCGCAAGCGCGTACCCGGTGTGCCGACGCGAAATGTGCACGCGGCCACCAGGTCCGCGCCGGCGCCGAAGGCCGCACCCTGCGCACAGGCAATGGTCAGGAACGGCGCATAACGGATCGCCTGCAGCAGCTCCTCGATGCGCACGAAGCGGCGCATGAGGTCGCCGTCCGATTGTTCGTTCGTCCCGGCGAGATCGAACCCGGCGCAAAAATTCTTGCCGGCGGCCTTGATCACCAGCACGCGCGTATCGTCGCAGGTCGCGGTGGCGATTAATCGCAGCAGCGCCTCGACTAAATCCGCGCTCAACGTGTTGGCCTTCGCCGGCCGATCGAGAGTCAGCGTGCGGATTGGCTCGCGGTTCGAAGCTTCGCTCGAACTGAGCATGGCCGCATCTCTCATCTCTTGTCCCTGGAAGCGTTCTGCAACCACTCACTGAACACGTCATGATTGTGCTCACCCAGCCTCGGCGGCGCACGGTGGATACCGAATTGATAGCCCGAGATGCCGATCGGAAATCCCACCGTCTGGGTGGTCACACCATTGGGCAGCGCGACGTCAGTGATCCAATTCATGTGCCGCACGTGTGGATCACTCAAAATGTCGGCAAACGTATTGATCGGTGCGCACGGCACGCCGCGGCTATCGAACTCAGAGAGCCACGCCTGCGCCGGTCGAGTCAAAAAAATCTGCTGCAGCATATCTGCCAGGATGCGTTGATTTTTCGCGCGCAGCGTCTGCGTGCTGAACCGCGGATCGTGCCGCAGCTCGGACAATCCGGTGGCCTCGCATACCTCCGACCAAAGCTTGTCGTTGCCCGCCGCGATGACGAAGGGTCGATCGCTCGCGTCGAAGGCCTGGTACGGCGCATTGCGCGGGTGCGCAGAACCGAGGCGTTTGGCGGGAATGCCGGTGCCGAAATATTCGCTGGTCTGTAGCGCCGAAATGCCCAGCAGTGAGCCGAGCATCGAGCAGTCGATAAACGCGCCCTGGCCGCTGCGCTTGACTTCGATAAGTGCGGCGACCATCGCGTACGCGGCATACAAGCCGGCCGCAAAGTCGGCCACCGGCACGCCGCATTTCGCCGGCGGGCCAGTCTCTTCGCCGGTGACGCTCATCATGCCGGACATCGCCTGCACGACTACATCGAAGGCGCCTTTCCTCGCGTAAGGGCCGGTTTGGCCAAAGCCGCTCAGCGAGCAATAAATAAGCCACGGCGATTGCTCGCGCAACGCCTCGTACCCGAGCCCGAGCCGCGTCAATACGCCCGGGCGGAAATTCTCGAGGATGGCATCGGTCACCGCGCACAGCTCGCGCAACTGCGCCAGCTCGTCCGCGTTTTTCAAATCGATACTGATGCTGCGTTTGTTGCGATTGACCGACGCGAAGTTGCCGCTGAAGCGTTCGCCGGTCGGACCTTCGATGATCGGCGACCACGCGCGCAGACCGTCGCCGCCGTCGGGGTTTTCGACCTTGACTACATCGGCGCCAAGATCGGCAAGCAGCGATCCGGCAAACGGTCCCGCGGCGATCTGTCCGAATTCGAGAATCTTGAAGCCCGTCAGCGGGCCTGCCGCGGGTGCGCTCATCGCACGTCAGATGGATGAAAACGTGCGCAGTCTAAGCGTGCGTTGCCTTCGTCCGTCATTACATATCGTGATGCGGCGCATAAGCAAAATCGTTCACCGCGCAGGTGACTGCCGTATATAGTTGCACGCACATGCGGCCGGTCGAAAGAACGCGACTGCGCACCCAACGAAGAGGGCGCAAATGATAGCCAACAGCTTTGTTCGCAACGCCTGGTACGTCGCCGGCATGGCAGACGAATTCAAGACCGACGAATTGCACGGCATGGTGATCGCCAAGAAGCCGGTGGTGATCTGGCGCGGCACCGACGGCAAAGTCGTCGCCTTCGACGATCGCTGCGTGCACAAGCGCATGCCGCTTTCGTGTGGGAAGATTCTCGCCAACGGCACGCTCGAATGCGCGTATCACGGGTTCACCTACGACACGACCGGCAAGTGCGTGGCGATTCCATCGCAGATGGATTTGCCAATCCCTTCGCGCGCCAAATTGCGGCCGTTTCCGGTGGTCGAGCAGGACGGCGTTGTGTGGCTGTGGGCCGGCGAGCCGGAACGAGTCGGCAACACGCGGCCGCCGCGCACGCCCGAGTTCGTCGATCCACAGTTCGAGAGTCACACGTGCGAACCGATCCACGTTCCGGCCAACTATCGGTTGCTGATCGAGAACCTGCTCGACATCACGCATTTCTATCCGCTGCACGACGGCAACATCGGCGATCTCGCCAACAGCAAGATTCCGATCGAGTTCATCGAACAGGAAGTCGACGGCAACCCGTCGATGAAAACCATTCGCAAGGTGCAGAACTACCGGCATCCGCCGTTCCTGCAGGAATGGTTCGGCTACGAAGTCGTCGATCGCGAACACACCCATTGCATGGTCAGTCCCGGAATTACCCGCGTGCAATTGCGCTGTGCGCCGCCGGGCAAGCTCGGCACCGCCGAGGAGCGCGGTTACATCCTGCACCACTCGCACACGCCGATCGATGAGACCCATCATCTGTGGCGCTGGACGGTGACGGTGCGCCAAGGACAGCCGAGCCTCGACCCCGCCAAGCCTTCGATCGAGCGCATCAAGGAGATGTTTCCGGCCGTAGTCGATCAGGACCGCTGGGCGCTCGAGCGCCAGCAAAAAATGTTCAACTTTGATGAAGACGGTTACGCCGAAGTGCATCTGCGCTCGGATCGCTCGATTCTCACGGTGCGCAAGATTCTCGAAGCGCTTGAGCAACGCGAGGGCAAGCCGTCGCCTGAGGCTCAACCGCTGGTAAGACAGCCGGCGATGGCTACGGTCGATCACTGATCGGAAGATTGGTTGATCGACTGATTCTGCGGCAGCTGATGCGACCCTCTTAGAACGCTGAAGCTTCCGCGCGCGGTGAGTCCTCTGCACATCGCGCTTGCTGTGACGGTCGCGGTGCTGTGGGGTTTCGCTTTGTCGCCAACTCGCCGGCATGGCAGCAGCGCTGTTGGGCCTGGTGATGATCGGCCTCACGGTGGGTCATGGTCTGACTGCCGGCGGTCTGATCCTGACGCTGGCGTCCGCGCTAAGTTGGAGCGTAGGTAACGTGCTGCTGAAGCGTCTGCCCAAAGTGCAGAGGTTCAACCTCATGGTGTGGCTTTCCCTGATCCCGCCATTGCCCGCTCTGGCGCTGTCGATCGTGCTCGATGGATCGCTCTCGTTGCCGCATGCGTTGCTGCAGCTTCATGGCTTAGCTTCGCCGGGGCGCTTTACCTCGGCATTTTTGCGACCCTCGTGGCCTAGGGCTGTGGGGCTATTTGCTGAATCGTCACCCGACTGTCCTGGTGGCGCCGCTTGATCGCCTAACCACGCGCTAACTGCAGCGCGTGAGAAGATGTTCTCTCCGCACCGGAATTTGAGTGTTCACGATAAGGAGACGGCCTTGGCACGCGTGGCAGACGTTGGACCTGAAGCCCTGAGCCCGGAAGTACGCGAAATCTACAAGCGCTTTGGCAGCGGGTACGGGCCATTCAAGGACCAGGTGGCGGTGTTCGCGCATGTTCCATCCGCATTGCAGCATATGATGGGCATGCTGCTCGAATTGCGCGCACAAAAAAATGTGCCGTTCCGCTACATCGAGCTTGCGATCGTCGCGGTGTCCAGGATCAACGAGTGTCACTACTGTGTCGGCCACCACAAACCGCTGCTGCTGGTAGAAGGACTGTCTTCCGCCGGCGCCGACGGCATTCTCGAATACGCCAGTCATCCCGAGCTGAACGACGTTGACAAACTGGTGGTCGAGTACGCGATCGCGGTCACCAACAACCCGCAGCGAATCAGGGACAGCTTGTTCGAACGCTTGCGTTCCCACTTCAGCGAGCCGCAGATCGTCGAGCTGACCTTGCGCATTGCATTGTGCGGGTTTTTCAACCGCTTCAACGACGCTCTGCAGATCGATGGTGCATACGGTGATCCTGACACGCCGCACCGTGCCGAGGCGGTGGCACAGAACGATCGCTGAACCCAGCGAGGCAGCGCAGGCCTTATGGAGTTTTATCAGGTCCGCACGTTCATCACGGTCGCCGAGCACGGCAACCTGACCAAGGCCGCACTGCTGCTGCATGTGACGCAGCCGGCGGTCAGTGGGCACCTGAAGTCGCTCGAGCAAAGCTTGAACCTCAAGCTGTTCGAACGCGTCTCGACCGGCGTGCGCCTCACCAAGGCCGGACAGTTGCTGCTGCCCAAGGCGCAGGCAATCCTGACGGCTGCCAATGAATTCCGCCATGCGGCGCGCAGCCTGAGCGGCCAACCGACAGGGAAGGCGCGGGTAGGCACCATTCTCGATCCATCGTTCATCCGCCTCGGTCAATTCATGAGCTCGGTCATCGATCTTTATTCGTGGCTCGAGATCGAATTAGCGCACGGCGTTTCCACCTGGGCCATCGAGCAGGTTTGTAACGGCAGCCTCGATGCCGCGTTTTTCATGGGCCAGCTAACCCGAGCGCAGGTCCACGCCGTCGGCTTGACCGAGATGGCTTACCGCGTGGTTGCGCCGCCCGCCTGGAAGGATAAGGTCGAGCATGCGAATGGCGAAGCTATCGCGGCGCTGCCGTGGATCCGCGCGCCGCATATGTCGCCGCATCTGCAGATGATGGGTGAGCTGTTCGCCAAGTATGAGCTCGAACCGCCGAAGGTGGTCGATGCCGATCAGGAGCAAACGATCGCCAGCCTGGTCGCCGCCGGCGTGGGCCTGGGGCTGATGCGCGAGGACCTGGCGTTCGCTGCACAAAGCGCGGGCGAAGTCTGTGTCTGGCGCGAAGCGCGGCCGACGACCACCTTGTCGTTCATTTATTTGCGCGAGCGCGAAAGCGATCCGGTGATCGTCGCAATGGAAAACGCCATACGCAAGATCTGGCTCGAAGGGGACGCGCCTTACCGCACCGAAAAGACGTAGGCGGAGTCTCTGCAACTTCGGCGGTGATCAGCTCCATAAGCAACCATGATGGCCGGCATCATGAAAATATATTCTCGGCCGTTTGGCCGGCGGTAAGCTGCACGGTAATTTTTTGCTGAAAAATTATTCAAACGACCAGCGCTGCGTCGTTCGCTGGGACAGTAGTAGTCCCCATCGATTTGCTGCCTTCGAAAGCGTCATGATCTCGCTATGTTGAGCGCGCAACAGGTTTCGAAGTCGTTCGGCGGCTTCCAGGCGCTTAACCGCTGCAACCTCGAGATCGCGCGCGAAAGCATTACCGGCATCATCGGACCCAACGGCGCCGGTAAATCGACGTTGTTCAACATCCTGGGCGGGCTGATTCCGCCTGACGCTGGTGCGGTGCATTTTGCGGGGCGCGATATCGCCGGGCTGCGCACCGATCAGCGCGCCCGACTCGGACTCGTGCGCACGTTCCAGATCTCGCGCGAGTTGGGTGAGCTGACGGTATTGGAAAACATGCTGCTCGCCAGCCCCATGCACCGCGGCGAGGCGATATGGCGAAGTTTTCTCACGCCCTCGCGCGTGCGAAGCGACGAATCGAAGGCGATGGCGCGAGCGCGCGAGCTGCTCCAGCAGGTCGACTTGTGGTTGCTCGCCAACGAGCCGGCAAAAAATCTGTCCGGTGGGCAAAAGAAGCTGCTGGAAATTGCACGAGCGCTGATGCTCGATCCAAAGATCATCCTGCTCGACGAACCGACGGCGGGCGTGAGCCCGCTGATGACCAAGTCGTTGGGCGAAACGATCACTCGTCTGCGCGCGAGAGGATTGACTTTCGCCATCATCGAGCACGACATGGATGTCATCGCCGAGCTGTGCAGCCCGATCTACGTGCTCGCAGAGGGACGCACACTGATGTCGGGGACGTTTAACGAAGTGGTGGGCAATCGCGAAGTGATGCATGCCTATCTGGGCAAGGTCGCATGAGCGACATCCTGACCATCTCGGGTCTTCACGCGGGTTATGGCGCAGGCGACATTCTCAAAGGCATCGACGCCGTGCTACCGAGCGGCAAGGTCGTCACCGTGATCGGGCCCAACGGCTCGGGGAAATCGACGCTGATCAAGACGCTGGCCGGCCTTCTGCCCGCACGCCAGGGCGAGATCGTGCTGGCGGGGCAGCGCCTGAACGACTTGTCCGCGCCCAGGCGCGTCAAGGCCGGGATGTCGTACGTGCCGCAGGAGTACAACGTGTTTCGCAACCTGACGGTGCTCGAAAACCTGAAAATCGCGCGCGAATTCATGGGTGGCGCCGCGACAAAAAAAACCGCTACCAGGCGCAACAGCGTGCTCGATGACGACGTGCTGGCCCTGTTCCCGGAGTTACCGGCGAAATTTCGGGAACTCGCCGGAAACCTCAGCGGCGGTCAGCGCCAGATGCTGGCCTTCGCCTGTGCGCTCACGATCGAGCCGAAAGTATTGATGCTGGATGAGCCTTCGGCGGGCCTGTCTCCTAAATACATTGCGGACATTTTCGAAACGGTAAAAAAAGTCAACGCGCGCGGCGTGTCGATTTTCATGATCGAGCAGAATGCCACTGAGGCGCTGCGCATTTCGGACACCTGCATCGTGATGGCCAACGGCCGCGTGCGCTTAACTTCACCCGCCTGTGACGTGCTGTGCTTGGAAGATCTGCACAGCTTGTACCTGGGCGACGCGCGCGAAGCGATGACGGCGCCGTGATAGCCCAGACAGCTTTCAACGGTCTCGTCACCGGCATCATCGTGACCCTGCCTGCCCTCGCGATCACGCTGCTGTTCGGTGTGCTGCGCTTTCCGAATTTTGCGGTGGGCTCAATGATGACGCTGGCCGCCTACATGGTGTTCGCGTTGAATGTGCAGCTCAACTGGCCGTTGACGCTCGCCACCGCGGTCGTTGCGGTCGTATTCGGCGGCCTGCTGATCGCGCTCGATCACGTGACTTTCAAACCGTTGCGCGAACGCGGCTCGATCACGCTGATGGTGGCCTCGCTCGGCTTGGGCTTCGTGCTCGAAAATATCGCGCGACTGGCCTACGGCAACACCGCGCGCAGCTTTGCCATCGAGCTGGCGCGTCCCTTTCGCTTCTTCGACATCCGCATGAACCGCGAGCAGATGATCATCATCGCCGTGTCGACACTGGCGATGCTCGCGATGTACGTGCTGCTGACGCGCATGCCGATCGGCCGCGCGATGCGCGCGGTCGCCGATAACCCGGCGCTGGCGCTGGTGCGCGGCATCGAAAGCCCGCGCATCATTCGCTGGACCTGGTTCATTGCCGGCATGCTGCTCGCCGTGGGCGGGGTGCTGATCGGAATGGACCGCGCGCTCGAGCCGCCGATGGGATCGTCGTACCTGATTTCGATTTTCGCCGCGGCGATCCTGGGCGGGTTGGGCAGCCCGCTGGGCGCCTTTGTCGGCGCGCTCGTCATCGGTCTGGTCAGCGAATTGTCGACGCTGGTTGTACCGCCCAACTACCGGATCGGCATTCCGTTGTGCGCCATCGTTGCCATCCTGGTCTTTCGCCCGCAGGGGTTGTTCGGCCAGCCTCACATCAAGCGATGATCTCTTTTCTGATTTTGATTGGGACCGTCGTCGCGTTTTCGGCGATCCTCGCGGTCGCGCTGAATTTTCAGTGGGGCCTGGGCGGCATGGTGAACTTCGGGCTGGCGGGCCTGTACGCGCTTGGCGCATACAGTTGCGCGCTGCTGATCCTCAAAGGCGGCGCCAACACTTTCTTTGCGACCGCCGGCGCGATGGCGATCGTCGCCATCGCGTGCGCGGTAACCGCGCTGGTCACCTTGCGGGTCGCCGAAGAGGATTACTTCGCGATCGTCACACTCGGGGTCGGCGAAATGCTGCGCTTAATTGCGCTCAACGAAGACTGGCTGACGCGAGGCGCGTTGGGATTGACCGGCATTCCGCGCCCGGCGTTCGACATCATCGCGCCGCAGTACTACCAGTACTTTCTGCTCGCGTTGTCGGTAGGGCTGCTCATTGCCACGGTGTGGTTTCTGAACGTGATCGCACGCTCGCCGTTCGGCCGCATCGTGAGAGCGGTGCGCGAAGACGATCTCGTGGCGGCGACGTTAGGCAAGGACGTGCTGTGGGCGCGAGTTCGCATCTTCGCGATCGGCGGTGCCTTCATCGGACTCGCGGGCTCGTTGCACGCGTTCTACTATCAGTACATTGATCCGACGCAGTTTTCCACGATCGTCATCGCTTATGCGTTCATGGCGGTGATCGCCGGCGGGCGCGGCTCGCATTGGGGCAGCATCTTCGGCGCGGCGGTGGTCATGCTGCTGCTCGAAGGCTCGCGCTTCGTCAAGGATCTGATCCCCGCGCTCGATTCCGATCAACTCGCGGCGATCCGGATCATCCTGATCGGTGCGGGTTTGATCGCTCTGTTGATCTTCAGGCCGCAGGGATTTTTGCGTGAATATCGTCTGCGGGCCGATTTGACCTAATGATTCGCCGCTAACCAAGGAGGTGTCACATGAGCAAGCTCTCTCGTCGCCAGGTTCTTAGCACGGTGGGCGCGGCTGCCGCTTCGCAGATCGGCGCGCCGTTTCTGAATCTCGCACACGCGCAGGGTGCAACGATTCCCATCGGCGTGGCGCTCCCGTTCACCGGAAATTCCGGGGCCTATGGTCCCGACATGGCCGAGGCGGCCAAGCGCACCGTCAAGAAAATCAATGACGCCGGAGGCATCCTGGGCGGTCGCAAGCTCGAGCTGTTTGTCGAAGACTCCGAATCGAGCGCGTCGGTCGCTGCGAATCTCTCACAGAAGTTCATCAACGTGCACAAGGCGCAATCGCTGCTGGGCTATTGGGGGACGCCCGAAGGAATGTCGTCGCGACCGATTGCGATCCAGAACAAGGTCGTGCTGATGGTCTCGTCGGCCGCCAACGCGATCACCGACGGCGACACGCAGGGTTACGTCTGGCGCTTTCAGATGAAGGCCACCGACTGGGGCATCGTGATCGGGCGCTCGGTGCAGCGCCTGGGTTTCAAAACGGTCGGGATCATGGGCCTGCAGAACGCGTTCGTGTTGCCGATCATGAGAACCGTCGAGGAGCAGTTGAAAAGCGCCGGACGCACAGTGACCGATTCGCTGATCTACAACCCCGAGCAGCCGTCGTACCGCGCCGAGGTCGAGCGCATCTTCGGCAAGAAGCCCGACGCGGTGTGCTGCTTCGGCCTGCTGCCGGACTTCGTGTCGGTGATGAAAGAGGTGTTTCGCGGCGGCTTCGACAGCAAGGTGATCGCGCTGTCTATCATGGCCGATTCCGAAGGTAAGTTCCTGCAAGCGGTCGGGCCGCAAGTGGCCGAAGGCATCCGCCACTTTCAGCCGATGCCCGACATCACTGCGCCTGGCTACAAGAAGTTTCTGAAGCTGATGGATGCGCCGGACGATCGTGTGTACCTGTTCCCGCCCAACACGCACGATCAAATCGCCGTGACCGCAATGGCGATGGAAGCGGCGAAAAGCCCGATGGCGGTCGACTGGTCGAAAAAAATCATCTCGGTGTGCAACGGCCCGGGCGAGAACGTTGACGACGTGGTCGATGCATTGAAATTGATTCGCGCTGGCAAGCCGACGAATTTCAGCGGCGCAGGCTCCGCCTGCGACTTCACGCCGAGCGGCGATCAACTCGGGCGCGGCATGGGTCAATGGATCATCAAGGGCGGCAAGAACGTGTTCGTGGCATACGAAAAGCCGTAGCGTTAGCCGACGCGATGATCAACTGCGCGCTGATATCGAGTCTGGTGGTCGACGTTTGAGGCCTCAAGCACCGGATTTCAGCGCGCTGCGTTCGTGCAGCTCGTCGACGTAGGCCTCGATCCCGCCGGTTTCTCGCTGCAGATAGCGCTCGACCGCATCGGCGAACGCCGGGTGCGCCAGCCAGTGCGACGAGTAGGTTGTCACCGGCTCGAATCCGCGCGCGAGCTTGTGCTCGCCCTGCGCGCCGCCTTCGAACACTTTCAGCCCGCGCTCGATCGCAAACTCGATCATCTGGTAGTAGCTCGTTTCAAAGTGCAGGCAGGCAACGAACTCGATCGCGCCCCAGTAGCGTCCGTAGAGTCGCTCGTCATCGAACAGTGCCAGCGCAGCCGCGATCGGTCGGCGGTCGCGCAGTGCAGTCACCATCAGCAGATTGTCCGGCATCGACTTTGCAATCTGCAGAAAGAAGCGGCGGTTCAGATAGGGCGTCGAGTAGTGAGCGGCATACGTCGTCGCGTAGCAGCGCATGAACAAATCCCAATCGGCCTCGCAAATATCGCGTCCGACTTTGCGCTCGAAAGCGATGTCCTCTGTCGGCCACTTTGCGTTTCTCCGCCCGAATTTTCTTGCGCTTCGGTTGAGCGAGCGAAGCAAGATAGTCGTCAAACGACGAAAAATCGCGGTTAAACCAGTGAAACTGCACCGCGCGCCGTGTCAGCATTCCCGCGTTCGCCAGCGGCTCGATCTCATCGGTCGGCGCGAACAACACATGCAAGGATGACAAACCGGATTCGCGCGCGTGTGCCAGGAGCGCATCGGCCAGCGCAGCCCGCGTGTGTGAATCGGGTGCAATCAGTCGTGTGCCCGGCACAGGAGTAAACGGCACCGCCGCCAGCCACTTCGGGTAGTACTCGATGCCGTGCTGCTGATACGCGCTGGCCCATGCCCAGTCGAACACGTACTCGCCATAGGAATGGTGCTTGCGATACAGCGGTACAGCGCCAGTCAGCTGATCTCCCCGCCATAGCGTCAGGTACTGCATCTGCCAGCCAGAAGGCGGTGCTGCACAGCCGGTCGCGTGCAGCGCATGCAGAAACTCGTACCGCACAAACGGGTTGCTGCGTCCTGACGCTGCGACCAGTGCATTCCACGTGCTCTCGCCGATCGTGGCCAAGTCGCCGACGACGCGCGTGCAATAATCGCCGCCACCTGCAAGGTTGTTCATCGTATGAGTTCTAAAGTCAAAGTCGCGGTTGCGCAGCTCAATTGCACCGTCGGCGACTTCGAGGGCAACAGCAGAAAAATCATCGAAGCGGCATCGCGTGCCACTGCAGCAGGGGCAGACCTGCTGCTGACGCCGGAGTTGTCTTTAGCCGGCTATCCGCCTGAAGACTTGCTTCTGCGTGGTGCATTTTACGCAGCCAGCGATGGAGCGCTGCAGAGGTTGACCGCGCAGCTGCTGCAGTTTCCGGAGCTTACGGTCATCGTTGGCCACCCGCTCGCGCGCGAAGGCCATCGATTCAATGCAGCTTCGCTGCTGCAGGGTGGAGTCGTGCTGGGCACTTACTGCAAACACGATCTGCCGAACTACGACGTGTTCGACGAGCAGCGGTATTTCACGCCAGACAATCGCCCGCTCGTGTTCGATCTCAACCGCACCTCATTCGGCGTGAACATTTGCGAGGACACGTGGTTCTCGTACGCACCGGAGTGTGCGAAGTCAGCCGGCGCGGCGGTCTTGCTGGTGCCGAACGGATCGCCGTTTCATCTGGGCAAGCAGCAGCAGCGCTTCGACACGTTGCGCGCGAACGTCACGCGTTATCGGATGCCTGTCGTGTATGCCAACCTGGTGGGAGGACAGGATGAGCTCGTCTTCGATGGCGGTTCATTTGTGCTCGACGCCGACGGCAAGCTGGTGGCCAGCGCTCCGCAATTCGAGGAGAGCCTGCTGCTGGTGGACTTCATCGACGGCGTTCCACAGCCGTTACCTGTTGCCGATGAGCCGAAAGAAGAAGCGCTGGCGTACTCGGCACTGGTGCTCGGCGTCCGCGACTACCTGGGTAAGAATGGTTTTCCCGGTGCGATCATCGGGCTTTCGGGCGGCGTCGATTCGGCGTTGACGTTGGCGATCGCGGTGGATGCGTTGGGTCCTGACCGCGTGCGCGCGGTGATGATGCCGTCGCAGTTCACGCTGCCGATGAGCCTGGACGATGCGCAGCAAATGGCGCAGACGATGAGGGTGCGCTACGACGTGCTCCCGATCAAGCCTGCTTTCGACGCGTACCTTTCCACCCTGGCGCGCGAGTTTCGCGGGCTGCCGTGGGATACCACCGAAGAAAATTTGCAGGCAAGGATCCGCGGCACGCTGTTAATGGCGCTGTCCAACAAGTACGGCTCGATCGTGCTGACCACCGGCAACAAGTCCGAAACGGCGGTCGGTTACTCGACCTTGTACGGCGACCTTGCCGGCGGCTTCGCGGTAATCAAAGACATCCTGAAAACACTCGTATACCGGCTGTGCCGATACCGGAATTCGATCGCGCCGGTTATTCCGGAGCGCATCTTGTCGCGCGCACCTACGGCCGAGCTGAAGGCCAATCAGAGCGACCAGGATTCATTGCCGCCCTATGATGTCCTCGACGAGATCATAGATCTATATATGCAGCAGGGGCGGTCGATCGCCGAAATCGTGAGCGCCGATCACGACGAGGCGATGGTGCGCAAGGTCGTTCGCATGATTTGCCTGTCCGAATACAAGCGGCGCCAATCGCCGATCGGAATTCGCGTAACCCACAGAGGATTTGGCCGCGACTGGCGGTACCCGATCACGAATCGCTTCCGCGAAGAAAGCGTCACCTCTAGAATCGGGCAAACTGGCGGAAAGCGACAATGAAACAGATCACAGCGATTATCAAGCCGTTCAAACTCGACGAAGTGCGGGAGGCGCTGGCCGATGTCGGCGTTACCGGGCTGACGGTCACCGAAGTGAAGGGCTTCGGCCGTCAAAAGGGACACACCGAGTTGTATCGCGGCGCGGAGTATGTCGTGGACTTTCTGCCGAAGGTCAAAGTCGAAGCGGTCGTGCCGGATTCACTGACCGAACGCGCGATCGAAGCGGTCACCAAAGCTGCGCGCACCGGAAAAATCGGCGACGGAAAAATTTTCGTGCGCGCGGTCGAGCAGGTGATTCGGATTCGGACGGGCGAAGAGGGCGAAGCGGCGGTTTAAGCGCGGACAAACGTGCGGCGCGGCGAGGTCGCCTTAGCGAACGATCCCACTGGTCGGCTTCAGCAGAACAACAAGCGCGCCGCTGCCGCCTTCGGTGGACCGCGCCTGGCAGAACGCAATGACGTCTTCACGCTGCGCGAGCCACACTTTCGTTTTTCCCTTCAACACCGGCTGACGCCCTTTCGACCCCAGGCCTTTGCCGTGCACGACGCGTACGCAACGCAAGCCGCGCTTGCCGGCATCTCGCATAAAGTCGGCCAGCAGTTCGCGTGCTTCGTCGGTGCGGCAACCGTGTAAATCGATCTCATCCTGAATCACCCATTCGCCGCGCCGCAGCTTGCGCAGAACGTCGGCGCCGACGCCGGGCCGGCGAAACGACAGCTCGTCGTCGGTGTGCAAGAGCGTGTCAATTTCGAATTCGTCCGAAACCGAGGCGACCAGCACCATTTGATCGTCCTCGCGCCGCTTGTGCGCGATCGGCGGATGCGGAGTGCGTTTGTGCTCGACGCGGCGATTGCCATTCAGAGGCGTTACGTCGCCAACCGCCTCGCGAAATTCGTCGACCGTTCTTAGTGCCTCGAGCTCACGGGCGCGCAGTTCGGTTGCTACCCGTTCTTGTTGCCGGGCCTCAGCAGCGAGCGAGTCGCGCAGCGCCTCCAACTGTGCAAGATAGGTGAACTTTTCCGCCATACACCGTTCAGTCTCGTGGCTGTGCCATCAAGCGGCTAGCGCTTCAGGAGCCGGAGCGACGGCTTCGAGGTTCTCCAGATACTTTTGCGCGTCGAGCGCCGCCATGCAGCCGGTGCCGGCGCTGGTAATCGCCTGGCGGTATACGTGATCCTGCACGTCGCCTGCGGCGAACACGCCCGGGACGCTGGTCGCGGTTGCCATTCCGGCGAGCCCGGTTTTGGTGATGATGTAGCCGTTCGTCATGTCCAACTGGCCGGCGAAAATTTCGGTGTTCGGCCGATGCCCGATCGCGATGAAAACGCCTTGCAGCGCAATCTTCTCGGTCGCCCCGGTCTGCGTATTCTTGATCCGCACCGCATTCACACCCGAGTCGTTGCCCAGCACTTCGTCGAGCACGTTGAACGTTTTCATGTCGACCTTGCCTTCTTTGACTTTTTGCATCAAGTGATCGACGTTGATCGGTTCGGCGCGAAACTTGTCGCGCCGATGAATAAGCGTCACTTTCTTGGCGATGTTGGTCAAATAAAGCGCTTCTTCAACCGCAGTGTTGCCGCCGCCGACCACTGCCACATCCTGGTTCTTGTAAAAAAACCCGTCGCACGTAGCGCAGCCCGACACGCCCTTGCCCATAAACGCCTGCTCCGACGGCAAGCCCAGATACATCGCGCTCGCGCCGGTGGCGATGATCAATGCATCACACGTGTATTCGGCCGAGTCGCCGATCAGGCGCAATGGCCGCTCGTCGAGCTTCGCGGTATGAATGTGATCGAAAATCACCTCGGTGTTGAAGCGCTCGGCATGCGCCAGAAAGCGCGTCATCAGTTCGGGGCCCTGCACGCCTTGTGCATCGGCCGGCCAGTTGTCGACATCGGTCGTTGTCATCAGCTGCCCGCCTTGCGCCAGACCGGTCACCAACACCGGCTTCAGATTGGCACGTGCGGCATACACGGCGGCGGTATACCCGGCCGGGCCCGAACCCAGAATGAGCACGCGTGCGTGTTTGGTTTTGGTCATAGTGCTCCGCAGATTCCCTTCGCCCGTTCGAGGCGATTATATTGGGACGCTTCGGCTGAAATGAAGACAGGATTCGGACTAGCGGGCCTCTTGCTCGTTCCCACTCGCTTCACGCTCGCCCTGATTCGGTGCCGATTTGGCAAGTCGATAGCTAATCGCGCGCTTGCGAGCAGCTGCGAAGTATTCCTCGTCGCTCATTCTGGAGCCAGGTCGCGTGCGAAGAGCGCGCAGAGTCGGTGTCATCACAGCCAGTGCGATGCCAAGGCCGCCGATGATCAGCGCCGCCTTCATTCGCCTGTGTCGTCGCGATATTGATTGTCGGCCTGAGGGCGGTTAACTTTGTAAACCGCCCCGGCAATTCCTACTGCAACCACGCCGGCAAGAAAAAAGAGTATCGAAGGACCCACGGCTCGCTCCACACTAATTCGAGCCGCAAACTCTACGGTTCACGGTCGATGTTGAAGGTGTTTGGAGTGCCTGATTTCCTGCGGGATTTGGGTTAATGAAAATTCGCTACATCTGTCGAAACAGGTGCGTATAGCTGTCCGAGACGAGCAGCGTTTCAACACGAGTCTTCAGCTTTACCAGCATTCGTCCGCGGAAATCGCGCGCCACACCGGCGATAGACGTTGCGTTGACCAGCGTGGAACGATGGATCTGCCAAAACTGGTTCGGATCGAGCTCGTCGACCAGCTCTTTCAGAGGCTTTCGAATCAGCGCTTCGCCCTCGCCGGTAACTACGCGGGTGTACTTGTTGTCGGCCTGAAAGTAGCTGATTTCGTCGACCGTGATCAGCTTCAGGCTTTGTCCGACCGATGCATTGATCCAGCGCAGATACTGCTTCGATGCCGGCTGCGCATTCGAGCTGATCTTCTCGAGCGCCTCATCGAGCACCGCTGGAGGGGTTCCCAGCCGTGCCTTGACACGCGAGACTGCCGTGAACAAGCGCGCGGCCGATACCGGCTTTAGCACGTAGTCCACGGCGCCCTGATCGAAGGCAGCGACGGCGTGTTGGTCGTACGCGGTGACAAAGATCACATGGCAGCGACCACTCGCCTGGCGGGCGACTTCGAGACCGGTTGCGCCCGGCATCTGAATGTCGAGAAACAACACGTCAGGGCGATGTTCGTCGAGTAACCGTAACGCCTGCACGCCATCGGCGGCCTCACCGACGATCGTGAGCTCGGGCCACAACTGTCCGAGTTGCTCGACCAGCTGATGGCGCAGCGTCGCTTCGTCCTCGGCGACGATCGCGGTCGGACTGCTCACGACTCCGGACCCGATGCCGCAGGTACGCGCATCGTCAGCTGCACCGTTGTGTCATGCTCCTCGCAGTCCAGCGATGCGGCGCCGCCAAACAGACCGGCCAGGCGTTCACGTACGCGCGTGAGCTCGGCGTCGTCCGCACAGCCGGCAGGATGGTCGAAACGCAATACGGTTACCACCTGATTGCCGATGCGGCTGATGCCGATTCTGATCGACGCGGGCGGCTCGCCGGACGGTTGCCTGACTGCGCGCTGTATCAGCGGCAGGAACAACATCGGATAGAAGCGGGCGGCGCGGCATTCGTCGGGCAGCGTTACATAAAGCGCGGGGCGCCCGGCATGCAGTGAAGTCACGACGGCCAGGTAGGCCTTGACCAGATCGATCTCGGCCTCGATCGTCGAACCGGCCTCTCGCATGCGGGGCAACGCCACTCGCAGATAGGTGATCAACCGGTCGAGATCCTGTGCCGCCTGCGGTGCGTTCCTGCGATACAGCGTTTCAATATCGACCAGCGAATCAAACAGGAACTGCGGCTCGACCTGTGCCTGCATTGCGATCAGCCGCGCTTCCAGAACCTCGCGTGCGATGCTGGCCTGCGCGCGCTGCGCCGCGATCACCGCGCGATGGGTCGCCGAGCGCTGGCGCAAATTCTGAGCGGAAGCAATGAACAGGACCGCATAAATGCAAAGGTGCGCCGTGTTGCCGATGAACCGCAGCCAGTCCGGCGGCATCGGCTTTGTCTTCTCCATCAACGCCTGCCACACCTGGTCAAGACCCATCGCACTGGCAATCGGCATCGTGATGGCAGCGGTCAGTGCGGCGCTGACGATCGACGCTGCGAACAGCCTTCCCCAGCGGGTCCGCTCGCTGGGCTCCGCCGCGACAACCAGCCAAGCCAGCAGCGCGGATGTGAAGATCACCAGCGACACGATCGGTTCGAACGCGATGGCCCGCCAAATGCCCGGCTTGCCCAGCTTGTCGAACAGGTACGCCAAATCGAGAACCGACGTCACCAGAGTTGCGAACAACACTGCCACCACATGGCCTGAGGTCACTCGGATCGAGCGCAACCGCACGGCAAACGGTACCGGCGCCGGAAGTGCCTGACTCGTGTTGATCGTCACCGCGCTCATACTGCCGCTGCCTCCCACTCAACCGGCAGACGAATCGATGCGGTGACACCGCGCGGAGCGCCGGCGGTCAACGTCATTCTGGCGCGCGCCCCATACAGCGCACTAAGCCGCGACCGAGTGTTTGCCAAACCCACGCCAGCGCCGGTGCTGCCGGTAAAGCCCGCGCCGTTGTCACGCACTTCGACCAACAAATCATCGCCCTCGCGCCGTGCACTTATATCGATTCGGCCGCCCTCGGGCAGCGGCGACAGTCCATGCTTGATTGCGTTTTCCACCAGCGTCGGCAGCACCATCGGCGGTACCCGTGCGTTGGCCAGTGCGGGATCATGATCGATCGAAAAGTCCAGCCGTTCGCGCATTCGCATCTTCAGAATCGTCAGGAACGAACGAGCCAGCTCGAGTTCGCGCCCAAGCGTTGAGCCAGACTCGCGCATAGCCGGCAACGCTGCGCGCAGATAGTTGATCAGGCTGGCAAGCATCTCGCGACCCTGATCGGGCGCCGTTTCGTACAGCCGCTTCACGTTGGCCAGCGTGTTGAACAAAAAGTGCGGCTCAATTTGCGCCTGCAGCGCAGTCAACTGCGCCTCGCACATCTGTGCCTGCAGCACCTGCTGCCGGCACTCGGCGTCGGCGAGACGGCAACGCGCCTCCTGATCCGCACGCATAGAGCTGAAAAACCAGTACCCCAGAGCGCCAAGCGCGGTCCACAAGGAAAACGTCGAAACGAAGAAACCCGGGTATTCGGTGAGCCGCTCAACGATCGGAAACCCGGCCACAACCAAGCGCGCCGGAACACTGACTGCCGCAGCAACTGCCGAAGTAAGCGCACCTAGCGCGAGAGCACGGCGCGGTGAAAGAGCCCGGGCCGCGGCAAATGCTTCCGTAAGCGCAATCGCCAGCAGCAATAGCAGCCCGCTGATCAGCGTTTGCCGCACACCACGTGCGAGGTTGAACACCCACTCGTCCAAGGGCTCGTAGTACAAGCCGGTGATATAGCGCCCAAGCATCAACAGCAGGCAGAAATAGAACACGATCGCGATTGACTTGAGATTCCACGCCCGCGCGAAGGCGCTGCGTGCGATCGTCCACGACGAGCTGCCGGATGGGTCCACTGCGGGAGCTAGAAGCTCGACCTTCATAAGCCCGATTTTGCTCGGTGCGGCGCTGCATCGCAACGCCGGCCGATGAAGCGCGCACTGTACGGTGCCAAACCCCGGTGGCGGCGACGAATTTTCACCGACCCGGAACCTATAATCGACCGGATGGCAGCCAGGGCGAAAGCGGGGAGTAGCGCACAACGCGCGGAAGACGGCGTATGGCTGCGGAGCCGCGACGTCGCGCCGAGGTCCGAAGGCGAGGATCGCTTCGGGCGGCTGCTGTCCGAGGGCGGATGGATCGTGGGCGCGGTCGCGGCCGTCGCGTTGTTTGCGATGCTGGCCACTTTCAGCACCGATGATCCTGCATTCAGCCATACCGCGGGCGCGGCCGGAGTCCAAAACATCGGCGGGCGGTTAGGGGCCTGGGTGGCCGACATAACTTTACTGCTGTTCGGGGTATCGGCGTATCTGCTGGTATTCGGTCTGGCGATCACGGTCATACGCGGGTTTCGGAAGCTGCACCGTGCTGCCAACGGCGATCCGCTGAACGACGATCTGCCGGCCTATGCGCACGGCATCGGCTTTGTGCTGTTGCTGTTTGGCGCAGTCAGCCTTGAGACGCTTCGGTTTCACACGCTCGGCGTTGCATTGCCGGGCGCGCCGGGAGGCGTTGTCGGTAGCTCGGTGGCGCAGTTTCTGCAAGCGGGCGTCGGGTTTACCGGCGCGACGGTGATCATGCTGGTCTCGATCGCGATCGGGCTGTCGCTGTTTCTTGACTTTTCGTGGCTCGCGGTGGCCGAGCGGTTTGGCGGATTCCTGGAAGGTTTTTCACGGCGCGCGCGGCGCAAACGCGAGGAGGCCGAAGACCGCGCAATCGGCGAAGCCGCAGCAAAAGTACGCGAAGCAGCATTGAGCGATGAGCGCGAGCGCATCGACGAGGCACCCCCGGTTCACATTGAACGCACGCCCGCGCACGTAAAGCCGTCGGAGCGCAAGCAGAAGGAAAAGCAGGTGCCGCTGTTCGCCGAAATGGCAGACGCCCGCCTGCCGCCCCTGGACTTGCTCGACGAACCGCCCCCGAACGTCGAAGCGATTTCGACCGAAACGCTCGAGTTCACCTCGCGCCTGATCGAAAAGAAACTGCGCGACTTCAACGTCGAGGCGGCGGTCATCGCGGCGTACCCAGGCCCGGTGATCACACGCTACGAGATCGAGCCCGCGGTCGGCGTCAAGGGAAGTCAGATCGTCAATCTCGCGAAAGACCTGGCGCGCGCCTTGTCGCTGGTATCGATCCGTGTCGTCGAAACCATTCCGGGCAAGAACCTGATGGGACTCGAGTTGCCGAACCCGCGCCGGCAAGTCGTCAAGCTCTCGGAGATTCTCGGCTCGGTCATCTACAACGAAAGCCATTCGTTGCTGACCCTCGGACTCGGCAAGGACATCTCGGGCAAGCCGGTGGTCGTGGATCTTGCACGCATGCCCCACCTGTTGGTGGCGGGCACGACCGGTTCCGGCAAGTCGGTCGGCATCAACGCGATGATTCTGTCGATCCTTTACAAGGCCGATCCGTCGCAGGTGCGGATGATTCTGATCGACCCGAAGATGCTGGAGCTTTCGGTGTACGAAGGCATTCCGCATCTGCTGGCACCGGTCGTGACCGACATGCGTGAGGCCGGCAATGCTCTGCAGTGGTGCGTCGCTGAGATGGACAAGCGTTACCGCGTGATGAGCAAGCTGGGCGTGCGCAGCTTGACCAGCTACAACCAGAAAATCGCCGACGCGCGCGGCAAGGGCGAGTTCATCGCGAACCCATTCTCGCTGACGCCGGCCGAGCCCGAGCCGCTCGACACGCTGCCGATGATCGTCGTCGTGATCGACGAGCTAGCCGACCTGATGATGGTGTCGAGCAAGAAGGTCGAAGAGCTGATCGCGCGCATCGCGCAAAAGGCGCGCGCATCGGGCATGCATCTGATACTTGCGACGCAGCGGCCGTCGGTAGACGTCATCACCGGCCTGATCAAGGCCAACATTCCGGCGCGTATTTCGTACCAGGTCTCGAGCCGCGTCGATTCACGCACGATTCTCGACCAGATGGGCTCCGAATCGCTGCTTGGGCAGGGCGACATGCTGTACCTGGCGCCGGGAACCGGCTTGCCGACTGCGCGTGCACGGCGCGTTCGTCGCAGACGCCGAAGTGCATCGGGTGGTCGATGTATTGAAGTCGCGCGCCGCCCCGCAGTACGTCGAGGGTTTACTCGAAGCGCCGGAGGAGAACGGAGAAAATGGTGAGGCAAGCCCAAGCGGCGGTGTCTACGCAAACGAAGCCGATCCGTTATACGACCAGGCGGTCGAGATCGTGTTGAAGAACCGCCGTGCGTCGATCTCGCTCGTGCAACGGCACCTGCGTATCGGATACAACCGTGCGGCGCGCCTGTTGGAAGACATGGAGCGAGCCGGCATGGTGTCGGCGATGCAGAGCAATGGCAATCGCGAGATTCTGGTGCCGGCGCGCGAAGGTTGAGGCAAATCAATGTCGAAGTTGGTACGTATTGCCGTAGCGATTGCTTGTCTAATTGCCGCGCAGGCGCATGCGGCCGCTCTGGATCAGTTGCGCAGTTTCCTGACGCAGACCAGCAGCGCGCGCGGCGAGTTCGTGCAGCGAGTAACGCCGCAGCAAGGGCGCGGCGCATCGAAGCAACCGGTGGCCAGCGGCCACTTCGTTTTCCAACGGCCCGGGAAGTTTCGCTGGGTCTATCAAAAACCGTACGATCAACTGATCGTCGCCGACGGCCAGCGACTGGTGTTGTACGACAAGGACCTGAACCAGGTCACGATCAAGAAGCTGCAGGCGTCGTTGCCGTCGAGCCCGGCGTCGATCCTGTTCGGCTCCAACGAGTTTGAGAAAGAGTTCGAAGTCAGTGACGCCGGCGCGCGCGATGGCCTCGAATGGATCGTCGCAAAGCCGCGCGCGAAGGACACGACATTCGAGCGCATTGAGATCGGCTTTCGCGATGGCTTGCCGCAAGCAATGGTTCTCGCGGATAGCTTCGGCCAGACGACGCAACTGACGTTCAGCAACGTTGAGCGCAATCCGAAGCTCGACGCCGATGCGTTTCGCTTTACGCCACCGAAGGGCGCCGATGTATTGGAAGACAAGTGATTGCTGTTGAGTAAATAGCGCACCGCGCTAGGCTGTGCCATCTTCCGTCCGAACTCCATGGCTACCAGCCTTCTCGCCCTGCTCGACGACATCGCCAGCGTGCTGGATGACGTCGCCACCCTAACCAAAGTTGCGACCAAGAAGACGGCCGGCGTACTCGGCGACGACCTGGCGCTGAACGCGCAGCAAGTAAGCGGCGTGCGCGCCGAGCGCGAGCTGCCGGTGGTATGGGCAGTTGCCAAGGGGTCACTGCGCAACAAGGCGATCCTGGTGCCAGCGGCACTCGCCATCAGCGCGTTCGCACCTTGGGCCATCACGCCGCTGCTGATCGTCGGTGGCCTGTTTCTCTGTTACGAAGGCGCCGAGAAGCTGGTGCACAAGTTCGTGCATGCCGACGGCGACGAGGCGCATCGCGCAGAGCTCAGCCGCGCACTGATCGACCCCAGCGTGGACCTCGTGGCGCTGGAACGGGACAAGATCAAGGGCGCAATCCGCACCGACTTCATCCTGTCGGCAGAAATTATCGTAATCACGCTGGGCGCCGTGGCGGCCGCGACACTGGGCACTCGAATCGGCGTGCTGGTTGGCATATCGCTGCTGATGACGGTGGGCGTCTACGGGCTGGTGGCGGGAATCGTCAAACTGGATGATGGCGGGCTCGCGCTGACGCGATCGTCGTCCTCGGCACTGCGGTCCGTCGGCCGGGCGATACTGGTCGCGGCACCGTGGCTGATGAAGGCTTTATCGATCGCCGGCACCGCCGCGATGTTCCTGGTCGGCGGCGGCATTCTCACGCACGGAATCCCGGCGCTGCATCACTTCGCGGAGACGGCGTTGCACGGCATCACGGAGCCGATGGCCATGCTGGGCAACTTGCTGTTCGATGGCCTCATAGGAATACTGGCGGGTCTGATCGTGGTCGCGGTGGTGACAATGTTGAAGCGGTGGCGACACACGGCCGCACAATCCAAAGCTTCCGGCTGACCGGCGAGGACAACGTAACGCAGCTACGACTTGATCGAAATCAGCTCGACTTCAAACTGCAAAGTCGCGTTCGGCGGGATCACTCCGCCCGCGCCTTTCTCGCCGTACGCCAGTGATGGCGGGCAAGTGAGCTTGGCCTTGCCGCCCACCTTCATCATCTGCACGCCTTCTGTCCAGCACTTGATGACACGGTTCAGCGGAAATTCCGTCGGCTGGCCGCGCTTGTATGAGCTATCGAATTCCTTGCCGTCCGGAAATGTTCCTTTGTAGTGCACCTGCACGATGTCGGTCGCCTTCGGGCTGGCGCCTTTGCCCTCAGTCAGCGAGCGATACACCATCCCCGAATCGCTCTTGACCGCTCCTTTTTCTGCTGCTGCCTTGCCGATCACGTCGTCTTGCGCCATCGCTGCTCCCATGCTTGTAGTCAATAAAATCGCCACGAACTTGTTGATCATTGCTCCCTCTCGTACTGATTGCAGGGGCGGATGCTAGCCTGTTGAGGACATTCCACAAATCGATGCAAGACTTGTTTGCTCCCACAGCAACCGGTGTTCCGCTGGCCGAGCGCCTGCGCCCGCGCACGCTCGACGACGTGGTCGGGCAACCGCACCTGCTCGGGCCGGGCAAGCCGTTGCGGGTCGCGTTCGAATCGGCGAGGCCGCATTCGATGATCCTGTGGGGGCCGCCGGGCGTCGGCAAGACCACGCTCGCGCGTCTGATGGCCGATGCGTTCGGGCTGAGATTCATCGCGCTTTCCGCCGTGTTCGGGCGGCGTGAAGGATATTCGCGACGCGGTCGAGCGCGCGCAGATCACACGCGCGCAGTCGGGCAAGCCGACGCGTCCTGTTCGTCGACGAAGTGCATCGCTTCAACAAGGCGCAGCAGGATGCATTTTTGCCGCACGTCGAGTCCGGGCTGTTCGTGTTCGTCGGCGCCACCACCGAGAATCCGTCGTTCGAAGTGATCGGCGCGCTGCTGTCGCGGGCTGCGGTTTACGTGCTGCAGCCGCTGTCGCGCGACGAGCTCGAAACGTTGCTCGACCGCGCACTCGCGCTTGAACCTGAGTCGTTGAGCGATCGAGGCGCAAGCGCGCAGCATGATGTTCGATCTCGCCGACGGCGACGCGCGGCGCCTGCTGAATGCGCTCGAGGTCGTGGCAAACGCGGCGCGCGAGCGGCACCTGTCATCGATCGACGCCGACTTCCTGCGCGACTCGCTGCCGGCGACTCTGCGCCGCTTCGACAAAGGCGGCGAGAACTTTTACGACCAGATCTCAGCGCTGCACAAGTCGGTCCGCGGCTCCGATCCCGACGCGTCGCTGTACTGGATGGTCCGAATGCTCGACGGCGGCGCCGATCCGCGCTACGTCGCGCGGCGTGCGATACGCATGGCGACCGAAGATATCGGCCTCGCCGATCCGCGCGCGCTCGAATTGCGCTGGCGGCGGCCGAAACGTACGAGCGGCTCGGATCGCCGGAGGGCGAGCTCGCACTCGCGCAGGCGATCGTATATCTCGCGTGCGCGCCGAAATCCAATGCCGTTTACCGTGCATACGGCGTGGTGCGCGCATTCGTCGAGCAGGACGGCTCGCGGCCGGTGCCGATGCATCTGCGCAATGCGCCGACGCGTCTGATGAAGGAGCTCGGCTACGGCGAGGGCTATCGCTACGCCCACGACGAGGCCGGCGCGGTGGCCGCGGGCGAGACGTATTTGCCTGAAGGTGTGAGCGCGCAACGGTGGTACCAGCCGACCGACCGCGGGGTCGAAGCGCGCATCGCCGAGCGGCTCGCGGAACTGCGTCGTCTGAACGCGGCCCAGTAGCATCCGGCGATGCTCGATATCAATGTGTTGCGTAAGGATCTCGCGGCTGTCGCGGCGCGTTTGAAAACGCGCGGCTACGAGTTCGACGTTGAGCGCTTCAACGCACTAGAAGCCGAACGCAAGTTGGTGCAGACGAAGACCGAGGAACTGCAGGCGCGGCGTAACGCGTTGTCGAAGCAGGTCGGCATGCTGAAGGCGAAAGGCGAGGATGCGACGAGCCTGCTGGCCGAGGCGGCCTCGATTCCGGACGAAGTCAAGAAGCTGGAGACGCAACTCGCCGGCACTCAGCAGAAGTTGCAGCAATGGCTGCTCGAAGTTCCGAACCTGGTCCACGAATCCGTGCCGATCGGCACATCGGCCGATGACAACGTCGAGGTCCGCCGCTGGGGCACACCGCGCGCGTTTGACTTTCCGGTGAAAGATCACGTCGACCTCGGCACGCCGCTGGGACTCGACTTCGATACCGCCGCAAAGTTGTCGGGCTCGCGCTTCACGCTGCTGCGCGGTCCGCTGGCGCGACTGCACCGCGCGCTCGCGCAGTTCATGCTGGACGTGCAGACACGCGAGCACGGCTACACCGAGTACTACACCCCGTACATCGTCAATGCCGAATGCCTGATCGGCACGACGCAACTGCCGAAATTTCGCGACGACATGTTTTGGGTCACGAAAGGCGGCGGTGACGGGAAAGAAGAGATGTATCTGATCTCAACTTCCGAAATATCGCTGGCCAACACCGTACGCGACGAAATCTTGAACGAATCGGACCTGCCGCTGAAGCTGACCGCGCATACGCCGTGCTTTCGCTCGGAAGCGGGCAGCTACGGCAAGGACACGCGCGGCATGATCCGCCACCATCAGTTCGACAAGGTCGAGATGGTGCAGATCGTGCATCCTGCCAGCTCGTATGACGCGCACGAGGAAATGGTGCGCCACGCGGAAGCGGTGCTGCAGAAACTCGAGCTGCCGTATCGCGTGATGCTGCTGTGTAGCGGAGACATCGGATTCGGGTCGACCAAGACGTACGACGTGGAAGCCTGGCTGCCGGGTCAGAACGCGTATCGCGAAATCTCTTCTTGCTCCAACTGCGAAGCATTCCAGGCGCGGCGAATGCAGGCTCGCTTCAAGAATGCGCAAGGCAAGACCGAGTTCGTGCACACATTGAACGGCTCTGGGCTCGCGGTCGGACGCACACTGGTCGCCGTGCTCGAAAACCATCAACGAGCCGACGGCAGTGTTGCGATACCGATCGCGCTGCGGCCGTTCATCGACGGCACTTCGGTTCTGTGCCCGGTATAGCGACGACGCGCAGATATAATTCTCTGCTCGACGCGCACCGGAGAGGTGGCAGAGTGGTCGAATGCGCCAGACTCGAAATCTGGTTTACTCCTCTGGGGTAACGTGGGTTCGAATCCCACCCTCTCCGCCAAAAAATCTGACCGAAGGAACCAATCATGACAGTCGCCCGCATCAGCGAAATCAGCAGCGTCAGCAAGAAAAGCTTTGAAGACGCGATCCTGCAAGGCGTCGCACGCGCGAACAAGACGTTGAAGAATGTCAAAGGCGCGTGGGTCAAGGACCAGGAAGTCCAGATCGAAAAGGGCAAGGTGACGGGGTTCAAAGTAATTCTGAAAGTCACTTTTGTCCTGACCGACTAAGCAAGGTGCCGACAGCGTCTTGCGCGAAACGACCGCCTGCATATCGGTCGGCACGGCATCGTGGACCGATCCCACGCTCGTAAAGTCGGGCCGGTTCTATCCGAAGGGCTGTAGCTCGGCGGAGGCGCGGCTGCGGTACTACGCCAGCCAGTTTCCGCTGGTTGAGGTCAACAGCAGCTACTACGCCTTGCCGTCGGTGGAGAACTCGAAGGTGTGGGCGCAGCGCACGCCTGCGGATTTCACTTTCAATGTCAAGGCGTTTCGCCTGTTTACCGGGCATCAAACAGCCGTTGACGCGCTGCCGCCGCCAATACGCGACCGGCTGCCGCCGGCAGTCGCTGCCAGGAAGACCATTCATTACAAAGACGTTCCATGCGACCTGCTGGACTTGCTGTGGGAGTTTTTCATCGAGGCGCTCGCACCGCTTCGGCAGGCGGGCAAGTTGGGACTCGTGCACTTTCAGTTCGCTCCGTGGTTGACCTATTCGCCGGCATCACGCGCGCATGTCGAGGAGTGTGTTCAGCGCGTGTCCGGTCACACGCTATCGGTTGAGTTCCGCCATCAGACGTGGTTCAACGACGTGCATCGGGAATACACGTTGCGATTCGAGCGCGAGCACGGGTTGGTGCACACGGTTGTGGATGCGCCGCAGGGGTTTGCGAACACCGTCGCTGCCCACTGGGACGTTACGCATCCGGGTGTGGCCCTGGTTCGATTGCATGGTCGAAATGCGGCGACCTGGAACTCGAAGAGTGCTGTGGCGTCCGACCGATTCAACTACGATTATTCGGATTCGGAGCTGGCGGTGCTGGCCGAGTCGATCGAGGATCTCGCCGATCGCGTCGCGCGCGTGCACGTGATCTTCAACAACAATTACGAAGATCAGGGGCAGCGCAACGCTTCGACGCTGTCCCGGCTCCTTAGAGCCCACTGAGGCCGTCGCCCGGAACGATCAAAAGCGCTAACCTTGTTGGTGCCGTAAAGCTGCTCCCGTTTCCACTTCAATCAGGGCGAAGACCAAAAATGGCCAACATCGAATCCGTCTCGCATGAACAGCGAGTTTTTCCGCCCAGCGCGGAATTTGTGCGACAGGCCAATGTCTCGGGCATGGAGGCCTTCAAGGCGTTGCGGACCGAAGCCGAGCAGGACTACAACGGGTTCTGGGCTCGATTGGCGCGCGAGAATCTGCATTGGAGCAAGCCGTTCACGCAGGTGCTGGATGAATCGAAGGCGCCGTTCTACAAGTGGTTCGCCGACGGTGAGCTGAACGCCTCCTACAACTGTCTCGATCGCAACCTCGAGAACGGCAACGCGGACAAAGTCGCGATCATCTTCGAGGCCGACGACGGCCAGGTTACGAAGATCACCTATCGCGAACTGCATGCGAAGGTGTGCCAGTTGGCCAACGGCATCAAGGCGCTGGGCCATGCGAAAGGCGAGCGGGCGATTATCTATATGCCGATGTCGATCGAGGCCGTGGTAGCGATGCAGGCCTGCGCACGGCTCGGCATCACGCACTCCGTCGTGTTCGGCGGGTTTTCGGCAAAGAGCGTGCAGGAACGAGTCATCGATGCCGGAGCGACCTTGATCGTTGCCGCCGACGAGCAGATGCGCGGCGGCAAGGCGATTGCGCTGAAAGCAGCGATCGATGACGCGTTTGCGATGGGCGGTTGCGACAAGGTGCGCAACGTGATCGTCTATCGGCGCACCGGCGGCAAGGTCGCGTGGACCGAAGGGCGCGACAAGTGGATGCACGACGTGGTGGCGCAGCAGCCCACGACGTGCGATCCGGTGCCAGTCAACTCCGAACACCCGTTGTTCATCCTCTACACATCCGGCTCGACCGGCAAGCCGAAGGGCGTGCAGCACTCGACCGGCGGCTACCTGCTGTGGGCCGTACTGACGATGAAATGGACGTTCGACATCAAGCCGTCGGACGTCTTCTGGTGCACCGCAGACGTCGGCTGGGTCACCGGCCACACCTATGTCTGCTACGGGCCGCTGGCAGCCGGCGCCACGGAAGTAATTTTCGAAGGCGTGCCCACGTATCCCGATGCAGGACGCTTCTGGAAGATGTGCCAGGACCACGGCGTCACGATCTTCTACACCGCGCCGACCGCGATTCGTTCGTTGATCAAAGCGGGCGGTGAGCTGCCGAAGAAATACGATCTGTCCAAGCTGCGGTTGCTTGGCACCGTCGGCGAGCCGATCAATCCCGAAGCATGGATGTGGTACCACGAGACCGTCGGCGGTGGGCGGTGCCCGATCGTCGATACCTGGTGGCAAACCGAAACGGGCGGGCACATGATCACGCCGCTGCCTGGAGCCACGCCAACGGTACCTGGCTCGGCAACGCTACCGTTGCCGGGCATCATGGCGGCGATCGTCGATGAAACGGGACACGACGTGCCCAATGGTCAGGGTGGATTGATAGTCATCAAGCGCCCATGGCCCTCGATGATTCGCACGATCTGGGGTGATCCGGAGCGCTACAAGAAGTCGTATTACCCCGACGAGTTGGGCGGCACGTTGTACTTGGCCGGCGACGCCTCGGTGCGCGACAAGGACACGGGCTATTTCACGTTCATGGGACGAGTCGACGACGTGCTCAACGTTTCGGGGCATCGACTTGGAACGATGGAGATCGAATCGGCGCTGGTATCGAACGCGCTGGTGGCGGAAGCGGCCGTGGTCGCGCGACCGGACGACACCACCGGCGAAGCCATCTGTGCGTTTGTCGTACTAAAGCAGGCGCGGCCGAATGGCGAAGACGGGCAGAAGATCGCGAAGCAATTGCGCGATTGGGTCGGCAAGGAAATCGGTGCGATCGCAAAGCCGAAAGATATTCGCTTCGGTGACAATCTGCCGAAGACGCGCTCCGGAAAGATCATGCGGCGCCTGTTGCGCTCGATCGCGCGCGGCGAAGAGATCACGCAGGATGTATCGACGCTGGAAAATCCGGCGATACTGGAGCAACTGAAAGTGACGCTTTAGCGATCGAATCAAATGGAGAGATGGCCGAGCGGTCGAAGGCGCACGCCTGGAAAGTGTGTATAGGTCAAAAGCCTATCGTGGGTTCGAATCCCACTCTCTCCGCCAAACAAAACGGGCCTTAGTGGCCCGTTTGTTTTGACGGAGGTGGCAGAGTGCTGAGTGGGTCGAGCGCGCAATCACCGCACGTTGCTCGTCGAGCCTCGACGCGCGAATGGCGGCTGAGAACACCCGCTGCGCGGCCCAGCTGTGAGCAGTGCGCGGGGTTTGCGCTGTCGCCTACTTGCCGGCGATCACCATGATTTCTACCAGCGCTTTCGGATCGGCGAGCTTGGCCTCGACGCAGGCGCGTGCCGGAACGTTCTTCTTGTCGACCCACTCGGTCCACACCTCATTCATCGGCGCGCGGTTGCGAATGTCGGTCACCCAGATCTGGCACTGCAGAACCTTGGACTTGTTCGACCCGCATTTGGCGAGCAGGCGGTCGATCTCGTCGAGGACCTCCTTGGTCTGGCCCTTGACGTCCTTGTTCAGGTCCTTCGCGACGACGCCCGCCAGGTAAACGGTGTCGCCATGTTCGACCGCTTGCGAAAGAATCGCGCTCTGGTCGTGTCGCGTAGTGCTCATTGGTAGGTTCCTCCTGGTAACTTGAGAAAAACACAGGTCAGGTTTTGAGCCGGTAGCCCGTCTTGAAAATCCAAGCGACGATCAGCACGGACGTTGCGAGGAAAACGAGTGTCATCGCAAGGCTCACGATCACGCTCACGTCGGCAATGCCGTAGAAGCTCCAGCGAAAGCCACTGATCAAATAGACCACCGGGTTGAACAGCGTCACCGTCTGCCAAAACGGCGGCAGCATATCGACCGAATAAAAACTGCCGCCGAGAAAAGTGAGCGGTGTGATGATCAGAAGCGGCACCATCTGCAGCTTCTCGAAGCCGTCGGCCCAGATGCCAATGATGAAGCCAAATAGACTGAACGTCACCGCGGTGAGCACGAGAAAGACCATCATCCAGACGGGATGCGCAATCTGCAGCGGCACGAACAGACCGGCCGTCGCCAGAATGATCAGCCCCAGCGCGATCGATTTGGTGGCCGCCGCCCCGACGTAGCTGACGACGATCTCCGCATACGACACCGGCGCCGATAGCAGCTCGTAGATCGTTCCGGTGAACTTCGGAAAGTAAATGGCGAACGATGCATTGGACACACTTTGCGTCAGCAGCGACAGCATGATCAGCCCCGGCACGATGAAGGCGCCATAGCTGATGCCGTCGATCTCCTGAATACGCGAGCCGATCGCGGCCCCGAACACGACGAAGTACAGCGACGTCGAAAGCACCGGGCTGACGATGCTTTGCAGCAGCGTGCGGCCGGTGCGCGCCATTTCGAACTTGTAAATCGCACGGACCGCGTGAACGTTCACTGTGTAGGCCTAACCAGGCTGACGAAGATATCTTCGAGCGAGCTTTGCGTTGTATGCAGATCCTTGAACGCGATCCCGCTGTCGCTCAAGTCCTCCAGCAGAGTCACGATGCCGGTGCGCCCGCCGCGCGTGTCGTAGGTGTAAACCAATTCGCACCCATCGCCGGACAGTTTCAAATCGTAATCGGCCAGCGCAGCGGGCACCTGCTCGAGCGGGTGCTGCAACTGAACTGTCAACCGTTTCTTGCCGAGCTTGCGCATCAGCTCAATCTTGTCTTCGACCAGAATGATCTCGCCATTGCTGATCACGCCGACGCGGTCTGCCATCTCTTCGGCCTCGTCGATGTAGTGCGTAGTCAGAATGATCGTCACGCCGGTCTCTCTAAGCGAACGTACCAGTTGCCACATGTCGCGCCTGAGCTCGACGTCGACACCGGCCGTGGGCTCGTCGAGAAACAGGATCTGCGGCTCGTGCGACAACGCCTTTGCGATCAGCAGGCGGCGCTTCATGCCGCCCGACAGTGTCATGATCTTGCTGTTCTTCTTGTCCCACAACGACAAATCCTTCAGCACCCGCTCGATGTGCGCAGGGTTCGCCGGTTTTCCGAACAGCCCGCGACTGAAAGCGACGGTGGCCCACACGCTCTCGAAGGCGTCGGTCGTCAGCTCCTGCGGCACCAGGCCAATCAGCGAGCGCGCAGCGCGGTAATCGGCGGTGATGTCGTAACCATTGACGAGAATCTGCCCTTCGCTGGGATTGACGATGCCGCAAATGATGCTGATCAGCGTTGTCTTGCCTGCGCCATTCGGACCGAGTAGAGCAAAAATTTCTCCACTGCGAATGTTCAGGTTAATGCTCTTCAGAGCTCTGAAGCCGGAGGCGTAGGTCTTCGAGAGATTCGATACTGAAACGATGGTCTGCATCGGCACGACGATAACTGATAGGGTTGAGGCATCTATCGGCGCCCGGTGAGTAGCGGTCGCGACGCGGCTTGAAGCGTTAAACCTGCACTTTGAGCTTATCGCCGGCGGCGCCGACGAACGTCGCTGCGCCGCCCAGGCAACTCAGGCTTAACGCTGCTGCATCGTCGAGCGGCTGATCCAGCGGCCAGACCTGGTCGTCCAGGTGTAGGTGCACGCCGGTCGGCACGATGATGTCGATGCTGCGCGCGCGCACGACTGGCAGGTCCGGCAGTTGGCCGCTGGCCAGGTGCAGGCGGCTTTCGAGGTAGGCAAGCAACGGATGGCGATCGGCTTCGCCGATCAGAACCACATCGAGCAGGCCGTCACAGGGGTCGGCTTCCGGGGCAAGAGGCACATTCGGGCCGACGAAGCGGATGTTGAGCACCTCGACTGCAATGTATTTGCCTGACAGATCAACACCGTCGGCGTCGATTTTCCAGTAGCGCACAGGCGCTTCCTGCACGAGTTCGGCAAGCAGGTGCAGCGCACGATCCGTCTCGCGGCCTAACAGCGTTGCATCGGCAGCGACTTCCTCGCCGCGCTGTATCAGTTCCGCCAGCGGCCCGCCGCCGACCGCTTCGACGAAGCGGTAGTGGCCCCACGGCGCAACGACGGCGCCAACGTCGAACGGTCGCTCCGCCCGCGGCGAAATCGACCAGGTCTCGACCAGTTCACGTGCATCCCCAAGTACTCCGAGCGTCTTGGCAATGTTGTTGGCGGTGCCGATGGGAATCGCGGCAAACGGCACCTGCGCATCTGCTGCGGCCAGCAATACTCGCGCGACGGTGCCATCACCTCCGGCCGCGATGATCAGATCGCACGGCTCTCGCAGCAGTTGCTCCCACTTCGTCTCGCTTGACTGGTGACGGACCTCATGCCCGGCATCCTTGATCAGACGCACGAGGTCGCGCGCGGACTGGCCGCTGCCGGCGCTTGGGTTGTGAACCAAGGTAATCTTCATCGATGACACTCTTCGGCAATCTGGGGATTATTGAACGTGCGCATCCTAGTCGCGAACGATGACGGCATTCACAGTCCGGGAATCGCGACGCTTGCCCGCGTCGCATCGCGCTTCGGTGACGTGCGTGTAGTGGCGCCCGACGTCGAACAGTCATCGGCCAGCCACGCCATCACCGCTTCGCGGCCGCTCACCTATCGGCGCGCGTCGCATATCCCGGGTATCGAAGCCTGGCGCGTCAACGGCACGCCCGCCGACTGCGTGGCCTTAGGGGTGCACAACTGGGATCACGTCGACGTTGTGCTATCGGGCGTCAACATCGGCGTGAACCTGGGCAACGGCATCTGGCACTCGGGCACATTGGCGGCAGCGAAGCAGGCAACGCTATTCGGCATCCGCGGTATCGCGCTGAGCACGCCGTCGACGGCGCCAGGCGGAGCAGAGCCCGACTTCGATAGTCTCGAGCCGCACATCGAGCGTGTTCTGCGCGTTTTGCTTGCCGACGCCTCCGCGCGCCTGCTCAACGTCAACCTGCCGGCGACGCCGCGCGGCATGACCTGGACCCGGCAGGCGGTACGGCACTACGACGGGCGCGTGGTTCCCGGCCAGGATCCGATGGGCCGCAAGCACTTCTGGTTCACTGTCGTGCCCATCGAGCAGATCGAGCCCGGTACCGATCTGTGGGCGATGCAGCGCGGCTACATCTCGATTACGCCGCTAAGCCTGGATTTGACCGATCAGCCCGGCCTTGACCGGCTGGCAGCAACTTTGCCGCTCGACGCGCCGCCTGCAGAGCAGCCGACCGAAGCGGTTGACGAGGACGAGTGAGTCGCGCCGCAAGCATAGGGTTTTATCGAGGGTTGTGCGGCCGCGGGCAGAAAACTTGCATGCCGTTGCAAGTTCTCCACCAAAAGATGTTCCGCGATGACCCATCGCGTCCAATCTCCTCTCGATTCGGAGCTCATTGTGCGATCTAAGCGTGCCGCCGATACTGCATCGGTGTCTCCGAGCACGTCGGCGTGCGCTCTCCAGAAGTCGCCGGACAAATCAGCCACGACGCACTCGTTCGGGGAACTCGATGCTTACTGGTTTCGCGAAGGCACGCACACGCGCCTGTTTGAAGCCTTTGGCGCGCATACGGTCGACAAAGCGACGCCGTCCCGTGTCGGATTTCGAGTGTGGGCGCCGAACGCCGCATCGGTGGCGGTGATTGGCGACTTCAACGGCTGGAATCCCGAAGGTTTCGAACTTGGCGCACGCTGGGACGCTTCAGGAGTGTGGGAACGCGCGTTCGACGACGTGCCCGAGGGCGCGCGCTACAAGTATCGGATAGCGACCCGTAGCGGCGAGCGCTTGGACAAGGCCGATCCGTTCGCAACTTTTGCCGACGAGGCGCCGGCGACTGCATCGATCGTCGCGCCGCTCGACTACGTATGGGGCGATGCTGACTGGATGCAGCGTCAACGCGCGAAAAATGCGCTCGATGCACCGCTGTCGATTTACGAAGTGCACCTTGGTTCATGGCGCCGGCCGTGGGACGGCACGATGGCGCGCTATCGCGACATCGCTGAGCCGCTGGCGCGCTACGTCAACGAAATGGGTTTCACGCACGTCGAGTTGATGCCGATTACCGAGCATCCGTTTTACGGCTCGTGGGGCTATCAGACGACCGGTTACTTTGCGCCGACTTCGCGCTACGGCTCGCCGCAGGATTTCATGTTTCTGGTGGATACGCTGCATCAGCAAGGCATCGGCGTGATTCTCGACTGGGTGCCGTCGCACTTCCCCGATGACCCACACGGACTGGCGCGTTTCGACGGCACGCATCTGTACGAGCACGCCGATCCGCGTCAGGGATATCATCCGGAATGGAACAGCCTGATCTTCAACTACGGTCGCAACGAGGTGCGCGCATTTTTGCTGTCGAGCGGCCGTGTTCTGGCTCGACGCGCTATCACATCGATGCGCTGCGGGTCGACGCGGTGGCGTCGATGCTGTATCTCGATTATGCGCGGCAAGCCCGGGCGAGTGGGTTCCTAATCCGGATGGCGGGCGCGAGAATCTGGAGGCGGTTGAGTTTCTGCGTGTGCTCAACGCTTCGACGTACCGCGAAGCGCCCGGACGCCAGACGATTGCCGAAGAGTCGACGGCGTGGCCCAGGTTTCGCGTCCGGTCGACACCGGCGGGCTCGGCTTCGGCCTCAAATGGAACATGGGCTGGATGCACGACACGCTTGAATACATGCGGCTCGATCCAATCCATCGCCGCCATCACCAGGACCGCCTGACGTTCAGCCTGGTCTATGCGTTCAGCGAGAATTTCGTGCTGCCGCTGTCGCACGACGAAGTCGTGTACGGCAAGGGCTCGCTGCTGCGGAAGATGCCGGGCGATGACTGGCAGAAGTTTGCCGGCCTGCGTGCGCTGTTCGGGTACAGTGGGGGCATCCCGGTAAAAAGCTGATCTTCATGGGCGGCGAGTTCGCGCAGGGCGCCGAGTGGTCCCACGAGGCCGAGCTCGACTGGCGATGCCTCGAGAAACCATTGCACGCCGGCGTGCAACGCTGGGTCGCGGATCTGAACCGCCTGCTGCGCGCGACGCCTGCGTTGCACGAACGCGATTTCGACAGCGACGGTTTTGCATGGGTCGACGCGTCGGATGCGGGTGCGAGCGTCATCGCGTTCGAGCGCCGGGCTGGCGATCGCGGAGCGTGGTGGCTGTTGCGTACAACTTCACGCCGGTGCCGCGCAGCGGCTATCGGCTTGGTGTTTCGTGCGCGGGTCGCTGGCGCGAGGCGTTGAACAGCGACGCGACTATTTATGGCGGCAGCGGCATCGGCAATCTCGGCGGGGTCGCGAGGGAGCCAGTGCCGATGCACGGGCGCGCACAATCGATTGTGGTCACCCTGCCGCCGCTGGCGACCCTGTTCTTCGTGCACGAATCATGAGCAGAGAGGACGCACCGATGTCTGATCGGGGACGCCGACCGCAGGGCGTGCGCGCAAAACCAAAGGCGAGGCGGTCAAGCCGGACGCAGTGAAGCACGAGACCGGACACCCCGAAGCTGGAAAACAAGGCTCGCTGCGCAATGGCCGGCAGCGCGCGGTCATCGATCGCGTATTGCCCGCGGTCGATGGCGGCCGGTTTGCGATCAAGCGCAGCGTCGGCGACAAGCTTGAAGTACTCGCCGATGTTTTTGTCGATGGTCACGAAGTGCTGCGCGTCGTCGCCCAGCACCGCCGCGCGGGCGAGAGCGGATGGACCGAAGTCGAAATGACCAGCGAAGGCAACGACCGCTGGCGTGCCGAGGTGCCGCTCGCAGCGCTCGGTAGCCTTGAGTACACGGTCGCGGCGTGGCCGGATCACTGGCTCTCGTGGCGTCACGATTTCGTGCGCCGAATAGACACCGACGATGTCGACGTCGCGCTCGCCACGCTGTCGACCCTGATCGACGAGACGGCAACGCGCGCTTCAGCCACGGACGCGAAGCGACTGCGCACGCTGGCGCGCAACGTTTACAGCGGCCCGCTGGACCTCCGACGTGAAGCCGCGCTCACCGACGCGCTCGACGCGCTGATGCGGCGCTATCCCTCGCGCGTTCACGAGTCAACGTTTAAGCCCGTTTTGTCCGTGATCGTCGATCCCCCTCGCGCGCGCTTTTCTGCGTGGTACGAGCTGTTCCCGCGCTCGATTCGCGGCGATGGCGCGCACGGCACGTTGCCGATGTCGAGGCGGCGCTGCCGCAAATCGCCGAACTGGGCTTCGATGTTCTGTATCTGCCGCCAATCCATCCGATCGGCGTCACCAAGCGCAAGGGCAGGAACAATGCACTCGTTGCGGGACCGAAAGATACTGGCAGCCCCTGGGCAATCGGTGCCGTCTGCAGACGGAAAATCGGGCGGGCACAAATCGGTTCATCCCGAGCTCGGCACCGTCGCGGATGTTGCGCGGCTCGCAGCGGCCGCCCGCGCGCTCGGCATCGAACTCGCGCTCGACATCGCATTTCAATGCTCGCCCGACCATCCGTATGTGAACGAGCATCCGCAGTGGTTCCGCCACCGCCCCGACGGCAGCATGCAATACGCCGAGAATCCGCCAAAAAAATACGAAGACATCTATCCGTTCGACTTCGACACGGCGGACTGGGCTGCGCTGTGGGGCGAGCTGGAAAGCGTGTTTCGCTTCTGGATCGGGCAGGGCGTGCGCGTGTTTCGTGTCGACAATCCGCACACCAAGCCGTTTGCAATGTGGGAATGGATCATCGGGAGGCTGAAATCCGAGCATCCGGAACTCATTTTTCTCGCGGAAGCCTTTACGCGGCCCAAAGTCATGCATCGGCTTGCTAAGCTCGGCTTCACGCAGTCGTACACCTACTTCGCTTGGCGCAACAGCAAGGCCGAGCTGACCGAATACTTCACCGAGCTCGCGCACGATTCATCGCGCGAGTATTTCCGCCCGAACGTGTGGCCGAACACGCCTGACATCCTGACCGAGGCTTTGCAACATGGCGGGCGTGCCGTGTTTGTCTCTCGGCTGGTCCTGGCGACCACGCTGTCGGCCAACTACGGCGTCTACGGGCCTGCGTATGAGCTGATGGAACATCTGCCGCGCTCGCCGGGCAGCGAGGAGTATCTGCATTCGGAGAAATACGAGATCCGCGAGTGGCCACGCAACTCACCGGGTAGTCTGCGCCCGCTGATGAGCCAGCTCAATCGCATCCGGCGAGAGAACTCAGCGCTGCACTCCGACTGGTCGCTGCGCTTTGTAGATACTGACAACGATCTGCTGATTGCGTACTCGAAAATCTCGGACGACCGCGGCAACGTCATCCTGGTTGTGGTGAATCTCGACCAGCGCTGGCCGCAATCGGGATGGATCACTCTGAACCTTAGCGACTTCGGCCTGGCGCCCGACACTCATTACATCGCGCACGATCTGCTCGACTCGTCGCGCTACGAATGGCACGGCGCGCGCAATTTCGTGGCGCTCGATCCTGCGAAAATGCCGGCGCATATCTTTCGCATCGAAGCAATCTCACCTTTGCCCGACCAAGATGCCTGACTCGATTGAGAGTGCAGCGGCCACCGCAGCGCGTCAGGTTTCGCGCAACGCCGAGCGCGCGACGAAGCGCACGCCTGAGTTACGCCCGCCGCAGTGGTACAAGGACGCGGTCATCTACCAACTGCACGTCAAGGCGTTCTTCGATTCGAACGACGACGGCATCGGCGATTTTCCGGGACTGACGAGCAAGCTCGACTACATCCGCGACCTCGGCGTCAACACGATCTGGCTGTTGCCGTTCTATCCGTCGCCGCTGAAGGACGACGGCTACGACATCGCCGATTACCGCCGAGTGCACCCGGACTACGGCACGATTGCCGATTTTCGACAGTTCATTCGCGAAGCGCACCGGCGCGGTCTGCGCGTGATTACCGAGCTGGTGATCAACCATACGTCGGATCAGCATCCGTGGTTCCAGGCTGCGCGCGCCGCGCCGCCGGGCTCGCCGAAGCGCGACTACTACGTGTGGAGCGACACCGATAAGAAGTGGCCCGAGACGCGCATCATCTTCACCGATACCGAGACCTCGAACTGGGCGTGGGACCCGGTCGCCAACGCGTACTACTGGCATCGCTTCTTCTCGCATCAGCCCGATCTGAACTTCGACAACCCGCGCGTGATTCGCGCGGTGCTCAAGGTGATGGGCTACTGGTTCGACATGGGCGTCGACGGCGTGCGGCTCGACGCCATTCCGTATCTGTGCGAGCGCGATGGCACGAACAACGAAAACCTTCCCGAGACGCATGCCGTGCTGCGCACGATGCGCGCCGAGCTCGACCGGCGGTATCCCGACCGCTTCTTCCTGGCCGAGGTCAATCAATGGCCGGAAGACGTGCGCGAATATTTCGGCGACGGCGACCAGTGCCACATGGCGTACCACTTTCCGCTGATGCCGCGCATCTACATGGCGGTGGCCGAAGAAGACCGCCATCCCATCATCGACATCATGCAGCAGACGCCGGACATTCCGGACAACTGCCAGTGGGCGATTTTTCTGCGCAATCACGACGAGCTGACGCTCGAGATGGTCACCGCCCGCGAGCGCGCTTCGATGTATCAGGCGTATGCGGTCGATGCGCGCATGCGGATCAACGTCGGTATCCGGCGCCGCCTCGCGCCGCTGATGGAAAACAACCGGCGCAAGATCGAGCTGGTCAACAGCCTGCTGATGACGCTGATCGGTTCACCGATCCTGTACTACGGCGACGAGATCGGCATGGGCGACAACGTGTTCCTCGGCGACCGGCACGGCGTGCGCACTCCCATGCAATGGACCTCGGATCGCAACGCCGGTTTTTCGCGCACCGATCCGCAGCGCCTTTATCTGCCGCCGATCATGGACCCGATGTACGGCTACGCCGGAATCAACGTCGAGGCGCAAAGCCGCAATCCGTCGTCGTTGCTGAACTGGACCAAGCGAGTGATCGCGGTGCGCAAGGCGCATCCTGCGTTTTCGCGCGGCACTTTGCGGTTCATTCGTCCCGGCAACCGGAAGATTTTGGCTTACGTGCGCGAGCTCGGCACGCAGGTGTTGCTGCTGGTCGCAAATCTGTCGCGCTCGGCGCAGCCGGTCGAGCTTGATCTGTCGGACTTCAAGGGCCGCGTGCCGCTTGAGCTGCTCGGTCGCACGCCGTTTCCGCCGATTGGCGAACTGCCGTATCTGCTGACGCTGCCCGGCTGGGGCTTCTACGAGTTTTCGCTCGAGTCGGACGTCGCAGCACCGAAGTGGCACGAAGAGCGGCCGGCGCGGCCGGAATTGCCGTTGCTGGTCGTGCCCGATGGCGTTCGCGCGCTGCTGGCCGACGATTCGACGACGCCGGCGCGGCCGGGGCGCGCTTTGATGGCGCGGCGCGTGCGCGAACAGCTCGAGCGCGACGTGTTGCCTGCCTTCCTGCGCGAGCAACGCTGGTTCGCTGGCAAGAGCGTGGGACTGGCCAGCACGACCTTGATCGAAGAAGGCGAGTGGGGCGACATCAGTTCGAGTGGCCGCTGGCTATTGGCGATTGCGCGCGCCAACCTCGCCGACGGCGAAGCGCAGATGTATGCATTGCCATTGGCAGTCGCCTGGGAAGATAGTGCCGATGGCCCCGAGCACGCGCGCATCGCGAGCCTTCAGCATTGCACCGTTGCACGGGTGCGCCAGCATGCCCGAGTAGGCGTGCTGTTCGACGCGCTATGGGACGACGCTTTTTGCCAGGCCCTGGTGCGTGCGATGGGCCGCAATCAAACGCACGCACTCGCGCGTTCAAGCCTCGTGTTTACCACCACGCGCGCGTACGCGCAGCACGTTCCCGATCTGCCGCCTGCGATTTCGCATCCTGCTGTCGAGCAGAGCAATTCGATGGTGATCTTCGGTAGCCGGCTGGTTCTCAAGACATATCGCAGACTGCGCCGCGGGATCAATCCGGAAATCGAGATCGGCCGCTTTCTGACCGACGTTTCGCCGTTTGCAAACATCGCACCGCTCCTGGGCACGCTCGAGTTCCGCGATGCCGACAGCGAGCCGGTCGCGCTTGCGGTGCTGCAAGCGTTCGTGGCGAACCAGGGCAGCGGCTGGCAGGTGACGCTTGACTATCTGGCGCGCGCGCTCGAAGCGGCGCGCGCGCAGGACGACACGGCGCGCGCGCTGGGAGATGCCGCAACCGTCTCTGCGGCAACGGCGCCTGTAACGGCGGTAACGCCCGCGTCAGCCGCCAGCACGCACGAGCCCTATCTCGCGCTCGCTCGCACGCTCGGCCAGCGCACGGCTGAAATGCATCTGGCGCTGGCACACAGTTCAGGCGACGCGGCGTTCGATCCCGAGCCGGCTGGCCAGGACGATCTCAAGGGCTGGATCGATCGCGTGCGCGAGGATGTCGTCGTCACGCTCACTGCGCTCGGCCAGGCCGCATCGAGCTTTGCGCCGGACGATGCGCGGGCTGCGCAGTCGCTGATTGCGCGCGCCGATGCGCTCAGCGCGCGGCTGGCCAAGGCGGAACAAGGCGGAATCGTTGCCAACAAGATTCGATGCCATGGCGACTATCACCTCGGCCAGGTGCTGGTGGCGAATCACGACTTCGTCATCGTCGACTTCGAAGGCGAGCCGTCACGACCGCTGGCCGAAAGGCGTGCCAAGCATTCCCCGCTGCGTGACGTCGCGGGCATGCTGCGCTCGTTCGACTACGCCGCTGCGGTGGCGCTGCGCGAGGCAACGCGCAACGAGCCGGCGGATCGCGCGCGCCTGCATCCCTATGTGCAGGCGTGGCGTGCGGCCGTCGGCCAGGCATTCCTCGCCTCGTACTTTGCGACCGTGTCCGGTCCGATGGCGCTGGCGCGCGTGCAACCGGCGGACGCGTCGAGCGCGCGGACGCTGCTCGATCTGTTCGTGATCGAGAAGGCGCTATATGAGGTCCGCTATGAAATTGCCAGCCGGCCTGACTGGGTCGGCGTGCCGCTTGCGGGACTGACCGCAATGCTTGATGAGAGCGGCGCTGAAAGCGCCGCGGCCGAGAGCGCATCTTGACTTCAAGGAGCGGCAAGGAAGGGCAGCGGTCAGTCGCAATGGCTTCAGCGCCGAGGTTCGGCGCCGTGTGGCGCGGACGTCCGTATCCGCTCGGGGCTACGTGGGACGGCGCGGGTGTCAACTTCGCGCTTTACTCGGAGCACGCACAGGCTGTCGAGCTATGCCTGTTCACGGCTGATGGCCGACGCCAGATCGAGTGCATCGCGCTTGCCGAGCGCACTGATTTTGTCTGGCACTGCTACCTGCCGGAAGCGCGCCCGGGCCAGCTTTACGGCTATCGAGTGCATGGGCCGTATGCGCCGGAAGAGGGCCATCGCTTCAATCACCACAAGCTGCTGCTCGATCCGTACGCAAAGAGACTGGTCGGCGCGGTGCGCTGGAGCGACAGCCAGTTCGGTTATCGCATCGGTGCGCGGCGCGAGGATCTTTCATTCGACACACGCGATTCCGCAGCCGGCATGCCAAAGTGCCAGGTGATCGACCCTGCGTTTACCTGGGGCGATGACCGCCGGCCCAACATCGCTGTGCGCGACAGCGTGATCTACGAGTTACACGTCAAGGGATTTAGCAAGCTCCATCCGTTGGTGCCGCCGCAACTGCGCGGCACCTACGCCGGTCTCGCGACACCGCCGGTGATCGACTACCTGAAGCGCCTCGGTGTCACCGCGGTCGAACTGTTGCCGATCCACGCGTTCGTTGACGACAAAGTGCTGGTAGCACGCGGGCTTACTAACTACTGGGGCTACAACAGCATCGGATTCTTCGCGCCCGAGCCGCGCTACGCGCGCGGCGATCCAATTATCGAGCTGAAGTCGCTCGTGCGCGCGCTGCACACCGAAGGCATCGAGGTCATTCTCGACGTGGTCTACAACCACACGGCGGAGGGGAATCAACTCGGACCGACCCTTTCATTTCGCGGCATCGATAACAAGACCTATTACCGCCTGTCACGCGAGAACCTGCGTCACTATGCCGACTACACCGGCACGGGCAACTCGCTCGACAGCCGCAACCCGGCGGTGCTGCGCATGATTGCCGACAGCCTGCGCTACTGGGTCGAAGAGTTCCACATCGACGGCTTTCGCTTCGATCTGGCAACCACTCTGGCGCGCGAAAATCCCGAGTTCGATATCCGCGGCGGCTTCTTGAACATCATGCGGCAGGATCCGGCATTGGCGAGCGTAAAGCTGATTGCCGAGCCGTGGGACTGCGCCGAAGGCGGCTATCAGGTCGGCCACTTTCCGGTCGGCTGGTCCGAATGGAACGGCAAGTACCGTGACGCGCTGCGCTCGTACTGGAAGGGCGACGGCGGCCATATCAGCGAAGTTGCGTCGCGGCTTTCAGGCTCCAGCGATCTGTTCGCCGGCAGCGGCCGCGGGCCGAGCGCCAGTATCAACTTCATCACCGCGCACGATGGCTTCACGCTGCACGATCTCGTCAGCTACAACGAGAAGCACAACGAAGCTAATGGCGAAGATAACCGCGACGGCGAATCGAATAACCAGAGCTGGAACTGCGGCGCGGAGGGGCCGACGGACGACGCCGGGATCAACGACCTGCGTGAGCGGCAGAAGCGCAACTTTCTGGCCACACTTTTTTTCTCGCAGGGCGTGCCGATGCTGGTCGCGGGCGACGAGTTCGGCCGCTCGCAGCAAGGCAACAACAACGCGTATTGCCAGGACAGCGAAGTCTCCTGGCTCAATTGGGAGCACGGCGCACAGGGTGAAGCATTGATCGAGTTTGTCGCCACGCTGACGCGGCTGCGGAGCGAGCATCCGCTGTTTCGACGGCGCACCTTTTTCCGCGGACGTCTGCACGACGGGACGACCAAAGACATCCTCTGGCTGACGCCTGAGGGCCGTGAAATGAGCAACGAGGAATGGGATCAGGGTTTCGCGCGCTGTCTCGGCGTATTTCTCGCCGGCCGCGGCCTGGCGGAGAACGACGAGCGCGGGCGGCCGATCGACGACGACGATCTGATACTGCTGCTGAATGCGCATCACGAGGAAATCGCATTCGTGCTGCCTGGTGATACACAGCGCTACGCCGTGCTGGTCGACACCGCGGCTGTGCAAGGCGGCCCGACACACGTTGCACCCGGCGATCGTTATCCTCTCGCGGGGCGTTCACTGGCGCTGCTCGCTTCCCCACGCGCATGAAACGCCGCCGCATACTGCCCTTCGGGGCGATGGTCGAGCATGGCGTTGACAATGAGGGCGTGCGTTTTTGCCTGTGGGCGCCGGCGGCGCGATCAGTTGATCTGGTGATCGACGGCTCGCTCGAGTCGATGCCTCGCGCTGACTGCGGCTTCTTCGAGCTCATCTCGCAACGCGCGCGCGCAGGCACGCGGTACCGCTACCGCATCGATGGCGAGTTGGACGTGCCCGATCCCGCGTCGCGCTTTAACGCCGAAGACGTGGCGGGACCGAGCATCGTCATCGACGCCGAAGCGTTCGACTGGACCGATGCAGCCTGGCGTGGTCGGCCATGGCATGAAGCGGTGATCTACGAACTGCACACCGGCACGTTCACGCGACAGGGAACCTTCGCTGCTGCGGTGGAGCAGTTGCCTGCGCTCGCCGCTCTCGGCGTGACTGCAATCGAACTGATGCCGGTCGCCGATTTTCCGGGCCGCCGCGGCTGGGGCTATGACGGCGTGCTCTGGTTTGCGCCGGACTCGGCCTACGGCACCCCGGACGATCTCAAGCGGCTAGTGGCTGCTGCACACACGCAGGGGTTGATGATCTTCCTCGACGTCGTCTACAACCACTTCGGCCCGCAGGGAAACTATCTGGCGCGCTACGCGCCGTCATTCTTCACCGAGCGGCATCAAACGCCGTGGGGTGCGGCGATCGACTACTCGCAGCGTGAAGTACGCGAGTTCGCGATCGAGAATGCGCTGTACTGGCTGGAAGAGTTTCACTTCGATGGCTTGCGGCTGGATGCGGTGCACGCTATTGCGGACATGTCCGAGCAAATGAGCTCGCCGCACTTCCTGCAGGAGCTGGCGCAGCGCGTGGCGCAGGGTCCGGGCGCCAGCCGCCACGTGCATCTGGTTCTAGAAAACGACGACAACACCGCTCGCTATCTCGAGCGCGATTTCCGCGCGCAGTGGAACGACGATCTGCATCACGCGTTCCACGTGCTGGCGACGGGCGAGGGCGACGGTTACTACGCCGACTACGCGCGCGATCCGTTGACGAGCCTCGGCCGCTCACTCGCCGAAGGCTTCTTCTTTCAGGGCGATGCTTCGGAGTTTCGCGGTGGAGCCACGCGCGGCGAGCCGTCGGCGCATCTGTCGCCGACCGCGTTCGTGTCGTTCACGCAGAACCACGACCAGATCGGCAATCGCGCATTCGGCGAGCGGCTGCTGGCACTCGCTCCGCGCGAGGCGTTACAGGCCGTCACCGTGGTTCACCTGCTCGCGCCGCAAGTGCCGCTGATCTTCATGGGCGAAGAGTTCGGCGCCGCCACGCCGTTTCTTTATTTCTGCGATTTCGAAGGTGGCCTCGGCCGCGCGGTGACAGAAGGCCGGCGACGCGAGTTTGCACGCTTCGCGCGCTTTGCCGACACAGCAGCGGCCAACGAAATTCCTGATCCAAACAACGTGCAAACGTTCGAAGCGAGCCGCCTCGACTGGGCCAGCGCAGATGACTCAGCGCATGTGTGCTGGCGCGAGTTCTATCGTGCTCTGCTGGCGCTGCGTGCACGGGAGATCGTGCCGCGCTTGCCCGCGACGCGTGGCGGACATCGCTTCGACGTGCTCGGCGATGGCGGGCTGCAAGTGCACTGGCGCCTCGGCGACGGCAGCGTGCTGGCTCTCGATGCGCAGCTCGCGCCGCGCCGCGCGGAACGCCGGCCGCTTCCCGGGCGCACGCTGTTCGAACTTGCGCACGATTCAACTGCAACGACGCGCGCGGCATGGTCCGTGCGCTGGACCCTCGACGGAAGCAATCCTCAATGAGTTCGCCCGGCACTTCGCCGGAACGTCTGGTCGACCCGCTCGATGCGCTGGCTCGCCAATTCGGCATCAACGCGGCGTACACCGATGTGTTTGGCGTCTCGCACCTCGTGTCGCTCGAGACACGTGACGCGCTGTTGACCGCGGTGGGCTTCGATGCGGCGGCGTACGGCGCCGGCGTGAACGCCGCCGCGCAGCGGTTGCTCGAGGATTTTGAGCGTGAGCGATGGACCACGCCGTTGCCACCGGCGATCGTAGTGACCTGTGACGACGGGCATGTCGAGGTTCATGTGCCGCTGGCAGCAGCGCTTGCGATGCGCCCCTTGCTCTGGCGCCTAGTGCTCGAAGACGGAGACGAGCGCGCCGGCGAGGCCAATCAACGTGAAACGACCGACGCGCGCACGACTGTGAACGGCGTTGAGATGCTGCGCACCGTGCTGGTCTTGACTGACGTACCGCACGGCTATCACCGGCTCAGCATTGAAACGCCGTCGGGTGCGTCGAGCACGACGCATCTGATCGTTTGCCCGTCACGCTGCTTCACCCCCGACGACATTGCGCCGGGTCTGCGCCTGTGGGGACCGGCGATCCAGCTGTATGCGGTACGTTCGATGCGCAACTGGGGAATCGGCGACTTCGGCGATCTGAGGACGCTGGTGCACACGATGGCGCACGCGGGTGCAGGCTTCGTCGGCCTCAACCCGCTGCATGCGCTGCACATCGGCCAGCCGTCGGCCGCCAGCCCCTACAGCCCGTCAGATCGGACGCGGCTGAATGTGCTGATGATCGATATCACCGCGTTGCACGAGCTCAGCGAGTGCGTTGAGGTGCGTGAGCGGGTCGAGTCAGCTGCATTCCAGGCGCGGCTGGGCGAGCTTAGAGGTGCCGACATGGTCGACTACGACGGGGTTGCGGCGGTGAAGCTGCCGATCCTCGCGCAGTTGCATCGTTACTTCGTCGAACAGCACGAGGCGCGCAGCAGCGAGCTGGCGCGGCAGTTTGCGCGCTGGCGCGCGGCGGCCGGAGCGTTCGTCGAAAAGCTGGCGCTGTTCGACGCGATCGATGCGCAGCAGCGCGGCCGCGGCGTCCGGTCCGCCGACTGGCGCAATTGGCCCGGCGCGCTGGCAGACCACGCGTCCGACGAAGTCGCGCGCTTCGCGCGCGAACACGCTGACGAGCTGGGCTTCGCCATGTGGATGCAATGGCATGCCGATTCACAACTGGCCGACGCGGCGGCCGAAGCGCGTCGCAGCGGCATGACACTCGGGCTGTATCGCGACCTCGCGGTTGGCGTCGCGGCCGACGGCGCCGAGACCTGGGCGGCCCCGCGCACGTTTGCGGCGGGCGTGCGCGTGGGCTGTCCGTCCGACCGCAACAACCCGCAGGGGCAGGACTGGGGGCTGCCGCCGCTGCTGCCCAAGCGTCTGATCGACACGGCGTACAGACCGTTCATTGCGACGCTGCGCGCGAACATGCGCCACGCGGGCGCTCTGCGCATCGATCATGTAATGGCGCTGATGCGTCTGTTCTGGATTCCGCCATCGGGTACCGCGCGGCAGGGCATCTACGTGTCCTATCCGATGGACGACATGGCTGCCATTGTCGCGCTCGAAAGCCGGCGCGCGCGTTGCGTGGTGGTCGGCGAAGACCTCGGCACTGTGCCGCAGGAAATCCGCGACATGATGCGCGCGCGCGGTCTGCTGTCATATCGGCCGCTGTACTTCACACGCGATGCCGAAGGCCGGTTCGGTGCACCGTCGAGCATTGCGCGCGATGCACTGGTGACGATCGGCACCCACGACCTGCCGACGTGGGACGGCTTCTGGCGCAGCAACGATCTGGGTGTGCGCGACCGCTTGCAATTGTGGCCGACACCCGAGCGGGCGCAGAGCGCGCGCGCCGACCGTGCGGTCAACCAGGCCGGCATCCGCCGCGCGCTGGCCGACGCGGATCTCGGCGATTCGGATGCGGCCCACGGCTCGCAACCCGACATTGCCGACGCGCTGGCCTTTATCGCACGCGCGCCATCGGCGCTGGCGGCATTCCAGATGGAAGACGTCTTTGGCCAGGTCGAGCAGATAAATTTGCCGAGTACAACCGAGGTCGTGTATCCGAACTGGCGGCGCAAGCTTGGCGTGCCGCTGGAAGCGTGGATCGATGACGAGCGACTGGCGCGTGTGACCAACGCGATTCGGCGTGAGCGTGGGGCCGCGCCGGGTACCGAGCGTGCGCGGCAGACGATCGTTGTTCCACGCGCGACCTACCGACTGCAATTGCACGCCGGCTTCGATTTCGCCGCGGCGACGCGGGTGCTGCCCTATCTGAAAACGCTCGGCATCAGCCATGTCTACGTTTCACCACTGACCCAGGCGCGGCCGGGCAGCAAGCACGGCTACGACGTGATCGATCACGGCCGCCTGAATCCTGAGTTGGGAACGGAGGAAGACTTTGCCGCGTGGTGCGAGGCGCTGCACACACTTGGCCTTGGGCAGATTCTCGACATCGTTCCAAATCACATGGCGGTGCTCGGCGCGCGCAATCCGTGGTGGCACGACGTGCTGATGCACGGCGCTGGTTCGCGCTTCGCGCAGCACTTCGATATCGATGGGCTCGGCGCACCGAACCCGGATGCGCCGCTGCAAAGCAAGGTGCTGCTGCCGATCCTCGGAGACCAATACGGCACGGTGTTGGAGCGGGGCGAAATCGAAATGCAATTCGACCGGGCCTCCGGTGAATTCCAGATCGCGTACTTCGAGCATCGAATCCCGCTTGATCCCCGCACGATCCCGGTGGCGCCTGACGCCGGAGTTGACGCTGCGGTTTGCGCAATCAACGCCGACCCCAGCGCACTGCATGCGTTGCTCGAAGCACAGCCTTATCGGCTCGCGCACTGGCGTGTTGCCGCGGACGACATCAACTACCGGCGCTTTTTTGACATCAACGATCTGGCCGGGGTGCGGGTCGAATCGCCGCAGGTTTTCGACGACGTGCACCGGCTCGTATTTCGCTGGCTCCGGCAAGGCTGCGTCGACGGCCTGCGTATCGATCACCCGGACGGATTGGCCGATCCTGCGAAATATTTCCACGCGTTGCAGGCGCGCGCCGGTGCCGCGCGGGCCGGCGACACGCCGCTCTATGTCGTCGTCGAAAAAATTCTTGCTCCGCACGAGGCTCTGCCTGATTGGCCGGTGCATGGCGAAACGGGCTATCACTTCGCATTCCTGATCAATGCGTTGTTTGTCGATAGCCGAGCCGCCGATCGCTTTACGCGGATTTATGCGGGTTTCACCGACGGGCACGCGCCGTACGGCGAAGTGCTGGCAAGCGCGAAACACCAGGTGCTGGCGCAGTCGCTGGCGTCCGAGTTCACGCGCCTCGCCGGGCTCGCGCATGATGTTGCGCTGTCGCAGCCGCACACCCGTGACTTCACGTTGAACACGCTGCGCGCGGCGCTGGCCGAGGTCATCGCCGCGTTTCCGGTGTATCGCAGCTACATCGCCGAGGGCGCTGCCTCCGACGAAGACGTGCGCCATATCGACAGGGCGATCATGCTTGCGCGCAAGCGGGCGAGGGGCATCGATGGCTCGGTGTTTGACTTTCTGCGCGCAATTTTGTTGAGTGAGACGAAAACTGCAGGGGCTGAAAAGTTCGTCGCGCGCTTCCAGCAGGTCACGGCGCCGGTCACTGCCAAGGCGATGGAGGACACCAGCTTCTATCGCTACCTGCGCCTGGTGTCGCTGAACGAAGTCGGCAGCGATCCCGGCACCTTCGGCATCAGCCTGGCAACCTTTCATCGCGCGATGTCCGAGCGGCGCGCGCGTTGGCCGCACGCACTGTCGGCCACTTCGACGCACGACACGAAGCGCAGCGAAGATGTTCGCGCTCGCATCGATGTGCTGTCGGAAATGCCGGTCCGCTGGCGGTTTGTGCTGCGCCGCTTTGCACGGATGAACGCGCGTCACAAGACGCAGCTTGCGGTGGGGGTCGCGCCGTCTTCGAACGATGAGTATCTGCTGTACCAGACGCTGATCGGGACTTGGCCGGGCAAGAGGCCGAACGGTCAGGCGCTCGAAGAGTATCGATGCCGCATCGCTGCCTACATGTGTAAGGCGGCGCGCGAAGCGAAGTTACACACCGGTTGGGTCACTCCCGACGTCGAGTACGAGACTGCGCTGGAACGCTTCGTCGAACGTCTTCTAGCGGACTCCCCGCGCAACCGCTTCCTCGACGTGCTCGACGCGGAAGCGCGCGTCGTCGCTCGCTTCGGCGCTAGCAACTCGCTGGCGCAAGTGCTGATCAAGTGCACGGCGCCGGGCATTCCCGATTTTTATCAGGGTTGCGAAAACTGGAACCTCCGCCTGGTCGACCCTGATAACCGGCAGCCAGTGGACTTTGCGGCGAATCAGCGGTTGCTCGACACCCTCACGCGCACCGGGGGCGAAATCCGGCAACGGGTCAAAAACAGCGATGTTGGCGGCAGCAAGCTCTGGGTCATGCAGCGGGCGCTGCAGGTTCGAGCGGATCAACCGCAGCTGTTTGCGGAGGGTGACTATGCCGCATTGCAGGCACAGGGTGTGCTTGAGGAGCACGTAATTGCATTTTCCAGAACCCACGCAGGCAAGGCTGCGGTCGTTCTCGCCACGCGCTGGCCTCTGTTGTTGGCCGGCTCGCCCGACGGCACCTTTGTCGGTAAGGCATGGCGCGAGACCGAGGTTGCGCTGCCGCAGCTACCTGCCAATTGGCGCTGGACAGATGCGATGACGAACGATGTGCACGCTGCGCACGACCGCGCGCCCGTTGCCCGCCTGCTGTCTCATTTGCCGGTGGCGCTGCTTGTGGCCGAGCGTAGCGATACATCGTAGATACCGCCCCGAGGCGGGAGACGAGTGGCGCTACAACGATGCTCAAACCGCTTGCACCGCTTTCAAGACACGTCCCACGCAGCACCCCATTTTTCGCGGATTCAACTCGCCTGCGAGTGTTGTTCGTGACGCCCGAGTGCGCGCCTTGGGTCAAGACAGGGGGGCTCGGCGACGTTAGCGCCGACCTCCCCGCCGCATTGCGCGCCGGAGGCGTTGATGTCCGCGTCCTGCTTCCCGCCTACCGACAGGTGCTCGAGCGTTGCGGCAACGTGCGGGCGTTGAGCGCGTTACCGACCCGTGCGGAGCTTCCGCAGGCGCGCCTGCTGGAAGCCACATTGCCCTCGGGTACCGGCGCAATCTTGGTCGATTGCCCGCCGTGCTACGACCGGAGTGGCACCCCTTATCAGGACGATTCGCGCAACAACTGGCCGGACAACACCGAGCGCTTCGCGCTGCTTTCGCACGCCGCGGCGACGCTTGCATCGTCGGCCAGTCCGCTCGACTGGCGGCCGCATGTCCTTCACTGCAATGATTGGCCCACCGCGCTCGCACCGGCCTACATGGCACTGGACGGCCTCGAGCGCGCGGCATCGCTCATGGCGGTGCACAACGTCGCTTTTCAGGGCATCTTCGATCCGGCACTGGCTGACGCAATAGGTCTCGAGCCCGCCGCGCGTGGACTCGACGGCGCCGAGTTCTATGGACGCTTCTCAGCGCTCAAGGCAGGTCTCGCCTACGCGGATGCCATCGTCGCAGTCAGCCCGACTTATGCGCAGGAGATCCAGTCCGAGCCGATGGGGTGCGGACTGGCGGGGCTGCTCACAGCGCGCAGCGACGTGATCAGCGGGATCGCAAACGGCATCGATACCGAGCTATGGAACCCGGCCACCGATCCTCTCATTGCGCGCCGCTACGACTTCGCTTCGCTCGGCGGCAAGGCCGAAAATAAAGCAGCGCTGCAGCAGTGGGCCAATCTTCCGCAGATTCCCGATCTACCGCTGTTCGGACTGGTAAGCCGCTTGACCGAGCAAAAAGGCATCGACGTGCTTGCCGCGGCGGCCGATAGGCTGGCCGCCTTGCCGTGCCAAGTGGTCGTGCTAGGCGTCGGCACGCCTGAAATGGAAGAGACCGTTCGCCAACTCGATGCGCGCAATCTCGGTTCGATTCGCGCGCACGTCGGTTTCAGCGAAGAACTGGCGCACCGGATTGCAGCCGGCGCCGATGGCTTCCTGATGCCGTCACGCTTCGAGCCGTGTGGCTTGACGCAGATGTTCAGCCAGCGTTACGGCACGCTACCCATCGTGCGGGCGACGGGCGGCCTGCGGGATACGGTGATCGACGCTACACCGGCAACGCTGGCAAAAGGTCAGGCGAGCGGAGTCATGTTTGATGAACTGACGCCTGACGCGCTGGTGAGTGCGGTCAAACGCGCGATCGAGCTGTATCAGCAGCCAGCGACCTGGCGCCGTCTGCAAATGAACATAATGAAGCTCGAACTGGCGTGGACGGTGAGCGCGCAAAAGTATGTGGCGCTTTATCGCCAGCTATCGGGTGCGACGGCGGAGCCCGCGTTGGAGACGGCCGCGACGCTTCGCTCGGGCACGCATATAGGACTCAACCGCTCGTAGAGTCAAAGTATCTCGTTGACGAGGTAATAGGCGTTGTCGATGAGCTTGTGCGCCAGCCCGCGCTTGCGCCACTTTTCCAGCTTGATCTCGTGGCAGCGCGGACACGTACTTCTCGAAAATCTGCGTCGAGCCGCTTCGCCGTCGCGGCATCGTTGAAGCCCAGCGTGATCTCGTCGTTGATCTCGAACGAGCGGTCGTCGAAATTGGCTCGAGCCGATCGCGCACCACACGCCGTCGATCGTCATCACTTTCTGGTGCAGCAGCGTCGTGCGGATACTCGAAGATGCGCACGCCGCAGCGAGCAGCTTCTCGAAATTGCGGTGCCCCGCGTGCTGCACCATCGGATTGTCCGAGCCGCTGGTCGAGGGCATCATGACGCGCACGTCGACGCCGCGCTTCACCGCTTCGCCGAACGCATCGATCGCCTCGGGCTCCGGGATGAAGTAGGGGTTCTGGATCCAGATCCGCTTCCTGCGCGAGGCAGATCACCATGTGATGCAGGATCTTGACCGCGGGCGCCGAGCCTTCCGGCTTGACGTAGGCGGCGTGGACGGTGACGTCGCCGGCGCGCTCGAGCTCGGGGAACACGTCGTCGCCCACGAAGAGCTCGCCGGTCTCGCCCGACCCAGTTCTCGCTGAACGCCGCCTGCACGCTGTGCACGATCGGGCCGCGCACCCGCACGCTGATGTCGGCGAAGTGCTCCTTGTCCTCGGCGTCGCCGAGCCAGTCGTCGACGATGCAGTGGCCGCCGACGAACGCCGACGCGGCCGTCGAGCACGAGGAGCTTGCGGTGGTCGCGCTCGTTCATGACGCCGATGTTGCGCATGTGCCGCTGGTGAAACTTCACCACCTTGCATCCGGCGTCCTTCATCTGCCGCTCGGCCGCCTTGCCCATCTTCTTGGTGCCGGTCGCGTCGAGCAGCACGCGCACCTGTCACGCCTGCGCGCGCGCGCTCGCGAAAGCGCGTCGGCCACGCGCTGCCCGAGCACGCCTTCCTTCCACAGGAAGGTCTCGAAATGCACCGAGCTGCTTCGCCGCCGCAGATGCTCCTCGATGAGCACGTCGAAGAACGCGCCGTTCTCGAGGACCTCGACGCTGTTGCCTTCCACCGCCGTGCTGAGCGTCAGACCGGCCAGCGACGGGCATCAGCTCGTCGATCGGCGCGTCGCACTCGATGTGCAGGTCGGGATCGCGATGGCGCTTGATCGACCAGATCACCACGATGAAGAAGATGACAAGCCCAAGGCCGATCAGCACCGCGATCGCCGGGATCGTGTCAGTTCCAAAATCGGTCATGCGAATTCCTTCTGTCATCCATGAACCGAGCGATCATCGCATCACTCGTGCCCGCGCGATTGTTTATGCCGGAGGCACCTAAAATCCCTGTTCACAGCAGGCGGAGCGATCGCGTGTCATCGGCAACCATGGGTAATCCGCTTCGCGCACGCGGCCGCTGGAATGATGAGGGGCCGGCGGGCGATTCGACTGCGATTCGTGTGTTGACGCTGAACGCGCACCAGGGTTTTAGCGCCCTGCGGCGTCGCGATGTGCTGCAGCAGATGCGCGATGCGCTGCGCGTGGCTAGCGCCGACCTGGTCTTCCTGCAGGAGATCGGCGGTGCCGAGGATTCGGAGGTTTCAACGCACCAATACGAGGTCCTGGCCGATCGGGTCTGGCCGCAGCATGCCTACGGGCGCAACGCGGTGTCGACCAGCGGTCATCACGGCAATGCCTTGCTGTCGAAGTATCCGATCGTGGCCTGGCAAAACATCGATGTGTCCGTCGGCGAATCCGAGCCTCGCGGAATGCTGCATTGTGTGCTCGACGTCCCGCATATGCCCCACCAGTTGCACGCAGTGTGCGTGCATTTCGGGCTGCGCGAGGCGGACCGGCAGCGGCAGATCGAGCGTCTGCTCGACCTGGTCGCGGGCACGATACCGAGCGACGCGCCGCTGGTGATTGCCGGTGACTTCAACGACTGGCGCGGGCGTGCGCATCAGCGGCTGCGGCGCGACTCCGCGCTGGAAGAGATCCACGCCGGGACGAATGGACATCCGGCGCGCACATTCCCGGCGGGCCTGCCGCTGCTCCGGCTCGACCGTATCTACGTTCGCAATCTCCGGCATCGACCGCTGCAGTTGCCGCGGCGTCCGTGGGCGACGCTGTCGGATCACGCGCCGCTGGCCGGCGAGGTGCGGTTGTGAAACTCCAGGTCGAATGGATCGGCGGTAACCGCGTCGACTTGCTCGAAAACGGCGACACCTACCTGCCGGCGGTCTACGAGGCCATCGATGCTGCCAGGCACGAGATCGTGATCGAGACTTTCATTCTGTTCGATGACCCTGTGGGCCGCGACATGCAGCAACACCTGATCGATGCCGGGCGTCGCGGGGTCGAAGTCGATTTGACGGTCGACGGTTTCGGCTCGCCCGATCTTTCCGATGCCTTCATCTCCGCCTTGACCGACGCCGGCGTACGCATGCATGTGTATGAGCCGATCCCGATCGTTCGCCAGCTGAATCCGCTGCGCCGGCTGCATCGCAAGATCATCGTCGTCGACGGGCGGATCGCTTTTGTCGGCGGCATCAACCTCTCGGAAGATCACCTGGAAAGTTTCGGCGACAAGGCCAAGCAGGACTATGCGGTGCGCATCGAAGGCGCGGTGGTAGAGAGAATCCACAGCTTCGTGCGGGAGGCGCTGGCGCCGGTGCGGCGTCAGTTGAAAGTAGGGCACTTTCTGCGCCGCGCACTTTTGGCACCGCGCATCGGCCCCGATGATCAGTGCTCAACAAGTCCGGTCGGGGCATCCACTCTCCAGACAGCGCAAGGCAACGCGACAGTGGCGTTTGTCATTCGCGACAACCACGATCACCGCACCGATATCGAGCGTGCCTATCGAATGGCGATCCGCGCGGCGCGCGACACGGTGTTGATCGCCAACGCGTACTTCTTCCCCGGTTACCGGCTGCTGCGTGATCTGCGCCGCGCGGCGTCCCGCGGCGTGCAGGTCGATCTGATCCTGCAGAACAATCCCGATGTGCCGATCGCGCGAGTGGCCGGGCGAATGCTGTATGAAAGCCTGATAAAGGATGGTGTGACGATCCACGAATACTGTCGGCGCGAGATGCACGGCAAGGTTGCCGTGGTCGATGGCGTCTGGAGCACGGTTGGTTCGAGCAATCTCGACCCGCTCAGCCTGTCGCTGAATCTCGAGGCCAACGTTCTGATCCGCGATGCCGAATTCGCCGCCACGTTGCATCGGCGCTTGCGGTACCTGATCGAACACGATTGTGAGCGAACGAAGCTGGACGGACCGCCACGGCTCACGATGTGGCGCTATCTGCTGGGGTGGTTTGCCTATCACGTCTCGCGGGGCTATCCGCGCTGGCTGAGCGCATTGCCGCATTTCGGGCTGCGCATCCGTTCTTTCGTCCGTGGACGCAGGATCGATACCAAGTCTGCCGTTCAAGCGGCGACGAGCGCCAAATGATTGCTGTGACCGCACAGCTATGACTGTGCGTCGATCCGAGGTGCCGTCGCGTTGGCGAAAAGCCTGGCCGCGAGTGAAGCAAGTCCTGTTCATCGCCTTCGCCCTCGCAGTGCTTGGGCTGATCGCCTGGCGCGCGCGCGAGATCGACTGGAACGATGTACTCGGCGCGCTGCGCGCGCTGCCGCTGAAAACGGTCGCGCTGGCCGCTGTGATCGCGGTCGCGGCGCACGCTGCTTACATCAGCTACGACCTGCTGGCCCGCCGCTATACCGGACACCGGCTCGGCATCGGCCGGACCCTGGCGGTCGCCGGAGTCAGTTTCGCGTTCAACCTGAATCTCGGAGCGTTGGTAGGCGGAGTCGCGCTGCGCTACCGGCTATACGGCCGTTTCGGGCTGGATGCTTCGGTGATTACACGCATTCTCGGCTTTAGCCTGCTGACGAACTGGATCGGATACGCGGCGCTGGCAGGCGCAGCGTTCGCCAGCGGTTTGGTTGAGCTGCCAGACGATGCACCGATCTCTGGCGCCACACTCCGAGTTCTGGGTGCGGCGCTGCTGCTGGTAGCTGCGGCCTATCTGGCGGCGTGCCGATGGTCGAAGCGACGCCGCTGGAACGTGCGCGACCACGCGATCGAGCTGCCGCGCGCACGCATGGCAGCGCTGCAGATCACTGCATCGGTGACGCACTGGTCGCTGGTCGCAAGCGTGCTGTACGTGCTGCTGCAGGGCAAAGTGGGTTTCGTCACGGTGCTCGGCGCGCTGCTGGCGAGCAGCGTGGCCGGCGTGATCACGCATATCCCGGCCGGGCTCGGCGTCCTGGAAGCGGTGTTTCTGTCGCTGCTGGCGGGCGCGTATCCGACTAACCAACTGCTGGCGGCGCTGCTCGCATACCGTGCGGTCTTCTACCTAGGACCGCTGATCATCGCCGGTGCAGCGTATCTGGCGCTCGAACTCTCAGCGCGCCGCCACAAAGTGCAAGGGCTACGGCAACGCGAGGAGCACGCCGTGCTGCGGTACTAAAAGCAAGTCCTACTCTGCGGGGAGGAAGCGACATCGTCATTCTATGGAAGCTTGACGCCGGAACACGAATTGCTCCTACCGGCGTAGCTCGCTCGTCGCGAGCAACGACAATTCAAGGAGTGAAGCAATGATGAACGCTGAAGACATTAGCGAGAAGATGGAAGTGATGAGCTCGGACGGCGAACAGATCGGCACGGTCGATCGCGTCGACGGCGATACGCTGAAGCTGGCCAAGAACGACCCACAGTCCGGCGGCCAGCATCGCTGGGTTCCGCAGAGCTGGGTCGAATCCGTGGATGATCACGTGATGCTCAATAAGTCCGCTGCCGAAGTGCGAAAACAGTGGCTCGACAGCGCACCAGCGAGGAATGATCGGTAAGTGGCCTATGCGCCACCGGCAACCACCATCACAGCAGCAATGACAGCCGTTGCAACAGACCACTGCCTCTCACCATCGCTGCCACCAGGCCCGGGACGATGATCAAAATCTAGTGTGCACACGTGTGTTAATCGGCGGAAATGGCGGCGTTGGCACGATCCCAACTTGATTCAATGACGGGAACTTGCCGGCCATCCGCCGCTAATTCAGCAGCCCGAAGGCGGCTCCGCGTACGCGCGCTTTGTTCTCGTGGATTGCGTCTTTTGCGACATCTGTTTCGCATCGCCGGCGGATATGTATTTGCGTATCAGACGGCCCGTTTTGGCGTCTCGCAAAACGGCCCAGGTGGGAGTTGGGTGCATATGCAGGGGGTGCGCGACTAGAACTTGCATCATTTACGCAATCCGCGGGCGCGAATCGGCGATAAGCGCAGCGGCGGCGATTCATTTTTCTGCGGGCAAAAAGCGGTCTTTGGCGGTGGGCATACGCCTTGCCGCAGGTGCTGCAGGATTTACTCATCGACCCACGAGGACCACCATGGCAACTAAGTCATCGACCACTGTAAATACAACCCGCACGAAGTCAGACGCGATTGAGATGCTCACTGCGGACCACCGCAAGGTTGAGAAGCTCTTCAAGGAATACGACCAATTGGTCGAGGGAGAAGGCACCTACAACGAGAAGGAGGCGTTGGCTGCAACGATCTGTGCGGAACTCACGGTGCATGCGCAATTGGAAGAGGAAATTTTCTATCCGGCGGCGCGCGACATCCTGGACGAAGAAGATCTGGTCGACGAGGCGGTGGTGGAGCACGCCACTGCGAAGGATCTGATCGCGCAGTTGGCGGACATGTCGCCGGACGACGATCTGTATGACGCGAAAGTGAAGGTGCTAAACGAACTGATCGAGCATCACGTCGAGGAAGAAGAAGACGAAATGTTTCCGAAGCTGAAAAAGGCGAAGCTCGATGCGGACTCGCTTGGGTTACGGATGGAAGAGCGCAAGCTCGAGCTGATCGAAGAGCTCGGCATCGGCGTCGAGGCGACCTCCGCGGAGCGCGAATAACGCAGGCACCGGAGGGCGGGTTCGTCGACGCAGTGTTTGCCAAGCTGATGATGCGCAGGGGGCGCAGGCCTATGCAGGCAAGCGTTGAAGCAGGCGTTCAACATTGGCCGCTAGGGCGCGATGCGTACGGCGCGGGCGGTTGGCTGTTTAACCGCCCTTTCTCTCGCGCACCAGCTGCGCCATTGAGGTCGCCAGATCGCTGGCTGGCTGCACGAGACCTTCGATGACACCCGCTCGATCTTTCTCTGGCCGGTTCTGACTGACTTTCCATTTGCCGGTCAGTTTCGCGATCGGAATCTCGATGCCGATGATCGAGGCCACCATGGTGTCAATGAAATCGGCCGGCGCATCGGTCACTTTCCACGGATCGCTGCGCGCTGCTTCGTGACGATCGGTCAACTCCCCGACAAACTGCCGCAACCACTTAGGGTCGTCGATCGTCCGCAGTGGGCCATGCGCATGCACGACCGCGTAATTCCAAGTGGGCACGACCTTGCCATGCTCTATCTTGGTTGCATACCAGGCGGGCGAAATGTAGGCATGCGCTCCCTGAAACAACACAAGCGCGTCCACCTGCGACAAAAAGTCGCGCCAAACCGGATTAGCGCGCGCCACATGGCCGCGCAATGTTCCGAACGGGGCAGGCTCGGGATCGATCTCGAATGGGATGTGGTTTGCATCGAGCCCGTGCGACGCGAGCACGACCAGCGCGCCGAACGGATGGGTTCGGATCAACTCGTGCAAGACATCGACGCGCGATTCCGCAAAGTGGCTGGGGACGTACATGCGTTTCTCTTCTAGGGCGCCGGAGCCGCCGGAGATTGTGCGGGGAATTCTGCCGGAAAGGTAATGACGTGCTCGGCGTCGAGCCGAATGCCGATTTTCTCGCCGATCGCGTGATCGTGGTGACTTGGCACGAGTGCCAGCACTTCGCGTCCGCTCATCAACCGCAGCGTGTAGACGAAATCGCCGCCGCGAAAGGTCTTGCGTACGACTTCGGCCTTCAGCGAGCTGGCGTCATCGTGCACGACGTCGTCCGGGCGCAATAAAACGTCGACACGCGAATCACCGCCGTTCGCAACCGTGCTGGACGGCATGTAGCTGACCGGCCATTTGCCTCGCAGCTCGCCGAGCTCCATCTCGACATTCATCGACGTCAACACTTTGGCCGGTAAAAATACGCCTTCGCCGATGAAGTCCGCGACGTAACGGGTTGCGGGCCGGTGATAGAGCTCGTACGGCCGATCCCATTGCTCGATGCGGCCGGCGTGCATCACGCCTACTTTATCGGCCATTGCAAAGGCCTCCTGCTGATCGTGCGTCACCAGCATCGCGGTGGTGCCGCTCGCCTTCAGAATCTGCCGCACCTCGGCGCCGAGGCGCGCGCGCAAATCGACATCGAGGCTCGAAAACGGCTCATCCATCAACAGCAGTGCGGGCCGCGGCGCCAGAGCACGCGCCAGAGCGACTCGCTGTTGCTGGCCTCCGGATAATTCGTGCGGATAACCGCTGGCATGCGCGGCCAGGCCGACAAGCTCGATCATTTCGCGCACGCGCGCTGGGCGCGCAGCCGGTCCGAGATGCCGCAAACCAAACGCGATGTTGTCTTCGACGCGCAGATGCGGGAACAGCGCGTAGTCCTGAAACACGAGGCCGATCCCCCGTTTCTCAGTCGCTGCGGTGAAGTGCGGGCCCGACACCACGACTCCGGCAATTTCTATCGTGCCATCTTCGACGCCGATAAAACCCGCGATCGCGCGCAGCAGTGTCGTCTTGCCACAGCCGGAGCTGCCGACCACGCAGCCGATCTCGCCACGGTCGAGCGCCAAAGAGGCGCCGTCGATGATCGGCGCGGGATTGCCGCTGTAGGCAACGCGCAATCGCTCAATCAGCAGCAGCGGACGCTCGGAACTCGGCATTTGGGCAGTCTAAGGTAGATGCAATAATTCTCATTCGCATTTAGGGGGTTTTTTGCATGAATCGAGTCGTTGCCCGGCGTCTGTTTGCGTTGCGTCGGACCGACGATGGGCTCGGTCATGCCCTCTCATTGGCGATTTGTGCGGTGCACTGGTTGCCCTGCCGGTGCTCAGCGTGTTCGCGAGCTTCGGGCATGCCGGAGAGTCGGCCGACACGCTGCAGCACCTGCTGGCGACGGTCATCCCGGCTGCGTTGCTCGAGACGTCGCTGCTGGGTCTTATCGTCACGATCGGCGTCGTCTCGATAGGCGCCACTACCGCCTGGCTGGTTGCGACATGTGATTTCATCGGCCGCAGGACTTTCGAGTGGGCGATGCTGCTGCCGCTGGCGATGCCGGCGTACATCATGGCGTATGCGTACACGGATTTCCTGCAATTCGCCGGGTCCGGTGCAGAGTGCGCTGCGAGACGTTTCGGCTGGCGCGCGGCGACTACTGGTTTCCCGAGATCCGTTCGCTGGCGGGTGCGGCGTTCGTGTTCGTCGTTCGTGCTTTATCCGTACGTGTACTTGCTTGCGCGCACGGCGTTTCTGGTGCGTACGGCGGCGATGATCGACGCGGCGCGCAGCCTCGGACTGACGGCGTGCGCCACGTGGTCGCGGTAACTGCCGCTCGCGCGTCCGGCGATTGCCGCCGGCTCGTTGCTCGCGACTGATGGAGACGCTCGCCGACTACGGCGCGGCGTCTACTTCGGCGTCCAAACGTTCACCACGTGGATCTACCGCGCCTGGTTTTCGCTCGGTGACCGGCTCGCGGCGAGCCAGCTGTCGGCGGTGCTGCTGTTGTTGGTGGTCGATACGTGTTTTCTATCGAGCATCGAGTGCGTGGTCGTGCGCGGTATTTTACGCCGACCGCGAGCCAGCGCCCCGCGGTGCGCACCGGTTGAGCGCCCGCGCAGTGCCGCGAGCATTCGCGATGTGCGCGATGCCGCATGGTGCTCGGATTCGTCGTGCCGGTGCTATGCTCTTGCGCTTGCTCGCGCCTGCGCTGGCAGACGGTCGACTGGGCCGCTACGCACGCTGGCTTGCCAACACGCTTTCGATCGGCATCGCGGCCGCCGTGGTGGCGTGGTCGTGGCGCTGTCGCTTGCGTACGCCGTGCGCTCCGCCAACCGGGGTGCGCCCGAACACATTGGTGCGCGGCGCGGTGCGCCTGATGAGCCTGGCTACGCCGTGCCGGGCGCGGTGATCGCCGTCGGCATCTTGGTGCCGCTCGCGGCCTTTGACAATCGGCTCGATCAGGTGATGCGGTCAGCGCTCGGCGTCGGGACCGGCCTGCTTTTGACCGGCTCGGTGGTCGCATTGCTCTACGGCTACCTGGTTCGCTATTTCGCGGTGGCGTATCAGACCGTCGAAGCCGGGCTGGCGCGCATCACGCCGGCGATGGACGCCAGCGCGCGCAGTCTCGGGAGTACGCCCTCCGATACGTTCATCCGCGTGCATTTGCCGATACTGCGGCCGTCAGTGCTGGCGGCGTGCTTGCTGGTGTTTGTCGACGTGATGAAGGAATTGCCAGCAACGCTGGTGCTGCGGCCCTTCAACTTCGACACGCTTGCGGTGATCGCCTATCAGATGGCAAGCGATGAGCGCCTGGGGCAGGCGGCACTCCCGGCGCTGACGATCGTCGCGGCCGGCGTGATCCCGGTGACGTTGCTGTCGCGCGCGATTTCACGAGCATCCGACGCAGGGCGGCGCGCGTAGACTGCGCGCGCTTCGCTACCAAAAAGGTGCTGGTCCCTCGAACGGTGATGCAAAGACTTTTGTGTGCGGCAGCTGTTGTGGCGTGCACCGTCGCGCGATCAGCAGGCGCGCGATCGTCCTGGGCGGAATTTACGGCGCGGTGCTTACTGCGACCGAGGCGGCATCGGTCGGCGTCCTGCTGACCGCGGCGTTCGGCATCGCATCGCGGCAGCTGACGCTCGCGCCTACCCGGCACTGCCTTGCTCCTCACGGCGCAGACCACCGGTGTGATCTCCATCGGCGCCGATATGCTGGTATGGATGCACCCGATGTGCCGATCTGACGCACGTACCTTTTCGTCTTCATCTTTCTGGCCGCCGACGTGGTGCGGCTTACGCTGCTAGTGTCTATTCCGATGCTCTCACTCTCGCTGGTACGGTTCGTTCGATGATCAAGCTCTATAACTACTTTCGTAGCTCGGCGTCATACCGGGTGCGCATCGCACTGAACTTCAAGGGCCTTCCGTACGAGTACGTGCCGGTGCATTTACTGAAAGACGGAGGTCAGCAGTTGGCGCCCTCGTTTCGCACGCTGAATCCGGACGCATTGATTCCCGTGCTCGATGACGACGGCCACGTGCTGACGCAGTCGCTTGCGATCATTGAGTATCTGGAGGAAACGCGGCCGCTGCCGCCGCTACTGCCACGCGCTGCAGGCGAGCGCGCGTATGTGAGAAGTATCGCCCTGGCAATCGCTTGCGAGATTCATCCGCTGAATAATCTGCGCGTGCTGCGCTACCTGGTCAAGACGCTGGGGCTCAACGATGAACAGAAGAACACCTGGTATCGGCATTGGGTAGAGCAGGGCCTCGCATCCCTCGAAGCGCGGCTGGTGGCCGAAGCCCGCAGCGGACGCTACGCACTCGGTGATGCGATAACGATCGCGGATGTGGTGATCGTGCCGCAGATATTCAACGCGCAGCGCATGGATTGCAATCTGGGGTCGGTCCCCACCTTGATGCGCATCTTCGACCACTGCATGCAATTGCCTGCGTTCACCGATGCGCAGCCTTCCGCACAGCCTGATGCCGAGTAGCTAACGCGTAGCTGCTTCGGCAATCGCACGCGACAGCTCCACGACTGCGCTTGCGTAGAAGTAGCTGCGGTTGTAGTGCAACAGCGCGCTGAAGTTAACGGTGCCGACACGGTATAGGCGTTCGATCTCGCCGGCATTTACCACCGGCAAATCGATCACCAGGACTTGCGCATCGAGCGGCAGCGGCACGTCGCCTTCGACGCCCGCCGCGAGCGCATCCGACCAGGTGACCTTGGCGTTGATGCCGCGCCCTAGTGCGTCGACCGTAGCTTCGTCGGCCATCGCCTCGAACACGATCGGCATATCGCGCTGCCACCCGTGGGCGACAAGAAAACTGGCCACCGAGCCGATCGCGTCCGCGGCGCTGGTCGTCAAATCGACGCGCCCATCGCCGTCGAAGTCCACCGCGTGGCGCCGGATGGATCCGGGCATGAACTGCGGCAAGCCAAGTGCGCCCGCGAACGAACCCTTGATCGCCAGCGGATCGGACTTCTGTTCGCGCATCAGCAGAAAAAACTCGGTCAACTCTTGCCGGTAGTACTCCGCACGGCGAAGGTAGTCGAACGACAGTGTGACCAGCGCATCCAGCGTGCGGAAGTTGCCCGTGATGCGGCCATAATGGGTTTCCACGCCGATGATTGCCGCGATGATTTCGGGCGGCACGCCGAACTCGCGCTGCGCTCGCTCCATCGCAGATTGATGACTGCGCAAGAAAAGGGCGCCCGCCTGCACGCGCGCGTCGTCCAGGTAGCGGGCTCGATAGTCGAACCAGTTGCGTTGACCAAACGCAATCGGCGGCTGCATGTAGCGCTCCACCCGGGTGAATAGCGCGCATGGCTGAACCAACGTTCGAGCCGGTCGCGCTCGAACCCGTGCTTCGCCGTCAAATCGTCGATGAATTCGCGAACCTCGGGCCGTTGCGGGTAGGGCACGCGAGTATCGGCCACTGCCGGCAACTGCATTGTCAGCGTGAGCGCGGTCAGCAACGTGCTTAGCCAGTGTTTCATGGTCTGATCATGCGCCCGTGCTGCGTGGACGAAACTCACGAATCGCTCGCCGCAGCGTCCTGATATCGGCGCGCACTACCGTCTCGGAGGTGCGCGAATAACGCAGCCGCTCAATGCGCGATAACAGCTTGCGCGCGCGTTTGGCGTCGGCCGGCACCAGCGTGCGTTTGCTGCGGACGTACAACTCGCGCGGCCCAAGGTGCTCGGCGGTGCTTACGCCGGCGCGATCGAGCCGTTCGCGCAGAAGCTGGAACGCTTCGCCCAGCGGATCGCGCTCGGTGCGCGGGCGTAACGAAACCACGCCATGATCGCCAGCACGATCGTCACCGTGACGGCGAGCAACATGGCCAGACTTTCCCAATTGGGCGCCAAGCCGAGCAGTCCGATCAGGTCGCGCTGGCGCTCCTGCGAATACGTGAGCACCCACTGGTTCCACGAGTTCTGTACGGCTTCCCAGTTGAACCTTACCGAGCGCAGCCAGGTGAAGCTGCTCGCGCCACCGCCCACCGCAATACCCGAGCGGCGCGCAATCTCGCTCGCGCCTTGATCGATTCGCATCGGCGCGACGATCGCCGTCGGGTCGACACGCACCCAGCCACGACCCTGAAGCCACACTTCCGACCACGCGTGCGCGTCGGATTGGCGGATCGTCAGGAACCCGTCCACCGGATTCAGCTCGCCGCCCTGATATCCGGTCACGACGCGCGCCGGCACGTCGAGCGCGCGCATCAGGAATACGAACGCCGACGCATAGTGTTCGCAGTAACCCTGCCGCGTGTCGAACAGAAATTCGTCGATCGAGTCCCGGCCGAGCCGCGGCGGCGACAACGTGTACTCGTAGCCGCCGCGCCGCAAGTGCTCGAGTGTCGCGCGGACGCGGTCGGCAGCGTCTCCCGAGCGGCTGCGAATTTCTTCGGCCAATTGCAGTGTGCGCGGGTTATACGTCGGCGGCAGATCGAGCCAGTTGCTGCGCTCCGCATCGCTCGCGCCGGCGTTGAAGCGATAGCTGGTGTAAGAGCGCATCTCATAGCGCAAACGCTGCCGCACCAGATCGTTTGCGAGGATGCGCAGGTCCGGCGTCAGCCGGATCCGAAAGTCGTTGGAAACCGGCAGCCCCGCGGGGGCGTCGAGCGCGAACAGCCAGTCGCGGCTATGCGGCTCGAGCGTTACCGAGTACGAAACGATCGAGCGCGCATCGCCCTGGATGGACGGCGGCTGTGCTTCAACTGAACGCTGCGACAACGGGCTCCACGCGCGACCGCTGAATGTGCCGAACACCGGCCCGCGCCAGTAAAGCTTGTCATTGGTCGGCGGCGCGCCGTCGAACTTCACGCGGAACGCGATTACGGTCGACTCGAGCAGCCGGCTGATCGTCCCCGGCGACATCGAGTTGGACAGGCCGGTATTACCGCTAGCGGTATCGCCCGGCGTTCCCCACAGAGGAGCCGATATGCGCGGAAACAGAAGGAACAGCACAGCGGTCAGTGGAATCGCCTTCAGCACCGTCAGTCCGACCATCTTGAATTTTCGGCCGGCGGGCAGGTCCGTCTCATCCAGGTTCACGCTGATCAGCACGAAGAACAATGCAGTCACCCCGAGCAGCGCCATGGCGGCCACGTGTATTTCCTGGCCGTTCAGGAACTGCGTCAGCAGGATGAAGAACGACAGGAAGATGACGACGAAGATGTCGCGGCGCGCGCGCATCTCCAGCAGCTTCAGCGCCATCAGCAACAACAGGAAAGTGACCCCGGCTTGCTGCCCGACGACGGTGCGGTACTGCAGGTAAACCGCCCCACTGGCAGCGAGCAGCAACGGCAACATCAGCAGCCGGCTCGGTATCGGGCGTTGCGTCACGGTCAGAAACGCGCGCCAGATCAGCAATAACATCAGGACCGACGTCGCCCACCACACCAGATGTTCGAAATGCGGCACGACGACGAAAGTGACCGCGAGTAGCAGCACGAGCATGTCGCGCCTCTCGCGTGCTGCGCTCGACATTTGCGGCGCGAACAACAGCGCAAACGGCGCAAAGAACCGAGCGAGCCTGGCGCGTCGCGTCAGGGCAGGGGCGGCGACAGAGGACATGTAATCGGCGCTATCCGATGCAAACTGCGAGCGCCGTCAGGCAATGCTCGCGATGCGCGGCACCGCTGCCGATGAAAATCATCGCGTCAGGCAGCTTCAATCCGTAACGCATGTGCGAAGCATCGGCATCGAGCACCCAGCGTGTCAAGCGCGACAGGCGCCCTTCGATGCCGAGAACATCAGGAAGCTCGGCATAGTCGAGCAGCAAGTCGCCGCCGCCCTGCGCCTCGAATTGCTTGACCGACAGCTCGTCCGATCGTGCAGCGAGTTTCCACGCGATCATCTTGTGCGCGTCGCCGGGTTGATACGGACGAACGCCCGCGAAGTCGTCGCCGCTGGACGACATCCCGACGGCGTCGCCGTTACCGCCACCCGTAAAAGGTACGGGCGGCGCATCGAACTCAGGCGCCGGATACACCATCGCTGTCAGCGCCGGCGTCAAATACGCCCATGCGCGCCACAGTCCGAACGGATAACGCGTCTCGATTGTCATGCGAGGCGCTGGAAGGCGGCCGCGCAGCGGGGCTGGCAACGGCACCGCAACGGTTCGCAAGCCGCGCGCCGGAAGCTCGATCGAGATCGTCGGCTGCTCACGCTCGCGCACCGGTCGCCCCAGGGAGCGCTTGAAAAAGCGGCCGAGGAGAGACACGGGCTCCGACGGTTGCGCAAACGAGAAGCGCAGCGCGAAGCGATCGACCGTCGTCGAATTCGTCACCGTGAATTCGAACGCCGCCACGTCACCCGCATACACCGGCTCGACCTGCACGCCACGCAAAACGATCTGCGCCAGGTTTGAATGCGTGCTGTGCATTCCGACGACCGCCATGCTGGCCACCAGAAAGGTCAGCAAATAGCCGAGCTGCAACATGTAGTTGATCGAGCCGATCAACAGGATCAGCGTGACGACGCCGAACGCGAGACCCGGCGCGGTCGGCAGGATGTAAACGCGCCGCCGATCGAGCGTTACCTCGCCCGCCTCGGGCCCGTGCCGGCCGGCGATCCAGTCGGCGATCTTCACCACGACCGGATTAGTGAGCAAACTCATCGGCCGCTACGGAACAGGAACGGCACTGATCAGCTGCGACACCAGTTCCTTGCCGTGCAGCGCACGGCCGGTTTCGCGGCTCGTTGCGTGCAGACGATGACCGGCCACGCACGGCATGATGTTTTGCACGTCTTCCGGAATGACGTGTTCGCGGCCGTCCAGCCACGCCCACGCGCGCGCGGCGGCGAGCAGCGCAAGGCCGCCCCGCGGGCTGAGTCCTTCGGCGTACTTGCCGGAGGCGCGCGTATGCGCAATCAGCGCCTGGATGTAGTCGAGCAGAGCCGCCGATACATACACTTTCTTGGCTTCAGCCTGCGCTGCCAGCAGATCGGCTGGACGTGCGGTCGCATCGAGGGATTTCAGCATGTCGCGCCGCGCTTCGCCCGCTAATAGCGAACGCTCGGCGGCGCGATCGGGGTAGCCCAGGCTGATGCACATCAGAAAGCGATCGAGCTGCGATTCGGGCAGCGGAAAGGTGCCGACCTGATGCAGCGGATTCTGCGTCGCGATCACGAAGAACGGCTGCGGCAGCGGGCGCGTCAAGCCGTCGACCGTGACCTGGCTTTCTTCCATCGCTTCGAGCAGCGCGCTTTGCGTCTTTGGGCGTGGCGCGGTTGATCTCGTCGGCCAGCAGCACCTGCGGTGAAGATCGGGCCGGGATGGAACACGAACTGCCCGCTATTGCGCTCGTAGACCGAAACGCCGATCACGTCGGCCGGCAGCAGGTCGCTGGTGAACTGTATGCGCCGAAACGGCAGCCCCAGCGAGATCGCAATCGCGTGCGCCAGCGTGGTCTTGCCGACTCCCGGTACGTCCTCGATCAGCAGGTGCCCGCCGGCTAGCAGGCACGTCAGGCTCTGCCGGATCTGCAGCGTCTTGCCAACGATGATCTGGCCGATCTGCGTGGCGGTCGAGCGAAACTTCTCTAACATAGGATGGATGCGCCCACGCTCACTCCGTTCGCTGCCCCCCGAGGGGGCGCGTCAGTGCCTTGGGGCGGCCCGGCGGCACTGACATCGTTGGTTTCAGGAAAAAAGAATGCTGCAGACTGGATTGTTCACGCATCGGGATTGTTCGCAGCACGAAATGGGATCGTGGCACCCGGAATGCCCCGAGCGGCTCGCCGCAATTTCGGATCATCTGATCTCGACCGGCATCGCACCGCATCTGAAGCATTTCGATGCGCCGCTTGCATCGACTCAAGCATTGCAGCGTGCGCATAGTGCCGATTACGTCGCGCGCTTGCAGTCTAGCGTACCGACCACAGGCTACCGGCCGCTCGATCCCGACACGTCGATGAACTCGCATTCGCTGAATGCAGCGCTGCGTGCCGCCGGTGCAGTGGTCGATGCAGCCGACCGCGTCGCCAACGGTGAGATAGCCAATGCGTTTTGCGCGGTACGTCCGCCGGGGCACCACGCACGCAAATCTGCGGCGATGGGGTTTTGCATCCTTAACAGCATCGCGGTCGGCGCGCGCCATGCACTGGAAGCGCTCGGCATCGAGCGTGTCGCGATCATCGATTTCGATGTGCATCATGGAAATGGAACCGAGGAGATTTTTGCGGACGACGAGAAGGTGCTGATGGCCAGCTTTTTCCAGCATCCGTTTTATCCGTATAGCGGCACCAGCAACCTTGCGAAAAACATGGTGAACGTGCCGCTTCCGGCGGGAACCAAGGGTGACGTGGCCAGGCAGGTGGTCGACAAAGTGTGGCTGCCGCGGCTCAATGACTTCGAGCCGCAGATGATTTTTATTTCCGCCGGCTTCGACGCGCACCGGGAGGACGACCTCGGTCAGATGGGGTTAGTCGAAGCCGATTACACGTATATCACCGAGCGGTTGATGGAGCTCGCGGCCGAGTACGCGGAGGGTCGCATGGTCAGTTCGCTTGAGGGCGGATACAACCTGAGCGCATTGGGGCGCAGCGCCGCCGCGCACGTCAAAGCGCTGGCGCGATTGTGAAGCGCAATCTGTTCGACCAGGGACTCGATCGCAATTCGGCCAACTACGCGCCGCTGTCACCGTTACCGTTTCTCGAGCGAGCGGCAGCCGTATATCCATCGTTGGCGGCGGTCGTCCATGGGCACGGCGCCAACGCGCAGAGACTGACATGGGCCGAGTTGTACGTTCGCTGCCGCCGCCTGGCGTCGGCGCTCGCGCAATGCGGCATCGGCGCGGCGACACGGTCGCGGTGATGCTGCCGAACACGCCCGCGATGGTCGAAGCGCATTTCGGCATGCCGATGACCGGCGCGGTGCTCAACACGCTGAACACGCGGCTCGATGCCGAGCATCGATCGCGTTCATGCTCGAATCACGGCGAGGCGAAGGTCGCTGATCACCGATCGCGAGTTCGCGCCGATGATCAAGGCGGCGCTGGCGACGGTCGATCGCGAGTTGCTGCGTCATCGACGTCGACGATCCCGCGTACGACGGCGCGGGCGAGCGGATCGGCGACGCTCGACTACGAGGCGTTCCTCGCGCGAGGCGAATGCCGATCACGCGTGGAACGCGCCGCCCGACGAGTGGGACGCGATCGCGCTGAACTACACCTCGGGCACGACCGGCAATCCGAAGGGCGTGGTCTATCACCATCGCGGCGCGTACACTGAACGCGCGTCTCGCAACATGCTCGTACTGGGCGATGCCGCATCACCCGGTGTACCTGTGGACGCTGCCGATGTTCCATTGCAACGGCTGGTGCTTCCCGTGGACGATGGCGGCGCAAGGCGGGCACCAACGTTTGCCTGCGCAAGGTCGAGGCGCAAGCGATCTTCGACGCGATCCGCGAGCACAGGGTCACGCACTACTGCGGCGCGCCGATCGTGCACTCGCTGCTGATCAACGCGCCCGACGAGATGAAGCAGGGCATCACGCACAAGGTGCACGCGATGGTCGCCGGCGCCGCGCCGCCGGCGGCGATGATCGAAGGCATGGAGCGCATGGGCTTCGACCTGACGCATGTGTACGGACTGACCGAGATCTACGGCCCGGCCGCGGTATGCGCGAAGCAGCGATGAGTGGGCGACGCTCGACATCGGCGAGCGCGCGAGCGCAACGGCCGGCAGGGCGTGCGCTACACGCTTGCAAGAAGCGCGTGGCCGTGCTCGATCCCGAGACGATGCAGCCGGTGCCGGCGGACGGCGAGACGATCGGCGAGATCATGTTTCGCGGCAACATCATGATGAAGGGCTATCTGAAGAATCCCGCAGCCACTGCCGAGGCGTTTCGCGGGCGGCTGGTTCCACACCGGCGATCTCGCGGTGGTGCATCCGGACGGCTACGTGCAAGATCAAGGACCGCAGCAAGGACATCATCATCTCCGGCGGCGAGAACATCTCGCTCGATCGAGGTGGAGGACGCGCTGTATCGGCATCCGGCGGTGCATCGCGGCGGCGGTGGTCGCGCAGCCGGATCCGAAGCTGGGGCGAGACGCCGTGCGCGTTCGTCGAGCTGAAAGCCGGCGCGGCGTGTGACCGAGGCGGAGCTGCATCGACGCATTGCCGAGCGCACCTCGCGCGGTTCAAAGTGCCGAAGCGCGATCGTCTTCGGCGCAGCTGCCGAAGACATCGACCGGCAAGATCCAGAAGTTCCTGCTGCGCGAGCAGGCAAAGTCGGCTGCGGCGATCGACACCTAGGAGTACGAATGAACGCACCGACTAGCAGAGCAGTATGTGCTGGCCGCGCGAGACGAGCGCGGCGTGGCGACGTTGACGTTGAACCGTCCGCAGCAATTCAACGCGCTGTCGCAGGAGATGATGGCGGCGCTGCAAACCGAGTTCGACGCGCTGGACGGTGATGCAATCGGTGCGCGTGGTCGTGATCGGTGCGCAGGGCAAGGCATTTTGCGCCGGCCATGACCTGAAGCGAGATGCGAGCGAATCCTTCGCTCGAGTACTACCAGCGCTTGTTCGCGCAGTGCAGCCGAAACTGATGATGACGATCCAGCGGCTGCACGCGCCGGTGATCGCGCGCGTGCACGGCATCGCGACCGCAGCCGGCTGCCAACTGGTGGCGATGTGCGACCTCGCAGTCGCCTCGGCGGACGCGAGATTCGCGGTGTCGGGCATCAACATCGGGTTGTTCTGCTCGACGCCGGGCGTTGCGTTAAGCCGCAACGTCGGACGCAAGCAGGCGTTTGAAATGCTGGTGACCGGCGACTTCATCGACGCCGACACCGCGCGCGATCGCGGGCTGGTGAATCGCGTTGTTCCGGCCGATCAACTCGATGCTGAAATCGAGAAGGTGATCGCTTCAATCCTGTCGAAGCCCGGCTCGGCGGTCGCAATGGGTAAAGACCTGTTCTACCGGCAGCTCGAAACCGGAATCGAGGCCGCGTATCAACTGGCGGGTCAAACAATGGCGTGCAACATGATCGACGAGTCGGCGCAGGAAGGTGTGCAGGCGTTCATGGAGAAACGCAAGCCGAACTGGTAAGCGTCAGCCTGCGCGCAGGTAGCGCGGCTCGGCGAAGATCGACGACAGTTCGACGCGCCTGACTTCCGGGTGATCGGGGACTGCGTACAACACGGGCGCGATCAGTTCTTCGAACAATCCTCGCAGGCTGCGTGCCCCCGACTTGTACTCGACGGCCAGATCGGCAATCTCCTCGAATGCACGCGGTGCGACGACGAGGTCGACACCCTGAACGTTGAGGATGGCCTGGAACTGACGGTAGATGCAGTTGCGCGGCTCGGTCATGATCCTGACCAACATGTCGCGCGACAGGTCGCGCAGTCGGGCAACGGTCGTGAGTCGCCCGCTGAATTCCGGGATCAGGCCGAATTCGACCAGGTCGGTCGGTTTCACCCGTTCGTTCAGCCGCTGAAGCATCCGCTGGTTTTCCTCTTCGGACGTCGCGACGAAGCCGAAGCCCTGGTTGTTGGCCATGATGGCGTTGAGTCCGACGAACGCTCCGCCGCAGATAAAAAGAACGTGCGTCGTGTCGAGGTACTCGCCGCTCGCAAGGCGCACAGGCGCGCCTTCCATGATCTTCAGCAATGCGTGCTGGACACTTTCACCTGACGGACCACGATCCGAGGCGGCCGAGGCCGTTTTCAGCTTGTCGATCTCGTCGATGAACACGATGCCATGCTGGGTTCGCCCCACCTCGCCTTCGGCTTTGTCATGCAAGCGCTCGAGGATGGCCTGGATCTCGTCGTTGACGTAGCGTGACTGGGCAAGTGACGTGGCGTCTGCAGTGACGAACGGAACCTTCAGCAACCGCGCGAGCGATTCGCACAGGCAGCGTCTTGCCGGTGCCGGTCGGGCCCACCAGCAACACGTTGCTCTTGGTGATCTCGAGTCCTTCGTCGCGCGACAGTGCGAGCTTGCGGTAATGCGCGTAGACGGCGACGGCGAGCGTCTTCTTGGCTTCGTCCTGGCCAATGACGTACTGGTTCAGATGGCGCACGATCTCGCTCGGCGTTACCCGAGTATCCAAGGCGTTCATTTATGCTTTTGGTTCATCGTTTCCGTGCACCGCTCGTGATAACGCGCGAGCCGTATCAGGGCAACGCACGCTCAGCGAACTGCCTGCGCAGATTAGATCAGCAAATTTCCGACGGCCAACAACCGCCGCCGAGGCTAGGCGGCCCGCCTCACTTCCTGCAGTTCGGCCGGCTTCTGAGCCGTCGTATTGTCCAGGCGCAAAGTGAGGCAATACGCAGCGCCTCCGGAGCGATTGAACGAATTCAGCGGCACGATGTTGACGTGATAGCCGCGTGCCGTGAGTGCTGCAAGCGTGGGCGCCGACACATGGCACATCACGACTTCTCGCCCAAGGCAGACTGAGTTCACGCCGAGGTTAAACGCGTCTTCATCGGTCGCTTCAATCAGTTTGTCTTCGCCGACGATCTCGCGCACCGCGCTTGCTGCGCTGGCTGAGAAGGCAGCCGGATACCACAGTACATCGCCGCTCGATAGCACGCAGAAGCACGTGTCCAGGTGATAAAAGCGCGGGTCGATGAGTTCGAGTGCGATCGCCGGAACGCCGTACAGATCTTCGATCGTTCGGAACATGTCGCGGCTCGAGCGCTGGCCATAGCCGGTCCAGATTAAGCGCCGCGTTGCATCCCAGATCGCGTCACCTGCGCCTTCGAAGAATTGACCGGTCGGCGGCTCGATGATTTGATCGACGACGCCACCCGTGCGCAGCGCTTCAAAGAATCTTCGGTTGTGCACTTCTTCGCCTTGTCGCTCGGCGCACAGAAAGCGCGCGAGCAACACCTTGCGATCGAGTACCACCGCCGCGTTGGCGGTGAAGACCATGTCGGGTAGTCCTGCTACGGGCTCCTGCACTTCGATCTGCGCACCGAGGCGTTCATACGTTTTCTTCAGCTGGTTCCAGCCGCGCCTTGCATCGCCTGCGAGCTTCTTCGGGGAGGCCGACCACTGCGACGGTTGCATCCACGGATTGATCGTGTAACTGACCTCGAAGTGCTCGGGCGCGCTCATCATCAGGTGAGCGGAAGTCTGCTTTGCAATGGATGTTGCGGGCGTCACGCGGTCGCTGGCCATTGGCGCACGGCCCGGGCCGAACTCCGACAGAACCGCGGCGAACACGTCGATACCCCAGTCGAGCGCCGCGCGGTCGATCGTCAACGGAGGCGCAAATCGAATCACTGTTTCGTGAGTATCCTTGGTCAACACGCCGCGCACCGCCATCCGCTCGGCGACCTCACGAGCCGACACACTTGAGTCGAGCTCGACGCCCGCCCATAGCCCACGTCCGCGCACCGCACGAATCAGCGGCGACGACAGTGCGTGCAAGCGCGACAGCAGATGCGCGCCAAGTTGGCGGCTGCGTTCAACGAGTTGTTCTTCTTCGATCACGGCGAGTGCCTCGCGGCCGATGCGTGCCGCCAGTGGACTGCCGCCAAAAGTCGAGCCGTGGCTGCCTGGCTCGAATTGATCCATCACTTCGTTGATCGCCACGAAGGCCGATACCGGCAGCAATCCACCGCCGAGCGCCTTGCCGACAATCACGCCGTCGGGCCGAATGCCTTCGTGCATGTAGGCAAACCATTCGCCGGTGCGGCCGAGTCCGGACTGGATCTCGTCTAGGATCAACAGCACGTTGCGCTTGTCGGCGAGTTCGCGAACCGCACGCAAGAAGCCGGCCGGCGGCAGCACAATGCCGGCTTCGCCCTGGATCGGTTCGATCAGGATCGCGCACGTTTCATCGTCAATCGCCGCACGCAGCGATTCGATATCGCCGAAATCGAAGTGGCGAAAGCCGGGCGCGAACGGACCGAAGTCGGCGCGATACGCCGGCTCGGTCGAGAAACCGACGATCGTGGTCGAGCGGCCATGAAAGTTGCCGCGCGCAACGACGATGTTCGCGCGATCGGGAGCGATGCCTTTGACTCGATAGCCCCAGCGGCGCGCCGCCTTGATGGCCGTCTCGACCGATTCAGCACCGCCGCTGGCAGGCAGTGCCTTTGCAGGCTTCGACAGATCAGCGACTTCAACGAGCTTGGCGAGAAATGGGCCGAGTTCGGTCGAGTGATACGCGCGCGAGGTGACCGCAACGCGCTGCGCCTGGTCAGTCAGCGCGGCGACCAGGCGCGGATGCACATGGCCGTGGCTGACGGCTGAGTACGCCGACATGAAGTCCAGATAGCGCTTGCCGTCGGCGTCCCACAGCCAACTGCCTTCACCGCGATCGAGCACGACCGGAATCGGCGCGTAGTTCGGCGCTGCAACGCTGTTTTCGACAGCGATCGCCAACTCTGCCTGGTTGATGCTCATATCGACTCGCGCGTTCATGTCTGCCTCGCTCCCTGTGACAACAATGTAGGGACGACGTGCGAAATGCGAGGCGGAAGTAATGAGGTGGAAATGCCGAAATGGAGCGGCTTTGAGCGTGGAACCGCAGATTCGGCGGTGCACCGCAGCGCGCCGGCCAAAGAGCCGCTAGGGCAGCGGATAGCCGCGAAACGGCTTGATCGTCTGCAGCTCGGGTTTCGACGTGATTTTTTCAACGCCGAGCGTCGGGTCATCAGTCCAGGCGTTGGTCAGCTCGCGATAGTGATCGAGATCCCGACACGCCAGACGCAGCACGTAGTCGCACTGTCCCGACACCAGAAAACATTCGACGACCTCATCGGCTGCGCGTGCGCGTTGCTCGAAACGGGCGTGCGTCGCCTGTTTCTGGTTTCTTAACGTGACTTCGACCACAACCGTAAGAACGCCGCCCAGCTTGCGCGGCTCGACGAGTGCCATGTAGCCCGAAATGATGCCGGCGCGTTCCAGCCGCCGCACGCGCTCCAGGCACGCGCGCGGACTCAGCGCGATACGGGTCGAGAGGTCCTGGTTGGTGATTCGCCCGTCGAGCTGCAGCGTTTCGAGAATCTTGCGATCGATGCGGTCGAGGTCGCGCGTGGCCATGGGTCGAGTATACGAACCATCGCTGCCGTCATGGTGCGATCAAGTCGATCGCGTAGCATCGGGCGCAGTTTCGCGCGCAAAAAAATAACGTCGACCATGGCGATCTTCGACTCATCTGCGTTGAATCCTGGCGTGCGTCCGCGTGAGGTGCTCTCTTGGGCGGGCTACGACTTTGCCAATTCGGGGTACACGACCGTCGTGTTGACGGCGGTATTCAACGCGTACTTCGTCAGCGTGGTCGCCGACGGCGCCGATTGGGCCACGTTGGCATGGACGGTAACGCTCGCGGTGTCGAACGCCGGCGTGATGCTCACGATGCCGATCATCGGCGCCTACGCCGATCTGCGCGCGCGCAAGCAATGGCTGCTACGGCTATCGACGATCGGCTGCGTGTTGTCGACCGCGGCGCTGGCGTTGGCTGGGCGCGGCGACGTCGCGATGGCCGTTGCGGCGATCGTCATCTCGAATTTTTTCTTCCAGATCGGCGTCTCGCTGATCGGTGCGTTTCTGCCGGAGATCGCGCGCCCTGCCGCGCTTGGGAAAGTGTCCGGCTGGGGCTGGAGCTTCGGCTACCTGGGCGGCCTCGCGACGCTTGCGGTGTGTTTGGCATATGTCACGTGGGCGCGCGGGCAGGGCGGTGTGGCCGAAGAGTTCGTTCCGGGGACGATGCTAATTACCGCGGGGATTTTCGCCCTCGCTGCGCTGCCGACGCTATTCATTCTTCGCGAGCGCGCAGTGCCGCAGCCGCAGCGCAGCGTCGATGTGGTTCGGGGCGCGATCTCGCGGCTGGCTTCGACGTTGAAGCACGTGGGCGCCTTTCGCGACTTCGCGCGCCTCTTGTTGTGCAGCACGTTTTATCAAGCCGGTGTCGCCGTCGTCATTGCACTGGCCGCCATCTACGCGCAGGAAGTGATGCAGTTTTCATTCGAGCAAACGCTTCAGCTCGTGTTGATCGTCAATATCACGGCCGCGATCGGCGCGTTTGTTTTCGGCTACGCGCAGGACCGGCTCGGCCACAAGAGAGCATTGGCGCTGACGTTGCTGCTGTGGATCACGATGACAGCGGTGGCGTCGATGGCGACGACGTCGGCGATGTTCTGGGTGTCTGCCAATCTGGCAGGGCTTGCCATGGGGTCGAGCCAGTCGGCCGGTCGCGCGATGGTCGGTGTATTCGCGCCACCTACCCGGCTCGCTGAGTTCTACGGCCTGTGGACGTTGTCGGTACAAGTGGCGGCGATCGTCGGGCCGCTGACCTATGGCGCAGTCGTTTATCTGACCAACAACAATCACCGGCTCGGCATGATGATCACCGGCGGCTTTTTCGTGGTCGGGCTGCTGCTGATCGCATCGATCGACATTGAGCGGGGTCGGCGGGCGGCGGCCGAAACTCAATAGACCGGTGCGCGTCAGCGCTACAGGGCCTGGACCCCGGCTTTCGCGATCTGCGCATCCGCGCTCGACTTGACGCCCGAAACGCCGATAGCGCCGACGACGTGGCCATCGACGATGATTGGCACGCCGCCTTCGAGCATTCCGTCGAGCGGCGCTGACAGAAACGCAGTGCGGCCTTGATTGATCATGTCTTCATATAACTTTGTCTCGCGCTTGCCGAGCGCGGCGGCACGCGCTTTCGCGGGCGCGATCGTCGATGAGATCGGCGCCACGCCGTCGAGCCGGTGCAGCAGCAATAAGTGGCCGCCGTCGTCGCAAATTGCGATCACGACGTTCCACTGATGGCTCTGCGCCTCGGCTTCTGCAGCCGCGGCTATCCGTTGTGCGTCTTCGAGGGTCAGCAGCGGTTTTGTTTTCATTTAGTCGACCAGCGCAAGGACATGATGGTGAAGCTGCGACGCCCACTCGCGCAGTGCGACGTGCGAATGAAGTAACGCGGTGGGACCGGGGATCAATTGGTAAGGCGCGAGCGGCCGCTGCGCCGTGTACCCGGTCGGCGCGGAAACAACCGCCAGGCCAGCCAGCTCGAACACGCGTTGCGCGCGCGGCATGTGCACTGCATCAGTCACGAGCGCGATACGGTTGATCTGCTGCGCCTTCAAATCTTGCGCCACGATCAAAGCTTGCTCGCGCGTTGTATCGGAGGCCGCATCGACCCACTTGACCGGCTCGTGGAACTCACTAGCCATCAATTCGCGCATCAGCGTGCCTTCGGCGAGTTGCCCGCCGGTGGGCTTGCCACCGCTGACATACACGGGTAGACCCGTCTCGCGCGCGAGACGCGCACCGTAACGCGTGCGACGCAATGTGTAGTCATTCACGGTCTCGCCGCCCCATTCGGGCGAGCCCAGGTTGCGTCCACCGCCCAACACGACGATCGCCTGCGCTCGTTTGACATGCTCGATCAATACGGGCGGCGGTTCCAGCGACCGCACAAGCGCATTGGCCACGACCGGTGTCGAAAGCGCGAGCAACAACACTTGCGAGCAAACGATCAGGGCCACGCCGGCCATTCGCCGCCGCTTCAATAGCAACACGCCGAGCAGCGTCAATGCAATCAGCGATGTCGGCGGCAGCAGCAAGCTCGATAACGCGTAATTGAACGTCACGCGTCAATCGCAGTCTTGATTTGCTCCAGCGCGGTCGGATCTTCGATCGTCGTGAGGTCGCCGGGATCGCGCCCTTCGGCGAGCGCCTGGATCGAGCGGCGCAGCAGCTTGCCGGAGCGCGTCTTCGGCAGCAGCGTCACGAAGTGCACGCGCGCCGGCCGCGCGATCGCGCCGAGCTGCTTGTCGACGGTCTCCATCACCTCGCCTTCGTGCGCGCGCGTTTTCTGGCGTCGCGACTGCGACGAGTCCTTCAGCACCGCGAACGCCAGCGGCATCTGGCCCTTCACCGGGTCGGCGACGCCGACGACGGCGACTTCGGCGATGTTCGCATGCGCCTGCACGCGCTTCCTCGATCTCGCGCGTGCCGAGCCGGTGGCCGGCGACGTTGATCACGTCGTCGGTGCGCCCGAGGATGAAGTAGTAGCCGTCCTCGTCGCGGATGCCCCAGTCGAACGTCGAATAGACGAGCTGGCTCGGCAAGCTCGTGAAATAGGTCTGCACGAAGCGCTCGTCGTCGCCCCACACGGTGCGTCATGCAGCCCGGCGGCAGCGGCGGCACGATCGCGACGACGCCTTTCTCGCCGTGGCCGACCTCTTCGCCGCGTCGACTTCGCGCAGCAGCCTGCACGTCGTAGCCGTAGACCGGGAAGCTCGGGCTGCCGAACTTCGACGGCGTGTCCTCGACGCCGCGCGGTGCGCCGACAGGATCGGCCAGCCGGTCTCGGTCTGCCAGTAGTGGTCGATCACCGGCTTGCCGAGCGCCTCGGCGATCCAGCGTGCGGTCGGCTCGTCGAGCGGCTCGCCGGCGAGGAACAGGTGCTTGCAGCGACGGACAGGTCGTACTTCTTCAGATACGCCGGGTCCTGCTTCTTCAGCACGCGGATCGCGGTCGGCGACGAGAACATCACGTCGACCTTGTGCTCCTCGACGATCTTCCACCAGATGCCGGCGTCGGGCCGGATCGGCAGCGCCTTCGTACATGATCGTCGTCATGCCGTCGATGAGCGGGCCGTAGACGATGTACGAGTGCCCGACGACCCAGCCGATGTCGCGAGGTCGTGAACATCGTCTCGCCCGGCTCGCCGCAGAAGATGTGCTTCATCGACGCGGCGAGCGCGACCGCGTAGCCGCCGGTGTCGCGCTGCACGCCTTTCGGCTGGCCGGTCGTGCCCGAGGTGTAGAGGATGTAGCGACGGCTCGTTCGATTCGAGCCACTCGCACGGCACTTCGTGCGTCCATGTGCTGTGCGCGCAAGCGTCGCGTAGTCGACGTCGCGCTCCGGCGACGCGCTTCATTCGGTGTCGAGGCCGCGGTTGACGATGAGCACGTGCTCCGGCGGATGCTTCGCGAGCCTGATCGACTCGTCGACCAGCGGCTTGTAGGGGATCGGCCTTGCCGCACGCGCATGCCGGCGTCGGCGGTGATCATCACCTTCGGCTGCGCGTCGTCGATGCGCGTCGGCGAGGCTCGCCGCCGCGAAGCCGCCGAACACCACCGAGTGGATCGCGCCGATGCGCGCGCACGCGAGCATCGCGAACACCGCCTCGGGAATCATCGGCATGTAGATGAGCACGCGGTCGCCGCTGCCCACGCCGAGCGCCCTGCAGCATCGCCGCGCAAGCGGTTCACTTCGCCGTGCAGCTGGCGGTAGGTGTAGCTTGCTCTCGTCACCGGTCTCGGTCGAAATGTAGACCAGCGCGTTCTGATCGCCGCGCGCCGCGAGATGGCGGTCGACCGCGTTGTGGCAGAGGTTGGTCTCGCCGCCGACGAACCAGCGCGCGAACGGCGGCCGGGTGTAATCGAGCACCTGCGCGAACGGCTGGTGCCAGTCGATCAGCTGCGCCTGCTCGCGCCCAGAAACCGGAAGGGTCACTGAGTGACCTTGCGTGGTACTCCTTGTACGTCGTCATGCAGTCCTCCATCCGCCGGTTGCTGCAGTTCCTTTTGTTGTCGCACCAGCTTAAGGAGCGGTGCCACCTGCTCCAGCAATCTTGGCAGATGAGGCACTACTTCGGCAGCGCGGCCGGCGCGGATCAGCGCCAGCGCGAGATTAATGTCCATCGACCCGTCTTCGGGCTTCGGATCGATCGAGCCCGGCGCCGCGCCGTCGGACGTCCCAAGGATGATGCGCCGCGAGCGATTCGTCTGCGCCTGAGCAGCTCGCTTTTGCGCCAGCGTGCGCAGTTCTTCGGCGCTACGCCGCAGCTCTTCGGACAGCGTAGAAAGCCCGATGCATGTCCAGACTTCGACGCCCGGTCCGGCGGCTTCGATGTTTTCAAGCACCTTGCGCAGGCGTGCGGCAAAGCGCAGCACACCGGATAGACCACTCGATGGCGTGGCGACGCAGAACTCGAATCGATCGGTGCGTGTGCCCAGGTCTTCGAGCCGGATCGATGCCGCCAGCGCGCGCCCCACGAGCTTGATGCGCTGATCGGTCTCGCCTTCCCAGGTTTCCTTCTGCGGCATCGACAGCTCGACGCGAATGCAGATCAGCGCCACATCGGACAGATTACGGCGCGCGAACGAAATCAGTTTTTCGACCTGCTTGTCGAAAAATGGCTGGTTCAACAGCTCGGTGTCCGAGTCGACCGTGCGCGACGACTCGAGCGATGCCTGGCTCTCGGCCAACATCTCACGCGTCGTCGAAAGCCGCACCAGCACTTCCATGCGCGCGAGCAGCTCGGAAGCGCCGACGGCTTTTTGAATGAAATCCGTCGCACCGAGCGAGGCCGCGCGATCGCGCTCCCCGCTTTCTTCTTCGCCGGAGATGATCACCATCGGAAGCTCGCGAATCCGCTGCACCTTGGAGGAACGCACCCGATTCAGCAGCTCGAAGCCGTCCACCTTCGGCATCGTCAGATCGCTGATGACGACTCGGATCGACGAGTCGAGCAGAATCGCTTGCCAAGCCGCTTCGCCGTCGTTGACCTCGCGCAACTCAAAGCGATCGCGCAGATGCTGTCCGATCGCGGCACGCACAATGCGCGAGTCGTCGCAGATCAAAACGCGTGGCTTGGGGGCGCCCGCCGCCTGGACGGGCGTGACGACTCTTGCGGGTTCCTTGCTTACTTGGGTCGCCAACGGGGTTCTCGGTTAGCTGCGCGCGCCGCAGGCGCGGCCAGCCTCGGAATTTAACCGAAATGATCGCGAAGTAATCGCGATTTTGCTCGTAAAACCGTTGAGTTCCTTAGCTTTTCGTTCTCTTATCTCGCCCTTTCACGCTATGGGTGCGTGACTAAGCGCGGCTGCCGGCGCTGGCGAGCGTACGAAGCTCGTCGTCATTGAGCTGCGGCCCATCGAGCGTGACCCGCTTCTCCTGCGTCTCGGAGGTCCGGTAGCGTGCGATCACCGGCTTCAGTTCGGCTTTGACGTGCGCGTCGCTGTAACCATTGAAGAGGTGGCCGAGCAGTCCGCGCTTCAGATCGCTGGTGTTCAGAAACCAGTCGGCGATAGGGAACGTGAGGTTCATATTCACGTGCATCATGATCCCCATGTTGTGGTGCGCCGTGTGGTGGCGCCGGATCGTGTTAATCATCGGTGCATTACGGACGAACCAGTTGTCGCGCACATGACAACAGAAGTGAAACGTCTCGTAGACCATGTAATGGCCGATCATGCCGATAAACACGATGTAGCCGGCGTTCGGATTGATAAGCACGCTAGCAATCCAGCCGAACAGAAGTCCGAACACCGCGAGGACGATTAGGACGCGCCACGGGAAGAACACGATCCGAAACTCGCGGACCGTGTCGATCGACGCGTCGTTGTCGGTGAAATACTGGTGATGCTGCCGGGTGTGGCGATCGTAGATCGCGCGCAACGCAAACACGTCGATCAGCCGATGCATGACGAACTTGTGCATGGCCCATTCGACGAAGTTGCCGCCGATCAGGACCGGAATCAGAAGCAGCCACTCCCAACGGGCGTTCTGCAACTGGCTCACGCAGTACCAGACGCCGGCAATTCCGGCGCTGTACATCACTCCGATGTGCACCCACCCGCTGTAGTAGCGGCTGATCGCCGCGCGATATTGCTCGCGAAATCTGCGCTGCCGTTCCGTCATCATAAAAACCTCTTTGCCGCCTACGTCGATGACTGATATATTAGTTGTCGATCACTAATGCTGTCAATCCGGAGGGAGCGTGGCCGAAGCTGCTTCGAGTTCGAGTAAGACCGTCAGCGCGCCGGCACGCAAGAAGCGCACGCTGCAGGAGATCCGCGACTCGAAGACCTCGGGCGAGAAGATGGTCTACATGTCGGTGCCCGACTACACGTCGGCCAAGTGGGCCGAGATGGCCGGGGTCGACGTCGCGGTGCTCGGCGACAGCCTGGCGATGATTGCGCATGGCCATTCGAGCACGATCCCGGCGACGATGGACATGATGGCATTGCACGCGCAGGCGGTACGACGTGGCGCTCCGAACACGTTCGTGCTCGGCTGCATGCCTTATCAGAGCTACAACACGGTCGAACGCGCGTTGACCAATGCGACACGCTTCATGCAGGAAGGCGCGTGCGATGCGGTCAAGCCGCAGGGCGGCAAGTCGCAAGCGACCATATTGAAGGCGATGGTCGACGCGGGAATTCCGACCGCGTCGCACATCGGCATGACGCCGCACACGGTCGCGATGTTCGGCGGCTTCAAGATCCAGGGCAAGACGGCTGCGACGGCGATGAAAATTCTCGAGGACGCGTTTGCGATCCAGGATGCCGGCTGCTTCATGCTCGAGTTCGAAGCGGTACCCGCAAAGATCGCGGCCGTCATTTCGAAGCAGCTCGAAATTCCGACGATCGGCATCGGCGCCGGCGTCGGCACCGACGGCCAGATCCTGCTCTGCTACGACCTGCTCGGCGTGTTCACCGATTTCAAGCCGAAATTTACGAAGCGCTATTCGAACCTGACCGAAGTCGCGCTCAAGGGTATCTCGCAATACATCGCCGAGGTAAAGTCGGGCACATTTCCCGACGACGATCACAGCTACGGCGTCGACGAAAAGGAATACGAGAAGTTTGTTTCGATGGTCGAAAAGCGCAAGCATCAATGAAACGCGCCAATCCAGTCGAGGTCGCTCCGATGGGGGCGACGGCGCAAAGCCTAACTGATCGCGCCTACGCCGAGCTCGAAGAGATGATCGTGACATTGAAGCTTGCTCCCGGTGCCGCTGTGTCCGAGACCGAGTTAGCGAGTCGCCTCGGCATCGGCCGCACGCCGATTCGCGAAGCGCTGCAACGCCTCGCGCGCGAGCGATTGGTGATGATTCTTCCGCGGCGCGGCGTCATGGTGTCGGAGATCAACGTCGGCCGGCAGCTGCGGTTGCACGAAGCGCGGCGCGAGATCGAACGGTTGATTGCGCGCACGGCCGCGCGCCGCGCGACTGACGAACAGCGCACACGATTCAGAGAGCTCGCCCGTGACTTCGAAAAGTCGGCGCGCATCAACGACGACGTGACTTTTATGCGTACCGACCGCGAGTTCAACCTGCTGTGTTCGAGTGCGTCCCATAACGAGTTTGCAGCCGGTGCGATGGGGCTGATGCACGGCTTGTCGCGCCGCTTTTGGTACATCCACTACAAGCAGACGGCCGACATGCCGCTCACCGCCAAGCTGCATGCCGACATCGCGCGCGCGATTGCGGATAGAGATGAGGACCGCGCCGCGGATGCAAGCGACCGCCTGCTGGATGTCATCGAGGAATTCACTCGCGCTACAGTCGCGCAGGCGTAAGTCGCTTTAACTACTACAACAACAGGAGGCATGTCATGCAAAACAACCGCAGAAGGTTATTGAAGGCCATCGGGGGCGCCGGTGCAGCCGTCGCAGCCCAACCGCTGATGAGCTTTCCGGCGATCGCGCAGAACGTGCCGGTACGGATCGGCGTGATCGCGCCGAAGTCGGGCATCGCGGGCACCATTGGCGAATGTGGCCTGCGCGGAACTCAATTCGCGGTTGAACGCATGAATGCGTCCGGCGGCATCGCAGGGCGCAAGATCGAGTTGATCGTCGAGGAAGAAACCAATCCGAAGGACTCGATCGAGCGCCTGCGCAAACTAGTTCTACAGGACAAGGTCGATTGCGTGCAGGGCATCGTGTCGTCCGGCGTAAGCCTGGCAATGGGTGCAGTCGCCGAGGAAATGAAGGCGCTGCTGATCTTCTGGGACGGCACCACGCAGGACGGTGTCAAGGAAACGATGACGAACCCGCGCTACGTGTTCCGCAGCACGGACAATGAATGCGAAGCGGTGATGGGGTCGCTGTTGGCGATCAAGTATTGGAAAGGACAGTTTTCAACGATCGCAGGCATCAACCCGGACTATTCGTACGGCCGCAACAACATGGCGGCGTTTCAGGCGCTGCTGAAGAAGTTCAACGTCAACGTCAAGGTCGTCGCCGAGCAATGGCCGAAAGTCGGAACGCTCGACCTGACGACCCACGTCGCAGCACTAAAGGCGGCGAAGCCGGATCTTGTCTTCTCGTCGTTGTTGTTCGCCGATCTGCCGATCTTCATGCGCACCGCTCACAGCGCGGGCCTGATGGACGGCAAGACCAAGTTCGTATTTCCGGCGGCTGGTTTTCAACACACGCTGCTGAAGAAGGAGTTCACGCCGGAAGGAATGATCTTTGGGCATAACACGCTGTACTTCAATCACGCCGACGCGAGTCCGCTGCAGCGGCTGTTCGTCAAGGAATACGAAGAAAAGTACAAGGACTATCCACACTGGGAGGCCGATCGCGCTTACTTCGCAATGCAGATTTACAAGGCCGGGGTCGAGGCGGCGTACAAGGCGAAGAATGCATGGCCAGGCAAGGAAGATGTGATCAGTGCGATTGAAGGCGTCAAGGTCGAGTCGCTCGGCGGCCCCGGCCATATGCGCAAGGATCACATCGCGGAGCAGACCTTCTACCAGGGGCTGACGACTCACAAGAACCGCTACGACTTCGCAACCCTGGGCCAGATCGACCGCATGTACTCCGATCAGCTGCAGAAGCCGCCCGGCACTGACTTCTGGAAATGGATTGAGACAGCGCAGATAAAGTTATAGGGCTTGAGCAAGCGCTGAGTAACTAGCTTGACCGCCTTCTTCGACATCCTGCTCGGCGGCGTTTTTCACGCCGCCGTTCTTTTTTTGGTGGCCGCCGGGCTGCAGCTCGTTTTCGGCGTGCAGAAGATCGTCAACCTTGCATGCGGTTCGTTTTACGCGCTGGGCGCTTACTTTGGCATCAGCAGCGTCAATTGGGCGCTGGCTGCCGGGCTTCCGCCGTGGATGTTCCTGCCGGTGTTGATCGTCTCGGGCATCGTCCTCGGTGCAATCGGGCCCGCGATCGAGGCGCTCTTGCGCACAATTTACGCGCGCGACGAGGCGTTTCAGTTGCTGCTGACGTTTGCGCTGGTGCTGATGTTCCAGGATGTGCTGCGTTTTTTCTGGGGACCTAATCCACAGCAGCTCGGCAATCTGGCGAACGACTACGGGAGGCTCGCAATCGGCACTTTCTCGGTGTCGATCTACAACCTGCTGGTGATCGGCGCAAGCATCGTGATTGCCGTTGGCATCGGCGCCTTTCTGCAACGCACGCGCTTCGGCCGCATCCTGCGCGCCACTGCCGAGAATCGCGAAATGAGCCAGGCGCTCGGCGTCAACGTACGCTGGATGTACACGAGTGTGTTCACGCTGGGTACGGTGCTCGGTACCGTTGGCGGCGCATTGGTAGTCCCTACTGCTGCCGCATCGCTCGATATGCCGGTGGAGCTGGTGGTCGAGGCGTTTGCAGTGGTAGTGATCGGCGGTCTCGGCAGCATGCGTGGCGCTCTGGTAGGCGCATTGATCGTCGGCTTGATGCGTGCCGCGGCGATCACGTTTTATGCGGAGCTCGAAATCCTGGCGATCTACCTCGTCGTCATCGTGGTGCTGATCGCACGCCCGGCCGGTTTGTTCGGAAAGGCGATCGAATGAGCGCAACCGGCCTGAGTACCGACCCAGCAAGCAGCAAAGAGTCTGGGGCAAATCGGGCGCGCCGGCACACCATGCTGTTGGTCATGGTGACCATCGCGATCGTGGTACTGGCGGCGTTCCCGCGCTTTGCACAACCGTACTACGTGACCCTCGTGCTGCCGGCATTTGCGTATGCAATTGCGCTGCTCGGCTTCAATCTGCTGTTCGGCTATACGGGCTTGCTGTCGTTTGGCCACGCACTGTTCGTTGCACTCGGTGCGTATGGCGCGGCTGTGCTGACCAGCAAGCTGGGCGTCAAGAGCTTCGAAGTGATTTTGGTGGTTTCCGGTTTGGCCGCGGTTGCGGTCGCTATTCCGGTGGGTCTGCTCGCGGTGCGCTACGTGCGGATTTTCTTCGGCATTCTGACGCTTGCATTCGGGATGCTGTTTCACTCATTTCTGTTCAAGTTCTACAACTTGACCGGGGGCGACACCGGGATTCGCGTGCTGCGTCCCGCGCTTTTCGGCAACGAGTTCAGCGAGCTCGATAAGACGACGTTCCTGATCGGGCCTTTCTATTACTACTGCCTGGTATTGCTGGTCGTGCTCGGCTTCGCGATGTGGCGCATCGTGCATTCCCCCTTCGGATTGCATCTGGCTGCTATTCGAGAGAACTCGCGCAAGGCCGAGTACCTCGGTGTGCGCGTGCGGCTGTTTCGGCTCGCCGCTTTCCTGATCTCCGCTTTCTACTGCGCAGTTGGCGGCGTGATTCTGGCGATCAACGTCGGTCAGGCCGATCCCGAGACCGCCTACTGGACGCACTCGGGCGAGCTGGTGTTCATGACGGTGCTGGGCGGGTTCGCAAACTTTTTCGGCCCGCTGGTGGGCGCTTTCGTTTTTATCTTTTTGAAGTCCGAGCTGATGTCGCTCACGCAGTACTGGCGTTTCTTCCTCGGAGTGACGCTGGCGCTGATCGTGATCCTGTTTCCGCGCGGGGTGATGGGCGTGGCGCAGGATCTGTGGTCGAAGTTGAAGAACATGCGATGACGGCATTGATTGAGACCGTTGGCGTCAGCAAGGCCTATGGCAGCTTCGTCGCACTGGATGGCGTTTCGCTCGCGGTTGAACGCGGCGAGTTGTTGTCGATCGTGGGTCCGAATGGTGCCGGAAAAACAACCTTGGTCAATGTGTTGACGGGTTTGCTGAAGCCGACGTCGGGAACCGTTCGATTTAAAGGTGAGGACATCGCCGGCATCGGTCCGGTAGCGCTCGCCAAGCGCGGCATGGCGCGCGCTTTTCAACTCGTGCATATCTTTCCGGCGATGACGGTGGCGCAAACGATCGGTGTGGCGGTCGTATCACACTCATCGCGCAGCTTGCGCATGTTTGCCTCGGTGGAGAGCGATGCGACTCTTCGCTCGCGCGTGCGCGAGGTCGCGGCGATATTCGGACTCGATACCAAGCTTGACACCGAATCCCGGTTGTTATCCCAAGGGGAAAAGAAGCTGCTCGACATCGCAAGCGCATTCGCACTGACGCCCGAAGTGATTCTGCTGGACGAGCCCACCAGCGGGGTATCGAGCGGCGACAAGCACGGCATCATGAGGACACTGATGGAGGCCGGGAAGCACGCGGGCGTGCAGGCGATCATCCTGGTCGAGCACGACATGAATCTGGTCGCGGAATACTCGACGCGCATCGTCGCGCTCAAGGAGGGCAAGGTCCTGGCAGATCTTCCCCCGAATCAATTTTTCAATGATCCCGAAATCGTTGCGGCCGTCGTCGGAAAGCTGGTCGGCAAGATGTCGCAGCGAGTGGCGTGATGCTGGCACTCGATCGTTTGACCGTCGACATCCAGAACAGCCGCATCTTGCGCGGCATTTCGCTGCGCGTCGCCGCGGGCGAACTCGTGTGCCTGATCGGGCGCAACGGCGCCGGCAAGACGACGACGTTTCGCACGATCATGGGATATTTGACACCGGTTTCCGGAACTCGTCGTTCTGAAAGACACGTCGATCATCGGGCTGCCGACACACAAGATCGCGCAGCTCGGCGTTGGGTACGCGCCGGAGGAAAGCCAGGTGTTCGGCGATTTGAACGTTGCCGAGAATATCGAGCTGCCGACGTGGACACGGCCTCAGGGTCGTGACGCCAATACCCGGATTGCAATGGCCTATGAAATTTTTCCGAAGTTGCGCGACTACGCTGCCCGCGGCGGCAGCCAGCTATCGGGCGGCGAGCGCAAGATGGTTTCGATTGCGCGCGCGCTGACACTCGACGCGGAGCTGTTGCTCCTGGACGAACCATTCGAAGGACTGTCTCCGGCGATCATTCCGAGTATTAGCGAGGGCATTGCGTCGATTCGCCGCCTTGGGCACGGAATTCTGATGGCGGAGTCGAACATTCACCATATTCCCGAGTACGCCGACAGCTTGTATGTTCTGGAGCGCGGAGAGATTATTTTCGCGGGGTCGCCATCCGATGCGCACGCATCGTCCCAGGTGATGAACATCATCAGCGGTGCAGCCTGACACTAGCCTGAGGTTCCCTATGCCAAAGATTCTGAGCGAATCACAGATCGAACAGTTTCGCCGTGACGGCTGCGTGTTTCCGATCCGCGTGATGCCGGAGGCGGAAGCGCACGCAATCCGCAGCAGGCTCGAACAGTACGAGGCGAAATCCGGAGGCCCGCTGGCCGGCGATTTGCGCCACAAGACGCATCTGCTGTTTCCGTGGCTTGGTGATCTGGTGCGCAACACGCGCATTGTCGATGCGATCGAGGATCTGTACGGACCGAATCTGCTGTGCTGGACTACCAATTTCTTTATCAAGGAGGCGAGCAACCCTGCATTTGTCTCTTGGCATCAGGATTCGACTTACTGGGGATTGAGCAGACCTGATGTCGTTACGGCGTGGGTCGCGTTGACGCGTAGCAATCGATCCAACGGTGCGATGACATTTATTCCCGGCACGCACATGTCGGACCAACTCGAGCATCGTGACACCTTCGCGAAAAACAATCTGTTGACGCGAGGTCAGGAAGTCGCGGTCGACGTCGACGAGTCGCAAGCTGTGACGATCGAATTACAGCCCGGCGAGATTTCGCTGCATCACGTGCGGCTGGTGCACGGCTCTCCGGCCAATCCGTCGAACGACCGGCGCATCGGCTTTGCGATTCGGTATATCCCGACCAGCGTTTCGCAAATCGCCGGCGAGGACAGCGCGACCCTGGTGCGCGGCGTCGACGCGTTTCATCACTTTGCTCCGGAGCCGCGACCCACTGGCGACATGCAGCCGGACTTTGTGGCGCTGCACCGGCAAATTACCGAGCGGAACGCGCAAATTCTTTATCGCGGCACGGAAGTCAAGAGCTACAACGATCCCATCGCACACCCCGACCGCGCCGCGTGAAGTGAGTCACCGGCGCGTCGTTCTCGGCATCGCGGCAGTTCTGTTTGTTAACGGCGCCGCGGTCGCGGGCGAGCCGGACGACGCGAGTGTCCGCTCGGACATCGTCGTGCGTGCGCTGACGTTGATCGACATCCCGTATCGCTACGGGGGATCGACTCCCGCCAGCGGCTTTGACTGCAGTGGCTTGGTTCGTTACGTCTATCACTCGGTGGCCGGCCGTCAGTTACCGCGACGATCCGAAGAGATTGGCAAGTTGGGCGAAACGATCACCCGATCCCAACTCACGCCCGGCGATTTGGTGTTCTTCAACACGCTCGCGCGCGCCTATTCGCACGTTGCTATCTATATAGGGGACGGTCGTTTCCTGCACGCGCCGGCGCGCGGCGGCCGCGTGCGAATCGAAGCGCTTGACGATCGCTATTGGCAGGCACGCTTCAATGGCGCCCGTCGGTTGCTCGACGAGGATGTCCAGACTCTGCGCGCGTCGGACCAGCCCGCCATTTTTACAGCGCGTTCTTCTCCAGGGTTTCCTGCAGATGAGGATGTTGAGGTCGTAAAGCCTTGATTTGGTTAATCCAGATCGGTGAATGAGAATTATTTGCAATTGAGAATCAGTTGCGTTAACGTTCTCCCGTTCGCTTGCCAACCAAGGGATGGGTGTGTCAATGATTGCAATCAAGACTCCTCGGCGGCCGGCCGAGAGGGGCCTGCATCGAGCGCTGCAGTTCGCAGTACTCGCAGGGATCGCGACCGCGCTCGCCGCACCGTTGCCGAGCCAGGCGCAGGAGAAGGTGCTGAATCTCTACTCCGCGCGCCACTACCAGACCGACGAAGCGCTGTACTCGGACTTCACCAAGCAGACCGGCATCAAGATCAATCGCATCGAAGCCGGCGATGAACAACTGCTGCAGCGGCTGAAGGCAGAAGGCCCGAACAGCCCAGCGGATGTGCTGCTGCTAGTGGATGCGGCGCGGCTCTGGCGTGCGCAAGCCGACGGACTCTTTCAGCCTGTCGAGTCGAAGGTGTTGAACGAGCGCATCCCGGCTCAATTGCGCTCGAGCGACGATACGTGGTTCGGCTTTTCAACACGTGCGCGCGCGATCGTCTACAACAAGGCGAACGTAAAGCCCGAGGATGTCGATACGTACGAGGAACTCGCCGATCCGAAAAACAAGGGCAAGGTGTGCACTCGATCGGGCTCGCATCCGTACATGCTGTCGTTGATCGGCTCGCGGGTCGGCTACTTTGGGCGAAGCCGGTGCCGAGCAGTGGGCCAAAGGCATCGTGACCAACATGGCGCGCCCGCCGAGCGGAGGCGATACCGACCAGATCAAGGCGGTCGCCGCCGGCGAGTGCGGCGTCGCCGTCACCAACACTTACTACTGGGTGCGCCTGCTCCATTCAAGCGACCCGAAAGACCAGGGTGTCGTCAGCAAGGTCGGATTCCTCTGGCCCAACCAGGCGGGTTCCGGTACGCACGTCAATATTTCCGGTGGCGGTATGGCCAAGAATTCACCGAACAAGGCCAACGCGATTGCTTTCCTCGAGTATCTGTCGAGCGCCTCGGCGCAAAATTATTTCGCCAACGGCAACAACGAGTTTCCGGTGGCAAAGGGAGCGACCCTGAACAACCCAGTGCTTTCCTCGCTTGGTACTTTCAAGCAGGAGCAGGTTCCGATTTCGAGTATTGCGAAGAGCACGGTCGTGGCGCAGCGCATTCTCGATCGCGTTGGGTACAAGTAGACAGCGCGACGCTCGATGCTGCAACCCTTACAGTGAAAATGGCGAGGTGATTTCCTTGTGGGCGCTGGTGCCGACGTTGTTTGAGTTGTCCTGAGCGAGTTTCTATCGGAGCTCAGCGCGGCAACATCCAGTTGAGAGTGTGACCCGTATCAGGGACAGCACGGCAACGTACGTTTCAAAGTTCTTTGGCTTGCGTTGCCGCCGCCTCACTCAATCAACGGAGAAATAATGCATACGAAGAACCTGAAGGGCCTCGCAGTAGCGCTGGCGCTTTCCGTGACCACGATCACGTCAATGGCTCAGGTCACTGTTGGCGGCGCACCGATGTACGCCAACAAGGACATCATCGACAACGCCGTCAACTCAAAAGATCACACGACGCTGGTCGCCGCAGTCAAGGCCGCCGGGCTGGTCGATACGTTGAAGGGCGCGGGTCCGTTCACAGTCTTTGCCCCGACCAACACCGCTTTTTCCGCGTTGCCGGCGGGGACGGTCGACACGTTGCTGAAGCCGGAGAACAAGCCGCAGTTGACCAAGGTGCTGACGTATCACGTCGTGCCGGGCAAGGTGGATGCGGCGGCGCTGATGAAGCAGATCGACGCGGGCGGTGGTAAGGCGATGTTGAAAACTGCCGCCGGGGGCACGCTGACGGCAACCGTCAGCGGCAAGACGGTCAACATCACCGACGAAAGTGGCGGCACCTCGAAAGTAACGATCGCCGACGTTAATCAATCGAATGGTGTGATTCACGTCGTCGATAAAGTGTTGCTGCCCAAGTAATTCGCAGCCGCAGTCAAACGCCGCGCTTTTCTTAGAGCGCGGCGTTTGCTTTGGTATGTGCCCTGCGCCCGTTACCATCGGGCGATGGAGAAGCTGCTCGACGTCTTGATCATTGGCGCCGGCCACAACGGGCTCACGTGTGCCTGCTACCTGGCGGCTGCTGGATTGAGCGTTCGCGTCGTCGAGCGCCGACACATGGTGGGTGGTGCTGCGGTAACAGAGGAGTTTCATCCGGGCTTTCGCAACTCGACCGCGAGTTACACGGTGAGCCTTCTGAATCCGCAGGTTATTCGCGACCTCAAGCTCGCGCAGCATGGACTGCGCATCATCGAGCGGCCCTTTTCGAATTTCGTTCCGCTCGCCGACAGGCGCTATCTGAAGTTCGGCAGCGATCCTGCGCAGACCGAAGCCGAAGTCGCAAAGTTTTCGCGGCGTGATGCCGAAAGACTGCCGGCGTTCTACGCGCGTCTCGATCGGGTCGCCGACCAACTGCGCCACTGGATCCTGCAATCGCCTCCGAATATCGGCGGGCCTTTCGTCGTCGAAGGATGGCGCGATCTCGTCGCGGCAGGGAGGTTGCTGTGGCAACTGGGACGGCTGCCGAGGGAAGGCCAGCGCGATCTGGTCGATGTTTTTACCAAGAGCGCGGGCGACTGGCTCGATTCATGGTTCGACTCCGAACCGCTGAAGGCCGTGCTCGGATGGGACTCGATCGTCGGCAACTACGCGAGCCCGTACGCGCCGGGCTCGGCGTACGTACTGCTGCATCACGTCTTCGGTGAAGTCAACGGCAAGCGCGGTAAATGGGGGCACGCGATCGGCGGCATGGGTGCGATCACGCAGGCAATGGCGGCCGAAGCGCGCGCGCGCGGTGTGCAGTTTGACGTGGACCAGCCGGTGCACCGAGTGATCGTTGAAAACGGCCGTGCCACCGGTGTCGAATTGAAATCGGGTGAAGTGGTGCGCGCACGGGCGGTGGCCGCCAACGTGACGCCGAAGCTGCTGTACCAGCGGCTGGTCGATTCAGCGGCACTGCCTGCAACTTTCGCCGAAGCGATCGCACGCACGAAGTACGGCTCGGGCACCTTCCGAATCAACGTTGCGCTATCCGAGCTGCCCGACTTTTCCGCGCTCCCCGGCGCGGCGCCGCAGCCGCATCACGCGAGCGGTATCACGTTCGCACCGTCGCTTGCCTATATGGATCGCGCGTGGCACGACGCGGTTGCGCAGGGATACTCGCGCGAGCCCGTCGTCGAGATGTTGATTCCGAGCGTCGTCGACAACTCGCTTGCGCCGCCCGGGCGACACGTCGCCAGCCTGTTTTGCCAGCAGTTCACGCCGGCTGCAGACTGGTCGACGCTAAAAGAGCCCGCGGTGCAGGCTATCTTCGATGTTGTGCAGAGTTACTGCCCGAACTTCCGCGCATCGCTGCTCGGTTACCGTGCGCTGTCGCCGGCGGATCTGGAGAGCGAATTCGGATTGACCGGCGGCGACATTTTCCACGGCCAGCTGTCGCTCGATCAATTGTTCTCGATGCGGCCGCTACTCGGCTACGCGAACTACCGTGGGCCGATCGAGGGTCTGTATCACTGCGGCTCCGGTGCTCATCCGGGGGGTGGTGTGACCGGAGCGCCGGGCCACAACGCCGCGCGGGAAATCAGCCGCGACTTGAGATAGCTCCGGGGTGCAGATTCAAGTCTGCAAGCCGGCCGTCAGTTCGACGTTGCCGCCCGCCGCGGCGGTGTTGATCGTCACCGCGCGCTCGGCGCAAAAACGCTGCAGATAACGCGGGCCGCCGGCCTTGGGTCCGGTGCCTGACAATCCTTCGCCGCCGAAAGGTTGGCTGCCCACGACGGCGCCGATGATGTTTCGGTTGACGTACAAGTTGCCGACCTGAGCGCGTTGCGTCACGTGCTCAACACGGGCGTCCAGGCGCGTGTGCAGCCCCATTGTCAATCCGTATCCCGTGGTGTTGATCGCGTCGATCACCTTGTCGAGATCGTGCTTGTCATAGCGGATCACGTGCAGTATCGGACCGAAGTTTTCGCTTTCGAGATCGCCGATCGCATCGATCTCGTAGGCGACCGGTGCGAAGTAGTGGCCATTCAAACCGCTCGGCAGCTCGCATTCATAAATGCGCCTGCCGTGCACGCGCAGCCAGTCGCGATGTCGCTGCAGCAACGCCAGCTGTTCGGCGTCGATCACCGGGCCGACATCGGTGCGCGGATCAGCCGGACTGCCGACGACCAGTTCGCGCATTGCGCCGGCGATCATCGTAGTCATCGCGTCTGCCACGTCGCGTTGAATAAACAGCACGCGCAGCGCCGAGCAACGCTGTCCACACGAGCGGAACGCGCTGCTGACGACGGCATCGGTGACTTGCTCCGGCAGTGCGGTCGAGTCGACGATCATTGCGTTCTGGCCGCCGGTTTCGGCGATCAGCACGCCGATCGGCGAGTCGCGCGCGGCCAACGCGCGATTGATTGCGCGCGCCGTGGCGATCGATCCGGTGAATGCGACGCCTGCGATGCGCGGATCGGACGTCAACGCGTGGCCGACCGTTTCGCCGCGACCGAGAGTGAGGTGCAGCACGCTGCGCGGCACGCCGGCGTCATGCATCAATTGGACCGCGCGAAAAGCAATTAGCGGAGTCTGCTCGGCGGGCTTCGCAACCACGCTGTTGCCTGCCACGAGTGCCGCGGCGATCTGTCCGCCGAAAATGGCCAACGGAAAATTCCACGGGCTGATGCAGACGAACACGCCGCGTCCGGCAAGCCGTAATTCGTTCGACTCGCCGGCAGGACCGGGCAACGCCTCCAATTTCATCTGCGCGCGCCCCAGCGCAGCGTAGTAGCGGCAAAAGTCGATCGCCTCGCGGACTTCCATGTGAGCGTCGAGCATCGTGCGGCCCGCTTCGCGCACAATCAGCGCAGCCAGCTCGTCATGTGCCGTTTCCCACGCGTCGGCCACTCGCTCGATGCTTGCGGCGCGCGCGTCGACACCCATCGCATCCCAATCGCGCATCGACGCGCTCGCGATGTCAACGGCTCGGATGGCATCGTCAGCCGTCGCTTCTGCCACCGAGCCCACCGAGTCGCCGAGTCGCGCCGGATTGCGAACCTTGATCGACGGCGAGCGCACCGAGGAGCCGCCGATTAGTGAGACCGCTTCCACCGGCACCGACCGCATCACCGCCTCGGTCATCCGTAGCAAGGTGGGTGCGTACTGCAAATCGATGCCACGCGAGTTGCGTCGTCCTGCGAAAAGCTCGCGGCCGGTCGGCAGCGCGGAGGCCGATTGATCCGATGCCAGATAGCTGAGCGCCTGTTCGTAGACATCGTTCACCAGCAGCTCCGACGGCACCGATCGATCCGTGATCTGATGGACGAACGACGTGTTGGCGCCGTTTTCGAGCAGCCGGCGCACGAGATAGGCGAGAAGATCGCGAAACGCTCCGACCGGCGCATACACGCGAAGACGCGCAGCGGGTTGATCGGCGAGCAGTGCGTCGTACAGCGGATCTCCCATGCCGTGCAGCCGCTGAAACTCGTAGCGCCGGTCGCGGGACTTTCCAGTCAACTCGCTCGCGAATTCGACGATCGACGCGACCGTCAGCGCGTTGTGCGTCGCAAATTGCGGATACACAGGCGCTCGATGACTCAACAAACGGCGCGCCACGGTCAGAAACGAAACGTCGGTCGCCCATTTGCGCGTAAAGACAGGGAAGCCGGCCATGCCGAGTTCCTGTGCGCGCTTGATCTCCGCATCCCAGTACGCGCCCTTGACGAGCCGCACGGCAATCGGCCTGCGCAGCGCTTCGCTGGCGCGCAGCAGATGATCGACCGCGGCAAGCGCCCGGGGTTGATACGCCTGCATCGCCAGTCCGAGTCCTGGCCAGTCACCGAGCGCGAATTCACGCATCAGGCGCTCGAACATTGCCACGTGAAGCACCAGGCGTTCCGACTCCTCCGCGTCGACTGTGAAGTTGACATTGGCCGAGCGCGCTAGCTGTGCGAGCTCGACCAGGCGCGGGTACAACTCACGCTCGCATCGTTCGATCTGTGCGGTTTCGAAGCGTGGGTGAATGGCGGACAGCTTGACCGATATCCCATCGCGCAGCGTCCAGTCGTCGCCGCCTTCCTGTTTCAGTGAGGTCAGGGCATCGACATACGACCTGTACGAGCGGTCGGCGTCGGTGCGCGTGCGCGCGCCTTCACCCAGCATGTCGAACGAATACGTCACACGCCGATCCGGCCTTCGATTGACGCGTGCCATCGCATCAGGCAAGTTCGTCGCGAAGACAAACTGATCGCCGAAGCGGCGAATGCCGTCGATCACCAGCGGGCGCAACGCACTTTTGGCCAGCCACGCACGAAGCGAGCCCCGATCGGCTCCGGCGTCCTGCAGCTCGGCCTCGGCCGAAGTGTGGCCGGCGATCTTCAGCGCGGTCGCAAGGACGCGCGTGATGAAGTTGCCGTCGAGCCCGATTCGCGTATCGCGAAAGTGAGCCAGCTTTTCGGCGATCAACCAAGTCTGAGTCTCGGCATCGGGCGCGCGCAGCAACGCCTCGGCCAATCGCAACAACGCAATACCTTCGGGCGTCGCCAGCGGAAACGAGTTCAGCAGGTTCTGCGCCGAAAGCAACGCCGTATCCGCTGCGCGAACGGCGTCGATATACCGCAGTGCACGTGCGCGCGCGGCTTCGCGAACGCCGGCCGGCGGAGCGTCGATCGCTGTCAGTGCCTCGACTGCGCGATGCTCGTCTTCGTACGGATCGCCCAGATCGGGCAATCGCCGCAACGCCTCGAGGACACCGTGCAATACGACTCCCGTGTCGATGACACCCGACGGAAATTTAGCACCGCGCCTCGTCTCATACGAGGACGCAGCGTCCCGCATCCAGCGATTCGTATAATTGCCGCCTGCACAAATCGGATCTGCGATGAAAATTCTTGTTCCTGTCAAACGAGTCGTCGACTACAACGTGAAGGTACGCGTGAAGTCGGACAAGACCGGAGTCGACCTTGCCAACGTAAAGATGTCGATGAATCCGTTCGACGAAATCGCAATCGAAGAAGCGGTGCGCTTGAAGGAAGCGGGTGTCGCCACCGAAGTGATTGCGGTGTCATGCGGCGTACTTCAGTGTCAGGAAACGTTGCGCACCGCAATGGCGATCGGTGCCGATCGCGGCATTCTGGTGGAGACCAACGTTGAATTGCAACCGCTTGCGGTCGCGAAGCTGTTGAAAGCGATCGTCGACAAGGAGCAGCCGCAGCTCGTTATCGCGGGGAAGCAGGCGATCGACGACGACGCCAATCAGACGGGTCAAATGCTTGCTGCACTGGCCGACATGCCACAGGCGACGTTTGCATCGAAGATCGTAATCGCCGATGGACGCGCACAGGTCACGCGCGAGGTCGATGGCGGTTTGGAAACTATTTCTGTGGCACTACCGGCGGTCATTACGACCGATCTTCGTCTGAACGAACCGCGCTACGTCACGCTGCCGAACATCATGAAGGCAAAGAAAAAACCGCTTGAGAATTTGAAGCCCGAGGAACTGGGCGTGGACGTGACGCCTAGGTTGAAGACGCTACAGGTGGCTGAGCCGCCGGGCCGCAAGGCGGGGATCAAGGTGGCCGATGCGGCTGCTTTGGTCGCGAAGCTGAAAACCGAAGCGAAGGTGATCTGATGCCGGCGCTGGTGCTTGCGGAGCATGACGGGCAAATGGTCCGACCGGCCACACTAAATACGGTCACCGCAGCGGCGAAGGCCGGTGGCGAAGTGCATGTTCTGGTGGTCGGTCATAACGCCGCGGAGGCTGCCAAGGACGCCGCAAAAATCGGCGGTGTGTCCAAAGTTCTGCTGGCCGATGCTGTTCAGTTCGCCGATGGTTTGGCGGAACCTGTCGCCTCGCAGGTGCTAGCGGTCGCAAACGGCTACAGCCATCTATTTGCATCATCGACCGCGTACGGAAAGAACATCATGCCGAGAGTCGCGGCGAAGCTCGATGCGGCGCAGATCTCCGACATCAGCAGCGTCGAATCGGCCGATACCTTCACGCGGCCGATCTACGCCGGCAACGCTATTGCGACCGTGCAGTCGAACGATCCGATAAAAGTCGTGACGGCGCGTCCTACCAACTTTGAGCCGGCGGCAAGCGAGGGCGGCAGCGCGGCGGTCGAGACGATCGCCGCGGTGGCGGGAGGCGATGCATCGCGCTTCGTATCGCGCGACGTTGTCAAACTCGATCGTCCGGAGTTGCAGGGCGCGAAGATCGTCATTTCGGGCGGCCGCGGCATTGGCTCGGCCGAGAATTTCAAGCTGCTCGAGCCGCTGGCGGACAAGTTAAATGCCGCGATCGGCGCATCGCGCGCTGCGGTCGATGCGGGTTACGCACCGAACGATTGGCAGGTCGGGCAGACGGGCAAAGTCGTGGCGCCACAGCTCTATATCGCCGTGGGCATCTCGGGTGCCATCCAGCATCTGGCCGGAATGAAGGACTCCAAAGTGATCGTTGCGATCAACAAGGATGCCGAAGCGCCGATCTTTCAGATCGCCGACTACGGATTGGTAGGCGATCTGTTTGAAGTTGTTCCGCAGATCGTCAAGGAGCTGGGGTGAGCTACGTCGCGCCAGTCAAAGACATGCTGTTCGTGTTGAACGAACTGGCAGGTTTGAAGGAGATTCAGCAACTCCCCGGTTGTGAGGACGCGACCGACGAGACAGTCCAGGCGGTGATCGAGGAAAACGCTCGCTTTATGGGTGAGGTGGTGGCGCCGCTGAACTGGAGCGGTGATATCCAACCCGCGAAGTGGGACAACGGCAAGGTCACGACTACACCGGGATTCAAGGCCGCGTTTCGTTCGTTTGTCGAGGCGGGTTGGCAGGGTGTGCAGCATCCGACGCAGTATGGCGGGCAAGACTTGCCGAAGGTCGTTGCCGCTCCGTGCATGGAGATGATGCAGGCGGCGAATCTTTCGTTCGCGCTGTGTCCGCTGCTCACCGATGGCGCGATCGAGGCACTGCTGGTCGCAGGGTCGCAGGAACAGAAGGACGCTTACCTCGGTCGTCTGATAGACGGCCGCTGGACCGGCACGATGAATCTGACCGAGCCGCAGGCCGGCTCCGATCTGGCTCAGGTGCGGACCAAGGCGGTGCCGCAGGGCGATGGAACTTATCGGTTGTTCGGGCAGAAGATCTACATCACTTACGGCGAGCACGATCTGGCCGACAATATCGTGCATCTGGTGCTGGCGCGTACGCCCGACGCTCCGGCCGGCGTCAAGGGAATTTCGCTCTTCATCGTCCCCAAGTTCTTGTTCGATGCTAAAGGCGAGCTCGGCAAGCGCAATGACGTCTATTGCGCATCGATCGAGCACAAACTCGGCATTAAGGCCAGTCCCACATGCGTGCTGATCTTTGGCGATGACAAGGGCGCGGTCGGCGCCGGCGCGGTCGGCACATTGATCGGCGAAGAAAATCGCGGCCTCGAATACATGTTCATCATGATGAATGCGGCGAGATTTCAGGTCGGCATGCAGGGCATCGCGATATCCGACCGGGCTTACCAAAAGGCGGTCGAGCACGCGAAAGAGCGAGTGCAAAGCCGAGCGGTCGAGGGGTCGAGCGGGCCGGTGTCGATCATCCATCACCCGGACGTTCGCCGCATGTTGATGTTCATGCGGTCGAACACCGAAGCGGCGCGCGCCGTCGCGTATGTCGCGGCGGGATACAACGACGTCGCTCATCATCATCCGGATGCCGAGCGGCGCGCGGCGGCGATGGCGGCGTATGAGTATCTGGTGCCTATCGTCAAAGGCTGGTCGACCGAGATGTCGATCGATGTCACGTCGACGGGCGTGCAGGTGCACGGCGGCATGGGCTTTATCGAAGAAACGGGTGCAGCGCAGTACTACCGCGACGCGCGGATTCTTACGATTTACGAGGGAACGACCGCTATCCAGGCGAATGATCTCGTCGGCCGCAAGACAGCGCGGGATGGCGGCGCGATGGCCCGGGCATTCGTTACACAGATGCGTGCTACCGCTGCCGAGGCAAGCGCGGGGAATGCGGATTTGCAGGCGACCGGCAAGAGATTTGCAGCCGCGGTCGATGCCTATGAGGGCGTGGTGGAGTACATCGTCGCCGAATACAAGAACGACATTCGCAGCGTCTTTGCCGGGTCTGTCCCGTACGTCAAGCTGGCGGGCATCGTGCACGGCGGATGGCAGATGACTCGTGCAGCGCTCGCAGCGGTGCGGCGGATCGACGACAGCGCCGATATCGAGTATTGCCGCGCGAAGATAGCAACCGCACGGTTTTTTGCCGACCACATGCTGGTCACCGTGCCCTCACTCGCGGAAAGCATCGTCGGCGGCAGCGTCGGCACCCTGGCGCTTGCCGAAGCCCAGTTCTAAACCCCATAGAGCCACCATAGCCCTTGCCTATCGACGATGTAGCAACAATTTATTTGTTTACCTGCGTTTTGCGCGCGTAGATTGCTCCGCAACTGTGACGGCGATTTCAATGTCGCGTGTCAGTGTCGTAAGTGAATCAAGGAGGCTTCCATGCAACAACTCAAGGGCTCAAAAACCGAACAAAACTTGCGCGATGCGTTCGCGGGTGAATCGCAGGCGAATCGTCGTTATTTGTACTTCGCAGCGAAGGCCGATGTTGAGGGTTACAACGATGTCGCCGCCGTGTTTCGCTCAACTGCAGAAGGCGAAACCGGTCACGCGCACGGCCATCTGGAGTATCTGGAAGCTGTTGGCGATCCGGCGACCGGGTTGCCGATCGGGCCGACCAAGTCCAATTTGAAAGCCGCCATTGCCGGCGAAACGCACGAATACACCGACATGTATCCCGGTATGTCCAAATCGGCGCGCGATGAAGGCTTCGAGGAAATCGCCGACTGGTTCGAGACACTGGCCAAAGCCGAACGGTCACACGCTAATAAATTCCAGAAAACGCTCGACACGATAGTTGACTGACGGTTGTCAATTAGTGTTCGTGTTGCCGGACCCGCAGGGACCGGCGGTCTAACCTAGTGACTATCGAAGGTAGCCTGCTTGCGCCCACGCGGCATCCGCTCGCGTGGAAGACGCCTGAGTTCCACGACCAGCAGGCGCTCGACGCTGAACTCGCGCGCGTGTTCGACATTTGCCACGGCTGTCGGCGCTGCGTCAGCCTGTGCGGTGCCTTTCCAACGTTGTTCGATCTGGTCGATAACGGACCGACCGGCGAAATCGACGGCGTTCCGAAGGAGAAGTACAAGGACGTTGTGGATCAGTGTTACCTGTGCGACATGTGCTACATGAGCAAGTGCCCCTACGTGCCGCCGCATCCATGGAACGTCGATTTTCCCCACCTGATGCTGCGTGCCAAGGCGGTGCATTTCGGCAGAACCGGCGTTTCAGGGGCTGACAAGTTTTTGACATCCACCGACACCGTCGGGCGGTTCGCCGGTATACCGATCGTGACTCACACCGTGAACGCCATCAATCAAAGCTCGCCGGCGCGCGCGGCGATGGAAAAAATACTGGGGGTCGATCGCGACGCGTGGCGGCCGGACTTTGCTGCGAAGAAGTTCCGTTCTACCGCACGCTCGAACCTCGCGGCGCCGGTGCGTGACGGTTCCAAAACGCCGGGCAAGATCGCGATTTATTCGACCTGCTACATCAACTACAACGAACCCGGTATCGGGCACGACTTGATCGCGATCCTCGATCACAACGCGATTCCTTACGTGATCGTCGACAAAGAAGCGTGCTGCGGAATGCCCAAGCTCGAGATCGGCGACCTTGAGTCGGTCGAGCGATTGAAGAATTTGAATGTTCCACCGCTGGTGAGCCTGGCCCGTGAGGGCTATGCAATCGTCACGGCGGTCCCTTCGTGCACTCTGATGTACAAGCAGGAACTGCCGCTGATGTTTGCCGATGATCCCGATGTTCAGATCGTCAGAGAGGCAATGTGGGACCCATTCGAATATTTGGTCGCTCGCAAACGTGATGGTTTGCTGAGAGACCGATTTCAAACAGCCACTTGGCACGGTTTCGTATCACGTTCCCTGTCACGCGCGCGTGCAAAACGTCGGACGCAAGACCGAAGAGCTATTGAAGTCGCTGCCGGACACGATCGTCAATACAGTCGAGCGCTGCTCGGGCCACTCGGGCGTCTGGGGGACGCGTAAACAATTCCACGCGATGGCGATGAAAATTGGAAAGCCGGTGTTTAGAAACATGGCGAGTGCGAAGCCGGACTACATCAGCTCGGACTGCCCCCTTGCCGGTCATCACATCGCGCAGGGCATCGAAGAGCTTGCGAAGGAGGCGCTGGATGGAAGTTCGCCGGTCGTTGCGCACCCGATCACTTTGGTCAGAATCGCTTACGGACTGTAGAGCGATGCCGGGTCGAATTGCACGCAATAGTTTGTTAACTCTGGAAGCGTATGCCCGACAGCGCAACGAGTTTCGCGCCAAGGTGATTGCACACAAGAAAAGCCGCACGGTGCGGCTGGGTGAACACATCACCTTGATCTTTGAAGACGAGTTGACGATCCGCTATCAAATTCAGGAAATGCTGCGAATCGAAAAGACTTTTGAGGCCCGCGGCATCCAGGATGAGCTGGATGCCTACGTACCGTTGATACCCGACGGTACCAATCTGAAGGCAACGATGATGATCGAGTACCCAGATCCGGTGATTCGCAAGGTCGAGCTGATGCGCCTACGAGGGGTCGAGAATCGCATTTACATGGAAGTCGACGGCTGCTCGCCGGTGTACGCCGTCGCCGATGAGGATCTGCCGCGCGAGAACGAGGAGAAGACGTCTTCGGTTCACTTTCTGCGCTTTGAATTCGAGCCGGCCATGATTGCTGCTTTTCGGCAAGGCGCGGCCGTCGCGCTCGGGGCCGATCATCCCAATTACTCGGTTCGCGTGGACGAGGTCGCACCCGAGGTTCAGGTGTCGCTCGGGCAGGATTTCAGCCGATAAATCGCAAGTGCGGGATGGTTGGAGGAAGGCTTGATACTGTATAAATAAACAGTATCAAGTCAGGGTACTCCGCCGCATGCATCACGACGATTCCTTGCAACCGGTTGCGGTACCCGTCACGCTGGTACGCAAAGGTCGCGGCGCGGTCTCCAACATTGCGCATCGTTTCGAGTCGGTCGTGCGCGCGCGTGACTCTGATGCGGCCGAAGCAGAGCGTCTTGAATTTGGCGAGTTCGACGAAGAAGCTTTGCCGGCGTTGGCGACCTCGACCACGTTCGAGACGGCAAAGAGTCTGATCACTTACAACGAGTCTCCGGACATTGGGTTTGATCGTTCGGTGAACCCCTATCGAGGGTGCGAGCACGGCTGCATTTATTGCTTCGCGCGGCCGACGCACAGCTACCTGAACCTGTCACCAGGTCTCGATTTCGAGACGAAGCTGGTCGCAAAACGAAATGCGATCGAACTACTACACCGCGAGTTGGCAGCGCCTAGTTATCAAGCGGCAGTCATCGCGCTCGGCGTCATTACGGACGCTTATCAACCGATCGAGCGCGAGCTCAAGCTCACGCGCGGCGTCGTCGAGATACTGACGCGCACCCGCCACCCATTCGGGCTGATCACAAAGTCTTCGCTGATCGAGCGTGATATCGATCTGCTAGCACCCGCGGCAGCCGAAGGCAGCGTGGCGGCGACGATCAGCATCACGACGTTGGACCATTCTTTGTCGAGAATTCTGGAGCCGCGGGCCGCGAGCCCGACGCGCAGGCTGCGCACGGTGAGCATGCTGGCAGCGGCCGGCATTCCGGTGACTGTGAACGTCGCACCCATTATCCCGTTCATCAACGAGCCCGAAATCGAGCGCGTACTCGAAGCCGTCGCCGCGGCTGGCGCGCGGCAAGCGCACTACACACTTCTGCGATTACCTTGGGAGGTTGCGCCGCTGTTCATTCAGTGGCTTGAAGCGCATTTTCCGGATCGCGTAGACCGCGTAATGAATCGGTTGCGAGAGATGCGGGGCGGCAAGAACTACGACTCGCAGTTCGGCAAGCGGATGACCGGTGAGGGCACATGGGCAGCGTTGATCCGGCAGCGCTTCGAAAAAGCGGCGGCAAAGCTGCGTCTCGATCAGGAGATTCCACCGCTTCGCAATGACTTGTTCCGCGCGCCGCGGCTGGCGACTCCTCAACTCGATCTGTTCGGCTAGGAAGGCGCCCTCAGCGCGTATTCGAAGTAAGTCTGAGTCAGTAGTGCGATTGTCGTCATCAGCACGACGGCCCCGACGAAGAGCGTGGCCACTGCCACCAACACTGCATCCCAGCCGCTTCGATTACGTCGGGGCTGCGCTAGGTTAAAGCGTTCGTCGAAGCGCTCGTCGGGCATCAGCGCGATCACCAGTGCGTGGATGAATCCGGCGATGACCGGGAGCATCAGGACGAAAAATGGCGGGGTCTGATACCACCGTTCGACGCCGATGATCAGCGGCAGCGCGATTAGCGTCACTGCCAAAGGCAGCCACCACAGCCGAAGGCCCAGGTAAAGCCGATGGACCCCCAGCGCGCCGGTCATCGATGCGAGCAAAGCCGCTAGCGCCTTATGCCGAAAGTGGCTCATTCCCTGACCTCACGTCGAGCATCGAACACCTCTGGCCGGCTTGCTGCGGGGTGGCAAGCGCGGATACAATCGCGGGCTTTGTGCGGCACCGCTTCACGGTTTCTGAGCGCGATGCCGCCGGCAAACCCAAGGAATTCTTATGGTCGTTATTCGACTTGCGCGCGGCGGCGCCAAAAAGCGCCCGTTTTTTAATATCGTAGCGACCGATTCTCGTAATCCTCGCGACGGTCGCTTTATTGAGCGCGTCGGCTTTTATAACCCGGTTGCCGCCGGGGCGGAGCCCAAGTTTCGCATTGCTGCGGATCGATTGAGCTACTGGACTGGTGTCGGCGCCAGGATGTCGCCCACGGTGGCGCGATTGGTCAAGTCCAATCCTGCGACCGACGCTGTGGTACCGGCTCAGGAGCAGGCCGCCGCGGCGTAGTGGCGCCTGGCGATCTGATCGAACTCGGTGCCGTGCGCGGTGCCTACGGGTTAAAAGGTTGGGTTCGGATTGCGCCATTCGCCATGGATGGCGTTGTGCTCGAAAACGTGCACCATTGGTGGCTGTTAGGCGGTGTGGAACCCCTGGCGCTGACGGTCCAGGAAGTTAAGCGGCACACGGAATCGATCTTGGCCAAGTGGGCCGGGTGTGAGAGCAAGGAAGCCGCCGATGCGCTGAAGGGCGCGAGGATCGCGGTAGCGCGCAGTGATTTCCCGGCGCTGGGTGAGGATGAGCATTACTTGAGCGATATGGTCGGCTACCGCGTGATCAATCGACAAGGGATCGAACTTGGAACGATCTGCGGCGTGCGAAGCGGTGATACGGAAAGTAGAAGCAGCGCTGCTGCACAGTGGGTTGAAGTCAGGGTCGGCGACCAGCGGGACACATTGCTGATCCCTCTGGTCGACCGATATGTCGATCGCATCGAGCCCGAAGGTCGCTTGATCAGGGTCGATTGGGAAAGCAACTGGTAGCAATGCGGTGAAATGATCGAGTTTTCTATGATGCGGTTCGACGCCATCACGCTGTTTCCGGCCATGTTCGCGGCCGTCGTCGAGCACGGGATTACGCAGCGTGCATATCGGGAACAGCTCTGGTCTCTTCGCACCTGGAATCCGCGGGACTTTGTCGATGACGCGCACCGAACGATCGATGACCGGCCGTTCGGTGGCGGGCCGGGCATGGTGATGATGGCGCAGCCGTTGGCCGATGCGCTTGTGGCGGTGAAACAGGATGGGGGTGGCGAAAGAGTGATTGCGCTCGCGCCCAATGGTGTTCGGCTTACCGATGCGCGCGTGCGCCAGATGGCGCAGGCGTGCGAATCGCTGACACTCGTCTGCGGGCGTTATGAAGGAATCGATCAGCGATTCATCGATGTTTGCGTCGATGAGGTTATTTCGATCGGCGATTTCGTGTTATCCGGCGGAGAAGTTGCGGCGATGGCGCTGATCGATGCGGTGGTCAGGCAGCTTCCCGGCGCGCTTAAGAATGCGTCGACCGCGGACGAATCCTTTGCCGCCGGGCTGCTCGACGCCAAGCATTACACGCGGCCTGAGAACTGGCGCGGCATGGCGGTTCCGCAAGTACTGTTATCGGGGCATCATGTCCAGATTGCCGAGTGGCGCCGGCGTGAGGCGCTGGCTCTGACAGCGCGACAGCGGCCGGATCTGATCGAGCGCGCTCGGGCGGCGGGCCAGTTGAGCGCAATGGATGAGGGACAATTACGTACTGCAGTAGAAGTTGCTGCCGCAAATCAGCGGCCCATTGAAATCAGCCATCCTCTGGCGTGAGAAAAAGACTAAACGCTCACGGTACGATGGATTCAGGAGATTAAAGTGAACGTGATTCAGCAGTTGGAGCAGGAAGAGCTGACCCGTGTCAGCGCTAACCGGGAAATTCCCGCTTTTGCGCCGGGCGACACCGTGGTGGTCAACGTCAACGTCGTCGAAGGCACGCGCAAGCGCGTGCAGGCGTATGAAGGCGTCGTTATCGGGCGTCGCAATCGCGGCCTGAATTCTTCGTTCGTCGTGCGCAAGGTATCGAGCGGCGAAGGCGTCGAGCGCACGTTTCAGCTGTATTCGCCGACGATTGCATCGATCGAGGTCAAGCGCCGTGGCGATGTGCGACGCGCAAAGCTGTATTACCTGCGCGACCGTTCTGGTAAATCGGCGCGCATCCGTGAAAAACTGCAGCATCGAAGCGCAGCGGATAAGACCGCGGCGGACAAGACGGCCGCAGATGCGGCCGCCGCCGACAAAGTCGCGCGAGCCAAGGCCGAGTAAGTTCGCGCTCTATTACTTGGGGCCGCCCGCTCGGCGGCCTTTTTTTCGCGTGATGAGCTCGTCCGATAACAACGTCGATCCTCTGACCGTCAGGCCTATCTTCGAGCCTGAGTCGGTTCCGCACGATCCGGCGTTTGCCGCGGCCGAAGTGCGCGGGGAGGCGGTTGCCGCCGACGAGCTTCGCGCTTCCGCTATCAGGCAGCGCTTCGCTATCCCTCCCACCTGGCAGCCCGAGTTGCGAGCCGATATGCGCCTGTTCGATCCGGATCGGCCGCCGCGCATTGCATCGGTGCTGATTCCGCTGATCGTTCGCGAAGGGGGCGTGTACGTGCTGCTCACCGAGCGCACTGCACACTTGCACGATCATGCAGGGCAGATCAGCTTTCCCGGCGGGCGAGTCGAGAAGGACGACGCCGACGCGATTGCAACGGCATTGCGCGAGGCGCACGAAGAAATCGGACTGCCTCCTGCGTTCGTCGATGTGATCGGAACGCTGCCGGAATACCTGACGGCCACGGGCTACAAGGTGACTGCCGTCATCGGTCTGATCGAGCGCATGTTTTCGCCGGTGCTCGACGCTTTCGAAGTCTCCGAAGTATTCGAAGTCCCGCTCGCATTTCTGATGGATCCGATCAATCACGAACGCCGCATTTTTCAGATGGGCGAAGCGGTGAGCAACAGCCGGACGTTTTACTCGATGCCGTACGCGACGCCGGATCGCGCAGCCGATGGCCGCCGCTATTTCATCTGGGGTGCGACAGCTGCGATTCTGCGCAACCTGTATCAGTTCCTACGCGCTAACCGTGGCGGTTAAGATAAATCAGAACCCGTTGCCGACGCGCCAGCGCCGGCTTCCCTGAGCCTATGTCCTGGTTGTCTTTGGTCATCACGCTGATGCTCGAGCAAGTACGTCCGTTGCCGGCCGCGAATCCGGTTTATGGCGGCGTGCGACAGATTTCGGCATGGGCGGAACGAAATCTGAACGCGGGCCGGTGGCAACACGGCGTCTACGCGTGGTTATTGGTCGTGGTCGGGCTCGCGTTGATCGTCGGTGCGGTCTATTCGATTGCGATATCGATCCACTGGCTGCTCGGCCTGGTCGTCAATGTGAGCGTGCTGTTCTTCGCGCTCGGCTTTCGGCAGTTCAGTCATCGGGGCACCGAGATTCAGATCGCGCTGGCCAACGGCGACCTGAGTGCGGCGCGGCGCGAGCTGACGGCATGGAAGCAGCAGAGCGACCCAAGTTACACCGCCGCAGATCTCGATCAGGAGGAAGTCGTACGGCAGACGATCGAGCACGGTCTGCTGCTTTCTCAGCGGCACGTTTTCGGCGTGTTCTTCTGGTTCGTCGTGCTGCCGGGTCCGGTCGGCGCAGTCATTTATCGCCTCGCCGAGCATGTGGCGCGCGCATGGAACCGGCCCGCAGTGACCGCCACGCCGCCCGATCGCTTCGGCGATTTCGCACGCCGGGCGTTTGCGTGGATCGATTGGGCTCCCGCGCGCCTGACCGCGCTGGGCTTTGCGGTCGTCGGTGATTTCGAAGGTGCAATTTATTGTTGGCGCCAGGTGTCGCGCCAACAGCCCGTCGACGGCATGCCAGCGCCAGCTTCGCGCACGTTGATTCTCGCGGCAGCCAGCGGCGCGCTCAATCTACGGTTGATGCCGGCTGTCGAGAGTGCGAGCTACTTTGACGAGGTTGGCAACGAAGGCGCGGGTCTGGCCGAGCCCCGGGCGCCAGCGCTGCGGGCCGTAGTGGGATTGGTGTGGCGGACGCTGCTGCTCTGGTTGGTTCTGCTGTTGCTACTGACCCTCGCCAGCGTGTTCGCCTAGAACGCCTGCAAAGCTACTGCGCGGGCCCATCTCGCGACTGCGGTGCCGCCGTACTTTTGGATGCGCGTACTGTCGGTACGCCTCCGCTCCTCGCCGCGACCTCGGCCCGCTGGCTATGCTTTTCAGCGCTTCTCTATGTGGGTCGCACAGTTCCGCATTGCCAGCAGCTGCCGAATTGGGGCTCGCAATACTCATTGCATCCCGTGCACCTCCAGTGAGGCTCCCGCATCGGCTGCCTGAGTTGCTGCAGAATCTCGCGCGCTCGAGGTTCGTCAACGTCGCGCTCTATCCACACTTGCGGAGCGCATTCCAGAAACGGGATTTCGCCGAGGGCGCCCGATAGCGCGGTATTGCGCAACTCACAGCGAATGCCAGCGGCGCGCAAGGTGTCGGCCCAAATTGCGGCCTGTAAGGAATGGTCCGCGCGCGCCAACAGTTTCATGCGAGCGATGCCGTAGCGAGGGACCGGTAAAAATCGTAGCGTTCTGGCGCGATGTCGCCGGTGGCAAGTGCCGCACGGACCGCGCACCCGGGTTCCGCCAAATGACGGCAGTCCTGAAATCGGCAGTGACCTAGTAGCGTGCTGAATTCCGGAAACGTCGCCGCGATCTCGCCGAAGCCCAAGTGTGCGAGCCCGAATTCCTCGAAGCCAGCGGTATCGACCAATGCGCCGTCGCCGTCGAAAGGGAACCAGCGCGATGCAGTCGTCGTTTGCTTGCCGGCGTTTAATCTTTCCGAGTACTCGCGCGTGCGAGCACCGGCGTCAGGAATCAGCAGATTGAGCAGAGTCGATTTGCCCATGCCCGATTGCCCGACCATCAAGGTCTTGCGCCCCGCGACTTCCTGCATTAGCAACTCGCGCGACCGCTCGTTGTCCACCTTGGCCGAGACAGCCAACGTGCGCCACCCCAGCTGCAGAATTTGCTGCAAGAATGAACTCGCATCATCGGAGTCAGGGAGATCGGTCTTGTTGCGCAATACGAGCGCGTCGATACCGGCGGCCGCTGCCGCAACCAATGCTTTCCAGATGAACCAGCGGTTAAACGCCGGGCGCGCCGCGAAAACGATGATTACCTGATCGACATTGGCGGCGAGTTCCTTGATCCGATATTGATCGGCGCGAAACAGAAGCGTCGAGCGTGGCTCGATCGATTCGATCCTGGCCTGTTCCGGCGAGGTGGCGGTAGCCAGCACGCAATCGCCCACCACGACGTCGCCGCGCCTGCCGCGCCGTGTGGCCTGCCTGATATGGGCAGCATCGGCGATCAGTGATTGGCGGCCGAAAGTCGCGATCACCCGGGCGCGTACCTGCACCCCATCATCATTAAGGGCGGCACGCAGCGACTGTTTCACGCAGCGTTACGCCGCTGCGAGTAAATGGCATCGGCCTTGGCGGCAGAGATGAAGTCGTTTTCTGAAATGCCGTTGACCGAGTGTGTGTTGTAGCGGACTTCGCAGCGATCGTAACCAACCTGCAAGTCCGGATGATGGTCTTCCTGATGCACCATGTACGCGACTGCGTTGACGAACGCGAGTGTCTCGTAGTAATTGCTGAAGCGGTAGATCTTCTTAAGCGCACCGGCATCGAAGGCCCACTGGTCGAGCGCCGCTAGTTGCGCAGCGACATCGGCGCTGTTCATTGCGGCAACGTTGGCTCCGCGGCAGTGCGACGCCAGCAGTTGCTCTATTGTCTTGATCATCTGGACCTCACGTCGTGGCCTGCAACAGGCGCTTGATGCGAATCGACGCCGGCGGATGGCTGTCATAGAAGGCCGAGTGCACCGGGTCCGGCGTCAGTGTCGACGCATTGTCCTGGTACAGCTTCACCAGCGCATTGACGAGATCGTTGGCCGACGCGTTGCGCGCGGCGAAGCGATCGGCCTCGAACTCGTGCTTGCGCGACATCACACTCGCCAGCGGCGCAAAGACGAAGGTGAACACCGGCAATACCAACATAAAAAGTACCAGCGCGACACCATGCTGAGCTTCGCCGCGCGATGGTTCGACTCCCAGTCCCGCAAAAAACCAAGGCTGAGTGATGAGCCATCCGAGCAAGCCCAGAACTCCCAGGCTGACGAAAAACGAAAATGCGAGCCGCTTTGCGATGTGCTTCAACTTGAAGTGACCGAGCTCGTGCGCCAGCACCGCTTCGATCTCGGGCGGCAGCAGGCGCTCGATAAGCGTGTCGAAGAACACGATGCGCTTGGCACGGCCGAGGCCGGTGAAGTAGGCGTTGCCGTGCGCCGAGCGGCGTGAACCGTCCATCACGAATACGCCCTTGCTTGCAAAACCGGTTCGGCTCAGCAACGCTCCGATGCGCTCAGCGAGTGCCGAATCCTTCAGTGGCTCAAACTTGTTGAAAATCGGCGCAATCAACGTCGGATAAAGCAGCAGCACCAACGCGTTGAATGCAACCCACAGCAACCAAACGTAAAACCACCACGCATTGCCCGCGCGTTGCATCAGCCACAGCGCTGCAGCCAGCAACGGTAGACCGAGCACGCAAGCGACCGCCAGCGATTTTGCGAGATCGATGACCCAAAGCCGCGGAGTCATGCGGTTAAAACCGAACCGCTGCTCAATGCGGAATTGCCGGATCCACGAAAAGGGAAGATCGACCACAGCGAGGAGAAGCATCACGGCCGCAACCACTGCGACCTGATACGTAAGGTCGGCTTCGATCCACGCGCGCAACGTGTCGCTGATCCACTGCAGGCCGCCGAGCAGTGTCAACGCGACGAGTACCGCCGCACCGACTGCGGTCTCGACGCTTCCCAGCCGGGTCTTCTCGACGGTGTAATGCGCGGCTTTGCGGTGTGCTTCCAGCGACACGCGATCTTCAAATAGCGCGGGCACGTGCTCGGCGTGCAGCGTGACGTAGCGAATCTGGCGCGAAGCCAGCCAATATCGTAGGCCGATCATCGCCCCCAGGAACACGACAAACGCAGCAGTTAGCAATGGGGCCATGATCGAAAAGCAAGAACCAGCGAATCAGCAATCGGCGATCAGCAAGCGAAAACCGGCAAGCGAGCGTCTCGCTGTGCCAAAATCGCGCGCCTTGGTATCCGCGCGCGTTTGGTCAGCAACACTGAAAAATTATGTCACAGCACCCGCGCTTTTCAGAGGTCAATCTCGTGTGGATCGACATGGAAATGTCGGGCCTGAATCCTGATTCCGATCGAGTGCTGGAAATTGCCGTGGTCGTGACCGGGCCGGAGCTCGACGTCATCGAAGAAGGACCGGTCCTCGTGCTGCAACAGCCGGCTGGCGTGCTGGACGCGATGGACCGCTGGAACACGTCGACGCATGCGCGCTCCGGGCTCACCGACAAGGTGCGCTTGTCCGCGCTCGTCGAAGAGCAGGCGACCGACATTCTCATCGAATTTCTGCAGCCCTTCGTCCCGAGCGGCAAGTCCCCGATGTGCGGCAACTCGATCTGCCAGGATCGCCGCTTCATGGCGCGTTGGATGCCGCGCCTGGAAGCTTTCTTTCACTATCGCAATGTGGACGTCAGCACGCTCAAGGAACTGGCGCGCCGCTGGCGTCCCGAGGTCGTTCGATCGTTCGAGAAAAAAAGCCGGCACGAAGCGCTGGCCGATATTTATGAATCGATCGAAGAGCTCAAGCACTACCGCAAGGAGATGTTCCGTTTTTAGCGCTACGGACTGCGCGGCGTCGTGTCGGTGTCCGCTTCGTTTTCTGATTGCGCCGCGGCCGCCACCACAGCCGATGCAGCGACAGCAGCCGCTTCGGGTACGTCGCTGTTCCGCGTGCTGATCCAGGCGCGACCGAGCGATACGCCAAGCGCCAGCAGCACCGGCCCCAAGATGACGCCGATAAAGCCGAATGCCAGCACGCCTCCGATCACACCGAGAAAGATCAGCGCCAGCGAAAGCGTCGAGCCGCGCGCAATGAGTAGTGGCTTTAGAAAGTTGTCGATGCTGCTGATAACGGCGGCACCCCAAATCGCCATGAAGATCGCCCAGCCGGGCTCGCCCTGCATATAGAGCCAGACGGCGGCACCTCCCCACAGGACCACTGGTCCCATCGGCACGACCGACAACACGAACGTGCCGACGCTCAACAGGAATGCGCCTGGTACGCCCGCGATCAGGAAGCCGATGTACGCGACGGCTGCCTGTGCCGCCGCCGTTCCGACGATGCTGATAAACACGCTGCGCGTTGTTCCTACGACGATCGACAACACCTCGTCGCTCATCTCGCCCGACAGCCGGCGCGAGATGCGGTGGGTCAACTGCACAATGCGCTCGCCGTCGCGGTAGTAGAAGAAAACGATGAAGGCAACCAGCAGCAGCTGCAGCAGTCCATCGCCGAGCAGCCGCACGAAGGCAAGCGACAGCTTGCCCGCTGGCTCGAGCGCACGCTGCAACAGCGCAACAGACTGCGTGCGGTCCGCCAGCAGCGACGTTAACCACTGGAAGGTGCTCTCGCCGATGATCGGGACATTTTTGATCTGTTCCGGAACCTGCAGGTCTTCGGCTCGCCAGTTGCGCAGCGCAGAGAACAACGCGGGCAGGTGGTCACCGGCTGCTTCGGCCAGTAGCGCGATGGGCACAATGACCGTGACCAACATCAGCAGCAGCATCACAGACGCACCTACGGTCGAGTTGCCGCGCAAACTGCCGCGCAGCTTTTCGTACATGGGCCAGGTCGCGATGGCCAGCACGCCAGCGACCAGCAGCGCGCTGACGAACGGTTGAAGCACCAGGTAGATGCCAACAACCACCAGCGCCGCGCCGCCGAGTCGGAAGATCAGATCGAATCGGCCCTGCATCGAAGAGCGTTCGACGCGCGGCGGAGTGATTGTTGGGGTTGGAGTCATCGCTTGACTGGTCTCGCCGTCAGGAATCGAACCTGAATCCCACGCTTAGGAGGCATGTGCACTATCCATTGTGCTACGGCGAGCGCGCGGCAGTATATCCAGCGGCTAACGTAGACTGCGCGCGCTTCTGAAAGCAAAAACGCAAAGCCCAACGGCCGACGATGCAAGGTAATCAGCGCCCGTCACGACGCGGCGGCGACTACGGCGAAGAATCGATTCGCGTACTGAAGGGGCTGGAGCCGGTCAGGCAACGGCCCGGCATGTACACGCGCACCGAAAGCCCGTTGCACATCGTGCAGGAGGTGATTGATAACGCATCGGACGAAATTCTGGCGGGCTTCGGCACTCGCATCGATGTCACGCTGAACAAGGACGGCGCCGTTACCGTCGAGGACGACGGCCGCGGCATTCCGGTCGGGCTGCATCCCGAGGAAAAAGAGCCGGTCGTCGAAATCGTTTTCACGCGACTGCATGCGGGCGGCAAGTTTGACAAGCGCGCCGGCGGTGCGTATTCGTTTTCCGGCGGCCTGCACGGGGTCGGCGTTTCGGTCACCAATGCGCTGGCGGCGCGCTTGGAAGTCACGGTCTGGCGCGACGGCAAGATGCACACGATCGCATTCGCGGATGGCAACGTCGTGCAACCGTTGAAGTCGGCCGCCGTGAAAGGCTCCAATAAGTCGAGCGGTACGCGAGTCAAAGTCTGGCCAAACGCGAAGTATTTCGACTCGCCGCAGATTCCGGCCGACGAGCTGGAGCGGCTGTTGCGCAGCAAGGCCGTGTTGTTGCCCGGCACCGAGATCGCATTGACGACTGAAAAGGCGGGCGCATCGGCCAGCACCACGCAGCGCTGGCGCTATGAAGGTGGGCTGCGCGAATACTTGCTTGGCTCGCTCGCGGACGATCCATTGCTGCCGCCGTTCGAATCCAGCGGATTCGCAGCGGCTGACGATCCGACGTTTGCCGAAGGCGAGGGTGCCAACTGGGTCATCGTGTGGACCGAGGACGGTGCGGTAACCCGCGAGTCGTACGTCAACTTGATTCCGACGTCGGCGGGCGGGACGCACGAAGCCGGCTTGCGCGAAGGCCTGTTCGGCGCCGTGCGCGCGTTTATCGATGCGCATCAGCTGCTGCCGAAGGGCGTCAAGCTGCTGCCCGAAGACGTGTTCGCGCGCGCGAGCTTCGTGCTTTCCGCGAAAGTGCTCGACCCGCAGTTTCAGGGGCAAGTCAAGGAGCGGCTGCTGAGCCGGGACGCCGTGCGGCTGGTGTCGTTTTTCGTTCGACCGCAGCTCGAGTTCTGGCTGAACCACAACCCGAACGACGGGCGCCGACTCGCCGAGCTCGTCGTGTCTCAAGCACAAGCGCGCGCGCGTGCCGGACAAAAGATCGAAAAGAAAAAGAGCTCGGCGGTCGCCGTGTTACCCGGCAAGCTGACCGATTGCGAATCGACCGAGCTCGCGCGCAACGAATTGTTTCTGGTCGAAGGCGATTCCGCCGGCGGCTCCGCGAAAATGGGACGCGACAAGGAATTTCAGGCCATCCTGCCGTTGCGCGGCAAGGTGCTCAACACCTGGGAAGTCGAGCGCGACCGCTTGTTCGGCAACGCCGAGGTGCACGACATGGCGGTGGCGATAGGCATCGATCCGCACGGGCCGAACGATGACATCAGTTTCGACGGCTTGCGGTACGGCAAGGTGTGCGTGTTGGCCGATGCCGACGTGGACGGCTCGCACATTCAAGTCCTGCTGCTGACGCTGTTCTTCCGCCACTTTCCGCAGCTGCTGCATCGGGGGCACATCTACGTGGCGCGGCCGCCGCTGTATCGGGTCGATGTGCCGGCACTCGGCAAACGGCCAACGCGTCGCCTGTACTGCCTCGACGAAGCCGAGCTCGACACCACGCTCGAAAAACTGATCGACGAGAAGGTCAAGGAAGGCAGTTGGACCATTGCCCGGTTCAAGGGCCTGGGCGAGATGAGCGCCGAGCAGCTGTGGGAGACGACGATGAATCCGGACACACGGCGGCTGATGCGCGTGGGACTGGGTGACGTCGCCAATGCCGAAACCGCCGCCACGATGACGATGTTGATGGGGCGAGCAGAAAGCCAGGCGCGGCGGGCCTGGCTGGAAGAGCACGGCAACGAGATTGAAGCCGACGTGTAGCGGTCATTTTCCCGGCCCAGACACGGGCTTGTGCTGGGGCTGCTTATAGGCATACTTCGCGGCGCCATCGATGCCGAAAGGGCTTGATGCAGGGGCCACCCGCACTGCCTTCAACGAACGCCAGCTCGTCTTTCAGGAAAAGCATTGCGACCGCCGTGGAGTCGCGATGGTTTTACGTGTTGATCGCTGCGCTGGCCGTTGCAGTCATCGCCGCGCTGGCCGCGACAACGTTGCCGTCAAACAACGCGTTGGCGCCGGGCACCGTCTGGGTCGTGCTGGCGACTCTTGGCACCGCACTCTTCCTTGCACTGGGTTTCTCTTGGATTGGCAGTCGCATCAAGATCAGCGAGATGCACGCGCGCGCTCTTGCATGGCAGCGGTCGCTCGAGTCGATGAACGTCGGCATTGCGCTGTATGACCGCGACGACCGGCTGGTGAATTGCAACGAAGCGTTTCGTGCTCTGTACACGGAGGCCGCTCATCTGCTCGTGCCGGGGGCGGGCCTGTACGACATCGCCACCGAGTACTACAAGGTGGCGCCGGCCGAAGCCATCGACGGCCGTTCACTCGAGCAATACTTGAACGATATTCGGCGGCGCCGCAGCGGCTCCGAAGTGACTGAAGTCGTGCGCCGTCACCATGGCCGTTGGGTGCTGATGACCGACTGCAAGACGGCCGACGGCGGTGTGATCAGCTTCCGCCGCGATGTGACGGAACCAAGACTGATCGAGCACGAACTGTCGAAGCGCCGCAAGCTGATCGACGACTTGAGCGAGCTCACCTACGACTGGTTCTGGCGGCAGGATGCGGACGGCCGGTTCGTGGAGTTTTCCGAATCGATGGAGCGGCATTTCAAGCAGTCTTGCGCGGACCTGATTGGAAAGCGCCGCTCTGATATGCCCGCGTTTGAGGCGGCGCCGCTGGCGTATTCCGAGTATCTCGGGCACATGGAGCGTCGGGAGCCTATTCCGTGGTTCACGTACAAGACCCAGCGAGGCGATGGCGCGACGATGTGGGTCGCGGTCACCGGCAAACCCATCTTCGACGAACACGGTGAATTTCAGGGGTATTACGGCGCGGGCCGCGACGTGACTGAGCGCGAGCAGACGTTGGCCGCGCTGCGCGAAAGCGAAGAGCGCTTTCGGGCGCTCACGGTTCTCGTCACCGAGTGGTACTGGGAGACAGATTCGGAGCACAGAGTCACGCGCCTTAGTGGCGCTGCGGATTACGTGGAGCGCGCCCAGAAGTTGATCTGCGGCCGTCGCCTGATGGAAATCCCGGGGCTGGACGCGTCGATGACAGGCGCCTGGGAGCAACTGAATCGCGACGTTGCGGAGCGGCGCGCCTTCAAGCAATTGAAACTGAAGCTGCATCCCGAGCATCTGGGCCGTGACATGTACTTCGAGATATCCGGCCATGCAGTGTTCGAACGCGGCGAGTTCATCGGCTATCGCGGGCTGGCATGGGACGTGACCGAGCGCGAGATTCTGATCGCCAAGATTACGGATAACGAAGCGCGTTTTCGCGCGCTGACTGAGCTGTCGTCCGACTGGTATTGGGAAATGGACGAGCAGCTGCGCTTTACCCGATTGCAGCGTGGCCAACGCGACACGATCAATCTGGAAGACGACGAGATCATCGGCAAGCATCGCTGGGAATTGCCCGGCGAGTTGATTCGGCCGTCGTCGTGGGATGAGCATCGCGCCGCCTTGCTCGCGCACAAGCCGTTTCGCGACGTGATGTTTCGGCGTTGGATGCCGGACGGTTCGTTCGTCTACAACATCACCAGCGGCGACCCGGTCTACGACGCGACAGGCAAGTTCGTTGGCTATCGGGGAATTGGCAAAAACATCACCGAACAAGTGAAGTCGCAGGAGCGCATCGAGCGTCTGGCGACGGTCGACGAGCTGACGCAACTCGCCAATCGACAGACATTCGATGAGCGTGCCGGCCGCATTTTGGCCAACGCATACGCCGGGGAAAAGCGCTGCGCGTTGCTGTTTATCGATCTCGATAATTTCCGTCTGCTTAACAACGGTTACGGCCATCGGGTTGGGGACCAGATGCTGTCGATCGTCGCGAGCCGAATTCGCAATGCCATCGGCGAGCCGCATCTGGTCGGCCGCCGCGGCGGCGATGAACTGGTGGCACTGTTGGTCGATATTCCGCACGGTGAATATGCCGTCGAAGTCGCCAAGGAGCTGATCCGTTCGATCTCGGAGCCCGCTCGTGTGCTGGGAATGGAAGTGTCGGTAACCCCTTCGGTGGGTATCAGTTTTTTTCCGAAAGACGGCATCGAGCTGGACTCGCTGCTCAACGCGGCCGATGCGGCGATGTATCAGGCGAAGGAAAGCGGACGGCAGACGTACGCGTTTTACACCCCCACGGTCGCGCGCCGCGCGGACTTGCGGCTGCGCCTGGAGCAGAGACTGCGCAAGGCGGTCGAAGCGCGCGATTTCAAGCTTGTCTATCAGCCGCTGATATCCCTGAACGACGGCAAGCTGGTGGGCGCCGAAGCGCTGATCCGCTGGCGCGACGCCGAGCTGGGCGACATCCCTCCTGCGGAGTTCATTCCGATCGCCGAGGAATCCGGGCTCATCGTTGCACTAGGCGAATGGGTGCTGCACGAAGCCTGCCGCGCCCGGCGCGATTGGCGCATGCGAGGCCTGGACATTCCTCCGCTGTCAATCAACATGGCGGGCGTCCAGTTGCGGCAACTCGGGTGTGTCGAAGGATTGCTCAACATATTGAATGAACACGATGTCCCTCCGAATGACATCGAGGTCGAAGTCACCGAAACGGGTTTGCTCGACACGTCGGCAGTGTCGCGAGAGAACCTGGTGCGCATGCGCAATGCAGGCGTTCGGATCGCGCTCGACGATTTCGGTGTCGGCTTCTCAAGTCTGGCGCACTTGCGCGATCTTCCGATCCATCGACTCAAGATCGACCGCAGCTTCACCGTCGAATGCATGCGCGACGCGCGCACACTGACGATCGTCAAAGCCGTGATCGACATGGCGCGCTCGCTCGGCATCAACATCACGGCCGAAGGCATCGAAACGCAGGCACAGCAGACCTGGATGCAGCATCTTGGGTGTGACTCCGCTCAAGGTTATTTGTTTGCGAGGCCGATGAACATCGATGATTTCGTGCAGATGTTCATTGATCGCCGTGGGGTAGGGCGCGAGCGGTCGTTAATGCACTGAAGCGTCAGTCGAGCTTAGGCAGCAGCAGCGGCTGGCGCAGCTGCCGCGATACTGCCTCGCACGAGATGTTTTTTCCTTTCTCTCTCACCATGTGACGTTGCCTCGAGCGCAAGCGTTGGGCGGAGCTGGCCTGCCTTCGGGGCGTCGCCCGAGGAACGGAGCAACGCCGGGGTCTTTAAGCGAAATAACGCTTTAGCCTTATTTCGCGCGGGCGTTGTGAGTACCGCAGCGGTTGGCACGACGTGCCCGACGCCCAGGCAGGCTAGCTCCCGCCCAACGCTTGCGCGCCGCGACGACTTAGAGCGTCACACCCGCGGTCAGTAGAATCCGCGGCGCGCGGTCGCTTCGCGCCTCTAAATGCCCGAACAACAAACTCTTTTTCCAGCCTCCAGCAATAGCGACGACGGCGATGATTCGTTGACGCTGGCGCGCTTTGCGCAGCAGGCCTATCTCGATTACGCGATCTCCGTCGTCAAGGGACGCGCGCTCCCCGATGGATCGGATGGACAGAAGCCCGTGCAGCGCCGGATTCTGTATGCGATGAATGCGATGGGGCTCGCGTCGGGTTCGCGGCCGGTGAAGTCGGCGCGGGTTGTCGGCGATGTGCTGGGGCGGTATCACCCGCATGGCGATCAGGCGGCGTACGACGCGATGGTACGGATGGCGCAGGATTTTTCGTTGCGCTATCCGCTGATCGACGGGCAGGGCAACTTCGGCAGTCGCGACGGCGACGGCGCGGCCGCCATGCGTTACACCGAAGCGCGCTTGACACCCATTGCGCGATTGTTGCTCGATGAGATCGACGAAGGCACCGTCGACTTCATGCCGAACTACGACGGCTCGACGCAGGAGCCGCGGTTGTTGCCGGCACGCCTGCCTTTCGTATTGCTCAACGGCGCGTCCGGAATTGCGGTCGGCATGGCCACCGAGATTCCATCGCACAACCTGCGCGAGGTGGCAGAGGCCGCTTTGCTGCTGTTAAGAAGCTCGAACGCGAAGCTCGAAGAAGTCCTGCGCCAAATGCCGGGACCTGACTTTCCGGGTGGCGGTCAGATCATCTCGTCGCGCGAAGATATCCGGGACGTTTACGCCAGCGGGCGCGGCAGCGTGAAGGTGCGTGCGCGCTTCGAGTTCGAAGAACTCGCACGCGGGCAGTGGCAGCTGGTCGCGACCGAGCTTCCGCCCGGCGCGTCGGCGCAGCGTGTGCTGGAAGAAATCGAAGAGCTGACCAACCCGAAGATTCGCGCCGGCAAGAAGGCGCTGAGCGCCGAACAGCAGCAGATGAAACAGCTGGTGCTGTCAGTGCTCGACACGGTGCGCGACGAATCGGGCAAGGACGCCGCGGTGCGGCTGGTGTTCGAGCCACGCACGTCGAAGGTCGATCGCGACGAATTCACGCGGACGTTGCTGGCGCACACGAGCATGGAGGGCAATGAGCCGATCAACCTGGTGATGATTGGCCGCGACGGCCGCCCGCGCTGTAAGCCGCTGACCGAGATACTTCTCGAGTGGATCGAGTTTCGTACCGCTACCGTGCGCCGGCGTTCAGCGCACCGCCTGCAGAGGGTCGATGACCGCATTCACATTCTCGAGGGGCGGCAACTCGTATTGCTGTCGATCGACAAAGTGATCAAGCTGATTCGCAATTCCGATGAGCCGAAGCCGGATTTGATCAAGGCGTTCAAGCTGTCCGAGCGGCAGGCCGACGACATTCTGGAATTGCGCCTGCGCCAACTCGCGAGGCTCGAAGGATTCCGCATCGAACAGGAGCTCGCCGAGTTGCGGAAAGAGCAATCGGCGTTGGGCAAGCTGCTGGGGTCCGATGCCGCCTTGCGCAAACTGGTCGGCAAGGAAATCGAGGAGGACGCCAAGAAGTACGGCGACAAAGATCCGCGCCGAACGTTAATCGAGACCGCCGAGCGCGCCAGCGTCGAATTAAAGGTGAGCGACGAGCCGATCACGGTCATCGTGTCCAAGAACGGGTTCGTGCGTGCCCGCACGGGGCACGGCATCGACACGGCGCAATTGTCATTCAAGACCGGCGACGCGTTATACGAAGCGTTCGAATGCCGCACGGTGGATACATTGATCGCGGTCGGCAGTAACGGTCGTGTCTACGCGATACCTGTCCGAGATCTGCCGTCGGCGCGCGGCGATGGCGCGCCGGCAACGTCGTTGATCGATCTGGCGCCTGATACACGGCTGGTGGCGTATGTGGCCGGAGCGCCCTCGTTGCCTATATTGGTGGCGACCAGCAACGGATTCGGTTTCGCGGCGACGCTTGCAGACATGTCGTCGCGGCAGCGCGCAGGCAAGCAGTTCATCAATGTCGACCCAGGTGCCGAGCCATTGCGCCCGCAGTCAGCAGATGCTGCGACCGATCGACTGATAGCGTGCCTGTCCGAGCGCGGCCGTGTACTTGTATTCGACGCCACAGAATTGAAATCACTATCGGGCGGAGGTCGAGGCGTCACGCTGATGGACTTGGACGATGGCGAAAAGCTGCTTGCCGCGCTTCCGATTTCGGAAAGCGGCGCGCTTTTTGAAGCGACCAAGGGCAAGGCGGACAAGCCGGTTGAAGTACGGCTGAGCGGGGCGGCATTGGAAGCACAGCGGGGCCACCGCGCCCGGAAGGGCAAGCTGGTCGACTCGAGATTGAAAGCGCCGTTTAATTTGCGCAAGGCGCCGCCCAACGTTGATCCGTCCGAGGTCTGAGGCGGTTGTCGGTCGCCCGTTTGCCGGCCGCACGACAGCGCGGGTGCGCTTTTCTGCTCGCTTGCGCTTTGCTTGCGGGCGCATGCGTTCCCATCAACAACACCTACGACGCCTCAAAGCCGCACCACACACCGGAGGGCTTTCGCAACACTGCGGCCACGAGCAGCAAAACCACGGGCGATTTCTTGCGCTGGCAACGCGAGCGGAGGCAACTCGACATTCCCGCGCCCAAAGTCGATCTGTCGGCGGTTGCGCCCGATCTGCCGTTCATTCGGAACAACCGCACTCAATTTGCGGCGACGTACATCGGACACGCCACGGTGCTGATACAGGTCGGCGGCGTCAACGTGCTGACCGATCCCCACTTTTCGCAACGCGCGTTTCCGGTTCAGTTCGCGGGACCAAGACGCTGGCAACCGCCCGGCGTTGCATTCGGTGATCTGCCGCACATCGACGTCGTGCTCATTTCGCACAATCACTACGATCATCTGGACACGGACAGCGTTATCGCACTGAACAAGCAGGCGGGTGGCCCACCGCTGTTTCTGGTTCCTCTCGGCATCGATCGCTGGATGCAAAGCGTCGGCGTGGATAACTTCAAGGCGCTCGATTGGTGGCAGCAGCACGCGGTAAGCAACCTGCAGATTACGTTCGTCCCTTCACAGCACTGGAGCAGGCGCACGTTGACCGATCGCAACCAAACTTTGTGGGGCGGGTTCGTGGGACAGACCGCCAAGAATGGGCAAGGAGGACGCGGCCGCTCGTTCTATTTTGCCGGCGACACCGGGTACGGGCCCGATTTCGTTGCCATCGGCGAGCGCTTTGGTGGCACCGATCTGGCACTGATTCCGATCGGCGCGTACGAGCCGCGCTGGTTCATGTCGGACCAGCATGTCAATCCCGATGAAGCGATTCAGATCCATCGCGACATCAAGCGCGGCGTTCGGTCGGCATACACTGGGGCACGTTTCTGTTGACCGACGAGCCGCTTGATCAACCACTGGCCGATCTGGCTACCGCGCGCGCGAAAGCAGGAATCGGAGCCGAAGAATTCCTGACGCTGCGCCACGGGCAAACTCTGAATCTGGACAAGGGCCAATGAGAATCCTCTACACCACGTTGTTGTTTGCGCACGTGCTTGGCGTCGTCGTCTGGGTCGGCGGCATGTTCGTTCTGCACTTCGCCGTGCGCCCGTCCGCCGCGCGGCTCAAAGACCCGCCGGCGCGATTGACATTTCTATCTTCAGCGCTCGGCCGTTTCATGGCGTGGGCGGCGCTTGCGATCGTCGTGGTGCTGGCGAGCGGATTGGCGATGATTTTTATCGGCGGCGGATTCAGGAACGCGCACCTGTCGGTTCATCTGATGCTCGCAGTCGGACTCGTGATGATGGCTCTTTATCTGCATATTCGATTCGCGCCCTTCAAGCGCATGCGCGCAGCGGTGGTCACAGGAGATTGGACAGCCGCTGCTGCGAACCTCGACATGGTGCGCAAAAAGGTGGTGCTCAACCTTTCGCTCGGGATCGTTACGATCGCGATTGCAACGATCGGGCGGGCGGCGTTATAGCGGCGGGTAGCAGCAGCGGCTGGCGCAGCCGCCGCGGCATTGCCTCGCACGAGATTTTTTTCTTCCCCCGCATTAAGTGAGTGTCCCAACGCTTGCGCGTGAGCCGACTTGCGCGTGAGCCGACTTGCGAGACGGACCCAACGCGCGCCTACAATTGAACGGACGCCGGCTTTTCGCCGGCTCTCTTTTTTATGTCCCTCTACGAACTGATTGGCGCCTTTGTCGTGCGCCACTGGCGCGCCTACATCGCATCGGCGCTGATGCTGATCGGCATCGCCGTGTTGACGGTGTGGGTGCCGCGCGTGGTTGGGCAGGCCGTCGATAGCTTGGTTGCGGGCACTTTGCAGGGCGGCGCGCTGGTGCGCGAGCTGGTGTGGCTGATCGTCATGGGAGCGGCGATCTATCTGTTGCGCGTTGGCTGGCGGTTGCAGCTCTTCGCTGCCGCGTACCAGCTCGGCGTCGAGCTTCGAACCCGGCTCTACGAGCGGCTGGCGCTGCAGGGCCCGCCGTTTTTCAATCGCAGCCGCACCGGCGACCTGATGGCGCGCGCGACCAACGATGTCGATTCGATCGAGATGGCGGCCGGCGAGGCATTTTTGGCCGGGTTCGACGGCACGCTCACGTTGGTCCTGGTCATCGCAATGATGGCGCTCGGTATCGATTGGCGCCTTGCGCTGATCGCACTGTTGCCGTTTCCGCTGATGGCGATCGCGTTCTGGTTTATTTCGCGGCGCGTGCACACGGCGTGGCGCGATTCGCTCGACCGCTTTTCCAATTTGAACGATCACGTACAGGAAACGATCGCCGGCGTGCGCACACTGCGCGCGCTTGGCCTCGAGGCGCATGCCGCGCGCGATTTCGCACAGCGCGCCGCCGCTGCGGCTGACGCCAACTTCAGCGCCCTGAAATGGGAGGCAGCCTACGAACCTGCGGTCGGCTTCACGCTGACTGCAGCGACGGCGTTGACGCTCAGTGTTGGCGGCTGGCTGGTGTGGCAGCAGCAGTTGACCGTTGGCGAGCTGACCAGCTTTGCGATGTATCTGTCGCAGCTAATCTGGCCGATGTTTGCCGCCGGCTGGGTGCTATCGCTGCTCGAGCGCGGCAAAGCGGGATGGACGCGGCTGCAGCCAACATTGTTCGAACCGCTGTCGGTGGCCGACCCGGCGCGCGTCGCCGAGGTGGTGCCTGGCGCTCTGCGGTTTGAGGACGTCACGTTCCGCTATCGATCGGATGCCGCGCCCGCAGTCGCCGATGTCTCGTTCGAGTTAAGCGCGGGCCAAACGTTGGGTGTCGTCGGTCCGACCGGATCCGGCAAGTCGACGCTGCTGACGCTGTTGCTGCGTCACTATGCGCCCGATCAAGGCCGGATCGCGTGGGGTGGCCACGCGATCGATCAATACTCACTCGACGCGCTGCGGGGCGGCATCAGCTGGGTGCCGCAGGAAGCTTTTTTGTTTTCCGCAACGCTTGCGGAGAACATCGCGCTTGCACGCGGTAACGCCACGCGCGCAGAGGTCGAGCGCGCTGCAGCATTAGCGGCGTTGGACGACGACATCGCGCGCTTCCCGCACGGCTACGAGACCATGGTGGGTGAGCGCGGCATCACTTTATCGGGCGGACAGCGGCAGAGAGTCGCAATTGCGCGCGCGCTTTTGACCGAAAAGCCGCTGCTGCTGCTCGATGATGCGTTGTCGGCGGTCGACACCGGCACCGAAACGCAAATTCTTGCGCACTTGCGGGGTGAACTGAGCGGAATGCGCCGCCGCACGGCCGTCATCGTCAGCCATCGTTTATCGGCGGTCGCCGATGCCGACATGATCATCGTGCTGAAAGCCGGCCGAATCGTGGAGCGCGGGTCGCACGAGCAGCTGCTCGACATCAACGGTTGGTACGCGGCGCAATGGCGATACCAGCAGCTGGAAGCCAGCCTGGAGAGCAGCGCTTCGCCGGGCCACCCCAAGGAGCGCGCGCCTTTGCAAACAAGCCCTCTTGGAGAAACCGCGCAAAGCGCCAGGGAGCCGTACTAATGGCAGCCTCTGCCACATCGATCGAGCATCAGGAGCTGCGTCCGGTAAGACACGACGAGCGTCGCCAGGCTTTCGCGCTGCTATGGCGTGCGGCACGGCCGGATCGCAGGCAGCTGGCGCTGGCAAGCGCGTTGTTGCTCGCGGCCGGTGGGCTCGAAGCGCTGGGGCCGATTTTCGGGAAGCTGTTTATCGACGAGTACCTGCTGCCGCGCCGTCTCGAATGGTGGCCGGTGGCGCTATTGGTCGGCGGTATCGTGATCAGTGGCTGCATGGCGAGCGCGCTGCGCTACTTTCAGCTGGTTCGATTGGCCGGTGTGGCGATGCGCTCGGTACGTCGTCTGCGCGAAAGCGTCTACAGCCATGTGATGCGCCTGCCGATGGCGTTTTTCGACAAGGCGATCACGGGTCAGCTGGTCAGCCGTATTACCAACGATACCGAGCAGATCCGGCAGCTGTACGTGCAGGTGCTGTTCGAGATGCTGCAGGGCGTGACGGTGCTGATCGGTGCTGTCCTGGCGATGGCGTGGCTCGACTGGCGCCTGATGCTGATTGTGCTGACGCTGATTCCGGCGACCGTGCTGATCGTGCTCGGTTATCAGCGGTTGTCGGCGCATGCGGTCATGCGGTCACGCGAGCTGCGCAGCGACATCAACGCGCAGATGGGCGAGAGTATCGCCGGCATGAGCGTGCTGCAGGCGACCGGGGCCGCACGGCGTTTCGCGACGCGTTTTGCAAATACCAATCGAGAGCACTACAAGGCCAGGCTCGGCGAGGTGCGCGCGAATGCGTGGCTGCTGCGCCCCGCGCTCGACATCGATGAGCATCTTGCTGATCGTTGCGATCATTGCGGCGTTCGGCACGGAATCGTTCGGCGCGCTCGAGATCGGGCTGCTGTATGCATTCATCACCTACGTCGCGCGCGTGGTCGAGCCATTGATCTCGATCACGATGCAGTTCTCGCTGCTTCAACAGGCGCTGGTCGCGGCATCGCGCGTCAATACACTGCTAGACGAGGGTGAATCGCAGCGGGTCACGCATGAACGGCGCGTCAGCCGCGGCCATGTGCAGCTGATCGATGTCAGCTTTGGCTATGACCCCGAGCAGCCGGTACTGCACGATGTCAGCATCGATGTGCCCGCCGGCAGCTTTGTAGGAATCGTCGGCCACACCGGCAGCGGCAAGTCGACGCTGCTATCGCTATTGCTGCGCTTCTACGTGCCTCAAGCGGGACGGATCGAAATCGACGGTATACCGCTGGCCACGATCGGCGACGAACACTTTCGCGCCGATGTTGGACTCGTACCGCAAGAACCGTTTCTGCAGGCAGCGAGCGCCCGCGACAACATCGACATGGGACGCAATCTGCCAGGCGAGCAGCTCGAGGCCGCTGCGCGCGCTGCCAGTGCGCATGGATTCATCGGCGCACTCGAGCAGGGCTACGACACGCCGCTCAGTGAAGGCGGTGCGCGCTTGTCATCCGGTCAGAAGCAGTTGATCGCGGTCGCGCGCGCGTTGGCGGGCGAGCCGCGCGTACTGTTTCTCGATGAAGCGACGTCGCGTATCGACAGCGATACCGAGCGGCAGATGGCAAAGGCGCTATCGCTGCTGTACGGCAAGACTACCGTCATCGCGATTGCTCACCGGCTGTCGACGATCCGTGCGGCCGATCGAATCTTCGTGCTGAATCATGGCCGCCTGGCCGAGCAGGGTACACACGATCAGCTTATGGCGATCGAGGGCGGCATCTATCAGCGGTTGTATCTGCTGCAGCAGATCGCCGACTAACGCCGATCTTGGCCTAGCATGGGTCCCCGGGATTTCGACGACATACTGAAGACGGCGATTCGCGAGCGACGCCTGGCGGCGTTCATTCTGGACGAGGCGATTGAGTTGGCTGAGCCGCACGACTGCGGCATGATCGTGACTGGCACGTTGGTCAGAAACACGGGCCGCGCGCGCTGCGCACGTTGAACTTCGACGTCCCGCCCGCATATGACGCGGATGGCGACGAGCTGTCGCCGGCGAAGCGCTGAGGCCCGGCCGGGCCATCGGCCGCGCGATAATTGTGCCCGTCGTCTCAACCTATGAACACCATGGAAGCGCAAGACACTCCCACTAAAGAAACACTCGGCTTTCAAGCCGAAGTCAAACAGCTGCTGCAGCTGATGATTCATTCGCTGTACAGCAACAAGGAAATATTTTTACGCGAATTGATCAGTAATGCCTCGGACGCCTGCGACAAGCTGCGTTTCGAGGCGATGTCGAAGCCCACTTTGCTCGAAGGCCATGGCGAGCTCGGCATTACCGTGTCGTTCGACAAAGCTGCACGCACGGTCACGGTGTCGGACAACGGGATCGGCATGTCGCGCACCGATGCGATCGAGCATTTAGGAACGATTGCCCGGTCCGGCACACGCGAGTTTTTTGCGCAACTTTCGGGGGACCAGCAAAAGGATGCACAGCTGATCGGCCAATTCGGCGTGGGCTTTTATTCGAGCTTTATCGTGGCCGACCACGTCACCGTCGTATCGCGTCGCGCCGGCGAAGAGGCGGCCTCGGCGATCCGCTGGGAAAGCGACGGTGGCGGCGAATTTACGATCGAGCCTGCATCGCGCGTCGAATCCGGCACCGATGTCACGCTGCGTTTGCGCGAAAGCGAGGACGAGTTTCTCGCGGCGGGGAAGTTGAGATCGGTGCTCACTCGCTATTCGGATCACATTTCGCTGCCGATTCGAATGCGCAAGGAAGTGTGGGACAAGGACAAGAACGAATACCGGCAAACCGACGAGCTGGAAACGATCAATCAGGCGAGCGCGCTGTGGGCGCGCGCCAAGGCGGACATCACCGACGAGCAGTACCGCGAGTTCTACAAGCACGTGTCGCACGACTTCGGCGATCCGCTCGCATGGACGCACAATCGCGTCGAGGGACGCACCGAATACATCCAGCTGCTGTATCTGCCGGAGCGCGCGCCGTTCGATCTGTGGGATCGCCAGCAGCGGCACGGTTTGAAGCTGTACGTCAAGCGCGTGTTCATCATGGAAGACGCGGGCGATTTGTTGCCGGCGTACCTGCGCTTCGTGCGCGGCGTGATCGATTCGTCGGACCTGCCGCTCAATGTGTCGCGCGAAATTCTGCAGCAAAGCCGTGATGTTAAGGCGATCCGCGAAGGCTCGACCAAGCGCGTGCTCGGCATGCTGGAAGACCTGGCCGAGAATCAAAAAGACAAGTACGCCAGTTTCTGGAAAGAATTTGGCCAAGCGCTGAAGGAGGGGGTTGGCGAAGACGCAGCGAACCGCGAGCGGATTGCGAAGCTGTTGCGATTCGCTTCGACGACTAGCGACGAGCAAAGCGTGTCACTCGTCGACTACGTCGGCCGCATAAAGGACAAGCAGAAAGCGATCTACTACGTGACCGCTGATTCTCTCGAAGCCGGGAAGGCAAGCCCGCATCTCGAGATCTTCCGGCGCAAGGAAGTCGAGGTGCTGGTTCTGACCGATCGGGTCGACGAATGGATGCTTTCGTTCCTGAACGAGTTCGAAGGTAAGGAGCTGGTGTCGGTCGCCAAGGGGGATCTGGATCTCGGCGAGCTTGCGGGCGCGGAGGAGAAGGAAGAGCAGCGCAAGGTCGGCGAGCAGAGCAAGGATCTGATCGAAGCGGTGAAATCGGCGCTGGGCGAGCGCGTCAAGGATGTTCGCGTCACGCTGCGCCTGACGGATTCTCCCGCGTGCGTCGTGGCCGACGAACACGCGATGAGCCAGCACCTGCAGCGACTGCTGAAAGCGGCGGGCCAGGACGCGCCGGCAGCGAAGCCGATTCTTGAGCTCAATCCGCATCATCCGCTTGTGCAGCGGCTGAAATCCGACGACACGCAATTGCCTGAGTGGGCGGCGTTATTGCTCGATCAAGCCGTACTGGCCGAAGGTGGTCAGCTTGAAAACCCGGCCGACTTCGTCAAGCGGTTGAACGCGATGTTGTTGACTGCCGGGAGTTAGGTGGCGGGACCCTCACTGCGCGGCTTCCCGCCGGTCATCAACCGCGAGGTCGAGCGTCTGATTCTCGGCAGCTTTCCCTCGGAAGCATCGCTTGCTGCAAGCCAGTATTACGCGCATCCGCGCAATCAGTTCTGGCGGCTGCTGTCCGACCTGCTCAGGGAACCGTTGGTTGAGTTGCCCTATCATCGCCGCTTGAAACGCGTGCTCGCGCACCGGCTTGGCATTTGGGACGTACTGCACGCGTGCGACCGCGAAGGCAGCGGCGACGCATCAATTCGTAACCAGAAGGCCAACCGGTTTGCGCGCTTGCGCCGCCTCGCGCCGCGCTTGGCGACCGTCGCGTTCAACGGTCAGACGGCGGGTCGGTACGCCAGCGAATTCGCGGCGGCGGGCTTCCAGACGATCGTGCTGCCCTCATCCAGCCCGGCCTATGCCGGGCGCTCGTATCAGCAGAAACTGGTCATCTGGCGTCAGTGGTGGGCCGCTTCGAGCTCCCGAAGCGGGGCTTAATACCCCGAGTTGTGGCCAAATGGGAGGCAATTATCGTTGCCGCTGGCCGGGCTTAATCGGCTATCTTTCGACCCTCGGGCCGACCTTCGTGCCTCGCCAACCTATTGAACTGTGAGCGCCACCCCCAATCCGATTCCCGGACGCGCCAGCCGCACGACACTCCATCGCGTCATTGGCGAAATGCGCAAGACCGTGCGCATGCAGTTCGATCCGTTGCTCGCCGAGGCGGCACGCGAGGCGATTGAATCGATCGACGCCGATGATGGTGCGTCGGCGACGCTAAAAAAGTCGGTGCGGCGCCTGTTGGTTGACCAGCGCGAATTCGCCAATTCGTTCTTCACCGCAGTCGACGCACATATCGACGCGGCGATCGAGGAACTGTTTACGGGCGGCAAGGACAAGCCGGCGCAGGCCAAGGGCGAAAAGGCAATGAGTCTGTCGTTGGTCGAATACGACGAGATGGAAGAGGCGATGGTGATCGATCGCTTTTCATCCCGCATTCGTAACGCGGCCGACGCTTCATTCACGCCGTTGACGCAGCGGCTTGCGAAGGCGCTTCAAATTCCGGCGCTGGGAGATCGTGAAAATCCGTTTCATCCGGTGCGGTTCTGCCGCGCACTCGGCGACGCGATCGACAAGCTTGGCTTCAAAGGTGACCAGCGTCATGCGGTACTGAAGGCGTTCGATGTCAGTTTGCTGAAACCACTCGTTGCGGTTTACACGGCGCTGAACAACGAATTAGAGGGTAAGGGGGTGCAGGAAGGCAGCGCGGCCGCTGCGTTCAAACCCACCGGCTTTCGCAACACGATGATCGGTACCGCGGGCGGTACCGGCGGCGGCCGCACCACGCAGGGCGGTCAGGCGCCCGGAGCGATGACCGGAACGACCGCCGAACAGCTGCTAAGCGCGTTGTATCAGCGCATGCAGGTTCCGACCGTGCCCGGCGGGGGTCGGCCCGTTCCGTCGATGCCGCACACGCAGTTGCCGGCGGCACCGATGTTTGATCGAGTCGAACCGGTGACGGCCGCATCGATGATGTCGCCCGGCTTCGTCATCACCGGCTCGGCATCCACACCGCTTGCGCCCGGCACGCCGGTGCAATTTGCGATGATCGATCCCGGTTTGCTCGCTTCGATCAACGAGGTGCAGCGCCTGAACGCACTGGCGACAATGAGCGGCAAGAGCGGTGCCGCCGCGCAGATGATCAGCGAGCGCGACGAGGCGCATCTGCGATCGCATGTGGCCGACAAAGCCACCAAGCAAGTCGACAAGCTGACGATCGAGCTGGTCGGCATGCTGTTTGACCGCATTCATCAGGACAAGCATCTGCCGGCCGAGATCAAGACGGCGTTATCGCGCCTGCAGTTTCCGATCATGAAGGTCGCGTTGGCGGATTCGGATTTGTTCATCTCGCCGGTGCAGCCCGCGCGCCGGTTGATGGATCGCATCGCGAGCACAGGCATCGGCTGGCGTCCGGAGGGCGAGGACAACGTTCGTTTTCTTTCCGAAGTGAATAAGGCCGTCAACACGATCGTCGTCGCGATCAATGAGGGCCCGCCAGTGTTCGAGAAAGCACTGGGTGAATTCGAGCAATACTTGGCCGAGGAGCGCACGCGCGACGACGATCCGGTGACGCGCGCCAAGCGTGCGCTCGAGGAAGCCGAAACGCGCGAGATCATGGCCATCAACGCCGCGATCGGCATTCGACGCGCGTTCGACGGAGTGCAGATCGAATCGTATCTACGCGATTTTCTGCTCGAGAGTTGGGTCAAGGTCATGGTGGCGGCGACTTTGCGCGAGCGTACGCAGCCGTCCTTTGCAAAGAAGTTCCGCGACATCGTTCCCGATCTGGTGTGGAGCGTGCAACCGAAGATCAACCCGGACGACCGCAAGCGCCTCGTAAAGACGATTCCCGCGGTCTTAAGCACGGTGCGCGAAGGTTTGCAGCTGATCGAGTTCTCCACCGCGCAATCGGCAGAATTCTTTGCGCACCTGATGGCGTCGCATGCACAGGCCGTCAAGGCGCTCGAGGTGGCGTACGGCACCGGCGCGCCGCTCGATCCTGCCGCATTTAAGCGCAAGCTCGACGAAGTCAAGATCGTCGAGCCGCCGCCGGTGGTTGAGGACGAGCCCGAGCAGCACCTGACCATCACCCCGGAAGTCATCCGCAGCGCGGTAGCCGCCAACAATGCAGAAGTCAATTTGTTGGAGGCATCGCTAACGGTGCAGCCGGAAGAAATGATTCCGGTGGAGAAATTGTCGGACGACGGCATCGACCAGATGATCGATAGCTGGCAACGTGGAACGTGGTTCGATTTGTGGACGGGCCAACAGACCGAGCGCGTACGGCTACGCTGGATCAGCCCGCGCAAGAATTTCTATCTGTTCACATCGGCTGAAACCGGAAAGGCGCACAGCTTGGCGCCGTTGATATTGCGCAGCTATGTAAGAGCCGGTCGAATCAGGACCGCAGAGCGTGCACCGCTGTTCGAGCGCACGGTGGACGACATGTTGCACGACCTGCAGGCTGAAGGCGTGCCGGCCTAAGTGCGAAGGCCACGCAAAGCCGCGCCGGTTACGCTCTCTGAAGAAGACGGCATCCGCTATCTACATTTCGGCACCGAATGGATTCAGGGCGGTATGCGCGTGGCGCGGCCGTTCACGCTTGAGCTCGAGTATCAGCGGCAGATGATGGCGGTGGGCTTGTTCCTCCCCGAGCCGGCGCGCATCGTGCAGTTGGGTCTGGGCGCCGCTGCGTTGACCAAGTTTTGCTGGCGCGAGGTACTTAGCGCCAGCGTGGTCGCAGTCGAACTGAGTCTTGAAGTGATCGAAGCCGCGCGTGCTTGGTTCTGCCTGCCTCCCGATAATGCGCGCCTGAGTATCGTCAACGCCGACGCGCGTGGGTTCATCAGCCATCCACGCCAGCGCGGCCGTGCCGATTGGCTGCAGGTCGACCTCTACGATGCCGCCGCGCGTGGCCCCGTGTACGACGACGTCGCGTTTTATCGCGCGTGCCGCAAGACGCTGCGTGCGCCTGGCGTCGCGTCCTTCAATTTGTTCGGTGCAAGTTTCGGTCCAAGCTTTGCCGCAATCGCCTCGGCATTCGACGGTCGTGCATTGGCGTTGCCGGAAGTTGACGCAGGCAATCGCGTGGTATTGGCCATCGTCGGGCCTGCGCTTGACGTGCCGTTCGCTTCACTCGACCAACGCGCGCGCGAGCTTGAGGCGCGCTGGAAGCTGAAGGCGCGCGGTTGGGTCACGGGTCTGCGCCGCGCAAATACGTTCGGTGCACATTTTGAGCTCTAAAAGCGTTGCGAAAGCGCGCCTAATGCCTTCAATTTAGGGATGTTTCAACGCCAGTAACTGCTTAAACTCGCTTGACACCCGATGGTACGTCGATAGAGTCCGGCGTCTATAGTGTCGAAGCCGCTTGAGCGTGCGGCGTCAGCTAGAAACTTAGGCAAAACACAGGGATCGCATGGAGTTTCCTCCGGCTTCCGACTCGTCGCGCGCAAGCACTGGCAGTGACGTGCCGTTCGTGACGGCTGCGCAAGCGTCGGCGCTGCTTAAGTCCGGCATGGCGATCTCCAACGAGTTGATCGGCGCCGCGTTTCCGGAGCTTGCCAAGACGATCCTCGACGAGCTGTCGGGCAAATGGGACTTCGACGTCGGTTCGCCTCTGGTGCAACGGCATCTCGCCGCGAAGCTCGACGATCTGCATCACACCTTCATGGCGCGCCTGCATGAAACGCAGGACCAGTACTTTCAGGAAATCACGGTAGGCCGTGTCCAGGCGCCACCGGGTTCGCTCGATGCGGAAACCTTGTCGCTGGTCGATTCGATCTCGGTCGAGAGCAACACCGTGGTTGAGCGGCATGCCAGCAAGGTCGCCGGGTACGCCGAACAATCGCTGCGCGATCTGAACCTGGTCGTTGCATTCTTGCTGGGTAGAAGCACCGTTCGCACTTCGGAAAACCCGCTCGGTCCGGCGGTTTACGTGCGTGCGTTGTTGCGCGCCGCAGAAGATACCGACCTTCACAAGGAGGCCTGGGAGTTCTTCCTGACGGTATTCGAGAAGCCGGTTGGCGAAGAACTGGCGCGCATCGTTCGGCAACTGCTCGACCACTATACAAACCACGGTGTGGATGTGCGCGCGATTCGAAGAACGCGCGCGTCACCAAAGTCAGCGTCACCGTGGCAGACGCCCGGTACCGCCGGCGGCCATTCGCAAACGAATGCCGCCTCGCACGGCTCGCATGCGTCCAACTCTGGCAGCTCAGGCGCAGCCGACGCGAGCGGTCAAGCAACGGCGCACGCTGCGCAGGGGCCGAACGAGCCCAACATGCTGCTTGGGGGCCTGCTAACGCGCCTGCAAGCCAACGCACGCGGATCGCGCCTGCCACATTTGCCTTCGCACGGGCCTGCGCCCCAGCAGCTGCTGCAATCGATCGGCGAGTTCCAGCAGATGAACCTGCACGATCTCGGTCCAAGCGGCAATTTTTCGCTGCCGATGGAATCGGTCAGCGGGATGCGCGACGAGTTGATCTCGAAGTCGACACGCGTCGTGGACAAGCTGACGATCGAGCTGGTCGGAATGCTTTTCGATCATGTGATGCAGGACAAGCAGGTGCCGTCGGAGATCAAGGCGCGGATCTCGCGCTTGCAGTTTCCGGTGTTGAAGTCGGCGCTGCTGGACGCGGCATTTTTCGCATCGAGTGCCCACCCGGCGCGCAAGCTGATCGACCGCATCGCGGGTACGTCGGCCGGATGGGAGCCGTACGGCGACGACAACCAGCGTTACATGAAGGAAGTCGACCGCGTCATCACCGAAATCCTCAAGCACTTCGAAACCGATCTTGGCGTATTCGAGCGGCTGTACACCGAGTTCGATAAATTCGTTTCCGATATCGCGCCCGAGGAGAACGATCCTGTATCGCGCGCGAAGAAGGCACTTGAAGCAGCGGAGAAGCACGAGATCCTGACCATCAATACGACGATTCAGGTGCGCAGAGCATTCGAGCGAGTCGACCTCGAGCCATACATCAAGGAATTCTTGCTGGGCGCCTGGGTCAAAGTGCTCGTCGCCGCGACGATACGGCAGGAAAAAACGCCCGGATTTGCGAAGGCATTTCGCGATGTCATTCACGAGCTCGTGTGGTCGGTACAGCCGAAAGCGAGCACCGAAGACCGCGCCAAGCTCGTCAAACTTATCCCAAGCATGGTGCGCGTGCTGCGTGACGGCCTCGGGCTGATCAACGCGCCCGAGCGCGACCGCGAACTGTTTTTCACGGAGCTGATGGAATCGCACGCGATGGCGGTCAAGCCGGTCGACCAGGCGACCTACATCAAGTCGAGCCTGCTGGCGTCCGAGTTGCGCGCCAAGATCGACGGCATGCAATTGTCGGGCGTTTTCCCGGTAACGACGGTGCCCGGTGGCATCAAGGTACCGACGAACGTGATCATGCGCGCCGCGGCCGAACACAAGGCGGACATTTTCATGCCCGATCCGGTCACCGACATCGGACGCCTCGATCCCGTCGAAGACGCGCGCGTGCAGGAAGAAATCGGGCGCTGGCAGCGCGGCAACTGGTTCAAGCTGTGGAACGGCATGGAGTTCTCGCGCGCCAAGCTGCGGTGGATGAGCCCGCTGCGGACGCTGTTCCTGTTCGCCAGCGAGCACGATCAAAAAGCGCATGTGCTGTCGGCCGACATGTTGAAGTCCTACCTTGCACGCAAATACATTGAACCGCTCGAAAGCGTTCCGCTGACCAAGCGGGCAGTCGATGCGGTCGTCGCCGATTTCGAGAACGTGCCTGATCGCGCGAAGTCGATGGCCAAGCGCTACGAGGCATCGCAGCCGGCATGAGCGCAATGCCGAAAGACGGCGCGACAGTCCTAAAAAATACAACAGCGCCGCGCGAACACAACCCGCGCGTACAGGCGGTGCAGGCGCCGCCGGGGCGGGTCACCAGCGGTTTTGTGATCAAACAACTGGTGATCGATGGGTTGTTGTCCGCCGCCGACGCCGAGCGTTTCAAGATCACCGGCGGTCGCGAGCGTTCGGGACATCCGTTGGCGGTGCTGGCCGAGATGAACTATCGCTCGCCGCAAGCCGACCGGCAGCTGCTTGATCTCGAAATGCTGACGCGCTGGATTGCCGAGAAGGCCGCGCTGCCGTACTTTCACATCGACCCGCTGAAAGTCGATTTCACACGGGTGGTCGATGTGATGTCGTCTTCGTACGCGACGACGTACTCGATTCTGCCGGTCGCGATGACGCCGACCGAGGTGACGATCGCGACCAGCGAGCCGTTTCTAACCGGCTGGGATCGCGAGATCGAGCAGATCACGAAGAAGAGCGTGCTGCGCGTGGTCGCCAATCCACTCGACGTTGCGCGTTACACCACCGAGTTCTTCAAGCTTGCGCAACAGGTGCGCGGCGCGGCGAAGACCGGCAGCACGGCACTCGTCTCGAGCTTCGAACAACTGGTCGAGCTGGGCGGCAAGGTTGAGGCCAACGATGCGCACGTCATTCATATCGTCGACTGGCTGCTGCAATACGCGTTTGATCAGCGCGCCAGCGATATTCACCTGGAGCCGCGGCGCGAATTCGGCGTAGCGCGATTTCGCATCGACGGCGTGCTGCATCAGGTGTACCAGGTGCCGGCTGGCGTGATGGGCGCGATGACGAGCCGCATCAAGTTGCTGGGACGCATGGACGTGGTGGAGAAGCGGCGCCCGCAGGACGGACGCATCAAGACCAAGGTCACGACCGGACAGAACGCAGGTCGCGAAGTCGAGATTCGCTTATCGACGCTGCCGACGGCGTTCGGCGAGAAGCTGGTGATGCGCATCTTCGACCCGGAAGTCGTCGTGCGCAGTTACGCCGAGCTCGGGTTTGCGAACGAGGAAGCGAAGCTGTGGGAGAACTGGATTCACCGGCCCTCGGGCATCGTGCTGGTCACCGGCCCGACCGGTTCGGGCAAGACGACGACGTTGTATTCAACGCTGAAGCAGTTGGCGACCGACGAAGTCAATGTCAGCACGGTCGAGGATCCGATCGAGATGGTCGATCCGGCGCTGAATCAGATGCAAGTCCAGCACGGCATCGATCTCGGCTTTGCCGACGGACTGCGCGCGTTGATGCGGCAGGATCCGGACATCATCATGGTCGGCGAGATTCGCGATAAGGAAACGGCCGACATGGCGGTGCAGGCGGCACTGACCGGCCATCTGGTGTTCTCGACGCTGCACACCAACGATGCGGCGTCGTCGGTCGCGCGCCTGCTCGAGCTCGGCGTGCCGAACTATCTGGTCAACGCGACGTTGGTAGGAATCCTGGCGCAGCGCCTGATTCGGACGCTGTGCCCGCACTGCAAGGCGGTCGGAGATCCGATCGATCCGGCGTTGTGGAAAGAACTCGTCAGTCCTTGGCGCTCGAATATTCCCGACCAGGTCTACAAACCTGTCGGCTGCCTCGAATGCCGCAACACCGGCTACATGCGGCGCACCGGCTTGATCGAGATGCTGGTGATGACCGATGCGCTGCGGGCGTTGGTTGCGCAGCAGGGCGACATCGTCAAGATGCGCAGTCAGGCAGCGCGCGATGGATTGAGGTCCTTGCGGCTTTCCGGTGCGCAGAAAATTGCGAATGGATTGACGACGATGGACGAGGTGCTAAAAGCGGCACCGCCGTTTACGACTTAGCGATTACTTGCTTAGCTGCCGCATCGCCCGCGTCAATCCATCGAGCGTCATCGGGAACATCTTGCCGCCGGCGATCTGTCGGATTACCGAGATCGACTGACGGTACTGCCATAGCTGTTCGGGTTCCGGGTTTAACCAGACAGATTTCGGAAACGTCGAGAACAGCCGCTGCAGCCACACTGCGCCCGCCTCGTCGTTGTTGTACTCGACGGAGCCGCCGGGTTGCAGTACTTCGTACGGACTCATCGTCGCATCGCCTACGAAGATCAGCTTCCAGTCGTGAGGATACTTACCAGCACGTCCCACGTCGCGTGACGCTCCGTGTAGCGACGTCGGTTATTGCGCCACAAAAACTCGTAGACGCAATTGTGAAAATAGTAGAACTCCAGGTGCTTGAACTCGCTCTTGGAGCTCAAGCACCACGTGCAGTGGCCCGTTCACCCGCTGGGCAAGCCGACTTCGGCCAACCCGACGTTCCCGGAAAAGGGATAAGTTACGACCGAAGTCGACGTCTACCTCGACACGGCGTGGGCAACGAACACACCCCGACTATCGCTTCGACTTCTCGTCGGCGATCAACAACAGCGGCGGGCGGCTTCCTGCAGGACTTCGTATTCAACGCGGGGACCGTCAGGGTCGACCTTTGTGATCGGTACGAGCCCTTACGCGTTCCGCAGTTCATACGTTCCCGGCCAACCCGTGCCCGAGCCCGGCCACACCGCCGAATACGTGCCGACTCGCCGCAGGTGATCACGGACCTCGGGGTGGTACACGCTCCAGCACCGGTTCTACGAGGACGCCGGTCGTCAACGCCGGCTAACTTTAGGTCGATCTGAACATCCTCGATTCGACCGGCGCCACGGTGGCCGCGCGCACGATCCACAGCAGCGCATCCGATCGCGTCGGTCGGTGGCGATCGCTACGGCTGGTTCGTGAACCAGGAGATCCACGACTTGGCGATCGACAACGCCGAGTTGCGCAAAAACGAAAGCGGTCCGATGGACCGCAAGCAGGAGGTCCGCGACAGCCTCGAGGCCAAGCAGGCAACCGCGAGCGAGAAGGACGCCAAGGAGATCGGCAAGGCGATCGAGCACATCGACAAGTCGCTCGAATCCCGAGCTGTGGGTGGACGACTCGCACCTCGACCCGAAGCATGGCCACAAGGTCTTCGAGGAGGAGAAGAAGGCCGTGGAGCACCTGCTGAAGGGCAGGGACACGGACGTCTCCCCGGAGATCGCCGACCTGGTCCAGATCGACCGCGACCTCGCGCAAGACCGCGATCGACGAGATCCCGGTGACGGCGAATGGACCCGAAGCGCCAGGAGAAGGTCGACAAGGAGCGAGACAAGGCCAACGAGGAGCTTGCCAAGGGCGATGCCGATGCCGGCGCCGGCAAGCCCAAGGAGGCCATCGAGCACTACAAGAAGGCGTGGGAGCACGCCCAGAAGGCGACCGCGGAGGCCGAACAAGGCCCCGTAGTCACCAACCGACGCTCCAAGCAAGTTGGCAAGGGCCCCGCTTCGGCGGGGCCCTTGTTCGTCGTGCTGGCCGCAGCAGCGCCCGGCGGCCTCGCCTTCGCCAGTCGTGCCTATACTTGAGCCGCTAGGACTTTCAGAAGTTCCGCGGCCCCGGCCGCGGCTGGAGGTGGGCTTCGCAGCCCGCCTTTTTTTTCGACCATATGACCCCTCCACAGGACAAGAGCCAAGGCCTCATCGAAGAGAGGCTGGCCGCTTCCCTGCCCCAGGTCGAGTTGCTTGCCTGCGAGCGCCTCGGCGCCGAGCGGCTTCGACTCACGATCGACCATCCGGACGGCGTCACCCTGGCCCTGTGCGAGCAGACGACGAAGGAGCTGCGGGACCTGCTCACGGACTACACGCTCGAGGTCTCGTCGCCCGGCCCCGAGCGCCCGCTGGTCAAGCCCGAGCACTTCCGGCGCTACCTGGGACGGCGCGCACGCGTGCGCACGCGCGAGCCCCGCGACGGGCACAAGAGCTTCACCGGTGAACTGGTCGGGGCGTCGGAGGCCGAGGTCACAGTGGCCGCCGACAGCGGCGTGGTCTCCATCCCGTACGAGGAGATCAGCCGCAGCAACCTGATGGGGAGAGGAGAGGACGCATGAGCAAGGAGATCGTCGACGCCATCCACGTGCTGGAGCAGGAGAAGGGCATCGCCGCCGACACGCTTATGGACGCTCTGGAGGACGCCCTCCTCTCGGCCTACAAGAAGAGCCCGGGCTCGGCGCGCTACGCGCGCGTGGACATCGACCACCACACGGGCGACTTCGTGGTCAACGAGCTGCTGCTTCCGGAGGACCTCGAGGAGCAGCTGCTGAGCGAGGCGGAGGCGCTGGTGGACCCCGCCGACCTCGAGCCCACGATCGACCCCGACACCGGCGAGCTCGGCCGCCCGAGGAGCCCGAGCTGGACCCCGCTGTGCTCGCCCAGTACAGCGACCAGATCGAAGAGCGCGACGTCACCCCCGAGGACTTCGGCCGCATGCGGCGCCGGACGGCCAAGCAGGTGATCCTCCAGCGCATCCGCGAGGCGGAGCGCCACATGATGTAGCGACGAGTACCAGGACCGGGTGGGCGAGCTGATCACCGGCATCGTCCAGCAGTCGGACTCGCGCTACACCCTCGTCCAGCTGCGCGAGCGCGTCGAGGCCTTGCTTCCGCGGTCCGAGCAGGTGGGCGGCGAGCGCTACGACCACGGCGCCCGCGTGAAGGCCATCATCACCGACGTCTCCGAGGAGTCGAAGGGGCCGAGCATCATCGTCTCGCGCCGCTCCCCCGAGCTGATCAGGGCCCTGTTCGAGCGCGAGGTGCCCGAGGTGGCCGACGGCCTCGTCGAGATCCAGAACGTGGCCCGCGAGCCCGGCTACCGCTCGAAGATCGCGGTGGTCTCGCACACCAACGGCGTCGACCCGGTCGGCGCCTGCGTCGGCCCGCGCGGCTCGCGCGTGCGAATGGTGTTCTCCGAGCTGCGCGGCGAGAAGATCGACATCATCCCCTTCAACGAGGAGCCGGCGCGCTTCGTGGCCAAGGCGCTCTCGCCCGCTCGCGTGCGCGAGGTACTGGTTGACAACGGGCCGCCAGGCGACGGTGATCGTGCCCGACGACCAGCTCTCGCTGGCCATCGGCAAGGACGGGCTCAACGCCCGGCTGGCCGCCCGCCTCACCGGCTGGCGGGTGGACATCCGCTCGGAGACCGAGTTCGCCAACGAAGAGGCCGACATGGGCTACGAGGAGGAGGAGACCACGGGCCGTTGCGCCGCAATCCTCTCCAACGGCAAGCGTTGTCCCAACGCCGCCCTTCCCGCCTCACGCTACTGCGGCCTGCCCGCCCACCAGGCGCTGGCCGAGCAGGAGGGCGACGAGGTGGCCGCGGCGGGGTGGCCGAGGAAGGCGCATAGGGTCTCCGGCCGCCGCTGCGTGGAGTGCGGGAGGAGCTTTCCCAAGGGCGAGCTACGGCGCTTCGTGCGCGGTCCCGACGGACAGGTGCACGCCGATCCGCAGGGTTCGGCGCAGGCGCGGGGCGCACAACCTCTGCGCCGATGAGCAGTGCAGGGCCCGGGCCGCGAGCGGACGGGCGTTCTCCCGCTCGTTTCGGGCCCGGGTGAGCGTTGACGTCAACGATTTAGACTGACGGAGAGAAATGGCGAAAGAAGCGAGTTCACGAGATAGCGAAGGAACGCGGAATCCCCTATAAGGAGGTGATCGCGAAGCTGCAGGCTGCGGGCCTCGATGTGAAGGCCGCCGCCTCGTCGGTCGACGAGGACGACATCGCCATGGCCTTCGACGGTGGTCCCGGACGCAACGGCGGCGCAACCGCGCCCGCGACCGAGGAACCGGCCCCCGCACCCCCCGCCGGGGAGGCCGCCCCCGGCCGCACCGGCCGCGGCGCGACCCACCCGCAGCGGCCGCGAGGCGCCGCCGCCGGAGGTGGCGCGGAGCAGGACGCCGCCGCCGCGTGGTGATCGACTCCCAGGCCTCCCGCCGTGCGCCCGGGCCGCCGCCTCAGCAGCAGGCCCCGCCGCGGCGCCGCGGGCGCCGCCGGCGCACCCCGTGGGTCGAGCCCGACCTCACCGCCCAGCCCGACAAGCCGCAGGAGATCCCGGTCACCGAGATCAAGTCCGGGGCCACCGTGAAGGAGGTGGCGGAGTCGCTCGGCCTCTCCGCCGGCGAGGTCATCAAGAAGCTCATGGAGCTCGGCGAGATGGCCACCCTGACCCAACCCTCCCGGACGAGGCGATCGAGGTCCTGGCCGACGGCTTCGACAAGAAGGTCGACATCCAGCACGCGGCCGACGAGGTGCCCGACGAGCCGGTCTACGACGACTCGCCCGACGAGATGATCGAGCGCCCTCCGGTCGTCACGGTCATGGGTCACGTCGACCACGGCAAGACCTCGCTGCTCGACGCCATCCGCAAGACCAAGGTGGCCGCCGGCGAGGCCGGCGGCATCACCCAGCACATCGGCGCGTACCAGGTCGCACCACGACGGCCGACGCTCACCTTCCTCGACACGCCGGGCCACGAGGCCTTCACCGCCATGCGCGCCCGCGGCGGCCAGGTGGCCGACATCGTGGTCGCTGGTGGTGGCGGCCGACGACGGCGTGATGCCCCAGACCGTGGAGGCGATCGACCACGCCAAGGCGGCCGACGTGCCGATGATCGTGGCGGTCAACAAGATCGACAAGGAGGGGGCCGACCCCGACCGCGTCCGCGGCGAGCTGGCCCAGCGCGGCCTGACGCCGGCCGACTGGGAGGCGACACGAGTTCGTCGACGTGTCGGCCAAGACCCACGAGGACCTGGAGAAGCCTGCTCGAGACCGTGATCACGATGGCCGAGATCCAGGAGCTCAAGGCGAACCCCGACGCCGAGGCGTCGGGCACGGTGATCGAGTCGCGCGCTCGACCCCGGCCGCGGCGCCGTGGTTACCCTGCTGGTCCGCGCGGCACGATGAAGGTGGGCGACGCCGTCGTCGCCGGCGCGCCTCCCGGCCGGGCGCGCGCCATGCACGACTACCTCGGCGAGCGGGTCAAGGCGGCCACGCCCGGCACCCCGGTGGAGATCATGGGCTTCGACGGGGTCCCCGAGGCCGGCGAGCACTTCCGCGTGGTCGAGAACGAGCGCGAGGCGAGGAGATCGCCGGCGAGCGGCCAACCGGCTCAAGGCCGAGGGCCTCGCGCGCCGCGCCGGCGTGCGCGTCTCCTCGAGGACGTGATGGCCCGCGCCGCGCGGCGAGGCCGCCGAGCCCACCTCGTGGTGAAGGCCGACGTGGCCGGCTCCCTCGAGGCCCTGGCGGACGAGATCGCCGAAGCTCCCCCAGGAGCAGGTGGTGAACCTCATCCACGACGCGGTGGGCGGCATCGACGAGTCGGACGTGATGCTGGCCGTCGGCCTCCGAGGCCATCGTGATCGGCTCAACGTGCGGCCGGTGGGCGACGCCCGCCGGGTCGCGATGCGCGAGGGCGTGGAGATCCGCACCTACTCGGTCATCTACCAGGTCGTCGAGGAGCTGCGCCAGGCGATGGAGGGCCTCTCGAGCCCGAGGAGGTCGAGGCCACCGTGGGCACGGTCGAGGTCCGCGAGATCTTCAAGGCCTCCCGCGTGGGCACGATCGCCGGCTCCATGGTCACCGACGGCACGTCCCGCGGCGCCACCGTGCGCCTCGTGCGCGACGGCACGATCGTCTACGACGGCCGGATCGCCTCGCTGAGGCGCTTCAAGGACGACGTCCGCGAGGTCACCCAGGGGATGGAGTGCGGCATCGTCCTCGAGAACTTCCCCGACGTGAAGCAGGGCGACATCCTCGAGGTGTACGAGGTGCGGCAGGTGAAGCCAGCGCTCTCGTAGAAGAGGGTGGGGAAGGAATGGCGTTGATCTGCCTCCTCACCATCAACCTGACCTTCCCGCCAACGGCGATCGAAGGGCA